>CAVRGH010000010.1:0-297500 GCA_963720675.1 uncultured Acidimicrobiia bacterium | reverse complement strand
GCGCACCTCGAGGCGGTCGGGGTCGAGGATGCGCTGCACCTGCTCGACGTAGGTGGCGGCGTGGACGTCGACCTCGTCCTTCGAGAGCCGGGGCCGGGTGGCCGATCGGCCCGAAGGATCGCCGACCATCGCGGTGAAGTCCCCGAGGATCAGCACGGCGGTGTGCCCGAGGTCCTGGAGCTGGCGGAGCTTGCGGAGCACGACCGCGAAGCCGAGGTGGATGTCGGAGGCCGTCGGGTCGATGCCGAGCTTCACTCGCAGTGGGCTCCGACGTTCCAGCTTGCGGACCAGGTCGGCCTCGGTGACCACGTCGACCGTGCCCGAGGCGATGACCCGTACCTGCTCCGCGATCTCGCCGCTCACCTCGCCTCCTCCGGTCATCGCGGCCCGACGCTAGCCGTGGGTCGGCCGGGATCGGCTGACGTTCTCGTCGTCGGGGACGAACCAGCGCCAGGGGTGCTCGTCGCCGCGCCCGGGCCGGAGACCGATGCGGGTGCTGACGCCCGGCGCCACCGGTGGTGGGACGTCGTCGTCGAGCAGGCGGAGCGACCCGCGCGTCAGGTCGACGCCGTCGAAGGCACCCGTGATCCCGAGCGCCTGGGTGAGCCGAGCCGGACCCGCGCCCAGGTCGCGGTCGCGGTGCGCGGAGGGACGACGGACCCGCATCGCGTCCAACCCCTCGACCGGGGCTCCGGCGCGCAGCAGCACCGCGCTGGCGACGCCCCTCGAGCCGGCGACGACGTTCATGCACCAGTGCATGCCGTAGGTGAAGTACACGTACAGGTGTCCGGGGGCACCGAACATCGTCTCGGTGCGCGGCGTCGGTCCTCGGTACGCGTGGCTGCCGGCATCCTCGGTCCCCGCGTAGGCCTCGACCTCGACGATCCGCACCACGAGCCGCCCGACCTCGGGGTCATCGTGGACGAGCAGCTTGTTGAGCAGGTCCGGGGCGAGCGCGCGGGAGTCCCGCGCGTAGAACGCCCGCGTCAGGCCTCGAGCCACGCCCGCTGCGCGGTCAGGCAGGCCTTGGCCGCGACCACCTGTGCGTCGAGTGCATCCGGACCGGCGCCACCGGGGGTCGTGCGCCGCCGCACCGCCGCGCCCGGCTCGAGCAGCGCGAGCGCATCCGGCCCGAGCCGCGGCTCGGTCAGCACCAGCTCGTCGAGGGGGACGCCACGGTCGGTCGACTGGCGCACCAGCTTCCCCACGATCGCGTGCGCCTCACGGAACGGTGTCCCGTCCCGCACGAGGTGCTCGGCGAGGTCCGTGGCCGCGGCGGCCGGTGCATCGGCGGCCGCGCGCATCGTCTCGGCGTCGAAGGTCGCCGTCTCGAGGAGGCCCTGCAACGCGCTCAGGCTGAGCGCACACGTCTCGACCGCGTCGAACAGGGGCTCCTTGTCTTCCTGGAGGTCGCGGTTGTACGCGAGCGGCAGACCCTTCAGCGTGGCCAGGAAACCCGTGAGATCTCCGAGGACTCGCCCTGCCTTGCCGCGTGCGAGCTCGGCGATGTCGGGGTTCTTCTTGTTCGGGAGCATCGACGAGCCGGTGCTGTGGGAGTCGGCGAGGCCGAGGAACCCGAACTCGTCGCTGGCCCAGAGGACGATCTCCTCGCCCAGGCGCGACAGGTGGACCTGCTCGAGTGCGAGCACGAACAGCATCTCGGCGACGAAGTCGCGGTCCGAGACCGCATCGAGCGAGTTCTCGAAGCGCCGGGCGAACCCGAGGGCTGCCGCGGTCTGGTCGGGATCGATGGGCAGGCTCGACCCTGCGAGGGCGCCGGCACCGAGCGGCGAGACGTCGGCACGAACGAGCGCGTCGCGCCAACGGTCGACGTCGCGTGCGAGCGACCAGAAGTGCGCCAGCAGGTGGTGCGCGAGCAGCACGGGCTGGGCGCGCTGGAGGTGCGTGTAGCCCGGCAGGTATGCGTCGTCGTCGCACTCCTCGGCGATGCGGAGGAGCGTCTCCTGGAAGCTGTGGGTGCGAGTGGCGACGTCGTGACCGGCTCGACGCACCCAGAGGCGCAGATCGGTGGCAACCTGGTCGTTGCGACTCCGGCCGGTGTGGAGACGAGCTCCGGCATCGCCGGCGAGCTCGGTGACCCGGCGCTCGATCGCGGTGTGGATGTCCTCGTCGGATGGCACGAACGCGAACGAGCCGTCGCCGAGCTCGGACTCGACGGTGTCGAGCGCACCAAGCACCGCCGCGACATCGTCGTCATCCAGGAGCCCCACCGCGCCGAGCATGCGCACGTGCGCGCGGGAGCCCTCGAGGTCGTCCGGGGCGAGTCGGCGGTCGAACCCGAGGCTCACCGTGAACGCGAGGAGCTCGTCGCTCGGACCGTCGGCGAACCGTCCGTGCCAGAGTGGCTGACCGCCCGCCCGATCGGGCCCCCCGTCAGACATTCGCCGGTCCGCCGTTGGGTGGTCCCTGCTTGCGGGCGATGGTCTCGAGACCGAGGCCCCACAGGCGCACGAACCCGGCCGCGTCCTCGTGGCGGAAGGCGTCGGCGGCGTCGTACGTCGCCAGCTCGTAGTCGTAGAGGCCCGCATCGGCGCGCCGCCCGGTGACGAAGCAGCGACCCGGCTCGAGGCGCAGACGCACCTCGCCCGTCACCGGGCGCTGGGACTCCTCCACGAACGCGTCCAGCGCGCGGCGCAGCGGGGAGAACCACAGGCCGTCGTACACCAGCTCGGCGTAGCGCGGCTCGAGTCGGGCCTTCTCCCGCATCAGGTCGCGCTCGAGGGTGATCGACTCGAGGTCGGCGTGGGCGAGGATCAGCGCGAGCGCGCCCGGACACTCGTAGACCTCGCGGCTCTTGATGCCGACGCGGCGGTTCTCGACCATGTCGAGCCGGCCCCAGCCGTAGCTCCCGACCACCGCGCCGACTGCGCCGACGAGCTCGTGGAGTGGCATCGCCGTCCCGTCGAGGGAGACCGGGACGCCCTGCTCGAAGCCCAGCACGATCTCCCACGGATCGCGCGGTGCCTGGCTCGGGTCGGTCGTGAGCGCGTAGGGCTCGGCCGGCGGCGCGACCCACGGATCCTCGATGGCGCCACACTCGATGGCGCGGCCCCAGAGGTTCTCGTCGATGGAGTAGGGGTTGTCCTTGCGGACCGTGATCGGGATCCCGAACCTCGCCGCGTAGTCGATGGAGTCCTCACGGGTGAAGCCCCAGACCCGGGTCGGTGCAAGCACGTCGAGGTCGGGCGCGAGCGCGCGGGTCGACACCTCGAAGCGCACCTGGTCGTTCCCCTTGCCGGTGCATCCGTGCGCGACGGCATCGGCCCGGAACTCACGCGCGGCGGCCACGAGGTGCTTCACGATCACCGGGCGGGAGAGCGCCGAGACGAGCGGGTACTTGCCTTCGTAGAGCGCGTTCGCACGCAGCGCCGGCAGGCAGTAGTCACGAGCGAACTCGGCCTTCGCGTCGACGACGACGGCTTCGATCGCCCCGGCGCCGAGCGCGCGCTGGCGGATCGTCTCCCAGTCGTCGTCCGCGCTCTGGCCGACGTCGACCGCGAGCGCCACGACCTCCATCCCCCACTCTTCCTGGATCCACTTCACGGCCACGGACGTGTCGAGTCCACCGGAATAGGCAAGGACAACTCGCTTCGGCATGATCTCCTGCTTCTCCTCAGAGCCCTGCGAGGGACGCGAGCTCGGCGGCGACCTTCGCGCCGCCGGCCTCCTCGGTGCACACCAGCACGAGCGTGTCGTCGCCGGCGACGGTGCCCAGCACGTCGGGGAGCCCGGCGCGGTCGAGCGCCGAACCGATCACGTGGGCCGATCCCGGGGGCGTACGCAGCACGACGAGGTTGGCGCTGTGCCCCACCTCCACCACGAACTCCCCCATCACCCGCCGGAGGTGATCGTCGGGCGCGGGGCGCTCCTTGGCGTGCTCGGGGATCGCGTACGCCATCGCCCCGCCGGGGATGCGCACCTTCACCGCGCCGAGCTCCTCGAGGTCGCGGCTCACGGTCGCCTGCGTCGCCATCACGCCGTCGGCCGCGAGCAGCTCCACGAGCTGGGCCTGGCTGGAGACGGCCTGGTCCTCCAGGAGCCGGGCGACGCGGTGCTGACGCTGAGGCTTGCCGAGCGTTGACACCTCAAGCTCCTCCGCCCGGAGATCCCGCCCCTCCGGGACCGGGCGTGCCACCGATGGAGTGCCCTTCCAGCAACAGGGCGAACAGCGCGCGCGCCGCGTGCATCCGGTTCTCTGCTTGTTGCCAGACCACCGAGCGTGGGCCGTCGAGCACCCCGGCCGAGACCTCTTCACCCCGATGCGCGGGCAGGCAGTGCAGCAGGACCGCGCGCTCCCCCGCCGCGGCCATCAGCTCCTCGTCGACGCAGTAGCCGACGAACGCGACTCGGCGTGCCTCGCTCTCGTCCTCCTGGCCCATCGACGTCCAGACGTCGGTGTACACGGCGTCGGCCCCCCGGACACCCTCGTACGGGTCGGTCGCGAGCTCGATCGACCCACCGAGGTTGCGGGCCCGGGCGACGACGTCGTCGTCGAGCTCGAAACCCACGGGTGAGCTGACGACCAGCTCGAGGCCCGACAGCGCAGCCGCGAACGCCAGGGAGGCGGCCACGTTGTTGCCGTCGCCGACGTAGGCGACCTTCCGCCCTTCCAGCCCGCCGAGCACCTCCTGCAACGTGAGCAGGTCGGCGAGCGCCTGGCACGGATGCGCGCGGTCTGAGAGCAGGTTCACGACGGGCACGGACACGGCGCGGTGCATGGCTTCGAGGGTGGCGTGGTCGAAGACCCGCGCCGCGATCAGTGAGCAGTACGACGCCAGCGTGCGGCCGACGTCCTCGACGGTCTCACGGGTACCGATGCCGACCTCCTCACCGCGCACGTAGATCGGGTGACCGCCGAGCGTGTGGACCGCCATCTCGGTGGACGTGCGCGTGCGCGCGCTCGGCTTCTCGAACACCAGCGCGACCCCCTGGTTGAGCAGCGGGTGGGGCACCTCGTCGGGATGCGCCTTCCAGTCGGCCGCGCGGGCCAGCACCGCCGCGAGCTGCGCGGGATCCAGGTCGTCGACCTCCAGGAAGCGGGGAGGCAGGAAGCGGGGAGGCAGGAAGCGGGGTGCGTTCGGCATGCTCATGCGGTCTCCTCCACCGCGACGCGGGCGGACACGAGCGGCGCCAGGACCGCGTCGACGATCGCCACCGCCTCGTCGATCTCGGCGTCGCTCACGAGCAGGGACGGCGCGAAGCGCAGCGCGGTCGGCGTGACCGCGTTCACGATCAGGCCCGCCTCGAGACAGGCGTTCGCCACCGGCCCGGCCTCGATCCCGGGTGCGAGCTCGGCGGCCAGGAGCAGCCCGAGACCCCGCACCGCGGTGATCCCGGGCACGGCCGCGAGCGCTGCGCCGAGCCGAGTGCCGGCCGCGGCGGCAAGCGCCGGGACGTCGGAAGCCTCCATCACGTCGAGGACCGCGAGCGCGGCGCGCGCCGCGAGCGGTTGGCCGCCGAAGGTCGTGGCGTGGTCGCCGGGACGCAGCGCGGGCGCCACCTCGTCACGCGCCCAGCACGCGCCGATCGGCACGCCGTTCCCGAGCGCCTTGGCGAGCGTCACCACGTCGGGGCGTACGCCGGAGTGCTCGAAGCCGAACCAGCGGCCCGTGCGCCCGAGGCCGGTCTGGACCTCGTCGATGATCAGGAGGGCCTCCCGCTCGTCGCAGAGGGCCCGGACCGCCTCCAGGTAGCCCGCCGGTGCGGCGTTGACACCTCCCTCGCCCTGGACCGCCTCCAACAGCACCGCACAGGCGCGCCCGTCGAGCGATGCCGTGAGCGCGTCGAGTTCACCGAACGGCACGTGGCGGAAGCCGGGCGGGAGGGGTTGGAAGGTCTCGTGCTTCTGGGGCTGCCCCGTCGCGGCGAGCGACGCCAGCGTCCGCCCGTGGAACGAGCCGTACGCGGCGACGATCTCGTGGCGCTCGGGCCCCCCGTGGGTCTGCCCGTGGCGACGGGCGAGCTTGATCGCGCACTCGTTGGCCTCCGCGCCGGAGTTGGCGAAGAACACCCGGCCGCCGCCTCCGACGAGCGCATCGATCCGTGCCGCGAGTCGCGGCTGCAGGTCGTTGTAATAGAGGTTCGACACGTGCAACAGCGTGCGTGCCTGGTCGGCCAGCGCGTCGGCCACCGCGGGGTGCGCGTGACCGAGCGACGTGACTGCGAGCCCACCCAGGAAGTCGAGGTACCGGCGTCCTTCGCTGTCCCACAGGATCGTGCCCTCACCGCGCACGAACGCGACGGGTTGGCGGGAGTACGTCTGCATCCCGTGCTCGGCGTCGAGCGCGACGAGATCGTCGAAGGTGGTCATGCCGGAGGTCCCCCGCGCCGGTCGATCACGGTCCCGACACCTTCCCGGGTGAAGAACTCGAGCAGGAGGGCGTGGGGCACCCTCCCGTCGAGGATGTGGGCGCGGTGCACGCCGTCCTCCAGCGCCTCGATGCACGAGCGCACCTTCGGGATCATCCCTTCACCCACCTTGCCCGCTCGGAGCAGCTGCTCGAGCCCGCCGATGTCGGTCTGGGAGATGAGCGAGCCGTCGTCACCGAAGTCCTCGTAGATCCCGGCGACGTCGGTGAGGTACACCAGCTTCTCGGCGCGCAGCGCTGCGGCGATCGCGCTCGCGACCGCATCCGCGTTGACGTTGTAGGCCTGCCCGGTGTCGTCGACGCCGATGGTGGCGATCACCGGGATCAGCTCCTCGCGCAGGACACGCTCGAGCACCGCCGGATCGACATGGCTGACGTCGCCCACGAACCCGAGCCGAGGGTCGCGGGCCACGACGCGGAGGAGCCCGGCGTCCTCGCCCGACAGACCCATCGCGTACGAGCCGTGCTGGTTGAGCGACGTGACGATCTCGCGGTTGACCTTCCCCACGAGCGCCATGCGCGCGATGTCGACGGTCTCCGCGTCGGTGACCCGCAGCCCATCGACGAACTCGGGCTCCTTGCCCAGACGGCGCATGAGGTCGGTGATCTGGGGGCCGCCGCCGTGCACGACGACCGGGTTCATCCCGACCAGGCGCATCAGCACCACGTCCTGGGCGAAGGTCTCTGCCAGTGCCGGGTCGTCCATCGCGTGCCCGCCGTACTTCACCACGACCGTCTTGCCCGAGAACTCTCTGATGTACGGAAGCGCCTCGGCCAGGATCCCGGCCTTGACGTGCGCGTCCTTCAGGCGCTCGTCGGCCTGCCCGGGCGCGGCGGGTGCCGCGCTCATGACGTGCCCATGTTCTCGTCGACGTATGCGTGGGTGAGGTCGGTGAACCGCACGGCCGCGCGGCCCATCCCCTGGTGCAGGTCGCAGGTGATCGTGATCTCGCGACCGGCCATCGCGTCCTCGATCGCGCGCTCGTCGTGGAGCAGCGCGACGCCGTCGCGGCACACGGTGATGCCGTTGTAGGCGATGTCGACGTGCTCGGGGTCGAACCAGATGCCGCTGGCCCCGAGCTCGGAGAGCACGCGCCCCCAGTAGGGGTCGGCTCCGTAGAGCGAGCACTGCACGAGCTGGCTTCCCGCCACGGCGCGCGCCGCCTGGCGGGCGTCGTCGGACGAGCGGGCCCCCTCGACGACGACGGTCGCGAGCTTCGTCGCGCCCTCGGCGTCGGAGGCCATGGCGAGGGCGAGGTCGTCGCACACCTCGGTGACCGCCTCCACGAGCGCGTGGAAGGCGTGGCCCTCGGGACCGATCACCGGGTTGCCGGCCGCGCCGCCCGCAAGGAGCAGGACCGTGTCGTTGGTGGAACGCGAGCCGTCGACCAGGAGGCCGTTGAACGTGTCGCGCACCGCGTGCTCGAGCGCGCCGTGCAGCGCGGCAGGCTCGGCGGCGGCGTCGGTCACGAGGACCGCGAGCATCGTGGCCATCGCCGGCGAGAGCATGGCGGCACCCTTGGCCATCCCCCCGACCCGGATCGACGGTCCGCCGGCGATCTCGGCGATCGCGAGGGCCTCCTTGCGAACCGTGTCGGTGGTGAGGATCGCGTCGGCGGCGCGCTGCCCTGCCGCCGCGTCGGCGCCCAGGGCGCCGACGACCTCGGGGATCCCCGCCTCGAGGGGGTCCATGGGCAGGGGGATCCCGATGAGTCCGGTCGAGCACACGAGCACGTCGGAGGTCTCGCAGCCCAGCCCGTTCGCCGCGAGCTCGCACATGCGCTGGGCGTTGCGCCGGCCGGGTGCCCCGGTCGCCGCGTTCGCGTTCCCGGAGTTGAGGACGACCGCAGCGGCCTGTCCGTCCTGGAGGTGCGCACGCGAGACGAGCACCGGAGCGGCGCGCACGATGTTGGTGGTGAAGACGCCCGCGGCCGCGACCGGCTCGCGGTCCGCAGTCGCGACCAGCGCGAGGTCGGCCTCGCCCGATGGCTTGACGCCGCAGGCGAGGCCCGCGGCCTCGAAGCCGGAGACGGCGGTGATGCTCACGGCATGATCCCGAGGACGGGCAGGCCGGTCGGCTCGGGGAGGTCCAGGACGCGGTTGAGCGCTTGGATGGCCTGGCCGGCTGCCCCCTTCACCAGGTTGTCGATCGCGGCGAGCGCGAGCACGGAATCGGTCCTCCCGTCGTAGCGAACGGTCACGTGGCACGCATTGGAGCCAAACGTGCTCTTGGTGCGAGGCGAGCGCTCGTCGACGACGACGAACGGCTCCTGGGCGTAGTACTCGTGGTAGAGGTCGAGGAGACGCTCCGTCGTGAGGTCGGCCACGGCCGGACGCGCGTGGCACGTCGCGAGGATCCCGCGTGCCATCGGGACGAGGTGCGGCGTGAAGAGCACCTGGACGGGACGGCCGTGGACGTGCTCGAGCGTGTGCTCGATCTCACCGGTGTGCCGATGTGTGAGGAGCCCGTACGCGGTGACGTCGTCGTTGACCTCGGCGAAGAGCTGCTGGGCGACGGGCTTGCGGCCCGCGCCCGAGGTGCCGGACATCGCGTCGACGACGATCCCGGTCGGCTCGACGATGCCGAGCGCGAGCAGCGGTGCGAGCGCGAGTGCCGACGCCGTCGGGTAACAACCTGGCGCGGCGACGTTGCTCTCGGGTGCGAGATGGCTGCGGAAGAGCTCGGGCATCCCGTAGGCGAACGAGCCGAGGAGCTCGGGCGCGGCATGCGGCTCGCCGTACCACTCCTCGTAGCGCTCGGCCGACAGGCGGAAGTCGGCCGCGAGGTCGACGACGTGCGCCACGCGCCCGACCATCTCGGGGACCAGGCGCTGGGACTCACCGTGCGGCAGGGCGCAGAACGCGACGTCGATGCCGTCGAGGTCCGATGCATCGAACGTCCCGTACTCGAGGTGCGGGTACGCCGGCGCCAGCGACGGGTAGAGGGCGCTCACCGGTTGCCCCGCGTTCGAGGCCGCGCTCACCGAGACCACGTCGATCTCGGGGTGCCCGGCCAGGAGGCGGAGCAGCTCCGCCCCGGCGTAGCCGGACCCTCCCAACACGGTCGCGCGGTAGGCCATCCGAGGAGTATACACCGATCTGCATACTCATGCGACCCGAGTGAACCTCACACTGCTTTGGCGTCGGCAGTGGGTGTCTGAGACACCGTTTGCGACGCCAAAACACCTCGTGGGGAGGCGTCAGGCGCGGAGGGTGGCGGCGTGGGCGGCCGTGACCGCGTCGATCGCCGTCTGGCGGAGGGTCCCGACCTCGGCGTCGGTGAGGGTGCGATCGGGGGCGCGGAAGACCAGCGCGAACGCGACGCTCTTGCGACCTGCGCCGAGGGCGTCGGAGCGGAACTCGTCGAAGGCCTGGACGTTCTCGACGAGGTCACCCGCTGCGGCGCGGAGCGTCGCGGCGACGGAACCCGCGGGCACGGCGTCGTCGACCACGAACGCCAGATCGATGTTCGACGGTGGGAACGGGGACGGTGCCCGGAAGCCGAGCACGTGGCGCGGGGATGCCGCGAGTGCGCCGAGGTCGAGCTCGAACGCGACCACCGCGCCCTCGAGCCCAAGGCCGGCGGTGACCGACGGCGCGAGCTCCCCCACCGTGCCCACCTCGACCCCGCCGGCGATGATGCGCGCTGCGCGCAGCGGGTGCCACCCGGGGCCACCGCCCTGCGCGAGCCCGACGTCCTCGCAGCCGATCGCCTCGGCCACGACGTGCACGAGGTCGGTCGCGTCGTAGCCGTCGACCGGACGGTCGGGCTCGATCGGTCGGCGAGGGACCACGCCGGCAAGCACTGCCGCGACGTGCTCGCGCTCGTCCGGCAGCACCCCCCCGGCCTTCGGTACGAGGAACACCGTCCCGAGCTCGAAGAGCGCGACGGCCGACTGACCGCGCGCGACGTTGAAGGCAGTCGCCGCGAGGAGCCCCGGCAGGAGCGTCGTGCGGAGCACCGATTCCTCGGCGCGGAGCGGGTTGGCCGCGACCACCGGCTCGGCGGTGCCGAACGCGTCGAGCGCGCCCGGTGCCACCAACGGCACGGTCATGGCCTCGGAGACCCCGGCACCCACGAGGGCGTCAGCGACGGTGCGCCGGTCGCGCTGCGCGTGGGTGAGCGCTCCGACCTGATCGACGGGCTTGGGAACCGTGCGACCGATCGCGTCGAACCCGATCCGTCGCGCGACCTCTTCGACGAGATCGATCTCGCGCTCCAGGTCGGGGCGGAAGCTCGGCGGCACGGCGACGATCTCGTCGCCACGGCCCGACATCTCGATCCCGAGTGGAGTGAGCGCGTCGAGCACGGCGCCGTCCGTGAGCTCGGTGCCGAGCACGCCGTTGATCTTGGTGGTGCGCAGGTTGATCTGCGGACGGCGGTAGGGCTCCGGGTACTCGTCGATGGCAGCCGGCGCGACCTGTGCGCCCGCGACCTCGACCAGGAGCTCCATCGCGCGCGCCGCGTTCACGCCGACGGCGTCGGGGTCGATGCCGCGCTCGAACCGCGCGCTCGCCTCGGAACGGAGCTTCAGGCGCTTCGAGCTGCGGGCGATGCCCATCCGCTCGAAGTAGGCCGACTCGAGGAGGATCTCCGTCGTCTCGTCGCCGACCTCGGCGGTCGCGCCGCCCATGATCCCGGCGATCGCCTGCGGCATCCGCTCGGCGTCGCAGATCAGGAGGTCCGACGGATCGAGTGCACGCTCGACGTCGTCCAGCGTCGTCATCCGCTCCCCTGCCTCGGCGAGGCGCACGACGATCCCCGGCCCGGCGAGCCGGCCGAGGTCGAACGCGTGGAGCGGCTGGTTCCGCTCCAGGAGCACGTAGTTGGTGACGTCGACGACGTTGCTGATCGGGCGCATCCCGGCCTTCACCAGCCGCTGCTGGAGCCACGCCGGTGAGGAACCCAGCGTCACCGCCGCGGTCCAGGCGAGGTAGCGGGGGCACCGGTCGGAGGCCTCGATCGCCACCGACACGCTCGCGGCTCCGGCCGAGCCCGCGCGCGCGACGCTCGGCTCCGGGACCCTCAGCGGCTGACCCAGGTGCGCAGCGAGCTCCCGGGCGACGCCCAAGACGCACATCGCATCGGGGCGGTTCGGCGTGATCGCGAGATCGAACACGACGTCGTCGAGCCCGAGCACCTCGCGCACGTCGCCACCGAGCTCGGCCGCAGCATCCAGCTCCAGGATCCCGCCGTGATCGTCGCCGAGCCCGAGCTCCTTCGCGGAGCACAGCATCCCGTCGGACTCCTGCCCGCGGATCTTCCGACGCTCGAGGGTGAAGCCCCCGGGCAGTGACGCCCCGCTCGGCGCGAAGGGCACCAGCATCCCGGCGGAGATGTTCGGCGCGCCGCACACGACGCGCGTCGTGCCGTCACCGGTGTCGACCTCGGCGAGCTGCAAGCGATCGGCGTCGGGATGCGGCACTACCTCGAGGATGCGCGCGACGCGCACCCCGAGCACCTCGGCCCCGGGCGCTTCGACCCCTTCGACCTCGAGCCCGAGCTGGTTCAGGGCCGCGACGAGGTCCTCGACCGGCGCGTCGGCCGGCGTGAAGTCACGGATCCAGGACAGTGGCGCGCGCATCTCAGTACGTCACTCTCAGTACTGGGCCAGGAATCGGAGGTCGTTGTCGAAGAACGTACGGATCTCGTCGATGCCGCAGCGGATCATCGCGATCCGCTCCAGCCCGAAGCCGAACGCGAAGCCTTGCCATTCCTCGGGGTCGAGCCCCACCGCGGTGAACACGCTCGGGTCGACCATGCCGCAGCCGCCGAGCTCGATCCATCCGGTGTGCGAGCACACACGGCAGCCCTCGCCGTGGCAGAACACGCAGCTCACCGCGAGCTCGGCCGACGGCTCGGTGTACGGGAAGAAGTCCGAGCGGAACCGCGTCCGTACCGAGTCGTCGTCGAAGAGCCGCTTCGCGAAGGCCTCGATGGTGCCGAAGAGGTCGGCCATCGTGAGCCCGCGATCGACGGCGAGGCACTCCATCTGGTGGAAGACCGGCGAGTGGCGCGCGTCGAGGGTCTCGTTGCGGTAGGTGCGCCCAGGCGCGACGACGTAGATCGGCGGCGCTTGGGTCTCCATGGTGCGGATCTGCACCGGCGATGTGTGGGTCCGGAGCATCACCTGCTCCTCGTCGCCGAGTGCGACGTAGAGGGTGTCCTGCATGGAGCGAGCCGGGTGCGCCTTCGGGATGTTCAGCGCCTCGAAGTTGTGCCAGTCGTCCTCGACCTCCGGTCCCTCGGCCACGCGGTAGCCGAGGCCCACGAAGATGTCCTCGAGCTCTCGCTGCACCTGCGTGATCAGGTGCAGGTGCCCACGTGCCCGACCGTGGCTCCCGAGGGTCAGGTCGAGCACGTCGCCGTCGAGCACCGCCGCGTCGGCGAGCTCGGCCCGTCGTGCTTCCACGAGGGATGCGACCTCGGCGTTGAAGGCACCGAGCGCCTGACCTGCAGCCGGCCGCTCGTCACCGGGCAACCCTTTGATCGCCTCTTTCGCGGTCGCCGCGGCCGAGCGCTTGCCCGTGAGGCTGCGGTGCAGCTCGTCGAGCGCGTCGCCGTCCGGCGCGGCCGGCACCTCGGTGCGCGCCCGGGCGAGCGCGGCGTCGAGCTCGGCGCGCAGCTCGTCGAGGGTCATGACGCAGCTCCACCGGCCCGGCGTTGGCGGGCGGCTTCGAAGCACAGGACCGTCGCCGCCATCGCGACGTTGAGCGACTCGGCCGGCTCGCGCAGCGGGATCGTGACGGTGCCGTCGAGGCGGCGGTCGAGCTCACCGTCGAGTCCGTGCGCCTCGTTGCCGACCACCAGTGCGCAGGCGCCCGCGAGATCGACCTCGTCGTAGGCGTCACCGCCGACGGCGCGCGTGCCCAGCCGTCGCCAGCCGCGTCTGCCCAGCTCGTCGAGTGTCGTCATCGGATCACCCTGCTCCACGACGGTCATGCCGAACATCGCTCCAGCGCTCGACCGTACGACCTTCGGGTTGTACAGGTCGACCGAGTTCCCGCACGCGACGACGCCGGTGGCACCCGACGCCTCGGCGCTACGGATGATGGTGCCCAAGTTCCCGGGATCACCGAGGTCGACGGTGACGAGGAGCGTCCCGGTCGGCGCACTCCCGCTCGGGCTGAGGTCGTCGAGCGTCGCGGGGCGCATGGTCGCGACCGCGAGGACGGGCTGGGGCGTCCGGGTGGTGCCCACCTTCTCGAGCACCCCCTCCTTGAGCTCCGCGACCCGGGCGCCGGTGGCAACGGCTCGCTGCACGAGTGGCGCGAACGACCGCATGGCACCGCTGCCGAGGTAGATCGCGTCGACACGCGCACCCCGGTCGAGGGCACCGCTGAGCACGCGTGGACCTTCGAGCACGAAGGCCTGGTCGGCGCTGCGCGCGCGCCGGTCACGCAGGAGCGCCCGCAACCGCTGGACCTCTGCGTTGCGCGGGCCCAGGACGTCGGTCAAGCGGCCTCGAGGGCCTCGCGCGCGGCCGTGACGAGTGCCCCGAAGGCCGCCTGGTCGCGCACCGCGAGGTCGGCCAGGATCTTGCGGTCGACCTCGATGTCGGCGACCTTCAGGCCGGCGACGAAGCGCGAGTACGACATGTCGTGCTCGCGGCACGCGGCGTTGATGCGCACGATCCACAGCCGACGGAACTCGCCCTTGCGGGCCCGGCGGTCGCGGTAGGCGTAGTTGCCCGAGTGCATGACCTGCTCGTTGGCCTTGCGGATGTGCCGACTCCGGGAACCGGAGTAGCCCTCCGCGGCCTCGAGGATCGCGCGACGACGCTTCTTGGAATGGACGGAACGCTTCACGCGTGCCATGGCAACGTGCTCCTGGTCTGACGAGTGGTCTGCGAACGGGGCCCGAGCGCGGATGCGCCCGCGGGTGGGGACTAGGCGCGGCCGAGCATGCGCTCGACGCGCTTCTTGTCCTTGCCGACCACCTCGGAACCGCGAGCGAGGCGACGGGTGCGCTTGCTCGGCTTCTTCTCGAGGAGGTGGGAGCGGTACTGCTTCCGACGACGGATCTTTCCGGTGCCCGTCACCTTGAAGCGCTTCGCGGCGCCCCGGTGGGTCTTCATCTTCGGCATCAGGTTGCTCCAGTCGGTTCGCTCCCGCCGGCCGGCGCCGCGGTCTCCGCGGGCTTCGGCTTGCGGGCGCTCTTCTTGAGTGGGTGCAGCACCATCGTCATGTTGCGGCCGTCCTGTCGGGGCGCGGACTCGACGATGGCGATCTCGCCGACCTCTTCGGCGATCCGCTCCAGGATCCGCAACCCGAGCTCCGGGTGGGCCATCTCCCGACCGCGGAACATGATCGTGAGCTTGACCTTGTGTCCCTCGGCGAGGAAGCGCTCGACGTGGCGCATCTTGGTCGTGTAGTCGTGCACGTCGATCTTGGGGCGGAACTTCATCTCCTTGATGACGACCTGCGTCGCCTTCTTGCGCGACTCCTTCTTGCGCTGCTGCTCCTCGTACTTGTGCCGGTTGTGGTCCATGATCCGGCACACGGGAGGATTCGCATCGGGAGCGACCTCGACCAGGTCGAGCTCGCGCTCCCGGGCGGCGGCGAGGGCGTCGGGCAGAGCCACGACGCCCATCTGGCCACCGTTCTCGTCGATCAGTCGGACCTCGCGGGATCGGATCCGATCGTTGATCCGGACTTCATCGGTGGCGATCAGTGCACCTCTTGGCTCGGCAATGCCGCCCCCGGGGTTCCCCGGACGCGAAGATGGCGGACGCGGGAAGCGTCCGCCATCGGTGCAGCACCGCCATCCCGAGTCGGGAGACCGGCGTCGCTTGGTGACGGACCCGGACGCGGTGTCGGTTGCCCGAGGTACCGGCCGGGTGGGAGTCGTACCATCCGAGGTGAAGCCCAAGTCGGGCGACGCTCCGGGGGTCCGACCCCGCTTCCCACATTCGATTGTCGAAGGCGAGGATACCGCGTGAGCAGTCTCTGGACACCCTCCGGCGGGGACCCCGAATCGGGCCCCGACGCCGACTACGACGAAGCGATCGACGCCGGGCTGGGCGACGGGACGCCGGGAGCGCCGGGCGACGAGCAGGTCGCCGAGGAGCTGCGCCGGGTCAGGGCCGAGCTGGCCTCGACCTCGGTGGCCGACCTGGTCGCCAACCACGCCATCGGCCTGTGGCAGCTGGCGGTCCTCCACCTGACCCCCGAGGAGGGGGCGCCGCTGCGCCTCGACGAGGCCGGGCTGGCGATCGACGCCATGTCCGCCCTGGTCGACGGCCTGGGCGACCGCCTGGGTGAGAACGCCGAGCCCCTGCGGGATGCCCTCTCCCAGCTGCGGATGGCCTTCGTGCAGGTCTCGACCGGCGCCGCCGGCGATCCGGACTCCTAGGAGCGAGCCGCCGAGGAGGGCAGGATCTCGGCTGCCTCCCAGCGGCCGAGGGCGCCTGGCGCCACCGTGAACCGGACCCGCTCCCCCACCGGGATGGTCCGACTGCCATCCCCGATCCGCGTGCAGTGGAAGTCGAGACGTGTCCCGTCGTCGCCCTCGATCACCCCGAGGCCGCGGTGGGCATCGAACTCGAGGACCCGTCCCTGGCTCACCACGCGCTCCCGCTCAGTGGACGATCTTGGCGATCGGGAGCTCGATGATCCCTGTCGCCCCCAGCTCCTTGAGGGCCGGGATCAGGATGTTGATCTCGTTCTTGGCGACGACCGTCTCGACGGCGAAGCCCTCGCCGCCGAACAGCTCCGAGACCGTCGGCGAGCGCAGCGCCGGAAGCAGGCCGATGACGGCCTCGAGGTTTCCCCCGTCGACGTTGAGCTTCAGCAGGACCCGCCCGCGGGCCTCGAGCGCGCCGGTGAGGAGCACCTGCAGCTGCTCCATCGCGAGCCGCTTCTCGGGATCCGCGTACGCGGTCGGGTTCGCGACCAGCTCCGTGTACGAGACGTGCATCGTCTCGAGGATCTTCAAACCGGCCGCGTGCAGGGCGCGACCGGTCTCGGTGATCTCGACGATCGCGTCGGCGATGTCGGGGATCTTCGCCTCCGTCGCGCCGTAGGACAGCTGGACGTCTGCTTCGACACCGTGCTCGGCGAAGTAGCGCTTGGTGAGCTCGGGGTACTCGGTGTGGACGCGCAGCCCGGACGGCAGGTCCTCGACGGACTTCGCCGGCGAGTCGGCTGCGACCGCGAGCACGACCCGGATCGGACGGCTCGTGGCCTTCGAGTAGTGCAGCTCGGTGAGCGACACGACGTCGGCCCCGGTCTCCTCGATCCAGTCACGGCCGGTCACGCCGAGGTCGAAGCGGCCCTCCGCGACGTAGACGGGGATCTCCTGCGGCCGCAGGATGCGGACGTCGGCGACGCGCGGGTCGTCGATCGACGCGCGGTAGTCGACCTCCGACGAGCGCTGCACCGCGAGATCGGCATCCTCGAACAGCTGGAGGGTCGCCTCCTCGAGCGATCCCTTGGGCAGGACGATGGTCAGCACGCGATCAGGCCCCCGCTCCGCTCGCGAGCCGTCGGAGCAGGGTGACCATCTCGACCGCGGTCGTCGCGGCCTCGGCGCCCTTGTTGCCCTCGCGGCCGCCACAGCGGTCGAGCGCCTGCTGCTCGTCGTTCGTGGTGAGCACCCCGAACGCGATGGGGACACCCGTGTCGAGTGCGACGCGGGCACAGCCGTCGGCACACGGCCCCGACACGTACTCGAAGTGCGGCGTGTCGCCGCGCACGACGGCACCCACGCAGATCACCGCATCGACGGTGCCCGACGACGCGAAGCGCTCGGCGACGAGCGGGATCTCGAACGCACCGGGCACCCAGTGGACCTCCGGCTCGCCCTGGTAGCCGTAGCGAGCGAGTGCCTCGACGACGCCCTCGACCAGGCGGGTCGTGATGTGTGCGTTGAACCGCCCGGCGACGACGGCGAGGCGCATGTCGCTCGCGTCGAGCTCGAGGTCGGTCGGCGCGTAGTCGCCCATCGTGGATTCCTGGAAGCCTTTCGTGGGTTCGGTCGTCGGACGGACGCCTGCGTCAGTCCCGCTGCCCTCAGACTTGGGCCTCACCCAGGTCGAGCAGGTGTCCCATCTTCTCCTGCTTGGCGCGCAGGTAGGAGATGTTCTCCTCGTTGGGCTCGACGTGCAGGGGCACCCGCTCGACGATCTCCAGACCGTAGCCCTCGAGCCCCCCGTACTTGGAGGGATTGTTGGTCATCAGACGCATGGTGCTGACCCCGAGGTCGACCAGGATCTGGGAGCCGATGCCGTACTCCCGGGAGTCGGCAGGGAAACCGAGCTCGACGTTGGCCTCCACCGTGTCGCGACCCTCGTCCTGGAGGGTGTACGCCCGGAGCTTGTGGCCCAGGCCGATCCCGCGCCCCTCGTGGCCACGCAGGTACACCACGACGCCGCGGCCCTCGTTCGCGACCCGCTCGAGGGCGTTGTCGAGCTGCACGCCGCAGTCGCAGCGCAGCGATCCGAAGACGTCGCCGGTCAGGCACTCCGAGTGGACGCGCACCAGCACGTCGTCGTTGCCCGAGATGTCGCCCCGCACGAAGGCGAGGTGCTCCACCCCGTCGAGCAGGCTCTCGAACACGTACGCGGTGAAGTCGCCGTGGCGCGTCGGGATGCGGGCCTCGGAGACGCGCCGCACGAGCTTCTCGCGGTGCCGGCGGTACCGGATGAGATCGGCGATCGAGATGAGCTGCAGGCCGTGCTCCGCGGCGAACCGCTCCAGCTCGGGCATGCGCGCCATCGTGCCGTCGTCGTTGGTGATCTCCGACAGCACGCCCGATGGGTAGGCCCCGGCCATACGCGCCAGATCGACGGCTGCTTCGGTGTGGCCGGCCCGCTTGAGCACGCCGCCCTCGCGGTAGCGCAGCGGGAAGATGTGCCCCGGGCGGGCGAGATCGTCGGGCCGGGTCGCAGGGTCGATCAGCGCGTGCACCGTGGTGGCGCGGTCCGCGGCCGAGATGCCGGTCGAGGTGCCGCTGCGCGCGTCGACTGACACGGTGAACGCGGTGCGCTGGGCCTCGGTGTTGTTGGCGACCATCAGTGGGAGCTGCAGCGCGTCGCAGCGGTCGCCCTCCAACGGGAGGCAGATCACGCCACTGGTGTGGCGGATCATGAAGGCCATCGCCTCGGGAGTGACCTTCTCGGCCGCCATGATGAGGTCACCCTCGTTCTCGCGGTCGGCGTCGTCGACCACGATCACGAACTCGCCCCGCTCGATGGCGGCGATCGCGTTCTCGATGTCGGTGAAGGGCATCAGGATTCCTGCTCTCTGGCGGTGAGGAGTCGTTCTACGTACTTGGCGAGGACGTCGACCTCGAGGTTCACGGTGTCGCCGGGGCTGCGCACGCCGAGCGTGGTGACCGCGAGCGTGTGCGGCACCAGGGCAACGCCGAAGACGTCGTCCGGATCGGTCGGCCCGTCGTCCAACGAGCCGACCCGGGTGATCGTGAGGCTCACGCCGTCGACGGTGACCGAGCCCTTCTCGACCAGGTAACGGCCGAGGCCGTCGGGAAGGCGCACGGTCAGGCGGGTCGAGCCATCGGGCTCGGGGGTGCGCTCGACGACGGTGCCGACGCCGTCGACGTGACCTTGCACGATGTGGCCGCCGAGTCGATCGGTGACGCGCACCGGGCGCTCGAGGTTGACCGGGTCACCCACGGCGAGGCTGCCGATGGTCGTGCGGTCGAGGGTCTCGGCCTGGGCATCGGCGGCCCACCACCCCTCCGCCTGCTCCACGACGGTGAGGCAGCAGCCGTTGACCGCGATGGACGCGCCGAGAGCGGCGTCCTCCAGCACGACCGCGGCGTCGATCTCGATGCGCGCGCCCCCGTCGTGGTGTGTGACGGCTCGGACGCGACCGAGCTCCTCCACGATGCCCGTGAACATCAAGCGCTCCCGTCCGCACCGAGCGGTGCGTAGTCGAGGCGCACGTCGCCGGCGAGGACGCGGGCGTCGAGCAGCTCGAAGCGTGGCGCGGCGCCGAGCGTCGCCGGGCTCGGCCCGTCGAAGACCGGGCGGCCGGCGGCACCGAGGGCCGCCCCCGCGACGTAGGCGACGAGCCGGTCGACCAGCCCCACTCGCAGGAGCGCTCCGTGGAGCGTCGGCCCACCCTCCACCATGGCCTGCAGCACCCCGTCGCGACCCAGCAGCGCGAGCGCGGCGGTGAGGTCGACGCCGATGCCGTCGGGTGCCGGGTCGAGGACCTCGACCTTGGCGCCGGCGGCCTGCCACCCGTCGAGCGTGGGTGCCGTCGCTGCGGTGGTCGTCAGGACGAGGGTGGGTGCGAGCGTGGTGTCGAACAGCGGCCCGTCGGCGGGCACGCGACCGCGCGCGTCGAGCAGCACGCGGAGCGGCTGGCGGTCGGCGCGGTTCGCGTCGGGGTTCGCCGCACGGCGCACGGTGAGGGCAGGCCGGTCGGCGAGCGCGGTGCCTGCACCCACGACGACCGCCTGGGAGTCGGCACGCAGCTCGTGGGAATCGGCCCGGGCTGCGTCGCCCGTGATCCACTGCGACGAGCCGTCGGCCGCGGCCACGCGACCGTCGAGGCTGGCCGCGGTCTTGACGAGGCAGCTCGCCCGGCCGGTGCGACGGTGATGGAGGTAGGGCGCGAGCTGCCGGGATGCCGCGTCGGCACCAGCGCCGACCTCGACCGCGACACCTCCGGCCCGCAGCTTTGCGATGCCCGCGCCCGCGACCTTCGGGTCCGGATCCTCGAGGGCGACGACGACTCGCTCGACGCCGGCGCCGAGGAGGGCGTCGGCGCAGGGGCCCGTCCGGCCGTGATGGCTGCACGGCTCCAGGGTGACGTAGGCGGTGGCACCGCGGGACCGGTCCCCGGCCGCCGCGAGGGCGACGACCTCGGCGTGCGGGCCCCCGGGCGGCTCACTGGCACCCTCGCCGACGATCTGGCCGTCACGGACGAGGACGCAGCCCACCCACGGGTTGGGCGGGGTCCGCCGACGAGCGCCGGCGCCGAGCGCGAGCGCCCGCTCGATCAGCGCTTCCGCAGTCGTGTCGGCCATGTGTCGTCCCGGATCCAACGCCCTCGGGAGACACCTGCACGTCGCTCGTGGCGCGCGCCGCGCGACGCGCACACCGAGCGCCCTCTCCCATCCGGACTCTCACCGTCGGCTCCGACGTCGCATCGGATCAACCACACGGCCGGCTGCCGTGGGCTCGCGGGCTCCCAGTCCTCACCCCCCGGCCTCTGGCCGGAGCGGAAGGGCTGGTTACCGCCGGTCGGGACTTGCACCCATACCCCGAGGGCTCACTCGTGGTCCTGGCCATCGTACAAGATCCGCCGACAAAATGGAACCTGTTCTAGAAACGAGGGCCCTAGTGGGGGCGGCCGCCGGCGAGGAGGTCGAGGGCGTGCGGCACGACGTCGAGGACGGCCTCCAGGCACTCCACGGCGCCCGAGGCCGACCCGGGGAGGTTGCACACCAGTGCGGCGCCCACGGAGCCGCAGACCCCCCGGGACAGGGCGCCGAACCCGCGCCCGTCCGCATCGCTGGCCCGGCGCATCGCCTCGGCCAGGCCGGGTGCCTCGCGCTCCAGGACGGACCGGGTGCCCTCGGGCGTGAGGTCGCGTGGGCCGAAGCCCGTCCCGCCGGTCGTGACCACCAGGCCCGCGAACCCGGCGGTGAGGTCCCGAAGTGCACCCGCGACGGCCTTCACGCCGTCCGCGCTCACGCGCTGCTCGACCACCGCGAAACCCGCGGCGCCGAGCCGATCGACGAGTGCGATGCCGGACCGGTCCTCCCGGGTGCCCTCGGCGACGCCGTCCGACACGGTGAGGACCTTGGCCCGGAGCGGGGCAGCAGGCGCCTCAGGCATCGGGCCAGGCCGCGGCACGGATGTCGCGCGCGGCCGCGGCCGGGTCGTCGGCGTGGAACACAGCACTCCCGGCCACGAGGATGTCGACACCCGCGGCGGCGGCGCTCGGGGCGGTCTCGACGTTGATGCCGCCGTCGATCTCGATCTCGACCGGGAGCCCCTGCTCGTCGATCGCCGCGCGTGCGACGCGCACCTTGTCGAGCACCTCCGGGAGGAACGACTGCCCGCCGAACCCCGGATGCACGCTCATCACGAGCAGCAGGTCGATCTCGGTGAGGTACGGGAGCACCGCGTCGACCTCGGTCTCCGGGTTCAACGTGAGTCCGACGCCGACCTCCATCTTCCGGAGCTCGTCGAACAGCGGACGTGGGTCCCCCAGCTCGACATGCACGATGCAGCGGTCGGCCCCCGCCTTGGCGAAGTCGCCGAGCAGCACGCCGGGGTTGTCGACCATCAGGTGGCAGTCGAGGAACAGGTCGGTGCGCTTGCGCAGCGACTTCACGATCGGGGGTCCGAGCGTGAGGTTCGGGACGAAGTGTCCGTCCATCACATCGACGTGCAGGAGATCGGCCTCGCCCGCGACGCGGGCGACCTCGTCACCGAGCGAGGCGAAGTCGGCCGAGAGGATGGACGGGGCGATCTTGTGGCTGGTTCCCGCTGCGCCAGTCTTCGGTGAGGAGGTCATCGCTCCCGACGCTACCGCCCGGCTCCCTCAGGCCGAGCGATGGAGCTTGAGCACGAACATCCCGTCGGTCCCCGCGGCGCTGGGGAGCAGGAGGGCGCCCGCGCCCCACGGGCGCCAGGGTGCACCCGGCGGATCGAGCACGCTGAAGCCGTCGAGCCGCTCGAGCACCCGCTCGCCCACCTCGCTGGTCTCCGCCTTCGTGAGCGTGCAGACCGCGTAGACGAGCACCCCGTCCGGGCGGACGGCGCCCGCCGCGGCGAGGACCAGCTCGACCTGGAGGTCGGCGAGGACCGGGATCGTCTCGGCCTCGATGCGCCAGCGGGCCTCGGGACGACGACGGAGCACACCGAGGCCGCTGCACGGCGCGTCGACGAGCACCCGGTCCCAGGACGCCTCGCGGGTCGGCAGGAACCGTCCGTCGGCGACCACCAGATCGATGGTCGACAGCTTGAGCCGCCGCGCCGCCTGCCCGACGAGCCGCAGGCGACCGGCCTGGGTGTCGGCCGCGAGCACGCGTCCCTTCGACCCCACCAGCTCGGCGATCGCGGTCGCCTTGCCGCCGGGCGCCGCCGCGACGTCGAGGACCCGGTCGCCGGGCTGGGGATCGACGCACGCCACGACGGCCTGACTTCCCTGGTCCTGCGGGGTCGCCCGGCCCTTCGCGACGGCCGGCAGCGTGGCCGGATCGCCTGCCGCGCGCACGATCAGCGCATCGGGCACGAGCGCGCCGCGCTGCACCTCGGCCCCGCCCGCGACCAGCTCGGCCTCGAGCGTCGTCGCGTCCGTCTTCCGGCGGTTCGGGCGCAGCGTGAGCGCACCCCGTTCGTTGCCTGCGACGAGCGCGGCATGCGCGTCCTCCGCCCCGAGGTCGTCGGTGAGTCGTTCGACCAGCCAGTCCGGGTACGACAGTGCGACCGCTTCGCTCTCGGGCTCCGGCCAGGGCGGGCCCAGCCGCGTCAGTGAGCGGAGCACTCCGTTGACGTACCCGCGGGCTCGCGTCGGCGCGGCGTTCACGGTCTCCCCGACCGCCGCGTGCGCCGGCACGCCGGAGACGAGCTGCTGCGCGCCGAGCCGCAGCACCGCGCGGACCGGTGGGTCGAGCTTCGCGATGCGACGGTTGCTCGCTCGCGCGATCAGGTCGTCGAGGCGGCGCTGCTGGCGCAGGGTGCTGTAGACGAGGTCCGTCACCTGGGCGCGCTCCCGTGGTGGCAGCCCCGAGCCGCGCAGCATCGCCGGCACCGCGACGTGCGAGTACGCGCCCCCTTCGACCTTCACGAGGGCGTCGCGCGCCACCATCCGACTGCTGCTGGTCATGACGAGGCCGCTTCCGGCAGCTCGAAGGTCGGGCCGGTCGTGCCGTCGGGGCTCCGCCAGCCGGCGAGCCAGGCGGCCACCGGCATCGCCGCCTTGCCCTCGGGCTGCACCTCCTCGAGCTGGAGCACACCGTCCCCGGTCGCCAGGCCGCCGTCACGGTCGATCGTGCCGATACCGTGGTCCGCCGGATGCTGGGGTGCATCGGCGGGACGTGCGTGGGCGCGCCAGACCTTCAAGCGGCGGCCGTCGACGAGGGTCCACGCCCCGGGCCGCGGGTTCCCGGCGCGCACGAGGCGGGCCAGTGCGTCGGCCGGCGCGGACGGATCGATGCGGAACTCCTCGACCGTGAGCTTCGCCGCGTGCGTCGTCTCGCCGGTCTGCGGCTCGGGCCTCGCGGTCGGGATGTCGGGCAGCGTCCGTACCAGGAGGCCGGTCCCGAGGTCGACCAGCCGGGCGCGGAGCTCGCCGGCGGTCTCCTCCGGTGAGATCGGCGTGGCCGCGTGCGCGTAGACGGGGCCGGTGTCGAGCCCTTCCTCGAGCTGCATCACGCAGACACCGGTCTCCGGATCGCCGGCCAGCATCGCTCGCTCGACCGGCGCGGCCCCGCGCCAGCGCGGCAACAGCGAGAAGTGCACGTTCACGAAGCCGTGACGCGTGGCGTCGAGCAGCGGAACGGGCAGCAGCTGCCCGAAGGCGACGACGACGCCGAGATCTGCGTCGAGCGCGCGCACCTCGTCCGTGATCTCACGAGCCCGGTCTGGAGTGCGGACGGGGAGCCCCAGCTCGGTCGCCGCGGCCTTCACGGGACTGGGTGTTGCCGCGGCACCACGACCGCGCCGGCGGTCGGGCTGGGTGACGACGAGCGCGACCTCCTGACCGGCCGCGACGATCGCCCGGAGCGCCGGGACGGCGTCATCGGGGGTACCGCAGTAGACGATGCGCATGGATCCTGGCCGCAGCCGGGGGTGCTGGTTCGTCAGAGCCGCCGGCCGGCGTCGCTCGCGTCGGGACCGGCCCCGACCCGCGCCGCGCCGGCGTCGTCGAACTGCATGCGCCGCATCTCGCGCAGCGCCGCCTTGCGCTGGTCGGGCTCGAGCCGGTCCAGCATCAGCACGCCGTCGAGGTGGTCGATCTCGTGCTGGATGAGCCGCCCCATGAGCTCGTCGCCCTCGAACACGACTTCCTTGCCGTCGAGGTCGATGCCCTGCACCGTCACGACCTTGGGGCGGACGATCTCGACGTGGAGGTCGGGAATCGACAGGCACCCCTCGTCGTAGGTCCACTCGCCGTGGGCGTCGACGACCTGCGGGTTGATGAGCACCGCGGGGCCGTCACCGAGGTCGTAGGTGTACATGCGCTTCAGCACCCCGACCTGCGGTGCCGCCAGGCCGAGGCCGATCGCCTCGTACATCGTGTTGATCATCGTGTCCGCGAGGCGCGCGAGGTCGCCGTCGAGCTCCTCGATCTCGTTGCTGCGCTGTCGCAGCACCGGATCACCGAACGTGCGGACCGGGAACGTACCCACGTCCGCCATCGTACCGGCCCTCAGATGCGGAGCGGATCGACGTCGATGCGCAGGCGGCCGAGGGCTCGTGCCGGTGCGAGGTCGACGGCGGCGAGGGCGTCGCAGAGTGCGCTGGCCGTCGGGGCGCGCAGGAGGGCGGCGCGCCCCGACGGCCCGAGCACGATCACGTGCTCCCGGAGCGCGTCGCACGCCACCGCGACAGCTTCCTCGGAGCCGCTCAGCTCCGCGAGCCCGCCGAACGGCGGGAAAGCGAGATCCCGTCGGCGCGCGACCTCTGCGTCGAGCGCAGGGATCGGTTCGGCGTCGCGGACGCTTCGCAGCACCTCGTGCTCGGGGATGCGGGTCTGCGCCAGCAACACTCCCCCGTCGGCACGCGGGCCCAGCATCCGCGCCGCGCGCACGAGGAGCCACAGTGCCTGCTCGGCGGCCCGGTACCGCGGCGCGAGCAGCTCCTGGTCCAGATCGAGGAACACGACGAGTCGGACCGGGCGACCCGGGTCATCGGCCACGCGATGCAGGACCGCCTCGGTGCCGACGGCGACGTCGAACGCGGGCAACGGCGCACTCGACGCGTCGACCGCGATGACTCGGTGTCGCGGCACGAGTCCGGCGAGCTGCTCACGGAGCCTCACCACGCCGGGCTTCAGCCCTCGGAACCGTCCGCCTCCACAGTGGCGACAGCGCTGCTCGTCGACGGTGCCGCACCGACTGCAGACGAGCCTGCCATCTTCCTCGGCGACCGTTGCGTCACAGCGGGAGCAGCGGGCCGGTTCGCCACAGGTGCGGCACAGGAGCAGATGCGCGCGACCGCGTCGGTTGAGCACGCACACCGCCCGACCGCCGTCGGCCAGGGCGCGGTGCAGAGCCGGGCCGAGCGCGCCCGACAGCAACCCGAGGCCGGGCGGATCCTCCCGACGGTCGACCACCTCGAGCCGGGGCCAGCCCCGTCGGCCGACCTCGACCGGGGCCAACAGCGCCGGACCTGCGAGCTCGACCGCTTCGACGGTCGGTGCCGGGGTCACGACGTCGACGCGTGCTCCGACGCGCCGCGCCCGCTCCGCCGCGAGGTCACGCGCGTTCCAGGCGGGCGCACGTTCCTCCGAGAGTGCTTCGTCGGCGTCGTCGAGCACGATCACGCCGCGGAGGTCCGGGACCGGTGCGAACACCGCGACCCGACCGCCGACCACGACGCAGGCACCACGGCGCGCTGCGCCCCATGCCGCGGTGCGCTCCGCAGCCGACCGGTCGCCGCGCACCACCACGACGTGCCGGCCCGCGGCCTCCAGGTGCGCGGCGATGGCGTCGGCCTCCGGAGCGTCCGGCGCGAGGACGATGGTCGAGCCCTCGGGATCCACCATCGACGCGACGAGGGCCCGACGGTCCGCGGCCGGTGGCCACACGACGAGCCGGTTGCCCGTGGGCGGGAGCTCCATCGGTGCATCGCTCGGGGGGAACACCGCGACGTCGGGGTCAGGTGGTCGCGTCTCCGCCACGTTGTTCGGTGCGGACGCGGCGCGGAGGAAGCCGACACGCGGCCCGGCCCAGCGCCACGCGGCGAACTCCGTGAGTTCGACGACGTCCGCAGGGGGCCCGGCAGACACCACCGCGCGGATCGGGAGCAGCCGGTCTGGCGGTGCCTCCGAGGTGACGTCCCGGGCCAGGATCCAGCCGCGCACGCGTCGTCCGTGGAGGGACACCCGCACGACAGTGCCAACCACGACGCCGTCCGCCATCGCGTCCGGCACCGCGTAGTCGAACGCGCGGTCGACCGCAGGGACGTCCGGGAGCACCCGGTCGACGCGTCGAGCAGGCGCGTCGGCCACCTCAGCCCGGGAGGCGCCGGACCGCAGGGTGCCGGACCGCGAGGTGCCGGCCCCGGCGTCGGAGGCGCATCAGGCCAGGGACTCGGCGGCCTTCCGGAAGCCCTCCGCGTGGTCCGTGTGCTCCCACGTGAACGTGGGCTCGGGCCGCCCGAAGTGCCCGTAGGCCGCGGTCTTGCGGAAGATCGGACGGCGCAGCTCGAGCCGGTCGATGATCGCCGCCGGCCGGAGGTCGAAGTGCTCCTGCACGAGCCCGGCGAGCTTCTCGGGGTCGATCTCGGAGGTGCCGAAGGTGTCGACCATCACCGAGACGGGGTGCGCGACCCCGATCGCGTACGCGACCTGCACCTCGCAGCGCTCCGCGACGCCCGAGGCCACCACGTTCTTGGCCGCGTGCCGCACCGCGTACGCGGCGGAGCGGTCCACCTTTGTCGGGTCCTTGCCGCTGAACGCGCCGCCACCGTGGCGGGCCATCCCGCCGTAGGTGTCGACGATGATCTTCCGGCCCGTGAGCCCGCAGTCGGCGTGCGGACCACCCAGCTCGAAGTTCCCGGTCGGATTGCAGAGCAGCTCGAACTCGTCGTCGCGGAACTGCTCGGGGACGAGCGGGCGGACGACGTGCTCGAGGAGATCGGGCTTCAGCGTCGACTCGGGGTCGATGCCCGGTCCGGTCTGGGTCGAGATCAGGACGGTCGAGAGGCGGGCCGGCTTGCCGTCGACGTACTCGATCGTGACCTGGGTCTTCCCGTCCGGACGCAGGTAGTCGAGCGTGCCGTCCTTGCGGACCTTCGAGAGACGCTCGGCGAGGCGATGCGCGAGCCAGATCGGCATCGGCATGAGGTCCTCGGTGTCGTTGCAGGCATAGCCGAACATCATCCCCTGGTCGCCGGCGCCGATCTCGTCGTAGAGGTCGCTGCCACCGGCGCGCTGCTCCGCGGCCTTGTCGACGCCCATCGCGATGTCGGGCGACTGCCGGTCGATCGACGTGATGACGCTGCAGGTGTTGCCGTCGAACCCGAACGAGCTGTGGTTGTAGCCGATGCTGTTGACCGTGTCGCGCACGACCCGCTGGTAGTCGACGTGCGCCAGGGTGCTGATCTCACCGGCCACGACGACGAGCCCGGTCGTCGCGAGGGTCTCGCAGGCGACGCGGCTCTCGGGGTCCTCCTCGAAGATCGCGTCGAGGATCGAGTCGCTGACCTGGTCGCACATCTTGTCGGGGTGACCCTCGGTGACGGACTCCGAGGTGAAGGTGAAGCGGCTCACGGTGCTCCTACTCGCTGTCGTGGCAGGCGGTTCGGCCGGCGGTCGGGCTGGTCAAGTGTGCTCGGGCAGCGCCGCGCGGATCCGATCGAGGATCACGTCGGCGAGGGCGAGCTTGGAGAGGAGGGGGACCTCCTCGGCGGCACCGCCCGCGTCGAGCAGCAGCGCACGGTTGGTGTCGACCTCGAAGCCGGCGTCCGGCGCCGAGACGTCGTTGGCGACCATCAGGTCGACGTGCTTGGCCGCGAGCTTGGTCGCGGCGTTCTCGCGGAGGTGCTCGGTCTCGGCGGCGAAGCCGACGAGCACCTGGTGCTCCTTGCGCTCACCGAGTGCCGCGAGCACGTCGACCGTGGGCTCGAGATGCAGCTCGGGGATCCCGTCGCGCTTCTTGATCTTCGCGTCGACGGCCGCCTTCGGGCGGAAGTCGGCGACTGCAGCCGCCATCACGACCACGTCCTGCTCGGCGAAGCGCCCGAGCACTGCGTCATGCAGCTCGTCGGCGGTGCTGACCCGCACGACTGCCGCGCCCGGTGGCGTCGGCCGGTCGGTCGTGGTCACGAGCGTGACTGCGGCGCCGCGGCGAGCCGCGGCATCAGCGATCGCGTGCCCCATCTTCCCGGAGGAGCGGTTGCCGATGAAGCGCACGGGATCGATCGCCTCGCGCGTGCCGCCGGCCGTGACGAGCACCCGCACGCCGGCGAGGTCGCCACCACGGGACAGCACGTCGGCCGCGGCGGCCACGACGTCGGCGGGATCGGCGAGCCGACCTTCGCCCACGTCGCCACCGGCGAGTCGGCCGCTCGCGGGCTCGGCCACGTGCACACCGCGGCGACGCAACGTCGTGAGGTTCTCCTGCACCGCCGCGTGCTCCCACATCTCGGTGTGCATCGCGGGTGCGACGAGCACCGGCGCACGGGTCGCCAACAGCGTCGCAGTGAGGAGGTCATCGGAGATCCCGGCCGCGTACTTCCCGAGGGTCTTCGCGGTCGCGGGGGCGACGATGATCAGGTCGGCCGACTGCCCGAGGTTCGTGTGCGGGATCGCCTCGCCACCCTCGGAGCCGGTGAACAGCGACGTGCGGGCCGGCTCGGATGCGAGGGCCGAGAACGTGAGGGCACCCACGAAGCGCTGCGCGTCGTCGGTGAGCACCGGGCTGACGTGGGCCCCGGCGTCGACGAGGCGACGGCAGATCTCGACCGCCTTGTAGGCCGCGATGCCCCCGCTGACGCCGAGGACGATCCGGCGGCCGCGCAGTGCTGCGAGCTCGAGGACGGGTTCCATGGGATCCGGGGCGCGCCGATCCGGTGGGGGGCGCCGAGTGGGCTACTCGGCGGCGGGCTGGTCCGCAGCTGCGTCGACGACGTCGCCCTCGACGCTGACCTCCGCGCCGTCGTCGGCGCCGGGCTCGGGCTCGTCGGGCAGCGGCACGGCCTCGATCTTGCCGACCTCGATCTCCTCGAGGGAGATGGTGAGGGGCTTGCGCGACACCGACGTCACCTGCGGCGGAACGATCTTGCCGAGGCCCTCGCCCAGCTGGTTGTAGTAGTCGTTGATCTCACGGGCGCGCATGGCGGCCAGCGTGACGAGCGTGAACTTCGAGTCGACGCGGTCGAGCAGGTACTCCATGCGGGGGTCCATGAGCGAGGCGCGGCGTTCAGCCATCTGGAGCGGTTCCTTTGGTGGGCGGGCTTCCAGGATAACCGAGTCGGGCCGCGAAGCCGTACCTCGCCGGACGGCAGCTCGGGCCTCGGTGACCGCAACGGGTCCGTGGCGGGTCGCCGTTCAGCGCCGACCGCGGCGCTGGTCGACGATCCGTTGGATCTCCCCCACGGCTCGCTCGAGGTCGTCGTTCACCACGACGGCGTCGAACTCGGCCGCCCGGGCCTCCTCGGCGTCGGCTTCGGCCAAGCGCCGCTCGAGGTCGGCGGCGTCCGCCCTCGGGTCCCGCTCCAGCAGGCGCGCCCGCTGGACCTCGCGCGAGGGCGGCCGGAGGAAGATCAGCAGCGCGTCCGGCAGCGCGTCCCGCACCGCGAGGGCACCCTGCACGTCGACCTCGAGGAGCACGTCGTCGCCGGCGGCCAGGTGCTTCTCGACCGGCGCCCGAGGCGTGCCCTTCAGGTCGCCGTACACGTCGAACCACTCGAGGAATCCACCGTCCTCCCGCAGCTGGCGGAACTCCTCGGGGCTCACGAACCGGTAGTCCCTGCCGTCGACCTCGCCGGGACGCGGGGCACGGTCGGTGGCCGAGACCGAGAACCAGAGGTTCGGCTCGCGGGCCAAGAGCTCCTTGAGCACCGTGCCCTTGCCGGTGCCGGACGGGCCCGCGACGACGACCAGGACGCTCAGGGTCGGGAACCGAAGTGCTCGAGCAGCTTCTTGCGCTGGTTCGGACCCAACCCCCGGAGGCGACGGCTCTCGCTGATGTCGAGGTCGCGCATGAGCCGCCGGGCCTTGACCTTGCCGGTGTTGGGCATGGACTCCAGCATGCTGACGACCTTGAGCTTGGCGAGCACGTCGTCGGAGTCCGAACGGTCGAGGAGCTCGCTCAGGGTGAGCTGCTCCGCCTTGAGCTGCTCCTTCACCTCGGCCCGCACCCGCCTCGCCATCGCGGCCTTCTCCAGCGCGGCGCGGCGCTGATCGGGGGTGAGGGCCGGCGGCAGAGGCATCGGCCGCAGCATACCGACGGGCCGCGCGGACGACACGGGCCCGCGTCGGGGCCCGCGTCCGGTGTCAGCTCCCGGCGTCGAGCGCGTCGGCGACTTCGGCCGCGACCCGGGCCGCGGCGGCCTCGGGGTCGTCGGCTGCGGTGACGGTTCGGCCGATCACGAGCCAGTCGGCGCCGCGCGCGGTCGCGTCGCCGGGCGTCGCGACGCGCGCCTGGTCATTCGCGTCGCTCCCGGCGAGCCGCAGACCGGGGACCATCGTGCGCAGACCGGCGTCCCGCGCGGCGGCGATCTCGAAGGCGGAGCACACGACGCCGTCGCAGCCCGACCGCTTCGCCGCATCCAGGCGCGGTGCGAACTGGCTCGTGTCGGCCTCGCTCGTGAGCACGGTCACGCCGAGCGCGATCGGGGCCACGTGCCCCGACTCCTGCGCGCCCTCGCGGAGCCCATCGACGCCCGCGCGCAGCATGTCGACGCCGCCCGCGGCATGGAAGTTCAAGAAGTCGACGCCCCGTCGGCCCAGCGTGCGCGCGGCGCGCCCAACGGTGTTGGGGATGTCGTGGAGCTTCAGGTCGGCGAAGACGCGCAACCCCACGTCGTGCACCGAGTCGAATGCAGCCGGCCCCGCCTCGGCGTAGAGCTCGAAGCCGACCTTCGCGGTCGCGAACCACGGAGCCAGCTGACGTGCAAGCGGCAGCGCCTCGTCGAGACCGCCGACATCGAGCACCAGCACGAGCCGGTCCCGCACCCGAGGATCGACCGCCTCGGGGCTCATGCCTCGTCCCACTGCAATGCTCCGGTGAGGGCCGCGACCCGGTCGACGTCGTGCTTGGCGCACCAGCGCGTCAGCTCGTCGACGATCCGGAGCGTGGCCCGGGGCTCCAGGAAGGTCGCCGTGCCCACGCCGACTGCGGACGCACCGGCCAGGAGCATCCGGACCGCGTCGACGCCGTTGCTGACGCCGCCGGTCCCGACGATCGGGACGCCGGGATGGGCGCGGCCGACGTCGTGCACCGCCCGGAGCGCGATCGGTGCGATGGCCGGACCCGAGAGGCCCCCACCGGAGCTGCCCAGCACCGGGCGGCGCGCCTCGGGGTCGACGAGGAAGGCGCGCACGGTGTTGACGAGCGTGAGGCCGTCGGCACCCGCGTCGAGCGCGGCCCCGGCGATCACGGGGAGGTCACCAACGCCGGCGCTCAGCTTCGCGAGCACGGGGAGTCCGAGTCCGGTCTGCGCGACCGCCCGCACCACCTCGGCGGTCGCGTCCGCCTCGTGGGCGAAGATCACGCTGTCGTGCTTCGTGTTCGGACAGCTCAGGTTCACCTCGACGGCCGCGAGCTCGCCGACCGCCGGCGCCAGCAGCGCCGCCGCTGCGGCGTAGTCGTCGACCGTGTGCCCCCAGATCGACGCGAAGACCGTCGCGCCGCGAGCACGCAGGGGCGGGAGGTCGTGCGCGACCCAGTGCGCGACACCGTGGCCCTGCAGCCCCACCGCGTTCACCATCCCGGCCGCCGTGGGATGCAGCCGCGGCGGCGGGTTGCCTGCCCACTCGAACGCGGCCTGGGACTTCGTCGTGACCGCACCGAGTCGACTCGGGTCGCAGAGCCGCGCGACCTCGTCGCCGTGGCCGAACGTGCCCGACGCCGCGACGATCGGGTTGTCGAGCACGAGGTCGCCGAGCGTGACCTGCAGGTCCGTGGTCACGACCGGTGCCCCGTCAGATCCCGAGCCCGAGCTGGGCGTCGCGGTGGTACTCCTGCAGCGGGCGCACCGACGGCTCCTCCGCGGCGCGCGCGGCGATCCCACCTGCGGCCGCGAGCGCGGCCGCGACGGTCGTGATGCACGGAACGTGGTGACGGGTCGCGGCGCGTCGGATGTGCGCTCCGTCCGCTCGCGGACCGCGGCCCCGAGGGGTGTTGACCACGAGGTCGACCTTGCCCGAGGAGATCAGATCGACCGCGTCCACTCCGCTCCCCTCCCCCACCTTGGCGATGGTCGTCCCGACCGGGAGCCCTTCGGCCTCGAGCATCGCGGCGGTCCCTGCCGTCGCCGCGATGGTGAAGCCCAGCTCGACGAAGCGCCGGGCCGCGTCGAGCCCGGCGCGCTTGTCGCGGTCGGCGAGCGAGAAGAACACCGTGCCCGCGGCCGGGAGCAGGTTGCCCGCTGCCGCCTGGCTCTTCGCGAACGCGAGCCCGAACGAGCGGTCGATCCCCATCACCTCGCCCGTCGAGCGCATCTCGGGGCCGAGGATCGTGTCGACGTCGGGGAAGCGGTCGAAGGGCAGCACCGCCTCCTTCACCGCGACGTGCCCGCCGGTGGCCGGTGGCCGGAGCAGCCCCTCGCCGCGGAGCGCGGCGAGGGTCGCGCCGAGCATCACCCGGGCCGCGACCTTGGCGAGCGGGACGCCGGTGGCCTTGCTGACGAACGGCACCGTGCGGCTCGCCCTCGGGTTCGCCTCGATCACGAACACCTGACCGTCCTTCACCGCGTACTGCACGTTGAGGAGCCCTCGGACGTCGAGCGCCTCGGCGAGCTGTCGGGTGTGCGCCTCGATCGTCGCGATGACCTCGCCGCTGAGGGTCGGTGGCGGGATCGCGCAGGCGGAGTCGCCCGAGTGCACGCCGGCCTCCTCGATGTGCTCCATCACCCCGCCGACGAGCACCTCGCCGTCGACGTCGCGGATCGCGTCGACGTCGACCTCGACCGCGTCCTCGAGGAAGCGGTCGATGAGCGCCGGACGCTCCGCCGACAATCCGCCCTCACGCCCGAGGCTGCCTTCGTGCGCGAGCTCGGCCATCGCATCGTCAAGGGCACCGTCGTCGTAGACGATCTGCATCGCGCGGCCGCCGAGCACGTACGACGGCCGGACGAGCACCGGGTATCCGATGCCGGCCGCGATGGCGCGCGCCTCATCGGCGCCCGTCGCCATGCCGCCCGCGGGCTGCGGGATGCCCAGCCGCTCGCACAGCGCATTGAAGCTCTCGCGGTCCTCCGCGAGGTCGATCGATGCGGGGCTCGTGCCGAGGATCGGGATGCCGGCCTCCTGGAGCGCGTGCGCGAGCTTGAGGGGCGTCTGACCGCCCAGCGCGACGATCACCCCGGCGAAGCCGCCCTCCGCGCCACCGGCGCCAGCCGCTCGCACGAGCGCGTCGCACACGTTGCGCACGCCCTCCACCGAGAGCGGTTCGAAGAACAGGCGGTCGCTGGTGTCGTAGTCGGTCGAGACCGTCTCCGGGTTGCAGTTGACCATCACGGTCTCGAACCCCGCGTCCGAGAGGGCGAACGCCGCGTGCACGCAGCAGTAGTCGAACTCGACGCCCTGCCCGATGCGGTTGGGACCGCTCCCCAGGATCACGACCGCCTGCTTGTCGAGCGGCGACACCTCGTCCTCGTCCTCGTAGGTGCCGTAGTGGTACGGCGTGTTCGCCGCGAACTCGGCCGCGCAGGTGTCGACCGTCTTGTAGGTGATCGCGACCCCGGCCGCGAGGCGCGCGTCGCGTACCGCGTCGGCATCGATGCCCCAGAGGTATCCGAGCTGCGCGTCGCCGAAGCCGAGCCGCTTGGCGCGGCGCCAGTCGGCCCGGTCGAGCTCGCCGGGCGCGCGGCCGGTGAGCTCGGCTCGCGCCTCCACGATCTGGAGCAGCTGGTCGAGGAACCACGGGTCGACGCCGGTCGCGTCGTGCAGACGCTCGACGGACACCCCGCGACGCAGTGCGGCCTCGAGCTGGAACATGCGGTCGGGCGTCGGTGTGGCGGCGGACCGCACGAGCTCGTCGAGCTCGACTCGGTCGAGCAGCACCTCGGCCGGGTCCGCGTTGAGCCCGTACCGGCCGGACTCGAGGCTGCGCAGGGCCTTCTGCAGCGACTCCGTGAACGTACGGCCGATCGCCATGACCTCGCCGACCGACTGCATCTGGGTGCCCAGGATCCCCTGGGCTCCCGGGAGCTTCTCGAACGCCCATCGCGGCACCTTGGTGACCACGTAGTCGATCGTCGGCTCGAACGATGCCGGCGTCTCCCCCGTGATGTCGTTCATGATCTCGTCGAGCCGGTAGCCGACCGCGAGGCACGCGGCGATCTTCGCGATCGGGAACCCGGTCGCCTTGCTCGCGAGCGCGCTCGAGCGCGACACGCGTGGGTTCATCTCGATGATCACGAGATCGCCGTTGGCCGGGTTGACCGCGAACTGGACGTTGGAGCCACCGGTGTCGACGCCGATGCGGCGGATGCAAGCGAACGCGGCGTCGCGCATGCGCTGGTACTCCACGTCGGTGAGCGTCTGCGCCGGCGCGACCGTGATCGAGTCGCCGGTGTGCACGCCCATGGGGTCGAAGTTCTCGATCGAGCACACCACGACCACGTTGTCCGCGTGGTCGCGCATCACCTCGAGCTCGTACTCCTTCCAGCCGAGCACCGACTGCTCGACGAGGATCTCGTCGACCGGGCTGGCGTCGAGGCCCCGGGTCGCGATCTCGACCATCTCGTCGGCATCCTGCGCGAAGCCGGTGCCGCCACCGCCGAGGATGAAGGAGGGGCGGATGATGACGGGGTACCCCACCGACTCCCCCACGCTCAGCGCCTCGTCGACGCTGTACGCGAGCCCCGACTTCGGGACCGCGAGGCCGATCTCCTGCATCGCCTCCTTGAAGCGCGAGCGGTCCTCGGCGGTGTGGATCGCGTCGACCTTGGCACCGATGAGCTCGACGCCGTACCGGTCGAGGATGCCCGCATCGTGGAGTCCGATCGCGAGGTTCAGCGCGGTCTGCCCACCGATCGTCGGGAGCAGCGCGTCCGGTCGCTCGCGCTCGATGATGCGCGTCACGGTCTCGACGTCGAGCGGCTCGACGTAGGTCGCGTCGGCGAACTCGGGGTCGGTCATGATCGTCGCGGGGTTCGAGTTGACCAGCACGACGCGGTAGCCCTCGCGCGCGAGCACCCGGCACGCCTGGGTGCCGGAGTAGTCGAACTCGCACGCCTGACCGATGATGATCGGTCCGCTGCCGAGCACGAGGATGGTCCGGAGGTCGGTGCGCTTCGGCACGGTCAGCGACCTCCTGTCTTCTGATCGGCGCTCCTGGAGGAACCCGACATCAGGCTGGTGAAGTCCTCGAACAGGTACGACGCGTCGTGGGGACCGGGCCCGGCCTCGGGATGGTGCTGCACACCGAACGCGGGGGCGTCGAGGAGGCGGAAGCCCTCGACCACCCCGTCGTTCAGGTTCACGTGGGTCAGCTCGGCGCGATCGAGGGAGTCGATCGCGATCGCGTAGTTGTGGTTCTGACTGGTGATCTCGACGTGCCCGGTCGCCTCGTGACGGACGGGGTGGTTCGCGCCGTGGTGGCCGAAGAGCAGCCGCTGCTTCTCGGCGCCCACCGCGAGCCCGAGGATCTGGTGGCCGAGGCAGATGCCGAACACCGGCACCTCGCCGACGAGCCCGCCGATCGCGTCGATCGCACCGGTGACCGCCTCGGGGTCGCCGGGACCGTTGGAGAGGAACACGCCGTCGGGCCGCCGGGCGAGCACCTCGGCCGCGGTCGTGCTCGCGGGCACCACCTCGACGCGGCAGCCGCTCCCGACGAGGTGGCGCAGGATCGTGCGCTTGATGCCGAAGTCGTACGCGACCACCGAGAACGGCGCGTCGGTGTCGCCGACGGTGTACGGCGCGTCGGTCGTGACCTCGGCGACGAGGTCGATCCCCTCGGTTCCGCTCGCACCCGTTGCTGCCGCCCGGGCCGACGCCTCGTCGGCCCCGAACGCGCCGGGCAGCGCGCCGGCGCTTCGGAGGTGCCGCGTGAGGCGGCGCGTGTCGATCCCGGTGATGCCGGGAACACCGTGGCGCACGAGCAGGTCCTCGAGGTCGCCGCGGGCACGCCAGCTGCTCGGTCGCCGCGCGAGGTCGCGCACGATCACACCCCGGCAGAAGGGGCGCCGGCTCTCGTCGTCGTCGTCGTTGACGCCGTAGTTGCCGATGTGCGGGTAGGTGAACGTGATGATCTGTCCGGCGTACGACGGGTCGGTGATGATCTCCTGGTAGCCCGAGAGCGCGGTGTTGAAGACGACTTCGCCGACCGCGACCGCGGCCTCGGCTCCGACCAGCTCACCTTCGAAGCTGGTGCCGTCGGACAGGACGAGGACGCCGGCGCGCCTCATCGGCGCGCCTCCCCGTCGGCGACCACCGGTTCGCCGCGCAAGATCGTGTGGCGCACACGGCCCTGCAGCGTGCGCCCGTCGTAGGGAGTGTTGCTCGCGCGACTCGCGAGCTTCGCGGCGTCGACCGTCCACTCGACGCCGGGGTCGAACACGCACAGGTTCGCGACGGCTCCGGGTGCGACCGCCTGCCCGTGGTCGTCGAGGCCGGCGATCGCGGCGGGACCCCACGAGAGCCGCGCCAGCGCGTCGTCGAGGGTGAGCACGCCGGGCTCGACCAGCTCGGTGATCGCGAGTGCGAGCGCGGTCTCCACCCCGAGCATCCCCGGCGGCGCCTCCTCGAAGGTGCGCTCCTTGGCCTCCGTGGGGTGCGGTGCGTGGTCGGTGGCGATCGCGTCGATCGTGCCGTCGGCGAGACCCGCCTTCACCGCGGCGACGTCGTCGGCAGTGCGCAGGGGCGGGTTCACCTTGAAGCGCGGGTCGAACGACTCGCAGGCTGCGTCGGTGAGCGTGAAGTGGTGCGGCGCGGCCTCCGCGGTCACCCGCACGCCCCGCGCCTTCGCCGCCCGGACGAGCTCGATCGCGCCGGCGGTGGAGAGGTGGAGGAAGTGGACGGGGGTGCCCGTGAGCTCGGCAAGGAGGCAGTCGCGCGCGACCACGATCTCCTCGGCCGCGGCCGGGCGCCCGGGGATGCCGAGGCGGCTCGACCACTCCCCCTCGTGCATGTGGCCGGTGGCGAGGGTCTCGTCCTCGGCGTGCTGGGCGATCACCGCGCCCGGGAGCGATCGGGCGTACTCGAGCGCGGCGCGCATCATGCCGGCGCTCGCGACGCACGCACCGTCGTCGGTGAAGATCCGCACCCCGAGCGCGTGCATCTCGCCCATCGGCGCGAGGGCTTCCCCGGCGCGCCCGATCGTGATCGCGCCGGCCGCGTGCACGTCGCAGAGCGAGCGGGCGCCCTTCGCGAGCACCGAGCTCACGACCGCGGGGTCGTCCTGCGGAGGCTCGGTGTTGGGCATCGCGATCACCGCGGTGAACCCGCCGAGCGCGGCGGCCCGTGCACCAGTCTCGATGGTCTCGGCCTCTTCACCGCCGGGCTCGCGCAGGTGCACGTGGAGGTCGACGAGCCCGGGTGACACGATGGCGCCGGACGCGTCGAGCGTGGTGTCGCCCTGCAGGTTTGCTCCCACCTCGGCGACGTGTCCGTCCTCGATCAGCACGTCGGCCTCGCGCGAACCCGTGGCATCGACGACCCGACCGCCCTTCACGACCAGCGACTCAGGCAAGCGACTCTCCGACTGCAGGTGCTCCAGTTCCCAAGTTCCCACTTCCCAGCATCGAGTAGAGGACGGCCATGCGGATCGCGACGCCGTTGGCGACCTGCTCGGTGATCACCGACGCGGGGCCCTCGGCGACCTCGGGCGCGATCTCCACGCCGCGGTTCATCGGGCCGGGGTGCATGACGAGCGTGTCGGGCGCGAGGCGGGCAGCACGCTCCACCGTGAGGCCGTAGCGCGTCGTGTACTCGCGCAGCGACGGGAAGTGCGTCGCGTCCTTGCGCTCGTGCTGGATGCGCAGGAGGTAGATGACGTCGAGCTTCTCGATCACGTCGTCGAGGTCGGTGACCGCGGTCGCGGGCCATCCCTCGAGCGACTCGGGCAGCATCGTGGGCGGGCCGACGAGGGTGACGTCGGCGCCGAGTGCAGCCAGTGCCTTTGCGCCGCTGCGCGCGACGCGGGACCGGCGGACGTCGCCGACGATGGCGACCCGTGCCCCGTCGAGGTCGGCGCCGCGGTGCTGGCGGATCGTGAAGACGTCGAGCAGCGCCTGCGTCGGGTGCTCGTGGCGCCCGTCGCCCGCGTTGACCACCGCGGCGTCGACCCACGTCGCGACGCGGTGGGGCGCGCCGGCCGAGGAGTGGCGCACGACCATCGCGTCGACCCCCATCGCCTCGATCGTCTGGACCGTGTCGCGCAGCGACTCGCCCTTCTTCACCGAGGAGGTGCTGACGCTGAAGGTCATCGTGTCGGCCGAGAGGCGCTTCGCCGCGGTCTCGAACGAGAGCCGGGTGCGCGTGGAGTCCTCGTAGAAGACCGACGCCACCGTCTTGCCGCGCAGCGCCGGCACCTTCGGGATCTCGCGCTGGGTGACCTCGAGGAACGACGCGGTGAGGTCGCAGACCTCCTCGATCCCGTCGCGCCCGAGGTCGTCGATCGAGAGCAGGTGCTTCATGCCCCGGCCTCCCCCGCCTCGTCGGACTCCCCCGGGGCGCTGTCGGCTCCGTCACCATCGGCCGACCCACCGTCAGCAGGCCCCCAGAGCTCGATGCCGTCGGTGCCGCCGTCGGTCTCGGTGAGCTGCACACGCACGTCCTCGGCCCGCTTCGTCGGGAGGTTCTTCCCGACGAAGTCGGCCCGGATCGGGAGCTCCCGGTGACCCCGGTCGATCAGCACCGCCAGCTGGACCGCCGTCGGGCGTCCGAGCTCGGTGAGGGCGTCGAGCGCGGCCCGGACGGTGCGGCCGGTGAAGAGGACGTCGTCGACCAGCACCACCGTGCGGCCGGTCACGTCGACCGGCACTTCCGTGGGCCCGAGGGGCTGGACCGGGCGGAGGGCGATGTCGTCCCGGTAGAAGGCGACGTCGAGCGCTCCCACCGGCACCTGGACGCCCTCGAAGGACTCGATCGCCGCGGCCAGGCGCTGGGCGACCGCGGTGCCCCGGGTGTAGAGCCCGATCAGGACGAGGTGCTCGGCGCCGTGGTTGCGCTCGACGATCTCGTGGGCGATGCGGGTGTGGGCCCGGCGGAGGTCGTCGGCGTCGAGCACGTCGGCCCGGAACACGAAACGGCCGCCTCCCGAGCTGTCGGGGGCGGCCGTGGCCTCGTTCGGTTGTCCGGCGCGCGGTGCGGCGGGCATTTGCGTCCTCAGTTCCGTAGACGCCTCACAGGACGTCCTTCACGGTCAGATCATTGTATACCACCACGCCGCCCCGACCCACTGGATGCGTCGCTCACCCGGCTCTGCCGGGGTGAGCAACGCAGGTCCGAGTCTCCGCCAGTTCACTCCGGCGCTCCCGTCCGGACCGGGACTCCGACGACGCGGTACCAGAGCGTCTGCAGGAGCACACGCGTCACGAGGCCCGTCGCATCGCCACCGTCACCCCGCAGGTGCTCTTCACCCCAGAAGCGGTACGCCGCATCGCGCGCACCTCGGAATCGAACGCGCTCCCGAGCCATGCGCCAAGTCCAGCACACGTCATCGAACACTGCCGACACACCGTTGACCTGCGGAAACGTGCGCAGACGTAGCTGTCACACCCCGCTGTCATGGTGGCGGCATGAGGTTGGACGATCTCGCCGCCGAGCTGCGCCGGGCCACGCGTGACCTCGACGCGCGCTGCGTCGAGGGTCGTGACGCGCTGGCCAGCGTGCGCGTCGCCGCGGAGATCGCCCGGCTCGGCACGACCATGACCACGCTCTACGCGCAGCGGTGCGTCGAGACCGGGGTCTGGGTCAACGACCCCGCGGCACGCACGCCAGCGGTCACGCCCGCCGAGTGGCTCGCCGACGTCACCGACACCGGAGTCGGCGCTGCACGCGATGCGCTGGCCGTGGCCGAGGCGCTCCCCGACTGCGGAGCCACCGACGACGCGCTGCGAAGCGGAACCCTCTCGCTGACGGCCGCGCGTGAGGTCACCGCCGCAGCGACCGCGGGCGGCGAAGTCGCCGAGCGTCGGGTGCTCGCCACCGCAGAGCGTGAAGGGCTGCGAAGCGCACGCGACGAGACGCGCCGGGTGCTCGCGACTGCCGCGGATGCCGAGGCCCGCGCCGCGAAGATCCACCGCGAGCGGAGCCGGCGCCGTTGGGTGACCCGGGACGGCGTCTGGAACCTCCAGCTCCAGGGCCCGGTCGCGCTCGGCGCAGAGATCGAGGCCTGCCTCGCGCCGTTCGACGATGCAGCGTGGGACCGTGCTTCGCTCCAGCCGAAGGACAGGCGGGACACACCCGACGCCATCGCCTTCGATGGTCTGCTCGCCATGGCCCGAGCGACGCGCGACGGCGCCGTCCCAGCAGCCGGGAAGCCGCGGGGCCGGGCCAAGACCCGTGACCACGTCGTGTTGCACGTCGACGCCACTGCATTCGTCTCGGGTGACGTGGCCGACGGCGAGCGGTGCGAGATCGCCGGCGTCGGGCCGGTCCCGGTCGCCCACGCTCGCGAGCTGCTCGGCGAGGGGATCCTCTCGATCCTGGTGCGAGGACGGGCACGACGTCCGCACCTTCGCCCGCCCTCGCCGCGACGTCACCCGGCGCCTCGCCCAGGTGCTCGAGGCCCGCGACGCCACCTGCATCATCCGTGGCTGCGGCCGCAGCACCCGGCTCGAGCTCGACCACGAACGACCGGTCGCCGACCGGCGGCGACGCCGACGTCGACAACCTCCACGGCCTCTGCCGCCAGCACCACCGCCGCAAGACCAGCGGCTGGGCGCTCCGCCGAGAGCAGGACGGCACCTGGGTGCTGGAGCCGCCCGACTCGGAACGACAGTCGAGGGATCGACGAACCGACGCGGCGTGAGGCCGCTCGCCCCGATCACCCGAGGAGCACGAACTCCTCGGCGAGAGAGCTACTGGTTCGGCTTGTCGCCGCTCGCCGCGGCCTGGGCCATCGCCTCCAGGCGGTCCAGCATGCCCATCCGCTCCTGGCCGACCTCGTCGAAGCGCTCGGCGATCTCCTCGGGGGTCCAGCGGCCGTCCTTGGACATCTCGCGCACCTCGACCGGCTGGTTCCAGACCGCGATCTTGCCGCCGTTGGCGGTGTACACCTGGCCGGTGACCTTGCGGGCGGCCGGACCGAGCAGGAAGACGACCATCGGGGCGACGTCCTCGGGTTCGCCCATCTCGATGCCGAAGGGCACGTTGCCGGACATGCGGCTCTTGGCGACGGGCGCGATCACGTTCGCGGTGACGCCGTACTTGTGCATGCCGACCGCGGCGCTGCGGGCGAGCGAGACGATGCCGCCCTTCGCCGCGCTGTAGTTCGCCTGGGCGACCGAGCCGGCGAAGGCGCCGGACGTGAAGCCGATCATCGTGCCGGACTTCTGCGCGCGCATCCGGGGTGCGGCGGCGCGGAACACGGTGAAGGTGCCCTTGAGGTGCGTCTCGATGACCGGGTCCCACTCCTCCTCGCTCATGTTGAAGAGCATCCGCTCCCGGAGGATCCCGGCGACGCACACGACGCCATCGATGGCGCCGAAGGTGTCGACCGCGGTCTGCACGATGCGCTCGCCACCCTCCATCGTGGTGACGGTGTCGGCGACGGCGACCGCGTTGCCGCCGGCGGCCTTGATCTCGGCGACGACCTCGTCGGCGATCTCGCTGCTCGGATCGTTCCCGTCGATGCTGACGCCGAAGTCGTTCACGACGACGTTGGCACCGGCCTCGGCGCACGCCAGGGCCACGGCTCGGCCGATCCCCCGGCCGGCACCGGTGATCGCGATCGTCATCCCGTCGAGGTATGCCATGCCTGCTCCTGTGCTCCTGCGATGAAGGTCGTGTCCCCGTGCGTCGGGCGCACGGCAGAAAAGCCGGATGACCCTACCCGGTGCAGCTACGCGGGCAGCTCTCCGAGGAGCGTCTCGATCAGCTCGCCCTGCAGGTACGTGAGCCAGTCGTAGGCGGCGTACGCCGCGAAGGCCGGATCGCCCGGGTCGAGCCTGCTGACATCCCGATCCTCGGCGATCTCGAGCGTCGTGCCGAGCGCGAGGCGGGCGTCGTTGAGCACACCGAGGAGCGCGGTGACGTCTTCGTCGGTCAGGTCGGCGACGAGCTGGCCGCGGCGCCCCGACTCCACCGTGTCGAGCGCCGAGATCACGAGCTCGAGCGCGGCGAGCCGCTCGCGCAGCAGCTCGGGCCGGACGAGTGCCTCCCACTCACGCTCGCGCGCCTCCTCGGTGGGGTCGAGGTAGGCACGCGGGAACAGCCGGGCCGCCACCGCGTCGTCCGGGTCGTCCGAGGCGTAGGTGGCGCGCAGCTCGTCGGGGAGCCGGCGCAGCAGGTCGCGCTCGGGCTCGGCCAGCGTCAGCCGGATCACGTCACCCTTCCGGGAGAAGCGCCGGGCCATCAGTGGCGCACCGCGCGGAATGCGGAAGGAGCCGTCATCAGCTGGGGTGCTCCATGGTCGCCCAGAGGCCGCGGCCGTGCAGGCGGGCGACGTCGGCCTCGCACTTCTCGCGGGTCCCCTCGGACACCGCGGCCTTCCCCTCGTGGTGCACCTGGAGCATCAGGCGCGTCGCCTTGTCGCGCGAGTATCCGAACAGCTGCTGCAGGACGAGCACGACGTACGACATGAGGTTCACCGGGTCGTTCCAGACGATCACGATCCACGGGCGGTCGGTGATCGTCGCGTCCCGGAGCTCGGGGTCGCCCTCGCCGATCGGCAGCTCGAGCGGTTCGTCGAGCGGCACCTCGACCGGGGCTTCGACCGGCGCGGTGGTGAGTCGCGCCGGAGCGGGCAGGCCGCTCAAGGCCGCAGCTCCTCCGCCATGCGCGAGAGCAGCGCGTTCACGAAGCGACCCGAGTCCTTCGTGGAGTACCGGCCCGCGAGGTCGACGGCTTCGTCGATGACCACCGCAGTCGGCAGGTCGGGCTCCCAGCCGAGCTCGTAGCCGCCCATGCGCAGCAGGGTGCGGTCGACGGCCGGCATGCGCTCGAGGGCCCAATGTTCCGAGAACTTCCGCAGGAGGGCATCGAGGTCCTCGCGGTGCGCGTCGACCCCGCGCACGAGCTGCTCGGTGTACGCGTCGGGTGCGACCGGGAGGCCCGCGAGGAGAGTGTCGGCGTCGAGGTTCCGCGCCTCGAGCTCGTAGCAGAGCTCGAGCGCCCGCTCACGTGCTTCGCGTCGCGTGGCCACTCGAACCTCCGACGCCCGTCACGCGCGGGCGAGGTACTCCCCCGTGCGGGTGTCGACCTTGATGTTCTCGCCGGGTTCGATGAAGAGCGGGACCTGGACCACGAGACCGGTCTCGAGCGTGGCCGGCTTGCGGGCGCCCGACACGCGGTCGCCCTGCACCCCTGGCTCGGTCTGGGCGACGCTGAGCTCGACCGCGGCGGGCAGGTCGACGCCGACGACCTGGTCGTTGTAGATCGGCAGGACCGCGGAGTCGCCCTCCTTGAGGTAGTTCACCGCGTCGCCGAGGTCGGACGTTTCGACGTGGAGCTGGTCGTAGGTCTCGGAGTCCATGAAGACGAGCGCCGGACCCTCGCGGTAGAGGTACTGCATCTCGCGCTTGTCGATCATCGCGAGCGGGACCTTCTCGTCGGCGCGGAACGTGCGCTCGATGACCGCGCCGGAGCGGAAGTTCTTCAGCTTGGTGCGGACGAAGGCACCGCCCTTGCCCGGCTTCACGTGCTGGAACTCGACGACGGTCATGAGCCCCTCGGGGAGGTTCAGGGCCATGCCGTTCTTGAGGTCGTTGGTGGAGATGCTCATGCAGCCCTGTTCATGTCGGGATCGCGTCCAGCTCTTTCGGAAAGCACGTGAGTGCGTCGTGACCGGTGGCAGTGACGACCACCGTGTCCTCGAGACGGACACCACCGACACCGGGGAGATAGACGCCGGGCTCGACGGTCACGACCACGCCTGCGTCCAAGGTACCAGAGGAGGTCTTCGCGACCCGGGGCGCCTCGTGGATCTCGAGACCGACCCCGTGCCCGGTGCCGTGCGAGAAGAGGTCGCCCCAGCCGGCCGCATCGATCACCTCGCGGCTCGCGCGGTCGACGGCCGCGCACTCGACGCCGACTGCGACCGCATCACGTCCGGCCTCCTGGCTGGCCCGTACGACGTCCCACAGGTGCCGGGCGTCGGGACCGGGATCGCCGACGCTGACCGTGCGGGTCATGTCGGAGCAGTAGCCGTCGACGATGCAGCCGAAGTCGATCACGACGAGCTCGCCGGCCTCGACGCGCCGGTCCCCCGGGCGAGCATGCGGCTTCGCGCCGTTCGGTCCCGACGCGACGATCGTGTCGAAGCTCGTCCCGGAGGCGCCGCGCTCACGCATGGCGACCTCGAGGTCGAGCGCGAACTGCCGCTCGGTGGGGCCCTCGGCGAGCGACGGGAGCACTGCCGCGAGCGCGTCGTCGGCGATCGCGCACGCGGCCCGGATGCGGGCGACCTCGCCCGGCTCCTTGATGCGGCGCAGGCTCTCGACCAGATCCTCGGTCGGCACGAGCTCTGACCCTCCGCCGTCCGGGCCGGAGAACGCCGTGGCCCAGGTGCGCTGCTGGGCCCACGTGACGCCGTGGGCCTCGAGCCCGAGGCGTGGGAACGGACGGGTGCGTTCGATCAGGACGGCCTGCTGGGCCGCGGCGGTCGCACCGATCTCGATCCGGGCGCCATGCCCTGCGTCGAGGCCCGCGGCATCGAGCTGCTCCCGAGACTGCGTCGTGTACCGGCCGTCGGTGAAGAGCACGATCTCGTCGGGGGTGACGAGGACCATCCCGGCGGAGCCGGTGAAGCCCGTGAGGTACTGGACGTTCGGCAGACGGGTGACGAGCAGCGCTTCGCAGCCGGCGGCGGCGAGCAGCGGACGCAAGCGGGCGGCGCGCGACCGGACGTCCATCACGGGCAGCTCCCCCGTGGCGGGCAGGCCGGTGCTCATCCGGCGGCCAGCTGCGCCACCACGGCTTCGAGTGCGAGGCGGTACCCGGTGCGCCCGAAGCCCGCGATCGTCCCGGTCACGTAGGGGGCGACGACGGACCGTCGGCGCCACTCCTCACGAGAGGACGGGTTCGACAGGTGCAGCTCGACCTTCACCCCGTCGTAGGCGGCCAGCGCGTCGGCCAGCGCGTAGGACGAGTGCGTGAGTGCGCCCGGGTTGATCACGATGGCCGCGCACCGGCCGCGCGCGCCCTGGACGGCGTCGACGAGGTCGCCCTCGTGGTTCGACTGGGCGTCCTCGAGCACATGGCCGTTGGCCTCGGCGACAGCACGCGCGTCAGCGACGCAATCGGCGAGCGTGTCGGTGCCGTAGATGTCGGGTTCGCGCGTGCCGAGCAGGTTCAGGTTCGGGCCCGACAGCAGCAGGACGGTTGCCATCGCCTCAGCCTCCCACGCGGTCAGGCCCCGACGCCCACGGACGCGAACGCGGCGTCGAGCGCAGGCTCGGGCGGGTCGTCGACCACGGTGAGCACCCCGTCGGACCCGGGGAGCACGAACGTCAGCCCACCGGCGGCCTTCTTGTCGCGACGCATGAGCGCGAGGAGCTCGGATCGGCCGACGTCGGCCGGCGCGACGACCGGGAGCCCGAGGCCGGCGACGACGCCGTGCACGCGGTCGACGACGTCGAGCCCGACCCGCTCCAGAGCGTGGGCGAGGTGGGCGTCGAAGATCAGACCGATCGCGACGGCCTCGCCGTGGGCGAGCGCCGAGCCCGATCCCTGGAGCGCCGAGCTCGTCTCGAGCGCGTGGGCGAACGTATGACCGAAGTTGAGGGTGGCGCGGAGCCCGGTGCGCTCGAACGGGTCGGCGGCGACGACCGCGGCCTTGATCGAGGCGCACGCCCCGACCAACGCCCCGAGCACCTCGGGGTCGCGCAGCAGCACCAGGTCGAGCTGCATCCGGAGCAGCTCGACGAGTGCACCTCCTTCGGGCATGAGCGCGTACTTCGCCACCTCACCCAGCCCGCAGCGGTACTCCGCGTCGGGCAAGGTGGTCAGCGTGGCGGTGTCGGCGACCACGGCCACGGGCTGGTGGAACGCCCCCACGAGGTTCTTGCCCTCGGGGAGGTTCACCGCGGTCTTCCCACCGATCGCCGAGTCGACCTGGGCGAGCAGCGTCGTGGGGGCCTGGATGACCGCGACGCCCCGGTGGTACACCGCGGCGGCGAAGCCGACCGTGTCGCCGACGACGCCGCCCCCGAGCGCGACGACGACGTCGCCACGCAGCAGCCCACCGGCAGCGAAGGCGCGGCACAGCGACTCCACCGTCGCGAACGACTTCGCGGCCTCGCCGTCGCCCATGAGCTCGATCCACGGTGCGCGACCGAGGGCGACGTCGAGCGCCGGGCCGTAGAGCTCCTGGAGCCGGGGCTGGGTCACGACCACGGCCCGCCGATACGGCGCGACCAGACCGCCGAGCTCTGCCAGCGCACCGGCGCCGACGAGCACGTCGTACGACGGATCCAGCGCGACGCTCACCCGCTGCATCAGGCTCGCTCCCCTGCCGAGGTCGCGACGGCCGCCGCGACTGCGTCCACGACCTGCTCGACCGAGCGGTCGTCGGTCGCCACGATGGCGTCAGCGACGGCGGCGTACGCGTCCGCGCGGAGCAGCGACAGCCGCTCGAGCGTCGAGACCGGATCGGAGCTCGCGAGCAACGGTCGCGCGGCTGCGCCGTCACCGGTGCTCCCGCTGACCCGGGCTGCGAGCGAGCCGGGGTCGGCCTGCAACCACACGACGGTCGCGCACGTGGACGCGACTCGACGATTGTCGGCGTCAGCCATGGCGCCGCCGCCGGTGGCGATCACCAGCGGCACGGGCGACGCGCACGCGTCCGCCAGGGAGGCGCGCTCGAGGGCGCGGAAGGCATCTTCCCCGTCGGTCGCGAAGATCTCGGGGACCGGTCGACCGGCGCCGGCCACGACGAGGTCGTCGACGTCGACGAACGTACGACCGAGGCGCTCGGCGAGGAGTGCGCCGACGGTGGACTTCCCCGCGCCCATCATGCCCACGAGCATGATGTGTCGATCCGAGGGCTGGAGCTGCTGCGTCATCCCAGCGACGCGAGGTACGCGTCGTGGTTGCGCACGAACTCGTTCAGTGAGTCGCCCCCGAACTTGCGCAGCGCCTCGTCGGCGAGCACGAGGGCGACCATCGTCTCGGCCACGACGCCCGCGGCGGGGACTGCGGTGACGTCGGTGCGCTCCTTGAACGAGACGCCGGCTTCCTTGGTCTCCACGTCGACGGTCTGGAGCACCGGGCGGTTCAGCGTGGCGAGCGGCTTCATCGCCGCCCGCGCGACCAGGAGGTCGCCGGTCGTCATGCCACCCTCCGTGCCGCCGGCGCGCGTCGACTCGCGCCGGTAGGAGCCGGGCGCGCCCTCGGGGCCGGCGTCCCAGAAGATCTCGTCGTGGGCCTCGCTGCCGGGTCGGGTCGCGACGTCGAAGCCGTCACCGATCTCGACACCCTTCATGGCCTGGATGCTCATCAACGCCTGGGCGAGGAGCCCGTCGATGCGGCGGTCCCAGTGCACGTGCGACCCGAGCCCGGTGGGAACCCCGTAGCCGAGCACCTCCAACACGCCTCCGAGCGAGTCGCCCACCTTCGCGGCGGCTTCCACCGCGGCGATCATCGCGGCCTCGGCCGAGGGGTCGAAGCACCGCACCGGCGAGGCGTCCACCGCGTCGAGGTCGGAGGGCTTGGGACGCAGCTCGCTCCCGGCGCGGGCCGACCCGAGCGCGAGCACGTGACTGATCACCTCGACACCGACGTGGGACAAGAGGCGTTTGGCGATCGCCCCTGCTGCGACCCGCGCCGCGGTCTCGCGGGCACTCGCGCGCTCGAGCACATCACGCGCGTCGTCGAACCCGTACTTCTGCATCCCGACCAGATCGGCATGCCCGGGGCGCGGCTGCGTGAGCGGCTTCTCGGTCTTCCCCGGTGCGGCCGACATCTCGTCGACCCACTTGGGCCACTCCGAGTTCCGGATCAGCACCGCGACCGGCGACCCGAGTGTGCGGCCGTGGCGGACGCCGCCGAGGAACTCGAGCTCGTCCTGCTCGAAGCGCATCCGGGGACCCCGACCGAAACCGAGGCGGCGGCGGGCCAGCTCCGATCCGATGTCCTCGAGGAGGATCGGCAACCCGGCCGGGACGCCTTCGACGATCACGACCAGAGCGGGTCCGTGGGATTCGCCCGCGGTCAGGTATCGCAGCACGGGATCCAGGATACCGGCGGGTGCTGCGATCCCCCCGGCCCATTGGTCGGTCCCGTGCTCACTCGATCCGGAGGCGTCAGCCGCGGTACCAGTCGAGGATCGTGGTGCCGACGAGGACGGCGGTGAGCGCGCCCGCGGCGAGGAACGGGCCGAACGGGATGTGGTCCTTTCGTCCGCGCGAGCGCGTCGCGAGCAGGAGCAACCCGATGACCGCGCCGTATACGAACCCGAGGAGGAGCCCGAGCACGGTCTCCCCCACACCCAGCCACCCGAGGTAGAGCCCCAGGATGAAGGAGAGCTTGACGTCGCCGAAGCCCATCGAGCGCGGCGAGACGAGGTGCAGCACCGTGAAGACGACGAACGCGCCGAAGGCGCAGCCGAGCGATCGCAGGAACGCGTCACCGTCGGACTCCGCGACGGCCACGAAGGCCAGCAGCGCCGGCGACACGACCGCGAGCGGGAAGATGATCCGGTTCGGCAGCAGCTGCAGGCGGAGGTCGATGACGGAGAGCGCGACCAGTGCTGCGGTGAACAGCAGGAACGGTGGGAGCACCCACGACTCGCCGAAGCGCAGCGCCATGCCGGCGAAGAGGGCGCCCGTGAGCACGACGATGATCCAGCCGACGGGCGTGCGCAGCGCGGGACCGATCTCGGGGTAGGGCGCCGGACGGATCGGCCGCTTCTCGGGGACGCGCGTGATCACGACGGGGAGCCACGCCCCGACCAGGAGACCGGCGACCCCGCACACCGCGGCGAGCGCAGCGTCGCTCATGCGCGCTCCGCAGCTCGGCGCATCGCATCGAGGGGTGCGGGGACGCCGGTGAACGCCTCGAACGAGATGGCGGCCTGGTGCACCAGCATCCCGAGGCCGTTCGCGACCGGGACCTCGCGGGCGCGTGCCGCGGCGAGCAGCGGGGTCTCGAGCGGGTGGTACACGGTGTCGAGCACCAGCTCGCGGCCGACGAGGAGGTCGGGGTCGAACGGCGGACCCTCCCCCTGCATGCCGAGCGGCGTCGCGTTGATCACGACGTCAGCCGACGCCAGGACCGACCCGACCTGTGCGAGCTCCACCCCTCGCCCGCCAGGAGCGAGTGCGGCGGCTTGGTCGGCAGCATCCACGCGACGAGCCGCGACGGTGACCCGCGCGCCGTGGAGGCCGAGCCCATGGACGATCGCCCGCCCGGCACCGCCGGCACCCAGCACGACCACGTCGGCCCCGTGCGGATCGACGCCCTCGTCGCGCAGTGACCGCACCAGCCCCTCCCCGTCCGTCGAGTCCCCGAGCAGACCGCGCTCGGTGGTGCGCACGGAGTTGACGGCGTCGAGCGCGGCGGCCGTCGCCGAGAGCTCGTCGCACACGTGGGCCGCGTCGGTCTTGTGCGGCATGGTGACGCTCAGCCCTGCGATGTCGAGCGCTCGGACACCTGCGAGCGCGGCGGCCGCGCCACCGGTCGGGACCGGGAACGCGACGAACACCCAGTCGAGGCCGACCGCCTCGTAGCCGGCGTTGTGGATCGCGGGTGAGCGCGAGTGGGTGACGGGGTCGCCGATGATGCCGGCCACCCGCGTCGCGCCTCCGACCCTCATCGGGCGACCCTCATCGGGCCACCCTCATCGGGCCACCCTCACAGCAAGCCCTTGGCCCGCGCGGCCGCGACGTTGCGGTTGTGCTCCTCGAGCGTCGTCGCGAACGCGTGCTTCCCGTTCGCGTCGGCCACCACGTAGAACTTGTAGGGCACGTCCGCCGGGCTGAGCGCGGCTTGCAACGAGGCCTCGGTCACGCTCGCGATCGGCGTCGGCGGCAGCCCCTGGATCTTGTACGTGTTGTACGGCGAGTCCAGTGCCTTGTCCGCATCGGTCGGGGCAGGCGGACAGCCGCCCTTCGCGTAGCAGAGCGTCGAGTCGATCTGGAGCTGCATCCCGTCCGCGATGCGGTTCCGGATCACGGCAGAGATCAAGGGCGCATCCTCGGCGAGCTTCGCCTCGGTCTGGATGAGCGAGGCGGCGATCACCGTCTGGTAGGGCGTCAGGCCCTGCGCGTTCGCGAGTCCGATCTTGTCGCCGATCTCGTCGAACCGCGCGACGAGACGCTGGGCGATCGCCTCCTCGGACTCCGTCGCACCGACGAAGTACGTGTCGGGGAACAGCAGTCCTTCGAGCGACGTCACCTCGGGCGGCTGGTACTTCGAGCGGATCGTGTTCGAGTTCACCACCTCGAGGAACTTCTCCGCGCTGCGCCCCGGCAGCTGCCCGACGCGCTCCGCGATCTGCGCATTGGTGAGCCCTGGTGGCAGGAGCAGCTTCACGTCCGGTTCGGTCGTGACCTCCTGTCCGGCCTTGAGCAGGCTGAGCGCGGAGCGGATCCCCTGCCCCTGCTTCATCGAGTAGCGGCCCGCGTCGTAGGGACCCGGTCCGGTGATCGTCGCCCAGACCTTGAACGCGAGCGCCGAGTCGATCACACCCTTCTCGGCGAGCAGGTCGGCGACCTCGCCCGTGGGCATGTCCTTGGTGATCGTGACCGACACGGGCTTGCCGTCGGACCCCGGACGCAGCTGATACGCGAACCAGGCGAAGCCGAGGAGGAACGGCAGCGCGAGCAGGCCCAGCACGAGGAGGACGCGCAGGCCCTTCCGAGGCCGCCGTGCGCTCCCGTTGCCCTTGCCGTTGCCGTTGCCGTTGCCGTTGCCCTTGCCGCGGCGACCCCGGCTGCGACCGCCCCGGTGCGCGGCGGCGGCTTCCTGGCGTTCCCGGCGCGTCCCGCCGACCGGCTCCTGGCGCGGCGGGCCAGGCGCGTCGACGGCGGCGATGGGCTCGGTCGGTGCCTCGTTCGGGTGGGGCGCGCGCGACCGCGGCGGCGGTCCGCCCGGCTGCCGCGGCGCCCGAGGCCGGCCCGTGGGTGGAGGGCCCGAAGGCGGACGACCCGACGGCGGACGACCCGACGGCGGACGACCGGACGGCGGACGACCGGAAGGTGGGCGTCCGTTCGGCGGTGGCTCCTGGCTCACGCATCCCTCCCGGGTGCATCGAGGTACGACTGCAGGATCACGGCCGCAGCCGCGGCGTCGATCGACTCGCGTTGCTTCTTGCGGCCCGCAGGAGTGCGGCGGCCGCCCTCGCGCAGGTGCCGGGCCGCGGTCACGGTGCTGAACCGCTCGTCGTAGAGCTCCACCGGCAGGTCAGCGCCGGCCGCGACGCGCAGCTCTTCCACTTCATCACGCACCGACCGTGCGGCCGGTCCGTCGGCCCCGGACAGTGACCGGGGCCATCCCACCACGATCCGTCGCACCTCTTCGTCGCGCGCGATGGCCAGGATCGCTGTGTGGTCGGCGGCATGGTCGACGCCTCGCGGCAACACCTGGAGCGGGGTCGCGAGCGTCGCGGTCGCGTCGGACACCGCGAGGCCGATGCGTCGCGATCCGAGGTCGACACCGAGCACGCGCGACACCGTTCGCGATCAGTGGGCGTCCGGCGAACCGCCGGCCGCTTCCTTCGCACGCTGCGTGAGCAGCGCGAGCGCCTCGTCGACCGCGCCGGCGTTCGGCCCGCCCCCGACCGCGACGTCGGGCTGCTTGCCCGTCCCGCCGCCGAGCGCGCGCGCCGCGTCGCCGGCGATGACCCCTGCGGTCGTGCCCCGCTCGATCAGGTCCTTGCTCACGGCGACGGCGACCGCGGCCTTCCCACCATCGGGGGTCACGCCTACCAGTCCGACGATGCCGGACCCGAGCGCCTCGCGAGTCGCGATCGCGAGGCGGCGGAGCCCGTCGTTGGTGAGCCCGTCCCGGCGAGCGACGACCACCCCGTCGGTCGCATCGGCCGCCAGGTTCCCCGCCTCGGCGACGGCCTGGCGCGCCCGCTCGGCATCGAGCTCGTCGCGCAGACCCTTCGACTCCGCGAGGAGCTTCTCGATGCGATCGCCCAGCTCACCCGGCGCGACCTTGAGCTTCGCCGCGGCGTCCCGCAGGGCGTGCTCCTCCTCGCGGATGTGCTCCAGCGCACCCGTCCCGGTCACCGCCTCGATGCGGCGCAGGTTCGCGCCCACCGAACCCTCGCTCAGGATCTTGACGGGACCGATGAACCCGAGTGCGTGCACGTGCGTTCCGCCGCAGAGCTCGAGGGAGTGCTCGCCCGCCTCGAGCACGCGGACGAGCTCGCCGTACTTGTCACCGAAGAACGCGATCGCGCCGAGGGCCTCCGCATGGTCCTTGGTCGTCTCGTAGTGGCGGACGGGTGCGTCGGTGATCACCTCGGTGTTCGTGAGGGCCTCGATCCGCTCCAGCTCGTCGGGAGTCACCGCCTCGAAGTGACTGAAGTCGAACCGGAGCCGATCGGGTGCGACCATCGAGCCGGCCTGCTGCACGTGGGTGCCGAGCACCTCGCGCAACGCCCAGTGCAGGATGTGTGTCGCGGTGTGGTTGCGACGGATGGCGTCGCGCCGGTCGGCATCGATCGCCGCGGTCACCTCGTCGCCGTCGGCGATCGAGCCCGATTCGACCAGCGCGTGGTGCACGATCAGCTCGGGGAGCCCGTACTGGGTGTCGACCACGCGCAGCTTCGCGCCGTCGGCGGTCGTCAACGTCCCGGTGTCGCCGACCTGCCCGCCGGACTCGGCGTAGAACGGTGTGCGGTCGAGCACGACCTCGACCGGTCCCGCCGACGCCCGCGCGACCCGCTCACCACCCGCGACGAGCCCGCGCACCTTGGCGCCCTCGGTGACGTACTCCTGCCGTCCGGTGAAGTCCACGGCACCGAGCTCCTCGACCAGCTCTCGGTACACCTCGACCGGCGCGGTCGCGCCCCCTCCGGCCGCCTTGTGCGCCTCCAGGGCGCGCGTGCGCTGCTCGGCCATGCGCTCGGTGAACCCGTCGAGGTCGACCGAACGGCCGCGCTCGTCCGCGATCTCCCGGGTCAGGTCGATCGGGAACCCGAGGGTGTCGTGGAGGAAGAACGCGTCCTCTCCCTTGATGTCGCCTTGCTGGACGAGGTCGTCGAGCAGATCGACGCCGCGCTCGAGCGTCTGGCGGAACCGCTCCTCCTCGCGCTGCACCGTGCGTCGCACCAGCTCGTGGGCACGCTCGATCTCCGGATACGCCCCGCCCATGACCGCGACCGTCGCGTCGACCAGCGTCGGCGTGACGAGCTCGGAGCATCCGAGCAGGTACGCACGCAGCACCGCTCGTCGGATGATCCGCCGGAGCACGTAGCCGCGCTCCTCGTTCGAGGGCACGACACCATCGGCGACGAGGAAGGTCATCGTGCGGGCGTGCTCGGCCAGGATGCGCAACGAGACATCACGCTCGGCATCGCCGCCGTACGCGACTCCGGTGACGCGCTCCGCGGCCTCCACCAGTGGGCGGAACACGTCGATGTCGAAGATGGACTCGACACCCTGGAGCGCCATCAGCATCCGTTCGAGCCCGGCTCCGGTGTCGATGCTCGGCTTCGGGAGCGGCACCTGGCCGTCGGCGCGCTGGTCGTACTGCATGAAGACCAGGTTCCAGATCTCGATGAAGCGATCCGGGTCACCGTGCGCAGGACCGCCGGGCGCTCCGAAGCCGTCGCCGAGGTCCCAGAAGATCTCCGAGGAGGGACCACAGGGTCCGGTGTCGGCCATGCGCCAGAAGTTGTCGTCGTCGAGACGCTGGATGCGCTCTGCCGGGAGCCCCACGCCGTCACGCCAGATCGACTCGGCTTCGTCGTCGGAGACGTGCACCGTCACCCACAGTCGCTCGGGGTCGAGCCCGAGCACGTCGGTCACGAACTCCCAGGCCCACGGGATCGCCTCGGCCTTGAAGTAGTCGCCGAAGCTGAAGTTGCCGAGCATCTCGAAGAACGTGAAGTGGCGGTTCGTCCGCCCGATGTCGTCGAGGTCGTTGTGCTTGCCCCCGGCGCGCACGCACTTCTGAATCGACGCGGCTCGGGCCCACGGCGGCGTCTCGTCGCCGACGAAGTACGGCTTGAACGGGACCATCCCCGCGACCGTGAACAGGATCGTGGGATCGTGCGGGATCAGGCTCGCAGACGGGACGCCCGCGTGGCCGCGCGCGAGGAAGAACTCGAGGAACGCAGCACGAAGCTCGTCAGCGGTGCGCGGGGCCACGTCGCAGGCTACCGCTTGCTGTGGTCGGTTCCCCTGCCGGTTGGGTCGTGCAGCACATCGGTCCCGAACGCCTCACGGAATCGGACCTCTTGTTGGGCCATCTCCGCGCGCCCCTCGGCGATGGCGTCGCCGAGACCGCGGCGAACCCGCGTCGCGACGCCGTGTGCGGCCCCCACCAGCGCCGGCTGGGTACCACCGGCGGTCACCCGGTACGCGACCGTGATCCCGAGGCCGAACCCCGCTGCAAGCCAGGTGAGCCGACGCATCACGCGGCCTTGCTCGTGCGCCCGCGGGTCCGCCGCGGCGCCGTGAGGCGGACCAGTGTGCGCCGCGCACCGGCGCCGAACGCTGCGGCGCGCACGACCGGGCCGGTGATCGGTTCGAACGGGAGTCGTCGGGGCGGTTCATCGACCCCCGCGGCGGTCGCGGCCCGGCGCGCCGTCAGGCGAGCAGCGCGGGCTTCGTTGTGGGCCTCGGTGATCGCGGGCGCCAGCTCGCCGTCGAGCCGGGCCTCGAGCGTCCGGGTGCGCGCCTCGATCCGCACGAGCCGGGACCGCGTGCGCACCAGCGTCACGGCCAGCACGACGATGGCCAGCCCCGCTCCGGTTGCGATCCACGCTGCGGTGCTCATCCTGCTCCTCCCCTCCGTCTGCGGCGTCCTGGTGCCGTTCAGGTGCCCTCGCCCGCCCGGTCGCCGGTACCCGGCGTGCGGCTGACGTCGTCGCCTCGCCCGCTCGGTTCGTAGTAGCGACGCTCCCGCAGCTCCTCCGGCCGATGCTCCTGCTCCACCCAGCCGCCCGGTGCGTCGTGGGGGTACTGGTACCCCTCGCCGTGCCCGAGCGATTGCGCGCCAGGGTAATGAGCATCCCGGAGATGAGGTGGGACCCTCCCTGCGCCGAGCTCGTGCACGTCGCTGATCGCCGCGCCGAGCGCGGTCGTGACGGAGTTCGACTTCGGCGCCCGCGCCAGATACAGGACGGCGTGTGCCAGGTTGAGCTGCGCTTCCGGCATCCCGACGAACTCGACGGCGCGTGCTGCAGCGTCAGCGACGACGAGGCCCTGCGAATCGGCCAACCCGACGTCCTCCGACGCAAGGATCACGAGTCGGCGAGCGATCAGTCGAGGATCCTCACCGGCTTCGAGCATCCGCGCGAGCCAGTAGAGGCCGGCATCGGCGTCGGACCCGCGGATGCTCTTGATGAACGCCGAGAGCACGTCGTAGTGCTCGTCGTCGCCGTAGCGGAGCGCCCGCATCGCGAGCGCGGCCTCCGCGTCCTCGAGCGTGACCACCGAGCGGCCCGACTCCGCTGCGAGCGCGGTCGCGACCTCGAGTGAGGTGAGCGCATGCCGGGCATCACCCTCGGCGTGGTCGACGAGGTGCTCGAGCGCCTCGTCGTCGAGCGTCAAGCCGTCGTCGGCCAACCCGCGTGGATCCGTCATCGCGCGGAGCAGCAGGGTCCGCATCGCGTCCGGGCCGAGCGGCTCGAGCCGGAAGAGCGTCGAGCGCGAGAGCAACGGACCGGTCAGCGAGAAGAACGGGTTCTCGGTCGTGGCGCCGACGAGGACGAGCAGCCCCTCCTCGACGTGCGGCAGCAGCGCATCCTGCTGGGTCTTGTTGAACCGGTGTACCTCGTCGAGGAACAGGATCGTGCCCTGGCCACGCTCACCGAGGCGCGCCCGAGCGCGGTCCGCGACCTCACGCACGTCCTTCACGCCGGCGGTCACCGCGGAGAGCGGCTCGAAGGCCTTCGCGGTGTCCCCGGCGATGAGCCGCGCGACCGTGGTCTTCCCGGTGCCGGGAGGGCCCCACAGCACGAGCGACGACAGCCGGTCGGCCTGGATCAGCGTGCGCAGGGGCTGCCCCGCACCCAGGAGATGCTCCTGGCCGACCACCTCGTCGAGGGTGCGCGGCCGAAGCCGTGCCGCGAGCGGCGCCCGCTGACGGAGCCGATCGTCGAGCGCCGCGCTGAACAGGTCGGCCATGCGCGCTCCATGGGTGTGAGGAGATTGAGGCTAGGAAGGTGGTGCGTCCTGCGGCTTCGCCGGCTTGGTCGCCGGCTTGGTCGTCTGCTTGGTCGTCTGCTTGGATTGGGCCAGTGAGAGCCCGAGCTCCCGCAGCTGCGTCGGATCGATCGGGTTCGGAGCTCCGGTGAGCGGGTCCGCCCCGGACTGCGTCTTCGGGAACGCGATGACCTCACGGATGTTCTCCTCACCGGCGAGCAGCGCGACGAGCCGGTCGATACCGAACGCGAACCCGGCGTGTGGCGGCGCGCCGTACTTGAACGCGTCGAGGAGGAATCCGAACCGTGAGCGCGCCACCTCGGGCTCGATGCCGAGGAGTGCGAAGATCCGCTCCTGCATCGCCGGCGTGTGGATCCGCACGCTGCCGGAGCCGAGCTCCCAGCCGTTGAGCACCAGGTCGTAGGCGAGCGATCGCACGTCGAGCAGCTCCGCGCCCTGCCCGTGCTCCAAGAGCTCGAGGTCGTCGGGGTGGGGCATCGTGAACGGATGGTGCGCCGGTACGGGCCGGCCGTCGTCGTCGATCGTCTCGAACAGCGGGAAGTCGACGATCCAGACCAACCGCCGGCCGCCCTCGTCGACCGGCGGCCGCCCGAGGTCGAGGCGGATCGCGCCGAGCACGTGGTCGGCCATGCGGCGTGCTCCCGCAGCGAGGAGCAGCAGGTCGCCCGGCGACGCGCCGGTCGCGTCGACCAGCCCGATCATCTCGGCTTCCGAGAGGAACTTGGCGACCGGCGCCTCGAGGACCCCTTGCTCCCGGACTCGCATCCACACGAGGCCGGGCGCGCCGAGCTGCTTCGCCCGCTCGATCAGCGCGTCCAGACGTGACCGGCCGAGGTCGCCCTGTCCGGGGACCCGGAGCGCCTTCACCGCCTCGCCCTGGAAGGCGCGGAACTCGGTCGCAGCGAACACGTCGGTGACGTCGACGAGCTCCAGCCCGAAGCGGAGGTCGGGCTTGTCGCTGCCGAAGCGCGCCATCGCCTGGTGCCACGTGAGGCGTTCGATCTCGGGGGCGGGATCGCCGGTGACTGCCTCGATCGCGTTCGTGACCACCTCGCCGATCACACCCATGACGTCGTCCGCGTCGGCAAAGCTCATCTCGGCGTCGAGCTGGGTGAACTCGAACTGGCGATCTGCTCGCGGGTCCTCGTCGCGAAGACACCGGGCGATCTGGTAGTAGCGGTCGATGCCGCCGACCATCAGGAGCTGCTTGAAGAGCTGCGGGCTCTGCGGCAAGGCGTAGAAGCTCCCCGGAGCAAGGCGGCTCGGCACGACGAAGTCGCGCGCGCCTTCGGGAGTCGACGCGATCAGCGTGGGGGTCTCGACCTCGAGGAACCCGTGCGCGCCCATGGTCGTGCGCACCGACGTGTTCACCTCGGCGCGGAGCCGCAGGTTGGCCTGCAGGCGCCGGCCCCGCAGGTCGAGGTACCGGTACTTGAGCCGCAGCATCTCGTCGGCCTCGGCCCGGTCGTCGATCGGGATCGGGGACGGTTCGGCGGCGTTCAGGATCTCGACCGTCGCGGCCGCGACCTCGACCGCTCCCGTCGGGAGCTCGGAGTTCACCGTGCCCTCCGGACGGTCCCGCACGACTCCTTCGACGCGCAGCACGTACTCCGAGCGGATCGCGTGGGGATCGGCGCCGGTCGTCGATTCGGGGTCGATGACCACCTGCACCAGTCCGCCGACGTCACGGACGTCGAGGAACACGACCCCTCCGTGGTCGCGTCGACTCGCGACCCAGCCGCAGACGACGACCGACTCCCCCCGCAACGCCGGGCTGATCGACCCGGCGAGATGGGTGCGCATCATGTGCCGGACCCCGCGGTCCCAGATCCCGAGCTGGGGGCTTCCTCGCGTCGGGCGCGGATCCAGCCCGCGACCTGCTCTCGAGGAACCTCGATCTGCTCCCCCGTCTGGAGGTTCTTCACCGCCACCGCCGCACGCTCCGACTCGTCTCGTCCCACCATCACGCCGTACGCCGCACGGGCGCGATCGGCGAGCTTCCACTGGGCCTTCACGGACCGGCCACCGTAGGCCCGGTCGGCGCGCAGGCCGGACTCGCGGAGCGCCGAGACCAGGACCGCCGCGGTGCCGTCACCCGTACCGTCGACCACGAAGGCGTCGAGGATCGCGCGGGCGTCGCCGAGCACCCCCTCCGCGTCGCAGGAGATCAGCACCCGCTCGATGCCGATACCGAACCCGATCCCCGGCGTGGGCGGGCCCCCCATCTCCTCGGCGAGCTGGTCGTACCGCCCGCCGCCCCCGACCGCGTTCTGCGCCGCGTCCAGCGCATCGCTCGCGAACTCGAACGTGGTCGACGTGTAGTAGTCGAAGCCGCGCACCAAGCGCGGGTCGAGCTCGTGGGCGATCCCGAGCGCGGCGAGCCCACGTTGCACCCGCTCGAAGTGGTCCAGGGCCTCGTCGCTGAGGTGCTCGGTGAGCTGCGGCGCGCGCTCGATGACCTCCTGCCAGGCTTCTTGCTTCGCGTCGAGCACCCGCAGCGGGTGCTGCTCGGCCCGCTCGCGGAACTCGTCACCCAGACCGTCGGCGTGCGCGAGCAGGTACTCGCGCAGCACGGCCACGTAGCGGCCGCGATCCTCCGGGGAGCCCATCGAGTTCAGGACCAGGCGCACCTTGCGGAGCCCGAGGTCGGCGTAGAAGCCGTGCGCCAGCGCGATGACCTCCACGTCGACGTCCGGGTCGTCGAGTCCGAGCACCTCCGCGCCGAGCTGCCAGTGCTGGCGGTACCGGCCCTTCTGGGGCCGCTCGTACCGGAAGTTCGGCGCGAGGTACCAGGCCTTCCACGGCGGCGTGGGACGGTGCTGCACGTAGGCCCGAACGACCGGTGCGGTCCCCTCGGGCCGCAGAGCCAGCGAGCGGCCTCCGCGATCGGTGAGCTCGTACATCTCCTTGCGCACGACGTCGGTCGACGCCCCGACGCGCTGGAAGACCTCGACGTGCTCGAAGACCGGCGTGATGGTGAGGCCGTACCCGAACCGAGCGGCCCGCTCGGCGAACGTCGCGACGACCCGGATCCACCGGTCGGACTCCGGGGCCAGGACGTCGTGGGTCCCTACCGGCGCGCGATAGATCGACGCGTCGTCACGGTCACTCATGCGCGCGCGGCAGCACCGGGGAGCACGCGGTACGCGTCGTAGACCGAGTCGACCCGCTGGATGGCTTTGAGCAGGGAGTCGAGGTGGCCGGGGTCGGCGAGCTCGAACTCGAAGCGGAACCGGGCCACTCGATCGCTGGAGGTCTGCGACGTGCTCGTCAGGATGTTGACGTGCCCCTCCGCGAGGACCTCGGCGACGTCGCGGAGCAGGCGCGACCGGTCCAGGGCCTCGATCTCGACCGAGACCACGAACGTCGCCGTCTCGTCGTGATCCCACTCGACCTCGATCACGCGCTGCGCCTGCGTCGCGAGCGAGACCGCGTTCGCACAGTCGCTGCGGTGCACCGACACCCCGCGGCCCCGGGTCACGAACCCCATGATCTCGTCGCCCGGCACCGGCGTGCAGCAACGCGACAGACGGACCATCACGTCGTCGAGGCCCTCCACGTGCACGCCGGCGGCTCGTCGGCCTCGCGAGCGTGCGCGTGGTGGGCGCTGAGTGGTGACCGGGAGCTGCTCTTCTCCGCCCCGCAGCTCACGCTGCGCGCGCTGGGCGACGGACTGGGCCGAGACGTGCCCCTCCCCGATCGCCACGTGGAGCGCGTCGAGGTCTGCGTAGTGCATGGTCTCGGCCACGGTCGTGAGCACCGCAGCCTGGGCGACCCGCTGGACCGGCAGGCCTTCCTTGCGCAGCGCCTTCAGCAGGTCGTCTCGCCCCGTGTCCATCGCGTCGACGCGGCGCTCGCGCGAGAACCACTGGCGGATCTTCGACCGGGCGCGGGGTGTGCGCACGAACTGGAGCCAGTCCTGGCTCGGGCCCGCGCCCGCCACCTTGCTCGTGAAGATCTCCACCGTCGAACCCGACTCCAACGTGCCGTCGAGTGGGATCAGCCGGCCGTTCACCCGGGCGCCGATGCAACGGTGCCCCACCTCGGTGTGGATCGCGTACGCGAAGTCGACCGGAGTCGCGCCGGTCGGCAACGTGATGATCTTTCCCTTCGGCGTGAAGACGAACAGCTCGTCCTGCTCGAGGTCGATCTTGAGCGTGTCGAGGAACTCGGTCGGGTCGTTCGTGTCGTGCTGCCAGTCGACCATGCGCTGGAGCCACGCGAGGTCTTCGGCACGTGAGCGCTCCTTGTATCCCCAGTGCGCCGCGATGCCGTACTCCGCGCGCCGATGCATCTCCGTCGTGCGGATCTGCACCTCGACCGGCTTGCCCTGCGGGCCGACGACCGTGGTGTGGAGCGACTGGTAGAGGTTGAACTTCGGCATCGCGATGTAGTCCTTGAAGCGACCCTGCACGGGTGACCACAAGGAGTGGATCGACCCGAGGGCGCCGTAGCAGTCCTTCACCGAGTCGACGACGACGCGAACGCCGACGAGATCCTGCACTTGGTCGAACTCGCGGCCGCGCACGATCATCTTCTCGTAGATCGACCAGTAGTGCTTCGGTCGACCCTGCACCTGCGCCTCGATGTGCACGTCGGCAAGGCGGTCCTTCACCTGCGAGAGGACGATCTGCAGGTGCTCCTCGCGCTCGGGCTCGCGCGTCGCCACCATCTGCTCGATCTCGGCATAGCGCTTCGGGTGCAGGACGGCGAAGGAGAGATCCTCGAGCTGCCACTTCACGTCGGCGATGCCGAGCCGGTGCGCGAGTGGCGCGTACACGTCGAGCGTCTCCTGCGCGATGCGGACCTGCTTGGCCTCCGGGAGCGAGGCGATCGTCCGCATGTTGTGGAGCCGGTCGGCGAGCTTGATCAGCAGGACCCGGATGTCGCTCGCCATCGCGACGAGCATCTTGCGGAGGGTCGCGGCCTGCTGCTCCTCCCTGGAGTCGAACTGGAGGCGGTCGAGCTTGGTGACCCCGTCCACGATCCGGGCGATCTCGGTGCCGAAGCGGTCCTCGAGGCCCGAGACCGTGAGCGCAGTGTCCTCGACCGAGTCGTGCAGGAGCGCCGAGGCGATCGTGACGTCGTCGAGCCCGAGGTCGGCCAGGACGGTCGCGACCCCCAGGGGGTGCGCGATGTAGGGCTCACCGGAGCGACGGACCTGCTCGGCGTGCGCGTCACGGGCGACGGCGAACGCCTCCTCGATCAGGGCGGTGTCGGCTCGACGGTGACGCTTCTGGTAGGCGGTGAGCAACGGAGCGAGGTCGTCGTCGACCTGGTGCCGTCGCCACGGCAGTGGGAGGCCGGACCGCCGGTCCGGGCGCTCGGGGCGCAGCTCGAGGGTGCTCATCTCCCCCACCATCGTAGGCGGGGGCGCTCGGCGAACCCGCGCCCTTCAGGCGCGCAGCCGTGCCGGGTCGGGCTCAGCGCCGCTTGCGCCGCCGCTGCTGCCGGGGACGAGGCGCGACCGAGCCGTCGGAGGGCGGCGGTGCGGCGCGGGTGGCCGAGCCCGGACTCGGGGAGGGGCTCGGCGCGGGGCCCGAGGAACGATCGCCCGAGCCGCCCGCGTCCGGCGCGTCGGGTGCATCTCCCGGGGGCTCGTCGAACCCGGCCGATCGAGGCGCAGCCGCCATGCCGGACGCGGCGGTGGCCGGCATGGCTGCGTCGCGGGCCAGCTGCGATGCCGCGCGCTCGCGGAGCGCCTGGTTGCGGGGCTCGCGCTCCTTCAGGTACGCCAGGATCGGGGTGGCGACGAAGATCGACGAGTACGCGCCGACGAGCAGCCCGACGAAGAGCGCGAGGGCGAAGTCGCGCAGGGTGACCGCGCCGAGGATGCCGCTGCCGACCACGAGCAGGGACGCGACCGGGAGCAGCGCGACGAACGTGGTGTTCAGCGAGCGCATGAGCACCTGGTTCATCGAGCGGTTCACCATCAGCGAGTAGGTGTCGCCCCGCTCGGTCCCGAGGCTCGGGGTGTTCTCGTCGATCTTGTCGAACACGACGACGGTGTCGTACAGCGAGAACCCGAGGATCGTCAGGAACGCCACGACGGTTCCCGGGGTGACCTCGAAGCCGAAGATCGCGTAGACGCCGACAGTGATGATGATGTCGTGGAGGACGGCGGCGATCGCCGCGACCGCCATCTTCCACTGGAAGCGGAACGTGAGGTACGCCGCGATCAGCACGAAGAAGAAGATCAGTGCGGTCAGCGCCTTCCGGCTGACCTGGCCGCCCCACGTCGGACCCACCGTGACGAGGGAGACGGCCGAGTTGTCGACCTCCGCGTACTTCGCGAGCGCGGCCGTGATCGCCGCCTGTTGCGCGGGCTTGAGCTCTTCGGTCTGCACCCGCACGCCGTCGCTCCCGAGCACGAGGATCTTGGCGTCGGTGGCCGCAGTGGTGCTCGAGGGCATCGCGCACGTCGCAGGTCGACACGCTCCCGCTCGCGACCTTCACCTCCCACTGCGTCCCGCCATCGAAGTCGATGCCCAGGTTGAGACCCGAGAACGCGAGCGCGAAGAGCGAGATCAGCAACGCGATACCGGAGACGGCCAACCAGATGCGCGATCGACCGATGAAGTCGAAGTTGGTGTGCTCGTGGTAGATGTCGGCGAGCGTCCCCCGGAACCCGCGGCGCGGTCGGACGGGTGCCATCGCTGTGGTCATGCCTGCACCTCCGGCGCGTCGAGGCCGGCCCCGATCCCCAGGCCGCGCATGCGGACGAGCGCCGGACGGCGGGCCATGAGCGAGACCAGCGGATGCATGAAGAAGTAGGACACGAGGAGGTCGAGGATCGTCGAGATGCCGAGGAAGAACGCGAAGCCGCGCACCGAGCCGATGGCGAGGAAGTAGAGGACCGCCGCACCGATCAGCGAGACGAGGTCGGCGGCGATGATCGTGCGGAACGACCGCTTGAACCCGCGGTCGACCGACGAGCGCACCGTGCGGCCGGTTCGCACTTCATCCTTCAGCCGCTCGAAGTACACGACGTAGGAGTCGACGGTCACACCGACGGACACGATCAGACCGGTCACCCCGGCCAGCGTCAGGGTCAGTCCGATCGCCGTCCCGAGGTACGCGATCAGCGAGTACACGAGCGCGGCCGTCATCAGGAGGCCGGCGACCACCACGAGACCGAGGAGTCGGTAGTACACGACCATGTAGAGCGCGACCAGCAGCAGCCCGATGAGTCCGGCCGCGATCCCGGCGTCGAGCTGATCCTGGCCCAGCGACGGCGAGACGTTCTGCACGGTGAGCTGCTTGAGCTGCACCGGGAGCGCGCCGTAGTTGATGATCGTGGACAGGTCGTCCGCCTCGGACGGGGAGAAGCCGCCGGTGATCTGCACATCACCCGAGAACGACGACGTGCGGAACGCGGGCGCCGACTGCACCTCGCCGTCGAGGACGATCGCGACCTCGTTCTGCGGTGGCGACTTCGGGAACGAGGTCGCCGCGAGCGCGTCGAACTTCTGCGCACCGGAATCGTTGAACTTGACCGTCACCGCGTAGCCCTCCCCCTGGGAGAACTGCGACTTCGCCGAGTCGACGCCCTTCCCGGTCAGGGCGGTCGGACCGAGCATCAGCCGTGGCGCCACGCCCTGCTGCTTGCGGACCGGCAGCACCACGCAGGCACCGCGCTTGTCGTCTGCAGTCGTCGTGCTCGGGACCGAGGTGCCCGCCTGCAGCAGCGCCTCGACCTGCGTCGGGTCGCAGGACGCGATCGCGGCCTTCGCGGCTTCGTCGGACGCGGCAGCGGTCGTGGAGGTCGTGGTCTCGGGCGCACCCGCAACGGTCGTAGTGGTCTCACCCGCGACCGTCGTCGTGGTCGTGGCGCTCGTGTCGCTCGCGGCCGGGAGCTCCGCGAGCACCGGACGGAACCGGAGCTCGGCGGTGCGACCCACCACTCGACGAGCCTTGTCGCGGTCCTTCACCCCCGGGAGGTCGACGACGATGTTGTCGCCCTGGCGGCTGATCTCGGGCTCGGCGACGCCCAGGCCGTCGACCCGGTTCCGGATGATGTCGACGGCCACGTCGACGGCACCCGGCTTCACGTCACCGACGGGCGCGAGGACGACCGAGATCCCGCCCTGCAGGTCGAGACCCAGCACCGGCTCGTTGCCACTCGCCAGGGTCGCGCCGAGCGCGAGCACGACGAGCAGGATCGAGCCGACGAGATAGGTCTGCATGCGGCGGACGGACACGGGTCAGGCGGCCCCGCCGTCGTCGGCCGCGACCGGCGCGACCTTGGCTGCGATCGCACCGCGCGCGACCTTCACCACCACTCCGGGAGCGACCTCCAGGTCGACGACGGTGTCGTCGAGCGAGCGGATCGTGCCGTGCAGACCCCCGTTGTTGACCACCTCGTCGCCCGCCTGGAGGGCGGCCACCAGCGCCCGGTGTGCGTTCATCCGCCGCCGCTGGGGCAGCACGATGAGGATGAAGAACAGCGCCAGGATGACGAGCATGTAGACGAGGACGACACCCATTGACACCTCTCCGAAGCCGGGGGTGATCGTAGCGGAGCGACCTCGGAACTCCCGGGCGCGGACCGGCGTTCAGCCGCCCACCCGCCGAGGTGTTCGCGTCGTCTTCACTCGCCGAACAGCTCGGGCGCGGCCGCCGGACCGGCCGGTCCGGTCAGGCCGAGGTGGGCGAACGCCGCCGGGGTCGCCACCCGACCGCGGGGCGTGCGCAGCAGCAGCCCCTGCTTGAGCAGGAACGGCTCGTAGACGTCCTCGACGGTCTCGGTCTCCTCGGCCACCGCGACCGCGAGCGTGCCCAGACCCACGGGCTGGCCGCGGAACGTCTCGCAGAGCGCACGCAGGACCGCCCGGTCGACCTTGTCGAGGCCGAGCTCGTCGACCTCGAAGAGCGTGAGCGCAGCGCGAGCGGTCTCCGCGTCGACGCGGCCGTCGCTCCGGACCTCGGCGTAGTCGCGCACGCGCTTGAGCAGGCGGTTCGCGATACCGAGGCGTGCCGCGCGCGCGGCGCGCGATCTCGACGGCGCCGTCGGGCGAGACGGGCACACCGAGGATCCCGGCCGCCCGGTGCAGGATCGTGACCAGCTCGTCGGGCTCGTAGTAGTCGAGGCGGGCGACGAAGCCGAACCGGTCACGCAGCGGACCGGTGATCATGCCGCTTCGTGTCGTCGCGCCGACGAGCGTGAAGCGCGGCAGGTCGAGCCGGATCGACCGCGCCGAAGGACCCTTGCCGATCACGATGTCGAGCTGGAAGTCCTCCATCGCCGGGTACAGGACCTCTTCGACCGTGCGCGGGAGGCGATGGATCTCGTCGATGAAGAGGACGTCGCCGTCGTCGAGGTTCGTGAGGATCGCGGCGAGATCCCCCGCTCGCTCGAGCGCCGGGCCGCTCGTGACCCGCATCGCGACCTCGAGCTCTGCCGCGATGATCCCCGCGAGGCTCGTCTTCCCGAGGCCGGGCGGACCGGCCAGGAGGACGTGGTCGAGTGCCTGGCCACGCTGGCGCGAAGCGCCCAACATGATCTCGAGGTGCTCACGCAGTCGGGGCTGGCCCACGAACTCGTCGAGCCGACGCGGCCGGAGCGACGTCTCCTCGGCCCGCTCGGTCGGGTCGGCCGCGGCGCTGAGCATCTCGTCCCTCATGCCGGACTCCTCGACGTCGTCGCCCTCATCGGGCGACCGCGAGCATCTTCAGCGCCTCCCGGAGGAGGTCCTCCACCGAGCCGTCGTCGGGAAGCCGGGCCAGCGTCTCGCGCACCTCGTCGGGTGCGTACCCGAGACCAGTGAGCGCTTCGCGCACCTCGGCGCGCGCCGGCGTCGCCCCGTCGGAGCCGACGTCGCCCGCCGCGCTGATCGGCACGTCGAGGCGGGCGCGGAGCTCGACCAGCAGGCGCTCGGCCGTGCGCTTGCCGACGCCAGGGACGAGCGTGAGCGCCGCGAGATCCTGATCGGCGACGGCGCGCTGGAGCGCGATCGGACCGTGCACCGAGAGGATCTTGAGCGCGAGGGTCGGGCCGACGCCGGCCGCCCCGAGCAGCACCTCATACGTGTCGCGCTCCTCGCGCGTCGGAAAGCCGTAGAGCACCATCGCGTCGTCGCGCACGTGGAGGTGCGTGAAGAGGAAGGCCGGGCCGCCCGGCTCGAGCGACGGCAGCGCGCCGAGGGGGACGAGCACGCGGTATCCGACTCCGCCGACCTCGAGCAGCGCCTCACCGGTGGGTGAGCGCTCGAGCACCGTGCCGCGCACCGAACCGATCACGAGGCCTCGTCCCGAGCGAGCGCCTGGGCGACCGCGCGCGAGGCCGGGGGCATCTCGCACCTCGCCCGCCGCAGCGCGCACGGGAGCGGACCAGCCGTGGCACAGGGCCAGCGCGAGCGCGTCGGCGGCATCGGGTGGGCTCGGTGGTGTGGCGAGACGCAGGAGGCGGGCGACCATCTCCTGCACCTGGGCCTTGTCGGCCGTGCCGGACCCGGTCACCGCGAGCTTCACCTCGTTGGGGCTGTAGTGGGTGACGGGCACCTGGGCCCGAGCCGCGACCGCGAGCGCGATGCCACTCGCCTGACCGACCGAGATCGCAGTGCGAACGTTCGCCTGGAACAGGATCCGCTCGACCGCCATCGCGCTCGGCCCGACCTCGGCGATCAGCGCCTCGAGGTCGGCCTCCAACGCGGCGAGCCGCTCGGGCAGCGGGTCGCCCGGGTCGGTGCGCATCACGCCGCACGCCACCGCGACCAGCTGGCTGCCCGGCCCACCTGCGACCTTCGCTCGCCGTACCGCGCCGTACCCGCACCGCGAGAGGCCGGGATCGATGCCGAGCACGGGCCCGTCCGGATCGAACACGAGTTCGATGCTAGGTCGCCAGGACCGAGCGCGGGCGGACCCCTCCCGGCCCAGCGCTACTTCGCGACGAGCCAGACCACGAGCCCGATCACGATGATCGCCCCGACCGCCAGCGGCACCAGCCGCTTCGCCACCGCGCCCCCCGCGACCTTCCCCAAGGTCGACCGGCGCGGCCTCCGGACCATCGATCTTCCGCACCCCCGCACCCGCAGCCCCCGCCGCCGAAGCAGCTTCGGCCGGAGCGTCCGACGACTTCACCTCGGAGCCGCCTACCGGTTCGGCTGGCGAGGGCGAGGTGCTCGCCTCCCCCGACGCACTCGAGGTGGAGGCCGACGGTGCCGCCGACGACGACTGGGCTTCGGAGGAGGAGGTGGTGCCGGCGGCCTCCACCGCACTGGACGCACCGTTGTCACCGGAAAGGACCTTGCCGTGGAGGCACTCGACGAACTGCGCGAGCAGCTTCGAGGACACGTCCGCCATGACGCCCCGGCCGAACTGCGCCACCTTGCCCGTCACGTGCAGGTCGGTGTCGATCCCGACCTCGGTGCCGGTCGCGTCCGCGGTGAGGCGTCGCGGTCACCGTCGCCGAGGCGTTGCCCTGACCTCGGGTGTCGCGGCCTTCGGCCTTGATGACGATCGTGCGCGTGTCGACATTCGCCTCGGTGATCCGGGCCGCACCCTTGTACTGCGCGGTGATGGGGCCGACCTTCACCTTCACGATCCCGCGGTACTCGTCACCCTCGACCTCCTGGAGCTGCGCGCCCGGCATGCACGGGGCGATGCGCTCCACGTCGAGCAGGACGTCCCACGCCTGCTCGACCGGGACGTCGACGTGGAAGGTGTCAGTGATCTGCATCGTCATCCTCTTCACGGCCTGCTGGTGCGCGGCCGGTTGCCTCGTCGCGGTCTGGTGCAACCTCTGGATCGAGCGCCTCGAGCGCCCGCAGGTCGTCGAGCGTATCGACATCCGCCGGCGAACCCGTGCCCGAGCAGTCGACCTCGACGACGTCGTGGTCCGCCATGAGCGCCCGGGCGCCGACGTCACCCTGGAGGGCCCGGGCCGCGTCCCAGAGCGGCCGCCCCAACAGGACGGGGTTCGCGCGCTGCCCGTCGTAGGTCGCGACGGCGAAGTCGGCACCGTCCGCGTGCACCGCGGCGAGCCGGCGGTACGCGTCGGGTCCCACGAGCGGCTGGTCGGCGAGCCCGACGCAGACCGCCTGCACCTGGACGTAGCCGTCGAGCGCGTCCAGCGCGGCATGCAGCGAGTGGGCGATCCCCTTCCGGAAGCCCCGAGCATGGATGGCCGTGACGCCGGGCGGCGCGGCGGTGATCACGTCGGCGCCGCGACGGCCGACCACGAGCAGGACGGGGTGGAGCTCGGTCGCACGCACCGCCTCCAGCGCCCAGGAGACGAGCGGTCGGCCCCGGAAGGCCACGAGCGGCTTCGGGGTGTCGGTGTCGAGGCGCGCACCGAGGCCCGCCGCGAGGACGGCAGCGGCGACGCTCAGGCGGTCGCCTCGTCGAGCGCGCGGCGCACGAGCACCCGCGCGAGATGCTCGCGGTACGCGGACGACGCGTTGAGATCGGCCGGCGCCTCGGTGCCCTCGGCCGCATGCGATGCGGCTTCCTCGGTCGAGCCACCACCTGCGAGCGCAGCCTCGACCCCGGCGGCACGGATCGGGGTGGTACCCATGTTCACCAGCGCGACCCGGGTCGTCCCGTCGACGCCGACGGCGAGCGCACCGACGATGGCCCAGTCCTGCGCGCGGCGGTTGAACTTCTCGTAGGCCCAGCCGTTCGGCCCCGTCTTGGGGACGCGGATCTCGGTCAGGAGCTCATCGGGTGCGAGCGCGGTCTCGAGGAAGCCCTGGAAGAACTCTCCGGCGGCGAGCTCCCGCGTCCCGCCGGGCCCCTGCGCGACGAAGGTCGCCTCCAGTGCGAGCAACACCGCGGGCAGGTCCGACGCCGGGTCGCCGTGGGCGATCGAGCCCCCGAGCGTCCCGCGGTGCCGCACCTGGTTGTCGCCGACCTCGGCCGCCACCCCGCGCAGCACGCCGCACGACTCCCGCAGGAGGTCGCTCGTCTCGAGATCGCGGTGCCGGGTCAGCGCGCCGATCGCGACGTGATCGCCGCCGTCGCGGACATAGGAGAGGTCGTCGAGACGCCCCGCGTCCACGAGCACGGTCGGGGTGGCGAGTCGTAGCTTCATCAACGGGAGCAGCGACATCCCGCCCGCGAGCACCTTCGCCTCGTCGCCGTGCTCACCGAGCGCCGCGACGACCTCCGCAGCGGACCCGGCCCGGACGTACTCGAACGCGGCCGGGATCACTTCGACCCCGCAGCCGAGAGCACCGCTTGGACGATGTTGTGGTAGCCGGTGCAGCGGCAGAGGTTCCCCTCGAGCCCGAGTCGGACGTCGGACTCGGTCGGGTTCGGCACCTCTTCGAGCAGCGACACCGCGGCCATGACCATCCCGGCGGTGCAGAACCCGCACTGCAACCCGTGCTGCTCCTGGAAGGCGCGTTGCACCGGGTGGAGCTCGTCGCCGGGCGCGAGGCCCTCGATCGTGGTGACGGCCCGGCCGTCGGCCTGCGCGGCCAGCATCGTGCACGACTTCACCGACTCACCGTCGACCAGCACGGTGCATGCCCCACACGACGAGGTGTCGCATCCGACCTTGGTCCCGGTGAGCTCACACGCCTCGCGCAGGTACTGCACGAGCAGGGTTCGCGGCTCGACGTCGTGGCGCTGGTCGCGCCCGTTCACGGTGATCGAGATCTCCAACGACGGTCCCCTGTTTCGGCTGCCTGATTCGGCCGGGTGTCCCGGTGACGCGCGTCCGGCGTGATTCGGTCGCGGACTCTAGCGGCTCACGCTTCGACGGCCTGGAGCACGTCGTCGGGGATGTCGAAGTTCGCGAAGACGTTCTGCACGTCGTCGTGCTCCTCGAGCGCGTCGAGCACCCGCAACACCGTCTTCGCCGAGGAGGCGTCGGTGAGGGGCACCGTCTGGGTGGGCAGCATCGTGAGGTCGATCGATGCCACCGGGATCCCGCCGGCCTCGATGGCGTCCCGCACGGTGTGCAGGTCGGACGGGCCCGTGGTGACCTGCCACTGGTCACCGAGGTCGGCGATGTCCTCGGCCCCGGCCTCGAGCGCCGCGACCATCAGGTCGTCCTCGGTCGTGGCCGACGCGGCGACGAGCACCACACCCTTGCGCTCGAACTGCCAGGCGACCGCCCCGGGCTCGGCCAGCGACCCGCCGTTGCGCGTGAAGACGTTCTTGATCTCCGAGCCGGTGCGGTTGCGGTTGTCGGTGAGGCACTCGCAGAGGACCGCGACCCCGTTCGGGGCGTAACCCTCGTAGGTGATCGACTCGTAGGTGACGCCTTCGAGCTCGCCGGTCCCCCGCTTGATCGCGCGCTCGATGTTGTCCTTCGGCATCGAGCCGTCGCGCGCCTTCTGGACCATGGTCCGCAGCGTCGGGTTGGCATCGATGTCGCCACCGCCCTGGCGCGCCGCGACCTCGATCTGGCGGGCGAGACGGGCGAACAGCTTTCCGCGTGCGGCATCGGCCGCACCCTTGGCGTGCTTGATCGAGTGCCATTTGGAATGTCCGCTCACTGGACCTCCTCCTGATGTTGCTGTTCGAGGAACAGCTGATGGATCCGCAGGTCGCCGGACAGCTCGGGATGGAACGTCGCACCCCACACCGAGCCGGAGCGCACGAGGACCGGATGCTCGTCGTGCTGCGCCAGCACCTCGACGTCGGGTCCCACACGCTCGACGACCGGGGCACGGATGAACACGCCCGGAAACGCGCCTCCGGCCAGCGTCGGCACGTCGACCGGTGCTTCGAACGACTGGAGCTGCGAGCCGTAGGCGTTGCGGCGCACACCCACGTCGAGTCGGTCGAAGGTCAGCTGGTCGGGACGACCGTCGAGCACCTCGTGGGCGACGAGGATCAGCCCCGCGCAGGTGGCCAGCACGGGCATGCCGTCGTGGAGCAGGGCGCGAATCGGTTCGAACAGCCCCGAGGTCACGAGCAGCTTGCTCATGGTCGTGGACTCGCCACCCGGGAGGATCAGGCCATCGATCCCTGCGAGGTCGTCGGGGACGCGCACCTCGACCGCTTCGACGTCGAAGCCGTCGAGCAGCTCAACGTGCTCCCGGAACGCTCCTTGCAACGCCAGGACTCCTGGCTTCACAAGCTCACCGTCGCTCGACGGTCGGGATACCCGACCGTCGCCTTATCGGCCGCTCCGGAGGGCTTCACCTGGGGGCCTCGCCACGCTCACCAGCCTCGCTCGGCGAGCTTCACGTCGAGGGTGTCGATCTCCTCGCCGCGCATCGCCTCACCGAGACCCCGAGAGACCTTGGCGACGATCGACGCGTCGCGGAAGTGCGTCGTGGCTTCCACGATCGCCTTCGCGCGCGATGCCGGGTCGTTGCTCTTGAAGATGCCGCTCCCGACGAACACGGACTGCGCGCCGAGCTGCATCACGAGTGCGGCGTCGGCAGGCGTCGCGATCCCACCGGCGCAGAACATCGGCACGGGGAGCTCGCCGCGCTCGGCGACCTCCTGCACCAGCTCGACCGGGGCGCGGAGCTCCTTGGCCCAGCCGAACAGCTCGGCGTCGTCGGCGACGGTGAGGCGACGGATGTCGCCGAGGATCGACCGGAGGTGGCGCACGGCTTCGACGATGTTCCCGGTGCCGGCCTCGCCCTTGGAGCGGATGAGGCACGCTCCCTCGGAGATCCGGCGCAGCGCCTCACCGAGGTTGGTCGCACCGCAGACGAACGGCACCGTGAAGTCCCACTTGTCGACGTGGTGCGCCTCGTCGGCCGGGGTCAGCACCTCGCTCTCGTCGATGTAGTCGACCGAGAGCGCCTCGAGCACCTGGGCCTCCGCGAAGTGGCCGATGCGGCACTTCGCCATGACCGGGATCGTGACGACCTGCTGGATGCCCTCGATCATCGCCGGGTCGCTCATGCGTGCGACACCGCCGTCGCGACGGATGTCGGCCGGGACCCGCTCGAGTGCCATCACCGCGACGGCACCGGCATCCTCGGCGACGCGCGCCTGCTCGGCGTCGACCACATCCATGATCACGCCGCCACGCAGCATCTCGGCGAGCCCGCGCTTGACCCTGGCGGTACCGGTGGTGCGCCCGGTCGTGGAAGCGGAATCGGAGGCACCGGCCATGAGGCCAGTGTACCGAGCGGACCGCCAGGAGCCTCCAGCGAGTTCCGGGCTCCCGAGAGGTCGCTACTTGCGCTTCGTCGTGGTGGTGGTCGGCGCCACGGTCGGCGGCGGGGCCGGGGGCGCGGGAGGCTGCACGAGGTCGACCGTCTTGCCGACCGGGACCAGCTCGACCCAGGTGCGGCCGGGGGTCAACAGGATCGGCGCGCCGTTGGCGTCCTTGTACTCGGTGATCGAACCGATGAAGCCCTTGACCCAGGTGCCCCGGACGAGCTGCCCGTTCGAGAACACCCATGCCTCACCGGTCCCGATGAGGTTCCCCTCGCCGAAGCCCTCGTAGGGCACGAACTGCACGATGACGTTCGTGGCGTTCACCTGGACCGGGGCGAGCGCAGCGGCCATGAACGGCTCGTTCGTGCGCTGGAAGCGCAGCCAGCCGCCGACTCCCGGGCCACCGGCGTTCGCGTCCCACACGTAGCTGACGTCGTAACCGAGCTCGTAGTTCGCGTGGAACGAGGTGACCGGCTCGCCGGTGAAGGCCTGACCCTGCTCGGTGTCGACGTACTGGAACAGCGGGACGGGCGGCACGGGGACGCCGCCCCGCTCCCAGAGCAGTGCGGAGCGCGCGAACAGGTTGTGCGGTGCGCTCCGGGTCGGCTCCCGGAAGAACGCGTCCCCGGCGTTGTTCTCGTCGACCCACACGAGGCCCGTGGCGCGGATCGCCGCGACGTTCGGCTCGGTCCCGCCGGAGTACGCGACGACACCGCCCAGTGGGGTCACGATCTGTGGATCCATCGCGCGCACCGAGCGCACCGGACCGATGTTCTCGGGTGCATTGGAGTTGAACACCGCCCAGAAGCGCGTGATCCCCCCGTCGACCACCTCTTCGTACACGACGTCCGCGACGTCGAGCCCGGACTGCGGACGGGCCTCGGGGGTGTTCTCGATCTTCACCGCGACGCTCGAGCGCGTCAGCGACACGCCGCTCGGGTCGGGCAGGCCGGTGAACGGCGCGATCGGGACCGGGATCGTCGTCGTGGTCGTCGATGACGTCGTCGTCGTCTCCTTCGCGGCCGAGTCGTCGCCACCACCGCAGGCGGCTGCGACGAGTCCACCGACCAGGAGCACTGCAACGGCGAGCGCGATGCCGCGCCCGCGCACGCGACCCGTCACATGGATTCCAGGATCTGGATGCGCTCGTCGAGCGGTGGGTGGGTGTCGAACATGCGGTTCAACCACGAACCCTTCTTCCCCTCGGTGCGGTCGAGCGGTGACTCGATCCACAGCTGCGCCGTCGCACGAGTCGCGTGGTGCACCACCGCCTTGTCGGTCTCGAGCTTCTTGAGTGCCGACGCCAGGCCGGGTGGGTACCGGGTGAGCTGGACGCCGGTGGCATCCGCCAGCAGCTCGCGCTTGCGGCTCATGGAGAACTGCATGAGCTGGGCCGCCAATGGAGCGAGGACCAGGAGGGCCAGCGCGGCGATCGCGATGACGACACCGATCGCGCCTCCACCACTGTCGTTGTCGTCGTCGCCACCGAAGAAGGCGAAGCGCAAGCCCAGGTCCGAGATCAGGGCGATCGTGCCGACCGCGGTGACCGCCACGGTCGCGGCGAGGATGTCGTAGTTCTTCACGTGCGAGAGCTCGTGTGCGATGACCCCTTCGAGCTCGGTGCGGTTCATCAGCTGCAGCAGCCCCGTGGTCACCGCGAGCGCGGAGTGCTTCGGGTTGCGCCCGGTCGCGAACGCGTTCGGCGCACGGTCGTTGATGACGTAGAGCCGCGGCTTGGGCAGCCCCGCCGCGATGCACAGCCCCTCGACGAGGTTGTGGTACCGCTGGTACTCGGGCCCGTCGGCCGGCTTTGCGCCACTCACCGCGAGCGCGACCTTGTCGGAGTTGAAGTACGAGAAGAACGCCATCCCCAGCGCGATGAAGAACGCGATGGCCACGCCGACGAACCCGAGACCGAAGAGGATGTCGATCGCGAGGCCGGCGAGCACGATCAGGACGACGAACGCGAGCAGGATCACGAAGGTCCGCCACTTGTTGCGACGGATCTCGCGGTAGAAGTCCGTGCGCGCGAGAGGCTGCGGCGTCGTGTCGCTCATGAGCGCTTAGACCGGTTCGATCGAGCGCAGGATCAGAACTGCACCTTGACGGGCCCGGTCTCTCCGGGTGCGGTCTCGAAGAACTCCCGCTTCTCGAAGTTGAACATCCCGGCGAGGAGGTTCTTCGGGAACGTCTGGATCGAGTTGTTGTAGCCCAGCACGCTGTCGTTGTAGAACTGCCGCGCGTAGGAGATGCGGTCCTCGGTCGAGGTCAGCTCTTCCTGGAGCTGCAGGAAGTTCTGGTTCGCCTTGAGGTCCGGGTAGGCCTCGGACACGGCGAACAGGCTCTTCAGCGCACCCGACAGCTGGTTCTCGGCCTGGGCCTGTTGCGCGACGTCGCTTCCCTGCTGCGCGTTGATCGCGTTGGCGCGCGCGGCGGTGACCGCCTCGAGCGTGCCCTTCTCGTGCGCCGCGTAGCCCTTGACCGTCTCGACCAGGTTCGGGATCAGGTCGTACCGCCGCTTGAGCTGGACGTCGATCTGGCTCCACGAGTTGTCGACACGGTTCCGGGATCGGACGAGCGAGTTGTACGCCAGCGCCACGAAGAGCAGCAGCAGGACGACGACGACGATGACGACGATCACGGCGACGGACACGGGCAGGCTCCCCGATGCAGGTTGGTGGCTCGATGTGGGCTGGCGCTCATTGTAGGGGGGTCGACGCGGAACGGGGCGTACGCGCCCCCGACGCGCCCGGCCCCCCGTTCCGAGCCTGTTCGTAGCGCTCCAGGAAGGCTGCCGCCAGGCTCGTCATCGAGAACTCCGCGGCCCGGGCGCTCCCAGCGGCCACGAGGTCGGCCCGCAGCCCCGGATCGTCGAGGACCCGGCGGAGGCCCGCCCGCAGCGACTCGGCGTCATCGGGCTCGACCAGCACGGCTTCCCGACCGCCCCGGGCGACGTGCCGGTAGCCCATGAGGTCAGCGGCGACCACGGGTGTCGCCGCCGCCATCGCCTCGAGCAGCACGATGCCGAACGACTCCCCTTCGATCGACGGGAAGCACGCGACCGTCGCACCACGCAGTCGGCGTGCCTTGTCGATCTCGGAGAGCCGACCGAGCCACTCGACGTTCGGGACCCGTCGCGCTCGAAGCTCGGGCGTCTGTGGCCCCTCCCCCGCGACCCAGAGGTCCGCGTCGCGCTCCAGGCCCGCGAACGCGTCGAGCAGCACCCCGAGGCCCTTGCGCGGCTCGTGGCGGCCGACGAACACGATGGCCGGGCGCGGCGCGGGCCATGGCGTCGCGCCCGTGAACGTGGCGAGGTCCACGCCGTTCGGCAGGATGTCGCACACGCCGCCGAATGCGCCCTCGACGTTGCGCTGCGCCTCCGCCGACACCGCGGTCCGCACGGCCAGCCGCTCGACCATGCGCGCAAGCGGCTTCCGGAACGCGTCGTACCACGCGTTCCGGCCCGGGTGCGCGGCATGGAACGTGCCGACCGCGGGGATGTCGGTACCGAGGAGCGCCGTGTGGTTCGCGCCCGGCTGCAACGGCTCGTGCAGGTGCACGACGTCGGGGCGGAAGGCGCGCAGCCCCTCGAGGGTGCGGCTCACGGCAGCCTTGCCCGCCGTGATCGGCGCGATGGAGCCGTTCGACGGGAACCGGTGGGTCGGACCGAGGCTGACGATGCCCGGGGCGGGGGGCGGTCCGTCGGTGGGTGCCAGGACCCGCGCGTCCACCCCGAGCTCGCGCAGCGCGGCCGCGAGGCCGAGGACCTGCACCTGCACCCCGCCGTCGACCGACAGCGAGTACGGACAGATCAGCGCGACCCGCAGGGCCGGCCGCGCTACCTGCATCCCGGACCGCTGGTTCACGACGCGACCTGGTCGGACGGCCAGTTCGGCTGCATGAGGAGCCACTGCTCCGGCGCGACCCGGATGAGCGCCTCGAAGCGGCGCGCCACCTCCTGGGTGACGACCGCGACGTCGTCGCGGAGGCGCCCGGCCCGCTCGACCGCCACCGGTCGGTCGAACCGCACCCGGTGCCCCAGCTCGCCATCGAAGTACGTGCCGACGGGGAGCAGGGCGGCGCCGCTGCGGAACGCGAGCGTGGCCGGTCCGCCCGGCAGGCGGGTCCGCTCACCGAAGAACTCGACCTCGACCCCGTCGCCCGAGAGGTCGCGGTCACAGACGAGACACACCACGCGGCCCGCGGCCAGCGCCCGGAGCACCGCGCTCCCCGCGTCCGGCCCGAGCGGGATCACGTCGAGGCCGAGCTGCCGGCGCGTCTCGACGAACCAGTCGAAGAGCTCGGGTGGCTCGACCGGCTCCGCGACGACGGTGATGCCGCCGACCTGGCCGGACAGCCACGCGCCGGCCGCGTCCCAGTTGCCGAGGTGGGGCAGGCACAGGAGCACACCCCGTCCGGCGGCGTACGCGGTGTCGAAGTGCTCGCGGCCTTCGGCGTGCACCGTGGCCTGGAGCGCGGCGCGGTCGTCGGCGCCGAGGCGGAACAGCTCGTACCAGTAGCGCGCGTAGTTCTCGAAGACCTCGCCCGTCGCCTGCTTGAGTGCGGGACCGTCGAGCGAGTCCTCGGTCACCCGGCGGAGGTTCCGCTCCACCTGGTGACGGCGCGTCGGGGACGCGAGGGCCATGCCACGGGATGCGAAGCGGGCGAGCGGGCGTCCGGCCGGCGCGGGGAGGCGCCGGGCCGTCTCAGCGCCGGCCCGATACGCGAGATAGGCGGCGCGGGCGCCGGGCACGGTGACTCCGCGCGATGCGGGACTTCCCGCCGCGCGACCAGCTGCCCCGGGATTTCGGGGTGGTGCCGTCCGGGGTCGGGGTGGCCTGGCGCCACACCATCACGAAGCGATGGACCGCGGTGATGGCCGTCAGCACCAGCATGATCCAGAGCACGGGCACGAGGATGTCGAAGGCGAGCCCGATCCCGAGGAGGATCGTCCGCTCGAGCCGCTCCATCAGCCCACCGCGGGCCGAGTAGCCGAGCGACTCGGCGCGGGCCCGCTCGTAGGTGATGAGCATCGAGAGTGCGAGCACCGCCATCGCGAGGACTGCGTAGTCGGAGCTCTCCGACGCGAGGTGCCAGGCCACGCCGACGAAGATGAACCCGTCGGCGACCCGGTCACAGACCGAGTCGAAGAACGCACCCCGGTTGCCCGCGGTGCCGCTCTGGCGGGCGACCGAGCCGTCGAGGATGTCGGGCAGCCCGGTGAGGATGAGCCCGAAGACCGCGAGGAGGAGGTTGCCGTTCGCGATCAGCGCCGCGGTGACGACCGCGGCGCAGAGGCCGAAGATCGTGAGCGCGTCGGCGGTGACGCCGATCGAGTGGAGGCCCTTGCCGACCGGCTCCAAGCCTTCTTCGACCTTGGCGCGCCAGCGTCCGTCGAGCATGTGGGAAGCGCCTCCCGGAGGGGTCCGGCTTCGCAGGAGAGGTGGCGGAAGCAGGTACGTCGAGGGTACCAGGCGCGCCGATTTCGCCCGGGCGCCCCGCTCCCTAGACTCCGGGACGCTCGCCTCCCCCGGCCTCCCGGCCAGGGGCACCGGACCGGGTGTCGACCAGGCGGTCAGGGCGGGCCGGGGGGTGGCCATGATCCCTGTCCCGTCGGAGAAGATCCGCAACGTCGCGCTGGTCGGGCACGGTGGTGCCGGGAAGACGTCGCTCGCGGAGGCACTCCTCTTCGTCGCCGGCGCGATCCCGCGGGTCGGCCGCGTCGAGGACGGCACCGCCGTCTGCGACTTCGACCCCGAGGAGCACAAGCGCACGATCTCGGTGTCCCTCGCGCTCGCGCCGTTCGAGTGGGAGGGACACAAGGTCAACCTCATCGACACCCCCGGCTACGCCGACTTCGTCGGTGACGTCGCCGCCGGGCTCCGGGCCGCCGACCTCGCGATCTTCGTGGTCTCCGCGGTCGAGGGCGTCGAGGTCCAGACCGAGGTCGCGTGGCGACTGGCCGAGGAGCGCGGCATCCCGCGTGCGATCTTCGTGAACAAGCTCGACCGCGAGCGTGCGTCGTTCGAGCGCACGCTCCAGCAGCTCAAGGAGCGGTTCGGCAACGGGGTGGCGCCGTGCGAGCTCCCCATCGGCGAGGAGGGTGAGTTCCGCGGCGTGGTCGACCTCCTCAGCGACGAGGCCATCGTGTACTCCGGGGTCGACGGGCGCGGCACGACCGGACCCGTGCCGCCCGAGATGGAGATGGAGGAGCACGAGGTCCACGACGCGCTGATCGAGGGCATCGTCGTGGCCGACGACGCCCTGATGGAGCGCTACCTCGACGACGACCCGATCTCGGTCCCCGAGCTCGAGCACGCGCTCGCGAGCGGGATCGCGGCCGCCAGCGTGTTCCCGGTGCTGTGCGGCAGCGCCACGAAGCTCGTCGGCGTCGACCGCTTGGCGCACTTCATCAGCGAGGAGGGCCCGGCGCCCGAGGTGGCCGACGGCTCCCCGGCCGCGTTCGTCTTCAAGACGCTCGTCGATCCGTACGTCGGGCGGGTGAACCTCTTCAAGGTGCTGCAGGGAACCGTGAAGTCCGACGCACACCTGCTCAACGGGCGCACCCTGACCGACGAGCGCCTGCACCAGCTCTCCACCATGCGCGGCAAGGAGCAGGAGCCGACGGGCGAGATCGTCGCCGGAGACCTCGGCGCAGTGGCCAAGCTCGCCGACACGACGACGGGCGACGTGCTCGGCACCCGCGGGGACGCCATCGACGTGGAACCCCTGGCGTCGTTCGAACCGACCCTGGCCGTCGCCATCACCGCGGCGTCCAAGGGCGACGAGGACAAGCTCGCCAACGCCTTGCACCGCCTGCAGGACGAGGACCCGGCGATCCGCGTCGAGCGCAACGACGAGACGCATCAGTCGCTGCTCTGGGGCATGGGCGAGACCCACCTCGGCATCGCGCTCGAGCGGCTGGAGCGGAAGTTCGGCGTCCGCGTGGCGACCGAGGACGTGCAGGTCGCGTACCGCGAGACGATCACCGACACGGCGGAGGGTGAGGGGCGCTACAAGAAGCAGACCGGCGGCCACGGCCAGTTCGGCATCGCCTTCGTGCGGGTCGAGCCGCTCGAGCGCGGGGCCGGGCTGGAGTTCGTCGACAAGATCGTGGGCGGAGCGATCCCCCGCCAGTTCATCCCCGCGGTCGAGAAGGGTGTCGTCGAGGCCATGCGTTCCGGCGGCGTGCACGGCTTCCCCGTGGTCGACGTGCAGGTGACGCTCTTCGACGGCAAGTTCCACGCCGTCGACTCGTCGGAGATGAGCTTCAAGATGGCCGGCTCGCTCGCCTTCAAGGAGGCGATGGCCCAGGCCGGCCCGATCCTGCTCGAGCCCATCAGCGAGCTCGTCGTGACCGCGCCCGAGGCCAACCACGGTGACGTGATGGGCGACCTCAACGCCAAGCGCGGGCGCATCCAGGGCTCGAGCTCGGCCGGGAACGGCGAGTTCGAGATCGTGGCGTTCGTCCCGACGTCGGAGGTGCTCCGCTACTCGATCGACCTGCGGTCACTCACCGCCGGGCGCGGCCGGTTCGCCATCACGCACTCGCACTACGACCCGGTACCCGCGCACCTCGCCGACCGCATCTCGGCCTCGTGCACGCGTAGGAGTCGGTCGGGAGCACTCGGTTCGACTGCAGGCCGAGCGCCGCTGGCGCTGACCCGGCGCGCGGTGATCGGCACCGGGCTCGGGTCCCGAGTCCGTACGTCGCGCGTCGCCTTCGAGTGCCCAGTCCTCGGGGTTGGGCTCGGTGTACTCCCCGATCACCTCGGCATCGACGGCGTCGAGCTCCGACGAGGCCGCGCATCTTCGGCGGCGAGTCGGCCGAGTAGACGAGGACCCGCCACGACGGACGCGACCGCAGGCCCCGCCACCCGAGCTGCGCGGAGGCGTGGCCCACCGGGAACCCGACGGTGCGGCTCGCGACGGCGAGCGCCTCGGTCTGGTCGATCTTCGAGGGGCCATGCCGCGAGGAAGTGGTACCCGGCGACGAGGAGCAGGAAGATGCCCGCACCGATCAGCCCCGCGTTCCCGCTGTCGACGCCGCCCGCGAGCGAGAGGCCGCCGATGACCACGTGGATCCAGCCGGCGATGCGGCGGCGCCGGATGTCGGGGAAGAGGTACGGCCCGACGTACGCGGTGACGTCGAGCTCGGCGGGCAGCTCGTCGCCGGTCGTCTCGGTGATGCCCGCGTCGGACGACGCCCTGGAGACGATGGGTTCCTCGGCCACGGGAGCGAGGCTAGGCCGTCGCCTCGGCGCGACCCCGACCCGGTGCCCCGGCTGGGTGTCCGCTGAGAATTAGGGTGCCCCCCGTGCCTCGGGGGGAGACCGGTCAGGACAGCGTGACCGACACGGCGGCGCCGGGCGACGGCGTCGCGGCCGCTCCGCGCGTGCGGTGGTCGACGTACGCGGGGCTGTTCATGATCACGCTCGCGACCCTGATGTACGAGATCGGGCTGACGCGCATCTTCAGCGTCACGACCTTCTACCACTTCGCGTTCGTGGCGATCTCGCTCGCATTGTTCGGGCTCACCGCCGGTGCGCTGCTCGTCTACCTCGCGCCGAAGCTGTTCCCCGACGACCGGGTGCCGCAACGCATGTGGCTCGCGGCGATCCTGTTCGCGGTCTCGATCCCGGTCTGCCTCGCGATCCAGCTCTCGATCCGCTTCGACGTCACGTGGTCGTTCAACGGCGTGCTCTCGGTCGTCGGTACCTGCGCGATCGCCTCGGTGCCCTTCGTCCTGAGCGGGATCGTCGTGTGCCTCGCGCTCACACGCTTCCCCAACCGCATCAACCGCCTGTACGCGGTCGACCTGCTCGGTGCCGGCATCGGTTGCCTGCTGCTCGCCGTGGTCTTCAACACGATCGACGGCCCGAGCGCGCTCATCGCCGTCGCCGCGCTCGCCGGGGTCGGCAGCCTCTTCTTCGCGCTTCGCGCCGGCCAGGCACGCGCGGTCGGCGCCGCGGTGCTCGTCGTGGTGCTGCTCGGCAGCCTCGCGGTCTTCAACGCGCTTCGAGCACGCGATGGCGTCGCGCCGATCTCGATCGTCTGGACGAAGGGGGTCGAGGACTCGAACTACATCTACGAGACGTGGAACTCGTTCTCACGAGTGACGATCGCCGGGAACCCCGACCTGCCGTCCACCCCATTCGGGTGGGGGCTGAGCACCACCCTCCCGCCGTCGGAGCGCGTCCGCCAGCTCGAGGTCGGCATCGACAGCATCGCCGGGACCAACCTGACCGGGTACTCCGGTGACGACCACGAGACCGACTTCCTGCGGTACGACATCACCAACCTCGTGCACTACCTCCGTCCGCACTCGAAGGTGCTGGTCATCGGCGTCGGCGGGGGCGCGACGTGTTGTCGGCCCTCGAGTTCAAGCAGAAGTCGGTGACCGGCGTCGAGATCAACGGCAAGATCCTCGAGCTCATCAAAGGCCCGTTCGCCGACTTCACCGGCCACATCGCCACGGATCCCCGCGTCACGCTCGTCAACGACGAGGCCCGCAGCTACCTCACCCGCACCGACAACAAGTACGACGTCATCGAGATCTCTCTCATCGACACCTTCGCGGCCACGACCGCCGGCGCGTTCGCGCTGTCGGAGAACTCGCTGTACACGACCGAGGCGTGGGACACGTTCTTCAACCGCCTCACCCCCGACGGCGTGCTGTCGGTGTCGCGCTGGTACCAGCTGGGGGACCTCAAGCCACTCGAGACCTACCGGACCGTCGCCCTGGCCTCCCAGGCGCTCACCGAGCACGGGGTGAAGAACCCGCGCGACCACATCCTCGTGTACCACTCACCGCTCTCGAAGGGCTTCACCGTCGCGACCGTGCTCGTGTCGCCCAACAAGCCCTTCACCGCGGCCGACATCGCGAAGATGTCGAAGGTCACCGGCGATCTGCAGTTCCCGGCCGTGCTCACGCCCGACACCGCGATCGGACCGGAGTGGGCCGGACTCGCGCGACCCGGCGGACCCGACAAGGGCCTGGAGGCGTTCGACGAGGACATCGCGGCCCCGACCGACAACCGGCCGTTCTTCTTCCAGATGGCGAACTTCGACAACCTGGTCGAGGGCAAGGGTCTCGACGACCCTCGCGTCACCCGGCCGGTGAAGGTGCTGGGGCTGCTCGCGCTCGCCGTGCTGGTGCTCACGATGCTCTTCATCGGCATCCCGCTGCTGCTCACGACCAAGCGCGACTCGCACAAGGGGATGACCCCCTTCTACATCTACTTCGCGGGCATCGGGCTCGGGTTCCTGCTCGTCGAGTTCTCCCAGGTGCTCAGACTCAGCGTCTTCCTCGGCCATCCGATCTACGCGCTCGTCATCGTGCTGTTCTCGATCCTGCTCTTCAGCGGTGTGGGCTCGATGGTGAGCGAACGCATCGTGAACGTCGACGACAAGCGCACGTTGTACGGATCCCTCGGAGTGCTCCTCGCCGTCCTCGCCGTCTTCGGGGCTGCGACCGTCCTCATCACGGACGCAGCCGCGAGCGCGACCACGCCCGTGCGGATCCTCGTTGCGATCGCGCTCCTCATGCCGATCGGTCTGGTCATGGGGATGCCGCTCGCGATCGGCATGCGCATGGCGTCGACCCACCCGAACGCGCCCACCTCGTTCCTGTGGGGCATCAACGGCGCGACGTCGGTGTGCGCCTCGGTGTTCGGGATGGCCATCGCGCTCTTCTTCGGGATCGCGGCCGCATTCTGGACCGGCTGGGTGGCCTACGGCATCGCGGTGCTCGCGATGGTCGTCGCGATCCGCAAGGCGGCCCGTACGACCAGGATCGAGCCGGTCGACCCCGAACCGGTCGCAGACCCGGTCCCCGTCGACGCCTAGCTCGGCCAGGCGGCCCGGAGCTTCTCCAGCGTCGCTGCGAGCGGCTCGGGCAGGACGCGGGTCTCCGCGACCGAGGTCATGAAGTTGGTGTCGCCGGCCCAGCGCGGGAGCACGTGCACGTGGAGGTGCCCCGGAACGCCGGCGCCGCCCGCGCGACCGATGTTCAACCCGACGTTCATCCCTTCGGGCGTGTACGCGGCGCGCACGGCCGTGGTCGCCCGTTGCATCATCGCCATCAACGAGCGCGCTTCGGCGTCATCGAGCCCGTCCAGCTCGGCCTCGTGCCGCACCGGCGCCACCATCACGTGGCCGGACGTGTACGGATACGCGTTCAGGACCGCGAACGTCGCCTCGTCGCGCGGCGACGACGAGCGCTTCATCATCGGGAGCCGCGGCGAGCGCACAGAACAGGCACTCGTCACGCGGCGGCGCCGCGACGACCTCGTCGATGTACGACGCGCGCCAGCCGGCCCACAGTCGGTCGAGCGTCATCCGCCGCCCGTCATCAGGGGGACGTCATGCGCGGCTGGTGACCTCGGCGGCGAGGCGGTCGACGAAGTCGTCGACCGTGACGCCGCGCTCGGGCGAGTCGCTCCCCCGCTGGTTCACCCCGACCGTCCCCGTCTCGGCGTCCTCGTCGCCGACGACGAGCACGTAGGGGACCTTCTCCGTCTTGGCCCGCCTGACGCGGGCGCCGAGCGTGTCGGCGTGCGCGTCGTAGAGCTCGACCCGGTAGCCCTCGGCCTGCAGTCGGTCGGAGAGTCGCGCTGCGTACGCGTGGTGCCGGTCTGCGACCGGGAGCATGACCACCTGCACCGGAGCAAGCCAGGTCGGGAACGCGCCGGCGTAGTGCTCGACGAGGATGCCGAAGAACCGCTCGATCGATCCGAACAGTGCACGGTGGATCACGCACGGGCGTGCCCGTGTGTTCTCCGGCGTGATGTACTCGAGGTCGAAGCGCTCGGGGAGCTGGAAGTCGACCTGGAGGGTCGACAGCTGCCAGCGCCGACCGATCGCGTCGCGCACGTGCACGTCGATCTTCGGCGCGTAGAACGCACCCTCTCCCTCCGCGACGACGTACGGGATCTCGGCGGCTCCGAGCGCACGTCGGAGCGCGTCCTCGGCCTGGTCCCAGGCCGCCGGGTCGCCGACGTACTTCTCCGGCCGGGTCGCGAGCTCGGCCTCGAACTCGCCGAGCCCGAACGTGCGCAGCAGCCGGAGCACGAAGCCCAGGAGGCTCGCGAGCTCGTCGGGGAGCTGTTCGGGCGTGCAGAAGATGTGGCTGTCGTCCTGGGTGATCCCCCGCACGCGCGTCAGCCCGTGGATCACGCCGGACCGCTCGAAGCGGTACACGGTGCCGAACTCGAAGAGCCGGAGCGGCAGGTCGCGGTACGAACGCTGCTGCGACCTGTAGATGAGCATGTGCCCCGGGCAGTTCATGGGCTTCGGGTAGTAGGTCGCGCCCTCCATCTCCATCGGGGGGTACATGCCGTCGGCGTACCACTCGAGATGGCCCGAGGTCTCGTAGAGCGTCGACTTCGCGAGGTGGGGGGTCCAGACGAACTCGTACCCGCCCGCCTCGTGCTCAGCCCGGGAGTAGTCCTCCATCAGCTTGCGGACCATCGCCCCCTTGGGGTGGAAGACCGGGAGGCCGCCGCCGATCTCGGGGGGAACGAGAAGAGGTCGAGCTCGGCACCGAGCCGACGGTGGTCGCGCCGCTCGGCCTCCTCGAGGCGGTGCAGGTGCTCCGCGAGCGCCTTCGGTGACTCCCACGCGGTGCCGTAGACGCGCTGGAGCATCGGACCGTGCTCGTCGCCGCGCCAGTACGCGCCCGCGACCTTCGTGAGCTTGAACGCGCCGAGCCGCTTCGTGGACGGCACGTGGGGGCCGCGGCACAGGTCGACGAACGTGCTGCCGTCGGGCCGCGGATTGCGGTACAGGCTGACGATCGTGCCGTCGCCGACCTCCGACGCGTCGACCTTCTCGATGATGTCCTGCTTGTAGGGCTGGTCGGCGAACACCTCGAGCCCGGCGTCGCGACCGACCTCGTCGCGCACGAACGGCTGATCCTCGGCGACGATCTCGCGCATGCGGGCCTCGATGCGCTCGAGGTCGTCGTCGCTGAAGTGCGCGTCGTCGGGCAGCTCGAAGTCGTAGTAGAAGCCGTCCTCGATCGCCGGCCCGATCGCGTAGCGCGCCCCCGGGAAGAGGTCGGTGACAGCCTGGGCCATCACGTGCGCCGTCGAGTGGCGGAGGACCTCACGACCGTCGCTCGATGCCGGGACGACGATCTCGACCAGTCCGTCGCTGTCGAGGGGACGTCCGAGGTCGACCCACTCGCCGTCGAGCTTCGCGGCCAGCGCGTCCTTGCCGAGCCGCTTCCCGATCGACGTCGCGAGGTCGCCCGGCGTCGATCCCTTGGGGACGGGCCGCGTCGAGCCGTCGGGCAGCGTGATGGTGACGGTGGACTGATCCGAGTCGCTCACTGACCGCAGGATACCTGGGGTGCCCCGTCGGGCTGCGCTCAGTTGTCGACGCGCAATCAGGTCGCCGGATCGAGGCTGACCCCGATGAGCTCGCCGAGCTCCCCGAGCACCGCAGGCGCGCTCGGGTCATCGCCGCCGGAGAGGATCGCGCTCGCGAGGTCGTCGAGAGCCTCGAGTGCGCGCGGCGCGTCGAGATCGTCGTCGATCGCGTCCCGGACCCGCGCCGCGAAGGGTGCCGGGTCCGGACCGGACGGACGCCCGGCAGCAGCGACGAGTCGGTGCAGCAGCGCGGTGCCTTCTTCGAGATCGGTGTCGTACCACTCGAAGCCCGCTCGGTAGTGGTGGCGCATGAGCGCGAGGCGGATCGCCCGCGGATCCGCGGACTCGAGGAGGTCACTGACGAACACGAGGTTGCCGAGCGACTTGCTCATCTTCTCGCCCTCGTAGCTCACCATCGCCGAGTGCATCCAGTGCCGGGCGAACGGCTTGCCCGTGATGCTCTCGCTCTGCGCGATCTCGCACTCGTGATGCGGGAAGATCAGGTCGGTGCCGCCACCGTGGAGGTCGAGGGTGGGCCCGAGCGCCCGCATCGCCATGACCGAGCACTCCACGTGCCATCCGGGCCGACCGACCCCGAACGGTGCCCGCCACGCCGGTTCGTCGCTGAGCGACTGCTGCCAGAGCACGAAGTCGAGCGGGGCGCGCCGATGAGGATCGTCCGGCTTGCCCCCGCGGGCACGGGCCAGCTTGACCATGTAGTCGTCGGAGTAGTGCGAGAGCTCACCGAAGCGATCGAACGTCGAGACGTCGAAGTACACGGTGCCGTGCGTGAGGTACGCATGATCCGAATCGAGGAGCTGCTTGATCATGTCGATCATGCCGTCGATCGACTCCGTCGCACGTGGCTCCGCGTACGCCGGCCGCATCCCGAGCGCATCCATGTCGGACCGGAACCGTTCCAGCTCCGATGCCGCGAGCTCGAGATACGGGATCCCCAGCTCGCGCGCCTTGGGCAGGATCGAGTCGTCGACGTCGGTGACGTTGCGCACCATCCGCACCTCGTGACCCAGCTCCTCGAGCCTGCGGATCAAGAGGTCGTACGCGAGGTAGGTGGCCGCGTGCCCGAGATGCGTCGAGTCGTACGGTGTGATCCCGCACACGTACATGCTCACGACCGGGCCGGGCTCGAAGGGCACGACCTTGCGCTGCGCGGTGTCGAAGATGCGGATGCTCATCGGGCCGGCCCGCGTGGGGCGAAGCCGCTGTCGACACCCGTGAGGTGCAGCGTCCCCTTGCCCTTGTAGCGGACATTGATCGACAACAGCAAGGCCGCGAAGGTCTCGATGCCGACGGCGTTCGCCGATGAACCGCCGTCGAAGCCGCGGAGGTCGGGCATCCCCCGCACGAGGCCGAGCACGGCGTCGCGGGCGTCGAGGTCGTCGCCGCACACGATGACGTCGCTCTCGAGCGGTTGGTCGAGCGCCGCGAAGGCGGCTGCCGGGACGTGCTGGAACGCGGCGACGACTCGGGCGTCCGGCGCCGCCGCCTGCATCGCCGCGGCGAGCGATCCCTCGGGTGGCAGCACCGGGTGGAACTCCTTGCCGACGCGCTCGAGGCCGTTCGCCATCGACACGACGACCTTGCCCGTCAGCACGTCCGCGTACTCGCGGGTGGTCTCGACGGCAGCGTCCCACACGGTGGCGATGATCACGAGGTCCGGCGCGGCCGCGGCCTCGGCGTTCGTGCCCGGACGCAGCGTCGCGACCTCGTCGCCCCAGCGCCCCCAGAGCTCCTCGACCGCAGCCGCGCTCCGCTCGGAGTCGCGCGATCCCGCGACGACCTCATGGCCCAGGCTCGCGAGCCGGGCCGCAAGGCCCTTCCCCGCCGGCCCCGTTGCCCCCAGCACCCCGATCTCCACGGCCCGAAGCATGGCACGCCTCCGGTCGCCAACCCGACGTCGAGGTCGCGTTCCCTCGCCCGTCGCCATGGCCCCGGATGCTGGATACGCTCGACCGATGCCCGACGACACGCGTGCGCCGTGGGCCTTCCGGCTGGTGGCGATCGCCGCAGTCGTCGTCGTGGCGTGGGTGCTGCTCTGGCCCGTCCTGACCCTCGCCCGGTCCCTCGTGGCGATCGCGCTCTACGTCATCGTGGGCGTGATCGCGTACCAGGTCGGCAAGGTCGCCGGCCGCGCGTCCAAGACGTCGCGCGACTGATCCCTACGAGCAGGCAGTCGGCGCCCAACAGCTCGCGGAGCTCGGCGAACAGGCCGTTGCTCGCCTCGACCCGGAACTCCTCCCCGAGCCGGATGACGGTCGTCTTCTCCGGCCGGTCGAGGTGGACGAACACGGGTCGGTTCCCGGGATGCCGCACCAGGACGTCCTTGAACGCGGCGACGCGCGTGTCGGAGAAGACCGCGAGGCGGGCGCGCACGCGGACCGGGGCGTCGCCGTCGTCGACCGTCAGCTCGGGGCTGGTGACGTCGAGGGCGATGATCTTCGCCCGGTCGTCACGCTGGTCGACGCGCCCGCGGATGGTGACGATGGCGTCGTCCTCCAGCACGTGGCCGTGCTCCGCCATGACGCGTGGAAAGACCATGACCTCGACCACAGCACCGAGGTCCTCCAAGAAGAAGGTCGCCATGAGATCGCCCTTCTTCGTGTACTTGCGCGACAGCCCGGTGACGATGCCACCGACCGTGCAGACGTCGCCCTCCCCCTTCTCGTGGAGCTCGGAGAGCGGTCCGTCGACGAGACGTCGGAGCGCGTGCTCCACACCGAGCAGCGGGTGGTCGCTCACGTAGAGACCGAGCATCTCCTTCTCGAAGGCGAGTCGCTGCGGCTTCGGGTACTCGGTCTGCGGGATGTCGAACCGCTGGTGGTCGACACCGTCGCCGGTGCCGAGCGCGTTCTCCTCGAGGTCGAACAAGCTGAAGTTGCCCTGGTCCCGGCGACGCCGGCGCGCCACCGCGTCCTCGACGATCTGCTCGTGCACGTCGACGAGCCCCTTGCGGGGGTGGCCCAGCGAGTCGAAGCCACCGGCCTTCGCGAGCGACTCGACCATCCGCTTGTTGAGTGCGGTGGGATCGACCCGGTCGCAGAAGTCGTGGAAGTCGGTGAACGGTCCGCCCTCGGCAGTGCGCGCCTGCACGATGTGCGAGACGACGCCGGTTCCCACGTTGCGAACCGCGGAAAGCCCGTACCGGATCGCCTGACGCCCTTCGTGCTCGCGCACGGTGAAGTCCTGCTCGGACTCGTTGACGTCGGGCACGAGCACCGCGATGTCGAGCTGTCGACACTCGTTCAGGAACACCGCGGTCTGGTCCTTGTTGCTCTTCACGCTCGTGAGCAGCGCGGCGAGGTACTCGACCGGGTAGTTCGCCTTCAGGTAGGCGGTCTGGTACGCGAGGTAGCCGTACCCGACCGAGTGCGACTTGTTGAAGGAGTAGTCGGCGAACGGCTCGATCGTGTCGAAGATCTTCTCGCCGAACGCTCGGTCGTGGCCCTGCGCGACACAGCCGTCGACGAACTTGGTGCGCTCCTTCGCGATCAGCTCCCGGATCTTCTTGCCGGTGGCTTTGCGCAGGTTGTCGGCCTCTTCGAGCGTGTACCCCGCAAGCCGCTGCGCGACGCGCATCAGCTGCTCCTGGTAGATCATCAGCCCATAGGTCGGGGCGAGGATCTCCTCGAGGTCCGGATGCGGGTAGTCGACGGGCTTGCGGCCGTTCTTGCGGTCCGCGTACTCGTTGTGCCAGTTCTGGGCCATCGGACCCGGCCGGTAGAGCGCGACGAGCGCGGCGATGTCCTCGAACCGGGTCGGCGCCAGCGATCGCAGGAGCGCGCGGACCGGCCCGCCCTCGAGCTGGAACACCCCGATCGTGTCGCCGCGCCGGAGCATGTCGAACGTGGTCTCGTCCTCCAGGTCGACCCGGTCGATGTCGGGGCGCCGGCCGGTGGACGCCTCGACGAGCGCGAGCGTGATCTCGACGACGTCGAGGTTCCTGAGCCCGAGGAAGTCCATCTTGAGGAGGCCGAGGTCCTCGACGCCGTGCATCTCGTACTGGGTGACGATCGGCGCGTCGGCGAGCTCGCCGCCGGCGAGCGGCTTGCGTTGGATCGGGAGGTACTCGGTGAGCGGCTCGCGGGTGATCACCACCGCCGCGGCATGGATGCCGTCCTGGCGGCGCAGACCTTCGAGCCCGCGGGCGACGTCGACCACGCGCTTGGCCTCCGGGTCGGACTCGTAGAGGTCCCGCAGCTCCGAGGCCATCTTGTAGCCGTCCTCGTGCTTGGGTTGCTTCTCGAGGCAGGCCGCCAACGGCGTGTCGCGTCCCATGATGAGCGGCGGCATCAGCTTCGCGATCTTGTCGCCCATCAGGTACGGGTACCCGAGGACGCGCGCTGCGTCCCGCACGGCGGCCCGGGCCTTGATCGTCGAGAAGGTGATGATCTGCGCGACGTGGTCCTCGCCGTAGCGCTCGGCCGCGTACTTGATCATGTCGCCGCGGTAGCGCGAGTCGAAGTCCATGTCGATGTCGGGCATCTGCTTGCGGCCCGGGTTCAGGAAACGCTCGAACAGCAGGTCGTAGCGGATGGGGTCGATGTCGACGATGTTCAGGCAGTAGGCGACACACGAACCCGCCGCGCTCCCCCGCCCGGGTCCGACTCGGATGCCCGCCTCGCGCGCGTATCGCACGAGGTCCCACACCACGAGGAAGTACGCCGAGAACCCCATCGTCTTGATGACGCCGAGCTCGTACTCGATGCGCTCGGCGACGTGCGGGGCCAACGCGTCGCCGTAGCGCTCGCGTGCACCGCCGAGCGTGAGCTCGCGCAGGTAGGAGTCCTCGTCGTGGCCGGCGGGAGTGGGGAACGTGGGGAGCACCGCGTTCCCGAACTCGAGCTCGACGTCGGCACGCTCGGCGATCAGCAGCGTGTTGTCGCACGACTCGGGGTAGTCACCGAACAGCGACCGCATCTCGGCCGCGGTCTTCAGGTAGAACTCCTCGGTCTCGAAGCGGAGCCGATTGGGGTCGTCACGCGTGCGCCCGGTCTGCACGCAGAGGAGCGCGTCGTGCGCCTCGGCGTCCTTGCGGTGGGTGTAGTGACTGTCGTTGGTCGCGAGCAGACCGATCCCCATCTCGCGCGCGATGCGGAGCAAGCCGACGTTCACCCGGTGCTGCTCGGGCAGCCCATGATCCTGCAGCTCGATGAAGAAGTTGTCGCGCCCGAGCACATCGCGGAAGCGGCCGGCGAGCGCGCGGGCGCCGTCGTCGTCGCCGCGCAGCAAGGCCTGGCACACCGCGCTGCCCAGGCAGCCGCTCGTCGCGACGATCCCCTCACCGTGGCGCTCGAGCAGCTCGAAGTCCATGCGAGGCTTGTAGAAGTACCCGTCGATGTACGCGGACGACGACAGCTTGATGAGGTTGTGGTACCCGGTCGCGTCGAGCGCCAGGAGCGTGAGGTGGAAGATCTCGTGCTCCGCCCGGCGCGGGCGATCGAAGCGGCTCGTGGTGACGAAGTAGGCCTCGGTGCCGATGACCGGCTTGATGCCCGCGTCGCGCGCGGCGCGAGAGAACTCGAGGACGCCGTACATGTTGCCGTGATCGGTGATCCCGACCGCCGGCTGGCCGTCGGCCACGGCGGTGGCGATGACGTCGGGGACCCGGGCTGCGCCGTCGAGCATCGAGTACTCGGTGTGCAGGTGCAGGTGCACGAACGACTTGCTCACGACGACCTGCTCACGCCGTCACGCGCTCCTCAGGGCTTTTCCACAGGGCTGTGGAGAAATCACACGGGTGTAGTTCTGCTCGAACATAGCGCGTCGCGCCGGCCACCCCCCGGGAGCGGTCCCAGCGCCCGGGAGACGGGTCCGGGAGAGGTCAGGCCCTGCCGCGGGCGGCGAGGAGCGGGACCTCCATCTCCGCCGCGGTCAGCGAACCATGGGCCGAGCGGAGCATCGCCTCGCGCGGCAGCGCGGGATCGACGAACGCCACCGCGTCGCGAGCGGCGAGCACGACGTCGCCGAGGCGCCGCCGGACGACGGTCGGCGGCTCGGGCCCGAGCCAGCCGTCACGGAGCAGCTCGTCGCGCGACCGGACCCACGCGCACGCGCCGAACTGCGCACGCGCGCCGGCGAGGAGCTCATCGGCTGCGCCCCGACGCGCGTGCAGGTACCGGAACCGTCCATCCCCGGAGCACACGTCGACCAGCTCGCCGAGGTCCCCCAGCTCCAGCCACGACTCGGGGTTCAGGTCCACCTGGCCGTGGTCCGCGGTCACGACCAACGCGGTGTCGCCGGGAAGGACCTCCAGCAGGTCGCCGACGAGTCGATCGGCGAAGTGCACCTCGGCCTCGAAGAAGCCGTCCTCGAGCCCGTGCGCGTGCGCGACCTCGTCGACGCCCGGGTAGTACGCGTACACGAAGGGCTCGCCGGCGATCACGAGCCGGCGACACTGCTCGACGAGCGACGAGACCGCTCGCCACCCCTCGAGCCGCCCGCCGCGCAGGTGGGCCTCGGTGAACCCGGTGTTTCGGAACTCGCTCTTGGTGACGACCGGGACGTCGCGGCCCCGGAAGGGCGCGTGCCGCTGCACCGAACGGGGATCGGGCGGGTTGCGCCCCTCCGTGTGCCAGGAGAGCGCGTTGAGCGTCGCCCCGTCGACCCGGACGCGGTACCCGATCAGCCCGTGCTGCGACGGCGCGACGCCGGTGGTGATGGACGTCAGCGCCGCAGCAGTGGTGGACGGCGCGACCGAGGTGATGGCCGACCCCGACATCCCGACGAAGGTGGGCAAGGCTGCACCCCGGGCCTGGAGCTGATCCCAGCCGAGGCCGTCGATGACGAGGAGGACCACGCTGCGGGCCCCCGCCAGCGGCTCCGGGAGCCAGTCGACCCGTGTGGCACCGAGCAGCGCGGGGACGAGGGACGCCAGCCCGGGCCCGTCGTAGGTGGGAACGACGGGCTCCTCGGTCATTCGCGCAGGCTACACAGGCCTCCCCCGCACGCCCGCGAGGCCCCGCCACGTGGGGCCACGCCCGGGAAGGCGTGTCGCCGGGAGTCCCGTTCGTGCGCGACCATGGCGACGTCATGAAGGTGTCCACACGCGGCGACTACGCGGCCCGGGCGCTCCTCTCCCTCGCGCTGCACGAATCCGACCGGCCGACGTCGGTCAAGGAGATCGCGGAACGAACCACGCTCCCCCAGCCCTACCTGGAGCAGATCCTCCTCGCGGTCAAAGGTGCGGGTCTGGTTCGGTCCAAGCGCGGCGTCGGCGGCGGCTACGTCCTGGCTCGTCCCGCTTCGGAGATCACCCTCGCGGAGATCCTCGGCGCGGTCGAGGGTCCGCTCGTCACGGTGGTCGGCGAGCACGACCACTGCGAGGGGCACTGCGTCCTCCAGGAGGTCTGGTTCGGGGTGTCCGAGGAGATGCGCCTCGTGCTCGAGCGGGTGACCCTCGCGGACCTCGTCGAGCAGACGCGCGTGGGCCACCCGACCCCCGCAGTCCCGACCCGCTGACCGCGGACGTGCCCGCGCACGAGTCCACGGCCCGGGCCATGGGCACCGACGTCCATGTGATCGTCGTGGTCGACGACGCGTCGGGTGCCGCCTTCGCGGCCGACCTCGGCGTCCGCGCGTTCGCGCGGCTCGAGCAGCTCGAGGCCCGGTGGAGCCGGTTCCGTCCCGAGAGCGAGCTGTGCCGGCTGAACGCGGCCGCGGGCGCGCCGGTGATGGTCGCACCGATCACCTTCGAGCTCCTCCAGCACGCGGTCGGTGCCTGGCAGCGCACCGACGGCGCGTGCGACCCGACGGTGGCGCCGTCGGTGGTCGCGGCCGGCTACGACCGCGACTTCGGGACGGTGCCGAGCGACGGTCCGGCGCTCGACGCCCCACCCGTCGGGCCCGCCCCGGGATGCGCCGACATCGTGCTCGACCCGATCGTGCGGTCGGTCCGGCTCCCCGGAGGGGTGACCCTCGATCTCGGGGGTGTTGCGAAGGGATTCGCGGCCGACGTCGTCGCCGAGGAGCTCATCGCCGCGGGTGCGACCGGCGTCTGCGTGAACCTCGGAGGCGACCTGCGCGCGATCGGCACGCCACCGCGCCCGGACGCCCAGGCCGACGGCTGGGTGGTGGAGGTCGAGGAGGCCGACGACCGCCCGCGCCTCTCGATCGCCGAGGGCGCGATCGCGACGACCAGCCGCCGGCGTCGCACCTGGCAGCGCGGCGACCGTTCGTACCATCACGTCATCGACCCCCGGACCGGCGCCCCCGCGGAGGTGCCGTGGCTCGCGGCCACGGTCGTCGCCGGTCGGGCCCGGGACGCCGAAGCGCTGGCCAAGGCCGCGTTCCTCGCACCCGACGTCTCGGCCGCGAGTGCCGTCCTGCAGCGGAACGATGCGACCGGGCTGCTCGTGGACGCCGACGGGCAGAGCGTGCCGCTCGCCGGGATCGAGCCGTATCGCTGCTGAATCCGGCCGCTGCGAGATCAGGCAGTGACGGTGACCGGCCCGAGCGGGATGCTGGCCGGCGCCGCGGGGAGACGCAGCACCACCGCGAGCCCACCCTGCGGCGCGTCGGTGAGCTCGACGGTGCCGCCGTCGGCCGCGACCAGACGACCGACGATCGCCAGCCCGAGCCCGAAGCCCCCGCGGTCGCGCCGGCTCGGCTCGGCCCGCCAGAAGCGGTCGAACGCCCGGGCGCGCTGCTCGGGCGTCATCCCGGGCCCGCCGTCGCCGACCTCCACGCGCACCTGCGCGCCGTCCCGGCGAGCGCGGACGGTCACCGCGCTGCCCGCCGGGGCGACGTCGAGGGCGTTGCTGATCAGGTTGTCCAGGATCTGCTCGAGGCGACCCGGCACGCTGCGCACGTCGGGTGCCTCGCGGTCCACCTGGAGCTCTACTCCCCGCTCTGCCGCGACGGGCTCCCACGCGTTCCTGCGTCCCGCGAGCACGGACGCCACGTCGACGTTCGCGGTCGGGGCGGTCGCGTCCTCGGCCCGCGCCAGCGTGAGCAGGCCGTCGACGAGGCGAGCCAGGCGCTGCACCTCCGTGCGGGCGCCCTGGAGGTCCTCCAGCCGGAAGTCCGAGCTTTCCTCCTCGAGGTTCTCGAGGCGGAGGCTCAAGGCGGTGAGGGGCGTGCGGAGCTGGTGCGACGCGTCGGCGACGAACGCCTGCTGCGCGAGCACGAGCGTCTCGAGGCGCGCCGCGGTCGCGTTGAACGAACGAGCGAGGCCGTGCAGCTCGGGCGGGTCGTCCGGGACCCTGACGCGCGCGGCCAGGTCGCCCTCGCCCAGTCGTGCGGCGCTCGCGTCCAGCTCGGCGAGTGGACGGGTGAACGAGCGCGCCAGCAGGGTGCTCACGAGCAGGACCACCATCGCGACCACGCCGCCGAGCCCGGCCAACAGCAACCAGTGCTCGCGGGTCCGCTGGGCGACGACTGCGAGCGACGCCGACACGCGCACCGCGCCGACGGCACTCTTGCTCGAGACGACCGGCACCGTCGTGCTCAGGACGTCCTCGGATCGCACCACGCGGTCGGCCGTCGTCTGCCGACCACGGGCCGCGGCCGCGATCTCCGCCATCCCGCTCAGGTCGGTGCCGACCGCCGGCTCGTGTGGTCCCGATGCCGCGACGGCGCTTCCCGCTGCGTCGACGACGACGGCGCGCAACCCGGTCTGGCGATGGAAGGAGTTGGCGAGATGTTGCAGCACGTCCGGCGCGGGCGTGTCGGCCATGGCCTCACCGACCCGGAGCGCGAGTGCGTACGCGTCGGTCTGCACCTGTCCCGTGAGTCGACGGTGCTCGGCGTTCGCGAACGACAGCCCGAGCGGCAGCTCGAGCGCGAGCAGCACGAACACCGTCAAGGACAGGTACGAGATGAGGAGGCGTCGCCTCACACCCGGGCTCCGTCCTCACGCAACCGGTAGCCGACGCCGCGCACGGTCTCGATCCACTGCGGGTCGCCGAGCTTGCGTCGGAGGCTGCCGATGTGGACGTCGAGCGTCTTCGTCGGTCCGTACCAGTGTGGATCCCACACCTCGTCGAGGATCTGTTGCCGACTGCAGACCGCTCCCGGATCCTGGGCGAGCAGCGCGAGCAGGTCGAACTCCTTGGGCGTGAGCGACACCTCGTTCCCGTCGACGACGACCCGACGCGTCCGGCGGTCCACCTGCAGCCGCAGCGTGGCGTCGTCGGGACCGTCGGACTCGACGCCGTGGTCCTCCACGTCCGCACGCCCCGACGCGCGGCGCGTCACCGCCCGGATGCGCGCCACGAGCTCACGGAGGCCGAACGGCTTCACGACGTAGTCGTCGGCACCGAGCTCGAGGCCGACGACGCGGTCGATCTCGTCGCCGCGCGCGGTGACGACGATGATCGGGACGTCCGAGCGCGACCGCAGGTCGCGGCAGAGGTCGAAGCCGTCGATGTCGGGCAGCCCCAGGTCGAGCAGCACCACGTCGCTCGCTTCGGCATCGAAGGCCACCAGGGCGTCGGCCCCCGACTCGCAGTGCCGAACCGCGAACCCCTCACGCTCGAGCCCCCGGACCAGAGGGGACGCGATGGCCTGATCGTCCTCGACGAGGAGTACCCGCATGCCCCAGAAGGTCGGCATGCTGCCGGGACCGCTTGACCCGGAAAACCTTTACCTGCTGCTGGGGAAGGCCTCGGCTGGTCCTGGGGTGCCCGGGCCTAGGTTCGTGGGCGTACCGAATCCGTATCGGTGCCCCAAAGAAGCCCAGAACAGCGACGGCCCGTCGGTGGGATCACTCCCCCGGCGGGCCGAGCGCGGTCAGGGCCTCGGCCAGGTCCGGCGGCAGCGGGTCCTCGAAGGCCAGGCGCTCCCCCGTGACCGGATGGGCGAAGGCGAGCGCGTGAGCGTGCAGGAAGGGCCGCTCGGGGCCCTGAGGCAGCCGTCGGCCCCCGTAGGCCGCATCGGCCACCACCGGGTGTCCGATCGCCGCGAGGTGGACCCGGATCTGGTGGGTCCGGCCCGTCTCCAGCCGGCACTCGACGAGCGAGACCTCGGGATCGGCCCAGGCGGTGCGCACCTCGTATCCGGTCCGGGCGGGACGCCCGGCCTCCCGGACCGCCATGCGGGTGCGTTGGCGCGTCGAGCGACCGATCGGCGCGTCGACGACGCCGCGCGGCGCTTCGAAGGTTCCGGCGACCAGCGCGAGGTAGCGCCGCTCGACGTCTCGGGCCGCGAGTGCCTCGATCAGCGCATCCGCAGCCCGCTCGGTGCGTGCGACCACCATCAGTCCGCTGGTGTCACGGTCGAGTCGGTGCACGATCCCGGGGCGCGCGGGGTCCCCGACCATCACGATCTCGGGGTAGCGATCGAGCAGCCCGTGCACGAGCGTGCCGTGCGCGTGACCGGGGCCGGGGTGCACGACGAGCCCGGGCGGCTTCGCGAGGACGACCACGTCGTCGTCCTCGTAGCGGAGGTCGAGCGGCATCGACTCGGGCCCCGGGAGCTCGGGAGGCGTCGGAGCACCCAGCAGCTCGACGATCTCCCCGGCGACCAGGCGGTGGCTCTTGAGCGCGGGCTGCCCACCCACGAGCACCTCCTCGTCGGTGATCAGGTGCTGGACCTCGGCCCGGCTCCAACCCGTGAGGAGCGACACGGCGCGGTCGAGCCGTTCGCCCGCGAGCGCCTCCGGGACCACGATCGGCTCCTGGTCCCTCATGGGGCCGTCGCCTCATCGCGTTCGAACCGGCCGCCGAAGAGGCTCCAACCGATGAGCAGGATCGCGCCGATGGTGATCGCACCGTCGGCGACGTTGAACGTCGGGAAGCTCCCGACGCGCACGAAGTCGACGACCGCACCCTCGAGGAAGCCAGGCGAGCGGAAGATCCGGTCGCACAGGTTCCCGAGCGCGCCACCGAGCACGAGGGCGAGCGCGACGACGGCCACCGTGTTGTCCGTGCGCTGCGCGGCGCGCATGAGGAAGACGACGAGCAAGATCGCCAGCACCGCCAAGATCGGCGTCATGCCCTGGAACAGGCTGAAGGCACCGCCGGTGTTGCGGCTCAGGTGGAGCTGGAGGTCGGTACCGATGACCGACGTCGGTCCGTCGGCGAGCGCTTCGACCGCCCACACCTTCGTGAGCTGATCGAGGACCACCACCCCGACGACGATGGCGGCGACCAGCAGCGCCCGCCGTCGCCCCGCGTCTGCCGGATCCGGCGGGGGGACGTCGTCGCCCGGGTCAGCGTCGCCGTTCGGCACGCGCCTTGCAGTCGACGCACACGTTCGCCCACGGGATCGCTTCGAGCCGTTCGAGCGGGAGGCGCCGACCCGCGGGCGCGCAGACGCCGTAGGTGCCCTTCTTCATCCGGGTGAGCGCGTCGGTCATCTCGTCGACGACCTGGCGTGCCGATGCGGAGAGCAGCAGGTCGCGCTCCCGCTCGACGTTCACGGTGTCGCCGTCGCCGGACTCCTCGTCGAACTGGGTGTCGCCACCCTCGCGGTCCCGGGCGAGCTGCTCGGCCTCGGCCGCGAGCTCGTCGGCCTGACCCTGGATCCGCTCCTGCTCCTCGAGCAGCTTCTTGCGGAGCCGGGCAACCGTCTTGTCGGAGAGGTTCGGCGACGTGGGCGTGACCTCGAAGCCCGAGAGCGGGCAGGTCACCGTGGTCTTCTTCTTGACCGGTGCCGCCTTCGCCGGGGCCGCCTTGACCGGGGTCTTGGCCGCGACCGCTGCGGTCTTCGTGCCCTTGGTCGCCTTGGCGGATGCCTTCTTGGCCGGCGCCTTCGCGGTCTTCGCGGGCGCCTTGGCGGTCTTCGTGCTCTTCGCCGCCTTCGCGGGCGCCTTCTTGGCCGGCGCCTTCGTGCCCTTCGTGCTCTTCGTGCTCTTCGTGCTCTTCGCGGGCGCCTTGGCGGTCTTCGTGCTCTTCGTCGCCTTGGCGGGCGCCTTGGCTGCCTTCGTGCTCTTCGCCGCCTTCGCGGGCGTCTTCGTGCGCGTCGAGGCCGCCTTGCGGGTGGCCTTCGTGCCGGCGCGCGCGCCGGAGGACTTGCTGATGGCCCCGGCCATGGTCGTCCCTTCCAGTCTCGGGGCCGGGCACGGGGGGCCCGGGGAGCGACGGATCGTACAACCCACGCACACCCGGTTCCAACGGCGCCCGTGACGCCCGCGCGAACGCCGCGGCCGGGCCGTCGGACGGCAATGGTGCCGCCGTTCGAGGCGTCACCACGTACGCTCGCAGCCGTGCCGTTCGCTCCGGTCGAGAAGGACCTCGATCTCGTCGCGCTCGAAGCGCAGGTGCTCCGCCGCTGGGCGGACGACGACGTGTTCCGCGAGAGCCTGCGCCGCCGCGAGGGCGCGCCCGAGTGGGTGTTCTACGAGGGTCCGCCGACCGCGAACGGCCGGCCCGGCATCCACCACGCGTGGGCCCGGGTGTTCAAGGACCTGTACCCCCGCTTCCACACCATGCGGGGCCGCCACGTCACCCGGAAGGGTGGCTGGGACTGCCACGGTTTGCCGGTCGAGCTCGAGGTCGAGAAGGAGCTCGGGTTCAGCGGGAAGCAGCAGATCGAGGAGTACGGCATCGCCGCGTTCAACGAGCGTTGCCGAGAGTCGGTGCACCGCTACGTCGACGACTTCGAAGCGCTCAGCGCGCGGATCGGGATGTGGATCGACACCGACGACGCGTACTGGACGCTCGACAACACCTTCATCGAGAGCGTCTGGTGGCACGTGCGCAGGATGTGGGACAAGGGGCTGATCTACGAGGGCTTCCGAGTCGTCCCGTACTGCGGGCGCTGCGGCACTGCACTCTCGAGCCACGAGGTCGCGCAGGGCTACGAGGACGTCACCGAACCCTCGGTGTACGTGCGCTTCCCCGTGACCGATGCCGACTTCGACCTCCTGGTGTGGACGACCACGCCCTGGACCCTGCTCTCGAACGTCGCCGCGGCGGTGGGGCCCGACGTGCGGTACGTGCGCGTCCGTGGGGCCGACGGCCGTCGCGACCTCGTCGTGGCCGCGGATCGGGCCACCGCGGTCCTGGGCGACGATGCCGAGGTCGTGGCCGAGGTCCCGGTCGCCGACCTCGTCGGGCGCCACTACGTCCGACCCTTCGGCATGCTGCCGATCACGCCCGACGCCAACCGGGTGGTGCTCGCCGACTTCGTGACCGTCGAGGACGGCTCGGGCATCGTGCACCTCGCACCTGCGTTCGGGGAGATCGACCGGGAGGTCGGTGAGCGTGAGGGCCTCCCGGTGCTCAACCCCGTGGACGCCGCCGCGCGCTTCGACTCCTCGATCCCCGAGTACGAGGGCCAGTTCGTGAAGGACGCCGACGCGGCGATCATCGACTCGCTGCGCGACGCCGGCATCCTCGAGCGGGTCGTCGACTACACACACTCGTACCCGCACTGCTGGCGGTGCTCGACCCCGCTGATCTACTGGGCCAAGCCCACATGGTTCGCGCGCACCTCGGACCGACGCGCCGAGATGCTCCGGGAGAACGAGCGCATCGGCTGGCATCCCGGGCACATCAAGCACGGGCGCTTCGGCGACTGGCTCGAGAACAACGTGGACTGGGCGCTCTCGCGCGACCGGTTCTGGGGCACCCCGCTCCCCATCTGGCGGTGCACCGCGTGCAGCCACGACACCTGCGTCGGCTCGGTCGCCGAGCTCTCCGCGCTCGCCGGCCGCGACCTGGCCGACCTCGACCTGCACCGCCCAGCCGTCGACGAGATCACCATCGACTGCCCCGAGTGCAGTGAGCGGGCCGAGCGGGTCCTGCCGGTGCTCGACGCGTGGTTCGACTCCGGCGCGATGCCCGCGTCGCAGCTGCACTACCCGTTCGAGCACGAGGAAGGGTTCGCCGACCGCTTCCCCGCCGACTTCATCTGCGAGGCGATCGACCAGACGCGCGGCTGGTTCTACTCGCTGCTCGCGGTGAACACGCTCGTGTTCGACGAGTCGCCGTACCGGAACGTGGTGTGTCTCGCGCATGTCGTCGACCGCGACGGTCAGAAGATGTCGAAGTCGCGCGGCAACGTCATCGACCCGTGGACCATCCTCGACACGCGCGGCGCCGACGCGCTGCGCTGGTACTTCTTCTCCGCCGGCTCGCCCTGGACCAACCGCCGCATCGACGAGCGGATGATCGACGAGGCGACCCGCCGATTCCTCCTGACGCTCTGGAACACCTACTCCTTCTTCGTCACCTACGCGTCGCTCGACGGCTGGGAACCCGGCGCGAGGCCTGCGGCGGCCCCGACCCATGCGATGGACCGGTGGGCCCGTTCACGAGTCCACGCGACCGTGCGCGAGGTCACCGAGGCCCTCGACGGCTTCGACGCACTGCGGGCCGCGCAAGCCCTCGAACGAGTCGTCGACGACCTGTCCAACTGGTACGTGCGCCGGTCGCGGTCCCGGTTCTGGAAGTCGTCGGATCCGGCGGCGCACGCCACGCTGCACGAGGCGCTCGCGACGGTGGCGCTCCTGCTCGCTCCCTTGTGCCCGTTCGTCGCCGACGAGCTGTGGGGGAACCTCGGTGGTACCGGAGCGTCGGTCCACCTGGCCGACTGGCCTGCGGTCGACGACGGCGCGATCGACCCCGATCTCGAGACGGCGATGGAGGCCGTCCGCCAGATCGTCACCCTCGGCCGCGCCGTGCGCACGGACGCCAAGATCCGGGTGCGTCAGCCCCTGCGCCGGGCCCTGGTGCTGGCGCCCGACACGGGCGCCCTCCCGGACGAGCTCGTCGCCGAGGTCGCCGAGGAGCTCAACGTGCAGGAGGTCGAGGCGATCCGGGACCTCACCGGCCTCCTCGACTACGACGTCGTGCCGAACTTCCGGGCCCTCGGCCCTCGCGTCGGCCCGCTGATGCCAAAGGTGAAGGCCGCGCTGGCCGCAGTCGACGGCCGGACCGTCTCCGACGCGCTGGCAACCGACGGCGTGTACCGGCTCGAGCTCGACGGCGACGCGATCGAGATCGGCGCCGACGACATCGAGGTGCGCGCCGTCGCCCACGAGGAGCTCGTGCTCGCCGAGGAGGGTGGCTACGCCGTCGCCCTCGACATCACGCTCGACGACGACCTGCGCCGCGAGGGCTTGGCCCGTGAGCTCGTGCGCGCGATCAACGACCACCGCAAGGCGCTCGACCTCGCGCTCTCGGACCGCATCCGGGTCGCGCTGTACGCGGATGACGCGATCGCGGAATCTGCCGTCGCACACGGGAACGACATCGCCGCCGAGGTGCTCGCGACCGAGTGGGCGGTGTTCGCGCTCGCCGACGCACCGGCCGACGCCACCCGCCTCGATGTCGACGGCCAGCAGTTCGCGGCCACGCTCACCGTCGTCTGAGGCGGTCGCACGCGACACTCGCGTACACATCGTGTGACGCGATGCGGGACCCAGAAGAAGTTCGAAGAAATCTTCGCGACTCGCCCCGATTCGGGGGGTAAGTGTCACACCCCCCTGTCATCGTGAGGCCATGTTCAAGATCGAGCAGGTCAGAGATCTGGCACGAGAAGCCGTGGCCGACCTCGACCCCGCGCGCCTCGAAGGCCGCGACGCCGCGCGCCTCGCCGAGGCCGCCGCGGAGGGCGCCAAGCTCCTCGACACCGCCACCGCACTGCTCGCCGCGCGTGCAGCCGAGACGAACGCGTGGCGGAGCCGGTCGCACGCTGCGTCGCCCGAGCAGTGGCTGGCAGAGGCGACCGGATCGTCCGAGAGCTCGGCCCGCGAGACGTTTGCCACCACGACCCGGCTCGCCGAGCTGCCGGCGACCGAGGAGCAGCTCCGGTCCGGGGAGCTCTCGCTCCAGCAGGCCGCCCATGTCACGGCCGGCGCCGCGGCCGACCCCTCGGCGGAGCGGCGCCTCCTCACGACTGCGCAGCGGTCCGGGATGCGCGAGCTGCGGGCCGAGCGTGAACGAGTGATCGCGGCCGCGTGCGACGAGATCGAAGCCCGTCGACGGGCCCGGCGCGATCGCCACCTCCGCACCTGGACCGAGGGGTTCGCGACCCGCGGGCAGTTCTCGGGCCCGACCGAGGAGGTCGCCAAGATCCTCCACGCACTCGAGCCCCTCGACCCGGAAGCGCTTCGAGGAAGCCCGACTCGCCGGTGAGCACGAGCAGCCCGACGCCTACCGCTTCGACGCCATGATCGACCTCGCCGAATCAGGCTCCGGCAACGCCAAGAAGCCCCGGCCGGACGCCGTCCGAGTCCGGCGTCGACCTCCCCGCACTGCTGCGAGGTCGCACCGAGCCCGGCGAGATGTGCGAGATCCCCGGCGTCGGACCGGTGCCCGTGGCCCACGCCGAGCGAGATCCTCTCGCACGGGCTGCTCCAGCTCGTGATCACCGACGGCGTCGACGTCCAGACCGTCGTCAGCAACACCCGCCACGTCCCCACGGCCTTGAAGATCGCGATCGCCGAGCGCGACCAGACCTGCAAGGTCCGCGGCTGCGACCGACCCATCAGGTTGGAACGGCACCACACCCTCGAGTTCGACGAACTCGCACCGCACTACCTACCGCGAGCTCGGCAACCTCTGCGACGAGACACCACCACCTGATCACGACCGCGATCACGCGATCGAAGATCACCACGACGGGACGTGGAGCCTGCGCGCCCCACCCGGTGAGGCGGCGGCCTGACGCTCGGTGTGGGTCAGCGTTGGTGATGGATGACGACGCGTCTCGGGCTAGCGGCGGCGCTTGAACAGGCGACGGTGCTCGTCGGTGTCGTCCTGGTCGAAGAACGCCGAGTCGTCGTCGCCCACGCCCGCGACACCACCGTCGTTGAGCGGTGCGTCGTCACGGACGGCCTCACGCAGGGACGCGAAGAACGCGTCGTCGTCGAGGCTGTCACCGTGCTGCTCGCTGTCGTCGATCAGCGCGATGTCTCCGGAGTCGTCGACCACGCCCGCGGTCGGGGCGTCCGCCCAGCCGCCGGCCGGAGCCGGGTCCCAGGCCGCGTCGCCCGCGGGGACGGCTTCGATGTGCACGGTCGGTGCACCCGCGGTCGGCGGCGCCGCCGGCGGGCTCGCGACGACACCCTCTTGCGACGCGGACCACGAACCCTCGGGCTCGGCGGGCGCAGCTGCGGGCGCCGCGGCCCAGCTCGTGGTCGTCGCAGCGGGCAGCTCGACGTCGTGGATGGCGGGACGCTCGAGCGCGCCCGAGGACGTCTGCCCGAGGAGGTCGAGCTCGGCCTCGATCGTGTGACGGAGCCGGTCGCGGTACTCCTGCTCGAAACGCTCGAGGGCGTCGACGTCGGCGTTGAGCGTGTCGCGCGCGTTCTGGAGGCGGCCGATGTCCTCCTCGAGCTTGCGACGCTCGTTCTCCGCGATCTCCGCGGCGCGGGTCTCGGCCCGGTTGACGAGCTCCTTCGAATGCGCCTCGGCGTCACCGACGATTCGCTGCGCCTGGGAGCGCGCGTCGGCGACGGCCTCGTCGGCCGCCTTCTGGGCGAGCACGAGCGTGCGCTGGATGACGTCGGTGTCGGCGATGCGCGCCGGTGCCGCGGCCGCGGCCGGCGCCGGTGCGGGGACCGGCACCGGCGGCGGTGCAGGTGCCGCGACCACCGGGGCCGCGGCCGGTGCCGGTGCCGGCATCGGGGCACGCGGCGGCCCGCCGCCCTGGGACACCCGAGCACGGAGCTGCTGGTTCTCCGCCTCGAGGTGCTCGATCGTCGCTGCCGCGCGCTCGAGGAGCTCGTCGACGTCGTCGCGGTGATACCCGCGCCACGCCTCACGAATCTCGATGTCGCGCAGCTCTTGCGGGGACACGTCCATGGAAGCCATGGCGTCCAATGCTAGCGACCCGAGGTCCCGCACCTGAAGCCTGGCCCGGCCGGCCACCGGAAGGCGTTGGCGCGCAACACCCCGCGGCCGATCCGACGTGCTACGAGCAGATGACGCCCCGCAGGATGAAGAGCCCGAACACCAGCACCATGAACGAGAGGTCGAACATCCCCGCGGGCGGGATGACCTTGCGCAGGGGCTGGAGCGCCCAGTCGGTGATCACGAACAGGAACTGGGCCACCTGGGCCATGGCGCCGCCGGGCCGCAGCGGGAACCAGGACAGCACCGCCCGGGCGAAGAGCAGGACGATGAAGACGGTGATGATGTTGCAGAGGATGCTCACGGACGCGGATCAGTCGCGCCGGTAGAGCCCGCGCGTCTCGAGGCGTTCCTTCTCGTCCTCGGACAGCTCGACGTTCACCGGGGAGATGAGGAACACCGCATCCGCGACGCGCGACATCGAGCCGCCGACCGCGTACGCGAGCCCACTCGCGAAGTCGATGAGCCGGCGCCGCAGCTCCTTGGTGCTCCCCTGGAGGTTGAGGATGACCGGCTGGTTGGCCTTGACCCGGTCACCGACCTCCTGGGCGTCGTTGAACCCGCGGGGCTCGACCACGTGGACCTTGCCCGCCGTGGTGGGCACCGCGTGGACCACACCGGGCCTGCTCACCGAGACGCCGCTCGGCTGGTCGTCGCGGGGCAGCGCCCGCACCGTGGGCTCCCCCATCGTCCCCACCATCGGACGGTCGCGCACCGCCACCGATCGCTGGTCGGGGGTGCCGCCCATCGTGCGGACGTCGACGCCGTGCGGGCCTTCGGGGCCACGCGGGGCCGCGTAGGGGTCTTCGGGACCACCGTCGGGGCCATAGCCGGGAGCACCCCGACCCACCGGCCCACCGGGAGCGCCCATCGGCGCGCCTTGAGCGCCACCCGGGCCACCCGCACCCTGGCCCACGGGGCCCTGGGGGTAGCTGGAGTCGTCGTAGTGCGCGTCGTAGCTGTCGTAGCCGTACTCGTCGTCGTCCTGGAGGCCCAGGTACACCATGGTTCGACGCCAAAGAGAAGCCACTCGATTGCGCGCCATCTGCTCGAGACCGGGGAACGGCACGCCCTCCGGGGAGCAAGCCTACCGCCCAACCTCCTGGGAGTGGTGCCGGGATCCGAAGAGCGCACGGCCCACGCGGACCACGGTGGCCCCCTCCTCCACAGCAGCCCCGAAGTCGTCGCTCATGCCCATCGAGAGGGTCGGGAGGTCGAGGCCCTCGGCGAGGGTCCGCAGCCGGGCGAACCAGGGGCGGGGCTCGGACCCGTGCGGGGGGACGGTCATGAGACCCTCCACGAGCAGACCGTCGCCGCGCAGCGCATCCACCAGGCCGGGGAGCTCGTCGGGGGTGCAGCCCGCCTTCTGTGGCTCGGCGGCGAGGTTGACCTCCACCAGCACCCGCGCGCCGGGGGCATGGCGGGCGATGGCCGGTCCGAGCACCGCGCGGTCGACGCTCTGCCAGCACTGCACCCATGACGCGAGGGCCTTCACCTTGTTGCGCTGGAGCGCTCCGAGGAAGTGCCAGCGGATCTCGGTGTCCGGGAGGGCCGCAGCCAGGTCGGGCGCCTTGGCCAGCAGCTCCTGGGCCCGGTTCTCGCCGAGGTCGGCCACGCCCGCCGCGACCGCCTCGGCGACCCGGGCCGCGTCCACCGTCTTGCTGGCGGCCACGAGCGTGACCGACGCCGGATCTCGCCCCGCGCGTCGGGCAGCCGCATCGATGGTGGCGCGCACCGAAGCCACGTTGGCGGCGATGTCGGCGGTGCCCTCCGGCCCACCGGTGGTGGCGCTCATCGGGCCAGGACCATCATCGGGCCAGGACCACGACCAGGCCCTGGCGCCCGGTCGTGCCGTCGCGGCGGTGGGAGAAGTGGTCGGGCGACGCCGAGGTGCACACGTCGACGTCCGTGATCTCGGTCACGCCGGCGCGCCCGAGTGCCACCCGCACCGCCGCGGGGACGTCGAGCGCCGGGGTGCCGGACGCGGTCCTCCCCTCGACCGACGGGCCGAGCGCGTCGACCATCCGATCCAGGTCGGCGCGACCGAACTCGTAACGATCGGGGTGCACGCACGGACCCAGCGCGGCGCGCACGTCACCCGTCCCGATGGCGCGCAGCCGCTCGACGGTGGCCTCGAGCACGCCGCCGAGCAGGCCCGGCCAGCCCGCGTGGGCGACCGCGACCGCGTCGTCGCAGGCGAGCGCGACCGGGGCGCAATCGGCGGTGAGGACGACGAGCGGGAGCCGTGCCGTTGCGGTGACCGCCCCGTCGGCGTCGGGGGGTGCCGGGGCACCGGCGTGCTCGTCGCCCGTCACGACCGCTGTGCCGTGGACCTGGTGGAGCCAGCACCAGCCCGCGGGATCGGGGAGCCCCAGCTGCTCGGCAAGGGCCCGACGGTTCGCGGTGACGGCATCGGGACGGTCCCCGACGCTCGCGCCCAGGTTCGCGGTGGCAAAGGGCGCTGCGGAGACCCCGCCGTGCCGATCGCTCCAGGCGACGCGCGCCGGGCCGAGGTCGAGCTGGATCAGCGCAGGAACTCGGGGACGTCGAACTCGTCGTCGTCGTCGCCGTCGTCGCCGAAGTCCTCGCGACCGAACGCGCTGTCGGCCGCCGAGCTCGGCCCGGTCGAGTCGCCGAGCCCGAGCGACGAGCTCGACGTCGAGGAGGTCGACCGACGGAGGTCGGGACTGCGCTCGCCCTCGAAGCGGTCGAAGCCGGCCGCGATCACGGTGATGCGTACCTCGTCGCCGAGCGAGTCGTCGATCGTGGCGCCGAAGATGATGTTGGCGTCGGGGTGCGCGGTCTCCTTGACCACCTCGGCCGCCTCGTTCACCTCGAACAGACCGAGGTCGGACGGTCCCGCGACGTTGAGCAGCAGCCCGCGGGCGCCCTCGATGCTCGCCTCGAGCAGCGCGCTCGAGATTGCGTTCCGCGCCGAGTTGAGCGCCCGTCCCTCGCCCGAGGCCTGGCCGACCCCCATGAGGGCGGTGCCGGCGTCCTGCATGATCATGCGGACGTCGGCGAAGTCGGTGTTGATGAGGCCCGGTGTGGTGATGAGGTCGGTGATGCCCTGCACCCCTTGGAGGAGCACGTCGTCGGCCATCTTGAACGCGGAGAGCAGCGACGACTTCTCGTCGGCGACGTCGAGCAGCCGGTCGTTCGGGATGACGATGAGTGTGTCGACCTTCTCGCGCAGACGCTGGAGCCCCGCGTCGGCCTGCACCGAGCGACGGCGGCCTTCGAAGCTGAACGGGCGGGTCACGATCGCGATCGTGAGCGCACCGAGGCCTCGCGCGATCTCGGCCACGATGGGCGCGCCACCGGTGCCGGTGCCACCACCCTCACCCGCGGTGATGAACACCATGTCGGCGCCCTTGAGCACCTCTTCGATCTCGTCGCGGTGGTCCTCGGCGGCCTGACGGCCGACCTCGGGGTCCGAACCGGCACCCAGCCCACGTGTGAGCTGGCGGCCGATGTCGAGCTTCACGTCGGCGTCGCTGATGAGGAGCGCCTGTGCGTCGGTGTTGACCGCGACGAACTCGACACCCTTGAGGCCCGCGTCGATCATGCGGTTGACGGCATTGCCGCCACCACCGCCGACGCCGGCGACCTTGATGACCGCGAGGTAGTTCTGCGGGTCGCCCAGCATGTCGGTCGTGCCTCCCCTCCCGGTCACCCGTTCCGCCGGGGCGGAACCTGCCGGTCGCGGCTCGGTCGTGCGTGGTGGCGGCGCCTCGGACCGGGTCGGGCCGATCGCCGATGCTTCGTGCGGTTCATTCTCGCCGTTGGGAGCCCCCATCGGGGGGATCGACCCCGGAGTCGACCCCTCGGCGGCCCCCACGTCGCCCTGGCGGTCCGTCGACGTGGGCGGACGAGGAGGTGGTGCCGCGGTCACCGACCCAGGATAGGGCCTCGAAACCCCGGTTCCACTGGGCCCGGGCGGCGTCCCGGGACCCTCGGTCCTGTCCGTCATCCGGTGACCGGTGCGCTCGGCACGCTGACGTCGATGTAGGTGAGCGCACCCAGCGCGGTGGCGCCGAGGACCGCGTCGGCGGCGCGCGCCTTCTCCTCGACCCGGTCGAGGGTCCCGAGTCGGACCTCGGGGCCGCTCACGATGCGGAGCGCCGCGCGGCCGTCGACGACCGTGATCGTCGCCACCCGTCCCGCGAGCGGACCGAGCCCGGCAGCGACGCGCGCGGCGTCGCGCGCGTCGACGCGCTCCCCGAGCGGCGGCACGTCGGTGACGCCCGTCAGCTCGACCAGGCCCAACGGCGGTGAGGGGGCCACGGCCAGCACGACTCCGCGCCCGTCGACGAGTCCGACGGTGCCGTCGGCGGCACGGGCGAAGGCGACCGGGACCCGGGGGGTGACGGTGATCCGGACCGTGTTCGGCAGCTCGCGCTCCACGCGTGCGCTCGCGACCCAGGGCAGGGTCTCGACCCGGTCCGCCACCCCACCGGTGTCGAGCAGCAGCAGTGCGGACCCGAGGTCGTCGTCGGCCACGGCGCGCACCTCGGGCGCCCGGTCCCCCGCGCCGGCGATCGCGATGTCGTCGACCGCCAACAGAGGCGACAGCACGACGCCGACTGCGGCGGTCGCTATCGCGAGGACCGCGAGGGCGAGCAGGAGACGGCGCAGACGGCGGCGGCCGGCGTCACGCTGCACGGCGACGCGCCGGTCGCGCATGCGCGGGTCGACCGCGTCCTTGCTCGACTTCCCGGTGCCCCCGGCCTTCCCGGCGGAGCCCTGTGCACGCTCGCCCGTACCTCCCTTGCCCTTCGGGGGGCGGCGGGGCGGCGCAGTCGTGGCGCGGGTGCTCACGAACCCGCCTCGTCGAAGCCGACCATGCGCAGCTCCGGCTCGAGGCAGACGCCGGTCGCATCGGCGACCCGGGCCTGGACCTCGCGCACGAGCGCTCGCACGTCGGCCGCGGTCGCGTCGTTGCCCGCTTGGAAGAAGTTGGCGTGCTTCTGCGAGACGGTCGCGCCGCCGACGCGAAGCCCCTTCAGACCGGCGGAGTCGATGAGACGACCCGCGGAGTCGCCCGGCGGGTTGCGGAACACCGAGCCGGCGTTCGCGCCTCCGGGCTGGTGCTCACGACGCCAGCGCACGACCTCGTCGATGCGCGCGGCGCACGCTTCCGGGTCATCGGCGCTGCCCCGCAGCTCGGCGCGCACCACGACGTCGGTCGGTCGGATGTTGGAGTGGCGGTAGGAGAGGTCGAGCGTCTCTGGCGTACGAGCCGCCGCGTGCGCGTCGCCACCGGCGCCGAGATCCAGCACCCACGCGCTCGTGAGCACGTCGCGGGTCTCGCGGCCGTGGCCGCCGGCGTTCATCCGGACCGCGCCGCCGACGGACCCGGGGATCCCCACGAAGAACTCGAGCCCGGCGAGCCCGGCCGCCGCCGTGCGTCGGGCCAGCACGGGGAGCGCGACGGCGCCGCCGGCGAGCACGGAGCCGGCGTCGGCGTCGACGTCGACTGCCTCGAACGTGCCGCCGAGGACCACGCCGAGACCGGGAAAGCCCTGATCGGCCACGAGCAGGTTCGACCCTCGACCGACGACCAGCACCGGGACCGGGGAGCCCGCGAGCACTGCCGCGACCGCCGCGAGACCGGCCTCGTCGACGACGCGCACGACGACCGAGATCGGCCCGCCGAGGCGGTAGGTGGTGAGGTCGGCCACGTGCTGGTCTCGCTCCACCGCGCCGGGCAATCGATCCTCGAGCCCCGACGCACAGGCGTCGAGCGAGCCGGGTGCCGTCATGGCTCCACCCGCGCACCCGCGAGCGCGAGCCACTCGTCGGGGACGGTCGTGAGGTCGCCCGCACCGAGCGTCAGGACCACGTCGCCCGGGCGGGCGTTGCGGAGGGCGTGGTGGACGAGGTCGGTGCGCCGGGGCAGATAGGTCACCGCCGTCTCGGGGTGCGCGTCGAGCACCGCCCGGAGCACGAGCCGCCCCGACACCCCGGGCCGGGGGGTCTCCCCCGCCGAGTAGACGTCGGTGAGGATGACCGTGTCCGCGTCGACGAACGCGTCGGCGAAGTCCTGCCAGAGGCGTTCGGTGCGTGAGTAGCGGTGTGGCTGGAACACCGCGATGACCCGACGCCACCCCCCTTCGCGCGCGGCGCGCAGCATTGCCGAGACCTCGGTCGGCAGGTGGGCGTAGTCGTCGACGAGCGTGACCCCGTCGATCTCGCCGCGGAACTGGAACCGGCGGGCGACCCCGCCGAAACCGCCGAGCGCGCGGGTCACCGCCTCGAACGGCACGCCGAGCTCGAGCGCCAGCGACGCAGCACCGACAGCATTGAGGACGTTGTGGCGACCCGGAACGGGCAGCTCGACGACGCCGAGGACTTCGTCGCCGCGGCGGAGGGCGAAGCGGCTCCCCCGCCGGTCGCCGACGTAGTCGACCACTCGGTAGTCGGCGCGCTCGTCCCAGCCGTAGGTGCGCGTCCCGGCGACGGCGCTCGCGAGCTCTGCCGCGATCGGGTCGTCGATGCAGACCACGCGCACCCCCGGGACCTCGTCGAGGAACCGTCGGAACGCCGCGACGAGCGCGTCGAACCCGCCGTAGTGATCGAGGTGGTCGGGCTCGACGTTGGTGACGATCGCGGCCTCGGGGGCCAGCTCGAGGAACGTTCCGTCGCTCTCGTCGGCCTCGACGACGAGCCACTCGCCGTCGTCGTAGGCCGCGTTGGTGCCGACCTCGTTGAGGTCGCCTCCGATGAGGAAGCTCGGGTGCCAGCCCGCGGCACGCAGCACGAGCGCGAGCATCGAGGAGGTCGTGGTCTTACCGTGGCTGCCCGCGACCGCGATGGAGCGACGGGTCGCGACGAGCGCACGCAATGCCTCGGCCCGCCGGAGAACGACGATCCCCCGTTCGGCCGCGGCCGCGACCTCCGGGTTGGACGCCGGGATCGCCGTCGATGCGACGACCGCGTCGACACCAGCCGGGACGTGGTCAGCCACGTGCCCGACGCGCGCGTCGATGCCGAGGAGACGGAGACGCTCCAAGGCGGGCGAGTCCTTCAGGTCCGAACCGCTGACGCGGTGGCCCATGCGCGCGAGCACCGTCGCGATGGCGCTCATTCCCGCACCACCGATACCGACGACGTGGACGGTGCGCGGTGCGGTCAGGTCCAGCTCGGGGGTCACCCGGCACCGCCGTCCGCTGCGCTTGCCCGGTCCGCCGCCCGCTCGACGAGGTCGGCGACGCGCGCCGCGGCGTCGGGGCGCCCGACCGAACGGGCCGCACTGCTCATGGTGTCGAGCCGGGTCGGCGCGTCGAGGAGCGCCCGCAGCTCGGCACCGAGGCGCTCGCCGTCGAGCTCGCGGTCCGCGACGAGGACCGCGGCACCCGCGTCGACGAGCGCTTCGGCGTTGCGGGTCTGGTGGTCGCCGGGGGCCCCGGGCAGCGGCACGAGCACGGAGGGCGTGCCGGTGACCGCGAGCTCGGCGCACGTGACGGCGCCGGCCCGGCCGACGAGCACCGCCGTCCGGCCGTAGAGCGCCGGCATGTCGTCCTCGTACCGCACGAGGTCGTACGCGAGCGCATCGGTGGGAGCACGGAGCTCGGAGAGCCGTTCCATGCACCCGTCGTAGCCGCGTGGGCCCGCCACATGGCGGATCGAGACGTCGCCCCGGCTCCGCCAGCGGTCGTACAGGCCGAGCGCGGCGTCGTTGAGCCGTCCGGCACCGAGGCTCCCCCCGACCACCGCGACCAGCGGCGGCGCGGCGTCCGGGTGCCGCGAGACCCGAGTCATGGCCGCCCGGACCGGGTTCCCGGTGGTGATCGCCCCCGGCAGCGGGGTCCCCGGCAGCGACACGGCGGCCCGGGCACCGAGGCGGACGGCCCAACGGTTGGCGAGCCCGGGGGCGGCGTTCTGCTCGTGGACCACGGCGGGGACGCGGCGGAGACGCGCGGCGAGGAGGCACGGGAACGACGCATAACCACCCACGCCGAGCACGACGCGTGGCTGGTAGCGCCCGACCAGACGGAAGGCGCGCGCGAACGCGCCGACGAGACCGACGACCGCACCGATGTTCGCGACGATCGCTCGCGGGCGGAAGCTCCGTTGCAACCCGCGACCGCCGAGCAGGTCGACCTCGTAGCCCGCCTCGGGAACGGCAGTCGCCTCGAGACCTCGACGGGCGCCGACGAAGCGGAGTGACGCTGGGGGGTGTCCGCGCTCGACCAACGCATCGGCGACGGCCAGCGCGGGGTACACATGGCCGCCGGTGCCGCCGCCCGTCACGAACGCGAACGTGTCACCGGACATGGCTGGGGACGCGGCCGGTCGACCGGCGCGCTCCGCCGGTCGACCGGCTCGACGAGCGCGCGGCCGGACGGGAGCTCTTCTGATTGGTCTGGCGCGCGACGTTGGCGAGGATGCCTGCCGCGATCATCGTGAACACGAGGGACGATCCTCCGAACGACACGAAGGGCAGTGGGATGCCCGACACGGGCAGGAGACCGATCACGCCGCCGATGTTCACCGCCGCCTGCGCGACGACCCACACGGTGACGCCGGTCGCGAGGAGCATCCCGAAGCGATCAGGAGCGCGTTGCGCGGTGCGGATGCCGAGGAACGCGAACGCGACGAACAGGCCGAGGACAGTGAGCGTGCCCACCAGCCCGAGCTCCTCACCGATCACGGCGAAGATGAAGTCGGTGTGCGCGTTCGGGAGGAACAGCCACTTCGAGCGGCCGGCGCCGAGCCCGACCCCTTCGATCCCGCCGCTGCCGAGCGCGATGAGGGACTGCACGATCTGGTAACCGGTGTTCGACGCGTCCGCCGTCGGGTCGAGGAAGGTGAAGACGCGGGCGCGCCGGTAGGGCGCCGCGACCGCGAGGATCGCCGAGGCGACGACACCGGTTCCTGCGAGCATCGCGAGGTATCGCGCGCTGATCCCGCCGGCCACCATCACCGCGCCGACGATCAGCGCGAGCAGCACGGTCGAGTCGAGGTCGGGCTCCAGGCAGACGAGCGCGGCGATCGCGAGCGTGACCAGCAGCAGCGGCTTGAGCACGCGCCGCGTGTCGTACAGCTCGTCCTCGCGCCGGGTGAGCAGGTCGGCGGCGAAGAGGAGGAGTGCGAGCTTGGCGATCTCACTCGGCTGGAACCGCCACGCACCGATGCCGAGCCAACGGCGCGAGCCGCCCACGTAGATGCCGATGCCGGGGACGAGCACCGCGACCAGGAGCACCGAAGTCGCGATGAGCAGCGGCCGGACCGCGTCCTGCCAGCGGTGGTAGTCGATCCGCACGATGACCGCGAACGCGACGACGCCCAGCAGCGTCCAGATCAGCTGGCGCTGGAAGAAGTACCAGGCCGAGCCGTAGCTGGTGAGCGAGAGGACCGACGACGCAGAGAGCACCATCACGACGCCGATGACGACGAGCACCGCGATGACCCCGAGCAGGAGCAGGTACGTGCCCGGCGCTTCGTCCTGATGCCCGTTGCGGGTGCGGGACTTGCCTCGCGACTTGCCGAATGCCGTGATCCGACTCATCGCTCCACCCCCACCAGGGCGCGGACCTCGCGGGCGAAGTCGTCGCCTCGCTCCGCGTACGAGGAGTACCAGTCGAAGGACGCGCAGCCCGGACTGAGCAGCACCGTGTCGCCCGCGGTGGCGAGGGTGCGCGCGGCGGCCACCGCGGCGGTCATGGACGACGCGGTGATGACGGTCGCAGCACCGGCGAACGCCTCCTCGACCTCGGGCGCGGCCTCGCCGATCGCGACGACGCCGCGCGAGTTCGGGCGCCAGCACTCGCAGCTCGCCGAGGTCGAGCCCCTTGTTCTTGCCCCCCGCGAGCAGCACGACGCCGTCGATGCCCTGCACCGCAGCGATGGTCGCGTGCACGTTCGTGGCCTTCGAGTCGTCGACCCACCGGACACCGTCCTGCTCCGCCACGAGCTGCATGCGGTGGTCAAGTCCGCCGAACCCGCGCAGGACACGACGGGCCGCGTCGAGCACCCGGGCCGGGTCGGCGCCCACGCCGAGTGCCAGCGCGGTCGCGGCCAGGGCGTTCGCCACGTCGGTCGGGCGGGATCGTGCGAGGTCGTCCCTCGGGATGATCTCCGCGCCGTCCGGGGTCACGAGCAGGCTCCCGGTGGCGGTGTGCGCCACCCGGTAGCCGCCGGCGGCACCGGGCGCGATCGAGAACGAGACCCTCCGACCGGGCGCGTCGGCGGCGAGGCCTGCGACCACGGGGTCGTCGGCGTTGTACACCAACAGGTCGTCGACGCCCTGGTGCGCGAAGAGGTTCGCCTTCGCGTGCGCGTAGGCGTCGAAGGTCCGGTGCCAGTCGAGGTGGTCGGCCCCGAGGTTCAGCAGCGCGGCGGCGTCGGGCCGGAACTGGTCGGTGAACGCGAGCTGGAACGACGACACCTCGGCGACGACGACGTCGACCTCATCGTGGACGGCGTCGAGCAGCGGCCGACCGATGTTGCCGGCCGCGGCGACGCGAAGCCCGGCCGCTCCCAGGATCTCGGTGATGAGCGTGGTGACCGTCGTCTTGCCGTTGGTGCCGGTGACCGCGACCAGCCGCGGCGCGTCGTCGCCGGCGAGTGCGACGGCCTCGCCCGCGAGATCGATCTCCGACCGCACCGGCACCTCGGCCAGAAGCGCGGCGGCGATCGCCGGGTGTCGCTCGGGGACGCCGGGGCTCGGGACGACGAGGTCGGCATCGGCCGCGAGCTCCGCGGCGCGCCCCACGTCCGGGCGCTCGAGCACGGTGACGCCCAGTGCTCGCATCGCCTCGAGTCGCGCGTCCCATTCCGGCGTCGTGCCGGGTCGGTCGTCGATCACGACCACCGTGTCGCCCGCCGCGGCGCGGTGGCGCGCCACGGCCTCGCCGGTGACCGCGAGACCGATCACCAGGACCCGCTGCGCCTCCTTCGATCGGGTGTCGACCGACTGGGTCATCAGTCGATCACCCCCGGGATGTTGATGAAGTCCGCGTAGAAGAGCCCCAGACCGAGCGCGACGCACGCGCCCGCGAACAACCAGAACCGGACGATCACGGTGAACTCGGGCCAGCCGCTCACCTCGAAGTGATGATGGATCGGGGCCATGCGCAGGACGCGCCGGTGGAAGATCCGGAACGAGATCACCTGCGCGATCACGCTCAGCGTCTCGATCACGTAGAGCCCGCCGAGGACCGGGAGGAGCAACACGGTGTTCGAGAGGAGTGCGAGCCCGGCCATCGCACCGCCGATCGCGAGCGAGCCGGTATCTCCCATGAAGATCTGCGCCGGGGCTGCGTTCCACCACAGGAACCCGCCGCACCCTCCGGCGAACGCGGCCGCGATGATCGCGAGCTCGATGGCGGAGGCGGCTCCGAGCCCGTACACCTCCGGGTGCCGGAACTGCCAGAAGCAGATCACCATGAACGCGCCGAACACGAGCGTTGCCGAACCTGCGGCGAGGCCGTCCATCCCGTCGGTGAGGTTCGTCGCGTTCGACGTGCCGTAGACGACGACGACGGCGAGCAGGAACCAGATCCCGCTCCCGAGATTCAGGTCGAGCGACCGGGTGAACGAGAGGTCGGTCGACGCGTGGGCCCACTCCAGGGCCAGCAGGGCGAAGCCGGAACCGACGAGGAGCTCGCCGCCCGTCTTCCCGCGTTTGCGCAGGCCGAGGTTCCGGCCCTTGCGGACACCGAGGTAGTCGTCGACGAAGCCCACGAGCGCGAGCCCGACGACCAGGAACATGAGGGTCAGCCCGGTGCGGGCGAACTTGAGCTGCTCGGTGCGGACGTGCGCCACCGCGTATCCCAGCACCACCCCGCCGACGATCGCGATGCCGCCCATGGTCGGCGTCCCGGCCTTCCCGGCATGGGGATGGGTGAACGGTCCGTCGTCGCGGATCAGCTGCCCGATGCCGCGCGCTCGCAGCACCTTGATGAGCGCCGGCGTCCCGAGCACGGTCGTCGCGAACGCGATGCCGCCCGCGATGAGCAGCGCGATCACGCCGAGACCCCCCGCACGAGCGCATCCGCGACGGACTCGAGCCCGACCGCGCGACTCGCCTTGACGAGCACGGCGTCGCCGGCTCGTGCCTCCCCCACCACGAACTCGGCCGCCGCGGTGGCATCGGGGACCGTGACGACGGCGAAGTCGGCGCCCGCACTCGGATGGGTGGTCGCCGCGGCGCGCGCGCCCTCGGCCACCGGCTCGGCCCCCGACCCGACGGCGACCACCAGGTCGATGCCGGTCTCGGCCGCGAGCGCGCCGAGCGCGGCGTGCTCCCGTTCGGCGTGGCTCCCGAGCTCGAGCATCGGCCCGAGGACCGCGACGCGCCGCCCGCTGACGGGGAGGTGCGCGAGGGAACGCACCGCGGCTGCGGCGGACGTCGGGCTGGAGTTGTAGGCGTCGTTGATGACGGTGATCCCCGCTGCTGTGCGCACCAGCTCCATGCGCCGCGCCGCGGTCTGTGCGATCTCGAGCCCCGCCACCACCGCATCGAGCGGTGCGCCGAGCTCGAGTGCGACCGCGGCCGCCATCGCGGCGTTGTCCACCTGGTGCTCGCCGCGGAGCGCAAGCACCACTGGCGCGCTCCCCCACGGGCTGTCGAGCACGAAGCGGGCGCGCAGGTCATCGTCGAGCACCACGTCGCGCACCACGACATCGGCATCCGTGGACCGGCCGACGAGCAGCACACGCGCGACGGTGCGGGCCACGAGCCCCGGCGTCTCGTCACAGGTGGCGTTCAGGACGGCCAGGCCGTCGGCCGGCAGCGCTTCGACCAGCTCGCCCTTCACCCGGGCGATCCCCGCACGACCGCCGAGGTGCTCGGCGTGCGCCATGCCGATGTGGGTGATGACGCCGATCCGGGGTCGGGCCACCTCGACGAGCGCCGTGATGTTCCCGGCGAAGCGAGCACCCATCTCGGCGACGAGCACCTCGGTGTCGTCCGGAGCCGAGAGCACCGTGAGCGGGAGGCCCGACTCGTTGTTGAACGAGAGCGGGCTCGCGTGTACCCGGCGGGTGGTCGCCAGCGCGGCTGCGGTGAGGTCCTTGGTCGCGGTCTTCCCGGCCGACCCGGTCACGGCGACGACCGTCGCGTCGACGAGCCGGTCGCGTGCGGCACGAGCCAGCACCGCGAGCGAGGCGAGCGGATCGGCGACCCGGACCACGGTCGCACCCGCGGGCACGTCGACTTCGTCGCTCACCATCGCGACGGCGGCGCCCCGAGCAAACGCATCCGCGACGAAGTGGTGCCCGTCGCGCTCGGCACGTAGCGCCACGAAGCAGTCGCCGGGGACGAGCGTGCGGGAATCGATCGAGTAGCTGGCAACCAGCGTGGCGGGGTCGCCGACGACGACGGCACCACCGACGATCGCTGCGAGGTCGCGCGCGGTCAGCTCCACGACCGCACCCCCAGCTCCTCACGGGCGACGACGCGGTCGTCGAACGGGACCGAGCGGCCCTGCGCGGTCTGGGTGGTCTCGTGGCCCTTGCCGGCGAGCAGGACGACATCGCCGGGGGCGGCGGCAGCGAGCGCGCGACGGATGGCCGCGCGTCGGTCGAGCTCGACGGCGACCTCCGCACTGCCGCCCTCGGCACCGGTGAGCACCTCGGCCGCGATCGCCTCGGGTGCCTCCGAGCGCGGGTTGTCGTTGGTGACGATCGTGACGTCGGCTCCGGCCGCGGCGACGCGGCCCATCGGCGCACGCTTCTCGGGGTCACGGTCGCCGCCGCATCCGAAGACCACCAGCACGCGGCCGTCCGCCGAGCGGGAGCCGGCGATCGCCCGTGCCGCGCGCAGGGCCTGCTCGAGCGCATCGGGGGTGTGGGCGTAGTCGACGAGCACGGTGAACGGCTGCCCGCCGTCGACGGGCTGGAGGCGCCCGGGCACCACGACCTCGGCGGCCAGCCCCGCGACGATCGCGTCCGAGCCGATCCCGGCGACCCGGGCGGTTGCCGCGGCGGCCAGCGCGTTCGAGACGTTGAAGGCACCGAGGAGATGGCTCACCACCGGGACCGAGCTGCTGTCGACCGGGTCGTGCAGCACGAACCGGCTGCCCGTCGCGTCGAGGACGACGTCGGTGGCGCGCACGTCGGCATCGGACGAGTCCACTCCGTACGTCACGACCGGCAACCCGGCTGCACGCGCACGGCCCGCCAGCTCACGCCCGTGCTCGTCGTCGAGGTTGGTGACGACGGCGTCGGCGAAGTCTGCGGTGAAGGCGCGGGCCTTCGCCTCGAAGTACGAGTCCAGGTCACCGTGGAAGTCGAGGTGGTCGTGCGAGAGGTTCGTGAAGCAGATTGCCGCGAAATGGGTGCCATCGACACGGTGGTGCGCGAGCGCGTGCGACGAGACCTCCATCGCGACGAGCGCGACCTCGGCGTCCCGCATCCGCGCGAGGAGGGCCTGGAGATCCGGGGCCTCGGGCGTGGTGTGGTCGAGTGGCACCGGGTCCCCGTCGACGCGCGCGCCGGTGGTCCCCACGACCCCCACCCGCTCGCCGGCCGCTCGCGCGATCGACTCCAACAGGTAGGTCGTGGTGGTCTTGCCGTTCGTGCCGGTGACGCCCAGGCAGCGCATCGCCCGCGACGGCATCCCGTAGAACCGGGAGGCGACGGGACCGAGGGCGACGCGGGTGCTGGCGACCCGGGCCTCGCTGACCCCGAGGGCGAGCGGCCGCTCCACGAGGAGCGCCACCGCGCCGGCGGACACCGCGGCCGCCGCGTGCTCGTGTCCGTCGGTACGGGCACCGGGGATGCACGCGAAGAGCGCTCCGGGCGCGACGCGACGGCTCTCGTGGGTCACCGAGGTCACGTCGACGTCCCGATCACCGACGAGCTCCAGGACGTCGACGTCCTCCAGGAGCGCCTGCAAGCGCACGCGCGCGTTCCTCCCCTTCGGTCACGGAACCATCGATACGAGCCGACGGATCAGGGTATCGGCCGGGTCCGGCGACCCCGCCACGACGTACCTCATCCGCTTGCGGGTACGCGGTCGACGGCCAGGGCGTACTGCATGATGCGGGAGAAGGTGGGTGCGGCGATCTGCCCACCGGTCGCGTTCACCTGCGGCTCGTCGAGCACCACGATCGCGGCGAGGTGCGGGTTGTCCGCCGGCGCGAACCCGACGAAGTCCGCCACGTACTTGTAGGGCGGCTTCTCGTAGGGCGGCTTCCGGGCGGTCCCGGTCTTCCCTGCGACGCGGTACCCCGGGATCTGGGCCTTCGTCCCCGTCCCGTCGGCGACCACGCCCTCGAGCATCGTGCGGATCGCCGCGGCAGTCTCGGGCGACACGACGCGCCGCGACCCGCCGAGCGGCGCTTCGTGGCGCTGCCCCTCCGCGTCGATCGTGGCGCTGACGAGACGCGGCGTCCGCGCGACGCCGTCGTTGGCGATGGTGAGGTACACGTCGAGCAGCTGCATCGCGGTGACGGCGATCCCGCTCCCGACCGGCATCGACGCGAGGCTCGTGTCGTTGTAGTCGGCGAGCGGCAAGAGGATGCCCGGCGCCTCGCCGGGGAAGCCCAGCCCGGTCGGCGCGCCGAACCCGAAGGACCGCATCGCGGCATCGAAGCGGGTCTTGCCGAGCTGCCGCGCGATGAGGATCGTTCCGACGTTCGACGAGAGCCGCACGATGTCGGCGACGCTCAGCTCGGCGCCATGGGAGTGCACGTCGGCGTACTTCTGGCCGTCGACGACGAGCTGGTTGGGGACTTGGATCTTCGTGCTCGGGTTCACCAGCCCGGCCTCGAGCGCTGCCGCGATCGTCACCACCTTGTTCGTCGAACCCGGCTCGAACACGTCGGTCAGGGGCCGGTTCTGGGTGCCGGCCGACGACGGCTTCGCCGCCGTGAACGGGGTCGCGCCGTCGACGGTCGCCATCGCGAGGATGTCGCCCGTCCGGACATCGGCAAGGATCGCGGTGCCGCCCTTCGCCTTGGCGGTGCCGACCTCCTCGGCGAGGACGCGCTCCACCTCGTACTGCAGCGACTGGTCGATCGTCAGCAGCAGGTCGTCGCCCGACTTCGGCTCCTGCACGCGGCGTTCACCGTCGGGCAGCTCGCGCCCTTGCGGGTCGCGCTCGACCTCCATGCGACCGGCCTTGCCCGCGAGCGGTCCCTCCTGGCCCGCCTCGAGCCCCGCGAGACCGTTGTTGTCGATGCCGACGAAGCCGAGCAGCGGCGCCGCGAGATCGCCGGCCGGGTAGTAGCGCTTCGTCTCGGGCACGAAGCCGATGCCCGGGAGGGCGAGCGCCTTCACCTTCGCCGCCGCGCCGCGCTCGACCTTGCGCGCGACGTACACGAAGGAGCGGTTCTTCTGGCCCAGATCGTTGGCGAGCGAGATCGTGTCGACGCCGAGGATCGGCGCGAGCTTCACGGCGTAGGCGTCGGGGTCCTCGATGACGCGCGGATCGGCCCAGATGCTGGCGCGCGCGACCGAGACCGCGAGGTCGTTGCCGTTGCGGTCGAAGATGCTCCCCCGCTCCGCGGGCAGCGCGACCGAGTGCACACGCTGGTGGATGCCGAGCGACTGGTAGTAGGCGCTGTCGCGCGCCTGCACGTCGACGAGCCGGAGCCCGAGTACGCCGTACACGAGCGCGATGGCCACGAAGATCGCGATCAGCCGCGCCTTGGAGCGCGGGGCCGCGCGCGCGACGACGCGGCGCTCACCGTGGCGGTGGCGCCGCGTGGCGGGAGGGGCCGGCGCCAGATCGTGGAGGCGATCGTCGGGGCCGCGCGGGCGGGCGGGCGACGCCCGCCCCGGAGCTCGGGGACGGACCGGGGTCGTGCCGCGGGCACGCGACCGCGTCGCCGCGGTCCAGGGGTCACGGGGAGGTGCCAAGAGTCGCCTTCACCTCGGCCGAGCCCCGCAGGGTGTTGGAGGTCGCGTCGGGCGGCGCGGGAGCCTCTTCGACCGTGATGGCCGTCGGCGGAACTGCGGGTGCGACCAGGCCGAGGGCCTGGGCGCGCTCGACGATCCGCTGCGGCGCCGAGAGGCGCGCGTGCTCGTAGCGGGCTTCCTCGTAGGCGCGCTCGGCCGCGGCAGTCTTGCGCTCGAGGTTGTCGATCGCGACCTGGCTCTGGGCGAGGAAGGCGTGGAAGGCGACGATCGTGAAGAGGGCGAGGACCACGACCCCGCCGATCAGGACGACCGTCCGCCGCCGCCGACGCGTGGCGCGACCCGGAGCCTCGACGACCCGCAGGTGCGGGCGCCGAGCCGGGGTTTCGCGACGCGGGACCCCACGATGGGGGGACGTGCGTTGCGGCGCCGGGCGCGAACGCGCCGGGGCCGCGGCACGAGTCCGCACGGCGGTGGCGGCTGGACTCATGACCCGGTCGGTGTCGGCAGCTTCTCGGCCGCACGGAGGCGCGCGCTGCGAGCCCGCGGGTTGACCTCGACCTCGGCCGCGTTCGGGCGCATGGCCCGACGCGACAGCAGGCGGACGAGCCCCTTGGGCTCGGGCTCGACCGGGAAACCCGGCGGCTGCTGCTCACGCGTCCCGGCCCACTTCGCGAAGCGCTCCTTCACGATGCGGTCCTCGAGCGAGTGGTACGCCAGCACCAGCACCCGACCACCCGGTGCGAGGAGGTGCACCGACTCGTCGAGACCGTCAGCGAGGTTCGGCAGCTCGCGGTTGACCTCCATGCGGATCGCCTGGAAGGTCCGGCGTGCGGGGTGTCCCCCACGGCGGCGGTTGCGTGCCGGCACGGCTTCCTTCACCGCGTCGACCAGGTCGGCCGTCGTGTGGAGCGGACGGTTGGCCACGATGCGCGCCGCGATCTGGCGCGCGAAGTGCTCCTCCCCGTTGCGACGGATCAGGTCCGCGAGGTCGCGCTCGGAGTAGTCGTTCACCACCTGGTCGGCGGTCAGCTCCTGCGCGGCGTCCATGCGCATGTCGAGTGGTGCGTCGCCCCAGTAGCTGAACCCACGCTCGGGCCGGTCCAGCTGTGGGCTGCTCGTCCCCAGGTCAAAGAGGATTCCCATGATGTTCCCCTCGCTCTTCACCCCACCGAGGTGGGTCCCACCCGTCGCCGAGTGGAGGATGGCGGCCACGTCTTCGAAGCCGCCGTGCACGATCCGGGCCCGGTCGCCGAACGGCGCCAAGGTCGCCCGGGCTGCTGCCACCGCATCCGCATCACGGTCGATGCCGATGAGCGCACAGTCCGGACGGGCCTCGAGGAAGAGGCGGGCGTGCCCACCTCCTCCGACCGTCGCATCCACGACGGTCCCCGTCGGTACCGAGGCGAGGAGCTCGATCACTTCCCGGTACATGACCGGGAGGTGCTGGAAGCCACCCATCACGTCCCCTCGCCGACCCTGCCGGAGCAGGGCCACTGCCTTCCCTGACCTCCCCCTGACCTGTTGCGAGCCTCCCGGACGAACGAGTGCCGTCGGGTTGTCTCTCCCGATCGGCTCGGTGGAAGCGGGCGGAGTAGGGGCTTCACCGCGTCGACCGGGAGGCTCGCAACAGGCCCGAGCTGGGCCTGTGCAACGTGTGTGTGCGAGGTGCTCCTTTCTCCTGCTCGATTGCTCGCTAGATCCCGAACCCGGGGAGGGACGCCGCGGCGGCGAGGGTCGCCTGGCCGCTGCTCTTGCGCTCGTTCCAGCGCTCGGCGTCCCAGATCTCGATGCGGCTGTACGCGCCCGACACGACCACCTCACGGCTGAGGGCTGCGTACTCGCGCTGGTCGGAGGCGATCGGCACCCGGCCCTGGGCGTCGGGGGTCACCTTGCGGCGCGCCGGCGAAGAAGGCCTCGGCCGCGGCGAGCTCGGTGTCGCCCTGCCTCGACATCTCCTGGATCCGCTGCGCCACCTGGTCCCACTCCTCCGGCGTGTACACGACCAGGCAGTTGTTCTGCCCGATCCCCACCACTGCTCCGCTCGCGAGGGGGCCGCGGAAGTCGGCCGGAAGGATCAACCGACCCTTCGCGTCGAGGGAGTGCTGGTGCTCCCCGAGAAAGTCCTTCATGTCCCCTCGCTGGGGAGCTGCCCCACCCGAACACCACGCTGGATGGCGGTCACTCCCCTATTCACCACTACGCGCCACCCTAAGGGTCTGTTCCCCCACCGTCAACCCCTTCATTCCCCACTTCTCCCCTCACCAGCCCCTCCAACCACATCCGCCTCCCCCACTTCGACCCCCGCAAGCTGCGTCACACCCCTTCGGGTGGTGCGTCTGCCCAGACATGACCGAACGAGTGTTCGATCCCCGAGCCGACGAAACCCAGTGTTCGCCCCGTTCCGCGCGCGGCGTAGCTGTCACACCCGGGTGCGAAGGTGCGGGCATGGAGATGGACGGCGCCGAAGAGGCGCGACGAGCTGCGGACCCACACCACGGAGTGGCTGCGGGTGGAGCACGGTTCGGTGGTGCGCGCCCAGCAGCGGCTCAAGGCGCGGGAGCTGGCGATCGTGGCGGTGCTCGACGAGCGCCGCTCGCTCCCCGACCCGTCCCCGGGGATGACCGCCCGGGCCGTGCGCGACAGCGTCGAGGTCGCCCGGTCGCTCGAGACGCTCCCGGCGATCGCGAGCCCGGGTCCACGCTGGCGACCTGTCGTGGGACCAGATCAAGCCGTTGGTCGAGGTCGCCACACCGGCCACGGATGCCGAGTGGGCGCAACGGGCACCGAACACCGCGCCGGCCGACCTGCTGCGCCAAGCCCGCGCCGCCAAGACGGTGACGCCCGAAGACGCGGCGGCGCGGCGCGACGCACGCGAGCTGCGCTGCTGGACCGAGCCCGAGGCCGGGATGGTCGCCGGGCGCTTCCGTCTGCCCGACGTCGACGGTGTGCTCGTGAAGCGGGTGCTCGAGGAGATGGCCGGCCGCATGCGCCCCGCCAAGGGCCAGGCCTGGGCGCGGCTCGAGCACCGCATGGCCGACTCGCTCGTCGACCTGTGCCAGACCTACGCCGACGTCACGCCCACCCGCCGCTCACGACCGCTGATCGTCACCCACGTCACCGGCCAGTCGGCCGAGGTCGACGGCATCCCGCTCGCGCTCGAGACCGTCGACGCCATGCGCGACGACGCCCGAGTCGTGGAACAGCACGACGACGTCGTGATCGACCACGGCCCGGGGCGAGGCGCCATCCCCGCCCAGCTCGCCCGCATCGTCGAGCACCGCGACCCGCACTGCCGCTACCCCGGCTGCGAGCGCACGCGGGGACTGCAGCGCCACCACCTCACCCCAGTGGCGTGGGACGGCACCACCAGCCGCAAGACCCTCGCCCGCCTCTGCCCCGAGCACCACCACCGCATGGAACCCCACGGTACCGAACGCCTCATCGGCGACCCCGACCACCCCGACGGGTTGTGGCTGATGCGACTCGACACGCACGCCGACGCCCGCGCCGGCCCCGCCCCCTAGGAACTGGATGCGTTGCTCACCCGCCTCTGCGGGGGTGAGCAACGCACGTCCGGAAACACTGGGATCAGAGGGTGCTCAGGCGGGGACGGCTTCGACGCCGGGGAGGTAGCGCGTCCAGATGGGGTCGACGCTGCCGGCGGTCGCGATCAGCCAGAGGTGTGCGTGCGGGGCGACGGGCGCGTGACGGAGCCGGAGACCGGCCTCCTGGGGGAGACGGTCCTCCTTCTTCGCGTTGCACGGCCGACAGGAGGCGACGACGTTCTCCCAGCTGTGGGGGCCGCCACGCGAGCGCGGCAGCACGTGGTCGAGGTTCTCGGCGGTCCGGCCGCAGTACTGACAGCGGTGGCCGTCACGCGCGAAGACGGCGCGACGGGAGAGCGGCACGCGCGAGCGGAACGGCACGCGGACGAAGTGCACGAGGCGGATCACCGAGGGCGCGGGCATCGAGGCGCGCTCGGAGCGGAACTCCGCGCCGTTCCGTTCGACGATCTCGGCCTTCTCCTTCAGCACGAGCACGACGGCTCGCCGGGCGGAGACGACGCACAGGGGCTCGAAGGTGGCGTTGAGCAACAGCGCTCTTCCCAAGCCGCCCCTCCCGAGTCCTCTGGCTCCTGGGCTGGAGGCAGTCTACGGCGGGGACGCTGCGGGAGCGGTCCAGATCCCCAGCGGTGGGGGGTGTGGGCGCCGGGTGTGGGCGTCTGGGGTGTGGACGCAGGATGTGGGCGCCGGGCTCGCGCCAGGTGCTCAGCCCCGGCGAGCCGTCTCCGTGCGACACCACGACAGGTAGGTGACGAGGTCCCGGGGCTCGGGCGCGCCGCCGGTGCCGTACTGGGTCTCGAGCCGGAACGCGAGGTAGGCCCGATCCGGCAGCGGCAGGAACGGCGGTCGCCGCCACCACCGGGGGCGGGCGAGCCGTGACGCGGTGCGCGCGGCGGTGGGCCAGAGGTCGGGGCGCACCAGCACCCGGGCCACCGCGCCCAGCCAGGATCTCCGAGGGGCACGCCGAGCGTCGCGGCGGCCGGAAGCCGGGACGTGCGGGCGTCTCGCCGGCTCGGCCATCCCCGCCAAGGTACCGCCGCGGCCCGCTGCTACCGTCGCCGCGCCGGACGAACACGATCCGGCACCGTCGCGGCGGGCGCCGCGGTCCGGTCCGGCAAGGCAGGAGCAACCGTGGCGCAACCCGTGCTTGGGAACCAGGCGCCTGGACATCGGGTCGAGGTCGCCGCACTGTTCGAAGCGCTGCTGCACAACGTCGAGCGCGTCATCCAGGGCAAGCGCGACCAGATCCGGCTCGCGCTCGTGTGCCTCTTCGCCGAGGGCCACCTCCTCCTCGAGGACGTCCCCGGCGTCGGCAAGACGGTCCTCGCGAAGTCGATCGCACGCTCGATCGCCGCGACCGCGAACCGCATCCAGTTCACCCCCGACCTCCTCCCCTCCGACGTGCTCGGGGTGTCGGTGTGGAACCGCGCCAACAACGAGTTCGAGTACCGGCCGGGCGGTGTGTTCGCGCACGTGGTGCTCGCCGACGAGATCAACCGGGCGTCGCCGAAGACCCAGTCCGCGCTGCTCGAGGCGATGGAGGAGCGGCAGGTGACGGTCGACGCGCGCACGTACGCGCTCCCCCGCCCGTTCCTCGTGATCGCGACGCAGAACCCGATCGAGCTCGAGGGGACCTACCCGCTCCCCGAGGCCCAGCTCGACCGCTTCCTCATGCGGCTCCCGATGGGGTACCCCAGCCGCGACGCGGAGCTCGCGATCCTCGAGACGCACGGCGTCGGCCAGGTGCGGGCCGAGTCGCTCGAGCCCGTCGCCACCGCGGCCGACGTCGCGGCCGCGGCCGACGCGATCCTGGGGGTGCACGTCGCCCCGGCACTCCAGCACTACATCCTCGACCTCGTCACGGGGACGCGTGGCCACCCCGACCTCACCCTCGGGGTCAGCCCGCGCGGCGCGCTCGCGTTGCAGCGCGCGGCCCGCTCCCTCGCCGCGGTGTCCGGACGCGACTACGTCATCCCCGACGACGTGAAGCTGCTCGCACCGTCCGTGCTCGAGCACCGGCTCATCGTCTCCCCCGAAGCCGCGCTCCGCGGCATCGCCGGCGTCGACGTCATCCGCGCGGTGGCCGCCGCGGTACCGGTGCCCGGCGCTTCCGGCTGAGCATGCCGACGCCGCTCGGCCGGCCGATCCCCACCCGACGCGGCTGGACGCTCGCCGGTGCGTCGGTCTCCCTCGTCCTCGGGAGCCGGGTCCTGGGCGCAGGCGCGCTCGCCGGGCTCGGGCTGAGTGGACTCCTCCTGCTCCTGTTCGCACTCGCGTACGTCGTGCGGGGTCGCCCGGCGCTCGACGTCCGACGGCACGCGCGCCCGTCGCGGGTGCACGTCGGTGGCGAAGGCCGCGTCGTCCTCGAGGGCGAGACCACGGCCCGCACGCCCCTGCTCGCGCTCACCGAGATGGTCGACGGCGGCATCCGCTCCGCCCGCTTCGTCCTGTCGCCGTCGGGGCCGGGCACCCCGATCGAGGCGACCTACCGCGTCGCCACCAACCACCGCGGTCGCCACGAGCTCGGCCCGTTGCTGGCCATCGTGACCGACCCGCTCGGGCTGGCCCGGCGGGCCTGGGAGGTCGCCGGCGTCAGCGACATCATCGTGCGACCCCGAGTGCATCCCGTCCTCGGTCCGCGGCGAGCGGGGGGCGGTGATCAGGACCCGCGCGCCGAGGGTGCACGGGTACCGGCGTTCGAGCCGGCGGGCGAGTTCCTCTCGCTGCGCGACTACGAGCCGGGTGACGACCCCCGGCGCGTCCACTGGCGCTCCAGCGCACGGCTCGGCGAGCTGGTCGTGCGCCAGGACGAGGCCGCCGCGCCCGGCCGCGTCGTGCTGCTCCTCGACACCCGACCCACCGCGCACGACGAGGCGTCGTTCGAGACCGCGGTCGAAGCGATCGCGTCGCTCGCGATCCGGTTGCGGCAGGACCACGCACCGGTGGAAGTGCTCACCACCGCCGGGCAGATCCTCGGACGCCCCGGGCCCGGCACCCTCGAGCTCCTGCTCGACCGGCTCGCGGTCGTCGAGGTGGATGAGGTCGACATGCTGACTGCGGTCGGCGCGCGCCTGTCCACCCGGCTCGGTCTCGGCGCGTTCGTCGCGGTCACGGGCTCGCCCGACCGCTCGCTGCTCGAGGCCCTCGCCCCGCTCGGCACCCGAGCAGTCGTCACGGTCGTCGCGACGCGAGCCGGTGCGTCGGTCGGGCGCATCCCGGGCATCACCGTCGTCGACGCGACCGCGACCCCCTTCCAAGTCGCGTGGAACCGCGAGCATGCTCGTCGCGGCCCCCAGCGCCGCGCCGGATGACGGGCACGATGACACCACCGGCGCCACCGCCGCGGTCATCCGCGCGCCCACCCGCGCCCACCGCCGCGCGCGAGCGGGCACTCGACCCGCGGGAGCTGCCGGCGGTCATCGGGCTCATGGCCGTGAGCATCACCGTCGCCATGGCCTTCGCCCGGGTGTTCGCGACCGACCGGTACGTGATCCCCGTCGTGGCCGCGGCGGTCCTCGCCCACCTCGTCGGGCTCGCGTGCCGCGCGCTCGGACGCGGCCCGGTGGTGGAGTCCGCGGTCTCCGTCGTGATGCTCGGCGTCTCCGCCGTGTTCCTGCTGCCCGGGATGAGTCCGGGCAACATCCTCGACCAGATCTCGGCGGGCTGGAACGTCGTGCGCACCGACCCAGCGCCCATCCGTGCCACCGACGGCGCGATCCTCCTGGCTGTCGTCGTGGTCTGGGCCGCGGCCGCGGTCGCCGACCAGCTCGCCTTCCGCCGCGGCGCGGCCCTCGGCGCGATCGGTCCGGGCGTGCTCGTCGTCATCTGGTGCACCGCCCTCGGCACCCACGACGGCCAATGGATCACGATCGTCTCGTTCGGCGCGGCCTCGGTGGTCTTCGTCGCGCTGCAGCACCAGGTCCTGCTCGACCATCGCCGCACCCGGATCGGCCGCCGACGTCTCGTCGACGCACCCGGCCTGGTGGTGATCGGCACCGTCGTCGGGCTGCTCGCAGTGGGGCTCGGCGTCGCCGGCGCATCCGCGCTCCCCGACGCCGACACGCCGCTCATCCATGTCGCCGGCCTCGGCGACGACGTCGGGAACCGCACCTACCGCACGTCGGTCCCGCCCCTGCTCGACGTCGGCGCCAAGCTCGACCAGCCCGATCCTCAGGAGCTGTTCACGGTCGGCGCAAGCCGGCCCGCGTACTGGCGGATCACCGCGCTCGACGACTACCGATCCGACGGTGGCGGCCAGTGGACCCTGACCGCCGCGGGCGACGACGCCGTGGGCGAGGGGCTCGACGGCACCGTGCCCGCAGACCGGTTGGTGCAGCAGTACGACATCGGACCGCTCGGCGAGCGATGGATGCCCGCCGCGTTCGAGCCCGTGCGCGTCAGCCGCAACGACACCCTGGTCGTCCGGGCATCGACCACCCTCGTGACCGGCCAGGAGTCGGTCAGCGGCCTGCGCTATCGCGTCACCTCGGACACGCCTCCCGACGCGTTGAGCGTCGCCCAGCACGATGCCGCCGCCGGATCGGTGCCGAACGACCTGCGGGAGTACACGACGCTGCCCTCCGACATCCCGCCCGAGGTCGCTGCGATCGCGCAGCAGGTCACCGCCGGCATCGACAACCCGGCCGACCAGGCCACTGCGTTGCGCGACTTCTTCCGGGTCAACGGGTCGTTCACCTACGACCCGACCGTCGACCTCACCGACGGGGTCAGCGCCACGAGCCAGTTCCTCCAGGACCGCCGAGGCTTCTGCGTGCAGTTCGCGAGCACGTTCGCACTGATGGCGCGATCCGTCGGCATCCCCGCGCGCGTCGCGGTTGGCTTCACGCCCGGCACCAAGGATCCGGTCACCGGCCGCTACGTCGTGACCAATCACGACGCCCATGCGTGGCCCGAGGTCTGGTTGCACGGCGTCGGCTGGACGAACCTCTACGACCCCACGCCCCCGAGCGATCTCCCCGGCGGCAGCGACCTCCCTGGCGAGACGCCACCCCTCACCCCCGCGGTACCGAACCCGGGTACCGGTACCGCGGATCCGAACGCGAACACCCCGCCCGTCACCGTGCCTGCGCCCGGCACTTCACCCGCGTCCTCGCCCGAGGCGACACCGCAGCCGTCGCCCACGCCGGCTGGTGGAGTGAACATCGCGGCCGACGAGCCGAGCTCGTCGTCGGTCCCCTGGGCGCTCGTGCTCATCGCACTCGTGCTGTTGCTGCTGCTCGCACCGCTCGTGGTCGTCCTGGTGCTGAAGGCCCGTCGCCGCAGCCACCGACGCCACCGTCCCGACCCGGCCGATGCGATCACCGGCGCGTGGCGCGAGGCGATGAACTCGCTCGCCGACCACCGCGTGCCGTCGTCGCCGGCCGAGACGCCGCTCGAGCTCGCGCGCCGCGTCCCCGACGTGGCGGGCGACGAGACCGGTCCGCCCCTCCAGGTCCTCGCGCGTGCCTACACCGCGACGCGCTACGGCACGTCGGCGCCGCCGGCGGACGGCGCGACCAGCGCATGGTCGGCGGTCGACGCGCTGCGCCGCGCGCTCGACGCGTCTGGTTCCGTGAAGGACCGGATGCGTGCGCGGTTCGCGCCAGGCACGCTGCGACGCGAACCCGATGCCGAGCACGCGGGCAGCTCGTCCGAGCCGACCTGATCCGGTCCGGCCTCTAGCCCGAACCCGCCGGGTGGTCGGAGCCGGCCGGGTGGTCGGGATGGCCGCGCAGGTCGTCGACGAACGACTGACGCTCCCGGGAGAACGCCCGAACGTCGGTCTCGAGGTCGGTCGCGAGCCGGTCGACGTCGACGAAGAGTGCGAGCTGCCCGTGCCGCAGCGCATCCAGGATCTGCCCGTCGTCACGGCACGCCCACACGTGCTCGCCGTCGGTGACCAGCCGGAGCTCCGCGATGTCGTCGCCGCCGCGGGTCAGCTCGGTGACGGCGCGCCGGATCCGAGTCAGTGGCAGGCCGGCGTCGAGGAGCGAGCGGACCATCCGGAGCGCGACGAGATCCCGAAAGGTGTACGCCGTCTCGACGTCAGGTTCGGGGACGACGAGCCCACAGCGCTGCCAGTAGTCGAGCTGCGCTTCGGTGCATCCCGCGAGGCGCGCCGCTTGTGGCGGCGTGAAGCCCGCCACGGTCACGTCCTGATGCAGGCGTGTGGGATCAAGGGGTGTCGTCGTCACGCTGGAAGCGTTCGCGCCAGCGCTGCCCGGCGTCACCGAACATGCCCTTGAGCGCACCTCCCGGCATCGAGCCGGTGAGGCTCTCGAGCCCGGCCCGCCCCATCTTGCGGACATTGCGCTCGATCACGAGCAGGCAGAAGAGCATCACGAGGAACCCGACGACGCCCAGCGCGAGCACGCTCGTGAACGTCGCGATCAGGAGCACCAGCCCGGCGACGAAACCCAGCACTGCCCACTTGATCATGCGGGCGGCGTGCCGGTACAGCGTCGTGTCCGAGACCTGCTGCACCAGCTTGGGATCGGTGACCGAGAGGTTGGCCTCGATCTCGCGCAGGATCCGCTGTTCGTCCTCGGAGAGCGGCATGGCGATTCGGTGGTCCCCGTTCTGTTCGGGCTGGTCCGCCCGGATGCAGGCCATTGTCGCGCAGCACCGAGGTGTCCTCAACGCGCGGGGCCCGGGCCGGGCTCAGGGCCGGGAGGTCGAGAGCGGGAGGTCGAGAGCGGGGCCCCGCCGGCGGCCGCGGACCGGTAGGCCAGGTCCACGAGGCGGTGGGCCACCAGTGCTGTGGCCGCGCTCGGCATCCCCGGGCTGCCGGCGGCGAGCGCATCGAGGAAGGCCTTTGCCGCGACGGCGTAGGGCGCCAGCAGGACCGCCAGATCGTCGGGCAGCCCGAGGCGGCCGACCCACTCGGGGACGGTGCCGGGAACGGTCGAGGTGCCGGACCCCGTCTCCACGTGGAGCGGCCCGAGATGGTCGTCGTCGGCCCAGAGCAACGCGTCCTCGCAGAACACCTCGACCCGTCGGGTCGACGGGCGGCTCATGACCTGGTGCCAGACGCTGACGAGCGTGGCCACCGACCCGTCCGGATAGGCGAACGTCACATCGGCGACGTCGTCGATCCCGGGGTGCCCGAACCGGCTCGCGACGCCGCGCCGAGACTTCCGACGGCGCACCGAGCACCCACTCGAGCACGTCGACGTCGTGGATCGAATGCTCGAGGAGCGTGCCGCCACCGGCGAGCGACGCATCGGCGCGCCAGGCCGAGCCGTACATGCCCTGGTTCGGGAAGTACTGGTCGTCGCGGAAGACGGTCGCGAGTGGTCGGCCGTGGTCGCCCGAGTGCACCGCGGCCGCGAGGTCGGCGAAGATCGGGACGTGCCGGAGCACGAGTCCGACCTGGTGCGGGACGGTCTCGAGCAGCGCGGCGACCTCCTCGCACTCCGTGAGGTTCGGCGCGAGAGGTTTCTCACAGAAGATCGCGTGCCCCCGTGCCGCGGCGGCGCGAACGACGGGGAGATGCGCGGCCGTCCACGTGCAGATCCAGACCACGTCGCACGCGTCGAGCAGCGCTTCGAGGTCAGCCACCGCGGCGGCGTCGTGGTGGGCGGCGAGCCGGTCCGCACGCGCCGGGTCGGCATCGAAGGCTGCCACCACTCGGGCGTCGACGAGCCCGCCGTCGACGAGCCCGCGCACCGCAAGTGAGTGGACCGTCGCGATGTGCCCGCAGCCGACGAAGCCGATCCTCGCCGTCATGCGTCCTCGGGCGCGTCCGGACGTTGCGAAGCGAAGCGCGCCGCCACCACCGCATCCGAGCCGAACCGGGCCCGGACGGCATCGACCGACCGCTCCAGCCGTCCGCGCTGCTCGCGCACGTCGATGGCTGCCCCTCCATCGACCTCGTCGAACGGAAGTGCCCCCTGCACCGCGGCTGCGGACTCGAGCTGCTGGGCCGAGACCCCGAGCAGTCGGACACCCTCGCCGAGGTCGACCGCGTCCAGCAGCGCCGTCGCCGCGCGCGCCAGATCGCGCGCGAGGTCGGTCGGCTCGGTGAGCGTGCGGGAGCGCGTGATCGTGGAGAAATCCGGGTACCGAACCTTCAGCTGCACCGTGCGCGCCGTACGATCAGCCTGCCGCAAACGGCCGGCGACCTTGTCGGACAGCCGCACGATCTCCTGCTCGAGCACGGCGCGATCGAGCACGTCGGTCGGGAACGTCTCTTCGTGGCCGACCGACTTCATCTCTCGGCCGGGTTCCACACCACGGGCGTCGCGGTTCCACGCGAGCTCGTGGAGGTGATGCCCCTGCGCGCCGCCCAACGCACTCACCACCGTTGCCTCAGGGAGCGCGGCGAGCTCCCCGACGGTCCGCACGCCGTACCGGGCCAGACGCTTGCGCGTCGCGGGGCCGACTCCCCAGAGCCGCTCGACCGGCAGGGGATGCAGGTACGCGAGCTCGCTGCCTGACGCGATGACGAGGAGCCCATCGGGCTTCGCATCGTCGCTCGCGATCTTGGCAAGCATCTTCGTGGTCGCGACGCCGACCGAAGCGGTGAGCCCGGTCTCGTCACGCACGCGCTGACGGATCGAAGCGGCGATCTCGGGTCCGGTGCCCGACAAGCGCCGCGCCCCAGACACGTCGAGGAAGGCCTCGTCCATCGAGATCTGCTCCACGAGCGGCGTGACCGACTCGAGGATGGTCATCACCTCGCGGCTCTTCCCCGAATAGACGTCGAAGCGCGGCGCGAGGAACACGCCCTCGGGGCACGCTCGCCGTGCCCGCGCCATCGGTGTCGCCGAGAACACGCCGTAGCGGCGCGCCTCGTAGCTCGCCGCCGCGACCACGCCACGCGGGCCGAGGCCGCCCACGATGACCGGCCGGCCGCGGAGGCCCGGGTCCTCCAGCTGCTCCACGGCGGCGAAGAACGCGTCGAGATCGACGTGCAGGATCGCCGGAATGCCTGGCGCCGGAATGCCTGCGCCGGACGCCGGAACCCGGGATCGGTGTGCTCACGGGTCGGCCCGACGGACCTCGAGCTCCTCCCGCCGGGTGCCGCGCACGTCGAAGTGGAACCCCCGTGGCGCTTCGGGGCCCCACGGGTCGGCGAGCCACGCGCAGAGCGGCTCGTGGACCCAGGGCGCACCCTCGGCGAGGAGCACCGCGCACTCGCCGGGGGGCAGGAACGCCGCCTCGTCGACGATCCCGTCGGGATCCTCGACGCGCAGCTCACCCTCGTAGGCGAGGGCCCGGTGCACCTCGACGCGCAGCACCCAGCCGAGGTCGTTCGCGACGGCCCGGACCTCGTAGATCGGGCCTTCCCAGCTCGTCACCCGGAGGCCGGTCTCCTCCTCGACCTCCCGGGTGAGCCCCGCGAGGAGGGAGGCGTCGGTCGCGTCGATCACCCCGCCGGGGGTGCTCCAGTCGGTCGCTCCGCCACGTCGACGGTTGCGGACGAGCAGCACTCCGGCGGGCGCCTCGACGAGCGCGCCGGCCACGAGCCATTCCCGCACCCGAGCGAGCCTACCGGCCACCCCTCGCCGTACGATCGAGCCGTGCCCGAGTCCGAGCCGCCGTCCGATCCCACTGCCGCACCCCCGGTCTCGCCCGAGGTCACGCCCGATGCTGCGGCGGACCCGGGGGCGCGCGAGGCGCCACCTCAGATGCCGACGCGTACCGCCTACCTCCTCGCGTTCGCGAGCGTGGTGGTCGCGGGGGTCTTCGGCGGCATCATCGGGTACGGCCTCGCCGACGTCGGCTGCACCGGCGACTGCGAGGGCTCCAAGCTCCTGGGCACGGTGATCGGCGCGACCGTCGCTGCCGGCGGGGTCGGGATCGTGGCGGTGCTGGTCCTCCGGGCGATGGCCGAGTGGCGGGTCAAGACCCGCCGAGGGTGATCCGCCGGAAGGCCTCCGCGTAGCGGACGCCCGCGGCGCGTCCCGCCTCCTCGGCGCTCTGGCGCAGGAAGTCGCGGAACCACTCTCCGGTGTCAGACGCGTCTCCGGTGTCAGACGCGTCTCCGCTATCACCCACGTCCGACGAACCCGCACCGCTCAGCTGACTCGCGTGGAAGAAGAGTGCGTCGATCTTGGCCTCGAGCGTCGCGCTGATGTCCACCCAGCAGTTCGGTTCGAGCGTGCCCGACAGGAACACCGACTGCACCTTGTGCACGTCGAGTCCTTCGGTGCGGTGCTCGGGGAAGTAATGCGGGTTGCCCGCGGCCGGCGCCACCGCGTCGAGCGTCGCCCAGCCGGTGATCCGGTGGTCGCGGTGGTTGAAGTAGGTGTCCCCGAAGAACACCGCGGTGGGGTCCGGGCAGAGCACCACCTCGGGGCGCAGCTCGCGCACGTACCGCACGAGCGAGCCGCGCAACGCCGCGTCGTCGACGAGCGTGCCGTCGTCGTGGCCGAGGTGGAAGTGCCCGGCCAGACCGAGGCGCTCGACCGACGCCGCCGTCTCCTCCACGCGCAGCGCCGCGAGCGCGTCGAGGTCGGCGTCGGGATCTGACGTTCCCTTGTCGCCGCGCGTGGTGATGATGACCCAGACCTGCGCGCCGGCGGCCGCCCAGCGGGCGAGACTCCCCCCGGCCGAGATCTCCGGGTCGTCGGGGTGCGCGTAGATCGCGAGCGCGCTCGCGGGCGTCTCGGTGACGAGCGTGGTCACCGCCGCGTCACCACTCCAGGCCGAGCGTGCCGCGCATCAGGGCCTCGAACTCCTCGTCGCTCGAGCACGAAGCCCGTGCCGCGACGACCATCTCGGCGTCGGCGCCGACGGGCCACCGCAGGCGCGGCTCGGTCGACTCGACGGCGTCGGCGATCGCGACGGCGACCGCCTCCGGCCCGGGAGCCTCGCCACCACCCACGAGTCGATCGCGGGCACCCTCCCACTGCCGGTCGAGCTCGTCGTAGGGCGCGGCGTCCATCCCGTAGCGCGTCACGTTGCCGCGGAACCCGGTCTCGAACACGCCCGGCTCGACCAGCCGAACCCGGATCCCGAAGTGCCCGACCTCGAAGTGCAGCGCCTCCGACAGCCCCTCGACCGCGAACTTGCTCGCCGAGTAGAAGCCGTCGAGGGGTGGCGCGACCCGCCCGGCGAGCGACGTCACGTTGACGATCGTGCCGCCCCCGCGCGCACGCATCGAGGGCAGCACCGCCTGGATCATCCGCACGGTCCCGAAGAAGTTCGTCTCCATCCCCCGCCGTCCTTCGGCGAGCGGCACCATCTCCACCGGTCCGATCACCCCGAAGCCCGCGTTGTTCACGAGCGCGTCGAGCGGTCCGGCCGCCTCTACCGCGGCGGCCACGGACAGGTCGTCGTCCACGTCGAGCGCGAGCCGCACCGCGACGTCGAGATCCTCGAGCACCTCGGGCTTGCGCGCCGTCGCGACCACGTCGTGCCCACGGCGCGTGAGCTCGACCGCGGCAGCTCGCCCGAACCCCGTCGAGCATCCGGTGATGAGCACTCGAGCCATGGTCAGTCTCCCCCTACCGCGATCGCGTCCAGCGCGGTGAGCGCTCGCGCGAGATCCTGGTCGTCGACGTCCTTGTGCGTGACGAATCGTACGGTCCGGGCGTCGATCGTGCCGCAGCGCACCCCGGCGCGGTCGAGCCGGTCGACGAAGTCGTCCGGCAGGTGCTCGAGCTCGGCACAGACGATGTTCGTGCGCACGGCGTCGGGGGCGACGCTCCCGGGGAACCGGTCGGCGAGGGCTGCGGCCAGCCGGGCGGCGCGCTCGTGGTCCTCGGCGAGCCGCTCGACCATCGTCTCGAGTGCGACGATGCCGGCGGCCGCGAGCACGCCGGCCTGTCGCATCCCCCCACCGAAGCGACCTCGCTCGTCGCGGGCTGCGGCGACCAGGGCCGCCGACCCGCAGAGCAGGGAGCCGACCGGAGCCGCGAGACCCTTGGAGAGGCAGAACATCACGCTGTCGGCCGGTTCGGTGAGCGTGGCCGGGGACGTCCCGAGCGCGATCGCCGCGTTCCAGATCCGCGCCCCGTCCACGTGGAGCGCGAATCCGTGACGTGCCGCCGCGTCCGCGACCGCTCTCGTCTGCGCCGCGGTGACCGGGTGACCGCACGCCGGCATGTGCGTGTTCTCGATGGTGACCGCCGAGATCGGGGCCAGGTGGTGCGCCTGGTCCGCCGCGGCCACGTCGATCGCGGCAGGGTCCATCAAACCGCCGTCGTCCGGGAGCGCGTGCAGCTGCACCCCGGTGTTCGTCGACGTCGACGCCTGCTCGTACCGGAGCACGTGCGAGCGCGCGCTGCAGAGCACCTCGGTCCCCCGTCGCCCGAGCACGCGGAGCGCGAGCTGGTTCGCCATGCGACCGGACGGTGTGAAGACTGCGGCCTCCGTCCCGAGGAGGGCGGCCGCGAGCGACTCGAGGCGGTTGACGGTCGGGTCCTCGCCGTATCCGTCGTCGCCGACCTCGGCGTCCGCCATCGCCCGTCGCATCTCCGGGGTCGGCGCGGTGACCGTGTCCGACCGCAGGTCGACCGAGGTGCTCACGACTCGGGGTCGGGGTTGCGCGCGATGTTGGGGCCGCCGGCGGGCACCGGTCGGATGAGCCCTTCCTGCATGACGGTGATCGCGAGCGTGCCGTCCTGGGTGAACACATGGCCGAGCGCGAGACCCCGCGCTCCCGAGGCCGAGGGACTCATCTGGTGGTACAGGAGCCATGCGTCGGCGCGGAACGGACGGTGGAACCACATCGCGTGGTCGAGGCTGGCCATCTGGTAGTGACCGTCGTACCCGATCGCGTGCGGCAACGTCGCGGTGTCGAGCAACGAGAGGTCCGAAGCGTAGGCGACCACGCATGCGTGCAGCAGCGGGTCGTCGGGCAACGTGCCGTTGGTCCGGATCCAGACGTCCTGCTCGGGTGGGCGCGGGCCCGGCTCCAGCCAGTGCGGGTCCTCGACCGGGCGCGAGTCGATCGGACGCTCGCGCGTGAGCCAGTCGATCATCTCCGCTCCGAGCCGTGGCAGGTAGGGCGCGAGGCGTTCGCGATAGGTCGGCAACGCGTCCGGGGCCGGCACCGCGGGCATCTCCATCGCGTGGTCGGGCCCCGACTCGACGATCTGGAACGACGCCGAGAGGTTGAAGATCACCTTGCCGTGCTGGATCGCGATGACCCGCCGCGTGGTGAACGAGCGGCCGTCGCGGATGCGGTCCACCTCGTAGATGATCGGGACGTTCGGATCGCCGGGTCGGAGGAAGTACGAGTGCAGCGAGTGCACCAGCCGGTCGGAATCGACCGTGCGGCCGGCGGCGACGAGTGCCTGCGCGGCGACCTGGCCGCCGAACACACGCTGCTGGTCCTCGTCGGGACTGACGCCCCGGAAGAGGTTGACCTCGAGGGGTTCGAGCTCCAGGAGCTCGAGGAGATCGTCGAGCGCCTCCTGGCTCACGTGAGCCCGCGTCATGCGAAGAACACCTCGGCCTCCTCGAAGCGCTCCCGGGGCACCGTCTTCGTGACGCCAACGGCGTCCGCCAACGGCACGAGGACGATCTCCGTACCGCGCAACGCGACCATCTGGTCCCCTTCGCCGGCGTGCACCGCGTCGATCGCGTGCAGGCCGAAGCGCGTCGCGAGCACCCGGTCGAACGCCGTCGGCGTTCCGCCGCGCAACAGATGACCGAGCACCACGACGCGGGTCTCGAAGCCCGTGCGCGACTCGATCTCAGGCGCGAGGCGCGCCGCGATCCCACCGAGGCGGACGTGCCCGAAGGCATCCAGCTCGGCGTCCTGGGTGACCATGGTCCCTTCGCGCGGCACCGCGCCCTCGGCGACGACCACGATCGATGACGCCGACCCGTGCGCATGCCGATGGACGAGCCGCTCGCACACCAAGTCGACGTCAAACGGCTCCTCGGGCACGAGGATGATGTGGGCCCCGCCCGCGAGACCGGCGTGGAGTGCGATCCAGCCCGCGTGGCGCCCCATGACCTCGACCACGAGCACGCGATCGTGGCTCTCGGCAGTCGTATGGAGCCGATCGAGCGCGTCGCTCGCGATCTGCACCGCCGTGTTGAACCCGAACGTCACGTCGGTCGCCGACAGGTCGTTGTCGATCGTCTTCGGCACGCCGATGCACCGCACGCCCTCCTCGGCGAGCCGGTGCGCGACGCCGAGCGTGTCGTCGCCACCGATCGGGATCAGGGCGTCGATCCGCTCTTGTTCGAGCGTCCGGAGCACCCGGGCAACGTCCCCCTCCTGCTTGTAGGGGTTCGTGCGCGACGTACCGATCACCGTGCCGCCCTGACGCAGGATCCCCCGGGTCTCGGCGATCGTGAGGTCGACGCTCTCGGCCTCCACGACGCCGCGCCAACCACGGCGGTACCCGACGATCTGGTGCCCATATGCGCCTTCGCCCTTGCGGACGACCGCACGAATCACCGCGTTGAGGCCCGGGCAGTCGCCCCCACCCGTCAGGATCCCGATGCGCATCGGCTCCATCTTCGCAGGCTTCGCCCGGCGTGCGTGCTCCGGCGCGAGGGAGGCACCGTGGTCTCCGGGGTCGCCGGTAACCTCGCGACCATGCCGAACGCGAAGCGACGGGCGCGCGCTGCAGCCGAGACCGTTGCGGTCAGCGACGAGCAGGTGCTCGATGTCGGTGTCGTCTGGGCCGCGCCGGTCACGCCCGGGTCCGGTCTGCTGTTCCGGGCGCGTCACCAGTACCTGATCGCGCTCACCGACCGCCGACTGTTGGTGTTCGAGCGGCGCGCCAGGCGCCGCCGAGATCCGGTGGGTACCGCCGACCTGGTGATGGGCAAGCGCTACGAGTTCTTCACCTTGGACCGCCGGCGCCGGTACCCCACGCTGTCCCAGCTGGTGCTGCGGGGCGAGAACGACACCGGGCTGGTGCTCGAGTTCCGGCCGCCACACCAGGCGCTCGGTCGGGCGCTCGAGCAGCACCTCACGGCGCCGGGCTCGGCCACGGTCCACGCAGGCGTGCGCGGCCGGGGCGAGGATTCGGACGTTCCCGCGTCGCCCGAAGACGCCGAGCGGGCGGCCGCCGAGGCGTTCTGGGGCAACCACTAGATGCCGGTGGTGCTGGCGATCGACGCCGGCACGACCGGGGTCCGGACCCTCGCCGTCGACGAGGCCGGCGCCAAGCGCGCATGGTCCTACCGCGAGTTCCCCCAGCACTTCCCGGAGCCGGGATGGGTCGAGCACGACGCCGAGGAGATCTGGGCGGCGACCGTCGCGACCCTCGGTGAGGTCGTCGAGGAGCTCGGACGTGACGGCGTGCCGATCGCCGCGATCGGTATCACCAACCAGCGCGAGACGACCATCGTCTGGGACCGCGCGACCGGCGCGCTCCCCCATCGCGCCATCGTCTGGCAGGACCGTCGCACCGCGGCGCGCTGCGACGCGCTTCGCGAGCAGGGCCTCGAACCACTGGTGCGGGCACGCACCGGGCTGGTCCTCGATCCGTACTTCTCCGGGACCAAGCTCGAGTGGCTCTTCACCACCGGTGGTGTCGCCGTGCATCCCGACCTGGCGTTCGGGACGGTCGACTCGTGGATCCTGTGGAGACTCACCGGCGGACCCGACGGCGGTGTGCATGCCACGGACCCGTCGAACGCCAGCCGCACGATGCTGCTCGACCTCGCGACCCTGGAGTGGTCCGATGACCTCCTCGAGATCTTCGGCATCCCGCGTTCGTGCCTCCCCACGGTGCTGCCCAGCAGCGGCCGCTTCGGGGTGACGCGGCCGGATTGCGCGGCCGGGCTCGCGGTGCCGGTGTCGGGGATCGCCGGAGACCAGCAGGCCGCACTGTTCGGGCAGGCGTGCTTCGAGCCGGGCATGACCAAGAACACCTACGGCACCGGCTCCTTCGTGCTCATGAACCTCGGGAACACGCTCCCCGCGCCCGTCGACGGCCTGCTCACCTCGGTCGCGTGGCAGATCGGCGATGCGGTCACCTACGCGTTGGAGGGAGCGATCTTCGTCACGGGCGCCGCGGTCCAGTGGCTGCGTGACGGCCTCGGGATCATTCGCGACGCGGCCGAGATCGGACCGCTCGCGGCCAGCGTGCCCGACGCCGGCGGCGTGGTGTTCGTCCCCGCCTTCACCGGCCTGGGTGCACCGTGGTGGGACCCGTACGCGCGCGGCGCGATCCTCGGTCTCACCCGCGGGACCAACCGCGCGCACCTCGCGCGCGCGGTGGTCGAGGCGATGGCGTGGCAGACCCGCGACGTCGTCGACGCGATGACTGCAGCATCGGGCCGCAACATCGTCGAGCTGCGTGCCGACGGCGGCGCGAGCGTGATGGACGTGCTCTGCCAGCTCCAGGCCGACGTGCTCGACGTCACCGTCCGTCGCCCGGCGGTGCAGGAGACGACGGCACTGGGCGCGGCGTACCTGGCCGGACTCGCCGAGGGCGTGTGGGCGGCACCCGCCGATGCGGCGGCGGCCTGGGCCGAGGAGGCGTCCTACCGACCCGCGATGCCTGCCGAGGAGGTCGAGCGGCAGCACACCGAGTGGCTGCGCGGCGTCGAGCGGGCCCGCGGCTGGGCTCGTTAGGCGGCGCTCGCAGTGAGCGTCGGGAGGCGCGCGGTCTCGGTCGGGAGATCCTCGCTCTGCTTCGTGGCGTAGGTGTCGCGATACTCGTAGACCCCACAGAGCTGCACGATCTCGAACATCACCTCGTCGGTGATCTGCCGCAGCGCGAGCCCGTCATCGTTCGCCGCGTACCGCTCCGGCGCGATGGGGGCACCGAACCGGATCGATACGTCGCGGAACAGCTTCGGCATCTTCTTGTCGGTCGGCTGGCAGTCGTCGGTGCCGACCAGGCCGACGGGGACGATCGGCGCGCCGGTGCGGCGCGCGAGCCGAGCAAGTCCCGTGTGCCCCCGGTGCGTGAAGCCGTCTCGCGTGCGGGTGCCCTCGGGGTAGATGCCGAAGACCCCACCCCCCTCGAGCACCTCGGTCGCGGCCTCGAGCGCACCCTCGCTCGCGCTGCCCCCCGACCGCCGGATCGGGATCTGCCCCACGCCTCGGAAGAACCATGCCGTCTTGCGGTCATCGAAGTACTCGGCCTTCGCGACGAAGGTGACGCGGCGACCCACCACGAGCGGGAGGAAGATCGAGTCGAGGAACGAACGGTGGTTCGCCGCGAGGATGACCGGACCGCGCTTGGGAAGGTGCTCCCTCCCCTCGACGCTGACCCGGTAGGTCACGCGGAGCACCGGGGTCATCACGACCTTGATCGCCCAGTAGAGCATCCGTGCTCAGACTACGGCCGCGCGTCAGAAGTTACGAGTGCTCCCGCAAGGACTCGGTCAGACGCCGAGCAACCCGTCTAGAGCTTGGTGAGCGCACGCTTGATGTTGCGCGTGGCCTGCCCGATCCGCTGCTCGTTCTCGACCAGCGCGAACCGCACGTAGCCCTCGCCGCCGGGTCCGAAGCCCATGCCGGGCGAGACCGCGACATGGGCGTCCTGCACCAGGAGCTTGGCGAAGTCGAGGCTGCCCAATTCCTCGTACGCCGGTGGGATCGGCGCCCACACGAACATGGTCCCCTTCGGCGCCTCGACCTCCCAACCCACACGAGCGAGGCCGTCGATCAGGGCGTCGCGGCGGCTCTTGTAGATCTTGTTCACCTCACGCGGGAAGTCTGGCGTCTCGTTCATCGCGACGGTCGCCGCGATCTGGATGGGTTGGAAGGTCCCGTAGTCGAGGTAGCTCTTGAGCTTCGCGAGCGCCGCCACCACCTCGGCGTTCCCCAGGAGGAACCCCATGCGCCAGCCGGCCATCGAGAACGACTTGGTGAGCGTGTACAGCTCGACCGCGACCTCGTCGGCACCGGGAACCTGGAGGATCGATGGCGGGTCGTAGCCGTCGAAGCCGAGGTCGGCGTACGCGAAGTCGTGCACGAGGAGCACCTCGTGCTCGCGGGCGAAATCGACCATCCGCTGCATGAACGGGAGGTCGACGCAGGCCGTCGTCGGGTTGTGCGGGAACGAGAGGACGATCACCTTCGGCCGGGGCCAGGAGTCCTCCCACGCCTCGAGCAGGTTCTCGAAGAAGTCGTGCTCGCCACCGAGCCGCACGTGGCGCACCTCGGCGCCGGCGAACAACGGGCCCCAGATGTGGATCGGGTACGAAGGGCTGGGAACCATCGCGGCGTCGCCCGGGCCGAGCAGCACCCACATGAGGTGGGAGAAGCCCTCCTTCGCGCCGATCGTCGTGCACGCCTGCGTCTCCGGGTCGAGCTCGACCCCGAACTTGCGCTGGTACAGGTCGGTGATCGCGAGCCGCAGCTTCGGGATCCCCCGGCTGGCCGAGTAGCGGTGGTTGCGGGGGTTCCGCACGGCCTCGCACAGCTTGTCGAGTGCGATGTCGGACGGCGGGAGGTCGGGGTTGCCGAACCCGAGATCGACCACGTCGGTCCCCGCGCGCCGCGCCTCCATCTTGAGCGCGTCGATGGTCGCGAACACATACGGCGGCAGCGCGTTGATCCGTCGGAACTCCACGTGCTGGGTCGACTCCACTCCGGCGTCCCGGCCGTCCGGCCACGCCTCCGCTGCGTCTCTGTCGGCCCACGGTATCAGCGAGCTTCGCGAGCTCCGCAGACGAAATCGTCGCTGGTCGGGATGCGCCACACCACTAGCGTGCCGACCATGCACGACGTCGACGCGGTGCTCCTCGACCTCGGCGGCGTGTTCTACCTGCCCGATCACGACCGAATGCTCGCCGCCTTGGCCCGGCTCGACCTCTCCGTCGACGCCGCCGACCTCGACCGCGCCCACTACGCCGGCATCGCGGCCCTGGGCAACCCGTCGATCGTCGGCCACCACGGCGACGGCTCGAACCTCTGGCACGCCTACAACCGCGCGTACGCCAGCGTGTGTGGCGTACCCGCCGACCGTCTCGACGAGGCAACCGAGACCCTCCTCGCCGAGTTCCGGCGCGGCGACGTGTGGATCCGCCAGATCCCGGGCGCCCGCGACGCGCTCCGGGCGCTCGCCGCCCGGGGGCTGCGACTCGCGGTCGTGTCCAACGCGGACGGGACGGTCGAGGAACAGCTCCGGCTCGACGGCACCTGCCAGGTCGGCCCCGGCGCGGGCGTCGAGGTCGATGCCGTGCTCGACTCGGGCGTCGTCGGCATCTCGAAGCCCGACCCGGCGATCTTCCACCTCGCCCTGGAGCGGCTCGACGTGGCAGCCGAGCGCACGATCCACGTCGGCGACACACCGGCCGCCGACGTCGTCGGGGCCCTCGCGGCGGGAGTTCGGCCGGTGCTCGTCGATCCCTACGACTTCCATCCCGACGCTCCGTGCCCACGCGTGACAGACTCTCGGCGGGGTGGTCGAGCTGCTCGCGCGCTCCTCGTAGGATCGCTCCACCGCGACCACTCCCCGACCTGCCTGGAGGCTCGGTGCCCGAACAGCTCTCGATCTCGAACGACGACTGCATCGTCGAACGCGACGGCGGCGTCGTGATCATCACGATGAACCGCCCCGCGAAGAAGAACTCCTTGAGTGCCACGATGCTCGTCGGCCTCGCCGATGCGTACACCTACGTCGATGACACCGACGACGTTCGCTGTGCGGTGCTCACCGGCGCCGGGGGCTCGTTCTCGTCGGGCATGGACCTCGTCTCGATGAACGCGCCGCGCAGCGAGTACGTCGACCGGCGTATGACCGAAGAGCCGAACCTCCACTGGAAGGGCTTGCTCCGCGACTACCGGTGCTCGAAACCGATGATCGCCGCGGTCGAGGGCTACGCGGTCGCCGGAGGCACCGAGATGCTCCAGGGCACCGACATCCGCATCGCGGGTGAAGGTGCGATCTTCGGCGTCTGGGAGGCGCGACGCGCGCTGTTCCCGCTCGGCGGGTCGGCCTGTCGGCTCCCCAAGCAGATCCCCTACACCGTCGCCATGGACATCCTCCTCTCCGCCCGGGCCGTCACCGCGATCGAGGCGCAGCAGATCGGTCTCATCGGGCGCGTCGTCCCCGACGGACAGGCCCTCCCGGTGGCCCTCGCGGTCGCTGCGCAGGTCGCGGAGTGCGGTCCGCTCTCCACCAAGGCGATCCTGCGCGCGTGGCGCGAGACCGAGCACCTCTCCGACTTCGAGGCGATGCAGGTCCAGGACAAGATCGGGTGGGAGGTGTTCGCCAGCGAGGACGCCCAGGAGGGTCCCCGAGCCTTCGCCGAGAAGCGTCCCCCCATCTTCAAGGGCCGCTAGCGCACCCGTGCAACCTGCCGAGGTCGCCACCTTCGCCAGCCCCGCGCGCCAGCGGCTCGCCGCGGCAGCACGCCACCTGATCGACGCAGTGCTCACGGCCGAGGACTCGACCGACGCGGAGCTCGACGCCGCCGCCGACTCGGCCGAACGCGCGGTCGGCTTCCTCATGGGGCCCGACCACGATCGGAGCTCGCGACCGAGCGGTGCGCGCTCGCGGCGTGAGCGGCGCCACGAGGACTACCTGCCGCGTAGCCCACTCGTCGGCTCGATCAACCCGGTCGCTGCGCCGCTCGTCCTCGAGATGCACGACGACCAGGTCGTCGCGCGTGGCGCGTTCGGCGCCGCCCACGAGGGTCCACCCGGCTACGTCCACGGCGGCTGGGTCGCGCTCGCCTTCGACGAGGCCTTGGGCATGGCGAACGTCGTCAGCGGCCACCCCGGCTTGACCGCCCGGCTCACCGTGCGCTTCCGCAAACCGACGCCGCTGCGCACCGAGCTCGCGCTCACTGCCCGCACCGAGCGCGTCGAGGGTCGCCGCATCACCACCGTCGCGACCCTGCGCGCCGGTGACGTCGTGACCGCCGAGGCCGAGGGACTCTTCGTGGTCATCGGGGCGGAGCGGTCCCTGGAGTACTTCGGAGAACGACCCTCCACCGCGGAGCCGACCGACCCCCTCCCTTGAGGCCGCGGATCGAGGGTGCAGCCTGACGGCCAACCCCGACAAGCCCTAGGGACCGTCAGCACCCCGGTCGTCGCGTACGAGCTCGCGCACCGCGGTCCCGAGGCGCACCGCGTTCTCGGGGTCACGCGCGTCGACCGGGGCGATGATCACCCAGTCGGCACCGGCGCGTGCGTACTCGCCGATCGCCCGCGCCACGGTCTCGGGACCGCCGACGATGGTGCCGTCGCCCGCACCGAGTCGCTCCGCCTTCGCGAGCGCCGACGCGTCGTCGTCACCGAGCACGAACAACCCACCCCACGAGCAGGTGAACGACGGCCGCACCGCGCTCGCCTGGAGGGTCGCGGCGCGGGGCGCGAACCACTCCGTCGGACCACCCCACGCGTTCCAACCGTCGGCATCGGCCGCCGCGACCGCCCGCACCTGCTGCGCGCGTCCACCGACCCAGACCCGGGCCCCCTGGTCACGGGTTGCCTGCACGGCGCCCACCAGCCGATCGATCCGCTCCGCCATGGTGCCGAAGCCCAGCCCGAACGTCTCGTTCTCCTCGCGGCTCTCGGAGTCACCCGCACCGATCGTCGCGATGATCCGGTCGGGCGCGATGCGCGCGGCAGTGGCAACTGCGGCTGCGAGCGACGCCGACGGTCGGAGCCAGGCCCGGAACACCAGCGCGCCGACGGCGACGCGGCTCGTCGACGCAGCGACCGCTCCCATGAGCCCGACCCCTTCGAGCGCGGGTCGGCGAGTGCCATCGGCCGCGGTGCGGAACAGGTGGTCGTACACGAACACCCCGTCGACCCCTGCCGCGTCTGCGGCACGAGCCACTGCCAGGGGAACCTCGGGATCGTCGACGAACGACGGGAGGGCGAGCCCGAGCTTCATGGGACCAGTCTCCGGGCGAGTGCAGCTGCGCCGACCAGGCCCGCGGCGTCGCCGAGCTCCGCCGCCACGATCGGGACCTCGGGGCGGTGTGCGGATCCCTCGAGGTGCCCCGTGAACGCGGCGCGGAGTGGATCGAGCAGGACGTCACCGAGGCGCACGAGCCCACCCGAGATGACGATCAGCTCGGGGTCGAGGATGTTCGCCAGTCCCGCGAAGCCGAGCGCGACGTGGTCGGCGTAGAGCTCGACGATCGCAAGGCCGTCCGGGTCTCCTGCCGTCGCCGACTCGCCCACGAGCTCACCGTGGATCGCAGCGACGTCACCGCCCGCCCGAGCGAGCACCCTCGGCGCGTCGCCGCGCTCGGCCCACGCTCGGCCGAGGTGTCCGAGGGCGGTACCCGACGCGAGGGCCTCCCAGTGCCCGATCTCACCGCACGCGGACTTCGGACCGCTCGGATCGAACTGCCAGTGTCCGACCTCGCCCGCGAAGCCGTGCGCGCCCCGGAAGAGTCGACCGTCGGCGATGATCCCACCCCCGACCCCGGTCCCGAGCGTGACCACGAGCACCTGCGCGACGCCTTGCGCCGCGCCGTGGCAGTACTCACCCCAGGCGGCGACGTTGGCGTCGTTCTCGACGAGCACGGGTCGGTCCAGGCGTTCCGCGAGCAGCGCGCGAAACGGGACGTCGACGAACATCGGGAGGTTCGGCGCGTAGTGGACCGCGCCGTCGGCACTCACCATCCCCGCGGTGCCGACACCGACCGCGCGCGCGTCATGGGCGTCGAGCAGGTCGTTCACGCCCCGCGCCAAGGTGTCGACCAGCGCATCCAGCTCGGAGGGCGCAGGCTGACGGACCTCGTCCACGACGGTGCCGGCCGCGTCGACGACGCCGATGCGCAGGTTGGTGCCGCCGAGGTCGACGCCGACCGTCGGCGCGGATGCCGGTTCCGTCACTCGCCGAGATCGAGGTGGTGCACGGTGGCGTCGTCGTCCACCGGCGTGGCGTCGTCACCGTCGGTTCGGGCCTCGTCGCGCACGGCCTGCTGTTCGTGCACGGCACGCTCCGCGGCATCCACGATCGTCTGCGCGGCGAGCAGCAGCTCTTGCGCGGCCCGCACGACGTGCTCGGCGACCTCCGGTCCGGCTTCGAGGAGGGCGCCCACCAGCGACTCCGTCGCGGTCGGCGGCGGCATGCCGGGGCCCGGGCCGGAAGGATCGTCGCGGTGCTGGTCGTCCCCCGCCGTCGGGTCGGCTGCGGGGTGCTGGTCGTCGCGCAGTGGCTCGGTCATTTCTCGGCCTCCTTCTTGAGCTCCCGCAGTGCGGTGCCCATGATCATCCCCGCCGCCCGGCGCTTGAGCAGCCCGGGGAGCGGGATCGAGATGTCGACCACCAGGTCGTAGGTGACCCGCGTCCCGTCACCGTCGGGTTCGAACCCGTAGCGGCCGTCGAGCCGGCGCAGGACGTCGCCCTCCACGAGGTGCCACGAGAACGCCGCCGGTGCCTCCGAGTAGTCGTACTCGAGGACGTAGCGGATGCTCCGCCCGAGCCCGGCGACGCGGTACTCGACCTTGGCACCGCGACCCTGCTCGTCGCGTTCGAGGAGCGCGACGTGCTTCACATCGCGTGCCCAATCGGGATACGACTCGTAGTCGGTCGCCACGCCCCAGCACTTCCCCGGCTTCGCCGCGACGAGAGTGTGCTCGTGTGCTTCGTCGGCCATCCAGCCCATCGAATCAAGCCGGCGGCACACATGCAACCTCACACCCTCGCCCGCGCACTCGGACTCCGGTCAGGAACGGCGCGGCGGGATCTGCTTGCGCGGAGGAAAGGTGCCGTACCGGGCAGCCCAGAGCCCGACAAGACCCAGCGGCAGCATCGGGACCAGCACCCCGAACGGATCGGCCGCCGCGGTGGCGACCGTGATCACGAGGCACACCCCGAGGGAACCGAAGAGGTGGCGGCGCACCGCGCTCGACGCTCCGCCGATCGTGCCGAACAGGTTGGCCACGACGATGTCGTCGCCCCGGGCGCTCCGGCTCAGCGCGAGGACGAAGGCCCACGTCCACACGCCGAGGGAGACGAAGAAGAGAGCGAGCGCGGCCGCGATCGCAGGAGCGTCGAACGCTTCGGCACCGAGGGTCGCGGGGATCGCGGTGAGGCCGAACACGAGGTTGCCGAGCCACGACGCCACGATGATGGCGCGTCCCGGCAGCGCTTCGATCCCCAGCACGCTTCGCAGCGTACGCGTCAGGTCGACCGGGGAAGCCGGTCGGGCAGGGCGCGCGAGGTCTCCGGCCGCGAGCGGCGCCAGCCGTGCAGCCAGCGCGTCGTAGGAGAACACGGTCGCCGCTCGGGCCCGAGCCGCGGCACCGAGCCGGGCACGGAGCTCGTCGTCGGCGAGCAGCCGCTGGAGCGAGGCACGCACGGCCGCGACGTCGCGGGGCTCGACCACGAGCCCGGTCTCGCCGTCGACGACGGCCTCGTGGGCGCCGCCGCTGCGCCCGGCGACCGCGGGGACGCCGCACGCCGCGGCCTCGAGGAAGACGATGCCGAACCCCTCGGCTTCGAGCCCACCCCACCGGTCGTGACAGAGCATCGCGAAGACGTCGGCAGACGCGTACAGCGCGGGCAGATCGTCGTCGGAGACGCGACCGAGGAGTCGCGCCCGACCACCGATCCGTGCTGCCCGGCGCTCGAGCCGGGCCTGGTCGCGCCCCGACCCCGCGATCGCGACCTGCACCCCGTCGAGACCGGCAACGGCGTCGAGGAGCGCGTCGAACCCTTTGCGCCGCACGAGTCGGCTGCAGCCGAAGACCAGGGGCGCGTCGGGATCGAGACCGAAACGCCGGCGGGTCGCGCGTCGCACGTCGGCGTCGACCGGGTGGAAGCGCTCAGGGTCGACCCCGGGGGGCACCGCCAGGGTGGGGAGGTCACGCCGGGCGACGCGGCTCGCGACGCGGCTCGGGTACTCCCCCGCGGCCACGACCCCGGCTGCGCGCCGGAGGACGCGCCGCCCGAGCGCACCCGTCCCCGGGAGACGCCCGTACACGGTGACCTCGGCGCCGTGGGCCACCACCACGTACGGCGCCTGCCCCAAGCGCGGTCCGAGCAACCCGACCGGCAGCATCGGGTCGAGGAACACGACCCGCGCTTCGACCTCGCGAGCGAGCCCGTCGATGCGCTTCGCGAGTCCTGGCGTCGGGAGCAGGAACCGCTCTCGCGTGCGCACGATCCGGAACGGTTGCGCCGCATCCCACTCGTCCGCGCCCCGGTACGGCGTCGTGAGCACCGTCACCTGGTCGGGCGGGAGACGACGCCAGAGCTCGTACAGGTACGTCTGGATCCCACCGATCTTCGGGGGGAAGTCGTTGGTGACGAGCAGCGAGGTCACGGAGCGGGATGCTCGGTCGCGAGCACGCCGAGCTCGTCCTCGGCGACGCGTCGCGCCCGACGCCCGGAGTGCACCGCGAGGCCGACGAATCCCGCCGCGGCGAAGACCGCCCCGGCCCCGAACGCGCCCTGGTACCCGGCTCCGGCCGCGACGAGTCCGACGATCAGCGACCCGAGACCCTGGGAGAGGTCGAAGAAGCTGCTGAACGTCCCGACGACGGAGCCCCGCTCACTCTCCGGCGCGCCGCCGAGCGCCAACAGGAGGAGCGCGGGGTAGAGCAGGGATGCGCCCACCGCGAAGAACACCGTTCCCAGGAGCAAGCCCGCCGTCGTCCCCCACACCGCCATCACGGTCATCCCGATGGTGGTCGCGGCCAGAGCGAGGACGCCCGAACGCCGGCCGCCGAGCGTGTCGGGCAGACGCGCGCCGAAGATCCGCACGACGAGCACGAGCCCGCCATAGAGGAGGAACACGACATCGGCGCTCCCGAGCCCGACGTCGTCGACGTACAGAGGCACGAACGCGGTGAATGCCGCGAGCGCGACCAAGCCGGAGAAGAGCACGGTCCCCGGGCCGACCGCCGCTCGGTTGATGAGGTGCCCCTCGCCGGACGCGCCGACGACCGCCGGCCGCTCGACCTCGCGCGTCATGAACCCGAGGACCGCAGCGAGGATCGCCAGCCCGCCCGCGACCCACCACACCGTGCTGTAGCCGACATCGATGAGCTGCTCACCGAGCACCGGCCCGAACGCGAGACCGCCGTACACCGCGACCGACCAGTAGCTGATCGCCTCTCCGCGCCGCTCGGGGGGTGCAAGGTCGGTCACCATCGTCGCGGCGCCGACGAAGAACGCGGCCTCGCCCAGTCCGGTCAGCACCCGTGCTCCGATGAGGAAGCCGAGCGACTCGACCGCGCCGTAGAGGAGGATCGAGATCGCGACGGTCGAGGCACCCGAGACGATCAGGACCCGTCGACCGACTCGGTCGCCGATTCGCCCGACCCAGGGCCGCAAGAGCACCGCGCCCACGAACAGGACGCCGACGGCCACACCGACCGCGAGGCTCCCTCCGCCGAGCCGGTGCTCGACGTACTGGGGGATCGCCGGGAGCACCACCCCGAGCGCGAGGAAGTAGGCCACACCGGAGCAGACGACGAGTGCAAAACGGGGCGTCAGCAGCGGGGCGCGCCCGGGGGACTCGGATGCCATCGGGGCCATCGTCGCCCTCGAGGACCCGCACGCGCCACACGGTTCCGCGACTCACCTACGCTCCCCCCTCATGAGTCGCCAGAGCGATCAGGTCATGTGGGGGAACATCAGTCGACGGCTGGCCCTCGCGACGCTGTTCGCGTTCCTCGTCCTGGTGTTCGCGCCCCTCTTCTTCTGGCTCGTCGAGCACGACCGCAGCGCCGACGTCCACTCCGTCGGCGACGCCTACGGATGGCTGCTCCGCACGTTGTTCGAGAACACCTCGCCCTACAAGCTCAAGAACCAGTTCGGGTACCTCTCGTACTGGATCGTCCGGGTCGCCGGGGTCAGCCTGGTCGCGTTCGCGACCGCCACCGTCGCGTCCCGCTTCGTCGCCACCGTCGTCAACCGAGGAGCCGGCATGGCCAGGTACAAGGGCTCGGGTCACCTGATGATCTGCGGGTGGAGCCCGAAGGGCTTCGAGATCATCCGGGAGCTGCGGGCGAAAGAGGTCGAGGACCGCCGCGAGATCGTGATCCTCGCCGACCTCGAGACCGCACCGATCGAGAACAAGGCGACGTTCTTCGTGCGCGGCAACCCGAGCGACGCCGACGACCTCCAGAAGGCCGGGATCGAGCGCGTGTCCACCGTGATCGTCCTCGCTGACCACTCGAACGCGAGCGACGACCCCGACGACCGCGACGCGCGCTCCCTGCTCACCACGCTCGCGGTGGAATCGATCAACAGCCAGGCATACTCCTGCGTCGAGGTCGTGAAGTCGGAGAACCGCCAGCACTTCGAACGGACGCAGGCCGACGAGCTCGTCGTCAGCGCCGAGCTGACCGGTTCACTGCTCGCCGCCGCGGCGATCACCCACGGCCTCACCGCGGTGGTCGGCGACCTGCTCACCCACCCCGACGGCGAGGAGTTCTACCGCGTGCCGGTCCCCGGCCCACTGGTGGGGAGCACGGCGCGCGAGGCGCTCATCGCCCTGAAGGATCGCGACAACGCCACCCTCGTCGGCATCTTCGTCGGCGGCCGGTGCACCGTGAACCCGCCGTCGGACCAGATCATCACCCTGGACAACGAGCTCCTGGTGGTGCGCAACCGTCCGGCCCACACGCCCGCGTAGCGGCGACGTCGGTTCGCCTCAGAGGTCGAGCGTCCCGCCGGGGACGATCGCAGCCCGCCGGCGGATCTTCGCCACCATCTGGAGCAGCACCTCGCGCGGGGCGAGCGCGATCTCGGTCGCGACGGCGTGCGCGCAGCGGTGGGCAGCTCGTCGTCGGGGACCACGCGCGAGACGAGCCCCAGCTGGAGTGCCTCCGAAGCGTCGACGCGCCGACCGGTCAGCGCGAGGTCGCGTGCCACCGACCCACCGACCAGCTCGTGGAGCGGCCCGTACACGACCTGCGCGAACGAGTGCTCAGGATGTGCGAAGCGTGCCGACGCAGCAGCCACGCGCACGTCGCACATCACGGCGAGGTCGAACCCGCCTCCGTAGGCCACACCGTTGACTGCGGCCACCAGCGGCAACGGGAACTCGAGCAGCGTGCGGTGCCAGCGGTCACTCGACGCCCACAGCTCATCCTGCAGCTCGGGTACGGCGAACTCGCCGAGGTCGAACCCGGCCGAGAATGCTGAGCCGCCACCGGTCACGAGGATGACCCGGACGGACGGGTCTGCGTTGAGCCCGTCGAGTGCGTCACTCATCGCGTCCCGCAACGCGATCGAGAGCGCGTTCTTGCGATCCGGACGGCTCAGCGTGAGTGCTGCGATCCCGTCATCACCCACGTCGACCGTGATCAGCGCGTCGCTCACGATGCGCTCGCAGTTGCGAGCGCATCGGCCCACGACGTGCGCTCCGCGACGAGCCGCCGAAACTGCATCAGCACACGTGGCCGGTTGAACGCGACCGCGCCCACCAGGCGATCGCCGCGCCCGACGGCCGCAACGAACCTCCGCTCCTCGAGCGAGCCGTCAACGATCTCGATCTGGTCGTCGCCGCGCACGTGGCCGGCGACCTGGATCTTGACGTCGTACTGGTCGGACCACACGAACGGGACCGGGGCGAACGGCACCGCCGGTGTGTCAGCGTCCGCGAGGAGGCGCACTCCGGCGGCGATCCCCTGCTCGGCCGCGTTCGTCCAGTGTTCGAGACGCATGAGCTCGCCGTCGAACAGTGGATTGGGCCAGCGACACACGTCACCGGCCGCCACGATCCCCGGCGCCGCGAGGAGCGACTCGTCGCACACGACGCCATTGTCGATCGCGAGCCCCGACCCGTCGAGCCACGCGGTCGACGGTGCGACTCCGACCCCCACCACGACCACATCGGCATCGACCGTCGAGCCGTCGGCCAACCGAACGCGTTCGACCCGCTCCACTCCGTCGACCCCGTCGACCCCGACGCCGGTCCGCAGGTCGACGCCATGGTCGCGATGGAGCCCGGCGAGCACCTCGCCCAGCACCGGGCCCAGCCCCCGCACCATCGGGGCCGGCAGCGCCTCGAGCACGGTGACGTCGAGGTGGCGTCCCCGACACGTCGCCGCCACCTCGGCACCGATGAAGCCGGCACCCACGACCACGACGCGTCGAGCCCCGGCGTCGAGGTCGGCCCGGATCGCGAGGCAGTCGTCGAGGGATCGGAGCTGGTGGATCCCGGCGAGCGCCGGCAACCCGGGGAGCTGCCGCGGTGCGGCACCGGTGGCGAGCACGACGCCGCGATCGCCCACCAGACGCTCGCCGTCGTCGAGCTCGACCGTCCGCGCGGCGACGTCGAGTCCGACCGCGCGGCGTCCGAGACGCCACTCGACCGCGAGGTCGTCGTAGGACTGGCGTCGGAGCGCGAGGTCCTCGACACCGGCCTCGCCCGCGAGCACCGCTTTGGAGAGCGGCGGACGATCGTAGGGAAGGTGTGACTCGGCGCCGACGAGCACGAGCCGGCCGTCGAACCCCAGGCGCCGGAGCTCCTCGGCGGCCCGCAGTCCGGCGAGGGACGCGCCCACGACGACGACGCTCCCGGGCCCAGGCACGGCGCCGACGATAGCCCTGGTGAGTCGCCTCAACCCTGACGTCCGTGTCATTGTTGCCCGTGCCTCCGAGCTCCGCCCGCGCGGCCGCCCCGCGCCCCGGTCCAGGTCCCGCACCGGCTCGCCTCGACGTCAGCGGCCGGCCCCTCGCCCTGCGCGACGTCGACCTCGACACGTTCCTGCACCCGCGATCGGTGGCGATCATCGGAGCGTCCGAGACGCCGAAGAAACCCAACACCGCGATGACGGCGCGCCTCGCGGCCTGGGCCCGGGCCAACGACGCTGCCTTCTACCCCGTCCATCCCGTGTACGAGACGGTCCTGGGCGCGCGGTGCTACCCGTCGGTCCACGACGTCCCCGGTGACATCGATCTTGCGGTGATCCTCACCGGGCAGGCCGTCGACACCTTCGAGGAGGTCGTCGCTCGCAAGGCCAAGTTCGCGGTGATCTTCGCGGCCGGGTTCTCCGAGGCCGGGCGCGACGGTGAAGCGCTCGAAGCGCGCCTCGACACGCTCGTGCGGTCCGGCGACACGCGCCTCCTCGGACCGAACACGAACCTCAACGCGTTCGAGGACTTCCGAGATGACCTCGAGGGGCCGGCGATCGCGCTGATCACCCAGAGCGGCCACCAGGGACGCCCGGTGTTCCAGGGCCAGGAGCTCGGCATCCGCCTGACCCACTGGGCGCCGACCGGGAACGAGGTCGACCTCGAGTTCGCCGACTTCGCGCGCTACTTCGCCGACCAGCCCGAGGTCGGCGTGATCGCGGCCTACATCGAGGGCTTCAAGGACGGCCGCACGCTGATGCTCGCCGCCGACCACGCGGCGCGGCTTCACAAGCCGCTGGTGGTCGTGAAGGTCGGTCGTACCGACGAGGGCCGCTCGATGGCGAAGGCCCACACCGGACACCTCACCGGGTCGGACGCGGTGGTCTCGGCCGTGTTCCGTCAGCTCGGCGTCACGCGAGTCGACGGGCTCGACGAGCTGCTCGACACGTCGGCGTCATTCGCTCGTACCCAGCCGGCGACCCCGCCGAAGTGGGGTCCCAAGGGCCCGGGCGTGTGCGTGTACGCCGTGTCCGGCGGCACCGGCGCGCACATGGCCGACATGGTGTCGGCCGCCGGCCTCCGCTTGCCGCCGCTCACCCGTGCGACCCAGGACGCGTTGCACGACGGGCTCATCCCGGCATACCTGCGCGTCTCCAACCCGGTCGACTGCGGCGGACCCCCGGTGGCCGACCGACGCGGTCGTGAGATCCTCGACCGGATCGTCGCCGACCCCAACGTCGACCTGCTGATCGTCCCGATCACGGGCGCGGTCGAGATGTTCAGCAATCCGCTGACTCGGGACCTCGTCGACGTCGCGCAGACCACCGACACGCCGATCTACGTGATCTGGGGCGCGCCCGCCGGGACCGACGACACCTATCCCCGCCGCCTGCTCGATGGTGGTCTCCCCGTCTTCCGCACCTTCGGGAACTGCGTCGGTGCCGTGCGCGCGTACGTCGACTACTGGCAGTTCGTCCGCCGCTACCGCTCCGCCTTCACGAGCGCGCCGCGCACCCCGTCCCCCGTTGCGGCGCGGGCTCGCAAGATCCTCGCGACGGCCGAGCCCGGCGAGGCGCTCTCCGAGCACTCGTCGAAGGCCGTCCTGAAGCTCTACGGCATCCGCCCGAGTCGCGACCTGCTCTGCGCCACCCCGGCCGAGGCCGTCCGCGCGGCCAAGGACCTGGGCTACCCGGTCGTGATGAAGGTGTCCTCACCCGATCTGCTCCACAAGAGCGACCTCGGGCTCGTCCGCGTGGGCGTCGACTCGGACCGGGCCGTGCGCACCGCGTACGAGGAGCTCTCGAAGACCGCCCGCAAGGCCGGCGGCCGCCGGGGCCGGATCGAGGGCGTGTTGGTCTGCGAGCAGGTCTCCGGCGGCGTCGAGATGGTGGTCGGGGTCTCCCAGGACGAGCTGTTCGGCCCGGTCGTGATGGTCGGGCTCGGCGGCGTGTTCGTCGAGGTCCTCGGCGACGTCACCTTCCGCGTGCCACCGTTCGGCCGGGGTGAGGCCGAGCGGATGCTGCACGAGCTCGCCGGGTTCGCGATGCTCGGGGGCGTCCGCGGCGCCAAGGCGGCCGACGTCGATGCGTTCGTCGACGTGATCATGAACGTGCAGCGCCTCGCGATGGACCTGGCGAGCCCGGAGTTCGCAGAACAGCTCGGTGAGCTCGACGTGAACCCCGTACTGGTACGGCCCCGCGGCGCCGTGGCCCTCGATGCGTTGGTGGTACGCAAGTGACCGAGCCTGAAGGGACCAAAGTGGAAGTCGACGTCGACCAGGAGCTGCTCGCGGAGATCCGAGACCACGTGCTGTGGCTCACGATCAACCGGCCCGATGCCGGGAACGCGATCACGCCTGCGCTGCGCAACCGAATGATCGAGCACCTGAACGACGCGAGCGGATCGTTCGACGTTCGCGCGATCGTCCTCACCGCGGCCGGCGAGAAGCACTTCTGCACGGGTGCCGACCTGCGCACCGGGCGCGCGACGCCTCCCCCCAAGCCCGAAGGTGCACCCGAGCGTCCGGCCGGCGAGGCGGCCCGCATGATCAAGACGGGGATCCAGCGCCTCATCGCGGCGTTCCTCGACTGCGAGAAGCCCATCGTCTGCGCGCTCAACGGCACCGCGGCCGGCGGAGGCGCCGCGATGGTCCTCGCCTCGGACTTGGTGATCGCGGCAGACAACGCACGCATCATCCAGGTGTTCGTGCGTCGTGGGCTCATCCCCGACGGTGGCGGCACCTACCTGCTTCCGCGGCTCGTCGGGCTCCAGAAGGCCAAGGAGCTCGTCTTCTTCGGTGACGATCTCGGCGCCGCCGACGCCGAGCGGATCGGGCTCGTCAACAAAGTGGTCCCGGCCGGTGAGCTCACGGCGACCGCGACCGAGTGGGCGGCGCGACTCGCGAGCGGGCCGACGAAGACGATCGGATTCGCGAAGCGCCTCCTGAACCACTCGCTCGACACCGACCGGGCGACGATGTTCGAAGAGGAGGCGCTGTTCGTCGAGATGGTCACGAGCACCGAGGACTCCAAGGAGGGTATGGCGAGCTTCATCGAGCGCCGCCCCACCGAGTTCAAGGGCTGGTGAACGCGGCCGTGCCTTCGCTGCAGGACCGGGTTGCGATCGCGGGGATCGGTCAGACGGCGTTCGGGAAGGGGATCCCCGACACCGAGCTCTCGCTGGCTTGCCAGGCCATCTCGCTCGCGCTCGACGACGCGGGAGTCGCGCCGGGCGAGGTCGACGGGCTTGCGTCGTTCACGATGGAGCCGAACCGCGAGATCGACGTCGCCCGCAACGTCGGGCTCGGCGACATCACGTCCTTCTCGCAGGTCGGCTACGGCGGCGGGGCCGGGTGTGGTGTCGTGATGCAGGCCGCCATGGCCATCGCGACCGGCCAATGCACGACCGCGGTCGCGTGGCGGGCCCGCAAGCGGGCGTCGAAGGCCAGTCGCCCGTGGGCGCAGGTGCCACAACGGCTCGCCGACCACTGGCAGTGGAGCCGACCGTTCGGCCTCCTGCGGCCGGTCGACGAGGTCGCGATGCTCGCCCGTCGCTACATGCACGAGTTCGGCGCGACCCGCGACCACCTCGCGAACGTGGCGCTGGCGTTCCGGAAGCACGCGAACCGGAATCCGCACGCCACGATGTTCGACAAGCCGATGACGCGCCAGGACTACATGGACGCGCGCTGGATCTCCGAGCCGCTCTGCCTCTTCGACAACTGTCTCGAGACCGATGGTGCGCTCGCCATCGTGCTCGTCGCCGCCGAGCGCGCTCCCGATCTCGCACAGAAGCCCGTCTACGTCCATGCCGGCGCGCAGGGACTTCCCCGTCAGCACCAGACGATGATCAACTACTTCAACGACGACCCGCTGCTCGGACCGTCCTGGGCGGCAGCCACACGCCTGTGGGCCGACTCGGACTTCACCCCCGCCGACGTGAAGGTCGCGCAGATCTACGACGCGTTCAGTCCGCTCATCCCGCTCTCCCTCGAGGGCTACGGGTTCTGCGACCGGGGCGAAGGTGCCACGTTCACCGAGGACGGCGCGTTGGAATGGCCCGACGGTCGGCTACCCACCAACACCGCGGGCGGCGGCATGTCCGAGGCCTACGTCCACGGCTTCAACCTGGTGCTCGAGGGCGTGCGGCAGATGCGCGGCACGTCGACGTCGCAGGTCGAGGGCGCGGACAGCTGCCTCGTCACGAGCGGTGAGGGCGTGCCCACGAGCGCGCTGCTCCTGCGGAACTAGGAGCCGAACCCGTGTCCGAGAAGCCGACATCCGAGAAGCAGGCTGCCGGGACCATGGCGTCCGGGATGCTGCTCCCCGATGTCGATGGCGCGGACGGCGCAGAGTTCTGGGCCGGCGCGGCGCGTGGCGAGCTGCTGGTGCAGGCCTGTGGTCACTGCGGGGCGTGGCGCTTCCCGCCGCGACCGATGTGCCCGCGGTGCCGGTCCCTCGAGGTCCGCTGGGAGCGGGCGTCGGGCAACGCCACGATCTACTCCTACGTCGTGTCGCACCCGCCCCTGCTTCCCGCGTACGCGGCCCTCGCGCCCTACAACGTCATCGTCGTCGCCCTCGACGAGGACCCGACGATCCGGATGGTCGGCAACCTGCTCGCGGGCCCGGACGGGCCGATCAACGAGATCGACCCCGCGTCGATCGTGATCGGCGAGCCCGTGCGCGTCGTGTTCCAGCAGGTCGACGATGTGACGCTCCCCCGCTGGGTCCGCGCGAAGCCCTAGACCCGGCGCCTGCCCCGGACCGCCCGAACGACGGGACGGCCCCGGACCGAGGTCCGGGGCCGTCTGCTGCGCCGTGCGCCCCCTGCCGGGGGCCGTGACCGCTAGGCGGCCGACCCCTGCTCACGGCGACGGGTGATCAGGAGCAGTGCGCCACCCATGAGGAGCAGCAGCACCCCGGCCGGCACCGTCCAACCGACGTTGCCGCCGGTGAACGGGAGCTGGCCGAGGACGACTGCAGCCTCGACCTCGATCGTCGGGTCGTTCACGACCGTGACCCCGGCATGCGAGCGCTCGAGGTTCAGCACGATCGTCGGAGCCGCGCCCCCGACCGTACCGCCGTCGATCTTGTACCCGACGAGCGTCTCGCCGCCCGTGTCGGTCTCGGTGACCGTGCACGAGAGCTCCTCGTCGGACGGGATCTGCCGGTTGATCGACTGCACGCCCAGCCCATCCGGGTAGGTGAACGAGAGCGTCTCGTCGACGCTGGCCGAGACACCCGTGCACACGACGTGCACCTTGAAGGTGGCGCCGTTGGCCGGCGTGGTCTTCCCGACGATCTCCTTGTTGACGTCGAGTGTCACGAGGACCTCGCCACCCACCTGCGGGTAGGCGTTCGTGATCGTCACCCCGACGACCGAGCCATTCGCGCCGACCGTGAGCGTCGGCGGGTCGGTGACACCACCCGGACCGTGCGGCGCGTACGAGACCAGCGTCGCCGTCGCCGGCTTCGAGGCCTCGGTCACCGTGCACTGCGTGCCGGTCGGGATGTTCGTCGTCGTGAGCGGACCGAGTGAACCCGGCGACGTCAGCACGATGTCCTGGTCGTAGGTCGCGCCCGGGCAATCGACGTGCATGGTGAACTGGTCACCGTCGGCCGCCGGACCGCCGTTCGGGTCGATCACCTTGGTCGCCGCGAGCTTGCCCAGCGGGTAGAGGTCGGTCACCGTCACACCGACGGTCGAACCGTTGGCACCGATCGTCACCGTCGGCGCATCCGTCGCGGACCCACCGTCGGGCACGTACGACACCAGCTCCGAACCCGCGGGCTGACCCGTCTCCGTCACCACACACTGCGTCCCGGTCGGGATGTTCCCCGAGCTCGACGGACCCAGGTTCGGCGCCGTCAACGTGATCGTCTCGTCGTACGCCGTACCGGGGCAGTCCACCTTGAACGTGAACTGATCACCGGCAGCCGCGTCCCACCCGCCGCGTCGATCACCTTCGTGACCGACACCTTGCCCTGCGGGTAGAGGTTCTTCACCGTCACGCCGACCGTCGTCCCATCGGCACCGACCGTCACCGTCGGCGGCGTCCGTCGCCGACCCACCGTCGGGCGACGTACGACACCAGCACCGTACCCGCCGGCTTGGCCCGTCTCGGTCACCGTGCACTGCGTGCCGGTCGGGATGAAGCCCGAGGTCGTCGGACCGAGGTCCGGCGCCGTCAGCATGATGTCCTGGTCGTATGCGTCACCCGGGCAGTCGATCGTGAACGTGAACTGATCGCCGGCAGCCGCGTCGCCACCCGCCGCGTCGATCACCTTCGTGACCGAGATCTTGCCCTGCGGGTAGATGTTGGTGATCGTCACACCGACCGTGGTGCCGTTCGCACCATCGTCACCGTCGGCGCGTCCGTCGCCGACCCACCGTCCGGCGCGTACGACACCAGCGTCGTACCGGCCGGCTTGACCGGTCTCGGTCACCGTGCACTGCGTGCCGTCGGGGATGCTCGCTCGACGCGGTCGGACCCAGGTTCGGGGCCGTCAGCACGATGACCTGGTCGTACGCGTCACCCGGGCAGTCGATCGTGAAGGTGAACTGGATCCGCCGGGGCAGCGTTCCGCCGGCCTGGTCGATCAGCTTCGTGACCGAGATCTTGCCCTGCTTGTACATGTTCGGTCACGCGTGACCGCGACCGTCGTGCCGTTGTCGCACCGACGGTCACGGTCGGCGCGTCCGTCGGCGGCCCGCCGTTCGGCGTGTACGACACCAGCATCGAGCCGGCCGGCTGACCGGTCTCCGTCACGAGGCACTGCGTGCCGCTCGGGATGTTCCCCGAGCTGGTCGGGCCCAGGGCCGGTGCCGTCAGCACGATGTCCTGGTCGTACGCGCCACCCGGGCAGTCGATCGAGAAGGTGAACTGATCACCGGCCGCGGCGCTCCCGCCCGACGCGTCGATCACCTTCGTGACCGAGATCTTGCCCTGCTGGTAGATGTTCTTCACCGACACCGCGACCGTCGTGTTGTCCCCGACCGTGACCGTCGGCGGCGTCGTCGCCGACCCACCGTCCGGCGTGTACGACACGAGCGTCGAGGTCGCCGGCTGGCCCGTCTCCGTCACCGTGCACTGCGTGCCGGCTCGGGATGATCGCGCGAGCTGCGTCGGGCCGAGGGCCGGCGCCGTCAGCACGATGTCCTGGTCGTATGCGCCACCCAGGCAGTCGATCGAGAAGGTGAACTGATCACCGGCCGCGGCGGACCCGCCCGGCTGCGTCGATCACCTTCGTCACCGAGATCTTGCCCTGCTGGTAGATGTTCTTCACCGACACCGCGACCGTCGTGTTGTCCCCGACCGTGACCGTCGGCGGCGTCGTCGCCGACCCACCGTCCGGCGTGTACGACACGAGCGTCGAGGTCGCCGGCTGGCCCGTCTCCGTCACCGTGCACTGCGTGCCGGCGGGGATGAAGGCGGACGACGTCGGGCCGAGGGCCGGCGCAGTCAGCACGATCGTCCTGGTCGTATGTCGTCACCCGGGCAGTCGATCCCGAAGGTGAACTGATCACCGGCCGCGGCGCTGCCGCCGGCTGCGTCGATCACCTTCGTCACCGAGATCTTGCCCTGCTGGTAGATGTTCTTGACCGTGACGTTGACCGTCGTCGCGTTGTCACCGATCGTGACCGTCGGCGGCGTCGTGGCCGACCCGCCGTTCGGCGTGTACGACACGAGCGTCGAGCCCGCGGCGAGGGACGTCTCCGTCACCGTGCACTGCGTGCCGCTCGGGATGTTCGTCGAGCTGGTCGGACCGAGGTTCGGCGCGGTCAGCGTGATCGTCTGGTCGTAGGTGCCACCCGGGCAGTCGATCCCGAAGGAGAACTGCGCACCCGCGGGCGCCGAGCCACCCGACGCGTCGAGCGTCTTCGTGACCGAGATCTTGCCCTGCTGGTAGATGTTCTTCACCGACACCGCGACGGTCGTGTTGTCCCCGACCGTGACCGTCGGCGGCGTCGTGGCCGACCCGCCGTTCGGCGTGTACGACACGAGCGTCGACCCCGCGGCGAGCGACGTCTCCGTCACCGCGCACTGCGTGCCCTGCGGGATGAAGGTGGTGCTGGCCGGGCCGAGGTTCGGCGCGGTCAGCGTGATGGTCTGGTCATAGGTGGTGCCGGTGCAGTTGATCCCGAAGGAGAACTGCGCACCGGCCGGCGCGGATCCGCCGGCCGCGTCGATGACCTTCGTCACCGAGATCTTCCCGTTCTTCGGGTACTTGTTCTTCGCCGTCACATTGACCGTCGTGCCGTCACCGACGGTGATGGTCGGCGGCGTCGTGTTGCCGTTCGGCGTGTACGAGATCAGCGTCGTGTCCGCCGGCTTCGCAGTCTCGGTGACGACGCACTGGCTGCCGGCCGGGATGAGACCGGTCGAGACCGGGCCCATGGTCCCGGGGTACGTGAGCGTGATGTTCTGGTCGTACGCGGTCCCCGGGCAGTTGATGGCGAACGTGAACTGGTCACCGGCGTTCGGCGTTCCACCGGTCTTGTCGATCGTCTTCGTGACCGAGATCCGACCCGACTTGTACTTGTTCGTCGTCGTGACGTTGACCGTCGTGCCGTTGCCGACGGTGATGCTCGGCGGCGTCGTGTTGCCGTTCGGCACGTAGGAGATGAGCGTGGTCGAGCCGGGTTTGCCCGTCTCCGTGACGGTGCACACGGTGCCCGTGGGGATGTTGTTCGAGCTCACCGGGCCGAGGTTCGGAGCGGTGAGGACGATCGTCTGGTCGTTGGCGCTGCCGGGACAGTTGATCTGGAACGTGAACTGATCGCCAGCTGCGGGCTGGGCACCGCTCGCGTCGATCGCCTTGGTCACCGAGATCTTGCCGACCGGGTTGCACTCCGCCGGTCGGTTCACCGGTGTAAGTGCGCGTCTCGGGACCAGCCGAGCCTGCACCGTGTCCACCGGGTCCAGAGACAGCCGGCCACTTCCAGAAGCCGGTGACGGAGAGGGTCACCGACGCCACGTTCTGGGGGATGTTGGTGGTCGACGCAGGCACCGAGCTCGCCGGCGCGACGTTCGGTGCGCTCTCCGGGACGTTGGTCGAGGTGTCGTTGCTGATCGTGAGGCCCGAGAGGTTCTGGCCGTTGTTCACAGATGCGGCGGTGATACGCATCCACTTGTAGCTCGGGCTCTCGGAGTTGCCGACGGTCCACGCGACGCTCCAGGTCTTGTCGACCTGGCACGACGCGGTGCCGTCGGGCACCGGGTGGTGGGCGAAGGCCACACCGGCGGCGATGGCGAGGTACGCGCCCACGATCGCGAGGATCGTGAAGATCGAGGTGATCTTGATACGGCCCTCGGGGGCGGCAACGCGACGACGAAGAGCAGACACCCAGCGGTGCGACACGGCAGTTCTCCCTGTTTCCTTCGGGCGGGCGTGCGCGGTGCACACCCGAACTCAGGAAATGGGCCGGTCTCACCTCTGCTCCACCCGACCCAAGGTGACCGCTTACGGGCCGAGCTTCGTCGCTCCCATTTCACGTGCTGCTTGCTCGCCACTCAGAGTGGCTCCGGTCACTCTAAGTGGCAGGTCCGACGCTGTCAACGTGGCCGGACGAGCACCCTCCGTGGCCGGTCACCCTGGGCGGCGCCTTCGTTGGGCGTGACGCCCCGGTCTCCGGACAGCACGAGACCCGGTCCGGGGGGCGGACCGGGTCTCGTGTGGGACACCTTGGCTGCGACAGGACGGGGGGAGACCCGCCGCGCCGGTGGCGTCGACTTGTGGCCCGGCGGCATCTCGCCGACGGACCGGTCGGGGATGGGTCAGGCGGCCTGACTCGCGACGACGACCTCACCCTGACGGAGATCCGTGAGCGTGCGCTCCCAGCGCAGCTGCCGTGCGATCCACGCCAGTGCCCGCTCACGCTCGATGCTCGTGGTGGTACCCATGGCGTTCCTTTCCCTGCTGAGCTCGTGAACCGAAGCCGACCCCTTGTGATCTGGAGCACAACCTCTGGTCTCTTGACTCTGTGAGTATTCACTCTTAGGGTAGTTGCTGTCAACCTCAGTGACGGATGTCACAGGGCGCCGGCCCGGGCCACGGCCCAAGATGGCGCCCGCACCCGTACCTCGTCCCACCCTTCAACGGCGACCGGAAGACCGGACTGCAGCGACGATGGACACCGCGACGCCCGGACCGACGGGCACCGGATGCTGGCGGATCGACGACCTCGCGCAGCGCGCCGACCTCACCGTCGACACCATCCGCTACTACCAGCGCGAGGAGCTGCTGCCCCCCGCCACGCGTCACGGACGCATGAAGCTCTACGGGCCCGAGCACCTCGAACGCCTCGAGCGCATCAAGGACCTGCAGAGCCGTCGGTTCTCCCTGGCCGCGATCCGCGCGCTCCTCGACCAGGACCGCGAGGACCTGCTGGACGGGATCTTCGCGGGCGGCGGGGACCGCACCTACTCCCTCGACGAGCTCACCGAGCGCGCGGGCATCGAGCCCGAGCTCGTCGACGCGCTCCGCACCTCCGGACTGCTCCGCGAGCCGGCCGAGTACGGGCGCGACGCCTACGACACCGACGACCTCGAGCTCCTGAAGACCATGGCCGAGATGCACCGACTCGGCCTCGACGCCAAGGCGCTCGTCGAGATCGGCCACATCTACGCCGAAGGCATCGAGGCCACCCAGCGGCGGATCATCGACCTGTTCGCGACCGGTGGTTCGCTGGATTGGGCCGACGACGACCTGGTCCGCTTCCAGGACGCGGCTGCCACCAACGTGACGACGATCCTCCCCCTGGCGCGACGGATCGTCGACTACACGCACCACCGCACGATCCAGCGCCTCACCCTCGGCGCCATCGAGCGCGGAACGATCGACCCGCTACCCGAGTAGGCAGCTCAGTCGTCGAGGTGCCAGATGCGCGCCGCGTTGCCGCCCACGATCTTGGCCTTCTCGTCGCCGGGGATGTGACCCATGGTGTCCTCGATGACCTTGCGCGAGTAGGGCCAGTCGTTCCCGTGGTGCGGGTAGTCGCTCGACCACATGAGGTTGTCGATGCCGACCGCGTGGCGCAACGCGATGCCCGAGCGGTCGGTGATGAACGATGCCGCGTTGTTGCGGTGCCAGTAGGCCGACGGCGGGTGCTGCATCGACAGCCGACCCCACGAGCGGTTGCGCCAGTAGCGGTCGTCGATCGACTCGAGCATGTGCGGCAGCCAGCCGACCCCGGTCTCGATCCAGCAGATCTGCAGCTCGGGGAAGCGATCGAAGACGCCGCTGAAGAGCATCTGCGTCATCGAGCCTGCGGTCATCGAGAACACGTGGCTCATCGAGCCGATCGCCTTGGCGCGCGCCGCCTCGGTGCTCATGTCGTAGCGCTTGTCGCCACTCGCCACCTGTGCCCGGCGCCCCGCGGCGCGCTGAGTCCGGCTGATGATGTTGATGTGGATCGAGACGGGGATGCCCTCGTCGACCGCGGCCGCCCAGAACGGGTCGTCGTCCGCCGAGAGATTGTCACCGCCCGCCGGCCAGTTGGAGATGATCACACCCTTTGCGCCGCGCGCCTTCGCCTTGCGCAGCGCGTCGACCGCAGTGTCGATCCCGATCGACGGCATCTGCGCCAGCCCGATCAGTCGCTTCGGGTCGGGCGCGCAGAACTCCTCGAACAGGAAGCTGTTGTACGCCTCGACCCCGGCGAGCACGAAGTCCTCGTCGTCGTCACCGAGGAAGTGGCTCATCGTGCGCTGCGGTGGGAACAAGATCTCCGCGTGCACACCGTCGAGATCCATGTCGGCGAGGCGCGCCTCGCCGTTGTAGCAACCGTCGCGCGCTTGGTCGTAGGTGACGCCGTGCCACCGGAACTCGTCGAACGGCATCCCGGGAGTCGCCACGAGACCGATCGGGTCGGGCTCTCCCCCGACCGCGGTCAGCCACGCGTCGCCACCCTCCGGGTCCTTGACGAGCCGGGGTGCCTTCTCCTGGTGCTTCGCGGGGAGCCAGTTCGTCCAGATGTCCGGCGGCTCGAGGATGTGGCAGTCGGCGTCGACGATCCGGTGTTGCGCCATGGCGTGTCCCCCTCGACGTTCGGCCCGGCGTGCCCCTCGGCGGCGGGCTGCGGGGCCAAGGGTACGCTGACGCCGACGTCAGCAACAGGGCCGTTCGGCCTTGTCGGAGAGGCGCGGGACCGGCGCCAGGCGCAGGCCCGAAGCCGTGCGGAAGGAGACCCGTCGGTGACGAGCAGGCTGCTGGAAGGCGTGCGGGTGCTCGACCTCGCCGGAGAAGCCGGGGCGATCGCGGGCCGCGTGCTGGGCGACCTCGGGGCCGAGGTCGTCCTCGTCGAGCCGACCGACGGCCACCCGCTCCGCGCGCAGCCCAACCGCTGGACCGCGTGGTCGGCGGGCAAGACGTCGGTGGTGGTCGACGACCCGGCCGATGCCACGCTCGACGAGCTGCTCGCCGACGCCGACATCGTGATCGACACCCCGGGCGCGCCGGGTGCGCTGACGCTCGATCCCGGTCGTGCCCCCGACGCCGTGTGGGTGAGCATCACTCCGTTCGGGCTCGCGGGCCCGCGCGCCGCGTGGCGTGCGTCGGACCTCGGCGTGCTGGCCGCGAGTGGGAACATGTACGCGACCGGCGATCCCGACCGCCCGCCGGTGCGCTGCACCGAACCGACCGGCTACACGCACAGTGGCGGCGAGGCCGCGTACGCCGCCTTGACCGCGCTGTGGACGAACGATCGCCAACGAGTTGACCTCTCCATGTCGGAGTGCGTCAACACGGCGAACATGGCAGCGCCCGCGCGCTACGCCCGGGAGCACCGAGCGCGGCCGGCGAGCCGGCGCGATGATCGGCAAGACCCAGGAGATCTGGCCGGCCAAGGACGGCTGGGTCAGCTTCGGCCTCCGCGGCGGCAAGGCCCGCATCCCGAGCCTCGAGCTCATCACGAAGACGGTCGCTGCCGACGGCATCGACGCCGGCGCACTCGAAGCGCAGGACTGGGCCACCTGGTCCAACGTGCACGCGTCGGACGACGTGCTGCGTGCGGTCGAGGCACCGATCCGCGAGTACTTCTCCCGCCACACCATGCAGGAGCTCTACGACCTCGCCTGCGAGACCAACCTCATGCTCGCCCCCGCCAACTCCCCGCGAGAGATCCTCGCCAGCACCCAGCTCGCGTCAAGAGGCTTCTTCGACCAGCTCGGCACCATCGACAAGTTCCCAACCCGATTCGTCCAGGTCCGCTCGAGCGACGGACACGCCGCGCCGGTGGGGCCCAAGACCCCGGCGCCGGACGCAGGTGGGCACGGCGCACCCAGCTCGAGCGTCAGGGGGCGCCGACGGTGCCCGCGGACGCACTGGGCTTCCGGAGGGAGCGGGTGCCGGCGGCGCCTCCGGCCGCACACGAAGGAAGGGCGAGCCCGCCTGGACCGGCGTCAACATCATCGAGTTCGGTTCCGGCGCGGCGGGGCCGATCGCGACCCGGTACTTCGTCGAGCACGGGGCCACCGTCCTGCGCATCGAGTCCCGCACACGTCCCGACTTCCTGCGAACGATGGCCCTCGGCCCCGACAACCCGCACGGCCTCGAGGGCGGCGGCATGTACGACGGGCTCAACGTGGGGAAGCGGCACCTCACCCTCAACCTCAAGCACCCCGACGCGGTCGCGCTCGTGCACCGGCTCGTCGTGGAGTGGGCCGACGCGGTCGCGGAGAACTACGCCCCGCGGGCCATGAAGGGGTTCGGCCTCGACTACGACTCGCTCGCGCAGGTCGATCCCGGCCTCGTGATGATCAGTGCGTGTCTGAACGGCCAGACCGGACCGCACAAGGACTACCCGGGCTTCGGTGGTCAGGGTGCCGCGCTCTCCGGATACAACCAGCTCACCGGCTGGCCCGATCGCGCGCCGCTCGGACCGTTCGGCACGATCACCGACTCGTTGGCGCCGCGCTACGTCGCGACCGCCCTGGCGGCGGGACTTCACTACCGGCGTCGCACCGGACACGGCGTCTACCTCGATCTCTCACAGGTCGAGTCCGGGACGTGGACGTTGGCACCCTGGTTGCTCAGGGCCCAGGTCGACGGCGTGCTGGGTGAGCGGATGGGCAACCGGTCGACGCGGGCCGTCCCCCACGGCGCGTTCCCGTGCCGCGACGAGTCCGACCCTGACGGCAAGGCAGTGCGCGACCGCTGGGTCGCCATCGCGTGCTGGTCCGACGAGGAGTGGGCGCGACTCGCGACGATCATCGGATTCGACGACGCGGGGCTCGCGACGCTCGAAGCCCGCCAGGCCCGCGTCGACGAGGTCGAGGAAGCGGTCGGCGCGTGGACCGAGACCCGCACCCGTCTCGAGGTCGCCGAGACGCTCCAGGCCCTCCGGCTCGAGGCCGTGCCAGTGCAGGACTTCGCCGACGTGCACGGCGACCCGCAGCTCGCCGCGCGCGACCACTTCGTCGAGCTCGAGCACCCGTTCCTCGGGCCCGGCCTCTACGAGAAGGACGGGTTCCGCCTGTCGGACGCGGCGTGCGGCTACGACCGGGCCGGGCCCACGCTCGGGCAGGACAACGCCTGGGTGCTCGGCGAGGTCCTCGGCCTCGACGACGCCGAGCAGCAGCGGCTCATGGAGGCGGGCGCCGTCGACTAGGCGGGCATCGAGAGGCCGCCGTCGATCACGAGGGTCTGCCCGGTGCAGAACTTCGCGTCGTCGCTGGCGAAGAACACCGCGGCACCGGCGAGGTCCTCGGGCTCGAGCTTCTGCTTCATCGCCGTCATCATCGTCATCCCCTCGAGGAACATCTCGGGGACCACCTTCTTGGTCGCCTCGGTCATGGTGACCCCCGGCGCGATGCAGTTCACCGTGATGTTGTACTGGCCGAGCTGGGCAGCCATGAACTTCGTGAGGCCGACGATCCCCCACTTGGTGATGCTGTAGCTGAAGTTCCCCAGCCCGGTGAACTCGTCCATCGGCGGGAACATGTACGAGTACGCGGCGCCCGATGACTGGTTGATGATCCGGCCGCGGCGCTGCTCGACCATGGTCGGTGCGACCGCTCGGCTCATGAGCCAGGTGCCGTGCTGGTTCACGCTCACGATCTTCTGCAGGTACTCGTAGCTCGCGTCCGCGTTGTCGATGTCGTGGTAGATCGCGGCGTTGTTCAACAGGATGTCGATGCTGCCGAACCGCTCCCTGGTCTGGGCCGCGCACGCCTCGGCCGATGCCGGATCTGCGATGTCGGTCTTGACGAACAGCACATCACCCTTGCCCTCGAGCGTCGACATCGCGGCCGCCGCGCGCTCCTCGCTCAGCTCGGCGACGACGACCTTCGCCCCCTCGGCGAGGAACCGATCGGCGTACGCGAGCCCGATCCCCTGCCCCGCTCCCGTGATGATCGCGACTCGGTCCTGCAAGCGAGTCATCGTCCTACTTCTTCGTCAGTCGGTGGATGAGGTTGAACTTCTCGGTGACGACCGGCTCGCTCGTCGCCTCGTCGCGCCAGACGGTCTCCATCACGATGAACGTCATGGTGGAGGTGTCGCTGTCCTTCTCGTAGAGATCGGTGATCGTCCCCTCGCCGACCAGCACATCGCCCACGACGATCGGCCGGTGGAACTGGAACTCCTCTTCGCCGTGCAGCACGAGGCCGCCCTTCGCGAAGAGCGACCCCATCACCTCGTGCATGGGGTTCTTGCCGCCGGTCGGGTCGGCCGGCTGCTCCTCGGTGAACTTCCCCATGTGCTGCATCGCGAACGAGAACGTCGGCGGTGCCGGGATCGCGTCGAACCCCGCCGCCCGCGCGGCCGTCTCGTCCCGGTAGATCGGGTTGTCGTCCTTGACCGCGGCGGCGAAGAAGCTCACCGGCCCGCGCTCGACCTGCACCTTGTAGGCACCGGTCGACTTCCCGATGACGCTCGTGTCGACGGCCATGCGCTGACTCCCCCTCCGTCCGTCCCGGTCGTCCGGACCGGGCACTTCGTGTCTTCCTGACGTCCGCCTGTTTGACGGCCGCCGCGGACGCCGCGGTACCGTGACGCCAACGTCAGGTTTCTCCCCCGAGTCTGGGGTCTCCTCGGAAGGACGCGCAAATGGGCATGCTCGACGGCAAGGTGGCGATCGTCACCGGAGCGGGCAATGGAGTCGGTCGGGGCGAGGCGGTACTGCTCGCCGATCACGGTGCCAAGGTCGTCGTGAACGACCTGGGGAGCTCGGTCACCGGTGAAGGCGCCGACGCCAAGGTGGCCGACCAGGTCGTCGAGGTCATCAAGAGCCGCGGTGGCGAGGCCGTCGCCAACTACGACAGCGTCTCGGACTTCGACGGCGCCGCGAACATCGTCAAGACCGCGATCGACGCGTTCGGCCGCCTCGACGTGCTGGTGAACAACGCCGGCGTGCTGCGCGACCGCATGATGTTCTCGATGGACCCGTCGGACTTCGACGCGGTCGTCAAGGTCCACATGTACGGCGCCTTCAACACGATGCACCACGCGTCCGCGTACTGGCGCAACGAGTCGAAGGAAGGCCGTCAGCCGAGCGCGTCCATCATCAACACGGTGTCGAGCGCCGGGCTGCAGGGCCAGGCGAGCCAGATCAACTACGGCGCGGCCAAGGCCGGGATCGCCGCGATGACGATCATCGCCGGCCTCGAGCTCTCGCGGTACGGCGTGCGCGCCAACTGCATCGGCCCGGGTGGCTTCACCCGCATGGTCGGTCAGGCCATGAAGGACATCGAGATCAAGAACCCCGAGGACTACGCGGAGTTCGACCGGATGAACCCGGGCAACTCGGCCCCGGCCGTCGTATGGCTCGCGTCGGATGACTCGAAGCCCGTCTCGGGCCAGGTGCTGCGCATGGTGGGGAACTCGCTCTGCATCTATCAGCCGTGGACCATGGGCGAGGAGTTCTTCTCGACCGACAAGGAGGGCAACGCCACGCAGTGGGACCCAGCCCAAGTGGGCCACATCCTGAACCGGTACGCCTTCCGCACGACCAACCCGGGCATCGACGCTCAGGCCCGGAAGTAGGTTCCCGGGCATGTTCGCCGACTACGAGACGCTCGCCTACGAAGAGCGGGAGGGTGTCGCCTGGGTCACGCTCAACCGACCCGACCGACTCAACGCCTTCAACTCGCTCATGCAGCGCGAGCTGCACGACTGCTGGCGCAAGCTCCGTCGCCACGATGACGTGCGCTCCATCGTGCTCACCGGCGCCGGCGAGAAGGCGTTCTGCACCGGCATCGACCGCATGGAGCAGATGGGCGGCGACACCGACGAGACCACCGACGAGGACGTCGTCGGTTCTGGCAGCACTCCGTTCCACTTCAACGATCCGGGTGACAACATCGGCCCGAAGAGCTCCGACCTGTGGAAGCCGGTGATCGCCGCGGTCAACGGGATGGCGTGCGGCGGTGCCTTCTACATGCTCGGCGAGGTCGAGTTCATCATCGCGGCCGAGCACGCCACGTTCTTCGACCCGCACGTCACGTACGGCATGACGGCGTCGTTCGAACCGATCCACATGGCCGACCGCATGCCGTTCGGCGAGATCATGCGGTTGTCGCTGCTCGGCAACTACGAGCGTCTCTCGGCGCGGCGAGCCCACGAGGTCGGCTTGGTGTCCGAGGTCGTCCCGAAGGAGCGGCTCCACGACACAGCCGCGTGGGCGGCCGAGGCGATCGCAGCGCAGCCCCAGCTCGCGATCCAGGGCACGGTCCGCGCCATCTGGGCGGCCCGGGAGCTGTCGAACCGCCAGGCCGTCGCGCTCGGGTACGCGTTCGTCGGGCTCGGCACCGACCAGGACTCCATCGCCGAGGGCCAGCAGCTCTTCGAGTCCGGCAAGAGGATCGACTGGAAGCTGCGCTAGTGGCAGGACCCCGCGGCGTCGCCCTCGTGGGGGCGGCGCTCTCGGACTGTGGGCGCGTCGACATCAAGTCCCCGTTCGAGCTCCACTTCCAGGCGACGAGCCGCGCGGTCGCCGACGCCGGGCTCACGAAGGCCGACATCGACGGCTTCGGGTCGTGCGGCACCGGGCTCCTCTCCCCCATCGAGGTGGCGGAGTACTGCGGGGTCCGTCCCGACTGGGTCGACGGCACGTCGGTCGGTGGCAGCTCGTGGGAGTTCATGGTCGAGCACGCGAGCGCGGCCATCGAGGCAGGTCACGCCGAGGTCGTCGTGCTCGCGTACGGCTCCACTGCCCGTGCCGACCTCAAGAAGCGCAAGCGGGCGACGTCGAACCTCTCCATGGGGTCGCGCGGGCCGGTGCAGTTCGACGCGCCGTTCGGACACTCGCTGATCGCGAAGTACGCGATGGCGGCCCGCCGCCACATGCACGAGTTCGGCACCACGATCGAGCAGCTCGCGGAGATCGCGGTCTCCACTCGGTACAACGCCGGCTTCAACCCCGACGCCTTCTACCGGGATCCGATCACCATCGACGAGGTCCAGGGATCGCGGATGATGGCCGACCCGCTCACGAAGCTGCACTGCTGCATCCGCTCCGACGGCGGCGGGGCGGTCGTGCTCACGTCGATGGACCGCGCCCGGGACCTCGCGAAGCGACCCGTGCGCGTCCTCGGATCCGGTGAAGCGGTCTCCCACACGACGATGAGCGAGTGGGCGGACTTCACGGAGTCTCCCGCCGCGCGCTCCGGGCCCGCGGCGTTCGCACGCGCCGGGGTGACCCCCGCCGACATGGACTGCGCGCAGATCTACGACGCGTTCACGCCGATGGTGCTGCTCTCGCTCGAGGGTCTGGGGTTCTGCGGCAAGGGCGAGGGCGGGGCGTTCGTCGAGACGGGCGCGCTGCGGCTCGGTGGATCGCTCCCGACCAACACCGACGGCGGTGGGCTCTCCGCCTGTCACCCCGGCATGCGTGGCATGTTCCTGCTCGTCGAGGCGGTGCGGCAGCTGCGCGGCGAGGCGGGCGAACGCCAGGTGCCCGACGCCGAGCTCTGCTGCGTGAACGGGACCGGCGGATGGTTCTCCTCCGCCAGCACCGTCATCCTCGGCGTCGACTGACCCTCTCCTTGGATGCGTCGCCCACCCGGCTCCGCCGGGGTGAGAGACGCAGGTCTGAGAATGCGCCGCCATCCGGGCGACGCCGCAGGACCGAAGACTGGCCGTGCCCACCCAGACCGCCCCGAACCCGTCCCGGACACTCCCACGTTGGGTGCTCTGGCTTCCCTCGGCGGCACTCGTCGTCGCGTTCGCGGTCAAGGCAATCGTCAGCCCGAACGCAGTGCGGGACGTGTTCTCTGGCGCTCAGGCGTTCGCGATCACCGCCCTGCTCGTGGTCGGCTGGATCGTGTTGGCGGTCGTCGTGCTCCCCCGGCTGGTCCGGAACGACCTCGTGCGGTTCGGCGTGCTGGCCATCGTCGCGACGGTCGGAGTCGTGCTGCTCGTCGTGCCCAGCTTCCGGAACGAGAGGGTCGTGGAGGCGTTCCCGACCGCGACGGCTCCTCCTGCCACGGTCGGCGACGCCGAGCCGGTCGTCGAACCCGATGCGGGATCCGCGGCGCCCGTCCGGCTCGGCTCCGCCCAGCTGACGGGGATCGGCCACGACGCGATCGGCACTGTGTCGATCTCGCGGCAGCCCGACGGCTCGTACGTGGTCGGGCTCGAGGAGATCGACATCGAGCCCGGGCCGGACTACTTCGTCTACGTCGTGCGCGGTCGCGATCAGGAAGATCCCGGCGACGGAGTGCTGCTCGACGCGCTGAAGGGCAACCAGGGCACGCAGTTCTACCCGGTACCCGCCGGCACCGACCTCGCCCCCGGGGACTGGACCGTCCTCGTGTGGTGTCGGGCGTTCGCCGTCCCGATCGCGAACGCGTCGTCGTCGATCGCCTGACGCTCGCTTCAGCGGGCGGCGCCGAAGAATCCTCGGTGGATGATCGTCGTGAGGGTGTCGAGGAGCGCGTCGTCGTCGGCGACGAGTCGACGCGACGCCACCCCGTAGCTGACTCGCTCGAGCATCGCCATGAGCGCGCCGACCGCGGCATCCTCGCTGGCGGCGTAGTGGACGCCGGCCTCGCGCATCCGGCGCCCCAGCACGTCGCCGATCGCGGTGAACGCCTTGACACCGAGACGGTCGACGTCACGGTCGCCCACCTGGTCCTCCATCCACGCCCGGATGACCGGTCCGTAGCGCTTGTACGTCGTGAGGAACTTGCCGAGGAACGCGCGCAGCTCGGCGCGCCCCGCTTCGTCGGGCGTGATCTGCCCGACGGTCTCGGCCATGTCGGTGAGGTCCTGCGCGCAGTCGACGGCGAGCGCGCGGAGGAGGTCCTCCTTGTTGGCGAAGTACAGATAGAAGGTCCCGTGGGACGTGCGCGCCGCCCGCACGATGTCGTCGACGCGCGCCGCGTGGTAGCCGCGTTGGGCGAACACCCGCAGGCCGGCATCGAGCAGCCGCCGCATCGTCCGGCGGCCCTGAGCCCGCAGCTCGCGCCGCTGGGCGGGTGTGCCCGACGGCTCACCCTTCGGATCCGGCTTGGCCTCCGACTTCGCCGCGGCCTTGGCCCCGCCCTGGGCGGCACCGGAGGGGCGGTCCCCACCCGACTTGTACGATGCCGCCACTGCTGAACCCCCGGCTCCCGGCCCCCGCCACGACCACGTCGCGGCCCGACCCCGAAAGCTCTGGCCAATGCTCGGCGCAACCCTACGCGAGGCGGCCACCCGATTCGACGGCTCGCCGGCCTACGTCGCCCCGGCGGGCTGGCCGGTCTCGTACGCCGACCTCGACCGCCTGAGCGATGCAGCGGCCCTGGGCCTGGCTGCCCGAGGGGTAGCCCTGGGCGACGTGGTGGCCCTGGTGCTGCCCCCGGGCCCGGAGTACCTCGTCCTCTACCTGGCGGCCGCCAAGCTCGGCGCGGTGACGGCAGGCGTGAACGATCGGCTCACGGAACGTGAGCGCATCGGGGTGCTCGAACGCGCCACTCCCCGACTCGTCATCGGCGCCCCGGACGTGGTCCCGGCGGGCTACGACGGCCTCGAGATCGAGCCCGCGACCTCGGCCGACGAGCTGCTCACGAGCCTGCGCGTCGCCGGCGACCCGCCACCTCCGCTCCCCGACGACCCCGACCGCCCCGTCGCGATCATCTTCACGTCGGGCACGACCGGCGCCCCCAAGGGCGCGCTCTACTGCAACCGCCAGCTCGCGTTCATCACCGCGAACGACGTCGGCGAGTCGTGGGGTGGCGGCGGCCGCGGCTTCACGGGCACGTCGTTCGCGCACCTCGGGTTCATGACGAAGCTCCCGGGCAACCTGCGGCGCGGCGGAGTGAACTTCATCATGACGAGGTGGAGCGCGAAGGGCTCGCTCGAGCTCCTCGAACGGGAGCGCATGAACACGGTCGCCGGCGTACCCGCGCAGCTCGCGCTCATGCTGCGGCAGCCCGACTTCGACGGCTACGACCTCGACAGTGTCGAGTACATCGTCGTCGGGGGCGGACCGGTGACGCCCGGACTCGCCGAGGAGTCGCGCGCGCGCTTCGGAGCCAAGCTCGCGACGCGGTACTCGTGCACGGAGGCCGGGATCGGGCTCGGCACTGCCTTCGACGACCCCGACGAGGACGCGATCGTCAGCGTCGGCCGTCCCCACGCAGCCGTCGAGCTGCGGCTGCTCGACGAGTCCGACGCCGACGTGGCCGCGGGCGAGGTCGGCGGCGTCTGCCTGCGGTCGCCCGCGATCATGACGGGCTACTGGGGTGATCCCGAGGGCACGCGCGCTGCGTTCACCGCCGACGGGTTCGTGCGCACCGGCGATCTCGGGTGGGTCGACGACCAGGGCCGACTCCGCCTCGTCGGTCGGAGCAAGGAGATGTACGTCCGCGGTGGCTACAACGTGTACCCGGTCGAGGTGGAGGCGGTGCTCTCCACCCACCCGGACGTCGCCTCCGTCGCGGTCGTTCCCCGCGCCGACCCGGTCATGGGCGAGGTCGGGGTCGCGTGCGTGGTGCCGCGGGATCCCGGCCGCCCGCCGACCCTGCAGGACCTGCGCGCCCACGCCACCGAGCACCTCGCCGCGTACAAGCTCCCCGAGGACCTCCGGGTGCTCGACGCACTCCCACTCACCCCGGGCGAGAAGGTCGACCGCGCCGCCCTGCGGGCCGAAGGCTGACGCCCTCGTCAGGTAGGTTGCGCCTCGGTGGAGCTGGAGCTGTCGGAAGATCAGGAAGAGCTGCAGGACGGCGTCCGGGCGATGCTCGCCCGCGAGTGCCCGATCAGCGTGGTGCGGGCGCTGGTCGAGGACGGCTCGCCGGTGGACGGCCTGTGGACGCAGATGGTCGAGCTCGGCTGGCCCGCACTGACCATCCCCGAGGAGCACGGCGGCCTCGGCCTCGGCCCCATCGAGCTCGCCGTGGTCGTCGAGGAGCTCGGACGGGTGCTCGCCCCCGGACCGTTCGTCCCCACCATCACCCAGTTCACCCCCGCGATCCGCGAGCTCGGCACTGCCGAGCAGCAGGCCCACTTCCTGCCCGGCGTCGCTGACGGCACCCGGACCGGGACACTCGCGCTCACCGAGCCGGGGGCGGGGGTCGACCCGGCCACGATCCGGGCCACGGCGACCCGAGACGGTGACGCCTGGGTGCTCGAGGGCGTCAAGGACGGCGTGCTCGGTGCGCCCGCGGTCGACGACGTCGTGGTCGTCGCGCGCGTCGCCGGCACGCGGGGCGACGACGGGATCCTCGCCGCAGTCGTGCCGACCGCCGACCTCGACGTGCATGCGGTCGCCGGCCTCGACGCGAGCCGACCGCTCGCGACCATCAGCCTCTCCGGCACCCGCGTCCCGGCCGACCGGGTGCTCGGCGAACCAGGGCACCGACACCGCGAACGGGGTGCGCCGCGCGGTCCAGCACGGCGTGATGGCGCTCGCGCTCGAAGCCGTCGGCACCTGTCAGACGATCTTCGACATCACGCTCGAGTACGCGAAGCAGCGCGAGCAGTTCGGTGTGCCCATCGGATCGTTCCAGGCGATCAAGCACAAGCTGGCGAACATGCTCGTCACCCTCGAGCGCGCCCGAGCCACCGGCTACTTCGCCGCGCTCACCCTCGCGGAGGACGACGACCGACGCGCGGATCGCGGTGTCGACCGCCAAGGTGGCCGCGAGCGACTGCCAGCGGCTGCTCGCGCAGGACGGGATCCAGATCCTCGGCGGCATCGGGTACACCTGGGAGCACGACATGCACCTGTACGCGCGTCGGGTCAAGACCGACGCGCAGCTCCTCGGGACGATCGCCGAGCACCGCGCGCGCATCGGCGACCTGCTCGGGGTCTGAACGCGTCGAGGTCTGCACGCGACACCGCCCGGCCGGAGCCGGGCGGCGCACGAAGGAGCAGGGCGGGGCGTCTCCTAGAAGACGATCTCCCACAGGGCGTACCAGACCACCACGAGGACGAGACCGACGCCGATGGAGCGCTTGTGGTCCTCGAAGATCCAGTTCGTGACGTTCTTGCCGGTGCCGCCGATCACGCCGAGGCAGCTCAGCTCGAGCACCAGCCAGAGGATGCCCGTGACGGCCCAGTAGATCGCCCGGTTGTCGGCCGTGTCGAACGTGCCGAGGGTGAAGAAGTGCGCGGCGCCGATCATGAAGAACAGCATCGCGAACGAGAAGATCGTGTTCATGCGGGAGGCGAGCAGCGCCTTGCGCCCGGCCTCCGCTGCGTTCGGATCGGCCTCACCACCGGCGAGCACGTTGCGCGCGTTCGCGATCACGACCTTCTGGTTGCGCCAGATGATGCCCCAGACGTTCAGGAACATCGTGATGCCGAGCAGCATGCCCGTGGCGATGGCGATGCCTTGCGGGGACTTGAAGTAGTCCTTGATCGTGAAGATGCCGTCGCCGCCGCTCACCTCGGGGATGAAGCCGAGCATCAGCCCGAAGAGGAACGTCGCCAGCGCGGCCCAGCGGAACCACCAGAGGGCCCGGGACGCCAGCTTGTCGACCGCCTGGTTCCGAGCCCCACCGTCGAGGTCGGCGAACGCCGGCACCTGGACGAAGTTGAAGTAGTACAGCAGCCCGATCCAGGTGATGCCGACGAGCACGTGGGCCCACCGGGTCAGGAAGTTCAAGCCGTCGTTGTCGAAGATCTCGATCGCGAGCCTCATGGCGTCGTCATTCCCCCGTGGAGTGGACGGACGAGCGGCAACGTAGCACTGGCAGCCGATCCGGTGCTGGACCCACCCACCCGGCTCCGCCGTGAAACGGCTCCGCCGGCCCTAGAGGTCGGGGACGTTGTGGTCGGTCGCGGTGCCCTGCGGGAGCGGATCCCGGCGACCGACGATCATCGACGAGAAGTCGGCGAAGGCCACCAGGTTCTCCTGCGCACCCGGGACTGGCGTTCCCGGGACCGGGGAGTCGACGACCCGGACCTCGACGACGATCAGCATCCGCCCGGCCCGCATGAGCCGTGCCTCACCGCGGACCATCTCGGTCTTGGGGCGCCCCAGGTAGCGCACGTGCAGGTCGGCGGTGACGAGGCTCTGGGTCATCGGGTCGAACCCCGAGGCCCGGGCGGCACACGACCCCGCCGCGACGTCGATGAGGGTCGCCAGCGCCCCTCCGTGCAGGTTGCCGGACCCGTTGAAGGCCTCCGGCCGCACCGGCATCTCGACGACGACGGTGTCACCTGCCATCTCGATGAACCGGAAGTCGAGCAGCTTGTGGAGGGGTACCTGCAGGAACGCGTTCCGCAGGTAGTCGAGGTACTCGGGGGCGATGTTGCCGTCGGCGTCGTTGCGATCCATCGACTCGACCCTACCTACCCACGAGATCGCGCCCCGTCACGAGATCGTGGTCGTCGCCTCGTCGCCACGCGCGACGAGGCGGAGCCGGCCGTCCTCGACCGCGAGCTCGGTGACCGACGCGTGGCCGGGCGCGAACGAGATCAGCCGCTGATCCCCGGTCGCCGCGCCCACGGCGACGTTGATCGCCACGTAGTGGCTCACGACGACGGTCGGCTCGCGCATCGCCACGAGTGCGTCGACGAGTGCGCCCCGCCACGCCAGCAGCTCCGGCGTCAGGTCGCGCCACGGCCGCCCGAGGATCTCGCGCAGCCACGCACCCCGCGCGGCCAGGTCGTCGACGGGCGACGGGATCTCCCCGACCGCCGGCTCCAGCCGCGGCTCGGCCCGCCAGTGTGCAGCGAGGGGAGCGGCCGTCTCGCGCGTCCGCCGCATCGGCGACGTGACGATCGGGAGCGGCCCGGCCGGACCCAGGCCATCGACCAGCCCCCGCGCCTGCTCCACGCCGACGTCGTCGAGCCCGGCGTCGAGGTCGCGGTCCCAGTTCGCGCTCGGGCACGCGTGACGGACGAGCAGGAGCCGGGTCATCGGCGCACCGTAGCCATCACACCCACACCGGGAGGAACGAGATGCCCCGTCCCACCGTCACAACTGTCGCACTCGCGGCGGCGGTCGCCGCCGAGCTCGCAGTCGGCACGCTGCTCGTCGCGCCCACCGCCCTCGCCGAGGAGGCACCGACGTCCACCGACGACCCGGGTGCACCGAGCGCGGAACCCGACCTCCGCACCGGGCGCAGCGACGATGCACCACCCGCTCCCGCTGCACCGGTCGAGGTCCCCGACGCCGCGGCCGCGCCGGTACGCACCGGCCGGGTCGGCGACGTGCCCGAGCTGGTGGGTGATCCCGTCGGCGACGCGCCGCCCGAGACGACCACCACCACTCCCCCTCCCGAATCACCGAACCCGGCGTCGACGCCGGACCGCCAGTCCCCCGACGGCGGGCAATCCGGCGGATCCCGGGGTCCGGCGAACGGCGAACCGGGTGACGGCAGCCCGGGCACCCCGAGCACCCCGCCGGCTGCACCGACGACACCGGCCTCGCCACCGCTGCCCACCGCGCACACGGTCGTGGCCGGCGACAACCTCTGGGAGATTGCTGCGGCGCACCTCGCCCTGGCGACCGCTCGGATGCAGACCGACCTCGGGGCGCTCGACATCGCGCCCTACTGGACGCGCGTCTGCATGCAGAACCGGGAGCGCCTGCGCTCCGGGAACGTCAACCTGATCTACGCCGGCGAGATCATCGAGCTGCCGACGCCCTGAACCCCGGAACCGCAGGATCGGAGCCTCACGGGTCGCGGGGCAGGCCGAGCACGCGCTCCCCGATGATGTTGCGCTGGATCTCGCTCGTGCCGCCCGCGATCGTGAGGTTCCGATTGAAGAGGAATCCGCGGCTCCACGTGAGGCCCTCGCCCTCGGCGATCGCCCCGTCGGCACCGAGCAGGCCGAGGCCGACCTCCTGGACGTGCTGGTCGTGCACGACCCCCAGCAGCTTGCGCACCGACGCCTCGGAGCCGCTCGGGTCCGCGCCCGCGAGCGCGGCGAGCGTCAGCCGGAAGCCGAGGCACGCGAGACCGTGGGCGGTGGTGATGAGCCCGCCCACCTCGTCGAGCACGAGCGGGTCGCCCGCGAGGCCTCGTCGGTCGACTGCCTTGAGGATCTGTTCGGGCCCCGAGCCGAAGCTCATCCCGCTCCCCATGAACACACGCTCGTTGGCGAGCGTCGTGCGCGCCGCGCGCCACCCGTCGTGCTCCTGGCCGACGAGCGACTCGTCCGGGATGAACGCGTCGTTGAAGAAGACTTCGTTGAACATCGCGTCGCCGGTGAGCTCACGCAGGGGGCGGATCTCCATCCCCTCGGTCGCCTTCATGTCGATCATGAAGCAGGAGATGCCGTCGTGCTTCGGCGCGTCGGGGTTGGTGCGCGCCAGGAGGATCCCCCAATCGGCCTGGCGCGCCATCGACGTCCAGACCTTCTGCCCGTTGAGCAGCCAGCCGCCCTCGACGCGGGTGGCCTTCGTGGTGAGGCTCGCGAGGTCCGACCCCGCGCCCGGCTCGCTGAACAGCTGGCACCACGAGATCTCGCCCCGGAGGGTCGGCGGGATCCACCGCTCCTGCTGCTCCGTCGTGCCGTACATGATCACGGGCGGCAGTGCCCAGCCACCGATCACGATCCCGGGGCGAGCCACCCGAGCCGCGCGGAACTCCTCCTCGATGACCAGCTGCTCGACGGCCTTGGCGCCGCGGCCGTAGGGCGCCGGCCACGTCGGGACGATGAAGCCGCCATCGGCGACCCTCCGGCGCTGCTCGTCGGCGGGGAGGTCCTTGACGTCGTCGAGGAACGCACGCACCTCCGCACGCGCCGCGTCACCGGCGGGACCGAGATCGACGGTCAAGCCCCGCCGAGTTCCACCGAGTGCGAGCTCGCACACACGTGCGCGCCACGCCGACGAGGGTCCGAGCAGCGCGCGCATCGCCAACGCGCGTCGGAGGTAGACGTGGGCATCGTGCTCCCACGTGAACCCGATGCCCCCGAGCACCTGGATGCAGTCCTTCGCGTTCGCGAACGCGGCATCGAGCGCGAGGGAGATCGCGGCCGACGCGGCGAGTGCACCTTCGTCATCGCCGGCCTCGATCACGCGCCCTGCGTCCCACGCGGCGGCGCGGGCCAGCTCCACCCGACCGACCATGTCGGCGCACTTGTGCTTGATGCCCTGGAACTGCCCGATCGGTCGACCGAACTGGACCCGGTCCTTCGCGTACTCCGCCGCGGTGTCGACGCACCATTGCGCCACGCCCACCAGCTCGGCGGCATACAACGCAGCCGAGAGGTCGCCGACGTGCCGGTGGTCGATGCCGTCGAGCCTGCGGTCGGCCGGCACGGTCACCGCGTCGAGCGTGATCGATGCGACGCGGCGCGTGGGATCGACGCTCGAGAGCTCCTCGCGCATCGACGGGTCGAGCGGCAGCGCGACCCACACGAGGGAATCGTCGACCTGCACCGGTGCGACCAGGAGCTCCGCGAGCCCACCACCCAGCACGGGACGCGCGCTCCCGTCCACCACGAGGTCGGTGCCGGCGCGCGTCGCGATGAGCGCACAACCAGGTCCGGCGGTGACCGCCGCCACGGTCGCACCGGAGGCGAGGCGCGGGAGCAGCGCCTCTTTGGCTGCTTCGTTCGTGCTGGAGGCGACGACCGCAGCCGCGAGCACGGTGGGAACGACCGGACCCGGCGCGATGCTCCGCCCCAGCTCCTCGAGCACCACCACGAGCTCGCTGATCCCGTAGCCGGACCCGCCGTGGGCCTCGTCGACGTGGAGCCCGAGCCAGCCCTGATCTGCGAGCTCGCTCCAGAACGACGGCATCGGCTCGGTCTCGGCGTCCAGCACCGCGCGTGGCACCGCCGGCGGACAGTGGCGCTCGACCCAGCCACGTACCGCCTCGTGCAGCGCGACGTGCTCTTCCGTGATCCCGATCGGCATGGCCGGGATCCTACGGAGCGGCTGACGCGAACGTCAGGTCGAGCCGAGCGATCCCAGCACGTCGGCAAGCCGTTCCGGCGCACTGATCATCACGTCGTGACCGGTGTCGAGCTCGATCACCTGCACGTCGAGCCCGGGCGAGGCGCGCAGGTTCGCGATCTGGACGTCCTGGTCGGCGGGCGCGAGCGCTTGGTCCTGCAGCAGCCGCACGTACGTGGTCGGGAGGTCCGGTGGGATGCCGACGCGGGTGACGCGGTCGGCGAACGCGCCGGCCGCCTCGACGCCGGTGTGGTCGAGCACGTAACGGGTCTGCACCTCGTCCATGTCGTTGCAGAACATGCGCCGGATCGAATCCTCGTCGAGGCCGCCCATCGGGTTGTCGCCGCCGGCCCGGGCTGCCTCGACCGCGGCCCGCGTCATCTCGCGCACCTCGGCGGGCAGGGTGTCGATCACGTCACCACCCTCGGGCGGGACGATGCAGCTCACGAAGACGAGGCGCGCGACCCGGTCGGGGATGCGGCAAGCCAGCTCCGCGATCGTCAGGCCGCCCATCGAGTGCCCGACGAGCACGAAGCGATCGATGCCGGCTGCGTCGATGTCGGCGATCGCGCTGCTCGCGAAGGCATCGATGCCGATGGTGGTGAGCTCGGGCGGTTGCACCGAGAGGTCGGCGGCGGGGACGCCGCGCACTTCCTTCGGAGGGAGATCGACCGCGAGCACCCGACCCTCGAGGTGCGCGCGCACCGGCTCCCAGCACCACGCCCCGTGTGCGCCGCCATGGACGAGGACCATCGGGAGCGGCACGCTCAGACGACCTGGTCGTCGCCCTGCCAGACCGAGATCGCTCCCGTCGGACAGCCCTTCGCCCCGAGGAGGATCTTGTCATCGGCGTCACCCTCGGCGTCGATGACGCGAGCCAAGCCGTCGTCACCGAGCTCGAAGGTCGCCGGGGCCCAGTAGAGGCACTGACCCTGGCCCATGCACTTCTCGTGGTCGATCTCGATCCGCAGCGGCACGGGCGCCACGGTAGCGCCCGCCGTCGTCGGGCCGGTGGCCTGCCGTGACCGGGCATCTTGTCTTCCGCCGCGACCTGATCCAGGGTGTCACAAGCGTCGGTCGCCACAGGAGGCATCCGGATGCGGGAGACCCTCGATCTCCACCCGAACCTGCTCGACGCCCTCGACACGGCCGTCGCCCGGTACGACCCCGACACCGCAGCGCACGACGCCCGGGTGCGCGCGCTCGCGCTACACATCGGCGAGCAGCTCGGGCTCCCGGCCGCGGAGCTCGAGGCCCTCTCGTGGGCGGCATTGCTCCACGACCTCGGGAAGCTCGCCATCGCGACGGAGATCCTGAACCGGCGCGGCCCACTCACGGAGGCCGAGTATGCCGTCGTGCAAACCCACCCCCGGGTCGGGTCCGAGATCCTCCTCGCCCTCTCGCCGCACCTCGAGCCGATCGCGGCCGGTGTCCGGACGCACCACGAGCGCTGGGACGGCAGCGGCTATCCCGACGGCCTCATCGGCGACGAGGTCCCACCCGTCGGACGGATCGTCGCAGTCGCGGACGCGTTCGATGCGCTGACCAGTGACCGGAACTATCGGGCCACCACGGATCGGGAGACCGCGCTGGCGCTCATCCGAGAAGGATCCGGGTCGCACTTCGAGCCCCGGGTCGTGGTGGCGCTGGCGACGGTGCTCGAGGGCGAAGCGCCCTGAGCCGCGGGCCGCGGCTCAGCCGGCGACGTCGAGGAACCGCTCGTAGCGCGCCTCGACCGGCGCGGTCCATGACGGGTCGGCTTCGACCGTGCGACCGGTCCTCGCCCACCGTCGGCCCTCGGTCATCGCCATCGGCTCCTCGAACCCCGCGGCGATGCGGGCGAGCCAGGCCGAGCCGAGCGCACCCCCTTCGGGGACGGCTACGCAATCGACGGGCAGCTGGGTCGCGTCGGCCAAGGCCTGGACCCACTCGTCGACGCGTACGCCACCACCCGTCGCGACGATCCGGCGGGGCGACCCGCCGGTGTGCTCGCGCATCGCGTCGAGCGTGCGGCGCACGACGAACGCCGACGCCTCGAACGCGGCGCGGCGCAGCGCCGTCGCATCGTGGGTCAGGTCGAGGTCGACGAGCCGGGCGCGCCGGTGCGGATCGTGGAAGGGCGTGCGCTCACCGCGCGGGTACGGTGCCCAGACCGGCACGCTCGCCGGGTCGGCCGCAGCGCCCCCGCTGTCGCCGAGCCAGCCGGTCGCCCAGTTGCAGAACAGGCCACCGGCGTTCGACGGTCCGCCGACGAGCAGCTTCCCTGGTGCGGTGTGCGGGATGGTCCAGTATCCCGGCACGGGCGTCTCGTCGGGCGTGACCGCCCAGACGATGAGGGTGGTGCCGAGGATGACGAGGACGTCCCCGTCATCCTCGGCACCGGCCACCAGCTGCTCGGCGAAGGCGTCGATGCACCCGGCCGCGAGCGGCGGACCGTTCCCGTCGACGCGTGCTGCTTCCAGCCCGGTGGGCGCCAGCCGGGGCATCTGCTCGACGCCGACACCGTGCTGCGCAGCGATCTCGGGGTCCCACTGCACCCAGTCGAACAGCGGAAACGCCGTCGACGCGGTCGCGGTGTCGAGGACTCCCTCGCCACACAGTGCGTGGTTCGCGACGGCCTGCGCGGGCCAGAACCCGGCCGCGTCGGGTGCCTGCTCGGCGCACCAGTCGAGGAAGCCGAGCAGCTCGCCGCTCTCCGCCGGGTTCCCGGCGTTCTCACCACCACTCGCCCGTCCGCGCTCGTCGCCGTAGAGGAGCCCGGGGAGGAGAGGCACACCGTCGGCGTCGACCGCGGTGAGCGACGGGACCATCGCCGCGACACTCACGCCGCGCACGTCGAGATCGGTCGCGACCGCGGAGAGCGCCTCCCGCGGACCGCGTCGCCAGGCGACCTCCGCGTCGTGCTCGAACCGCTCGGGTGAGGGAACCCCGACCGCGTGCGGGACGCGCGCCGTGGCCACGACGTTCCCGTCGTGGTCCGCGGCGATGGCCTTCACCGACGACGTGCCGATGTCGAGACCGACGGTGACCTCCGGCCGGCTCACGCGCCCCCTCCGAGCACCGCGAGCACGTCGGCGTGCAGGCGTCCGTTCGTCGTGATGCACCCGCCCGGCCCGGTCGCCGGCTGGTTGGTGAGCGTCGTGCAGCGGCCGCCGGCTTCCTCCACGATCGGGCGGAGGGCGGCGATGTCCCAGAGCGCGAGCTCGGGCTCGATCATCACGTCGGCCGCGCCCTCGGCCACGAGCATGTGGCCCCAGAAGTCGCCGAAGCCGACCGCGCGCCACACGGTGGCGCTGAGCGAGAGCATCGCGTCGCCGAGACCCTGGGGCTCCCAATCCTTGAAGTTCGCGAAGCAGAGCTGCGCGTCCTCGAGCCGGTGCACCTCGGAGACGCGGATGGGGTCGCCGTCGGCGAAGGCGCCGGCACCCCGCACGGCCCACCAGCGCCGACCGAGCGCCGGGGCGGACACCGCGCCGAGCACGAGGTCGCCGTCGACCTCGAGGCCGAGCAGCGTTGCCCAGACGGGAACGCCCCGCACATAGCTCTTGGTCCCGTCGATGGGATCGATGATCCAGCGTGCGCCGGCCCCGTCGGCCGCGCCCGAGGACTCCGACGTCCCGAACTCCTCGCCGAGGACGCCGTCGCCGGGACGCTCGATCGCGAGCCGGTCGCGGATCGCGACCTCCACCGCCCGGTCGGCCTCGCTGACCGGGGTCAGGTCGGGCTTGGTCTCGACGTGCAGGTCGTGCGCACGGAAGCGCGGCATCGTGAGCGCGTCGGCCGCGTCGCACAGCTCGAGTGCGAGCGCGAGGTCGGAGTCGAGGTCGCGGGCGATGCGCGGAATGTAGTGCGTCGACTTCGCTGACGAGGGAGCGAGCGGCGGCTACGCCGGCACCTCGATCACGGTCGCGCAGCCCATGCCGCCACCGGCGCACATGCTCGCAACCCCGATGCCCCCGCCACGACGCTTCAGCTCGAACGCCAGCGTGGTGATCATCCGAGCGCCCGTCGCCGCCACCGGGTGTCCGAGCGAGCAGCCGCTGCCGCTGACGTTGACCTGCTCGTGGTCGAAGCCCAGGATGCGGCTCGACGCGACGGCCATGGACGCGAACGCCTCGTTGATCTCGACCAGGTTCACGTCGGAGACCCTCAGACCCGCGCGGTCGAGCGCCTTCGGGATCGCGAGCGTCGGCCCGAGCCCCGTGTCGGCGGGCGGGAGCCCGGCGGATGCCCACGACCGCACGATCGCGAGCGTCTCGAGCTGGTTCGCCGCCGCGTAGTCGGAGTCGCAGAGGACCATCGCGCAGCCGGCGTCGTTGAGCCCGGACGAGTTCCCCGCAGTGATCGAGAACCCCGGGATCTCGGGGTGCAGCGGCCGCAGACCGGCGAGCCGCTCCAGCGTGGTGTCCCGGCGCGGGTGCTCGTCGGTGTCGAAGACACGCGTCTCGCCCTTCCCCACCGGGACGTCGACCGGGAAGATCTCTTCCTTCAGCCGTCCGTCGTCGATCGCCGCGATCGCGCGCATGTGCGAGTGGTAGGCCCAGTGGTCCATCTCTTCGCGCGTGACGTTCGCCTTCTGCGCGGTGTTCCATCCGACGGTGATCGACATGTCCATGGCCGGCGCGTCCGGCGTCTCGGGGTGGCTCGGCGACAGCCACGGCTGCACGCCCGAGTAGGAGCCGGGGAGCTTCTTGAAGACGGCCGGCGACTGGGTGACCGACTCCGCCCCACCCGCGATCACGACGCGGTCCATGCCGGCCCGGATGCTGCCCGCCGCGGTCTGCACCGCGGCCATGCCCGAGGCGCAGTGGCGGTTGTGCGCGACACCGGGCACGTGCTCCATCCCGAGCTCGATCGCGGCGTAGCGCGCGATGTCGCCACCGCCCTGGAGCACCTCGCCCATGACGATGTCGTCGACGTCCTCAGCGGGGATCCCGGCGCGGTGGAACGCCTCCCCGATCGCCATGCGGGCCAGGTCGAACGCCGTGAAGTCCATGAGGGACCCTTTGCGGGCCGTCCCGATCGGCGTGCGAGCGGCGGAGACGATGACGGCATCACCCATGGTGTGCTCCCTGCAGCAACTGGTCCCGTCCGCCGCCCGTCAGGGTGGCGGTGCGGGCTGGTCGCCGGATCGTACCCTGACACGCCCGTCAGGTCCCCCGGTCGCTGGACTAGGTTCCCAGCCGATGCCGGACTGGGGTGACCTCCAGGAGGACCAGCTGCGCTTCCTCGCGCGCACCCTCCCCGATGAGCTCGCGTATCGCAACCTGGATGCCGGGACGTCCCTCACGTTCGCCGAGTGGGATGCCGCGTCCAACCGACTCGCCCGCGGCCTGGTGGCCATCGGCGTGGAGCGGGGCGACCGGGTGTCGATCTACCTCCCCGCCGACGAGGTGCTGCGGTGGGTCGTGGCCTACGCCGGCGTCCACAAGGCGGGCGCGGTCGTCGTCCCCACCAACACCCGCCAGACGATCCCCGAGCTCGCCACCATCCTCGGTCACGCCGAGGTCGTCGCCATGCTCACCTGCGAGTCGTTGCTGTCCAAGGCGCTCGAGGTCCGACCACACCTGCCGAGCCTGCGCACGATCGTCACCGCGGGGGGCGCCCCGGGCGCCGAGGACGTGCGGGATTGGGAGGCCTTCCTCGCCGACGACGCGTCCGACTTCCAGGTGCCGATCGCCCTCACCGATCTCGCCGACATCATGTACACGTCGGGGACCACCGGCCTGCCGAAGGGCATCGCGGTCCGCCACGACAACGTCGCGATGATCCCGAACAACGAACCCCGATGGACCGGCGGTGGCTGGCTGCACGGTGCGCCGATGTTCACGTTCGCCGGCATCGCGTTCATCTACAACCCGATGAAGATGGGCCTCACCGCCTACTACCAACCGAAGTTCGACGCCGGCCGCTGGCTCGAGTACGTCGCAACCGAACGCCCCACCCACACGATGCTCGTGCCATCGTTCGCGGAGCTGCTCGTCGCGCACCCCGAGTTCGCGACCGCGGACCTGTCGAGCCTCGTGCAGGTGTCGATCGGGAGCGCGCCCATCGCGCCGCACACCCACCGCATCCTGATCGAACGTCTGCCCGGCGCGAGCGTCGGCAACTCGTTCGGGATGAGCGAAGCCGGTCCCGCGTACATCATCATGCCCAAGGAAGAGATCGCGCGACGCGTCGGTTCGGTCGGGAAGCCGGTCGGCCCGATGGAGATCCGGATCGTCGATGACGAAGGCGCGGACCTGGCGGCGACCGAGGTCGGTGAGCTGCTCATGCGCATGCAGGGCAAGCAACGCGAGTACTACAAGGACGACACCGCGACCGCGAGCACCTGGACCGACGACGGCTGGCTGCGCACCGGCGACCTCGCGTACCTCGACGAGGACGGCTACCTGTACATCTGCGGCCGCAAGAAGGACATGATCATCCGCGGCGGCAACAACATCTACGCAACCGACGTCGAGGCGGTGCTGCTCGAGCACCCCGACGTCCAGGAGGCCGCGGTGGCAGGTGTCGAGCACCCCGTCCTCGGTGAGGACGTCGCGGCCTGGGTCGTCCTGCGTGCGGGGGCCACGCTCGACGCCGACGAGCTGTCCGCGTTCTGCGCCGAACGGCTCGCCGACTACAAGCGGCCGCGCCGGCTCTTCTTCGTCGACGAGCTGCCGCGCAACGCGACCGGCAAGGTCATGAAGCACCGGCTGCGCCAGCCCGCCAACTCCTAGCCACCACTGTTTCCGAACCGGCACCTCTCTCGAACAGGAGCACCCCCACATGGCACTCACCGAGCTCAAGGGACAGAGCACCGGCACCCAGACCGTCGTCATCGAGCGCGGGCCGGTGAAGGTCTTCGCCGAAGCGCTGATGGACGACGACGCCGTCTACCAGGGCGAAGCCGCCCCGGTGCCGCCGACGTTCCCGTTCGTCATGTCGTACTGGGGCTCGATGGGCGAGGGCGGGGCGGCGGGTCTCCCGATCGAGAAGCTCCGCGGCCCCGGCCGGGCGATCCTCCACGGCGAGCAGGCGTTCGAGTACTACCGGTGGCCGAAGGTCGGCGATGTGCTGGAGGGCACGGGCACGATCAGCGACGTGTACGAGAAGGAGAAGTCGAGCGGCGGCAAGCTCGAGTTCTACGTCACCGAGACGGAGTGGAAGGACAAGGCGACGGGCGAGCCGGTCTGCAAGGCGATCTTCACGCTCGCCATCAACGTCCGCCCACCGAAGGACTGACGCTCGGCGCCGCGGCGTCGGAGGGCACATGGGATCCGCGTTCAACCACCTCGGGCAGTGCGTCGTCGACCTGGCGCGCGCGCGTCGCTTCTACGTCGAGGCGCTCGGGTTCGAGATCGAGCGCGAGATCCAGCCGCCCGACGACTCGTCGGCGAAGCTGCTGGGCCTGGCGCCACCGATCGGCATGACCGCGTGCTACCTCACCCGCGACGGCCTCGTGCTCGAGCTGCTGCACTTCGCCGCCGACGGCGCGGTCGCGCCCTATCGGGAGCGCTCGATGAACGAGCCGGGCTTGACGCACATCTCGGTCAGCGTCGACGACATCCCTGCCACCTGCGAGCGTGTGCGCGAGCTCGGCGGTTCGGTGCTCGACGACACCGACATCGGCGCCGCGATCTTCGTGCGTGACCCGGACGGCCAGCTCATCGAGCTCCTCCCGATGAGCTACCGCGAGCACCTCGATGCCGCGGGCAAGCGCTAGGCACACCGACGAGCATGGACCCGCTGCACTCGACGACCCTCGCGGACCTGCTGCGCGAGCACCGACGGAGTCGACCGCAGCGGCTCGCGGTCGTGGACGGCGACGTCCGTCGCACGTTTCCCGAGCTCGACGAGCGCGTCAACCGACTTGCGCACGCGCTCGTCGCGGCGGGCGTTGGGTCGGGCGACCGCGTGCTGTGGCTCGGCCAGAACTCGGCGAAGATCATCGAGCTGCTGCTCGCCGCCGCCAAGCTCGGGGCGATGTTCTGTCCCGCGAACTGGCGTCAGACCGCTGACGAGCTCGTCTTCGTGGTCGAGGACCTCGACCCGGTGGTGGTCATCTGGCAGGACGAGGAGGTCGGTGACACCGTGCGCGCCGCCCGCGCGCAGCTCGCGTCGAACGCGCGCTGGCTGCTGCACGACGCGCCCGAAGGGTCCAACGACGACTCCTACGAGGCGTTCCTGGCAACCGGCGGCCCCGACGACGACTTCGGCGACGTCGACCCCGACGCGTCGCTGCTCCTCATCTACACCGCGGCGTTCGGCGGTCGGCCCAACGCCGCGATGCTCTCGCACCGCGCCTGCATCGAGCAGGGCATCGTCTACGGCCACTTCACCGGCACGACCGGCGATGACGTGTACCTGAACAGCGGCCCGATGTTCCACCTGGGCACGCTGATGCACACGCTCGCCACGCTGGTGTTCGGGGGGACGAACGTGTGCGTGCCGCGGGTCGAGGGCGAGCTCCTGTGCCGGGTCATCGAGGCGGAGCGGTGCACGGGGGCCTTCCTGGTCGGACCGATCTTCGAGCAGATCCTCGAAGCCGACGCCGACCGGCGCTTCGACCTCACGAGCCTGCGCACCGCAGGTGGATCCAAGGAGTGGAACGCGCGCACGAGTCGTGACACCAGCCCGTGGGCTTCGGCACCCGGCGGCTACGGGCAGAGCGAGGTCGTCGGCATGATGACGTTCTCGTGCCTCGCCCTCGGCGCGAACGGCACCCACGGACGCACGTCGCCGCTCCTGCAGATCCGGATCGTCGACCCCGACGGCAACGACGCACCCGACGGGGAGCCCGGCGAGATCGTCACGCGCGGGCCGACGGTGATGAACGGCTACTGGAACCGCCCCGAGCTCAACGAGGAGCGATCCCGCGGCGGCTGGCACCACACCAACGACCTCGGTCGACGCGAGTCCGACGGCTCGATCACCTTCGTCGGGCCGAAGACCCGGATGATCAAGTCGGCCGCGGAGAACATCTACCCCGTCGAGGTCGAGCAGTGCATCGCAGCCCACGATGCCGTCAAGGAGTGCGCCATCATCGGCGTCCCCGACGAGCGCTGGGTGCAGAGCGTCAAGGCGATCGTCGTGCTCCAGGACGGCGCCGCGGCCACGCCCGATGACCTGATCGAGCACTGCCGGGCGCGGATCGCCTCGTACAAGAAGCCACGCTTCATCGAGTTCGTCGACGCGCTCCCCCGCGACGGCTGGGTCGTCGACTACGACGCGCTCGACGCGACGTTCGGTGGCGGGAACTACCCCGGCGGAAAGGTGCGGAGCGCATGACGCGCACACCCGAGCGCGGTTCCGACGGCGCCCCGTTCCCGGATGGTGCGTACCGTCGTCGGTTGCGCATGATCGTGACCGAGTCCGGCCCGTCCGGCGGCGTGGTCGAGGGTGGGCTGGAAGACGACTTCCACTACTTCACCGTCCGAGTGACCCACGACGGTGCGGTCGTCACCGAGGTCGCGGCGGACGCGTACCGGTGGCCCTGGACGACCTGCCCCGACGCGGCGGGCCCGATCCGCGCGTTGGAGGGCATGGAGCTGTCGGCGCGGCCGCTCGCGGCGGGCGACTCGGCCGACCCCAAGCAGAACTGCACCCACATGTTCGACCTCGCGAGCCTGACGATCTCGCACGCGGCGCGGGGTGGCCCGGTCGGCACGGTGCGCCAGTACGACATCGTCATCCCGGCTGCCGCGCAGCACGGCGGAGAGGTCGTCGTCGAGTGTGCGGCGCGACGGCCGGCCACTGCTCGCGTGGACGCTCGACGGGCGCCGGATCGTCGCCCCACCCGAGTTCGCGGCCGCACCGTTCCGCGGCGGGTTCTTCCGGTGGGCCGAGGAGACCTTCGGCAAGGTTGCACACGACTGGGACGCCGCCGAGGCAGCCATCGTCCTGCGCCGAGCGTGCGACATCGGCATGGGCCGCGGCATGGACCTCGACGCGGTCGAGGTCGCCGACGAGCTCGAGCACCAGATGGCCGGTGTCTGCTTCACCATGCAGCCCGAGCAGATCCACGTGGCGCTGCGCAACAAGGGCACGATCAAGGACTTCGACGAAGCCCCCGACACCGCGCTGGCGAACGGCCCGTTCCCGCCCTGACCTCGTCGCCCAGCCGCGCTAGTCGCCCGTCCCGATCTCCTCGGCGAACTGCTGCATGCCCTCGATCGCCTCCCTGGAGCGGCGCCACGGGGAGATGATCAGGCGGGTGACGCCGATCTCGGCCCAGCGCGCGACATCGGAAGTGGAGTCGACCGGGCCGCCGAGGCAGTACTGGAACGCGTCGGGATCACGATCCTCGGCCTGCAGGTGCTCCCGCAGCTTCGCGATCTGCGCGGCACCCGACTCGAAGTCGTGGGCCATCCCGATCCAACCGTCGCCGGCCCGTGCGGCCCGCCGCAGTGCGGCGCCGCTCTCGCCCCCGACCAGGATCGGCGGGTACGGCTCCTGCACGCACTTGGGCACGAACACCGCGCCGTCGAAGTTGAAGAACTCACCGTGGTGCGACACGTCGTCCTGGGTCCACAAGGCCTTGCACACCTCGAGCGACTCGTCGACGCGACGACCGCGCGTCGCGAAGTCGAGCTCGGCCGCGACCCACTCTTCCTCGAGCCAGCTCGCACCGATGCCGAACTCGACCCGGCCGCCCGAGACGATGTCGAGCGTCTGGACCGCGCGCGCGGCGACGAAGGGGTGACGCAGCCCGAGGTTGTAGACGTGCGTCCCGAGGCGGACGCGCTCGGTCTTCCCCGCGAGGAACGCCAGGTACGCGAACGCGTCGTAGATCGGCGTGTCGGGCGGCACCGGTGGGTGCGTCTCGCCCGGGTGCGGCGAGCGGCTCATCTTCGAGGTGAAGATGAGGTGCTCCGGGAGCCACACCGACTCGAAGCCGAGGCGCTCGGTCTCGAGCGTGACGTCCACGAAGAACGCCGGGTTGAGGCGCCCGAGGGCGATGCCGAACTTCATGGACCTCTACTCCTTCGGGCGGAGCTGCGCCGGCGGGACGTCGCCTGCGCTCGGGTGCAGCGTGTAGCTGCCGTCCTCGGTGCGCATCCAACCGCCCGACGCCCAGTTCCCGCCGTCGACGTGCACGGTTGTGCCGGTGACGAAGCGGCTCAGGTCGCCCGCGAGGTAGATCGCCGCGCCGGCGATGTCGTCGACGTGGCCCTCGATCGGCAGCGGGGTGTGCACGGTGTGCTCCATGCCGATGCCCGGCGTCGGGATCACGTCCGGTGCGATGCAGTTCACCCGCACGCGGCGAGGACCCAGCTCGAGAGCAAGGCTCTTGGTGAGGCTCGCCACCGCGGCCTTCATCGCCGAGTACACCGCGAAGCCCGGAGCCGCCCGGTGAGCCTCGATCGAAGTGATGTTCACGATGGAGCCGCCGCGCTCGGGCATCCGCGGCACCGCGGCCCGTACGAAGTTGCGTGACGCTGGTGAAGTTCTCGCGGATCAGCGAGTCCTGGCCCTTGTCGTTCACCTCGAGGAAGCCGGCGAAGAACCCGCCCCCGGCGTTGTTGACGACCACGTCGATCGGACCGAGCTCGGCCGCGACCCTGGCGACGAACTCCTCGACGCCGGCGCCGTCGCGCACGTCGAGCTCGGAGGCCACGACGCGGCGGCCCGTCGCCTCGATGCCATCCGCGGTGGCGTCGAGGTTCGGGACGTCCCGGTCGCAGATGGCGACGTGGGCGCCGAAGCGGGCCAGGGCCAGCGCCGTCGCCTCGCCGATCCCGACCGCCGCACCCGTGACGAGCGCCACGCGGTCGGTGAGCAGCGGCGTGCTGGGATCCAGGGTCACGGCGGCGCAGGCTAGCCCTCACCTGACGTGGACGTCAGGAATGCGCGAAGGTGGCGCCATGACGTATGACCTGCAGGGCAAGAAGGTTCTCGTGACCGGTGCATCGACCGGGATCGGGGCGGCACTGGCCGAGGGCTTCGCCGCGCGTGGCGCGACCGTCGGCATCTGCGCACGCCGGGAGGACCGGCTCGCCGAGGTGCTCGCCCGCCTCCAGGAGCACTCGCCCGACTCGCGCTCGTGGACCGTCGACCTGGCCGACCTCGACGGGATCGCGGGCTTCGCCAAGCAGGTCGAGGCCGACCTCGGCGGCGTCGACGTGCTCGTCAACAACGCCGGGATCCCGAAGCGTCGGCACGTCGTCCGGATGGACCCGGAGACGGTCGAGTCGGTCATGGCGATCAACTACTTCTCCCCCGTGCGCCTGACCCTGGCCCTGCTCCCGGGCCTGATCGAGCGCAGCGGTCACATCGTCAACCTGTCGTCGGTCGCGGCGCGCCTCGGACCGCCGATCGAGTCGTCGTACGCGGCGAGCAAGGCCGCGATCACCGCGTTCTCGGAGTGCATGGCCGTCGACCTGCGCGACACCGGCGTGCAGGTCCACATCGTGAACCCGGGAGTGATCGACACCGAGCTGTTCCACCTTCCCGGGAACGAGGACGGCTTCCACAGCTCGGTCGACGCGTTGCCCGTCGACGCGATGGTCGAGCCCGTGCTCGCGATGCTCGAGTCGGGTGCGATCGAGAGCTACGTCCCCGAGTGGTTCCAGGACGTCGTGGCCGGCAAGTTCGCCGACCCCAACGCGTTCATCGCCGGGACGAAGGCCTACGCGACCGAGGTCGAGAGCAAGCGCACCTGACCCCAGAGGTGTTTTGGCGTCAGCAAGGGTGTCTCAGGCACCCATTGCTGACGCCAAAACTCGTTGTCACGCCGCGGTCGGGACGACGTCAGCGGTCGTCATGGCCGCCAAGGACATCGAGTTGGCCCGCGTCGCTGCGGCGCACCACGGGGTCTTCACGCTCGCACACGCGCGATCCATCGGTTTTGCTGATCACGAGATCAAGTCGCGCCGATCATCGGGCGCGTGGATCCGAGAACGGGAGCGCGCGTACCGAATCGCCGGCGCGCCCGTGCACTGGCGAGGTGAGCTGCTCGCGGCCTGCTGGGCGGGCGGGTTCCGAGCCCACGCGTCGCACCGATCTGCCGCAGCACTTTGGAACCTGCCAGGGGGCAGCCGGGACATCATCGAGCTGACATGCCCCCGATGGCGTCGCGCCCGTCACGGCGAACTCGTCGTCCACGAGACGAAGGCATTCGAATCGAAGGACGTCACGCACGTCGACAACATCCCGGTTTCGACCCCGGCGCGCACGATCCTCGATCTGGGCGCGGTACGCGGACCGCACACGATCGAGCTCGCGCTGGAGGTCGCACTGCATCAGAAGATCGTGACCATGGTCGAGATCCGAGAGGTGCTCTGGCGGCTGGGGCGCTCTGGTCGCAACGGAGTCGGCGTCCTGCGCTCGGTCGTCAGGCCGCGTGACCCTGCGGCAGTCCCGACGGAGAGCCCCATGGAGACACGGGTCCTCCAAGTCCTTCGCGCCGCGGGCTTCCCTGAGCCTGAGCGACAGTTCGTAGTGCGGGCGAACGGCAAGTTCGTCGCTCGCGTCGACCTCGCGTATCCGAACTTCCGCGTCGCCATCGAGTACGAGAGCTACGAGTGGCACCTCGGCGCGAGGGCACTCGAACGCGATTCAGCGCGCCGCAACGAGCTCGTCAGCGCAGGTTGGACCGTGCTCGCAGCAACCGCAGCCGACGTCCGGCGCGGTGGCATCGACCTCTGCCGAGCACTGCGCTCGGTCCAACGAGGTTTTGGCGTCACCAGGGGTGTCTCAGGCACCCAATAGCGACGCCAAAACACCTCTTGATGCGTCAGTCGAAGAGGTCGGGCTGGTCCTGGGTGATCTTGGCGTAGAGCGGTGCGAAGCTGAAGTAGCCCGCGAGGTGCGAGCCGACCTGCGTCGCGGTGAGTGCGGCCTGCGGCGGGTCGATCAGCACGGGCGTGCCGGCCGACTCCGCGAGGATCTGCGCCTGGCAGGTGCGCTCCATCGTGATGAACCACCACGCGGCCTCGTCGACCGAGTGCCCCACCGTGAGCAGCCCGTGGTTGCTCAGGATCGCCGCCTTGTTGTCGCCGAGCGCATGCGCGATGCGCTTGCCCTCCTCGAGGTCGAGCACGACGCCGGTGTAGTCGTCGAACACCGCGTGGTCGTCGTAGAACGCGCACGCGTCCTGGGTGAGCGGGTCGAGCGGCTTCCGCAGCGACGACCAGGCCTTGCCGTGGACCGAGTGCGCATGCGCCGCGGCGATGACGTCGGGGCGGGCGGCGTGGATCTGGGAGTGGATGGCGAACGCGGCACCGTTCACCATCGCGTCGCCCTCGACGACCTGGCCCTCGTGGTTGACGAGGATCAGGTCCGAGACGCTGATCATCGAGAAGCTCATCCCGAGCGGGTTGACCCAGAAGTGGTCGAGCAGCTCGGGGTCACGGGCGGTGATGTGCCCGGCCACCCCCTCGTCGAAGCCGAAGCGCCCGAACAGGCGGAACGCGGCCGCCAGCCGCTGCTTGCGGTGGAGCCGCTCCTCCTCGACCGAGTCGAAGGTGGGCAGGTACTGAGGGATCTCGATCATCGCCATGCCCAAATCCTCCCACGCCCGAAGGGGTGAGGGCGAGGACGGCCCCGTCGTCCAGCCCGGGCGCCGTCCACGCAAGGGGAGCCGGAGCTACGTGGCCGGCCTACGCGTCGACCGGCAGGCCGATCGTCTTGGTCTCGAGGTACTCCTCGAAGCCCTCTTCCCCGTGCTCGCGGCCGATCCCGCTCTCCTTGTAGCCGCCGAACGGCGAGTCGGGGGCGAACCACCCGCCGCCGTTCACGGCGACCGTCCCCGTCCGGATCCGCTTGGCGACGCCCAGCGCCCGGTCGAGCGACGCGGAGGTCACGCCGCCCGAGAGGCCGTACTTGGAGTTGTTGGCGATGCGTACCGCGTCGTCGTCGTCCTCGAAGCGCAGCACGGCGAGGACCGGTCCGAAGATCTCCTCCTGCGCGATCGTCGCGTCGGGGTCGACGTCGACGAACAGCGTCGGTTCGACGTAGTACCCCTTGGGGAACTGCTCGGGTCGACCGCCACCGACGAGCAGCCGCGCCCCTTCGGCCTTGCCCTTCTCGATGTAGCCCAGCACCCGCTCGCGCTGGGCCGCGTTGATGAGCGGCCCCATCATGTTCGAGAGGTCGGTCGGGTCGCCGTACGGGAACGCTTCGAACGCGGCCTTGAGCATCTCCACGCCCTCGTCGTACCGCGACGCGGGCAGCAACATCCGGGTCGTGATCGCGCACCCCTGGCCGCCCATGACACACGTCATCGCGCCACTGGGAACGACGGCCTCGAAGTCGGCGTCGTCGAGGATCACGTTGGCCGACTTGCCGCCCAGCTCGAGGAAGACCCGCTTCAGCGTGTCGGCCCCGCGCTCCATGATCCGCTTCCCGACCACCGACGAGCCGGTGAAGCTGATCAGGTCGACTCGGGGATCCGCGGTGAGCATCTCGCCCACCGCGGCCTTGTCGCCCGAGGTGACGATGTTGAGCACGCCGGGCGGGAGGTCGGTCTCCTCCGCCGCGATCTTCGCGATCGCGGTGGCACTCCACGGCGTGTCCGGCGCCGGCTTGAGGATGGCGGTGTTGCCCGCAGCGAGCGCCGGGCCGAGCTTGGTGAGGTTGAGCATGAACGGGACGTTCCACGGCGTGATGAGGCCGCAGACGCCGATGGGCTCGTGCACCACCCGCCGGATGCTCTTCATGCCCATGAAGTCGTGGACCGGGAGGTCGTGCTCCCACGCGTACGAACCGATGAGATCGATCTCGTACTGGAGCGCGTCGATCGAGGAGTCGAGCTGGACCGCGTAGGTCATCGCGATCGGCGTCCCGACCTCCGCGACGATCTGCGGGCGCAGATCCTCACGGTGCCGGTCGAGCGCATCCTTCAGCTGCTGGAGGCAGCGCGTGCGCAGGTCGTGGTTCGTGGACCAGTCGGTGTCGTCGAACGCCCGTCGGGCGGCGGCGATCGCCTGCTCCATCTCCTCGGGTCCGCCGTCGGCCACCTGGCCGATGACCGCTTCGGTCGCGGGGTTCACGTTCGCGAAGGTCTTCCCCGATGCCGCGTCGACGAGCTTCCCGTCGATGAGCATGCGTGACTCGGCCTGCAGGTCCGCCATCGTCGCTGTCCTCCTCATGCGGCGGCGTCCGCCGCCGACCGAGCGCTCGGTCCGATCCGGTGCCCTGGATCGGCCGAGCGTACCGCTACCCTCGAATCGTGCGGATCGCCGCCCTCGACCTGGGCACGAACTCCTTCCACCTGCTGATCGCCGACGCCCACCCCGACGGCGGCTTCGAGAAGATCACCACCGAGAAGGCGATGATCCGCCTCGGCGACGTGGTCAGCCGCCACGGCCGCATCACCGATGCCGCCCTCGAGGTCGCCGTCGCGACGGTCCGCCGCTTCGCCCTCCTCGCCGAGGCCGCCGGCGCCACCGAGATCCACGCCTGCGCGACGAGCGCGATCCGCTCCGCGGCCAACGGGGATGCGGTCGTCGACCGCATCGAGGCAGCGACCGGCGTCGCCGTGGAGGTCATCAGCGGGCGACGGGAGGCGGAGCTGATCTTCCGGGCCGTGCGGGCCAGCGTGCTGCTCGAGCCCTCCCCCGCGCTCTGCTTCGACCTCGGCGGTGGGAGCGTCGAGATCATGGTCGGCGACGCCGGCGGGCTGCTCTGGGCCACGAGCGAGCACCTCGGTGTCGGGCGCCTGACCGCGGAGTACGTGAGCACCGACCCGATCTCCAAGGACGAGCACCGGCGACTCCGCGCCCACCTCGTCGAGGTGCTCGAACCGGTCGCGGCGCAGGTCGCCCGATACGAACCGAAGCGCTTCGTGGGGAGCAGCGGCACGCTCGAAGACCTCGCGCACATGGTGGCGGCTCGCCGCAAGGAGAACGTGCCCGACTCGCTCAACCAGCTCGAGTTCACGCGCGACGAGTTCCTCCCCCTGCACAAGCTGGTCCTCGCCGCGCCCGCCGACGAGCGACTCCGCCTCGACGGCCTCGAGGCCCGCCGGGTCGATCTCATCACCGCCGGCTCGCTCTTCCTCGCGACCGCGATGGACCTGTTCGGCATCGAGGACATGGTGATCAGCGAGTGGGCACTGCGCGAGGGGATCGTCCTCGACGCGATCGAGCGCCGCGACCCGGCCGAGTGGTCCGACGACCCGCGCGCGATCCGTCGCGCGTCCGTCGAGGCGTTGGCGCGTCGCTGCAACGTCGCCGAGGACCACGCCCGCCATGTCGCCGCGCTCGCGTGCGAGCTGTTCGACGGCACCCAGGAGCTGCACGGGCTCGGATCGGATGATCGAGAGATCCTCGAGTACGGCGCGCTGCTCCACGACATCGGCGAGCACGTCGCGTCGCAGGGTCACCACAAGCACGGCGCGTACCTCATCCGGCACGGCCAGCTGCGCGGCTTCACGCCCGAGGAGGTACAGCTGCTCGCCGGCCTCGCACGCTGGCACCGGCGCGGCCAGCCCAAGGCCACGGAGGAGCTGCCGCTCCTCGACGAATCCCGCCTGCGCGCGCTCACCGCGCTGCTCCGGATCGCGGACGGGCTCGACCGCAGCCGGAACGCGACCGTCGAGCACGTCGACGTCCGGGTCGGTCCGTCGCTCGCGGTGATCCGGATCACGGCCGGCGACGACTGCGAGCTCGAGCTCTGGGGCGCGCGCCGCAAGCGCGAGCTGTTCGAGAAGGTGTTCGGGCGTGATCTCGAGCTGGTGGTGAGCCCGGGCCCGGCACGGGTCAGCGGCTACCCCGCCTGACCAGTCTCCGTCTGCCCGGTCACGGTCTGCCCGGTCACGGTCTGCCCGGTCACGGTCTGATGGATGATCCGGGCCGTCGTCTCGACGAGGTCGCTCCGACCGACGCCGAGCGGCTCGAGGTCGGCGTGGAATGCGGCCATCCGCTCCATCATCGCGGCGAGCGCCGACGCTGCGGCGATGGGCGTGACCGCACCGTCGACCCGACCGGCCGCCTGCGCGTCGGCGACCTTCGCGGCGAGGCCCTCGAGCAGCGGTCGGAGTGATTCGATACGCACCGCGCGGAAGCGTTGGTCGCCTTCCTGCGCAGCGAGGTTGCGGGTGCGGAGGATCGCCCGGTGTGCATCCCAGTAGGCGATGAACGCGTCGACGAGCTCGCGGGCGCACTCGAGCCCCGAGGCACCCGACCAGTCGCGCCCCAGCAGCTCACCCAGCGGAGCGAGGTCTTCCCCCACCTCGTCCGCCAACGCGAGGACGGCCTCCTCGACGTCGCGGAAGTACTGGTAGAAGGTCGCGGGCGACGTGCCGACCTCGCGGGCGATGTCCACGACCCGGAGGTCGCGGACCCCTCGGTCCTCGAGCAGCCGCGCCGTCGCGTCGAGCAGGCGGCGACGGGTCAGGGCGCCGCGCTTGCCGAGCGCCCGGCCGTCGAGTGCGACCACCGCGATGTCGGCTCGATCAGGGTCAGGGCGGTCGGAGCCGATGGGCCCCAGGTCGACCGGCTCGGTGCTCACGAGGCTGGAGACTAGAGGGTGTCGCCCGCGGACAGGAGGGTCCCGGGGTACGGCGTCATCAGCTCTTCACGCCACTCGGTCAGGAACTCGCGGGCTCGGGTCCGCCACCGCGCGATGCGGTCGTCGGTCCCCTCGGTCGCCGCCAGCATGAGGTCGCAGTGGCCCTGCGGGCTCGCGGCCCAGATCGTCATGACCTCGGTGTCGGTGAGGAGCACCTCGTAGAGCCCGACGGGCACGTGGCCGTAGTCCTCCGCGATCGGCACCCACTCGTCGCGCACTGCACCCAGGTAGTCGAGCGCGGCCCCCGGCTTGCAACGCGAGAGCTCGTGGACGAACACGCTGGCTCGCAGGCCGCGGGCCTGCAGGTCGGCGAGGGCCGGCGAGCCCGGCGCGCCGGCCATGAGCCGGTCGAACCCACCGGTGCGGACCTCGTACGCCTCGCGCCACCACTGCTCGAGCTCCGGCGTGGAGGTGCGGCGCAGGTTCGTGCGCTCCATCAGGCCACGCCATCCGTCCCAGCCGCCGACGCACTCCCAGAGGTTGATCACCTGGGGCCAGCGCCCGGTGGAGCCCATCGTGTACCAGGTGCCCACGAGTGCGAGGGTCCCGCCCGACGCGTCGCCCGCGCCGCGCGCCGCGGTGAGCTCCATGTAGCGCATGGCGCCCTCGCCGACGATGTCGATGATCTCGTGCAGGTACACCGGACGGCCGTCGGACACGGGCGGAGCGTAGACGGCATGGCACGATGACCGCGTGGGGGAAGAACGTGTGGACGACGCAGACCTCCTCGCCATGGTCTCGCGCACCCGACTCGTGGTGCTCGCGGGCCCGGCCGTCCTCGACACCGGATCGCTGGTCGGGCTGCGCGACCTCGCCGCCGCCGCGTCCCTCGGTGTCGCGAACACGTGGGGCGCCAAGGGCGTCTTCAACTGGGACAGCCCGCACCACCTCGGCACCTGCGGCCTGCAGGCGCGCGACTTCGAGCTCCTCGGATGGCCCGACGCCGAGGCGATCCTCGCGACGGGCATCGACGATGCCGAGTCACCCCGCGCGCGCTTCGGGCTTGCGCCCGTCATCGACGTCGAGCCCGCGCTCCTGGCCGCGCTGGCGAGAGAACGACCGGGGACCGAGGACGCCCGCCCGCCACTCGAGAACGAGCTGTACCCCCGGCTCGCTGCGGTCGCGCAGCCGGGGTATGTCGACGAGAAGGTGCCGTTGCACCCTGCACGCGCGGTCGCCGACCTCGGTGCCGTGCTCCCGTCCGGTGGTCTCGTCACCGCCGAGCCCGGCATCGCGGGGCTGTGGGTCGCGCGCACCTTCCCCACCCCGGCGCTCGCGCCGGGTGAGGCCCGGCGCGTCGTGGTGCCGGCTCGACGCGACCCGGGCATCGCGGTGCGGCTCGCCGCCGAGGCCGCGCGAGCGGGGCGACCATCGATCGCGGTCACGACGGGCCCGCTGGACCCTGCGTCCGCCGCTGCCTTCGACGCCGCCGCGACTGCGGGCCTCGACCTCGTGGTCGTCGTCTGGGGCACCCGGGGAGCGATCACCCGCGCCGAGGACCACCGAACGCGTGTCGCCGAAGCACTCGCCGCGCCCGGGGCCACGATCCTCGAGGTGCCCGTGGCGCTCGAGGACACCGACCTCCTGGTCGCCGCGGCGGGGCCGGTGGTCGCGTGGGACGGGCTCGGGTGACCCCCTACTGTCGGGGAGCGATCAGCACGCAGCATCGGGCGAGCACAGGAGCGCGACGCACGTGAGTGAGCAGCGGACGGCACTGGTGACGGGAGCATCGTCGGGGATCGGCGTCGCCATCGCCGTCGAGCTCGGTCGCCTCGGCTGGAACGTCGGCCTCGGCGCCCGCCGGGTCGACCGCCTCGAAGAGACGGCTGCCGCCGTCCGCGCAGCCGGTGGGACCGCGTGTCCCGCGGCGCTCGACCTCACCGACCCGAGCTCCATCGAGTCCTGCTTCGCGACGGTCGAGGCCGAGCTCGGACCGATCGACGCACTGGTCAACAACGCGGGGATGGCCGTCCCGGGATGGCTGCACCGCGCCACGCCGGCGGACGTGCAGCAAGAGGTCGCGACCAACCTCGTCGGGCCGATCCTGACCAGCCGCATCGCGATCGCCGGGTGGCGCGAGCGCGGCGTGCGCGGCGACGTCGTGTTCATCACCTCCGACGCGACCCGCCACGCCCGACCGCGGATGGCCACCTACACCGCCACGAAGGCGGGTCTCGAGGCGCTCGCGCACTCCGTCGCGCTCGAGTGCGAGGGCAGCGGGATCCGCTCCACCGTGGTGCGCGTCGGGCCCACGATCAGCGAGTTCGGCTTCGGCTGGCCGATGGACGAGCTCGAGGACCTCATGACCTACTGGCCTCGCTACGGGCTCCAGCGCCACGCCGGATACCTCGAGCCCGAGGCGATCGCGCGGGCAGTGGCGATGGTGCTCACCGCCCCGCCCGGCGTCCTGCTCGACACCGTCGAGGTCCAGCCCGAGGCGCCGATGGACGACCAGAGCCCCGCACCGATTCTCGAGCGGCCCACCGAATGAGCTCGCGACGTCTCTCGACGCGGCTGGTTCGTGTCGGCGCGCTCGGCGCCGCGGCGGTGCTCGCGTTCGCCGCGTGCTCGGGCAACGACGTCGAGACGGGGAAGATCAAAGGCGTCGCGGGCGGCACCCCGAAGGCAGGCGCACAGCCGCTGCGGGTGCAGGCCCGCAACTTCAGCTTCGACCCCGACACGCTGCAGGTCACCGCCGGTGAGGAGATCGCGCTGCGGCTGCAGTCCGAGGACTCGTCGCACGACTTCGCGATCGACGGGCTCGGCACGGTCGCCGACGTCAGCGGCGGCGAGACGACCACCGCGCGGCTGCGCATCGACGAGCCCGGGAAGTACACGTATTTCTGCACCGTGCCCGGCCACCGCGACGGCGGCATGGAAGGCACCATCACCGTGACCAAACCCTGACCGCTGGATGCGCTCTCACCCGGCTCTGCCGGGGTGGGAGACGCAGGTCCGTGGTCATTGGTCCGTCGGTGACTCCTGCATGTAGCGACGGACGAGGCGGCGGCTGCGGTGCCCGGTGTGGGCCATGATCCCGCCCTCGGTCGCCCCCTGCTCGGTCGCGGCCAGCACCATGCCGCGCCGCAGCGAACGGCCCGAGTAGCGCGCCGGGTCGAGACCGGCACGCGCCGCGGCGCGCTGGACGACTCGCGTCACCGCCTTCGTCCCGAGTGCGCTCGCGCCCAGTCGACCATGGCGGTCGATCGGTCGGTACGCGGGACCACCCTGCAGCATTCGACGCCGCCGCCCACGCACTCCACGCTTGCACCGCGCACAGCAGGTCGTCAGAACCGTGTGGTACCACGACGTCGCCCCGTGCGACCCGCACCGCGAGTCCGCCACGCACGATCCGCACGTCGTCGGCACCGAGCGCGACGATCTCGCCCGGCCGAAGACCCGCGCCGTAGCCGAGCAGCAGGAGCGAGCGATCGCGCTTCCCCGCGAGATCGTCCGGGAGCGCACCCGACACGGCGCGAAGCTCCGCCACGCCCAGCGGCGCGGTCGGACGGTGGTCGTCGCGCCGACGCCACTCGGCGCGCGCGACGGCCGCCCGCACGACGGCGTCGTCGGTCGGCGACCGTCGACCCCGGTCGACGTGGCGGGCGCGGATCGCCGCGAGCCGACGCCGGACCGTCGCGACCCGGTGACGGTCGACCACGTCGTCGACGTACGCAGCGACGCTGGCACCCGACGCCGGCATCGCACGCGCCGATCGCCCGCGACACCACGCCGCGAACTCGTCCCAGTCGCGGGCGTACGCGTGCTCGGTCGTCGGAGCACGCGGTCCGGAAGGACGCGGTCCGGGGGTACCGGCAGCTCGGAGCACGCACCCACGCTAGCCCTGGGGTCCGATAACTGGCTCGCCGTTGACCCGCGCCCGACCCGGCCTGATCCTGACCGCATGACTCCTGCAGCCGCAACGACCACCAAGCGGGCCGGCCCCGCCAGAGATCGAGACGACTACATCGTCGACGCCGACGGCCATGTCTGTGAGCCCGCCGACCTCTGGGAGCGGAACCTCCCCGAGCGCTTCCGCGACCGCGGCATCCGGCTCCGGTGGAACGAGTCGACCGGGTACGACGAATGCTGGGTCGAGGACGGGATGGCGACCGACCGCGGGCTCGTCGGCCTCGGCAACGCCGGCGAGTCGTACGTCGACTTCGGGAAGGGCCGCCACTACGAGAGCCTCAACCCCGCGGGCTTCGATCCCGACGAGCGGGTGAAGGTCCTCGACTCCGAGGGCATCGATCTGACCGTCGTGTACCCGGGCCTCGGCCTGAAGCTCGGCGGCATCAAGGATCCGGAGCTCGCCGTGCACTCGTGTGCGGTCTACAGCGACTGGATCGCGCAGTGGTGCAGCGCGGCGCCCGACCGCCTGAAGGCTGCCGGCGCGCTCCCGATGCAGGACCTCGACGAGTGCGCGCGCGAGGTGCACCGCATCGCCGAGCGGGGGCTCGTCGCCGGCTTCTGCCGCCCCAACCCCTACAACGACCTCCCCTTCCACCATCCCGCGTACGACCCGGTGTGGGACGCGATGGAGGAGACCGGCCTCACGCTCGGCCTGCACATCGCGGGGATGCCCGACATGCCCGGCGCGTCGCGCCAGATGATGCACCTGATGGCGCCGGGCACCCACCACGCGCTCATCCCGGTGATCGACCAGATGGTGACGCTGTCGAACCTCGTGTACGGCGGCGTGCTCGAGAAGCACCCGGGCCTCAAGGTCGCGGTGCTCGAGAGCGGCGGCGGTTGGATCGCGCACTGGATGGACCGCCTGAACGAGTTCGAGGAGAGCTACTCGTGGGCGGCGGCGCCGATGACCCTGAACGCCGAGGGGTACTTCCGGCGCCAGTGCTGGATCAGCTTCGACCCGGGCGAGCGCACCGCCGGCCCGCTGGGCCCGATCGCCGGCGCCGACCGCTTCTTCTGGGCGTCGGACTTCCCGCACAGCGACGCCAAGTACCCGGGCGTCGTCGAGGAGCTGGTCGAGGAGAACGGCCACCTGGGTGACGCCGAGCGCAAGGGCCTGTTCGGGCTCAACGCGCTCGCGATGTACGGCCTCCCCGCGCCCGCATGAGGCCGAACGCGAGCGCGGACCTGGACCTGCTCGTCCGCGGCGGCACGGTCGTCGACGGGACCGGCGCACCCGCGCGCACCGCCGACGTCGGCGTGCGCGACGGCAGGGTCGTCGCCGTCGGCCAGATCGACGACGGCAGGCTCGATGCGAACGCGACGCGCGTCCTCGATGCCGACGGTCTGCTCGTCACGCCCGGGTTCGTCGACATCCACACCCACTACGACGCACAGCTGCACTGGGACCCGACCGCGTCGCCCGCCTCGTGGCACGGGGTGACGACCCTGCTCACCGGCAACTGCGGGTTCACGATCGCGCCGTCGAAGCCCGAGGACGTCCCGTGGCTGCTCCAGATGCTGTCGCGGGTCGAGGGCATGTCGTCGGACGCGCTCGCGAGCGGCGTGTCGTTCACGGGCGGCGGGATCGGCGACTTCCTCGACGGTCTCGACGGCCGTGTCGGCGTCAACGTCGGCGCGAACGTCGGGCACTGTGCGGTCCGCCGCTTCGTGATGGGCGACGAGGCATCGGAGCGTGCCGCGACCGACGACGAGATCGCCGCGATGGCCGACTTGGTGCGGGCCGCGATGCGCGAGGGCGCGATCGGGTTCACGTCGTCCCAGCTCGAGCTGCACGTCGCGCACGACGGCCGGGGCGTGCCGTCGAACCACGCCGCCCCCGAGGAGCTCATCGCCCTCGCCGGCGTGCTCAGGGAGTTCGGTCGCGGCTCGATCGAGTTCATCCCGAAGACGTTCCTCGAGGGCTACTCCGACGCCGACCGCGCGCTCATCCGCGGCATGGCCGAGGCCTCCGGGCGCCCGGTCCACCTCAACACCCTCACGATGATGCCGCACGCCCCCGACGGCTGGTCCCGCAGCCTGGAGTTCGCGGAGACCGCGGCCGACGCGGGTGTCGAGCTGCACCCGATGTTCGCCAGCAACCGCCAGGGCGCGCACTTCTCGCTCGACAACACGTTCCTGTTCGACGAGATGCCGAGCTTCCGCGACACGCTCACGCTCCCGGAGCCGCAGCGGGCCGACCGCCTGCGCGACCCCGCGCTGCGCGAGCAGATGCGCGCGGAGATCGCGGACCCGGCCGGCCGCTCGTTCGTGTTCGTGTGGCAGGTGCTGCGTGTCGAGACCGTCGCGCACGAACGCAACCGGAAGTGGCTCGACCAGACGGTCACCGAGGTCGCCGAGGCGACGGGAGCGGACCCGCTGGACGCGTTCCTCGACCTCTCGCTCGACGAGGACCTCCAGACCCAGTTCGTGCTGGCTGCACCACCCGACGAACGGCGCCGCGACGCAACCCGCCGCATGATCACGTCACCGGTGGTCATGGCCGGCAGCTCCGACGGCGGCGCACACCTCCTCTCCTTCTGCGGCGCCGACTACACCACGCGCCTCCTCACGGAGTGGGTGCCCGAGACGCTGACGCTGGAGCAGGCCGTCGCCCGACTCACCTCGATCCCGGCGAAGGCGAGCGGGATCGAGGGCCGCGGCGTGCTCACCGAGGGTGCCGCCGCCGACCTGCTGCTCATCGAGCAGGACCGCCTCTCGACCCCGGACTCCCCCCGCTACGTGCGCGACTTCCCGGCCGACTCCGGCCGGTACGTGGTCGACGCCGAGGGCTACCGGGCCGTCGTCGTGAACGGCGAGGTGCTGCACGACGACGGGAAGTGGACCGGCGCGACCCCGGGCCGCCTGCTGCGCGGCTGAACCGCGGCTACGCCAGCAGCGCCAGCAGCTCCTCGCGCGTCGGCCCGGGGAACGCGGGTCCACGCTCGCCGATCCGGGCCTCCACCTTCGCGGCGACACCCGGCCGGGCGAGCACCTCGTCGGGCAGGGCGAGGCACGTCGCGATCTCGACGAGCCCACGGAACACGTCGGCGTCCTCCATGGCCGCCGCGCCCAACGCGTCGCGGTGCACATCCGGCTCCGGGGGCTGACGTCCGTCACGCAACGCGTCCATCTCTTCGAGCCGGGCGCGGTCCGCGGCGATCTGGTTGCGGAAGAACGGCGTGACCACTCGCTCGGTCACCTCGTCCCACTCGAGCGCCATCGCGGCGGGGTCGTCCAGCGACGACCGCACCACGCCCCGGAGCGCCTGGGCGTGGACCAACCCGACGCTGATGCCCTTGCCGCCAGACGGATTGGTGCACGCCCACGAGTCGCCGACCGCCACGCAGCCGGTGACCACGGGGCGCCCGTCGACGACGAAGCGCCGGTAGCGGTCGAGGATCCCCGCCATGGCGAGCGTCTCGGTGATCGGCTCGCCGTCGAGCCAATGCGCCTGGAACGGACAGGCGCGCAGGACCCGCTCGAAGCGCTCGGGGTCCATCAGGCGCTTCAGCGGCGCGTCCGCGGCCGAGCCGAAGACCGTCACCGACCAGGTGCCGTTGTCGCCGGGGAGGGTCAGCACCGAGATCGTGCCGAGCTCCACCACCGGCGGACCGATCGTCGTCGGGACGTCGGGGCCCCGGAAGTAGCGGGTGCGGTACACGAACCGGCTGCTCTCGGCCTCCTCGTCCGGTGCGCGCCCGCCCGCCGCGTCGAGCCAGGTCGCCAGGGGTGTGCGACGGCCCATCGCGTCCACGACCAGGTCCGCGCCGAGCTCCTCGCCCTCGGAGGTCCGCACGCCGATCACGTGCGGGACACCGTCGATCGTCGATGGCCCGGTGAGCAGGCCGTCGACGGCGACGCCGCGGCGGACGGTCAGCCCCGGAACGTCGAGCGCGCACGCCGCCACCGCCGACTCGATCGCCGGGCGCCGCCCGGTGACGAAGCGGAACCGGTCGTCGTCGGGCCGAGCCGTCTGGTCGTCGAGGGACGGGGGCAAGCGTCGCGAGCGGGTCGCCCCAGATGCAGCCGTTCCTCAGGAGCCGGTCGACGACCCCGGGGAGCTCCTCGTCGAGCACCAGCCGGCTCCGGGCGAACAGGTTGTGCGGCTGATGGAACTGCGGCACCCCGGGTCGTTCCCAGTCCCACGCGTCGACGCCTCGTTCCGGGGGTGACGCGGGGTCGCGCTCCAGCACGGTCACCGCATGCCCGTCGCCCGCGAGCATCATCGCCGTCGCCAGACCGATCACGCTCCCGCCGCAGAGGATCACCGAGCTCACGACATCTCCTTGGGTCGGCTACCGGCGTGCTTCGACCGAGCTGAGTCCGTCGACCGTGGCGTCGCGCTCGAGCTTCGCGAACGCCCGCTTCTGGCCCTTCAGCGTCGCGTTCCAGAAGTCGGTCGTGACGTCGATGCCGATCTGGTCGTACGGCGTCGGATCGTTCTCGAACTGGCTCGCGTGCGACGCGCCATGGAGGGTCACGAACCACACCGGTGCGTTCGCCTGCGCGTACGCGGCCTGCGCGGTGGCGTACGGCAGCGCGGGATCGGTGTCGGAGTGCACGATCAGCAGCGGGACGTGTCCGTCGAGCTGCGTCTTCCCCGTGCCGTCGCCGACGCGGAGGATGATGCCGTCGAGCACCTCGGCCGCCTTGACCCGCGTGTCGGCGCAGCACTCGTTGAACGTCACCCCGTAGGTGGTCGCGCCGCCGAGTGACAGCCCGCCGGCACCGATCCGCTCCGGGTCGATCGCCCGGTGAAGGCGGCTGCCTTTCGCCTGGTTCTCCTGGAGCAGCTGGGAGATCAGGAAGGTCACGTCGGCGGGCTGCTCGGCGACGCCTGCCGAGTTGTCGTTGTCGCCCGGGACCATGTTGTTCGTGAGCGGGAACGCCGGCGCGGCGACCACGTAGCCGGCGGCCGCCCAGGCCCGGTTCAGCTCGGTGAACTTGTCGGGATGGCCGTCGAGCCCGTGGGAGAAGACGATCAGCGGCCACGGACCCTTTCCTGCGGGCCGGTAGATGTTGGTGACGAGGGTGCGGGTCGGGAGCTCCGGCGTCGCCGATCCGGCCTCGGTGGACCGCGACTCGTCGACGAACGTCTGCTTCCAGGTCTTGACCGACTGCCGGCCCGATCGCGCTCCCGCGGAGGCTCCGGCCGCGCTCACACCGACCACCGCGATTGCCAGCACGACGGCTGCTCGGACCGGGACTCCTCCACGCACACGGCGCAGGCTAGGTCTGACGGTCAGTCCCGTCCCGGCGCCGCCCCGAAGTACGCCGACGTGACCGCGACGGCCGTCCCCAGGAAGGCCGCCGCCAGGCTGCGCAGGATCGCCGTCGACGAGCCGAGCCGGACGAGGCACACGAGCAGCGCGACCGCTCCCGCCACCACGTAGGTGAGAACGTACGCACTCGCGAAGAAGCGGCGGAGCGGATCCGGCTTCGAGCTTCGGCGTTTCGCACGCCCTGCCCCCATGCCGAGCGCGAACACCGCGCCGACGAGCCCGGTGAGCGACACCGCGAACAGCTGGTACGAGTCGCCATGGCCTCCTTCGACGAGGTCGAGCGTCGCGCCCACCTCGCGTGCCACCACGAGGACGAAGCCGACGAGCAACGTGGCGAGCACCGCGCCGAGCGCGACGTCGTAGCCCTCCGGTCTGCGGCGCTGTGCCTGGTCGTCATCGAGATCCCCCGTCGCTCGCGAACGATCGATGGGTGACACGTGGTCCGGCGTGAGGTGACGCGCCGCGCGACCGAAAGAAATTCGAAGAAATGTTCGCGGGAGGGCCCGATTCGGGGGGTAGCTGTCACACCCCCCTGTCATCGTGAGGCCATGTTCAAGATCGAGCAGGTCCAGAGATCTGGCACGCGAAGCCGTCGCCGAGCTCGACCCGGCGCGCCTCGAGGGCCGCGACGCGGCTCGCCTCGCGGAGGCGGCCGCAGAGAGCGTCAAGCTGCTCGATGCCGCGACCGCGCTGCTCGCCAAGCGCGCGGCCGACACGAACGCGTGGCGCGGCCGCTCGCACGCGGCGTCGCCGGAGCAGTGGCTCGCGGAGGCGACCGGCTCATCGGAGCACGCGGCCCGCGAGACGTTCGCGACCGCGACCCGACTGACCGAGCTGCCGGCGACCGAGGAGCGGCTCCGGTCCGGTGAGCTCTCCCTCCAGCAGGCCGCCCACGTCACCGCCGGCGCCACGGCCGACCCCTCCTCGGAACGACGCCTGCTCCGCACCGCGAAGCAGGCCGGGATGCGCGAACTCCGGGCCGAGCGCGAGCGGGTGATCGCTGCAGCCTGCGACGAGGTCGAGGCCCGCCGGCGCGCGAAGGCCGAGCGGCACCTCCGCACGTTCACCGAAGGCTTCGCCACTCGGGGCACCTTCTCGGGCCCCACCGAGGAGGTCGCCAAGCTCCTCCACGCGCTCGAGCCCCTCGAGCAGGCCCACTTCGAGGAAGCCCGGCGGTCGGGCGAGCACGAGGCTCGCGAGGCGTACCGCTTCGACGCCATGATCGAACTCGCCGAGCACGGAGCCGACACCACCAACGCACCAAGTCGAACCCGGCCGGCACCGTCATGGTCGTCGCTCGGTTCACTCCTCGACGGCAAGGTGCGGCCCGGTGAGACGTGTGAGATCCCCGGCGTCGGTCCCGTCCCCGTCGCCCACGCCCGCGACGTCCTCTCCCACGGGCTCCTCCAGCTCGTCATCACCGACGGCGTCGACGTCCAGACCGTCGTGAGCCCGACCCGCCACGTCCCCAAGGCGCTGAAGATCGCCATCGCGGTCCGCGGACCGCACCTGCAAGATCCGCGGGTGTGACCGCACGATCGGTCTGCACCGTCACCACACCGAGCCCTACGGCGAGACCCACCGCACCACCTACGCCGAGCTCGGCATCGTCTGCGACCAGCACCACCACCTCATCCACGACCGCCACCACGCGATCGAGGATCACCACGACGGCACCTGGAGCCTCCGAGCCCCACCCGACGAGGCGGCGGCCTGACGCTCCGCGAACCGGGCGGCGGTAGCCTGACGCGTGCGTCGGCGCGTCGTCCGGTCATTCGGAGAGCGCGGCATCATGGCGGGGCGCATCGAGAGAGGGGGTCTGCCGTGCAGATGGACGACATGATCATCGTGAGCGTCGACGACCACGTGGTCGAGCCGCCCGACATGTTCGAGCGGCACCTGCCCAAGAAGTACCAGGACCTCGCGCCGCATGTCGTCCAGAAGGAGGACGGCTCCGACGTCTGGAACTTCTCGGGGACCGAGATCCCCAACATCGGGCTCAACGCCGTGGCCGGACGCCCGCGGGAGGAGTACGGGATCGACCCGACGTCGTTCGACGAGATCCGCGCCGGCTGCTTCGACGTCGAGAAGCGCGTCCTCGACATGAGCGCCAACGGCGTCCTCGGCTCGATGAACTTCCCGAGCCTCCCCGGCTTTGCGGGACGCGTGTTCGGCCAGCTCGACGACAAGGCCGCGGCACTCGTCCTCACCGAGGCCTACAACGACTGGCACATCGACGAGTGGTGCGGATACGCACCCGAACGGTTCATCCCCTCGCGATCCCGGCGATCTGGGACCCCGAGGCCACCGCGCGGGAGATCCGCCGAGTCGCGAAGAAGGGCTGCCACGCGATCACGTTCCCGGAGAACCCGGTCCCGCTCGGTCTCCCGAGCCTCCACTCCGACACGTGGGACCCGGTGTGGAAGGCGTGCTCCGACACCGGCACCGTCGTGTGCATGCACATCGGGTCGTCGAGCCAGCTCGTCGTCACCGCGCCCGACGCGCCGATGGACGTGATGATCGTCCTCCAGCCGATGGCACTCGTGCAGTGCGCGGCCGACCTCGCTCACTCCCCGATCTGGCGCAAGTTCCCCGACGTGAAGATCGCGCTGTCGGAGGGCGGGATCGGTTGGGTGCCCTACTTCCTCGAGCGGCTCGAGCACTCGTACCAGACCCACAAGGCCTGGACCGGCGCCGACTTCGGATCGCAGTCCGCGGCCGAGTTCTTCATGGACCACATCATCCTGTGCTTCATCTCCGACAAGGTCGGGCTGCAGCTCGTGCGCGACCACATCGGGATCGAGCACGTCACCGTCGAGACCGACTACCCGCACTCCGACGCCAACTGGCCCACCGCGCCCGAGGCCCTCGCGGAGGAGTTCGCGGCAACCGACCTCACCGACGCCGAGATCGATGCCATGACGCACCTCAACGCCATGCGTGAGTTCCAGTACGACCCGTTCGCGATCCGCCCCCGGGAGCAATGCAGGGTCGGTGCGCTGCGCGCGGAAGCGGTCGGCGTCGACACCGCACCCGTCGCGAAGGGCCGGCGCTTTGCACACCGCAAGGGCGTGAAGATCAACGAGCTCCACCCCACCGCGTGAACGACGACGCATCGGGGAACGGGCGGAGCAACGGCCGCGGCGACGGCCCTGGCGCCCGCCCCCTGCGCACTGAGCCCCGGCCGTACCTCGTCCACGTCGCGGTCGACGCACTGATCGCGTTCTGCTCGGTCGCGTTCCTCATGTGGCTCTACGGCGTCGAGCTGTGGGCGATGATCCTCACCGCCTGGGTGCTGGGGTTCGCCGCGGCACCGTTCACCCGGCGCTGGGAGCAGCGCCAGCTCGACGAGCGCAGGACCGCGTCATGACCGCGACCGTGGTCCTCGTCCACGGGGCGTGGCACGGCGCGTGGTGCTGGGAAGCAGTCACGGCCCGGCTCGACGCAGCCGGCGTCCCGAGCCTCGCACTCGACCTGCCCGGACACGGCGAGAGCGCCGAACCCCTCGGGGATCTCGCGACCGACGCGCAGGCCCTCACCCGTACTCTCGCGGCGATCGAGGGCCCGACCGTCGTGTGTGGCCATTCCTACGGCGGCGCGGTGGTGAGCCAGGGTGCGGCCGACAACCGCGACGTCCGACACCTCGTGTTCATCTCGGCGTTCTGCCTCGACGTCGGGGAGTCGTGCACCAACGCCGCGCCCGGAGCGCTTCCCGACGTCGAGTCCGCGAGCCTGCTCGCCGACGCGCTGCGCTTCGACGAAAGCGGCGCGGTCACCCTCGACCCCGACCTGGCGATCCCGGCGCTCTACCAGGACTGCTCGCCGGACGACGCGACCGCGGCGGTGGCGCGTCTCGACACCCAGGCGCTGGCCGAGCTCGCCGGCGTCGCGACGGCCGCAGCATGGCGCAGCGTCCCCTCGACGTACGCGGTGTGTGTCGCCGACCAGGCCGTCCCACCCGCACTCCAACACGTGCTCGCGCGGCGATGCACCCGAACCGTGGAGTGGGACACTGGTCATTCCCCGTTCCTGGCCCGACCCGACCTCGTCGCCGACCTGCTCATCGACCTCGCCCGATCCACACCCTGAACACCTAGCGCACTCACTGCACCGACAGAGGAGCTCCCCATGGCCGACGAAACGCAGAGCGCACGTGACCGTTACCAAGCCCAGGCCCGCAGCGCCCTCGACAAGATCAAGGGCCAGGTCGACGAGCTGCGCGTGCAGGCCGACCTCGCCCAGGCCGAGGCCCGCGACCGCCTCCAGCAGGGCGTCGAGGGGCTCCGCGGCCGGGAGGGCAAGGCCAAGGTGAAGCTCGACGAGGCCCAGGAGGCCGGCGCCGACGCGTGGAAGTCGGTGGCGAAGCAGGCCGAGCAGGTCGTCGACGAGCTCGGCGACGCGTTCTCGAAGCTCGCGTCCGAGGTCCAGACCGCGCTCGGCAAGGCCGGCGCTGCTGCAGCCAAGGGCCGGGACGCCTTCCTCGAGGAGTGGAAGAAGGAGCGCGCGGATCGCGAGAAGCTCCTCGACGAGAGCCCGTGACGCGAGCTCCCGACCGGGAGTCCGACCAGCCCGACCACGAGCGCCGCAACCGCGAGTTCTGGGACGCCGACGCCGACGCCTATCAGGAGGTGCACGGCGAGCAGCTCGCCAGGGGTCGCACCTGGGGTGTGTGGGGCATCCCCGAGGACGAGCTCCGTGCGCTCGGCGACACCCGCGGCCACGACGTGCTCGAGCTCGGGTGCGGCGGTGCGCAGTGGTCCATCGCGCTCCAGCGTGACGGCGCGCGGTGCGTCGGCCTGGACCAGTCGCGCGGTCAGCTCGAGCATGCCTGCCGTGCCCGTGCGGTCGCCGCGGTGGACCTCCCGCTGACCTGCGCGAGCGGCGAGTCGCTCCCCTTTCGCGACGAGTCGTTCGACCTCGTGTTCTGTGATCACGGCGCGATGTCGTTCTGCGACCCGCAGGGCTCGGTCCCCGAAGCGGCGCGCGTGCTGCGCCGGGGCGGTCGGCTCGTGTTCAGCAAGTCGACGATCCTGCACTACCTCACCTGGAACGACCGGAAGGACCGACCGAGCCGCAAGCTGCACGCGCCGTACTTCGGCAGCGGGCGCTACGAGTCCGAAGGCACGATCGACTTCCAGATCCCCTACGGCGAGTGGATTCGCCTGTTCACCGCGCACGGGCTGATCGTCGAGGACCTCGTCGAGCTGCGCGCGCCCGAAGGAGCGACGACGACCTACGAAGGGTGGGACCCCGAGTGGTCCCGGCAGTGGCCGGCCGAGGAGATCTGGCGGGTGCGCAAGGCCTGAGGTCTTCTCTGGTCGCGCGGGTTAGCGGCGCTCGAAGGTCACGTCGGACGCTTCCCGGTCCCACGTCGTCGCGGTGACCCCGTCATCACGCAGCTCGTACTTCAGGACGCGCCCGACCGGGTTGCGCGGAAGGTCCTTGCGGAACTCGATGAACCGCGGCACCGCGAAGTACGGCACGTGGTCGATCGCCCAGCGGCACAGGTCTGCTTCGGTCAGATCGGAACCGGCGGCGACGATCGCGGTGACCTTGACCTCGTCCTCACCCAGGTCGCTCGGCACCGAGTGCACCGCGACGTCGTCGAGCTCGGTGTGGCCGTGGAAGATCTTCTCCATCTCGAAGCTCGAGATGTTCTCGCCCCGGCGCCGCAGGTAGTCCTTCTTGCGGTCGACGAAGTAGAGGAAGCCGTCGTCGTCGAGGCGGCCGAGGTCGCCGGTGTGGAACCACAGGTTGCGGAGCACGGCGAGCGTGTCCTCGGGCCGGCCCCAGTACCCGGTGAACATGAGGTTGGGGCGCATGGGGCGCGCGACGATCTCGCCGATCTCGCCAACGGCCACCTCGGCATCCTGGTCGTCGACCAGCCGCACCTCGAAGTCGTGGGCGTTGGGCTTCCCGGCCGCGCCGGGCTTGTTGGTCTCGCCCGCCGGGAGCATCCCGATGAGTGATGCCTCCGTCAGCCCGTAGCCGCCGCTGAAGGTCGCGCATCCGAACCGCTCGCGCCAGATCTCGTCGGTCGACGGTGGGATCGGCGCAGCTGCACACAGGCGCAGCTGGTGGCCCGCCTGGTCGGGGTGGTCGGCGGCGTCCGCGATCAGGATCGCCAGCGATCCGAGCAGCGACACCATCGTCGCACCCGTCCGGCGCACCTCGGGCCAGAACTTCGACACCGAGAAGCGCCGGGCGATCGCCGCGCTGCCGCCGACGACCAGCGTCCCCACCACACAGATGGAGATCGCGTTGAAGTGGAAGAGCGGCAGCGGCGTGAGCACGACGTCGTCGGGACGCCGCTGCCACGCTCGCGCGATCTGGTCGGAGAGGGCGACGATGTAGTGCTGCGGGAGCATGCACCCCTTCGACGGACCGGTCGTCCCCGCCGTGTAGATGAAGCACGCGAGGTCGCTCGGGCCGACCCCGACGTCGGGTGGCGCGGCGTCCGAGGCCGCGTCGAGCACGCCGTCCCAGTCGTGGGTCGTGACGCCGGCCACCGGCTCGTCGGGCGTCCCGACCACGACGCACGCGGCCAGGTCGGGCAGGCCGGCATCCGCGACGATGCTCACCCGGCTCGCGAAGTCGCCCTGCACCACGAGGACGCGGGAGGCCGAGTCCGCGAGCTGATGGCGGAGGAACTCGCCCTTGTAGGCGGTGTTGATCGGCACCTGGACGGCGCCGAGCTTCAGGGTGCCGAAGAAGGAGATGACCTGGGCCGGGGTGTTCTCGAGCAGCGTCGCCACGCGATCGCCGCGGACCACACCGAGGTCGGCGAGGGCGTGGGCGAGGCGGTTGCTGGCCCGGTCGATCTCGCGCGCGGTGTACGCGTCGCCCTCGAAGTCGAGGTACGGGCCGTCGGGATCCTGGGCGAGGCGGTGCGCGAGCGCGTCGAGCACCGTGCTGTGATCACCGAGGGAGCTCACGGCGCCTGACACTAGTGTCAGGTACGTGGCCGGGACGACGCACCGCTACCGGACCGAGTGCACCTGGGAAGGCTCCACGGCCGGCGGCTACGAGGCGTACGACCGGACGCACGGCGCGGCCGCCGATCCGGCTGCGGTGGCACTCACCCTCAGCGGCGACCCGGCCTTCGGCGGCGACGCCCGCCACCTGAACCCCGAACAGCTGGTGGTGCTCGCGGCATCCTCGTGTCAGCTGCTGTCGTTCCTCGCGGTCGCGGCCCGGGCCCGCATCGACGTGACCGGCTACCAAGACGCCGCCGAGGGTGTCATGCCCGAAGACGATCCCCCGCTCCGGATCACCCGGATCGTGCTGCACCCGGTCATCACCGTCCGCGGCGACGTCGCCGAGTCGCGGCTCGCGCACCTGTGCGAGGTCGCCCACCGCGAGTGCTTCATCGCGAACAGCATGGCGACCGAGATCGTCGTCGCACCGACCTTCGTCCGCCTGACCTGATCTGGCCGGGCGGAACTCGCGCGACGCGCTAGGGCAGGATGCCGTGGTGCGCGGCCGGACCGACGGGATGACGGCGGCGCGTGGCGCTCAGCTCGAGCGCGTCGAGCAGTGCGTCGCGCAGCTCGGCTGGTTCGACCACCTCGTCGTAGCTCATCGTGTCGGCCGACGAGTACGCACCGCCCAGCTCGGCGTGGGCGAGCACGTCGCGCTCGGTCGCGTCGAGTCGGGCGGCGTCGGCTCCACTCTCCGCGGGCATCGCGCCGAGCCGCGCACCCGGAAGCGCGAGGGTGACCGTCTGGTCGTCGAACGGATTCATCGCCATCAACGACGAGCCGAAGCCATACGCCTTGCGGAGCGTCACGTGCAGCTTCGGTGAGCGCACGCGGTGCTGCGCCGCGAACATGCGCGCTGCGTGCCGCAGGATCCCGCTGCGCTCCGACGCGGTGCCCGCGAGCACGCCGGGGTTGTCGGCGAGGAAGACCACCGGCAGATGGAACGCGTCGGCGACGCCGAGGAAGTGGGCCGCCTTGTCGGCCGACTCCGCGTCGATCGAACCGGCCTTCGCCGCGGGCTGGTTCGCGACGACCGCGACGGCCGTGCCGCCGAGTCGGGCGAGCGCGGTCACGATCGGCCGCCCGTGCGCGGGTTGCACCTCGAACACGGAGTCGGCGTCGAGCACGACCTCGAGCACGGCGCGCACGTCGTAGCCCCGACGCGGATCGGCGGGGATGAGGTCGAGGAGCTCGGGGACCGCGCGCCGCGCCGATGACGCCACGTCCGCCTCGGCCGACGGGTCCGTGGAGGGCGGGTGCTCCCAGGCGTTCGCCGGGAAGTAGGAGAGGTACCTGCGCACGAGATCGAGCGCGGCACGGTCGTCGGCCGCGGCGTTGTGGACCACGCCGCTCACGATGGTGTGGATCGGCGCGCCACCCAGCTCGTGCTTGTCGACGTCCTCACCCATCGACGCCTTCACGAGCGGCGGTCCGGCGGAGAAGATCGCTGCCTGCTCGGTCATGACGACGAAGTCCATGAGCGGCGCGGTGAGCGCACCGTGCCCGGCCGATGCACCCATCACCACGCACACCGTGGGCACCAGCCCCGACAGCCCGGCCAGGGTCTGGAGGTCGTTCGGCGCGCGGCCTCGCCGCTCGAAGGCGTTCTGGGCGCGCTCCCCCGCGCCCTCGAGGAGCATGACGAGCGGGAGCCGTTCCTGGCGGGCGAGCTCGGCGAGGCGCTGGCGCTTGGCGGTGGTGCCGAGCCCGATCGAGCCGCCCATGACGGTGAAGTCCTCGGCACCGACCAGCACCGGTCGGCCGTCGATCCGGCCGTGGCCGGCGACCAGCGCATCGGCCGGCGCCATCGGCGACGCGCCCCGCTGCACCGACCCGGCGAGTGTTCCCAGCTCGACGAAGGAGCCGTCGTCGAGGAGGTGGTCGACCCGGGCGCGGGCGTCGAGTCGACCGCCCTGGTGTTGCCGTTCCAGTCGCTCGGTCCCGCCCATCGCGCGCGCCGCGGCCCGGCGCGTCCGCGAGGTCGTCGAGGATCGGCTGCCAGGCGTCGCGACTCACGGGCTCACCCGGGCCATCGGATCAGGCGCTCACAGCGCGGGCGCCAGGGTGGCGGCGAGCGCGTCTGCATGCTCCGTCGGAGTGCCGAACACGGTGTTCAGCGCCCACGCGCGCTTCAGGTAGAGGTGGACGTCGACTTCCCACGTGAACCCCATGCCGCCGTGCACCTGCATCGACGACTTGGCGTTCTTCAGCGCGGCTTCGGCGGCGAGCAGCCGTGCGCCGGAGACCGCACGGTCGAGGTCGCCGATCCCGGGATCGTCGAGCGTCACGGCCGCGGCGTCGACCGCGGCGCGTGCGATCTCGGCCCGCACGGTCATGTCGGCGAGGATGTGCTTCACGGCCTGGAACGAGCCGATCGGGCGGTCGAACTGGAAGCGCTCGAGGGCGTACGCGTTGGCCGCGGAGACGCACGCCTCGGCCATGCCCACCTGGTACGCCGCGGTGAGGACGGCGCCACCGACCCGCGCGACCGCGGCGTTCTCGGAGGTTCCGACGCGCTCGCCCGCCGGGAGCGCGTCGATGTGGTGGATCGGCGTGAGCGGGTCGAGCGGCCAGTCGAGCTCGGTCGCGGCCGCGAGATCCGCCGCCGGGATCGCGGTGATCCCGTCGGGCTCCCACACGACGACCGTGTCGGCCGTGGCCAGGTGCTCGATCCGTGCCGGTTCGCCGGCCGCCGGGCGGTCCAGCCCCGTCACGACGCCGTCCAACCCGTCCCCGGCGAGACCGTTGACGAGGTGCGACGCGACGAGCGGGCCGGGGACGAGCGCCCGCCCCAGCTCCTGGAACGCGATCGACGTGTCGGCCCAACCGAACCCGTCGTTGCGCAACGAGAACACCCCGGTCGCGCCGAGCTCGTCGAACATCGTGCGGTCGAATCCCTCCCGCACGCGGTCCATGCCGAACCGACCGTCGCACAGCGCCCGGATCCCGTCCCGCAGCGCCTCCTGGTCCTCGCTCAGGTCGAAGTTCATCCGGTCTCGCTCGCTCCCTGCGGGCCGGGGTACCCGGCCCGCGAACGTTCACTCGCTGGCGAGCTCCGGTCGCTCCGCTCCCTGCGCCGCATCACGTCGAGCACTCTCAGGTCCACAACTTCTCCTTCGGCAGCCCGAGGAGGCGCTCGCCGATGATGTTGCGCTGGATCTGCGAGGTCCCGGCCGCGATGGGCAGCGACAAGGTGCGCAGGCGCTCCTCGACCACCTCGTCGTGCACGTCGAAGATGCCCCGCTCGAGCACGCGCATGCTCAGCTCGCCGAGCCGGTCGCGCGCCTCGGAGTACCCGAGCTTCAGCATCATCGCCCCCGGGCCCGGCACACCCGTGCGCCCGGCCTGCGAGACGTTGCGCTTGGTGAGCGCCCACAGCGCGTCGAGCTCGGCGATCACGTGCGCGAGCTCGCGACGTTCCGCCGTGTCGTGCACCGACGGCGCGAGCTCCTCTGCCATCCGGAGCGCGTCGACCATCTCGCTGACGAAGGCGGTGCCGCGCTCGAACGAGAGGGTGACGTTGGTGACGCGCCAGCCGTCGTTCTCGGCGCCCACGCGGTTGGTGACCGGCACCCGCACCTCGTCGAGGAACACCTCGCAGAACTCCGACGAGCCGAGCAGCGTCTCGATCGGGCGCACCTCGATGCCGGGGAGATCCATCGGGAGGATCAACCAGGTGATGCCGCGGTGCTTCGGAGCCTCCGGGTCGGTGCGCACGAGCAGCTCGCCGAACTCCCCCACGTGTCCGAACGAGCACCAGATCTTGCGGCCGGTGACGACGTAGTGGTCGCCGTCGAGCACCGCGCGCGTCTGCAGGCCCGCGAGGTCGGAGCCGGCGTCGGGCTCGGAGAAGCACTGGCACCACACCTCGTCGCCCCGCAGGATCTTCGGGAGGTGGGCCGACTTCTGCTCGTCGGAGCCCTCGGCGACCAGGGTCGGGCCGGCGTGGAGGGTGCCGACGAAGTTCACGCCGACGTAGGGCGCCTTGGCGCGTGTCGTCTCCTCGTGGAACACGAGCTGCTCGCTCGGTGAGGCGTCGCGGCCGCCGTAGGCCTTGGGCCAGTTGATCCCGGCGTACCCGGCGTCGAACAGGCGTCGCTGCCAGTCGGTGTCGTAGCGGACGCGCGCGGGCCAGTCGTCGCGGGCCGGCGGCTCGGGCAGCTCGGCGAGCGTGCGGGTGAGCCAGGAGCGCAGCTCGGCGCGGAACGCCTCGTCGGCGTCGGAGTAGCGAAGGTCCATGCGGGCGGCGAGCCTACCCGTCGCTTCTGACGTACCGTCAGATCGAGGGACCGGCGACGAAGCTCAGCAGCGCTTGCCGCGCTTGGGGACGACGTCGTCCACGAGGTAGCGCACGACGGCCGTGTCGACACAGCGGTTCCCCGACGCGAACGCGGTGTGGCGCGCTCCACCCACGGTGACCAGCACCGCGGACTCGAGCTCTCGGGTGAGGCCCTTCGCCCACGACAGCGGCGTCGCCGGGTCGTTGCGTGTCCCGAGCACGAGCAGCGGAGGTGAGGTCGGCGCGTGCAGCGCGGCGGGCGGTTGCGACGGCACCGGCCAGAACGCACAGGCGAGCGAGTTGTTCACGACCGAGCGTCCGAGGCGCGGTGCGGCCTTCGCGGCGGCGTCCTCGATGGCCCGGAGGCCCGCGACGCCACCGACATCCGGACCGTCGATGCACCCGACCGCGAAGAAGGCCTCCTGGAGGTCGTCGTACTGCCCGTCGCTCGTCCGGCCCGTGTAGGCGTCGGCGTCGGCGACCAGGTCACTGCCGTTCCCGTCGTCGGCCGCGGCGAGTGCGGAGGCGAGCGTCGACCAGCTGTCCTCACCGCTGTAGAGGAGCTCGGTGACCCCGATGTCGAAGAGCGTCGTGTTCAGCTCGCGGCCGTCGCCGGCGTCGGGTGCGGCGATCGGCGACGCGTCGATGCGCGCTCGCAGCGCGTCGTACGCCTTGGCCGGGTCGCCGTCGTGATGGAACGCGCAGCTCGAGTCCTTCGCGCAGTCCGCGAGGAAGAGGTCGAGGGAGTGCTCGAACGCAACCGCCTGCTGGATCTGCACGGCCTCGGCATCGAGGGCCGGATCGACCGCGCCGTCGAGCACGAGCGCGCGCACACGATCGGGGAACTGCGCCGCGTACTGCGCCCCGAGGTACGTGCCGTACGAGAAGCCGACGTACGTGAGCTTGTCGTCCCCGAGGGCAGCCCGCACGAGGTCCATGTCACGGGCCGCACGGTCGGTGCCGAGGTACGGGAGGATGTCACCGTCGGCCGCGACGCAGGCATCCACGATCTTGCGCGCACCCGCCTCGAGCGCGGCCCGTTCCGCGTCCGTCTGGGGCGTCCAGTCGAGCGCGTAGTACGGATCGAGGTCGTCGGTGCAGTCCACGCCGTCGCTCCCCCCGACCCCACGGGGGTCGACGCCGACGATGTCGAAGCGGTCCTGGATCTCCGCCGGGAGGCTGGACGCGATCGAGGCCGCGAAGTCACGCGCCGGCGCCCCGGGGCCACCGGGGTTCACCAGCAACGAACCGATGCGCCGCTGGGGGTCGCGGGCGGGCACCCGCGCCAGGGCCAGGCTGATCGTCGGACCGTCGAGCACGGTGTCGTCGAGCGGGACCGGGAGGCGGGCGCACTGCACCGTGCCGCCGCCGCAGTCCTTCCAGCTCAGCCGCGCCGCGGGTGCCGTCTCGCCCGCGCCGGCAGTGTCGGAGCTCCCGACGAGCGCGACGGGGACCGAGACAGCCGCGAGCAGTGCGATCGCGACGAACGCACGCGTTGCGAACCGGCGACGATGACGACGAGGGGGAAGCACCGGTCGAGCGTAGGCGGCGCGCGTCTCGATGCGACTTCAGGCCCACGCCGTCGGCCACCGGCGATCAGGCGCGCGACTCGTCCGAGATATAGACGTTCTTGACCTCGGTGTAGTGGTCCATCGCGTGCATGCCCAGCTCGCGCCCCAGACCCGAGCGCTTGTACCCGCCGAACGGCGTCTCGGTGCGGACGCTCGAGTGCGAGTTGACCGAGAGCACTCCGGTGCGAATGCCCTTCGCGACACGGATCGCCCGGCCTACATCGCCGGTCCACACCGATCCCGAGAGCCCATAGTCGTTGTCGTTCGCGATCCGGATCGCCTCGGCCTCGTCGTCGAAGGGGATGACGCACGCGACCGGCCCGAAGATCTCCTCACGTGCGACGCGCATCGAGTTGTCGACATCGGCCAGCACGGAAGGCGTGAGGTACCAGCCGCCGCGTCCGTCGGGGCCGGCGCCCGGCTCGCCACCGGTGGTCCGGCGGGCCCCTTCCGCAGCGCCGATCCCCAGGTACTCGAGCGATGTCGCGCGCTGGGCCTCGGAGATCATCGGCCCCACCTCGGTGGTCTCCTCGAGTGGATCGCCGAGCTGCACCGCCTCGGTCGCGCGCGAGAACCCGTCGACGAAGTCCGAGTACACGCTGCGCTCGACGAGGATTCGGCTGCGCGCGCAGCAGTCCTGCCCGGCGTTGGCGAACACCGCCATCGGCGTCTCCGCGATGCAGCGCTCGAGGTCGGCGTCGGCGAACACGATGCTCGCGGACTTCCCTCCGAGCTCGAGCGAGCAGCGGGTGATGTTGCCGGCCGACGCCGTGAGGATCGACGCGCCGGTGGCGGTCTCCCCCGTGAACCCGATCTTGGAGACCCGGCGGTCGGCCACCAGCGCGTTGCCGAGGACCCGACCTGGTCCGACGAGCACCGAGACCGCGGCCGGCGGGACGCCCGCCTCGACCAACAGCTCGCCGAGCATGAGGGCGGTCAGTGGGGTGAGCGAAGCCGGCTTGAGCACGACGGGGTTGCCGCACGCGAGGGCCGGGGCGACCTTCCATGTTGCGATGAGGAGTGGGAAGTTCCACGGCACGATCAGCGCGCAGACCCCGATCGGCTCCCGGAGCACGACGTCGAGGCCCGGCTGCTGCACCGGTACGACCTCACCGAAGTGCTTGTTGGCGGCCCCGGCGTAGTACTCGAAGACGTCAGCCGCGGTGTTGGCCTCCCACCGGGCGTCCCCGATCGGGTGCCCGGCACCTCGGGCCTCGGCGACCGCGAACTCCTCGGCCCGGGATCGCAGGAGTCGGGCCACCTCGAGGAGCACGCGCCCCCGATCGGTGGCGCTGGTGCGGGGCCACTCGCCCCGCTCGAACTCGCCGAGCGCGGCGGTGAGGGCGTCGTCGAGGTCCTCCGGGCTCGCCTGGGGCACCTCGGCGAGCGGCGCACCGGTCGACGGCTCGGCGATCACGGCGGTGCCGCCGCGGCCGTCGGAACGCTCGCCGCCGATGAGGAGGCGCCACTCCCGGTCCATCCGCGGCAGCATACGAGCATGACTCGACTGGCAGACAAGGTCACCCTCATCACCGGAGCCGGCAACGGCATGGGACGCGCCGCAGCGCTCCTGTTCGCGAGCGAGGGCGCCCGCGTCGTCGTCGCGGACGCGGTCGAGGAGGGCGGGAACGCGACCGTCGATGCCGTGCGTGCCGCGGGTGGCGACGCGGCGTTCGTGAAGGTCGACGTTTCCGACGAGGCGCAGGTCGAGGCGATGATCGCGTTCGCGACCGACACCTACGGCGCGCTGCACGTGATCTACAACAACGCGGGGATCTTCCCCGCCGACGACGGCGGCGTCACCCAGACCCCGGTCGCGACCTGGGACCGTGTCATGGACGTCAACCTCAAGGGCGTGTGGCTCGGCTGCAAGCACGCGGTGCCCGCGATGGTCGCGTCCGGTGGCGGCTCCATCGTGAACGTCGCGTCGTTCGTCGCGCTGATGGGCGCGGCCACGGCACAGATCGCGTACACCGCGAGCAAGGGCGGCGTCCTCTCGATGACGCGGGAGATCGCAGTCGAACATGCGCGCCGGGGAATCCGCGCCAACGCGCTCTGTCCAGGACCCATCGAGACGCCGATGCTCGCGGAGCTCATGAGCGACCCCGAGTGGGCGCGCCGGCGCCTCACCCACATCCCGATGGGTCGGCCGGGCCGGGCCGAGGAGCTCGCGAAGGCCGCGCTGTTCCTCGCGTCCGACGAGTCGTCCTACATGACCGGCGCGTCGATGGTCGTCGACGGTGGCATCACTGCGGCCTACGTGACCCCCGAGGACTGAGCATCGGCTGCACCCCTGCGACCGCCACCTGGAGCGCGTCACATGGAGCGCGCCACATGGAGCGCGCCACATGGGAGGATGCGGGCGGACGAGGGGATGTCATGGCCGACACGCAGGGTTTGATCGACGCAGCAACGATCGAGCGTCTCATCAGCGAGGACGAGATCGACACGGTGCTGGTGTGCTTCCCGGACCTGCAAGGTCGTCTGCTGGGCAAGCGGGTGACCGGCCACTTCTTCCGGGACCACGTGCTCGGCGACGGGATCGAGGCGTGCAACTACCTGTTGGCGCTCGACGTCGACATGACACCGCTGCCCGGGTACGAGTTCGCGAGCTGGGAGCAGGGCTACGGCGACTTCGTCTGCGCCCCCGATCTCGCGACCATGCGCATGGTGCCGTGGCTCGAGAAGACCGCACTCGTGCTGTGCGACCTGTTCGACGAGAGCTCCGGCGAGCCGGTGGAGGTCGCGCCGCGCCAGATCCTGAAGCGCCAGATCGAGCGGGCGGCTGCTGCGGGCTACCTCGTGAACTGCGGCTCGGAGCTCGAGTTCTACCTGTTCCGCGACTCCTACGAGGAGGCCCAAGTGAAGGGCTATGCGGGCCTCGACGCACACTCGACCGTCATCGAGGACTACCACATCCTCCAGACGACTCGTGACGAGTACGTCATCCGCGCGATCCGCAACGGCATCGACGGCGCGGGCATCCCGGTCGAGTTCTCCAAGGGGGAAGCCGGCCACGGACAGCACGAGATCAACTTGCGCTACGCCGACGCGCTGACGATGGCCGACAACCACACCATCTACAAGAACGGTGCGAAAGAGATCGCCGGTCTGCTCGGGCGATCACTCACCTTCATGGCCAAATACGACATGCACGACTCCGGCTCGTCGTGCCATGTGCACTCCAGCGTGTGGTCGGCCGACGGGAAGACGCCGCTGATGCACGACCCCGACGGGCCCGAGCACATGAGCCCGGTGTTCCGCGGGTGGCTCGGGGGTCAGCTCGCGCATGCACGGGAGCTGTCGTACCTGTTCGCCCCGACGGTGAACTCCTACAAGCGCTACCAGCCCGAGTCGTGGGCCCCGACCGCGATCGCGTGGGGCCGCGACAATCGCACCTGCGGGTTCCGGGTCGTGGGCCACGAGGGCGCGAGCTTCCGCGTGGAGAACCGGATTCCCGGCGCCGACTGCAATGCGTACCTCGCGTTCGCCGCAACCATCGCCGCGGGGATGCACGGCATCGAGCACGGTGAAGAGCCCGGCGAGCGCTTCGACGGCAACGCGTACGAGGCCGAAGACGTCGGTCGAATCCCGTGGAACATCGTCGACGCGATCGGTGCGCTCGAGCAGAGCGAGATGGCGGTTGCCTCGTTCGGCACCGACGTGCACGCGCACCTCGTGAACACCGCGAAGCAGGAGTGGATGGCGTTCAGCAAGGTCGTCACCGACTGGGAGCGGCGGCGATGCTTCGAGCAGTTCTGATCCACTCGCGCCGCGTGGTGGCGCGGTGACCCGGCGTCCGCTGATCGCGATCCCGTCGTACCCACGCGTCACGCACGACCGCATCGAGGGCTGGCACACCGACCTGCTCGGCGTTCCGGCGCGCTACATCGAGTCGCTGCGCCGGGCGGGCGGCGTCGAGGCGGTCGTCGCTACCGAGGGTCTGGCCGAGCAGGACGTCAGCGAGATCCTCGACCGGGTCGACGGCCTGATGATGCTGGGTGGCGACGACCTCTCGCCGGCTTCCTACGGCCAGGACCCGCACCCGAAGACCTACGGCGTCAACGACCACCGCGACGACGCCGAGCTGCTCTTCGCGCGTGTCGCGGTCGCTCGCGGGACTCCGACGCTCGCGATCTGCCGGGGCCACCAGATCCTCAACGTCGCGCTCGGCGGCACGCTCGACCAACACCTCGCGTCTGCCGATGACCCCGATGGCGAGCACGGCACGCCCGGTGTCGCGGGCGGCGACTCGCTCCACGACGTGTCGATCGACCCCGACACCCGGCTCGCGGCCGCGCTCGCCGTCCCGCGACCCGCGTGTCTCTGCCACCACCACCAGGCGGTGGCCGAACCCGGTGCCGGCCTCGTGGTCGTCGCACGTGCGGACGACGGCGTGATCGAGGCGACCGAGCTCGCGGATCCCGACGGCCCCTGGATCGTGAGCGTGCAGTGGCACCCCGAGGACACCGCGGAGTCCGACCCGATCCAGCAGCGCCTCTTCGACGCCTTCGTCACCGAGACCCGAGCCCCCTGACCCACGACGAGGTGTTTTGGCGTCGCAGAGGTCGCCTGAGACGCCCAATGCTGACGCCAGAACGCCTTGGTCAGTTGCTGTAGCGCTCCCGGAGCTCGTGCTTGAGGACCTTGCCGCCCGGGTTCCTCGGCAGCTCGTCGACGATCTCGAGCTGCTCGGGCACCTTCTGCTTCCCGAGCCCGGCGTCGGTCAGGAACTCGAACAGCTCGGGCAGCGTCGGGAGCTCCTCCGCGTTCGTCGCGACGATCACTGCGCACGCACGCTCGCCGGTCTTCGGGTCGGGCAGCCCGACGACCGCGGCGTCCGCGATCTTCGGGTTCGTGAACAGGAGGTCCTCGACCTCCTTGGCGGAGATGTTCTCGCCGTGACGGATGATGATGTCCTTCACCCGCCCGGTGATGCGGACATGCTGATCGGCCGGATCCATCACCCCGATGTCACCGGTCTTGAACCAGCCGTCCTCGTCGAACGCGCCGGCGTCGAGCGACGAGTCGAGGTAGCCGCGACACACCTGCGGACCCTTGGCGCGGATCTCGCCTTCCTCGCCGATCGCGAGCTCTTCGCCGTCGAGGCTCACGAAGCGCAGCTCGACGCCCGGCGTCGGGTACCCCTCGGTCTCGGCGAGCTGCACGTCGTCGTCGTGCACCGAGTTCATGGTGAGAATCGGCGCCTCGGTGAGGCCGTACCCCGACACGATGCCGACGCCGCCGAGCTCTTCTCGCACCTCGTAGTGCAGCTGCGGCGGCTTCGGCGCGCCGCCCCCCGGGTAGGCGCGCACCTCGGGGAACAGCGGTGTGTCGGGGTGCACCCGCTGCGCGGCGAGATACGCCATGTGGAACGGCGTGCCCGCGCCGGCCAGCGTCAGGTGTTCGCGCTGCAGCACCGGGATCGTGGTCGCCGGCACGAAGGCCTCGACGAAGACGCACACGCAGCCCGTCATCAACATCGTGTAGAGCCAGCCGATCCCGCCGATGTGCGTGAACGGGAACACCATGGCGGCCCGGTCGTGCCCGGTGATCTCGAGCGCGTCGATCATCCCCACGGCCGACGCCTTCACCGTCAGGTCGGTGTGCCGAGCGCCCTTCGGGTCCGCCGTGGTACCCGAGGTGTAGAAGATCCACCGCACCGGTGCGTCCGCCGCGCTCGCGGGAACGGGCGGGGGCGGCAGCGTCGTCGGATCGCCGTCCGGCAGCGCACGGTCGGCGATCAGCACCTCGAGCCCGGGCAGCTCCGCCGCGACTGCACGCGCCTCGTCGCCAAACGCGCGCCCGCGCCACTCACTCGGGACGATCAGCAGCTTGGCGCCCGTCTGCTCGGTGATGAAGCGCATCTCACGCGGCCCGAGGATCGGGAGCATCGGGTTCTGCACGGCGCCCAGCCGCGCGAGGGCCGCCACCAGCACCGCCGACTCCAGCCAGGTCGGCAGCATCCACGAGACCGCGACGTCGGGTCCGACGCCGAGCGCGTGGAGCCCGGCCGCCGCGCGCTCGGCCGCGTCGCGGAACTCACGACCCGTGATCGTGCGCTCGTCCTCGTCGACCGCGATCGGTACATCGGGTGCGGCCGCCGCGCGCGCCTCGACGAGCTCCCACAGACCCTGATCGCTCATGCACGCACTCCCGTCGTCACGTCCGTCGCCACATCTTGCGTCGTCACCGCTGGCGTGGTGCGACTCACCCGCAGGTGACGCCGCCGTCCATGCTCAGGATCTGGCCGATCATGTAGCGCCCCTCGTCGGACGCCGCGAACGCGATGAGCCCGGCGATCTCCTCAGGCTCCGCGTACCCGAGCGGTGACGTGATCGACGGCGAAGTCCTCCACGCTGGCGCCTTCGGGGAAGCCGAACGTCGAGAGCATGTTCGTGTTCATCCCGCCCGGCGCCACCGCGTTCACGCGCACGCCCCGAGCCTTGTACTCCACCGCGAGCGCCCGGGTGAGGTTGACCACGCCACCCTTCGAGGCGCAGTACGCCGCGGAGTACGGCTGCCCCATCAGGCCCGCGTTCGACGCGATGTTCACGATCGACCCACCACCACCGAGCATGTGGCCGAGCACGCCGCGACACATCAGGAACGTTCCCGTGAGGTTCACCCCGAGGATCCGGTGCCAGCCCTCCGGCGTCTCTTCCTCGCTCCGCGTGAACTTCCCGACTCCCGCGCAGTTCACGAGCACCTCGGGCCGCCCGAGATCGTTGGCGACCTTCGCGACGGCCGGCTCGACGGAGCCCCAGTCGCTCACGTCGACGCCGTAGGCCCGAGCGGTGTGGCCCGACGCCTCGATCCCTTTGGCGGTCTCCGCCGCCGCCGCCTCGTCGAGGTCGAACACCGCGACGAGCGCCTCCTCGTCGGCGAGACGACGGGCAGTCGCTCGTCCGAGGCCGGAGCCGCTCCCCGTCACGATCGCAACCCGGTCGGTGAAGCGCGCCATTCGAAGTCCCCCGTGGTGGCCGTCGCCTCCGGACGGGCATGTCCGGACGGCGGCGGCAATCTAACAACCCGTCAGATTTCGCACCACAGAATCGGACTCGGTGCTGCCGTGGTTACGCTCGGAGCGCACCCTCCTCGACGAAACGGCGCGGACCGATGGCCCTGCTCCCACCGAGCTTCCTCGACGGTGTCGTCGCGATCGGATTCCCCGGTGACGACGAGGGCAACCCCCAGACCAACTGGGTCGGCACCGGCTTCGTCCTCTTCGACGTGCTCGCCGAGGACGACGAGAGCCTCAACGGCAGCACCTATCTCGTGGCGAACCGCCATCTCTTCGCCACCGCGTCGTCCGCCAAGATCCGGTGCAACCCATCCGGCGACGGTCCGGCGCAGGAGTTCCTCGCCGAGCTGACCCGACCAGACGGGTCGCAGCAGTGGACCGGCCACCCCGACCCGGCGATCGACGTCGGCGTGCTGCCCGTCGACTTCAACGTCTTCCAGACCCACGGCATGGCGCTGATCCCGTTCATCAGCTCGCAGCACGTGCTGACGACGCACCAGATGCGCGACCAGCAGGTCACCGAAGGCGACGAGGTGTTCGTCCTCGGGTTCCCCATGGCGATGGTCGGCGCCGACCGCAACTTCGTCATCGTGCGCTCCGGCTCGATCGCGCGCGTCCGTGACCTCCTCGACGGCTCCAGCAAGGAGTTCCTCGTCGACGCGACGGTCTTCCCCGGCAACAGCGGCGGACCGGTGATCCTCAAGCCCGAGACGAGGAGTCTGCCGGGGACGCGCGCGCACGACAGCGCGATGCTCATCGGGATCGTCGGCGCGTACCTGCCGTACCACGACGAGGCCGTGAGCAGTCAGACCGGCCGCCGACGCGTCGTGTTCGAGGAGAACACCGGGCTCTCGGTCGTGCACCCGATCGACTTCGTCCTGGAAGCGATCGCGGCGCACCGGGCCGGCGAGCCGGCGTCCTCCTGATCGCCTGCCGCCAGCAGCCGATACCATCGCCAGCCGTGGCCAAGACGCGGCTGGTGGCCGACCTGCTGCGCGACGCGGCCGATGCCTTCCCCGAGCGCGACGCCTACGTCCACGGCGAGAAGCGGGCGACCTACGCGTGGCTCGACCGGGCCGCCGACGGGTTCGCGGCGACCCTCCTGGAGCAGGGGGTCGGGCGTGGCGACGTCGTCGTGCTCCTCCTCCCCTCCTCCATCAAGCTCGCGGTCTGCTACCTCGGCGCGCTTCGCATCGGCGCGATCACCTCCGCGGTGAACCTCCGCCTCGGCCCACGCGAGCAACGCAGCATCCTCGAGCGCACCCGGCCCCGGGTCACCGTGGTGGGTGACGGCGCATCGGTGCCCGACGACGTCGATGCCGGGCTCGTACTCCCGGTCGACGCGCTGCAACACGCGTTCGCCGCCGCGCCGCCCACCCGACTCCCCGCTCTCGACCCGACCGACCCGACGTGCATCGTCTGGACGAGCGGGACGACCGGTGTGCCGAAGGGCGCGGTCTACGACCACGAGCGGCAGGCCGCGATCTCCCGCAACGTCGGCGAGCTCACTGCACCCGGCGACCGCCGCCTCGTCGTGCTCCCGTTCCCCCACGTCGGGTACATGACCCGCATGTGGGACGAGCTCGCGAACGCGACGACGATCGTGCTCGCCGGCGAACCATGGAGCGCGGGCGAATCGCTGCGCATCATCCGCGAGGAGGCGATCACGATGGGCACCGGCGTTCCCACCCAGTGGTCACTGGTCCTCGATCACGCCGATGTCGCCCGGACCGACTTCTCCGGGCTCCGCGTCGCTGCGATCGGTGGCGCATCGATCCCGCCCGACCTCGTGCGACGCATGCGCGAGACGCTCGGCTGCCCGGTGATCACCCGCTACACCAGCACCGAGGCCGGCGTCACCACGAGCACACTCGTCACCGACACCGCCGACGTGATCGCGAACACGGTCGGGCGCCCGACGCCCGAGGTCGAGCTGCGCGTGATCGACCCTGCGGCCGGCACCGAGCTCCCGACCGGCGAGGTCGGTGAGGTCATCTGCCGCTCACCCGCGATGATGCGCGAGTACTGGCACGACCCCGCGCAGACCGCGACCGTCATCGACCCGGAGGGCTGGCTCCACACGGGCGACCTTGGCTTCGTCGGGGACGACGGCAACCTGCGCCTGGTCGGCCGGCTCAAGGAGATGTACATCCGCGGTGGCTACAACGTGTACCCCGCCGAGGTCGAGGCGGTGCTGTCCGAGCACCCCGCCGTCGCTGCCGTTGCGGTCATCGGCGCACCCGACCCCGTCCTGGGCGAGGTCGGCGTGGCGTTCGTCGTCCCGGCACCAGAGCAAGCCGATGCGCTGGAACGGGATGCGGTGCGGGCCTGGTGCCGCGACCGCCTGGCCGACTACAAGTCTCCCGACCGGGTCGTCCTCGTCGGCGAGCTCCCGGTCACCGCGATGATGAAGCTCGACAAGCGCGCCCTGCTCGACCGCCTCACCGATGAAGAGGGAGCAACACGATGAGTGGTTCCGAAGATCGCTACCAGACACCCGCGGTACCGCGCGAGGACCGCCCGATCCGCGTCGGTTCGCTGCTCTTCACGCTGGTCGAGCCGCACAAGGGGCACGAGGTCGCGTACAACCGCTGGTACGAGCGGGACCACTTCTACGCGGGGTGCATGGTCGGCAAATGGCAGTTCGCCGGCGCGCGGTACGTCGCGCACGCGCGAGTGCAAGGAGCGCCGCTACCCCGCCGACTCGCCGGTCGTGCCCGACCCGATGGCGGGCTCGTACCTCGCGGTCTACTGGGTGCTCGACGGCCAGCACGACGAGTGGAACGAGTGGGGTGTCGAGCAGGTCAACTGGCTCCACGCCGGCGACCGCATGTTCACCGAGCGCGACCACATCCACACCGCGCTCTACGAGTACGCAGGCGAAGCGAACGCGCCGGGGAGCCACATGCCCGTCGAGCTCGCGCTCGACCGCGCCTACGCAGGGCTCGTCGCCTTCATCGGAGAGATGGCCGAGGGCGTCGATGCGACCCGGGTGACGGCATGGCTCCAGGACATGCCGAGCGCGGCCGACGTCGCCCTCGTGGGTACACCGCTCCCTCTGCGCTCGGACCGCCCGGCTGACGTGCCCGACACCCAGGCCGACAACCGGGTGCTGATCATCGGGTTCCTCGAGCAGGATCCGGTGGCCACGTGGGATGCGCGCTTCACCGGGATCGGCGCCGACTTCGCGGCGGCCGGGCTCGGCGAGATCGTGTTCGCCTCGCCCTTCCTTGCGACGGTGCCGGGGACCGACACGTACACCGACCAGCTCTGGTAGGCGATCAGGCCTTCGGGTACGGGCAGTGGCGGCACCCGGAGTCGCAGCACTCCCCGCGCGCCAGCAGGTACGCGCTCGTGAACACGAAGAACCCGGTCCGCGGGTCGACGTAACCGTCCCGGCCCGCGCGTACCGCGGCGTCGTGGGCGGCGACCACATCCGGCGGCAGTCCCGAGTCCATGCTCGGAGCGTACGGGCCGCGAACCGCACGGGGCCGCGGGCGGCCCTCTAGCCTGCTGCCATGCGCTCGCTACCCGACACGGCGATGATCTGACCCGGAGGGTTGCGATGCTCGAGCGGTTCCGTCGCGGTGAGCGGCTCCAGGATGTCGGCACCGATCCCGACGTCCGCTACACCTACGCGAACGAGCGCACGTTCCTGGCCTGGAGCCGCACCTCGCTCGCGCTCGTCGTGACCGGCATCGCCGCCACCCAGCTGCTGCCCAAGTTCGACATCGAGTTCGGCCGCCGCCTGATCGGGATCCCGCTCATCGTCCTCGGTGCGGTGCTCGAGATCGCCAGCTACCGCGAGTGGGCCACCAACGAGCGCGCGATGCGCCTCGGCGAACCGCTGCCACCGACACGCATGGCCATCGTCCTGTCGGTCGGGATCGTCGTCGTGGCCGCCGTCGCCACGGTCGTCGCGATCGTCGGATGAACGGGCACCCCACCGCGCCGTTCGACCAGGCGTCCTACGAGCAACGCACGGACCTCGCCTGGACCCGCAGCGGGGTCGCGCTCCTCGGCGCCACCGCGGTCTTCGTCCGACACGTGCTGGTCCACGGCTTCCGGCTCGGCCACGTGCTCGCGTTCGCCCTGCTCGCCGTCGCCGCGGTCGGCTGGGGCATCGGTGTGCTCGGCTGGGGTCTCGCGCACCGGCAATCACGCCAGTCGTCGCCCCGATCGGCGAGTGAGCTCGCGGCGGTGAGCATCGGCACGCTGGCCCTCGCCGTCGCCGGGGTGGTCGTGACGTTCGTGAGCTGATCGCTCGTACGAGGTCCGGCCCTCGCGTGGGCCGCTCGGGCTAACGTCCGCGACCCATGGAGATCGACCACTACCTGCGCGGCGACCTCCCCGCGGCCGGCGACCTCGCCCACGACCTCGAGGCGATCGGCTTCGACGGGCTGTACACCGCCGAGGGACCCCACGAGCCGTTCTTCCCGTTGCTCCTCGCGGCCGAGCGCACGACGACCTCCACGCTGTTCACCAACATCGCCGTCGCGTTCGCGCGCAGCCCGATGGACCTCGCCCAGATGGCCAACGACCTCCAGCAGGCGTCGGCCGGCCGATTCGTCCTGGGTCTCGGCTCGCAGATCCGCCCGCACATCGAGCATCGCTTCTCGATGACGTGGAGCCGCCCCGTCACCCGCATGCGGGAGATGGTGCAGGCCATCAAGGCCATCCAGACCGCGTGGAACGACCGCACGAAGCTCGCCTACCGCGGCGAGATCTATCGCCACACCTTGATGACACCGTTCTTCGATCCGGGCCCCAACCCCTACGGACCGCCACCGGTCTGGGTCGCGGCGCTCGGCCCGAAGATGACCGTCGGTGCGGCGGAGGTCGGCGACGGCCTGCTCGTGCACCCGTTCCACACCGGGATGTTCGTGCAGGACCACGTCGCACCGTCGGTCGCCGAGGGGCTGGAACGCTCGGGGCGCACGCGCGACGCGTTCACGGTCTCGGCGACGCCCATCGTCTGCACCGGCAGCACGGACGAAGAGGTGGAGCTGGCGACCACGCACGTGCGTGGACTGCTCGGCTTCTACGGCTCGACGCCCGCGTACCGCGTCACCCTCGACGCGCACGGCTGGGGCGACCTCCAGACCGAGCTCAACCTGCTCACCAAGCAGGGTCGCTGGGACGAGATCGGCCGGGTCATCCCCCAAGAGGTGTTGGACACCGTCGCGGTGCACGGCAAGCCCGAAGAGATCGCCGGGCTGCTCGCGGCGCGCTACGGCGACGCGGTCGATCGCGTCGGACTCTCGATGCCGTACGACGCGAGCCGCGAGACGCTCGAAGGCATCGTCTCCGGGTTCCGTGCGGCCCGGGTCGCCCCATGAGCCCGGCGACGGACGACCTCGCAGGCCGAGTCGCCTTGGTGACCGGTGCGGGCCAGGGCGTCGGTGAGGGCATCGCGCACGAGCTGGCGCGACAGGGCGCGGCCGTCGCGGTGAACGACTACCACCCGGACCGCGCCGAGCGCGTCGCCGGCGAGATCATCGCCGCCGGTGGCCGCGCGACTGCGGCTCCGGCCGACGTCACGAGTCTCGACGCCGTCGCGGCCATGGTCGCCGCGGTCGAGACCGCGCTCGGTCCCGTCGACGTGCTCGTGAACAACGCCGGCATCCCTGCCGAGGGTTTCGTCCCCCGCACCTTCCGGGAGATGCCCCCCGAGGACTGGGACAAGTTCCTCCGCCTGAACGTGTACGGCGTGCTCAACGGCTGCAAGGCCGTGGTCGACGGGATGTGCGAGCGCGGGTTCGGCCGCATCATCACCGTGTCGTCCGAGGGCGGGCGCATCGGCATGCCGACGGGCATCTCGCTCTACGGCGCCGGCAAGGCGGGCGCGCTCGGCTTCTCGCGCCACCTCGCCGCGGAGCTCGTCGACACCGGCGTGACGGTGAACTCCGTCGCGCTGGGCCTGATGGCGAGGGGCCCGGACGACGACCGCCGGCCGCCGTGGCCGACCGCGCGCCTCGGCACCGCGGCCGACGTCGCGGGTGCCGTGTGCTTCCTCGCCTCCGACGCCGCGTCGTGGATCACCGGGCAGGTGCTCGGGGTCAACGGCGGCGGCGCCATGCTCTGATCATCCACTCGACCATCGACCAGGAAGGCCCGACATGCCCAAGGGAGTGTTCCTCGCACTGGCGAACCCCACGAGCGATGACGTCCACGACGACTTCAACCGGTGGTACGACGACGTGCACATGCAAGAGGTGCTCGCGCTGCCCGGTGTGAAGTCCGCCCGGCGCTTCAAGCTCGCGGGCGCCCAGGTCATGCCCGGCGACGACGCGGGCGGGAAGCAGTACCTCGCGCTCTACGAGATCGAGGTCGACGACTGGCAGGACTTCGCCGACGCGAACGGCACCGCGTTCGCCGAGGGTCGCATCACGATCGACCCCGAGCTGCTCCAGCTCGACCCGATGGTGCAGACCATGATCTTCGAGGAGATCACCCCGGAGACCACGGCGAAGTCCTAGGGAGCGGCCTGCTCATCGGCGTTGCCCTGGTCCTCGGGGTCGGCAGCCTCCTGCAGGCTCAGCATCACCGCCATCATCCGGACGCGCGCGCCGCTGCGGTTACGCCACGCATGACGCGTGGCGCGCTGCACGACGCAGTCGCCCGGACCGAGCAGCACCTCGCCGTCGTCGAGCTCGAGCGCGATCTCGCCCTCGAGCACCATGACCAGGTCGACGGTCGACGTCGTGTGGAACCCGTCGGCCTCCACCCCGTCCATGTGGCCGACGGCGGAGCCCATCTGCTCGCGCATGACGTCGTCGGGCGGCACCTCGAACACGCGCCAGGCGGAGCCGCCCGCGGGCGGCTCGAGCACCATGGGCCCGTCGTGCGGATCCACCACCGCGTCGAGCCCGAGCACCGGGTCGGTCACCCACACCTCGGCCCACTGGGCCGACCCGTTGGCCGGACCATCGGACACGAACACCGACCGCCCGTCGTCGTCGACGCCCGTCACCACCCGCCGCACCCCGCTCTGCGCCGGCACCGCACGGTTCCCCGGCACCCCACACGCACGTCGCTCGCTCATGTGTGCCATCGTCGCACCTCATGCGGATCGGCATCTTCATCAGTGAGACGAGCGGCGAATCGACCGGCGTGACCGCGCTGCGAGATGCGGCGATCGCGGCCGAGGCAGCCGGCTTCCATACCGCCTGGGTCCCGCACATCCCGTGGAGCTTCGACGCCCTCACCGCCGTCACGATGGCGGCCGCGGTCACCGACCGCATCGAGCTCGGCACCGCGGTCGTGCCCACCTACTCGCGGCACCCGCTCGGGATGGCCCAGCAGGCGCTCTCGACCCAGGCCGCGGCGAGCGGTCGGCTCGCGCTCGGCATCGGCCCGTCGCACCAGGTCGTGATCGAGGGCATGTACGGGCTGTCGTACGAGCGGCCGATCCACCACGTACGCGAGTACGTCGAGGTGCTCGACCAGGCGCTGGGCGGGAACGAGCAGGTCGACTTCGACGGTGAGCAGTACCGCGTGCATGCGCCGCTGCGGGTCCCCGATGCCGCGCCCGTCCCGATCCTGCTCTCCGCGCTCGCTCCCCTCATGCTCCGGCTCGCCGGCGAACGCACGACCGGCACGATCACCTGGATGGCGGACGAGCGCGCCCACGCGGAGCACGTCGTGCCCCGCATCACCGAAGCAGCCGACGCCGCGGGTCGGCCCGGCCCCCGCATCGTGGCCGGCCTCCCGGTCGCCGTGCATGACGACGCCGACGAGGCACGCGCCCGGGCCGCCAAGATCTTCGCGGTCTACGAGCACATCGCCACGTACCAGCGCATCCTCGGCCGCGGTGACGCCACCGGTCCGGCGGAGGTCTGCATCGTGGGCGACGAGGCGACGGTCGAGCGGCGGTTGCGCGCCTACGCGGATGCCGGGGTGACCGACCTCGCTGCGACCGTCTTCGGCGTGGGCGCCGACCGCGCGGCGTCGAAGCAGCGCACCCACGACCTCCTCGCGTCCCTCACCTGACCCCGCCCTCCCTTGGATGCGTTGGGCAAGGTTCAGCCGGTCGTGCCTTCCAGGTCACGGATCTCCGGGATGATCGAGTCACGGAAGATCTCGAGGTTGGCGAGGATCTCCGACCGGGCCTCTCCCGGCACGCTCGTCGTCACGTAGGTCACCCCGACCTCGGCCAGCGCCCGGATGCTCGCGACGACGTCATCGGGCACGACGGGCGCGTTGGTGAACATGTCGAGCCCGAGGGGCATGAACACGATCTCGAGCGGTGCCGTTCGACCCGCGGCCGCCGCGACCTCGTGCGCCTCGATGATCCGCGCGTGGAGGTCGTCGAGGGTCTCCAGCGCCGGTGTGCGGCGCCGGGCCGCCGACTTCGCCGGGTTCGGCATCGGCGCCCACCCGTCGGCGAGCTCGACCGCCCGACGGATCGCCCGCTTGGCGTTGCCGCCGATCCAGATCGGGGGACCCCCCGCCCGCGCGGGCTTCGGGAGCATCGTGTTGCCGGCGGCGTCGAAGTGCGCGCCTTCCATCACGACGGAATCGCCGCTCCAGGCCGCCCGCATCGCGCGGATCGCTTCGTCGGTGCGGTCGTTCCGCTCGTCGAACGGCGCGCCGAGCGCGGCGAACTCACCCTCGAGGTAGCCCGCACCGATGCCGAGGATCGTCCGCCCACCCGACAGCGCATCGAGGGTGGCGACGGCCTTGGCGAGCAGGAAGGGGTTGCGGTACGCGGCGATGCACAGGTTGGTCTCCAGCCGCAGGCGGCTCGTCGCGGCGGCCGCGAACGCGAGCGCAACGAACGGATCGAGCGCGTGGTGCCCGCCCTTCGCGAGCCAGGCGTCGTCGGGGAACGGGTGCTCGGTGACGAACGCGGCGTCGAAGCCGGCCTCCTCCGCCGCCTGCGAGAGCTCGCGGATCGCGTCGGCGCTCGCGAGCTCGTCGAACCGGTCGATGCGGTGCGTCGGCAGCCCGACCGAGACCTTCACCCTGTGCCTCCATCCGTCGGCGGTTTCACCCTGTGCCTCCATCCGTCGGCGCGGATCACGGGATGATCGCCCCTTCCAGTGCGACGGCGAGGTCGTCGCCCGCGGTCTCCTCCTCACCGACGTGCTCCCGCAACGGGATCCCCTTCAGGAAGAACGCGAGCACCAGCGCGGCGAGCGCGACCGGGATGCACCACAGGAACACGGTGTGCAGCGAGCGTGCGAAGGCGTCCGCGACGGCGTCGCGCACGGCCGGCGTGAGGTCGGCAAGCGTCTCGGGACGGCCGCGCAGGCGGCTCGGATCGAGGTTGGCGCTCGCGGGAACCAGGTCGGCGATCCACTGCTTGAGCTGACTGTTGAACACGCTGCCGAGCAGCGCGAGCCCCACCGCACCGCCCAGCTGCCGCGCGAACATCGACGTCGACGTGGCGACGCCGAGGTCACGCGGCTCGACCGCGTTCTGGATCGCGAGGATCAGGACCTGCATCGACAGGCCCAGGCCGAAGCCGAGGACCGCCGCACCCAGGAGCACTTCGTAGGCCGGGCTCGAGTCGTCGAGCCGCACCAGCATCACGACGCCTGCCATCGCCACGAACCCGCCGATGATCGGGTACGCGCGGTAGCGGCCGGTGCGGACGACGAGGCGGCCGACGAGCACCGTGCCGCACACCGCTCCGCCCATCAGCGGGATGAGGTAGAGGCCGGAGTCGGTGGGGTCGACACCGTCGACGAACTGGAGGAACGCGGAGAGGAAGTACAGCCCGGCGAAGAACAGGAGCCCCACCAGCAGGTTGAGGACGAGCGTGACCCGGGCGATCCCGATGCGGAACAGGCGCGGCGGGAAGATCGGTTCCGGTGCGCGCCGCTCCCACATCACGAGCGCGACGGTGAGGCACACCGCAGCAGCACCGAGCCCGAGGATCAGCGGCGAGCCCCACGGCTCGCGTGATCCGCCCCAGCTCGCGACGAAGACGACGCAGGTCACCGCGCCGATCACGAGCGCGAGACCGGGCCAGTCGATGCGGAGCGCCGTGCGCTTCGGCGGGAGGTGCAGACCGCGGGCGACGATCACGAAGGCGAGGATCCCGAGCGGCACGTTCACGAGGAAGGCCCACCGCCACGACAGGTGCTGCGAGAACAGGCCGCCGAAGAGCGGGCCGGCGATGCTCGAGAATGCGAAGACGAACCCCGCGTAGCCGAGCCAGCGTCCGAGGTCGCGCGCCGGGAACAGGTCGGCGAGCATCGCCATCGGCAGCGCGACCAACCCCGCGGCACCGACGCCCTGCACCGCACGGAAGAAGATCAGCTGCGTCATCGTCTGCGCGATGCCGCAGAGGATCGAACCGGTGAGGAAGATCACGATCGCACCCAGGAAGATCCGCTTGCGCCCGTAGAGATCGCCGAGCTTCCCGTACAGCGGCATGCACGCCAGGCTCGTGAGCATGTAGGCCGTCGCCACCCACGACAGGTCGCGCAGCCCCCCGAGGTCGCCGACGATCGTCGGGAGCGCAGTGGCGACGAGCGTCGTGTCGAGCGCGGCGAGCGCGTTCCCCAGCATCAGCCCGAGGAAGACGATGACCACTCGCCGATCGGTGCTCACCTGCCCCCGCTCCCCTCGGCGGCCGTCGAGTGCTCTCGACGGCTCGAAGCGGTGATGCTAGAACGCGTTGCAGCATGCCGTCGGTGGCGGCGATCCAGGGGGGAGCTCACGTGGCCGGTTCGAGCGGGAGCGCGTTCAGTCGCGACGAGATCGAGGCCGCGTTCGCGCGGTTCCAGGAGACCGCGGCAGAGTGCGGTCAGAGCGGCGACTGGACCTCGTGGTCGGAGTGCTTCACCGAGGACGCGGAGTACTACGAGCACCACTACGGCCGGATGTACGGCCGCAAGGCGATCCTCGACTGGATCAACGCGTGCATGGCCGAGCCGGTCAACGCGGACATGAGCTCGTTCCCGATCGACTGGTACGTCATCGACGAGGGCCGGGGCTGGGTCATCTGCCAGGTCGCCAACGTGATGGACGATCCGGGCGACGGGAGCGACCACCGTGAGTACAACTGGACGCTCCTGAAGTACGCCGGGAACGGCCAGTTCTCGTACGAGGAGGACATGTACAACCCGGTCGAGTTCGGCCAGATGGTCAAGGGCTGGCTCGAGGCCAAGCGAGCCGCCACCGGCGCCTGATCCGGGCACCGGCTCCGGCAGGCGAGCAAACTAGAACGTGTTGCACTTTCCCGGGCCCTTCGGTACGCTGCGGCCCGTCTCGACCTCCTTGCTTCCACCTCGCTTCCACCACGCCACCCAGGAGTCTTCATGGAGTTCTCGCTCTTCAACAGCCTCTACACGCCCCACCAGGCCTACGAGTCCGTCGACGACGAGTGGTCGGTCGAGGCCCAGCGCCTGAAGAACGAGATCGCCTGGACGGTCGCCGCCGACAAGGCCGGCTTCAAGTACACGTGGGCGACCGAGCACCACTTCCTCACCGAGTACTCGCACCTCTCCTCCAACGAGGCGTTCCTCGGCTACCTCGCCGGCGTGACCGAGCGCATCCACCTCGGCAGCGGCATCTTCAACATCACGCCGCCCGTCTCGCACCCCGCGAAGGTCGCGGAGAAGGTGGCGATGCTCGACCACCTCTCGCAAGGTCGCTTCGAGTTCGGCATCGGGCGCGGCTCGTCGAGCACCGAGCAGCGCGGGTTCGGCATCACCGACCCCGAGGTCACCAAGGCGATGGTCGACGAGGTGCTGCCCGAGTTCAAGAAGATGTGGTCGTCGAACGAGTACCAGTTCGACGGCAAGTACTTCTCCCTCCCGCCGCGCAACGTGCTGCCGAAGCCCTACTCCGATCCGCACCCGCCGATGTGGGTCGCGGCCGGCAACCCCGGCACGTTCGAGAAGGCCGCGCGCCTCGGGCTCGGCGTGCTCTGCTTCACGACCGGGTCACCGGAGACGCTCAAGCCGCTGATCGAGGTGTACAAGACGAACATCGAGAAGGCCGAGCCTGTCGGTGAGTACGTCAACGACAACGTCATGGTGACCAGCCAGATGCTGTGCCTCGAGGACGGGCAGCGCGCGCGCGACATCGCCTGCAACATGACGTCCGGCTACCAGAACACGCTCGTGTTCCACTACCTCGACACGTTCCCGAAGCCCGAGGGCATCCCGGACTGGCCGACCCTCATCCCCGAGCCCACGCCGGAGATGCTCGACCAGGCCATCGCCGCGAAGCTGGTGATGGTCGGGACGCCCGACGAGGTGTCGAAGTCGGTCAAGGAGTACGAGGACGCGGGCGCCGACCAGGTGTGCTTCGGCATGCTGTCGACGACGATGCCGATCGACGTCGCGGTCGAGGCCGTCGAGACCTTCGGCAAGCACGTGATCCCGGAGTTCGACAAGGACCCGGTGCACCGCAGCACACGGATGCGCGAGGCGTACGTGGCCGAGCGTGGCCCCAACCCCAAGCGCTCCCTGGGCCGGGTCCAGGACGAGCTCCCCGTCCTCTAGCCCGGACCGAGCCCGCTGTCCTCAGGATGCGTCAGTGCGTCGGACGCGGGTGATCAGATGTCCCGTTCGAGGTGCCAGCGTTCGGTCATCCAGAGCCGGTGGCGCGGGCCCGGAGCCTCCAGCGACGCGTCGTCGACGGTCTCGACCGTGTACCCGACGTCACCCGTCCACATCGCGACCAGGCCCGACGTCCCCTTCCCGAAGCGCGTCTCGTAGAAGAACGGCTCGCGGACGGCCGCATCGGCCATGAGCGACGCGAGGTCGTCGAACTCGGCGAGGTAGTGCAACGTCATCCACGTCGGTGGCGCGAGCTCGATCTCGAGTGCGTCCCGACGGGTGAGCGCGTCGACGGGGCGCATCCAGTCGGACTCGTGGATCTCGCCGCCGTCGATCGTGACGTCGCCCTCGGGTGCCGGCGCCACGAAGAACCAGGTCGCGAACCGCTTCGGCGCCAACGCGGGTGGGAGCCAGTGTGAGATGAACGCCAGCGATCCCTCGTCGACGATCAGCCCGGCCTCCTCGGCCGCCTCCCGCACCGCGGCCCGGCGCGCCGCAGTGGCCGTGTCGGGCGAGCCCACGCGGTCTTCGTCGTCGATACGCCCACCCGGGAACACCCACATCCCGCCGAACGCGAGCTTCGAGTTCTTGCGCAGCATGAGCGTCTCGAGCGCGCCGTGGTGCTCGCGGACCAGGACGACGGTCGCCGCGGGGATGGCGTCACCCTCGACTCGCTCCGCTTCACGAAACCAGCGCTCGAGCCGTCTGTCGTCGGGCACGTTCGGCCTCCTGACCTACCGTGGACGCGAGTCAACCACACCCCCGGGAGCCGCTCCGATGCCCGACGATCCCGAACGCCTGCGAGACCTCCTCGCGCGGACTGCCGCGCACGCGACCGCGTTCTACGCAGGCCTGCCCGATCGCGCGGTGCGCGCCGAGGTCGACGTCGACACGCTCCGCACCACGCTCGGCGGTCCCCTCCCCGACGGCCCGTCGGACCCGAACCAGGTGCTCGACCGCCTCGTCGCGGCCGCGGATCCGGGCATCGTCGCGACCGCGGGTCCCCGCTTCCACGGCTTCGTCATCGGCGGCTCGCTGCCCGCGGCACTCGCGGCCGAGTGGATGACGGTCACCTGGGACCAGAACGCGGGCCTCGTGGTCGCGAGCCCCGCGGCCGCGGTCGCCGAAGAGGTCGCCGGTGCCTGGCTCCTCGACCTGCTCCGCCTGCCACCCACCGCCTCGTGCGCGTTCGTCAGCGGTGCGCAGATGGCCAACTTCGTCGGCCTCGCCGCGGCCCGTCACCACGTCCTCGACCACATCGGTTGGGACGTCGAGGCCGACGGCCTCTTCGGTGCACCACCGGTGCACGTCGTCGTCGGGCAGCGGCGCCACGCCACCATCGACACCGCGCTGCGCATGCTCGGGTTCGGCGCCGCACGGACGACCGTCGTCCCGGTCGACCCCGCGGGACGCATGCGCCCCGGCGACCTGGCCGACTCGATCGCCGGCGAGCAGGGGCCGCTCATCGTCTGCGCCCAGGCGGGCGAGATCAACACCGGCGCGTTCGACCCCTTCCCCGAGATCTGCGCCCGGGTCCACGACGTGGATGGATGGGTGCACGTCGACGGTGCGTTCGGTCTCTGGGCCGGTGCCAGTCCACGCCTCCAACACCTCGTCGCCGGCGTCGAGGAAGCCGACTCCTGGTCGACCGACGGCCACAAGTGGCTCAACGTCCCGTACGACTCCGGGTTCGCGTTCACCGCCCACCCAGCGTCGCACCGCGCCGCGTTCGCCTCGCAGGCGAGCTATCTGATCCAGGCCGAAGCCGGCGGACCGCGGGAACCCGGCGACTTCGTCCCGGAGCTGTCTCGCCGCGCCCGTGGCTTCTCGGTCTGGGCCGCGCTCCAGTCGCTCGGTCGCTCCGGCGTCGCCGAGCTCGTCGAACGGTGCTGCGACCACGCGCAACGGTTCGCGACCGCGCTCGCGAAGGCCAAGGGCGTCAGGATCCTCAACGAGATCGAGCTCAACCAGGTGCTCGTGCGCTTCGGCGACTCCGACGACCACACCCGGGCCGTCATCGAGCGCGTGCAGCAGGACGGGACGTGCTGGCTCGGCGGTACGGAGTGGCACGGTGAGGCGGCGATGCGGATCTCGGTGTCGAACTGGTCGACCACTGCGGCCGATGTTGACCGCTCCGTCGACGCGATCCTGCGTGCCCACGCGGCGGCCTAGCTCCGCACCCCGGACCTACGGCTGCAGCACCTCGACGAGGAAGTCGCGCGCGACCGCGCTGGCCTGCTCGAACCCGGCGCCGTGATACACGACGAAGTGGTCGCCGACGACCGTCTCGAGCCGCTTGGGCTCCCCCGCCCGCGCGAACGCCGCGAGCTCGGCCTCGGTGTCGGCGACCCGGTCGTCGGTGGCCACGATCATGAGCAATGGGGTCGGCTGGAGACGTGCTGCCGCGAGTGCGGGCTCGAAGGGGGCCGGCGCGCCGTCGAGCAGCAGCGTCACCTCGTTCTGCCAGGTCGGCGCGTCCGCGACGAGCGTCTGGAACCAGCGCCACGACTCGGGCTGCGGCATCATCGCGGCGCCGTCGGGATCCTCGGCCACCACTGGCAGCGGTCCGACGCGTTGCTCCGCCGGCCCCTCGCCGTCGCCCAGGGCGGCCTTGCACATCGCCTCGAACGTGCGTGCCATCGGCGTCGAGCAGCTCGGCGTCACCGACGTAGGGCACCTGGGCGACGACCGCGCGCACGCGGCGATCGGCCGCACCGACCACCAGCGCTTCACCGCCGCTGAAGCTCGTGCCCCACAGCGCGAGGCGCTCGTCGTCGACCTCGGGCTGCGCGGCGAGCCAGTCGAGCGCACGCCGACAGTCGCGGATCTGGGCCCAGGCGTCGACGAGCTGGCGCGGCTCCCCGTCGCTCGCCCCGAGCCCGCGGTGGTCGTACACGAGCACCGCGAGCCCCGCAGCAGCGAAGACCTCGGCGAAGCGGTCGAGCGCCATCTCCTTCACGCAGGAGAAGCCGTGCGAGAGCACGACGCCGGGCGCGGGCGACGCCGCACCTCCAGGCGCGTAGTACCACCCGCGCAGCGTCACGTCACCCACGCCGGGGAGCTCGACGTCGCGACGGGACGGTGCGGCCGACGGGCTCACGCAGTCGGCTCGCGCGGCTCGAGGCCGGCGGCTCGGTACACCGCGTCGATCACCCGCATGTTCGCGATCGAGTCGCTGGGGGGTGTGAGCACCGGGCCGCCCTCGCGGACCGCCTTCGTGAACGCCTCGAGCTGGTACCGGTAGGTCGCGTCGCCCTTGACCTTCTCCGTCGTCCGGGACTTCGCCCCCGACCGCGGATCGTTCGTCCTCACCGAGACGCGGTGGAAGTACTGGGGCCCGGTGAGGTTCAGGACCTTCATCTCGCCACGCTCACCGGTGACGTGCGCGCCGAGGCTGAACACCTTCCCCGACAGCAGCGCACACTCGATGCTCCCGGTTCGTCCGTCGGCGAACTTCATCTCGGCCTTCGCCCATCGGTCGATCCCCGGCGAGATGGTCTTCGCCTCGGCCGACACCACCTCGGGCTCGGCGCTCGCGAGCGTGCGCAGCTGGTGGATCGCGTAGCACCCGACGTCCATCATGGCGCCGCCCGCCAGCTTCGGGTCGTAACGGATGTCCTTGCGCATCGGCAACGGGATGCACATCCGCGTCTCGATGCGCCGCACCGGCCCGAGATCCTCGGCGATGATCTCGAGGAGTCGCGGGATGAGCGGGTGGTACCGGTAGTGGAACGCCTCCATCACCACGAGCCCGGAGGTCGACGCCGTGGCGGCCACCCGCTCGGCCTCCTCGGTGTTCGCCGTGAACGGCTTCTCGCACAGCACGTGCTTGCCCGCGGCCAGCGCGGCGAGGGTCCAGCGACCGTGCAAGCCGTTCGGCGTGGGGTTGTAGACCGCCTCGACCTGCGGGTCGGCGAGGAGCGCCTCGTAGGTGTCGTGCACGGTGGCGATGCCGTGCTTCTTCGCGAACTTCTCCCCCCGGGCCCGGTCGCGGGCGGCCACCGCCACGACGTCGGCGCCCGGGAAGTCCTTCGCGGGCTTGAGGAGGGCGCTCGGCGTGATGCGCGCCGCGCCGAGGGTGCCGATCCGAAGAGGTTCCACGACTCCGGAGCCTACGGTCTCTCCTCCACCCCTCGTTCGAGCGACCCGCAGCATGGCGACCTCGGATCGTGGTGTGCCAGGCTGCGGCGCTCCCGCCACTCGCCTGGAAGGACCCGCGCGCGTGCTCCACGGCATGCGGGTCGTCGATCTCTCCTCCGAGATCGCCGGCCCCTACTGCACCAAGCTCCTCGCCGACGCCGGGGCGGACGTGGTGAAGGTCGAGCCGACGAACGGGGATCCGCTCCGCACCTGGCGCTCCGGCGCGCTGTTCGAGTTCCTCCACACCTCGCGCCGCAGTGTGCTCGGCGAGCCCGACGACGCCCACGTGCTCGACCTGTGCGCCGCGGCCGACGTCGTGGTCGAGAGCGGTCCGGCCGGCTGGTTCCGGACCCAGGTGCTCCCGGCGTTGCGCGAGCGCAACCCCCGGGTGATCGTCGTGTCGCTCACCCCGTTCGGTCAGGACGGTCCGTGGGCCGACTGGGCCGCGTCCGAGTTCACCCTGCAGGCCTGGTGCGGCTCGATCTCGACCCGAGGCCTTCCCGAGGCGCCACCCGTCGCGGCCGGTGGCCGGATCGGTGAGTGGGTCGCCGGCACCTACGCGGCGGTGGCCGCCCTGGGCGCGTGGCTCCAGTCCACCCGCACCGGGGAGGGTGAGCACATCGACGTCGCCCTGCTCGACTGCATGGCACTCACCATGAACACCTACACGGCGGTCTTCGCGGAGTTCCTGGGGTGGCCGCCGATGAAGCGCCCGATCCGTTCGATCGAGATCCCGTCGATCGAGCCGACCTCGGACGGGTACGTCGGCGTCACGACCAACAGCGCGCAGCAGTTCGCCGACTTCCTGCTCCTCATCGACCGGCCCGACAAGCTCGACGACGAAGACCTCACCATGTCGATGTCACGCTTCAAGCGGCGCGACGAGGTGCAGGAGATGACCTACGCCTACACGCTCCAGCACACGACGGCAGAGGTGCTCGAGAAGGCGACGCTCCTGCGCATCCCGAACGGCCCGGTCGGCAACGGCGAGCTGACGCCGCAGTTCGACCACTTCCGGGCGACCGGCACGTTCGTCGAGAACCCGCGCGGTCGGTTCGTGCAGCCGCGCGTGCCGTACCGGATCTCCGGGCTCGAGGCCCGCCCGTTCACTGCGTCACCCGACGTCGGTGCCGACGACGGCACGATCGGCTGGGCGCCGCGCGAGCAGGCACCCATCCACCTGCGTCGTGGCGAACCCCGCTCGGCCGCCCCCGCCCCCGCCGACTCCGCCGCTTCGACGGACTCCCGACCGCTCTCGGGCTTCCGCGTGCTCGACTGCACCGCGTGGTGGGCCGGACCCGCCGCGACCCACATGCTCTCGTGCCTCGGTGCCGACGTCATCAAGGTCGAGTCGGTCACCCGGCCCGACCACATGCGGTACACGTCGACGAAGCGACCACCCGCGGAGCAGTGGTGGGAATGGGGTCCGCTGTTCCACGGCGCGAACAACGGCAAGCGCGGGATCACCCTCGATCTCACCCGACCCGAGGGGCGCGAGCTGTTCCTCCGGCTCACCGAGTCCGCCGACGTGTTCCTCGAGAACTTCAGCCCGCGGGTCATGGAGCAGTTCGACCTCGGCTGGGAGGCGGTCCACGAGCGCAACCCCGAGCTCGTGATGGTGCGGCTCCCTGCGTACGGACTCGAAGGTCCCTGGCGCGACCGCACGGGCTTTGCCCAGACGATGGAGGCGATCACCGGGATGGCCTGGGTCACCGGCTGGCCCGACGGACCCCCGCTCCTCCCGCGCGGTGCTTGCGACCCGCTCGCGGCGATGCACGCGGTCTTCGCGACGATGCTGGCGCTGCGCGACCGCGCCGAGACCGGCGCGGGGCATCTCGTCGAGGTGACGATGATCGAGGCCGCGCTCAACGCCGCCGCCGAGCAGGTCGTGGAGTTCGGTGCGAGCGGCACGCTGCTCGGTCGCAACGGCAACCGCGGCCCTCTCGCCGCACCCCAGAACCTCTACGCCTGTGCCGGCACCGAGGAGTGGCTGGCGTTGGCGATCGGAACCGACGAGCAATGGGTCGCGCTCCGCAAGGTGCTCGACGACCCGGCGTGGGCGGCCGACCCCGCGCTGGAGACGGCCGCGGGCCGCTTCGCCGCACACGACGCGATCGACGAACACCTCGGGCGGTGGTGTGCGACGCGTGATGCGCGCGAGCTCGCCGAGACGCTCGCGAGCCACGGCATCCCCGCCGGCTACGTCGAGGACGCGCGCGAGATCGCGCACAACCCGCAGCTGGACGCCCGCGGCTTCCTGGAGGTCGAGGACCACCACATCACCGGTTCGAACCGGATCCCGATGGTCCCCTTCCGCTTCGCCGGACGCGGTGACCGTGGCTGGATGCAGCATCCGTCACCGAGCCTCGGCGAGCACAACGACGAGATCCTCGGCGGTGAGCTCGGGCTGAGCGCCGAGGAGCTCGCGCACCTCCGCGAGATCGCGATCATCGGCGACCGACCGGTCGGCGCGTGAACGGCGGCCCCGTGACGAGAGCAGGACGATGACGGGCGAGGACTGGGGCTGGGCGACCGAGTACGAGGACGTCAGCGGCGCCGTCGCGATCTGCGGGGTCGGCGAGTCCGACCACACCAAGGCGTCGGGCCGCACCGTGCAGGAGATCGTGGGCTCGGCCGTCGAGCGGGCGATCGCCGACGCCGGGCTCGAGCCGACCGACGTCGACGGGCTGATGCACATCCCACTCCCCGAGCAGTTCGACGTCGCGGCGTTCCACGACTACTTCGGCACCAGCCACGACATCTGGGAGTCGAAGGCCGGCGGCGGGATGCGCTGGGCCGCGACCGCTCCCTACGAAGCGGCTCAGGCGCTTCGTGAGGGCAAGGCCACGACGATCCTCAACACGTTCGGCGTCGCCTGGGCCACCCAGCGCTCGAAGATGGTGGGCGGTCCCGGCGAGTCGCACGCGCAGGAGCTCTTCAAGCAGAACGTCGAGATCCCGATGGGTTGGTTCCCCCAGCCCGTCTACTTCGCGACGGTCGCCCGTCGGCACATGTTCGAGTACGGCACGACCCAGGAGCAGCTCGGTGCGGTCGCGGTCACGTGCCGGCGCCACGCCAACCTCACGCCCGGCGCGGTGATGCACGAGAAGCCGCTGACGCTCGAGCAGTACCTCGCGGCACCACCGATCGTGGAGCCGTTCCGCAAGGAGGACTGCTGCCTCATCTCCGACGGCGGCGGCGCGTACCTGATGACCACCCCGGAGCGCGCCCGCGACCTCGCGAAGCCGGTGATCGAGGTCGCCGGGGTCGGGCTCGGCAACTCTGGAACCGGCGGGCACTGGGCCCAGCAGGAAGCGTTCACCTCGACGCCGCAGGTGTTCGCCGCTCCCGCCGCGTTCCGCATGGCCGGCCTGACGCCCGACGACGTCGACGTGTACACGTGCTACGACCCGTTCACGATCCACACGCTGATGCAGATCGAGGACAGCGGGTTCTGCGAGAAGGGTGGTGCCGGCGCGATGGCCGAGCGCGGCGACCTCGCGTACGACTCGGGTGTCCTCCCGACCAACACGCACGGCGGCCTGCTCTCGCACGCGTACGTGCTCGGCATCGCGCACGTCGTCGAGGTGGTCCGCCAGCTCCGCGGCGAAGCCGCGGCGCAGGTGCCCGACGCGCAGGTCGGCATCTACGGCGGCTACACCGGCCCCCAAGCCGCAACCCTCATCCTGAAGCAGGCTTGAACATGGACGTCCGACCCGAGTTCCCGCTCCCCGACACCACGTGGGAGCCCACCGCCGAGTTCTGGGCGGGCGCGGCGCGCGACGAGCTGCGCATCCCTCGCTGCGACTCGTGCGGGCGCCTGTGCTGGTACCCGCGCGAGAAGTGCCGCCACTGCAAGGGCGAGGCGTTCACCTGGGAGACCATGAGCGGCGACGCCACACTGTTCTCCTGGGTGGTCGTGACGCACCCGTTCCTCCCCCAGTTCGCCGGCCTGGTGCCGTTCGTCCCGGCCCTCGTCGCCCTCACGGAGGATCCGACGGTGCGCATCCCGACCCGAATGGTCGAGTGCGCGCCCGAGGACCTCGACTTCGAGATGCCGGTGCGCGTCGCGTTCCGGCCGCTGTCGTTCGAGGGCGTCCCCGGCGAGGTCCCTGCGCCCCTCTTCGTCCCCGCGTGAACGCCGGCGGCATCCAGCCCCTAACGGTAGAGACCATGAACGGTGAGACGGATCGGCGGGACACCTTCATCGCGGTCGCGCCCGGATGGTATGCGAGCAACCTCGGTGCACTGCTCGGCACCGGGCTGCTCGCGCGGCTCACGGGTCGTCGCCTGTTGCGGTGGCTGTTCTGGGGAGGCGTTGCCGTGCACGTGGCCGAGGCGGGTTACGCGAACCACTCGGCCCGCAAGGCCGGCTTCATCAACAGTGCCTGGAAGTGGGCGCTCCAGACGCTCGCAGTCGGGTTCCCGTCGCTGTTCGCGCTTCGCGACGCCCGGGCAGCCGAGCCGGCCGTCTCAACCCAGCTCGGGCCAGAGGGCTAGCGCCGTCCCCGCGAGATACGCCCACCGGGCGTCGTCGGCGAGCTTCGATGCCGCGTGGCGTGGCAGCTCGGCGAGCTCCGCGTACGGCGCGTCGTGGGTCTGGGAGTAGTCCGAGCCCCACATCAGGTGGTCAGCCCCGAAGTGTGCGGCCAGCTCGGCGAGCCCGTCTCGGACGTCGCCGTGCTCGGCGAGGAGCCGCGAGCGCGATCGTCGAGACCTTCAGGTGCAGGTTCGGGAACGCAGCCAACGCGCCGAGGACGTCGGGGACACCGTGCGAGAAGTCGGCGAACGCGCAGTGGTCGAGCGCGAGCGGGATCGACGACGGGAGCGACGGGATCGCATCGGCGAGCTCCCCGAGCCGGTCGGCGAGGAGCGTCACGACCACCGGGATGCCGAGCCCCGCAGCCTCGTCCCACAACGCGCGCGGTTCGGAGATCCCGCTCTCGCCGAACGCGACCCAGCGGAGCCCGCGCACCCCGCGGTCCCGGACGATGCGCGCCGAGCTCGTCGACCACGCCGGCCGAGTCCTGGTCGAGGTACACGACGCTCGCGGTGTGCTGTGGGAACCGCTCCTGGGCGTCGAGGACGTACCGGTTGTCGAACCCGTACGCACTGATGCCCTGGACGAGCACCGCGCGGTCGACCTCCGCCTCCCGCATCAGCGCGAGCAGGCGCTCGATCGAGCACGGATCGTCGCGGTACCACTCGGAGGTCATCCCGCTCGGTTGGAGTGGGTACGCACCCTCGTCCTCGGCGACGACATGCGTGTGCGTGTCGATCTGTCGGATGTCCGAGCGCCGGGTGCTCACGACAGCTCCGGGAACCGTCGCCCGGCGGTGAGCCCGCCGTCGACGACCAGCGACGCCCCGTGCACGAACGAGGCGTCGTCGGACGCGAGGAACAACGCCGCCGCCGCGACCTCCTCGGGTTGCCCGGCGCGCCCGAGCAGGTGCCAGTCGACGAAGGCGTCGTTGACCGCGCGGAACGCCGGGTCCTGGAGGATCGCCGTCATCGGCGTCTCGATCAGCCCCGGGCACAGGCAGTTCACCCGCACCCCGGCCGGCCCGAAGTCGGCCGCCATGTTGCGGGTCAGGAGCACGACCCCGCCCTTCGAGACGTTGTAGGCGGTCTGCCCGGAGAAGCCCTCGAGCCCCTCGACGCTGGCGAGGTTGACGATGCTCCCCGACCCCGCCGCCACCATGTGGGGCACGACGTGCTTCGACACGAGCCAGGTTCCCTTCAGGTTCACGCCGAGGACGCGCTCCCACTCGGCCACCTCGAGCGTGTCGGCGCCCCCGACGCTGAGCACGCCTGCTGCGTTCACCAGCACATCGACGCCCCCGAGCCGGTCGAGCACCTCCCCGACCGCGGCGGTGACGGCCGCTTCGTCGGCGACGTCCGCCTGCTGCCACGCGGTGCACGGCGAACCTTCGGGCCGCGCGGCGAGGTCGAGACCCGCGACGATCGCGCCCTCATCGGTGAACCGGCGAGCACACGCCGCGCCGATGCCGGACGCCGCGCCCGTCACGAGCACGCGCTTGCCCTGCAGTCGTTCCTCCATGTGTCGTTGCTCCTCTTCGTTCGAATGGTCGGGACCGAGGACGCTCAGTCCGTGCCGGCCATGGACGGCGGCGACCCGAACACCAGATCGGGACCGGTGCCGGTCTCGTCCTCCAGTGCTTCGTCGAGGGGACCGAACCACGCGAACCGGAGCACGCCGGCCACCACGCTGCATGCGAGCAGCACACCCGATCCGATCACGGTCGCCCGGAGCCCGACCAACGACGCGACGAACCCCTGCAGGAGGGCGCCCAGTGGGACGCCTGCGAGGAGTCCCATCAGGTAGATCGACACTGCCCGCCCGCGGTGCACCTCGTCGACGCGCGCCTGGATCGACGTGTTGAGCGCCGTCGCGATCAGCACGTAGGCGCACCCCATGACGAGCATCCCGACCATTCCGACCGCGTAGCTCGGCGCGCCCCCGAAGACGACCTCCCCGGCGGCGAACAACGCCACGCCGAACACGGCGACGCGGGAGCGGCGATAGCGATCGGCCCAGAACGCGACCGCGAAGGAGCCGGCGATGGCACCGATCCCGAAGGTGGCGACGAGGAACCCGTAGGCGCCCTTGCCGACGCCGAACACGTCCTCGGCGAAGGCCGGCACGAGCTGCACCATGCTGCTCCCGAAGAACGACACCGTCGCGATCGTCAGCACCGGGAGATAGACGGCAGGCCGGGCCCGCACGTAGGCCAGCGCTTCCTTGAAGTGCGCGAGCACCTTCCCCGCGGCGGAGTCCACCGGCACCTTCCGCGGCCGGATGGCCACCAGGGCACCCAGCACGAAGAGGAACGAGACCGCGTTGATCAAGAACGCGGTGCCTGCGCCCCACACCTGGAGCACGAGACCGGCAAGTGCCGGACCGAAGGCGCGCCCGGCGACGAACTGCATCGAGTTCACGCGAACCGCGTGGAGCAGCTCGCTGCGCGGGACGAGCTGGGGGACGAACGACTGCCACGCGGTGATGTTGAGCCCCGACGCGACCCCGGAGAGCATGAGGAGGCAGACGATCACCTCGGGCGTCGCGACGTCCGCGACCCAGACACCCCAGAGCCCGAACGCGACGATCATCATGGCGGTCTGGGTGCACAGCAGGATGGTCTTGCGGGGGAACCGGTCCGCGAGTGATCCGGCCAGCGGCCCCATGAGCAGTGACGGGAAGAACGCCATGAACGCGGCCACACCCAGCCAGGTGGTCGAGCGCGTGAGCTGGTAGATCACGAACGGCGCCGCGATCATCTGCATCCACGTCCCGGTGTTGGACACCAGCGCGGCGCTCCAGAAGATCGCGTAGTCGCGGTAGCGCAGGACGCTCAACGAGTTGCGCGGGACGCCCGCGACGGACGGCGTGGTCACGGCGTGAAGCCGTCGAGGACCCGGTCGAGGTCGCCGCTCCCTGCAGTCAAGCCGGCCCAGGGTCCGTCGGCCATCACCGCGTCCCACTCGTCGCGGACGGCCTCGGGCGTCATCGGCCGTTCCCAGCGCTGCCCGTCGTTCACCGCGACGCTGACCCGCCCGACGTAGCCACCGCCGACGGTGAAGCACTCCCCCGACACCCGACAGTCCTCGTGGACCAGCCAGGTCGCGACCGGCGCGACGACGTCGATCGAGAGCCAGGCGAACAGCTCGGGCGACTCGGGGATCGGTCCGAACCCGCCGGGGCGGGTCTTCGCACACGGGGCGATCGCGTTCACGGTGATGCCGTGCGCCTCCCCCTCCTGCGCCAGCGCGCGGGTGAGCCCGACGATCGCCATCTTGGCCGCCGAGTAGCCCGTCATCGTGGGCACGCCCCACAGGCCCGCGCCCGACGACAGGTTCAGCACCCGCCCGTAGCCCTGCGCCTGCATGGCCCGCCACGCGGGGCGGGTCACGTGGAAGTGCCCACCGATCTGACTCTCCAGGACCGGCCAGAGCAGCTCGTCGGCGTAGTCCTCGAACGGCGACTGGCGCACGACCCCGGCGTTGTTGATCAGCGCGTCGACGCGCCCGTAGGTGTCGACGGCAGTCGCGATGATCGCCTCGCCGCCGGCCTCGGTCGCGACACTGTCGGTGTTCACCACCGCTTCGCCCCCCGCGGCCTCGATCGCGGCCACGACCTCGTGCGCAGGGTTCTCGGCCGGTGCGTCACCGGAGCCGTCGGTGTCGCTGATCGCGACCCCGAGATCGTTGACCACGACCTTCGCCCCCGCGACGCGAGCAGCAGCGCGTACGCGCGCCCGAGGTTGCGCCCCGCGCCGGTGATCACGACGACCCGGTCGTCCCACCGCAGCTCGTCCATCAAGCGGCTACGAACATCGAGCGGTCACCGACATCACGCCTTCACCGACATCAAGTGGTCACGGGCATCAGGCATCGGTCCCGAGCGCGTTGAACGGGCCCGCGAGGAAGCCGCCGTCGATCATGAACTCGGAGCCGGTGCAGTACGCGCTCGCGTCGGACGCGAGCCAGCACACGAGCTCGGCGACCTCCTCCGGCGTGCCGAGCCGCCCCAACGGGCTGGTCGACGCGAGGGCGGGGCGCATGTCGAACCCGCCCCAGGCCTCGGGCTGGACCATCGGCGTGTCGATCGGGCCGGGGTGCACCGAGTTCACCCGGATCCCCTGACGACCGAGCTCGAGCGCAGCCACCTTGGCCAGGCCGCGCACGGCGAACTTGCTCGACACGTAGCCCGCGATCCCGCCCGCGCCGACGACGCCGTTCACCGACGAGACGAGGACGATCGATCCTCCCCCCGACTCGGCGCCCGACCCGGAGGCAGACTCGGCGATCGCCGGCGCCGCGAAGTGGATGCCGAGGAACATCCCCACCTGGTTGATCTCGATCACCTTGCGGTACTGGTCGGGCTTGGTGTCGACGATGGAGCGCGGCATCGGTGAGATGCCCGCGTTGCTCACGAGCACGTGCAGCCCACCGAAGCGGCCGACCGCGGTCTCGACCGCCGCGACCCAGTCGGCCTCGCTGGTCACGTCGAGGTGGCGGTAGATCGCGGCGTCGCCGAGCTCGGCAGCGACCGAGCCGCCGTCGTCGTCGAGGACGTCGCCCAGCACGACGCGCGCGCCCTCGGCCACGAAGTGCCGGGCTTCGGCCGCGCCCTGCCCCCGGGCCGCGCCGGTGATCAGCGCGACCTTGCCCTCGAGCCTGCCCTCGGTCATGTGGCGGCGCTCAATCGATCGTCTCGGGCACGTGGTCGAGCTTGTAGAGCGCACGGCAGTTGTCGTGCAGCATCTTCTTCACCGTCTCGGCCTCGACACCCCGGAAGTTCCGCTCGATGGAGATCCGGTTGTTCGGCCAGTCGGTCCCGGTGTGCGGGTAGTCGGTCGACCACATGAGATGGTCGACGTTCATGCGGTGGCGCAGCTCGATGCCGACCGTGTCGACCATGAACGTCGCGTAGAAGTTCCGGTGGAAGGTGCGGCTCGGCATCGTCGGCATCTGCTCGATGCCGTTGGTGAACCACCGGTAGCGCAGGTACATGTCGTCGACCTGCTCGAGCACCGTCGGGATCCACCCGATGTTCGCCTCGACGAGCAACAGCTTCAGGCGCGGGAAGCGCTCGAAGATCCCCGAGAAGATCAGGTCGCACACGACCGGGATCGTGTACGAGCCGGCCTTGCTCGCTCCGGCGACGCCCATGAACGCGAGCGAGTCGAGCGGCGGGATCTTCGCGGCCGCCCCCTTGAGGAAGCTGCCGATGTGCACGGCGACCGGGATGTCGGCCTCCTGCACGAACGACCAGAACCGGTCGTCCTCGGGCAGCGAGTCGAGCGTGCCGTTCGGAAACGCCGAGATCACCACGCCGCGATGCCCGAGTGCGAGCGCGCGCTCGGTCTCGGCGATGGCGTCGTCGACGCCCGTCGTCGACAGGATCGCCTGCGGGATCAGCCTGCCGTCGGAGCCGTCGCAGAACTCGACGATCCAGTCGTTGTACGCGCGCACGCACACCTGCTGGAGCTCGGGCTCGGAGCCGTAGACCTTGGCGCCGGCGAGCGTCACGCTCGGGTACAGCACCTGGAGCCAGATCCCGTCGGCATCCATGTCGGCGAGCCGGGCCTTGGTGTCGAACGACCCGGGCCGGATCGACTCGTAGCGCAGCCCACCCGGCCGGTACTGCAGGTACGAGAGCCCGGCGGTGGCCGTCAGGCCGACCGGGCGCGTCGACTTCCCGTCGTCGAAGCTCCAGAGGTCGCCGTCCTCGCCATGGACCACCTTGGGTGCCCGTTCCCGCCACTTGGCCGGCACCCGGTCCTGCCAGGTGTCGGGCGGCTCGTTGACGTGTGCGTCGGCATCGAGGATCGGGTACTCGATCGCACCGACCTCGGTGAAGACGTCCCCCATGGCGCTCCCCCCTGACATGACCCCATCCGACCACCTTGCGGCCGCAAGCCGCAACTGTCAGGGTCCTCGCGATGGCCGGCGTCGAGGGGGACTGCGACCCGAGGTTCTCGGGCGTTCGGGACGCCTTCGCGGCCGGGTTCCCGACCGATGCGCAGGAAGGGAGCGAGCTCGGGGCGTCCCTCGCGGTCGAGGTCGGCGGGCAGCTCGTCGTCGACCTCTGGGGCGGGTGGGCCGACGCGGCCCGGACCCGACCCTGGGAGCGCGACACCATCGCCTGCGTCTTCTCGTGCACCAAGGGCCTCGCCGCGATGGCGCTGCTCCGACTCGTCGACGCGGGCCGGATCGACCTCGACGCCCCGGTCGCGACGTACTGGCCCGAGTTCGCCGCCGGCGGCAAGGCCGAGCTCCCCGTCCGCTACCTCCTCACCCACGAGGCCGGGCTGTCCGCGATCAGCCGCCCGATGCCGTTCGGCTCGCTGTCGGACTGGGACGCGATGGTCGACGCGCTCGCGGCGCAGGAGCCGTGGTGGGAGCCCGGCTCCGGGCACGGGTACCACGGCGTCACGTTCGGGCACCTCGTCGGCGAGGTGGTACGGCGCGTCGACGGCCGGACCATCGGCGCGGTGCTCGCCGACGACATCGTCGCACCACTCGCCGTCGACTGCTTCCTGGGCCTCCCCGCATCGGAGGACGCACGCACCGCCGACATGTCGATCGAGCTCGACCCCGAGGCCACCACGTTCTTCTCCCACTGGGGCCCTGACGACCTCGGTCCGAAGTCGTTCGCCAACCCACCCGACTGCAACGTCATCGAGCACACCAACACCCGCGCGTTCCGGGAGGCCGAGATCCCCGCGGCCAACGCCCACGCGAACGCCCGGGCGCTCGCGCGCATCTACGGCGCGTACGGACGCGGCGAGGTGCTGTCACCGGGCCTCGCCGAGGAGGCGGGCCGCATGCAGGTCGATGGCCCCGACCTGGTCATGGGGCTCCCCACCCGCTTCGGTCTCGGGTTCGAGATCACCATGCCCGAGGGCGAGTTCTCCTTCGGACCCGGCGAGCGGACGTTCGGGCACAACGGCTCCGGCGGATCGCTCGGGTTCCTCGACCCCGACGCCGGCGTCGCGCTCGGCTACGCGATGAACCGGATGGAGTGGCGCGAGCGGCGCGACGACCGCCGTTGGTTCCCGATCCTCGACGCGCTCTACGACTCGCTCTGAGGGAAACCCGATGAAGCTGTCTGTGCTGTTCCCGGAGACCCGGTCGGTCACGAACGTGGCTGCGCTGGCGGCGCGCGCGGAGGCACTCGGCTTCCACGGCCTGTTCCTCGGCAGCGCGTTCGGCTTCGACCCGGTGATGGCACTGGCGCTCGCGGGCGCCTCCACCGATCGGATCCTGCTCGGGACTGCGGTGGTCCCGACCTGGCCCCGCCACCCGGTCGTCGCCGCGCAGCAAGCCGCGACGGCGAACGCCGCGTGCGCGGGCCGCTTCCGCTTCGGGGTGGGTCCGTCGCACCCACCGGTGATGGGGATGTACGGCATCGAGTACGACCGGCCCATCGGCCACGTGCGCGAATGGCTCGAGATCGTGCAGGCGCTGCTCCACGACGGGAAGGTCGCGCACCAGGGTGAACGGTTCCGCGTGACCGCGTTCCTCGACGTGGAGATGCCCGCGCCGCCGCCCGTCATGCTCGGGGTGCTGCACCCGCAGCTCGCACGGGTCGCCGGCGCCCACGCCGACGGCGCGCTCCCCTGGCTCGCGCCACCGAGCTGGATCGCCGATGTCGTGGTGCCGAACGTACGGGCCGGCGCCGAGGCCGCGGGGCGTGAAGCCCCACCGGTCATCGCCGAGATCCCCTGCTACGTGACCGACGACCCCGCCGCGGCGCGCGAGGCGGCGAAGGCCGACCTCGGCATCTACGTCCACATGCCCGCCTACGCCGACGTCCTGGCCCGGGTACTCGGTTGTGAGGTCTCGGAGATCGGCGCGGGTGGGTGGACCGACGCCTGCACCGACGCCGTCGTCCCGTTCGGCGACCGGGACGCGATCGCCGGGCGCGTCGTGGAGTACCTCGACGCCGGCGCGGACGAGGTCGTCCTCTCGCCCTACGGCTGTGGAACGGATCCGGAACGCAACCTGGACGAAGCACTGGAGGTGCTCGGTGACATCGCACGAAGCTGACGAGCAAGTGGTGCGCACGCTCTTCGAGAAGCTCTCGGCACGCGACTTCGACGCCATGGCCGAGATGCTGGCCGACGACGTCGAGTTCGACCTCGCGTACGCGCCCGAGTTCCTGCCCATGCCCACGAACGGGCGTGACGGCGTGCGCGAGCTCGTCGGGAACGTGATCGGCGGCATGTTCGAGCCGTTCGCGATCGAGGTGACCACGGTGTACCCCGGCGCCGAGCCGGGCATGATCGTCGCCGAGTACGCGAGCGACGCCGTCGTGAAGCACACCGGGAAGCAGTACCTGAACCGCTACGTCGGGATCTTCCGGGTCGCCGACGGACACGTCACGTTCTGGCGGGAGTACCACAACCCCGAAGCCGCGACCGAGGCGATGACCGCCGACTGAGAGCGTCGAGCGCGGTCAGGCCGGGACCGGCACCTCGACCCGGTAGAGGCTCGCCGAGTTCTCCCACAGCACCTTGCGCCGGACCTCGTCGGGCAGGTCGGCGAACGTCGCGTCGATCATCTCCCGGACGTTGCCGTAGAGGCAGATCGGGTGCGGGTAGTCGGTCTCGAACAGCAGGTGATCGGCACCGATGGCGTCGACGACGCGCCCGAGCCCGTCGGCCTCGAAGAACGTGCACCCGTAGACCTGCCGGTGGAAGTACTCGCTGGGGAGCCCGTCGTTCGGACGCTCCTTGCGCATGGCGGACTGGCCGTAGGCGTAGTCGGCCGCCTCGAGCACGAACGGGAGGAACCCGACGCCGCTCTCGACGGAGACGAACTTCAGCTCGGGGAACCGTGCGAGCAGGCCCGAGGTGAGGAGGTCGACGATCTGGAGCCCGTTCCCGAGGAACAGCGCCACCGACGTCGACACGTGCACCGCACCCATCCCGTGGGCCTTGATGCGCGCCGGCGCGAAGTCGCCGAGGAAGTCGCCGCCGCCGATGTGGAAGCTGATCGGGAGCGCGGCCTCCTGCGCGACGGACCACAGCGGGTCCCAGTGCGGGTCACCGAGGTACGGCAAGCCGAAGCGCTGCGGCTCACCGGTGAACAGCACGCCACGGTGCCCGAGCTCGGCACAGCGGGCGACCTCGGCGACGGCGGCGTCGACGTCCCAGAACGGCGTCGCGCTGATCGCCAGCAGCCGGCGCGCGTCGGTCGAGCACCAGTCGGTGAGCCAGTCGTTGAACGCACGCACGCACGCGAGCTGGAGCTCGGCGTCGCCCATCTTCAGGAAGCCCTGGCTGCCGAACCCACCCACGTTCGGGTACATGACCTGGGACCAGATCCCGACCTCGTCCATGTACGCGAGCCGGGCGGTGGGGTCGTACGCGGCCGCGGGGACCTCGTCCATGTTCTTGGGCGACGAGGGGAACGGCTCGGGCCAGCCCGCCACCGCGGTGTGGCCGACCGACGCGATGGCGGTGTCACCGACGTACCAGGCGTCGCGACCGGAGTCGTCGCGCCGCAGCCGGGGTCCCGCATCGACGAACTTCGCCGGGAGGCGGCTCGTCCACAGGTCCCCGGGCTCGGTGATGTGCGCGTCCGCATCGATCACCCACTCCATGTGCGTCCCTCCCCCTCACCACAAGGTGTTTTGGCGTCGGTATTGGGTGTCTGAGACACCCGTGCTGACGCCAAAGCCGTTGGGCGGACGGTACCCGGGTCGGGGTACCTGGGGTAGAAACTCCACCGGCCCTCAGGCAGGGGGCCGGACCCGAGGGGGACCCACAATGGGTGATGGACATGGCTGACGCGCCCGCAACGCCGACGCCCGAGGTCACCGAGCTCGCGACCGGGCTGGGCTTCCCCGAGGGGCCGGTGGTGCTCGGCGACGGGTCGTTCCTCCTGGTCGAGATCCGCCGGGGCACCCTCACCCGTGTCCCGGCCGGCGGCGGTGCACCCGAGGTCGTCGCCGACCTCGGTGGCGGGCCCAACGGCGCCGCGATCGGCCCCGATGGCGCCTGCTACGTGGTGAACAACGGCGGGTTCCTCTGGACCAAGCTCGGCGACATGGAGATCCCGTTCGAGCTCTCCACCATGAGCAACGAGCCCGCCGACTTCACCGGCGGATGGGTGAACCGGGTCGACCTCACGACCGGCGAGCACACCGTCCTCTACTCCGAGTGCGACGGGCACCGCTTCTGCGGGCCCAACGACATCGTCTTCGACGCCGCGGGCGGCTTCTGGTTCACCGACTTCGGCAAGATCCGCGAGCGCACCGAAGACCGCGGCTCGCTCTGCTACGCGACCATCGACGGCTCGCACGTGGTCGAGGTCGTGCGCGGACTCCACGGCCCGAACGGTGTCGGACTCTCCCCCGCCGGCGACAAGGTCTACGTCGCCGAGAGCTTCACCGGCCGCGTGCTGTCGTGGGACGTCTCCGGGGCCGGCACGCTCGCCAGCCCGATGGCGACCGTCGTCGAGGCGACCAAGGGCCACTTCGACTCCCTCGCGGTCGAGGCGAGCGGCGCGATCGTGGTCGCCGCCATCGGCCAGGGCCTCTGCGTCGTGCAGCCCGACGGATCCGGCCACGAGTACGTGGGGCTCCCCGACGGCTTCACCACGAACGTCGCCTTCGGTGGCGATGACCGCCGCACCGCGTACGCCACCTTGTCGGGCAGTGGACGCTTCGTGTCCCTCGACTGGCCCCGCCCGGGCCTGGAGCTCGCCTACTAGCCATGCCCTCCATCGCCGAGCACATCAAGGCCCGCGCCGCGGACCGCGACCGCACCGCGATCCGCTTCGAGGGCACCACCTACACGTGGGGCGAGTACGTCGACGCGTGTGCGACCCGCGCCGCGTACCTGCAGGCCACGCTCGATCCCGACGTGCCGCAGCACGTCGGCCTGCTCTTCGACAACATCCCCGAGTTCGCGATGTGGCTCGGAGCCGCCGCGCTCACCGACACCGTCGTCGTCGGCATCAACCCGACGCGGCGCGGCGCGGAGCTCGCCCGCGACATCACCCACACCGACTGCCAGCTGATCGTCACCGAAGGCCGGCACGCGCACCTGCTCGACGGCCTCGACCTCGGCGCCGCGAACGGGAAGGTCCTCGACGTCGACGGTCCCGACTACACCTCCAGGCTCGCGCCCTACGAGGGCGCTCCGATCCCCGACGTGGAGGTCGACGAGCACGGCATCTACCTCCTCCTCTTCACGTCGGGCACGAGCGGGGCACCCAAGGCGTGTGTCCTCTCCCAGGGCCGCCTCGAGGGCGCGAGCAGCCGCCTCACCGAGATGATGCACATCACCCCCGACGACGTCATGTACCAGGTGATGCCGCTGTTCCACTCCAACGCGATCATCACCGCGTACGCACCGTGGCTGGTGTCGGGCTCGACCGCCGCGATGCGCCGAAGGTTCTCGGCGTCGGGCTTCCTGCCCGACGTGCGCGAGTACGGCGCGACGTACTTCAACTACGTGGGCAAGCCGCTGTCGTACATCCTCGCGACACCCGAGCAGCCCGACGACGCCGACAACACCCTCACCCGTGTCTTCGGCAACGAGGCCGCCGACCTCGACATCGCCCGGTTCTCGGAGCGCTTCGGTACCCCGGTGATCGACGGGTACGGGAGCACCGAGGGCGGCGCCAACATCAACCGCACCCCCGACATGCCGAAGGGCGCGCTCGGAGTCGGGGCCGAGGGCACCGTGATCATCGACGCCGAGACCGGCGAGGAGCGCCCGCGGGCGAAGTTCGACGACGCCGGGCACCTCCTGAACCCCGAGGAGTGCATCGGCGAGATCGTGAACAAGAAGGGCGCGTCGAGCTTCGAGGGGTACTACAAGAACGACGAGGCCAACGCGCAGCGCGTGCGCGACGGCTGGTACTGGACCGGCGATCTCGGGTACCGGGACGACGCCGGTTACTTCTACTTCGCGGGGCGAGACTTCGAGTGGCTACGGGTCGACGGTGAGAACTTCGCGGCCGCGCCGGTCGAGCGGATCCTCGCCCGCCACCCGGACGTCGTGCTCGCCGCCGTGTTCGCAGTCCCCGACGAAGACGTCGGAGACCAGGTGATGGCGGCGCTCGAGCTGCGACCGGGCGCGACGTTCGACGCGGCCGACTTCGACGAGTTCCTCTCGGAGCAGCCCGACCTCGGCACCAAGTGGTCGCCGCGGTACCTGCGGGTCACCGAGAAGCTCCCCACCACCGAGACGCAGAAGGTGCTGAAGCGCCAGCTGCGCAAGGAGCGTTGGGACGTGTCCGACCCGGTCTGGTGGCGCTCCGACAAGACCAGTCGGCTCACGCCGATGGACGACGCCGCCCGCGAAGAGCTGCTCGGGCGCTTCGAGGCCCGGGGCCGGTCGAACGCCCTCGAGCTCGCGTGAACGAGCGGAGCGAGCCAGGACAGTCGGACACGGGAACGAGGACTGCAGTGCTGGAAGGCCGGGTCGCCGTCGTCACCGGGAGCGGGCGCGGGATCGGACGGGCCGAGGCGCTGCGCCTGGCCGCCTACGGCGCCAAAGTCGTGGTCAACGACCTCGGGGTCGCCACCGACGGGAGCGAGACGGGTGAGACGCCGGCGGAGGAGGTCGCGGGCGAGATCCGCGCCGCGGGCGGCGAGGCAGTGGCCGACCGCTCCGACATCGCCACGATCGAGGGCGGTGAGACGGTCGTGCAGCGCGCACTCGACGAGTGGGGCCGCATCGACGTCGTCGTGAACAACGCGGGTTTCGGACGCCCGCGCATGGCGTTCAACCTCGCACCCGAGGAGTGGGACGACGTGATCCGCGTGCACCTCCGCGGCACGTTCGCGGTGACCGGGCCTGCGTGCCGATGGTGGCGCAGCGAGTCGAAGGCCGGGCGAGCGGTGAGCGGGCGCGTCGTCAACACGTCGACGGGGCTCCTGCTGTACGGCGGCGCGGGGCAGTCGAACTACGTTGCCGCGAAGGCCGGCGTGCTCGCGTTCACCGAGGCGATCGCGACCGAGATGGCGCCCTACGGTGTGACCGCGAACTGCATCATGCCCTCGGCCGCGACGCGCCTCGCGAACATCGGCTGGCGTACCGCGCGCAACGCAGCGCGGCTCGAGGCCGACTTCGACCCGACGGACCCGAACCACGTGGCCGAGATGATCTGCTACCTCGCGTCGGTGGAGTCGGGCTGGCTGAACGGCCAGACGTTCCAGGTGCGCGGCGGGATCGTCGAGCACGTGCAGACGTTCGTGGTCGACCGGGTGGCCGAGCGCAGCGACGCTGGTTGGACGGCCGCAGACCTCGCGGGCGAGCTGCCCCGCATGTTCGGCGCCGGTGCTCGCCGGGCCGACCCACCCCCGAAGGAGTGGCAGGACCAGTACCGAGCCAAGGGCAACGCCAGCACCACCCCCACCCCCACCCCCTGACCCCTGGATGCGACCGAGATTGCGAGGCTGACATGGACATCGACAAGGCCCTCCGGGCAGCACGGCGAGCCGTGTCCGGACACCAGGTCTTCAGCACGCCGGTCGAGCACGACGGCGTGATCGTCATCCCGGCCGCGACCGTCGCCGGCGGCGGCGGGACCGGGTTCGGTGAGGCACAGGGTGGCGCGGACGGCGACGTCGGCCCGGCGACGACCGCCGCGAACGCGCAAGGCGTCGCAACCGGAGGAGGGGGCGGATTCGGCGTGCGGGCTCGGCCCGCAGGTGCGTTCGTGATCCGGGACGGCGACGCCCGCTGGGTGCCCGCCTTCGACCCCAACCGCGTCGTGATCGGCGCCACCATGGTCGCAACGGCCGCGGTCGTCATGCTCGGCCTCGGGCGGCTCTTCCATCGTCGGCGTCGCCACCACCGGTAGCAGCCGTGAGCGACCAGCCGCGTCTTCGACGTCGACTCCCACTTCATGGAGCCGCCCGACCTCTGGGCGGAGCACATCGAGCCCGCGTTCGCCGGACGGGAGCCGGTCGGCTCGACGGATCGTGGTGCGACCGTCGTCGACGGTGACCGCCGCGCCCCCACCGTGCGCTGGCGCAGCCGCGCCGGCGGGCTCAGCACGCTGAACGAGACGTGGGCGACCGACTACCGGCGCTACGACGAGCGCGGCTGGGATCCCGAGGCGTACGTCCTCGCGATGGACGACCAGGGCATCGACCGCATGGCGCTCTACCCGAGCCGCGGACTGATGCAGGTCGCGGCGTGGGGACTCGACCCGCACCTCGCTGCGGCGATCGTGCGCGCCTACAACGACTGGGCCGCGAAGTTCGTCGCCCACGTCCCCGACCGGCTGACCGCGGTCGGCCAGCTCGCCCTCAACGATGTCGACGCCGCCATCGCCGAAGCCCGCCGCTGCGTCGACGAGCTCGGTGTCCGCGCGTTCTTCGTGCTCCCCGAGCCGCCCCTGCCCGGCGTCACGCTGGAGCGCGCGTACTACGACCCGCTCTGGGCGACGCTCGCCGAGCTCGGCACCCCGCTCGCGCTCCACAACGTCGCGGGCACCGGCCTCGGTCAGATCGGTGCCGACCGCTTCGGCGACTGGGCCCTCCCCCGCATCGCCGCCGCATTCCCGCTCGAGGCGCAGCTCACCCTGTTCTCGTTCCTCGTCGGCGGCATCTGTGACCGCCACCCCGACCTGCGGGTCGTCGTGCTCGAGGCAGGGGCGGGCTGGCTGCCGTTCTGGCTCTGGTGGCTCGACGAGCTGTACGAGCGCTACGAGGGCCTCGACTGCGACTCGCTCTCCGCGCAGCCGAGCGACCTCTTCCGGCGCCAGTGCTTCATCTCGGCCGAGGTCGAGGAGCCGCAGCTGCGCCACGTGGTCGACGCGCTCGGCGCCGACTGCATCGTCACCGCGTCCGACTTCCCGCACCCCGAGGGTTCGTTCCCGAACGGCATCCGCGACTTCGCGGCGCGCGACGACCTCACCGAGGCGGAGAAGCGCAAGATCCTCTGGGACAACCCGCACCGCCTCTACGGCATCAGTCCCTGAGCAGAGGCGTTTTGGCGTCGACGGGTGCCGACCGTCCAGAACACCTGAGCGGTCAGCCGAACAGCACCGGCAGGCTGGTCGGGGCGCGGAACGCGAGACCGCTGATCCGCGCGTCGCCCGACCGCTCGGGGTCGAGGCGCAGGTTGGGCAGCCGGTCGAGCACGCGGTTGATCACGACGGTGGTCTCCATGCGCGCGAGGTGGATGCCCAGGCACATGTGCACACCGAACGCGAACGACATGTGCTGCTGCACGTCGCGGTGGATGTCGAACTCGTCGGGGTTGTCCCAGCGGGCCGGGTCGCGGTTCGCGCACCCCATCTCCACGGCCACGGGCGAGCCGGCGGGGATCACGACGCCCTCGAGCTCGACGTCCTTGCTCGCGGTGCGTCCGATGCCGGTGAGTGGCGGCTCCCACCGCAGCCCCTCCTCGATCGTCTGCTGCATCAGCGACCGGTCGTTGCGCAGCTCGTCGAGCTGGTCGGGATGCGTGAGGAGCGCGTACAGGAGGTTGCTCGACGACCGGTAGGTCGTCTCCGCGCCGGCGGGGAGCAGCAGCCGCAGGAACGCGATGATCTCGTCGTCGGTGAGCCGCTGCCCGTCGAGCTCGGCCTGGGTGAGCACGCTGATGACGTCTTCCTGCGGCTCGACCCGTCGCTCGGAGATCACCGCGGCGAAGTAGTCGTAGAGCCACTGCGACGCCTCGAGCCCGGTCTCGACGTTGTCGATGATCGTGATGAGCTGCACGGCCTTCTCGTGGAACTGCGCGAGGTCGGCACGCGGCAGCCCGAGCATCCCGGCGATCACGTGCACCGGGAACGGGAAGAACAGACCCTTCACGAGCTCGGCCCGACCGTCATCGACGAACTCGTCGATGAGTCCGTCGACGATCGGCGTGACGAGGTCGACCTCCCAGCGGTCCATGGCCTTCTTCGTGAACGCCTGCTGGACGAGCGCTCGGTACTTGTGGTGCTCGGGCTCGTCCATCTCGAGGATCGAGTGGCCCATCACCAGGCCGATGCTGTCGGCGTAGCCCGACGACGAGAACGTCTGCGCCGTCCTTGAGCACCTGCTGCACCGCGTCGAACGACAGCGCCGCGTACGGCGTGACGTCGTCGGACATCAGCGCGGCCTCCATGCCCTGCTCGATCCCGAAGCGCTCGTGGAACGCACCGGTGTGCACCGGGCACTCGGCGCGCAGCGCGTGGAACGTCGGGTGGATGTCGTCGACCGACCCGACCCCGGCGGCGGCGTCGAAGGCCTCGAATGCGTTCTGCTCTTCGGTGGTCATGGACACCAGGTTGGCACGCCGTTTGCCTGCCAGGAGCCGCACCCGTAGCGTCCGAACTGGAACACGTTCTCGTGGCCCGGGACCGACGCACAAGGGGAAGCGCATGGCGCACGACAAGCTGTTCGAGCCGCTGCAGGTCGGGCCGGTCGAGCTGCGGAACCGGGTGATCTTCGGTGCGCACTTCACGATGTTCACCGAGCCCAACCCGGTGTGGGGCGAGCCCGGCTTCTACGGCCGCCGCTACGGCAAGTACCTGTCGGAGCGGGCCCGGGGCGGTGTCGCCGCGGTGATCGCGGGCGAGACGGCCGTCCACCCCAACACGGCGTACAAGATGCCGAACAACGCCAACGGCTGGGACCCGGAGTCGATCCCCCACTACGAGGCCCTCACCAGCCAGGTGCACGAGCACGGCGCCGCGGCGTTCATCCAGCTCACGCACTCCGGGGCGATGATGCTCGGCAACTGGTCGAAGCAGGTCGCGGTCGGTCCGTCGGTGTCACCCGACCACATGGAGCCGCCCAAGGCGATGGACGCGGCCGACATCGCGGAGTGCATCGACTACCACGTGCGCTGCGCGAAGAACGCGGTCGCGGGCGGCTTCGACGGCATCGAGCTGCAGAGCGCGCACGGGTATCTGCTCCACCAGTTCCTCACGCCGAAGTACAACCAGCGCGACGACCAGTACGGCGGAAGCCTCGAGAACCGGATGCGCTTCGGCGTCGAGGTGATCTCGCGCCATCCGAGATGCGGTCGGCGACAAGGTCGCCGTCGGGCTCCGGCTCGCCGGTGACGACGAGCAGACGCACGGGCCCGGCCTCACCGCGGACGACTGCGCCGAGGTGGCGGCCCGCTACGAGGAGCTCGGCCTCGTCGACTTCCTCAACGTGAGCATCGGCATCGGCGGCATCGGGATGGTGCGCACCAACTACTCGCCGCACCTGCTCGGGGTCTACGCCGCGCACGCGATCAAGAAGGCGGTGCGCGACACCCCGGTCTTCACCGTGCACCGGATCCTCACGCCCGACGAGGCCGAGTCGATCATCGAGAACCACGAGGCCGACGGCATCACGCTCGTGCGGGCCCTCATCGCCGATCCCGAGTGGGTGAACAAGGCCCGGGAGGACCGGGGCGACGAGATCCGCCGCTGCACCGGGATCAACCAGTCCTGCTACGGCAACCTGCTGCAGTCGATGCCGATCAACTGCGTCCAGAACCCGGCCGTCGGTCGGGAGGACGACCTGGGGCTCGGCACGCTCGAGCCCGCCGCGACCCCCAAGAAGGTGGTCGTCGTGGGTGGCGGCCCCGGCGGGATGGAGGCGGCCGCGGTCGCCGCAGCCCGGGGCCACGACGTGACGCTGCTCGAGCGCGACGACGAGCTCGGCGGCAACCTGCGCTGGGCCGCCAAGCTGCCCGGGCGCGAGGAGATCTGGGAGATCGCGGCGTGGCGCATCGGTGAGTGCGAGCGCAGGGGCGTCGACGTGCGGACCGGCGTCGCGGCGACGGCCGACACGGTGCTCGAGCTCGCCCCCGACGCGGTGATCGTCGCGACCGGCGGACGGGCCGACAAGCTCGCGAACGCCGCGTACCACCCGATGCCGGTGCCGGGCGCGGAGCAGGACTACGTGTTCGACCACGTCGACGCGCTCCAGCGGTTCCTCGCCGACCCGGACTCGCTCGGTGAGCGCATCGTGTTGCTCGATGCGGTCGGGCACGCACAGGCGATCGGGCTCGGTGAGCTGCTCGCGGCAGCCGGCAAGGAAGCGACGTGTGTGACCCCGCTCCCGATGCCGATGGCGCTCGACGGCGAGTCGGCCGCGGCGATCCTCCCCCGGGCCGTGCACGCGGGGATGGTGTGGCGGCCGAACACCGCGATGGCGTTCATCGGCGACCACGAGGTCACGATCGTCGACGTGCTGTCACGGGCGATGGAGACGCTGCCCGTCGACACCGTGGTGATCCGCACCCACGGACTGCCGAACAACTCGCTCACGCACGAGCTGGCCGGGAAGGTCGACGAGCTCGTGACGATCGGCGACGCCGTGGCCGTCCGCATGGTCGACCGCGCCGTCTACGACGGCCACGTCGCCGCCCGCGCCCTCTAGGTCAACCCCTAGAATTTTGGGGTCTGCGCCGGATCAGCGACCCGTCACTCGGATGAACTTCCGCATCGCCAGCACGCTGAACACCGCCGTGATCCCCACGATCCACAGGACCGACTCCCAGATGGAGTTTCCCGGGTCGGTGCCGTCGTAGAGCGCGCGCACCGCGTCGGTGACGATCGAGAACGGGTTGGCGTTCGCGATGGCCTCGAGCCAGCTCGGCATGTTCGACGGGTCGACGAACGCGGACGAGATGAACGTCATCGGGAACATCCAGATGAAGCCGGCCGAGTTCGCTGCCTCCACCGACTTCACCGAGACGCCGATCCACGCTTGCACCCAGCTCAGCGAATAGCCGAACGCGAGCAGGAGCAGCGTGGCCCAGACCGCGTCGATGAACGGGCCGAGGACCGACCAGCCGACCGCGAACGCCACGACGAGCATGACCGCGAACGTGAAGAGGTTGCGGACGAGGTCGGACAGGGTGCGCCCGAGCAGCACCGCGGGCTGCACCATCGGGAGCGACTTGAGCCGCTCCATGATCCCCTTGCTCATGTCCTCGGCGACGCCCAGCGTCGTGAACGTGGTGCCGAACACCACGGTCTGGGCGAAGATCCCGGCCATGACGTACTGCGTGTAGTCGCCGCCCGGCACGTTGACCGACCCGCCGAACACGTACACGAACAGCAGCACGAACATGATCGGCTGGATCGCCGAGAAGATCACCAGCTCGGGCGACCGCGGCATCGCGCGCAGGTGCCGCAGCGCCTCCGTCCAGGTGTCGCGCCAGATCCAGATCGCGCCGCTCGGCGCGTCGTGCCCGCCGACGTCGTCGACGGCGGTGGTACCGCCAGGCAGTGTGATCGCAGCATCGGACGCGGCCATCAGGCGACCTCCTCTGCGGCGGCGTCCTCGTCCGTTTCGTCGTCGTCCTCGTCCGGGTCGGGCTCCTCGGCCTTGTGGCCGGTGAGCTCGAAGAACACGTCGTCGAGCGTGGGGCGACGGACCGCGACATCTTCGACGGGCACCCCGGCCGCGTCGAGCTCGCGCACGACCTGCGGCACGATCCCCGCACCGCTCGCGACCGGCACCTCGACGGTGCGGGCGACCGGGTCGACCGACTCGACCCCGCACGCATGCGCCTTGAGCACCGCGAGCGCTGCCTCGAACCGACTCGGGTCGTCGACGGTGACGACGACCCGCTCGGCTCCCGTCTGCGCCTTGAGCTCGTCGGACGTGCCTGATGCGATCACCTTCCCGTGGTCGATGACCACGATCTGGTCGGCGAGGCGGTCGGCTTCCTCGAGGTACTGGGTCGTGAGCAGCGTGGTGGTGCCGTCGGCGACGAGCTCCTCGATGAGTCCCCACATCGAGACCCGGCTGCGGGGGTCGAGCCCGGTCGTCGGCTCGTCGAGGAACAGCACCGACGGACGGCCGATGAGGCTCATGCCGATGTCGAGCCGGCGCCGCATCCCGCCCGAGTAGGTGCCGACGACGCGGTTGCGCGACTTGTCGAGCGAGAAGCGGCTGAGCAGCTCGTCGGCCCGCGTGCGGGCTTCCTTCACCGGGAGGTGGAAGAGCCGTCCGACGGTCTCGAGGTTCTCGAAGCCGGTGAGTCGTTCGTCGACCGCGGCGAACTGTCCGGTGAGGCCGATGCGGGCCCGGGCCCGGCGGGGCTCCTGCACGACGTCGATCCCGTCGACGATGGCGCGCCCCGCGTCGGGCTTCAGCAGCGTGGTGAGGATGCGCACTGCGGTGGTCTTGCCCGCGCCGTTGGGACCGAGCACACCCAGGACGGTGGCGCGCTCGATCGTGAAGTCGACGCCACCCAACGCCTGGGTGTCGCCGAAGCGCTTCTCGAGACCTTCGGCGATGACTGCAGGCACAGCGGAGCACCCTAGCGAAGGGGAGCAACGGTCCCGATCAGCATTTCCCACATCCAGACGAACAGCACCTGAACCTCTGGATCTAGGCGGGGGCGCCGCCGGCGACCAGGATCGACTGGCCGCTCACGAACGACGCCGCGTCGCTCGCCAGGAACACGATCACGTTCGCGGTCTCCTCGGGCGACTGCATCCGCCCCAGCGGGATGCGCGCCTTCGCCCAGTCCTCGAGCGAACGACCACCGGCGGTCGCCCCGGCGACCAGCCCCGGGTTCGCGCTCCCCGCAGGGGACACGCCGAGCGGGCACACCGCGTTCACCCGGATGCCCGACGGCCCGAGCTCACGCGCCATCCCCTCCGTCATCCGCACCAGGCCCGGCACGCGCCGCGGCGAACGCGCCGAACCCGGGCTCCGCGACCAGCGCCGCCGACGACGCCAGGCTCACGATCGCGCCACCACTTCCCTGCTCGATCATCGCCTGCGCGCACGCACGCGCCCCGAGGAACGCCGCGGTCAGGTTCGCGTCGAGCGCGGCCCGCCATCCCGCGCCGTCGAGCTCCACCATCGGCCCGTTCCCGAGCGACGGCCCGGTCCCGCCCGACAGGTTGCACCCCACGTCCAGGCGCCCGAGCTCCGCAACCGTCGCCGCCACCGACGCGTCCACGGCATCCGCATCCGTCACGTCGACGGGCAGCACCAGCGCCCGCCGCCCCTCGGCCCGCACCGCGTCGGCCGTCGCCTCCAGCGCCGCGGCGGTCACCCGGAACGACTGCTCCGCACCGGCCTCGTCGTCGACGATGTCGACGCACGCCACGTCGGCCCCGAGCCGCGCCAGCGCCACGGCCGTCGCCCGCCCCATCCCCGGCGGACGGGCCGCGCCCGCGACCCACGCCACCTTCCCGGTGAAGTCGATCACGACGCGCCGGCTCCGCCGCCGTCCGGACGCCCCAGCGCCTCGATCAGCGACTCCAGGTCGAGCTCGACCTCGCGCGTCTGTCCGCCCTGCTCCAGGAAGCTCGCCATCAGCTCCCGCGCCACCGGGTCGGCCAGCGCCCGGCGGAACGCCGCGGCCTCCGCGACGTAGCCCTCGGTCGGATCCCCCACCGCGACGTCCACCGCTTCCTTCGCCCCCGCCACGGCCTCGGGCGGCATCGCCGCGATCCGCAGCGCGAGCGCGTGCACGAAGTCGTCGATCTCGTCGTCGGGGAGCACCCGATTGACGTACCCCATCGCCGCGGCCTCGGTGCCGGTCACATCCGCGCACCCGAGCACGATCTCCAACGCCCGCGCCCGCCCGACCAGCCGCGTCAGCCGCTGCGTGCCGCCCGCGCCCGGGATGATGCCGAGCGCGACCTCCGGCTGCCCGAACCGCGCCTCCGGGTGTCGCGAACCGCAGGTCGCACGCAAGCGCCAGCTCCGACCCGCCACCCCGCGCGATGCCGCGCACCAGCGCGATCGACACCTTCGGACACGTCCGCAGCCGGTCGAACAGCACGTTGATCGGCGCGGGTGCGTCGCCACCGCCCTGCGCGTCGGGCGACATGTTCAGGATCATCTGGACGTCGGCGTGCGCGACGAAGAACTCGGGATCCGCGCTCGTGATCACCAGCACCCGCGTGGCGTCGTCGCTCTCGAACCCGTGGAAGAGGCCCACCAGGTCGGGCACGAGCGCCTGGTCCCACAAGTTGATCGGCGGGTGGTCGATCACCGCCCACGCGACGCCGTCGGCCACCTCGACCGCGATGTGCTCCAACCGCTCGTACGCCATCGCCTGTCGCCCAGTCGTCAGTCGGGCATCGGCGGGTCCCACTGCACGCCGTTGATGTGGCTCCCGCCGTCCGCGAACATCGTCATCCCGGTGATGTAGTCGCTGTCCTCCGACGCGAGGAACAGCGCGACGCCCCCGATGTCGTGCTCGGGATCCCCCATCCGCCCCATCGGGTTCTCCTTGAGCATCTCCTTGGCGTTCTCCGGCGCGGCCTCGGCGAACGCGACGTACGCGGGCGACGCCGCCGCCGGCGCGATGCAGTTCGCGTTGATCCCGTGCTTCGCCCACTCCCGCGCCGCGGTGCGCGTGATCGCGAGGATCCCGAGCTTCGCCGCGTTGTAGTCCACCGAGTACTGGTGCGCGTTGATCCCGTTCAGCGACACGAAGTTGATGATGCGCCCCCAGCCCGCTTCCTTCATGTACGGGAAGACGGCCTGCATCGCCCGGAACGTGTGCATCGGCCCGCCGAGGAACGCGAGCTCGAGGTCGTCGTCGGGCTTGCGCTCGAACCGGTTGAACGGCGCCGCGACGTACGCGTTGTTCACGAGGATGTCGGCGCCACCGAGCTCGGACAGCGCGGTGTCGACCATCGCGGCGATCTGGGCCTTGTCGAGCACGTCGGTCTGCACGAACTTCGCCGTGCCCCCGAGCTCGTCGACGATCTCCCGCTCGACGGCCGCCCCCGTCTCCGGGTTCACCTCGGCGACGAGCACCGCTGCACCCTCACGGGCGAAGCGCCGGGAGATCCCCCGGCCGATGCCCTGGCCGGCGCCCGTCACGATCGCCACCCGTCCGTCGAGCCGTCCCATCGCGTGCTCCCCCTCGTGCCGCGTGCGAGCCGCCGACGCTACCCGAGCCCGGAGAAGTGCTCCGCGGAAGCGCCCGCCGATAGGGTCCCGCCCGTGGCGGACAGCACGCGGGTCTTCGGTCTGGGCTGCGAGTTCTTCGAGGCACTGCAGTACCGGCGGCTCGAGGTCGACGGGCAGCAGGTCGTCGAGATCGACATCACCGACGATCTCCGCGGCCCGGCCGGGTCACTCCACGGCGGCCTCGTCGCGATGCTGATCGACATCGCCGGCGCCGGCTGCCTCACCGCGGTCTCGGGACGACCGGTGGCCACGGCCTCGGCCTCGATCGACTACCTGTCGGCTGGACGTGTCGGGCCCGTGCGCGCGGTGCCCGAGCTGCTGCGCTCGTCGGACACGCTCGGCGTCGCCGAGGTGCGAGTGTTCGACGTCGGCAAGGACAACCGCCTGATGGCCGCGGCGCTCGTGACCTGCCGATACCTCCCCGGCGACACCTTCGTCCGCAACGTCTCGTAGCCCGCCCGCGACTGGACTCCTCTCGGGCCTCCCCCGTCATAGGCTGGTGGCATGACGGCAGTCTGGATCGTGCTCGGGTGCCTGGCCGCGGTCGGCGTCGTCGTGCTCGCCCTGCGCCAGTACGCGGACTTCGCCGGCCCGATGTGGGGCATCAACCAGAAGCCGCGGGACGAGACCGAGACCCCGCGCTAGCGATCCCCTCCGGGCCGCCCGGTACGCTCCGGCGCCATGAGCCCAGACCCCACCGAGGAAGCGCAGCACGAGATCCATCACGCCTCGACGGCGTGGCGTGGATCACGCTGAACCGGCCCGACTCCGGCAACGCGCTCACCCCCGACCAGCGCAACAAGATCATCGGCCACCTCGAGGACGCCTCCGGCAACCTCGCCGTGCGGGCCGTCGTCATCACCGCGGCGGGCGAGAAGGCCTTCTGCACCGGCGCCGACCTGCGCATCGACCGGCCCGAGCAGTTCGAGCGCCCCGAGGGCGCCCCCGAGCGCCCGGCCGGGCGCGGTCGCCCGCACGTGCATCGGCGCGCAGCGCCTCATCGCGGCGATCCAGGACTGCGAGAAGCCGGTCATCGCGGCGGTCAACGGCACCGCGGCCGGCATCGGCGCGCACATCGCGTTCGCGTGCGACCTCGTGATCGCGGCCGACACCGCCCGCTTCATCGAGGTGTTCGTGCGCCGCGGCATCATCCCCGACGGCGGTGGCGCCTACCTGCTCACCCGGCTCGTCGGCCCGCAGAAGGCCAAGGAGCTGATCTTCTTCGGCGACGACCTCGGCGCGGCCGACGCGGCCGACCTCGGGCTCGTCAACAAGGTGGTCCCGGCCGCCGAGCTGCACGACGCCGCGGCCGAGTGGGCCGGACGCCTCGCGCAGGGCCCGACGCCGGCGATCGGCCTCTCGAAGTGGCTCGTGAACCGGGCGATGGACTCGGACCGGGTCACCGCCTTCGGCGACGAGCGCTGGGCCCAGGAGATCGCCATGGCCAGCGCGGATGCCGCCGAAGGCCTCGCCAGCTTCGGCGAGCGCCGCAAGCCGGTCTTCAAGGGCTGGTGAGCGGGTGAGCGACACCGCGCCCGTCCTCGACGGCGATCGACGCCGGCTTCGACGACGCCCGCCTCGCGCTCGAGGACCTCGTGCGCATCGCGTCGATCTCGGCCGACGAGGACCGCACCGCCGACGTGCAGCACAGCGCGGACGCCACCGCCTCCTATCTGGAGGCGTGCGGCCTGGAGAACGTCCGCACCGCGTCGGCCGCGGGCTCGCCCCCGGCCGTCATCGGCGAGTGGCTCCACGCCGAGGGCGCGCCCACTGTCCTCCTCTATGCGCACCACGACGTGCAGCCCCCGGGCTACGAGGAGCGCTGGACGTCGGACCCGTTCGAGCCGGTCGCCCGCGACGGACGCCTCTACGGGCGCGGCACCGCCGACGACAAGGCCGGCGCCGTCGCGCACGCCGCGATGGTGAAGGCGTGGCTCGACACCACCGAGCGCGCTCCCCTGCAACGTGAAGGTGTTCGTGGAGGGCGAGGAGGAGATCGGCTCGCCGCACCTCGCCGAGTTCCTCGCCGAGTACGCCGACGACCTCGCCGCCGACGTCCTCCTGCTTGCGGACGCCGGCAACTGGAGCGTCGGCACGCCCGGCCTCACCTACTCCCTGCGGGGCCTCGCCGGCGGCGACGTGACCGTGCGCGCGCTCGACGGCCCGGTGCACTCGGGCATGGCCGGCGGCGCGGTCCCCGACCCGACGATCGCGCTCGCCCGGCTGCTCGACTCCCTCGTCGACGAGCACGGCGACATCGCCGTCGACGGGTTCTGGGACGACGTGCGCCCGCTCACCGCCAACGAGCGCGGCCGGCTCGACGCGCTCACCGTCGACCTCCCCCGGCTCGGCGCCGCGTGGGGGCTGCTCCCCGGCGTCGAGCTCGCCGGCGACCCGAACGTCTCGGTGTTCGAGCGCCTCTGGTTCCGCCCCGCGCTCACCGTCACCGGCTTCGACTCGCACCCGATCGAGGGCTCGTCGAACCAGATCGTGTCGCGGGCGTCCGCGCGCCTGAGCATCCGCGTCGCGCCGGGCCAGGACCCGGACCGCTGCAACGACCTCGTCCGCAAGCACCTCGAAGCCCACGTCCCGTGGCACCTCGAGTGCACGTTCGAGACCGACGAGACCGCGCCCGCGTGGACGTGCGAGCCCGAGGGCTGGGCGTTCGACGCGGCCGAGCGCGCGCTCGAAGCCGGCTTCGGGAAGGCGCCCGTCTTCATGGGCGTCGGCGGGAGCATCCCGTTCGTGAAGCCCTTCGCCGAGGCGTTCGGCGGCATCCCCGCGCTGCTCCTCGGCCCCGGCCGATCCCGGCAGCCGCATCCACGGCGAGGACGAGAGCCTGCACCTCGCCGACTGGAAGAGCCTGATGCGCAGCGAGGCGCTGCTCCTCGCCGAGCTCGCGACCGGACAGAAGCGGAGGTCACGTCGTGAGGAAGCTGCTCTTCATGATGGGGGTGTCGCTCGACGGGTACTTCGAGGGCCCGAACCGGGAGATCGACTGGCACCGGGTCGACGAGGAGCTGCACCAGTACTTGAACGACGAGCTGCGAACGATGGGCGCGTTCCTCGAGGGTCGTCGCACCTACGAGCTGATGGAGGACTACTGGCCGACGGCCGACCAGGATCCTTCGGCCGAGCCGGCGATCGTCGACTTCGCGCAGCATCTGGCGTGACATGCCCAAGGTCGTCTACTCCCGCACGCTCGAGCACGCCGGCGAGAACGCCGTCGTCGCGCGCGAGGTCGATCCGGCCGCGATCGCCGAGCTCAAGGCGCAGCCCGGAGGCGACCTGATGCTCGGCGGCGCCGACCTGCTCCAGACGTTCCTCCCTCTCGGTCTGATCGACGAGCTCCGGATCTACGTGCACCCGGTCCTCATCGGTCGTGGCCGACGGCTGTTCGAACCCGGCGACTTCGACGTCGCGCTGGAGCTGATGGACACGCACACGTTCGGCAACGGCGTCGTACGCCTCCGCTACCGCCCCGCCGACGCCTGACCGCTCGGTGTTTTGGCGTCAGTAATGGGTGCCTGAGACACCGATACCGACGCCAAAACCCCTCAGCCCGCTAGGTGAAGTGCGGGATGACCTTCTCGCCCCACTGACGGATCGTCTCCATGCACGCGGCCTGCGGCACGGTCCCCATCTGGATGAGGCACATGATCTCGTCGGCACCGGCGTCGCGCAGCCGCTCCGCGTAGGCGATCGCGTCCCGCCAGTCGCCGTAGGCGTGCTCCACGAGGTTGAACGTCGCGGTCGAGTTCGGGCCGCACCGGGATGTCCATCTCGTGCAGCTTCGCGACCATCCGATCCTTCGACGCCTCGATCGCGGCGGTGTGGTCGTCGGACGCCTCGCCCGGCGTCGGTTCCGGCCCGCTGCCGTACCAGTGCGAGATCGCCTCGGCGAAGAACCGCTGCCCCCGCGCCCCCACCTGGAGCGCCTCGGCCGCGTCGTCGAGCACGACCGTCGGGCACAGCGCAGAGAAGTGGTCGTTCGCGACGGACGACACGAACCGCTTGCCACTGCGCGTGTCGATCGTCTCCCGGTAGATCTTGTTGAGCCCGGCCACGTCGTCGGGCCCCGAGAACCCGAGCACGAGCGCGCCGATCCCGTACTCCGCAGCCAGGGCGACCGTGTCGCGCTTGGTGCACGCCAGGTACAGCGGCGGGTGGGGCATCTGGACGGGCCGCGGCAGGATCGGGTGGTCGGCCACCTGCAGCAGCTCGCCGTGCCAGTGGAAGCCCTCGCCGTCCTCGCCGCGCCACATGCTGCCGATCATGCGCAGGGCTTCCTCGACCTCCGCGTAGGTGCGGTCGGGGTCGACGCCCATGGCCGACATCTCCTGCAGCGTCGCGCCCCGCCCCGCGCCGAGGTCGAGCCGGCCGCCGGAGAGGATGTCGAGCATCGCGGCTCGCTCCCCCACCCGGATCGGGTGGTTGTAGTTGAACGGCATGCACACCACGCCGTGGCCGATGCGGATGCGCGACGTGCGCGCCGCCACCCACGTCAGGAAGATCTCGGGCGCGCTCATGTGCGCGTACCACTTCAACGAGTGGTGCTCGACGGCCCAGATGCGGTCGAAGCCCATCTCCTCCGCGTAGACGGCCTGCTCGACGCAGTCCCGGATCACCTGCTGCTCGTGCGCCGGGGTCGCGTCGGCCATCTGCGCTTCGAAGATCATCGAGAACTGCATGGTCGAATCCTGCCTCAGACGACCGGTTCGCCGACCGGTTCGCCGACCGGGTCGACGCGGACCCAGGCGGTGTTGAACGCGGTGGTCTGGGACAGCGGATCGGCGTCGGTGTTGCTCACCAGCAGGTTCCGGTTCGCGCCGGGGGCGTCCGGCGCGGTGCCCGCGACCGGGTCGAAGCTACGCGATCCCCAGCCGTGCTCGACGCAGACCACACCCTCACGGACCGTGTCGGACACCACCACGGGCAGCTCGATGGCGCCGCTCGGTGACGACACCCGGGCGCGGTCGCCCGCGCCGAGCCCGAGCCGGGCCGCGTCGGCGGGATGCAGCTCGACCTCGTTGCCCTGCCGGCCGCGGTGCAGCCCGGGCAGGTCGTTGAGCCAGGAGTTCATGGAGTCGCGGCGGCGGCGGTTCGTGAGCACCAACGGGTACTGCTCGGGCGCGGCCGGGACCGGGGCTGCGAGCAGTCGCCGCGCCTCGGCGACGAACTCGGGCGGGGCCAGGTGCACGGTGTGGTCGGGAGTCCGCAGGGCGCCGGCGAGGTTGCCGTACTCCTTCTCCGCGAAGATCCAGCCGTGGGGGTGCGCCACGATGTCGCGCCACCGGATCCGCCCCCCGAGGCGCACGAGCAGTCGTTCGATCCAGCGGGGCGAGAACGCCAGGCCCGGCTGCCCGGTCACCCGCGCGGTCGCCCGGCTCGCACGCACCATGCTGTTCACGCCGCGCCGGCCGAAGAGCGGGCGGCCCATCGCCAGGGCGAGGTCGGTGCAGAACTCCCATTCCTCCTTGACGCCGGGTGGCACCTCGACGGCCCGGGCCCCGAGGTGCGCGTACGGGAGATCCTGCACACCGTTGATGAGCACGTGGAGCTCATCGCGCTCGAGCCAGTGCACGCCGGGGATGAGCCAGTGCGCATGCCGATGGCTCTCGCGCTGGACGAGGTCGATCGCGACGTACAGCTCGAGCTCGGCCATGGCCCGGTCGAGCGCGCCCCCGTCGGGCCCGGAGACCACGGGGTTGCCGCTGTTCACCAGCAACGCCCGGATCTGGCCGGGGCCGGGGGTGGTGATCTCGTCGGGCAGCTCGGCGATGCCGTGGTGCCCCGCGATCGGGGCGAGGCCACGCACGCGCGTCCGGTGCTCGATCGGCGGCGCGAAGAGCGGGAACAGCTTGGCCACGTCCACGTACCCGCGCTCGAAGCGACGGCCGCCGGGCCGGTCGATGCGGTCGGTGATCCCGTTCAGCACGTGGCCGAGCCACTCGCCGAGCGTCCCCGACTGGGTCTGCGACACGCCCGTGCGGGTGAGGCACATCGCGGACGGCGCGTCGGCGAAGCGACGGGCGACGTCACGGATCGTGTCGACCGGCACGTCGCAGCGGGCAGCCAGGTCGGCGAGGTCGGCCTCGCCGGCGAGCGCCCGCACGTCGTCCAGGCCCGAAACCGGGACACCCGTCGCGGGACGGTCGCGGCCTTCGTCGAGGACCACCTTCACCAGGCCGAGGAGGAACGCCCAGTCGGCGCCGGGGCGGATCGCGACGTGCGTGTCGGCCCGCTCGGCGGTCGGCGTCCGGCGCGGGTCGACCACGATCAGGTCGGCGCCCTGCTCCTGGGCCGCCAGCACCCGACGCCACCCGTCGGGCACGCTGTCGGTCCAGTTCATCGCGCTCTCGGCCGGGTTCATCCCGACGAAGAGGAAGCACCGGCACTCGTCCACGTCGGGCGACAGCGTGAAGATCGGGCTGCCGTACATGGCCTCGAAGACGACGTGCATGTTGTTCTGGTCGATCGAGCCGTACCAGAACCGGTTGCGGGTCCCGATCGCGTCGAGCAGACCGGAGAAGAACACGCTGTTGGCCATGGTGAAGCCGCTCGGGTTGCCGTGGTACGAGCCGACCGCGTCAGGACCGTGACGCTCGATGATCCGGTTGAGTCGAGCCGAGATGTCGGCGATCGCTTCCTCGTAGGTCGCGGGCACGTACCGGTCGCCGACCCGCTTGAGGGGTGTGCGGATCCGCCCCGGGTGCTCGACGAGCTCACGCCCGGTGCGGGCCTTCGCACAGAAGTCGCGCCACGTGTAGGGGTTCTGCTTGTCGGGGGCGATGTGCAGCACCCGGTTGGCGTCGGTGTCGACGGTGACGTCGAGCCCGCACGAGGCGAGGCAGATCCGGCAATGGGTGTGGACGACACGTTCCATGACGACGATCCCCCTGGCGACTCCCGGGCATCCAATCGTCTCACTGATTCGAGGTCAATGCCCCCGTTCGTGCCCGCCACGCCTCCATCGCCCCCCGCTCGAGGCGCAGCGCCTCGTCGCGGGGCAATCCGGCGCCCCGCCGCGACAGGTCCACGATCGTCCGGACCGAGACCGGATCTGCGGCCCGGATCGCGGCCGCCATCGCCCGCGCGGCGGCCAGCAGCTCGTCGTGCGGGACGACGTGGTTCACCAGCCCGACGCGGAGCGCCTCGGCGGCGTCGACGAACGCTCCGGTGATCGACAGCTCGAGCGCCTTGCGCCGGCCAACGGCCTCGGGGAGCAAGCGCGCTCATCCCCCACGCCGGCACGAGCCCGACCTTGGCGTGGGTGTCGGCGAACGTCGCCCGTTCCGACGCCAGGATGACGTGGCACGACAGCGCGATCTCGAGCGCGCCCGTCACGCACACCCCGTTCACTGCGGCGATCACTGGCGTGTTCGAGTCCCGGATCACCGCGGCCGGATCCGTCACGGGCGGGCGGGGCGCATCCGGATCGGGGTTCGCCGGACGGGCCCGGAGCTCCTTGAGGTCGACGCCGGCCGAGAACGCCGGGTCGACCCCGGTGAGGATGACGACGGCCACCGAGTCGTCGGCGTCCGCGTCGGCGAACAGCGTGCGGAGCTCCTCGCGCATGGCCGCCGTCAGCGCGTTGCGCGCCTCGGGCCGGTCGATCGTGATGGTGCGCACGCCGTCCGCCGTCTCGACCCGCAGTGGCTCGGTCATGCTCAGGACCGCGCCGAGCCGCGGACGAGCAGGTACCCGACGACCACGCCCAGCACGAGGCCCGCGACCACGACCGCCACGTCACCCGCGGCCACGTACGCGATCGCGAGCAGCAACAGCGCGGCCAACACCGCGACCAGGATCCGCGCGAGGTTCTCGTGCTGCCCCATCAGCCCGCCACGGTAGATCCTGGCTTCGACTCCCGGGTTGCGTCGCTCACCCGGCCCGACCGGCCCACCGGTCAGCGCGGGGTCTGTTGGTGCAGTGCGAGGCGCCACCGGCCGCCCTTGCGCACGTAGGTGCTGGTGAAGAACGCGTCGTACTCGTCGTCGTCGCGTCGCGCCGTGGCGCGGTAGGCCACGACCGCGGCATCGCCGGCGAGGTCCAGCACCCGCTCGTCGAACAGCTCGTAGCTGCTCCACCCGACGCCGCCCATCGCCTCGAGGGCGCCGGCACGGTCGTCGATGCACAGCCCGCCCGGCAGCAACATGAGCACCTCGTCCGCCAGGACCCGGTCGTAGAACCGGGTAGCGGCCGCACCACCGGACGACAGTGCCTCCCACCCGGCGCGTTCGAGCGCCAGGACCTCGATGTCGGCGCCCATCGTCACTCCTGCCCGGGGAACACGTCGGTCTCGGACTCGTGCCAGACGGGGCTGTCGCCCGCGTTCTCCACATTGAAGCCGTACTCGAACACGAGTGCTCCGCCGTAGGTCGCGCCGTAGGCGACGAGCGCGGCCGCCACCAGAGAGAGGACGAGCACCACGGTGCTGACCGACGGGTGGTTGTACTGCACGAGCCGGATCACCACGTCGGCGACCACGATCGAGGTGACGAACAGCATCACCGCCATGTGCCAGTTCGCGGTGCGACGGGCCTGCGTACCGACCTCGGTCGAGCGCAGCCAGTCCCAGAACCCGGTCAGCGCGGTGAGCAGCGAGACCGCGAGCCCGCCGATGATCACGTACGTCCCGGCCACGAAGAAGTTCCGCCCGGCCTCCGTTCCCGCCCCGGCGACGTACGAGATCACGTCGAACACCGCGACGAACAGGTACGCCGCGATCGGGATGTCGGTCAGCGGTGGGTGGGTCGGCTTGCCCGAGAAGCCGCGCAGCCCCTTGAAGGTCCGACCCTTGATCGTCATCGTCGGTTTGATCGAGAACCGCCTGGCCATGGAGACCCCTCCGTCGCGTCGGTGCTCCGCGTTCATACCCGCCGCGACGGGCAGCGAACCATTCCCGCGGACCCTCCGAGCGCGGCGAGGGCGGCGGATCGGGGGGATCCGCCGCCGCTCGCCATGGTGCCCTGGAGCTACGCCTCGGTGGCCGGCGGAGCGAACACCTTGTCCTTCGGGGTCCGGAAGGCGTGCACGAACCCGGCGATGGACAGGAGGAAGAGCAACCCGGCGACGATGTAGCAGACGGTCGCCGCGTCCCCGCCCTTCACGCCGAACACGGAGAACCCGTACGACGTGAGGAGGAGTCCGCGCAGCGTCTCACCCTTGAACAGGGTCTCCCGCTGGCCGGTGAGCTTGTCGAGCTCGGCCTGCGTCGCCGCCGGCACCGGATCGCCGGCCTCCTCGAGCGCGTCGACCTTGGCCTGGAGCTCGCGCTGCGGCGTGCCGAGGTCGGCGTACGTCTTGCCGCCGGCCACTTCCTTCACGTGCAGCCCGATGTACTCGTTGGCGTAGCACTCGGCCTGCTTGCCGGTCACGAGCGGCTTGCCCCCGTTCTCGACGAGGCAGTCGGCCTTCTTCTCCTCCGGCGTCAGGAACTTCGCCGGCGTGAAGACGATGTTCTGCTGACTGAGCTGGTCGTGCACGTAGTCCTTGGCGAAGTTCGCGTTGCTCGTCAGGACGAGACCGAGCACGAGCAGGAGCGCCGAGAGCGCGATCCCCCCGATGCTGAACAGGATGTCGAGCGTTCTGCGTTGCATGAATGGTGCCCCCCAAGAGGTGATGCTGGAACGAGGAACGCCGCGGTGTGCGACGACGTCGTCCAGCATCGACGTCGGGGCGAGGCACCGATAGTGCCGAAGGGCCCATTCGGGACGGCCCGCACCGAGGCGTCACGGTCGAGGGGAAGACGCCGACGACGAAGCAGATGCGCCGCCTCGCCAAGATCCTCGCGGCGAACCTCTGAGTTGCTCGCTACGGTGGCGGCATGACCGGGGGGTGGACACGAGGGAGCAGGCCGCGTGCGATCCGCCGGTCGTTCCTCGGATCCGTCGCCGCGGTCGCGCTGATCCTCGCGAGCGGCGCGCCCGGAGCCGCCGCCGCAGCCGGGACGGCGGAGCACGGCGTGGGCGTCGTCACGAAGACGTACGTGGACCGGAGCCGCCCGACGCCCCCGAGCGACGACCGGCCGAAGCAGCCCGGGCGCACGCTCGAGACGACGGTCTGGTATCCCTCCACCGATGTCGCGGTCGGCGCCGCACCCGTCGAGCACGCGGCCCCCGACTCCGCCAACGGCCCGTATCCCCTGGTCGTGTTCGCGCACGGCCTCGGCGCGACGCCCGCGACGTACGAACCGCTGCTCACGCAGCTCGCGGCCGCCGGGTACGTGGTGGCCGCACCGCGCTTCCCGCTCTCGAGTGGCGGTGGCCCCGGAGCACCCGACGCCGGCGACATCGCGAACCAGCCCGCCGACGTGAGCTTCCTGATCGACGAGCTCCTGGCGGACACCCGCGCCAAAGAAGGACCGTTCACGGGGCTGATCGCGCCGAAGGCGATCGGCGTCGCGGGGCATTCCAACGGTGGCATCACCTCCCTCGGGGTCACGGCCCACACGTGCTGTCGTGATCCGCGGGTCAAGGCGGTCGCGGTGCTCTCGGGCACGCCTGCCCCCTTCCCCGACGGGCGTTACCGGTTCACCGACCTCCCTGCGTTCCTCGCGGTGCACGGCACCGCCGACGAGCAGGTCCCCTACGACGAGATCGTCCGCACGTTCAACAAGGCGCGCGGCCCGAAGGTGCTGCTGAGCGTCGAGGGCGGCGACCACGGTTCGTCCACGTCGCTCGACCCGCCCGCCGGCCCGAGCGTGCTCGCGACGATCACCGACTTCTTCGACGGCTATCTCCGTGGCGACCAGGCCGCGATCGCCCGACTCCCCGACGACGGCCTGCCCGGCGCGACCACGATCGTCGCCGCGACCGAACCCGGGTCTCGCGAGCAGATCCCGATCGCGCCGAAGCCGAAGTACGACCGCAGCATCACCGTCACGCCGCGCACCGGCCTCGTCGACGGTCAGATGGTGACCGTGCGCTGGTCGGGGTTCTCACCGGGCGGCGTCGTCAACATCCTGCAGTGCGGCCCGGATCGCAGCACGGGGGCCGCCGGGTGCGACCTCACCAAGGGTGCGATCCTCCATCCCGACCCGACGGGCGAAGGCGAGCGTGCAGATCACGATCATCGCGGGTCCGGTCGGCGACACGATCTGCGATGCGAAGCATCCCGGCTGCGTGATCATCGCCAACGACGACTCGTCGGTCCTGCCCGAGGACATGGTCCAGGTCCCGATCCGCTTCGCCAAGTAGCGCGGCAGCGCCGACCTAGCGGCCCTCGAACCGCGGCGGGCGCTTCTCGAGGAACGCCATCATCCCCTCGACCTGGTCGGCCGACTCGCTGCAGCGCCGCACCGCGTCGCGCTCGAGTGCGCAGCGCCTCGTCGAGCGGGAGGCGCTCACCGTCGACGACCGCGCGCAGCACGCCGGCCACGGCGATCGGCGGCTGCGCGGCCAGCTCCTCGGCGAGCTCGACGGCGCGGGCCTTCAGCTCGGCGACGGGATGCACCTCGTGCACGAGCCCGATCGCCAGCGCGGTGGGTCCGTCGATCTTCTTCGCCCGCAGGATCAGGTCGAGTGCGTGGGCCCGGCCCGACCGTGCGGGTGAGGCGGGCGGTGCCACCCCAGGCCGGCACGGTCCCGAGGTCCAGCTCGGGGAGACCGATGCGGGCGCCCTCCGTGGCGGCGAGGCGGAAGTGGCACGCGAGCGGCAGCTCGAGCCCGCCGCCGAGGCAGTACCCGAACATGCGTCGCGATCACCGGCTTGTCGAGCTGCTCGATCATCGACAGCACCCGCAGCCGCTGGTCGAGCACGGCCTCGAACCCGCCGCGCTCCCCCGCGCCCGACATCAGCTGCTTGAGGTCCATGCCGACGCTGAAGTGCTCGTCGCCCGCCGCGGTGACGACGACCGCGCGCGCCTCGCGGTCGTCGCGCAGCGCGACCACGGCCGCCTCGAGCTCGTCCATGTACTCGAACGTCATGCGGTTCCGGGGTGGGTCCTGGTTCTCCAGGATCACCACCGGCCCGCGGCGCTCGACCCGCAGCGCGTCGGCCACGCGGCGCGCTAGGCGTTCGCCAGGATCGCCGCGGAACTCCACGCTCTCGACCGTGACGCCCTCGCCCATGTCGGCACCGACCGGGGGTGCCGCACGCCTTGGCCGAGGCCTCGTCCTCGAAGACGACGAACGCGAAGCCGTGGTCATCGACGGAGTCGAGCCAGTAGCCGGCGACGAAGCCAGGGGCGCTGCTCACCATCGGGACCACGTTGTCGTGCAGGTTCTTGATCCTGGCGTCGTTGACTCCACCCTTGATGCTCACGGTGAACAGGGCTGCGTGCATCGCATGCACCTCCATCTCGTGGGATCGACGGGAGGACCCTATCGAGCACTTCGTCGGCGCGCCGCCGACGGCCTCGAGCCGTCGTTCACCATGTGCGTGATCGAAGGCACGGTCGTCGCCTGATCCCGGGTAGGGGTAGGGCTAGCCCCACCCCCGAAACACCAGCCCGCCGGATTCCGCTGCGGCATGCTGCTCCGTACGTTGCCCGCATGAGCATGTTGATGGTTGATCTGATGGAACCGCCCACCACCGCCGACTTCCAGGAGCAGGTCGTCCCCCCGGCCACCTCCTGGTGGCGGCGCCTCCTGCGCCCCTACAAGGAGGTCCGCACCGTCAAGGAGACGGGGCACCTCCTGCTGAACCTGCCGGTCGGCATCGCGATCTTCGCCTTGATGGTGACACTGATCTCGACCGGCTTCGGGTCGCTGATCACCTTGATCGGCATCCCGCTCCTCCTCCTCACCGTCGTGCTGGTGCGGGTGATCGCCAACTGGGAGCGCGCCCGCGCCCGGGCGCTGCTCGACCTCACCGACCTGCACGCGGCACCGTCGCTCCTGCAGTTCGAGCGCGACGCGGCCGGAGGCTGGCAGGAGAGCGTCCGCAGCTGGTTCCGCTGGCTGCTCGCCAACCTGAAGCAGGCCACGTACTGGAAGGAGCTGCTCTACGAGGCGCTGATCATGCCGTGGGGCATCGCGACGTTCACCGTCGTCGTCACGGTCTGGAGCGTGGCCATCGGGCTGGTGACCACTCCCCTGTGGGGCTGGTCGCTCCCGACGAGCAGCTGGACCGGCGCGTGGTGGCAGACCGCGATCTGGACGGTCCTCGGCCTGGTCGCCCTGGTGCTCGCACCCTGGATCGTCCGCGGCGTCGCGAACCTCAGCCGCATGGCGACGCGCGGCCTCCTCGGCCACAGCGCCGCGGAGTACGAGGCGCAGATCGAGCACCTCAGCGAGAGCCGCGCCCGCTCGGTCGACGCGGCCACCGCCGAGCGTCAGCGCATCGAGCGCGCGCTGCACGACGGTGCGCAGATGCGCCTCACGTCGCTCGCCATGGAGCTGGGCCGGGCCAAGGAGAAGATGGCGACCGACCCCGAGGGTGCGGCCACGCTCATCGACGAGGCCCACGCCGACGCCAAGCTCGCGCTCGTCGAGCTGCGCGACCTCGCCCGGGGCATCCACCCCTCGGTGCTCACCGACCGCGGCCTCGACGCCGCGGTGCACGCCCTCGCGGCGCGCGCCCCGATCCCGGTGGACGTGACCGTCGACCTCCCGAAGCGCCCGACCCCCGCGGTCGAGGCCACCGCCTACTACGTGGTCGCCGAGAGCCTCACCAACGTGAGCCGCCACGCCGAGGCGAGCCGGGCCACGGTCAGCGTCCGCCAGGTCGGCGACGACCTCGTGGTCGAGGTGCAGGACGACGGGCACGGCGGCGCGGTCATCGGCGAGCACGACGACCTCGTCCCCACCGGCCTGCGCGGCCTGAGCGACCGCGTCGCCGGCGTCGACGGCGAGCTGAGCGTCACCAGTCCCCCCGGCGGCCCGACGGTGATCCGCGCGACCGTGCCGAGCGCGTAGCGGTCTCCCCGAGGTGCGGCCCCTCGCTCGGTCAGTCGGGCGAGACGGCCGTGCCGAGGGAGTCGGCACCGAGGGCCTTCGGTGCGCCCTTCTCGTAGAACTGGTCGACCTCCGCGATGGTGAAGCCGGCGTTCGTCAGCAGGTCGACGGACTGACGGGTGAGGTGACAGCCGCCGAAGAGGCGCTTCTGCATCGGCTCGAGACGGTGCTGCCAGCGCTGCACCGACTCGTCGGGCGCGAGCCCGTGCTCGATGAAGTGCAGCGTCGCCGCCCGGCTTGAGGACCCGGCGCAGCTCGGCCAGCGCGGCGTCGATGTCGGGGATCGTGCACATCGTCCACGTCGAGAGCGCGGCGTCGAAGCTGTCGTCGGGGAACGGCAAGCTTCTCCCCGTCGAGCCCCGACCGCTCGATGGGGACGCTCGTCGCCCGCGAGCCGCTTCTCGGCGAGCTTCCAGCCCAGGTCGGCAGGCTCGACCGCGGCGACGCGGGTGACGGCCGGTGGATAGAAGGGGATGTTGAGCCCCGACCCGAAGCCGATCTCGACGACCTCCCCGCTCAGGCCGGCGCAGACCCGCTCGCGCAGTGGGTTGGTCGCCTTCAGCCCACACGCGAAGTTGATGACGTGCGGGAGCACATGGTCGCCGTAGACACCCATGACCGCCTCCTGCCTCGGGACGTACCGCGGAGCCTACGAGGTGCCACGGGGCCCTGCGCCTGATGCGCCGGAGCGGAGCACCGTATGCTCCCGACCGCACCGCATCCCCGACACCGAGGAGGAAACGACATGGCAGACCTCAGAGGCATTGGCCCGACAGCTCGTCGAAGAGGTCATCGGACAGGGCAAGGTCGAGCTGATCGACGAGCTCCTCGCCGACGACTTCGTGGAGCACGAGACCATGCCCGGCATGCCCGAGGGCCAGGACGCCCTCAAGGCCCTCGTCGGGATGTTCCGGGCGCGTTCCCCGACCTGACGGCGAAGGTGGTCGCGACGGCGGTCGACGGCGACGAGGTCTGGATCCAGTCGACCGCGACCGGCACCCACAAGGGCGACTTCAACGGCATCCCGCCGACCGGCAAGAAGATCGAGGTCGGGATGTTCGATCGGATCCGCACGCGCGACGGCAAGGCCGTCGAGCACTGGGGTCAGAGCGACGACCTGAAGATGATGATCCAGCTCGGCGTCGTCCCCGAGCCCGGCTAGCCACACCCCGACCGCCGTGCGCGTCGTCATCGCCGAGGACTCGGTCCTCCTGCGCGCCGGCCTCGAGCGGTTGCTGGAAGACGAGGGCATCGACGTCGTCGCCACCGCGGGCGACGGCGTCGAGCTCCTCGCCGTGGTCGAGGAGCACCACCCCGACCTCGCGATCGTCGACGTGCGCATGCCGCCCACGTTCACCGACGAGGGCCTGCGCGCCGCGCACGAGGCCCGCCAGGCCCAGCCCGGCCTCGCCGTGCTCGTGCTGAGCCAGTACGTGGAGGACGAGTACGCCCGCGAGCTCTTCGCCGGCGACGCCACCGGCCTCGGCTACCTCCTCAAGGACCGCGTCGCCGACGTGCGCGAGTTCGTGGAGGCGGTGCAGCGCGTCGGCGCGGGCGGCACCGCGCTCGACCCCGACGTCGTCGCCCAGCTCCTCGGCCGCCACAGCAAGGACTCCGCGCTGGACGCGCCTGACGCCCCGCGAGCGCGAGGTGCTGTCACTGATGGCGGAGGGCCGCTCGAACCGAGCGATCGCCGAGAAGCTCGTGATCAGCGCGGGCGCCGTGGAGAAGCACATCGGCAACGTCTTCGCGAAGCTCGGGCTGGAGCCGGACGAGGGCGATCATCGGCGGGTGTTGGCGGTTCTGCGCTACCTCGGCTGAAGATCGCAAGGGCGGCAAGGCTTCGTCAGCGGATGCGACCCCAACCAGGCGCACCTACGCGGCCTTGCCCAGCACCAGTGCGCTCGTGGGGACCATCGTGCCGGCCGTCACCAGGACGTGCTCCACGCCCTCGGGCTGGTTCGTCGACGTGCCGCGGATCAGGCGCGCGCCTTCGGCCACGCCGTTCATGCCGTGGATGTACGCCTCGCCGAGCTGGCCGCCGTTGGTGTTGATCGGGAGGCGGCCGCCGAGCTCGATGTTGCCGTCCTTGATGAAGTCCTTCGCCTCGCCCCGCTTGCAGAACCCGAACTCCTCGAGCTGCGGGAGCGCCAACGGCGTGAAGTGGTCGTAGATGATCGCGGCCTGGATGTCGTCGGCGCTGAGGCCGGTCGTGTTCCAGAGCTGCCGCGCGATGAGGCCCATCTCGGGGAGGCCGCTCATCGGGTCGCGGTAGTAGCTCGTCATCATCTCCTGGTTGTCGCCGGCGCCCTGCGCCGACGCCTTGATGATGACGGGCGGGTTGCGCAGGTCACGCGCCCGCTCGGGCGTGGTGACGACGATCGCCTGTCCCCCGTCGCTCTCCTGGCAGCAGTCGAGCAGGTGCAGCGGCTCGACGATCCAGCGGCTCTCCTGGTGGTCCTGGAGCGTGATCGGCTTCTCGTAGAACCACGCCTTCGGGTTGTTCGCCGCGTGCTTGCGGTCGGCGACGGCGATGCGGCCGTAGTCCTCGCTCGTCGCACCGAACTCGTGCATGTAGCGCGTCGCGAACATCGCGACCCACTGCGCGGGCGTGAGCAGGCCGTGCGGTGCGTACCAGGCGAAGTGCGCGCTCTCGGCCGTCGCCGTCGCCGGGCGGTCCTGCACGCCGGCGCCGAAGCGGTGCCCGGAGCGCTCGTTGAACGCCCGGTAGCAGACGACGTAGTCGGCGACGCCCGCGTTCACCGCGAGCACCGCCTGCTGGATCGTGCCGCACGCCGCGCCACCACCGTGGTGGATGCGCGAGAAGAAGCTCAGCTCACCGATGCCGAGGTTCTTGGCGATCTCGATCTCGGGGTTGGTGTCGGCGGTGAACGTCACCATGCCGTCGACCTGGCTCGGCTTGATCCCCGCGTCGTCGATGGCGGCCTCGCACGCCTCGATCGCGAGCTGGAGGTCGGAGCGGCCCGACTCCTTGGAGAACTCGGTGGCGCCGATCCCGACGATCGCGCCGGCGTCGAGCAGACGATGCTTCTCGCTCACTTGGCACCCTTCTTCTTGTGCTTCTCCGCCTTCTTGCGCTTCTTGTCCTTCTTGTGGTGCCTTGGCGTCGGGCGCCTTCCACGACAGGGGCCCGTGGGGCAGCTCGAGGGTGACCGTGCCGGTCACGTGGTCGCCGAGGCTGTTCGAGCCCTTCAGCGCGACGGTGATCTCGCCGTCGGCCTTCTCGGTGACGGCACCGGTGAACACCATCGTGTCGCCCGGGTAGTTCGGCGCACCGAGGCGGATCTTCACGCTCTTGAACACCGCGTTCGGGCCGGCCCAGTCGGTGAGGTAGCGGCCGACGAACCCGTTGGTCGTCAGGATGTTCATGAAGATGTCCTTCGACCCGCGCTCCTGCGCGAGGCCCGGGTCGTGGTGGACGTCCTGGTAGTCGCGCGACGCGATCGCGGTCGACACGATCAGCGTGCGCGTGAGCGGGATGTCGAGCTGCGGCAGCTGGTCGCCCACCTGCACGTCGTCGTACTGGAGGCTCTTCGTTGCTGCGTCGGTCGCGGTCATCGTGCGGCTCCCGTGCTCGTGAGCTCGGCGCCGAGCCGTGCGAGCGTCGCACCGGCCCCACCGAGCGTGTCCTCGATCTGCTTGCCCCACAGGAAGTAGCGGTGGACGGGGTAGTCGATGTCGGCGCCCATCCCCCCGTGCAGGTGCTGGGTCATGTGCACCGCGTGCTGGCCCGCCTCGCTCGCCCACCACTTCGCCACGAGCACGTCGCTCGACGCGTCGCGGCCCTCGTCGAGCTTCCACGCGGCCTGCTGGGTCGTCACCCGGATGCACTCGGTGTCGATGTACGCGTCGGCCGCCTTGATCTGCGCGCCCTGGAACGTGGCGAGCGGCTTGCCGAACTGCTCCCGGCCGTTGGTGTACTCGGCGGCCATGCGCACGGCCTCCTCGCACACGCCGATCGAGATCGCCGCGAGCCCGAGCAGCGCCCGGTCGAGGATCCAGCGCGTGACGCGCTCCCCGCCGCCAGGTCGCCGAGCGGCTCGGCCGGCGCGTTCGTGAAGGTGACGTGCCCGACGAGCGAGCGGTCGGTGGTGACCGCGGTCGTCGTGCACGACCGAGTCGGGGCTCGTGTCCACCAGGAACACGCCGAGGCCGTCGGGCGTCATCGCCGGCACGACGAGCGCGTCGGCGATCGGCGCCGCGGGCACCGAGATCTTGAGCGCCGTCCAGCAGCCACGGCGCACCCTCCGCGCCGTCGTCGGCCTGCGCGGCCTGGAGCTGCGGGTGCAGCGGGTCGTTCACGCCGATCTCGGCGAGCGCGGCGGAGAGGATCGCGTCGCCCTGCACCACCGCGGGCAGCCAGCGCTCCCGCTGATCGGGCGTGCCGAACTCGGCGATCGGGAGCGCCCCGCACACGACCGTCGCCCAGTACGGGACGGGCGCGACGACGCGGCCCTGCTGCTCGAGCACGAGCGTGAGCTCGGTGAACCCGAGGCCGCTGCCGCCGACGTCCTCGGGCAGCGAGATGCCGAGCAGGTTCGCGTCCGCGAGCGCCTGCCAGAGGTCTCGGTCGATGCGGTCGTCGCTCGCCTCGACGGCCTTGACCCGCTCGACCGTGACCGAGCCCTGGAAGATCTGCTCCGCCAGGTCGCGAACGGCCTGCTGCTCCTCGCTCAACCCGAAGTCCATCTCGGCGGCCCTACGTCGCCGGGTGGAACGCCGGGAGCGACAGGTCCTCGTCGTGGTCCTGCCACTCGACCTCGACGGGCATGCCCACCGTCACGTCGCCGGGGTCGATGCCCACGATGTCGGCGACGAGGCGCGTCCCCTCCTCGAGCTCGATGAGCCCGATGGCGAGCGGGTAGTCGAACGCCGGCACCTGCGGGTAGTGCACGACCACGAAGGAGTAGACGGTGCCCTTGCCGCTCGCCTCCACCGTGTCCCAGTTGTACGAGCCGCACTTGTCGCAGCGCGGGCGGGGTGGGTGGCGCAGCGCGCCGCACGACTCGCACCGCTGGATGACCAGCTGGTGCTGCTTCGCGGCCTCGAACCAGAACTGGTTGTCGATCGTGATCGCAGGACGCGGGCGCTTCGGGCGCGGCTTCTCCTCGGGCTCGGCGGCGGGCGGGCCACCGCGGCCGGTGCCGGGCTTGAACTTCAGGATGCGGAACAGCATCTTGGCGACGGGCTCGCCGTCGGTCGTCGTGTACTCGATGCGCGTCGTCACGAAGTGGCCGATGCCCAGCCCGGTCTGCTTCTCCTCCGACACGCTCTCGAGCACCGAGCGCGTCTGGAGGTGGTCGTCGAGGTGGAGCATCCGCGAGTACTCCTGCTCGCAGTTCGTCGCGACCACCGACGAGTAGCCCGCGCCGTCGAGCAGGTCCATCAGGGTGTCCTGGGGCGACGGGCCGTCGGCGCCGCGGGGCTTGAGGCCGCTCATCACCCACGCCTGGAGGCTCACCGCCGGCGCGATCACCTCGCCGTGCACCGTGCCGGCCGCGAACTCCGGGTCGGTGTACACGGGGTTCTTGTCGCCCATCGCCTCGACCCAGTGGCGGATCATCGGCTGGTTCACCGGGTCGGGCCCGACCTGGCTGGCCGTCTCCATCCCCTCGAACTCGCGGAGCTTGGCCAGGAACGCGGCCTTGTCCGCTTCGGTCATCTCGCCCGTCTTCTGGTCGGCATCAGCCACTAGCGGGAGCTCCTCGTCATGCCCAGGCCGACGGTGGCCACGATCTCGCGCAGCACCTCGACGACGCCTCCACCGAACGTGTTGATCTGCGCGGCCCGTGCCGCGCGCTCGACCTCACCGTGCAGCACCGCACCCGGCGAGCCCGCGGCCAGGTACCCGGCCGCGCCCAGGATGTCGAGGAAGATCCGGTACACCTCGATCTGGGTCTCGACCCCGAACACCTTGCTCGCCGACGCGTCGGTCGGCGTGAGCGTGTCGTTCGCGACCGCGGTCGCCATGCGCCAGTTGAGCAGCTTCATCGCCTCGAGCTTGGCGTGCGCCCGGGCGAGGTCCATCTGCACCCACGGCACCTGCGCCATCGTGCGCCCGTCGGGCTCGCCCGACGGCGCGGTCGCGACCCACTCGAGCATGCCGTCGTAGAGGCGGTGCGTGAGGCCGGCGAGCGCGGCGAGGCCGACGCGCTCGTGGTTGAGCTGGTTGGTGATGAGCCGCCAGCCCGCGTTCACGTCGCCGACCACGTTCTCCTTCGGCGCGCGCACGTCGTCGTAGTAGGTGGCGGTGGTGACCACGCTGCCGACCGTCACGATCGGCGTGCACTTGAAGCCGGGCGAGTCGGTCGGGACGATGATCATCGAGATGCCCTTGTGCTTCTTGGCCTCGGGATCCGTCCGGCACGCGAGCCAGATGTAGTCGGCCTGGTTGGCGCCGCTGGTGAACACCTTGTTGCCGTTGATCACCCACTCGTCGCCGTCGAGCTCGGCCTTCGTCTTGAGCGACGCGAGGTCGGTGCCGGCCTCGGGCTCGGTGTACCCGATCGCGAAGTTGATGTCGCCGCTGAGGATGCCGGGCAGGAACTGCTGCTTCTGCTGCTCCGTGCCGTAGCTCATGATCGTGGGGCCGACGGTGTTGATCGTCACGAACGGGAACGGCGCCGCGGCCCGCTGCGATCTCGTCGAAGAAGATGAACTGGTCGAACGCGTCGCGGCCCTGGCCGCCGTACTCCTTGGGCCAGCCGATGCCGAGCCACCCGTCGGCGCCGATCTTGCGCACGACGGTGCGAAAGGCCGCGGCTGCCCTCCCCGGCGGCACCCAGCTCCGCTCGGAGCTCCGGCGTCAGCAGGTTGGCGAAGTACTCGCGCAGCTCCTTGCGGAGGGCGCGCTGCTCGTCCGTGTAATCGAGAAACATAGAACGCGTTGCAACTTACCGGCGGCGGCGTGGGGCGGCAAAGTGGGCCGTCGGACCCCGTCCGCCCCCTCCTTCCCGGGTTCTTGGCACGCTGGTCGGCGAATACCGCGGGTCAACGTGCCAAGAAACCCAGGGGGGTGAGCCGTGGGGACCGGAATCCGTTGGCAGTAGGTTCACCGGCCATGAGCCCCCGCCACGACACCCCCGGACCCTTCGGCCACGCGGTCGCGTCCGGCGACCCGACGACCGACTCGGTCATCATCTGGACCCGGGTCAGCGGCTCGCCCGGCGACTCGGAGACGGTCGACTGGGCCGTCGCCCGCGACGAGGGCTTCACCGACCTGGTGGCGTCGGGGCAGGCGACCGCCGAGGCCGAGCACGACTTCTGTGTGCACGTCGACGTGGGCGGGCTCGAGCCCGACACCCACTACTTCTACGGCTTCCGGGCACGCGGCACCGACTCCCCCATCGCCCGCACCCGCACGCTGCCCGCCGAGACCGACCACCTGAAGTTCGCGATGGTGTCGTGCGCGAAGTTCAACGCCGGCTTCTTCAACGCGTACTCGCGGATCGCGGCGCGCGACGACGTGCAGTTCCTCCTGCACCTCGGCGACTACATCTACGAGGCGTCGAACACGCCGCCCGCGAGCCAGACGCCGGGCGCCGACATCGGCCGCCCGTTCGACCCGCTCAACGAGTGCGTGACGCTCGAGGACTACCGCACCCGCTACGACCAGTACCACCGCGACCCCGACGTGCAGGCGCTGCACCTGAAGCACCCGATCATCCCCACGCTCGACGACCACGAGTTGGCCGACGGCGCGTGGCGCGACGGCGCGCAGGAGCACAAGCCCGAGTACGGGCCGTGGAGCCGGCGCAAGGCGGACGCGTTCCGGGCCCGGGAGGAGTGGCTGCCCGTCCGCCGACCCGACCCCGACGACCCGTCGCGGGTGTTCCGGAAGGTGCCGCTCGGGTCACTCGCCGAGATCTACCTGCTCGACACGCGCACCCGTCGCGACGAGCCGGTGCCCGGCGACGCGATGTTCGGCCCCGACCGCACCGCGATGGGCGCCGAGCAGAAGGCGTGGCTGCTCGGCGAGATGGACGCCTCGACCACGACGTGGCGCCTGCTCGGGAACCCGTCGGTGATGTCCCAGACGTGGAACCCGGCGCTCCCCGAGGAGCTGCGGCACCCGCTGAAGACGGTGAAGCTCATCGCCGTCCGACGAGACCGAGCCCGACTGGGACCAGTGGGACGGCTTCCCCGTCGAGCGCGACGCGCTGCTCGAGCACTTCTCGCACTTCGACAACCTGGTCGTGCTGTCGGGCGACGTGCACGTGTCGCTCGCCCTGGAGCTGCACCGCGACCCGTTCGACGCGACCGATCAGCCGGTGGCGGCGGAGTTCGTGACGCCGAGCCTCACGTCACAGAACCTCGACGACAAGATGGGCTGGCCCCGCCGCGACCCGCGGTCGCTCGAGCTCGAGCAGAAGATCATCGAGTTCCTGCCGCACTGGCAGTGGTGCGACCTCGACTCCCACGGCTACGTGGTGATCGACGTCACCCCCGAGCGGGTGCAGGCCCAGTTCTGGCACCTCGACACCGTGCTGGAGCGGACCGACGGCGAGGCGCTCGGCGCCACGTTCGAGGTCCCCCTCGGCGCGAGGACGCCGACGAAGGTCTCGTAGCCCGATTCTTGGTTGTCCGACCCGCCAGGAGACACCGACCATGGCGACCGACCCGACCCGACCGCCGAAGCTCCCGCCGGCGTGGTTCAAGCACGCGTTCTGGCGCGTCCACCGGGCGCTCAACCGGATCAGCGGCGGCCGCTTCCTGTGGACCCCCGCGAGCAAGCGGGGCTGGGGCGCCATGCGCCTCACGGCCGTCGGGCGCAAGTCCGGACAGGAGCGCACGGTCATCGTCGGCTACCTCGAGGACGGCCCGAACCTCGTCGTGCTGGCGATGAACGGCTGGGACGAGGGCCATCCCGCGTGGTGGCGCAACGTCGAGGCGCACCCCGACGTCGTCGTCCGCCTGAAGGGCCAGGAGCCGCGGCCGGTGCACGCGGTCGAGGCCACCGGGGCCGAGCGGGAGCGGCTGTGGCAGCTCTGGGCCGAGGTCGACGACGATCTCGACGGCTACGCCGGCCTGCGCACGGCCGAGACGCCCGTCGTCGTCTTCGAGCCGC
>CAVRGH010000009.1:0-31694 GCA_963720675.1 uncultured Acidimicrobiia bacterium | reverse complement strand
TGAGCGGGCTTCGATCGCGACCTCGCGCTGTGCTCGTTCACCACGCTCACCCACGTCCGGGTGGGGCGACCGGCGCGTGAGCCGCGCGGGTGTGCTGCGCGACACTGGCGCGCAGCCCACCCCATGACACCGTCCTCACGACAGGAGCAGCCCGTGGCCCGACTGATCGACGACGAGATGGTGGAGCCCGTCGTCCGGACGTTGCTCGGCGCGATCGACGTCGAGGATGGTGCGACCGACGAGCAGCTGGCGGTGCTCCGGGCGATCGTGCACGGCTACTACCAGCGCGACGACCTCGACCTCGACGCGCTGGCACCGCTCGACCCGGCCGGCACGGCGGCCGCGGTCACCGGCGGCCCCCAACGCGATCGCCTCAAGGAGCTCCTGGTGCTGTTCGAGCTGTGCCGGCACCCGGGTTCCGAGGCGCAGGTGCAGCGGGTCGACGAGTACGCCGCGGCCCTCGACGAGTCGGGCGCCGGCCTCGACCTCGCCCGTGCGCTCGTACGCGAGGGCACCGAGCACGCAATGGCCGACTACTACCGGTTCCTGAGCTCGGTCGGGCCCTCGATGCTCGAGCCGTCGTTGCGCGACCGGTACGCGCACACGCTCGACGCCCCCGACCCCGAGCTCGGTGCGCGGCTCTCCGCGCTCCACGACCTTCCCGAGGGGACGCTCGGGCACGCCTACGTCGACTTCTACCGGCGCAACGGGCTCACGCTCCCGGGCGACGACCCCGACATGCCGGCGATGTTCGTCGCCCACGACATGTGTCACACCATCGCCGGCTACGAGCCGATCGGCCAGGGCGAGATCGCGCTCGGGGGGATGCAGCTCGCGATGTCCGACACCCCCGGCCACTGGGCGTCGTTCCTCGGGAACCTCTCCGTCCACGAGGCCGGGATCATCTCCAACATGTCGGTGACCGGCAAGACCGCCACCCTCACCCGCGCCGGCGTGCCCGAGATGCTCGCCCACGCGATGTGGCGCGGCGCCCAGTGCACCGACGACTTCACCACGGTGGACCATCTCGCCATGGCCGAGCTGCCGCTCGAGGATGTGCGGGCCCGCTTCGGCGTCCCGCCCCTCGAAGGGTGAGCCATCGACGGGTGAACCATCGACGGGTGCAGCGGGGCCGGGGGCGTCGTCGTGGCTGAAGCACCGGTGCTGCTCGAGATCAGTGGTGGCGTCGGCCGCCTGACGCTCAACCGACCCGGGAACGCCAACGCGATCGATGTCGCCACCGCGCGGGCACTGGCGGAGTCGGCCGGGAAACTGGCAGGCGACCCGACGGTTCGCGCCGTGCTCCTGCGTGGCGCCGGCGACCGCTTCTGTGGCGGCGGGGACGTGAAGTCGTTCGCGGACGCCCGCGACGGCCTCGACGCGCGACTCCGCGAGATCGTCACCCAGCTGCACGTCGCCATGGACGCACTCGCGTCCCTCGATGCGCCTGTCGTCGCGGCCGTGCAGGGGAGCGCGGCCGGCGCAGGGTTCGCCCTCGCCCTGGCCGCCGACCTCGTCCTCGCCGCCGAGTCGGCCCGCTTCGTCCTCGCCTACACCGGGATCGGCCTCACGCCCGACGGCGGGACCACCTGGTACCTCGAGCGCACGGTCGGTCGCCGGCGCGCGCTGGAGCTCGTGCTCACGAACCGGGCCCTGAGTGCGGCGGAGGCACTCGACTGGGGACTGGTCACCCGCGTCGTCCCCGACGAGGACCTCGGCGCCACCGCCGAGGAGCTGGTCGGAGGCTCGCGACCGGCCCGACCCGCGCGTTCGGTGCCGCCAAACGACTGGTGGACGCCGCCCCGCCGCGCCGAGCTGGACGCGCAGCTGGCGGCCGAGGCCGCGGCGTTGACCCGGGCGGGTGCGTCGTCGGACGGTGTCGAGGGCGTGCGCGCGTTCACCGAGAAGCGCCGCCCCTCGTTCCGGGGCGACTGAGGCCCGGTCAGCCCACGTGCCGGTCAGCCCACGTGCCGGTCAGCCGACCTGGCGATCGCTCCCCTCCCAGTAGGGCTCGCGGCAGGTCTCGCTTGAGGATCTTGCCCGACGGGTTGCGCGGCAGCTCGTCGATCCAGTCGACCGACGTCGGGCACTTGTAGCCGGCGAGCCGCTCGCGGCTGAACGCGAGCAGCTCCTGCTCGAACGCCGCGGCTGCTTCGTCACCGGCGCGGGCCGGCGCGGCCACGACGATCGCCTTCACCGCCTCGCCCCACTTGTCGTCGGGCACGCCGATCACCGCGACGTCGGCGACGGCGGGATGGGCCATGAGCGCGCTCTCGATCTCGGCCGGATAGATGTTCTCGCCGCCCGAGATGATCATGTCCTTCATGCGGTCGTGGATGTAGAGGTAGCCGTCGGCGTCGAGGTACCCCGCGTCGCCCGAGAGGAACCAGCCGTCGGACGTGATGCGCGCCGCGGTCGCCTCCGGCATGTTCCAGTAGCCCACCATGTTGCTCGGCGACCGGATCCACACCTCGCCCACCTCGCCGACCGGCAGGTCGTTGCCGTCGGCGTCGACGACGCGCAGCTCCACGCCGGCGCATCGGGACGCCCGGCGGCGCGCAGCCGATGGGCCAGCGGGCCGCCGGGGTCGTGGTCCTCCGGGGAGGAGCACCACCCCGCCGGCGGTCTCGGTGAGCCCGTACGCCTGGACGAACCGGCAACCGAACCGCTCGATCGACTTCGACGAGCACCTCCTCGGAGATCGGCGACGCGCCGTAGAGGATCGTCTCCAGGCTCGAGAAGTCGGTCTGCTCGACGCCGGGTATCGCCAGCAGGAACTGCAGCACCGCGGGCACGAACACCGCGTGCGTGATGCCGTACCTCGGGATGTCGTCGAGGATGACCGCGAGGTCGACGTCGCGCAGCAGCACGATGTGCGCGCCGTCGATGAGGCCGATGATGCCCCACCCGGCGCCGGCGACGTGGAAGCACGGCATCGCCACGAGGCCACGCTGTCGTCCGTCGAGCCGCGAGCATCGCGTTGGCGGCGGGGACGAGCGCGCAACATCCGCGGCTGGGCGAGCATCGCACCCTTCGGGAGCCCGTCGTACCCGACGTGTAGAACTGCACGGCGACGTCATCGGTCGACACGTCGACGCGGAGATCGTCCGCCGGCTGCGCGTCGCGCCACGCTGCGTAGCTCGTCGTGGCGGGGCGTGTCTCGCCGACGGTCGGATCACCAGCGCCACCGTCTCGAGCTTCGGACTCGATCTCCTCGACACCGGGAGGAACTCGCGCACCGACCAGCAGCACGCGCGCCGTCGAGTCGTTCACGACCTGCGCGATCTCGCGCGGGGTCGAGGCGCCAGTTGACCGGCCACGAGCACCGCGCCGAGCTTGGCCGCGCCGAACAGGAGCTCGAAGAACTCGGGCATGTTCTTGTCGAGGATGGCGACCCGGTCGCCGCGCTCGATGCCCTCCGCGCCGCAGCGCCTGTGCGACCCGGCTGCGAGCGGCGTCGAGCTCCGCGTAGGTGATCGTGCGGCCCTGGAAGGTGATCGCGGGAGCGTCGGTCGCCGATCGGCGCGCGCTCGCGGATCATGTCGCCGAGCGTGTCCGCCATGCCCGTCCCCCGGGTCTCGTGCATCTTGCACGCGTCGCAGTCGCAGATGCTAACGCTCGTTCACGCTCAGCTCACGGGCGCTCGGGGCAGCGGCGGGATGACCGCTTCGAGCTGCGCGGCGACGCGGAGGATCGTGCGCCTCGTCCGCCGGGCGGCCGACGAGCTGCACCGACACCGGCAGGCCGTCGGCGTCGAGCCCGGTAGGCAGCGCGATCGCCGGCTGCCCGGTCATGTTCGCCGTCGGGCGTGAACGCGACGATGCGCAACAGCTCGAGCATGCCCTCCCAGTCTTCGCCGCCCATGATCTCCTCGCCGATCAGCGGCGGGCCGGCGATGCGAGCGTGGGCGTGAGCAGCACGTCGTAGTCGTCGAAGAACGCGACGTAGCGCCGCGTCGCCAGCTGCAACGCGGCCTGCGCGGCGGCCATGTCCTTGGCCGTCGCCATGTCCGCCAGCTGTACGAGGGTGCGGTTCGGGAAATCGAGGGTGTCGAGCGGCGGGAGGTCGGGATCGGCAGCGCGACCGGCGGCCGGGATGATCGCGGTGCTGCCCGATGTCGATAGTCCGGCGGCTCGGCCTCGACCACGCTCGTGCCCGACGGCCCTCGAGTTGCCCGGCGATGGTGCGCACCGCGTCGCGCCACGCGGTCGGCGACGTCTGAGGTCGGGCATCGGGTGTCGGCTGGTCGAAGGCGATGCGGAGACGACCGGGCGGCGCGCGTGACCTCCTCGAGGAACGGACGCTCGGGCGGCGGAGCCCACCAGAAGTCGCCCGTCGCGTAGCCCTGCATGGCGTCGAGGAGCGCAGCCGCGTCGGCCACGGTCCGCGCCAGCGGGCCGTTCGTGGCGTTCCAGCTCTGCGGGCCCGGCGCCCACGAGACGCGCCCTCGCGACGGCTTGAGGCCGACAGCCCGCACCACGCGGCGGGGATGCGGATCGACCCGCCGCCGTCGGATCCCTGCGCGACCGCCCCGAGCCCGGCCGCGACCGCTGCGCCCGCGCCGCCCGACGAACCACCCGGCGTGCGGTCGGTGTCCCAGGGGTTGCGCGCGGTGGGATAGGCCGGGCGTCTCCGTGGTCGACCGCGAGCCGAACTCCGGCGTGTTCGTCTTCCCGACGATCACGAAGCCGGCGCGGCGGATGCGGGCGACGACCTCGTCGTCGACGTCGGGAACCCGGTCGGCGCCAGGTCGGCGGTGCCGTGTGTGGTGCGGATGCCTGCGGTGTCGTTGAGGTCCTTGATCGAGATCGGCACGCCGAGGAACGGCGGCAGGTCGTCGCCCTCGCCCCGAGCGAGCCGTTTCTCGGCGTCGCGCGCCGCGGCGCGGGCCTGGTCGGCCGCCACGGTGAGGTACGCGTCGAGCTGCGGGTTCGAGGCGCTCGATGCGTTCGAGGTAGCCGTCCACGAGCTCTGTGGGCGACACGTCGCCGTGCCGGATCATCGCCGCCTGATCGAGCGCGCTCGTGAACGCGAGCTCCGTCATCCATGCGCTCCCCCTGACGACGTCGGCGCTGCGTTGCCGCACGAGTAAGCGCAGGTTAACGTCTCCGTCCATGGCGCCGCCGAGCGCAACCGAGATCGCCGCCGGGTCCACGCAGCGATGTCGAGGCGCGCACTCTCGAGCGCCTGCTCGCCGAGCATCTGGGGCGAGCCCGACCAGGAGTTCTGCGAGCTGCGGGCGCAGTTCGACCTCGGGCTGGCCTGGATCCACTTCCCCGAGGGGAAGGGTGGCCTCGGGCTCGACCCCGGTTTCCAGGATCTCGTCGACGAGCGGCTCATCGCCGCGGACGCGCCGCAGAACCTGCTCGCAACATGATGGGCGTCGGGATGGCCGGTCCCACGCTGATCGCGTTCGGCACCGAGGAGCAGCAGGAGCGGCTGCTGCGGCCCGACGTTCACGTGCGAAGAGATCTGGTGCCAGATGTTCAGCGAGCCCGGCGCAGGGTCCGATGTCGCGTCGCTCGCGACCCGCAGCCGTCCGCGACGGCGACGAGTGGGTCGTGAACGGGCAGAAGGTCTGGACGAGCATGGCGCACGTCGCCCGTTGGGGGCTGCTCCTCGTGCGCACCGATCCCGACGTCGCCAAGCATCAAGCGGCCTCTCGTACTTCTACGTCGACATGCACCAGGACGGTGTCGAGGTGCGGCCGCTGCGCCAGATGACAGGCGAAGCCGAGTTCAACGAGATCTTCTTCACCGACGCGCGCATCCCCGACTCGCAGCGCATCGGCGGAGTGGGCGACGGATGGAACGTCGCGATCGCCACACTCATGAACGAGCGCGTCATGCTCGGTCGGGTCGGGAAGCTCAGTGGACAGGAAGGCGGCGTGGTCCGCCACGCGGTCCGAGTCTGGAACGGGAAGCCGCTGTCGGAGCGCGATCCCGTCCTTCGCGACGCCTCGTCGCGCTCTAGATGGAGAGCGAGATCGTGCGCCTCACGATGATGCGCGCCGAGCAGCAACGGTCGGTGGGCACGCCCGGGCCCGAAGGTTCGCTCGGGCGGCTGATGGTGAGCGAGCATCAGCAGCACTGCTTCGAGTTCATCGTCACCCTGCTCGGCGCCGAGGGCATGCTCATCTCCGACTACGAGATGCGCCGGCCCGAGATCATCGGCGAGATCGCGCTCGGCCCCGACGACAAGGTCGACCTCCAGAAGGGGTACCTGTCCACGATCGGCGGCACCAATCGGTGGCGGTACCACCGAGATCTCGCGCAACATCCTCGGCGAACGCATCCTCGGCCTGCCGAAGGAGCCCGACCGCCGGCCGCGGCCTCCCCTGGAGTGAGGTCCCGCGCAACTGAGTGACCCAACACCGAACCAGCTGCCGGGTCTCTACCCCGTCTGTCGACGCCGGTTCGTTACTGGGGGGCGGGTTCCTTGGGGAGACCGAGCACTCGCTCACCGATGATGTTGCGTTGGATCTCGTCGGAGCCCCCGCGATGCGGAGCGAGGGCGCGACGAGGAACGCGAGCGCCCATGTCGCGAGCTCGGGCGCGCCGGCGATCGGCGCCGGGACCGCCGAGTCGCAGCGCCACGTCGGCGCCGTGCTGCATGAGACGGGCCATCGCGAGCTTGGCGATCGACGCCTCGGGGCCGGGGAACGTGCCGCGTGAGAACGCGGTGACGATCCGGAACCCGATGTAGCGGAGGATCGTCTCTTCGATCGCGACCGCCGCGATCTCGCTGGCGCACGAGCGCATCGTCGACGAGCCGGGCGCCCGGCGGCCTCCGCCCGGCGGGCCAGCTCGGCCAGCCCCGAGGCGATCGTTGCCTCCGCCGATCAGCTCGCGCGATCGCGGCTCGCTCGTTCAGCAGCGTGGTCTGCGCGACGCGCCATCCATCGTTGACGTCGCCGAGGCGATCGGCGTCGGGCATGCGGGCGTCGGTGAAGAACACCTCGTTGAAGTGCGCGCCGCCGGTCATCTGCCGGAGCGGTCGCACCTCGATGCCCGGCGTGCTCATGTCGAGGAGGAAGTAGGTGATCCCCTCGTGCTTGGGGACGTCGGGATCCGTGCGGACGAGCAGCATCCCCCGGCGGGAGTAGTGCGCACCCGACGACCAGACCTTCTGGCCGTTCACGATCCACTCGTCGCCGTCGCGCACCGCGATCGTGCGCAGCGCCCGCGAGGTCGGAGCCGGCGCCCGGCTCGGAGAACAGCTGGCACCAGATCTCCTCCCCGGTCAGCAGCGGCCGGAGCCAGCGGGCGTCTGCTCGTCGGTGCCGTGCGCGACGACGGTCGGTCCACCCATCGAGATGCCGATGCGGAACACGTGATCGGCGACGTCGAACGCCTTCGCCCGTCCCCGCAACACCACCTGCTCGACGAACGACGCTCACGGCCCCCGTACTCGCGCGGCCAGCCGATCGCGGCCCAGCCGTCGGCCGCGGCGCGCCGCTGGTAGTCGCGGGCGCGGGCGAGGGCCTCGTCGCTGTCGATCTCCACACCCAGGACGCTCGTGACGCCGCCGCTCGCGTCCGCCGCCCGCGGGTCCGCGTTGGCGCTGAGCCAGCGGCGGCACTCGGCTCGGAACGCCGAGGACTCGGGGCTGTCGGTGAGGTCCATGGGGATCGGCTCCGGTCGAGGTCGCCGCGGTCCCGGCGGGTAGGCGGCAGCAGGCCCGTCATGGCAGCCGGGCCGGCCCGAGGTTAACCTCTGTTCACTATCCCGGGTGCAGATCGACGCTGACGACCGGACGCTGACAACCGAAGGTGACGACGACGTTGGAGCAACACGCGACGTTGGAGCAACGCGGGGCCGCAGAGCTGCGCATCCGCCACGAGCTCGATCGGCTCGAGCTCGGGCCGTTCGCCGCCGAGCTCGACGACGTCGGTCTCACGGTGGTGCCACCCGAGCGCGTCGGCGGGGTGGAGCTCGCCGACCGCATGTTCGAGCGCGTGCTCGATCTCATGGAGCAGCGCAACGGCGTGCGGCCCGACGTCGCGTCGGGCGCGACGCACGTCAACGTGTGCTTCCCGACGCTGTACTACCTCCTCTTCGAGGACGAGATGTTCCAGGAATGGCTGCTCCACCCGGTGATGCGGGCGCTCGTGGACCACCTCCTCGGCGAGCAGTGCATCCTGCATGCGACGACCGTGTTCATGAAGGGCCCGAGCGAGCCGCCCGTGCCCGGGCTCCAGCTCGGCCTGCACAGCGACCAGCAGATGGTGCCCGACCCGTTCCCGCCGTACGCGCTGATCGCCGGGGCGACGCTGCTGCTCACGCGCTACACGCGATGAGAGGGCGCGTTCGCGTACGTGCCCGGGAGCCATCGCGAGGCGCGGCACCCGGAACCGGGCGAGGCCGTCGAGCGCGCGGTGCCGGTGGAGGCATCCCGGGGCTCCCTGCTCGTCCATCACGGCGCGTTGTGGCACGGATCGTTCGGGCGGACCGTCCCCGGCCTCCGGGCCGGGCTCGCGTACGCGTACTCGCGCATGTTCGTCGCCCCGCTCGAGGACTATCGCGGGCACACGCCCACACTTCCGGAGGCCGCGCGCTCGCCGCGGTTCGCCACCCTGCTGGGGCGACACCTGCCCGGCGGCACCACCGAGGAAGGTCCCGACCTGGCGAAGGTCGGCACCGCCGTGGCCCGGACACCCTGGGACTGATCCCGATGCCGCCGACGTCCATCCCCATCGCTGCGGACCTGTTCACCTGGCCGTCCGACGAGCCCCGGCTCCTCGGCACGCGCTGCACCGTGTGCGGCACGGTCATGTTTCCCATGGCACCGAGCTGCGCCGCGCTGCGGGAGCAGCGAGGTGGAGCGGCACGAGCTCGCCGGCGCGGAAGCCTCTGGACCTTCACCACGCAGGGCTTCCTGCCCAAGTGGCCGTACACGGGCCCGGAGACCGAGGCGAGCTTCACCGGCTTCGGCCTCGGGTACGTGGAGCTCCCGGGTGAGGTCATGGTGGAGACGCGCCTGACCCTCTCCGATCCCGCCGACCTGACGATCGGGATGGAGCTGGAGCTGGTGATCGTGCCGTTCCGCACCGAACCGGACGGCACGCAGGTCATGACGTACGCGTTCGGTCCGGTGTCGGGAGGCTCGCCATGAACGTTGCCATCGTCGGTGTCGGGATCCACCCCTTCGGCCGGTTCGAAGGTCCGACCGGCCTCGACCTCGGCGCCTACGCGATCCGCCAGGCGGTCGCCGACGCGGGGCTGACGTGGCCCGACATGCAGTTCGCGTTCGGCGGGAGCATGGGCGCCATGTTGGAGGGGAGCGAGGAGTCGAGTCAGGCCGACGCGCTCGTCAGCCAGCTCGGCCTCACCGGCATCCAGTTCACGAACGTGCACAACGGCTGTGCCACCGCCGGGAGCACGCTCGCGATGGGGGCCGCACTGATCGAGTCGGGTGCGTACGACCTCGGGGTCTGCGTGGGCTTCGACAAGCACGCGCGTGGTCACTTCAACGCGAAGCCCGAGCAGAGTGGTCTGCCGCACTGGTACGGAGACCTCGGGATGATGATCACCACGCAGTTCTTCGCCATGAAGATCAACCGGTACATGCACGACTTCGGCATCAGCCACGCCTCGCTCGCGGGTCGCGGCCAAGAACTTCCGCAACGGCGCGCTTGAACCCGAACGCCTGGCGGCGCAAGCCGTTCAGCGAGGAGGAGATCCTCGAGTCCCGGATGCTCAACTACCCGTTCACGCAGTACATGTTCTGCTCACCCGACGAGGGGGCAGTGGCCGTCGTGCTCTGCAGCGCCGAGCGCGCACGCCAGCTACACCGACCGGCCGGTCTACCTGCGGTCGGTCGCCATCCGGACCCGGAAGTGGGGCTCCTTCGAGGTGTTCGCGCCCTGGGTGTCGATCGATCGCGGGACCTCACCGACGGTGCAGGCCGCGGCAGGCGTGCTTCGAGCAGGCCGGCATCGCGCCCGAGGACGTCGACGTCGCCCAGGTCCAGGACAGCGAGTCGGGTGCCGAGATCATGCACCTGGCCGAGACCGGGCTCTGCGCCGACGGTGAGCAGGAGCGGATGCTCGCCGCCGGCGAGACCGAGATCGGCGGGCGGCTCCCCGTGAACACCGACGGCGGGCTGATCGCCAACGGCGAACCGATCGGCGCATCGGGGATGCGCCAGGTGCACGAGATCGTGCTCCAGCTCCGTGGCGACGCCGGCGAGCGCCAGGTGCCCGGCGACCCGAAGGTGGGCTTCACCCAGGTCTACGGCGCGCCCGGCGTGAGCGGGTGCACGCTGCTCAGCGTCTGAGCCGCGACTCAGGACGCGCGCGCGGGATCGGGTCGCGCCGCGTGCAGCGGCGGACGCCGGTCTCGCCAGGGACGCGCCGTCTCGAGCTGGGCGGCGAGTCGGAGGAGCAGGTCCTCACGCCCGTACGCACCCACCAACATCACGCCGATGGGCAGACCCTCCGAGCTCTCACCGAGGGGCAGGCTGATGGCGGGCTGTCCGGTCCAGTTCCACACCGAGCAGAACGGGCTGAACTCGACCATGTGCATGAGGGCGTCCGGGTCCTCCCAGGACAGATAGCCCAGGGGCGGGGGCGGGATCCCGAGCGTCGGGGTCATCAGCACGTCCCGGTCGCCCCACCAGCGCGAGATCCGGCGTGACCAGTCGATCACCAGCTCGAGGGCGAGCAGGACCTGTGGCGCGTCGAACCCCCTTCCGGACTCCACCTCGCCCCACGTGCGGGCCTCGAAGTCGGCCGCGGTGACCGCGCGTCCGAGGTCGCCGCGCGACCCGCTCCACCGACACCGCGGTGCCGGCGGCGTGGGCGGGCATGATGCCCTCGAACCCCGCGGTCGGATCGTCGATCGCCTCGGGCCACGAGCTCTCGACGTCGTGGCCCAGCTCCTCGAGCAACCGGGCCACGTCCTCGACCGCGGCGACGCAGTCGGCGTGGACCGGACCGAGGAGCCCGTCGGTGCGGTAGCCCACGCGCAGCCGACCGGGATCGGCCCCGACCTCGGCGGCGAACGGCCGCGTCGGTGCGGGCGCGATGACCGGGTCACCCGGCTCGGGCCCGGCGAGGACGTCGAGCAGGGCCGCGGTGTCCCGCACGCTCGTGGTCAGACAGTGCTCCACCGAGTTCCCCCCGCCCGGCGCTCCGCTGTGGGGCCCGGACGACACCCGCCCGCGCGAGACCTTGAGGCCGACGAGCCCGCACGCGCTCGCGGGCATGCGGATCGATCCGCCGCCGTCACTCGCCCCGGCGGCCGGCACCACCCCCGCGCTGACCGCGGCAGCCGAGCCGCCGCTGGAACCGGCCGGCGTCCGCGTCGTGTCCCACGGGTTGTGCGTCGGGCCGTACGCCTCCGGTTCGGTGGTGGCCGAGAACCCGAGCTCGGGGGTGTTCGTCTTCCCGATGATCGCGAATCCCGCGTCGCGCAGACGCCGGACGACCGCGGAGTCACCGCCGCGGTAGACGAAGCCCGCGTCGCGTAGCGCCCGGTTCCCGCGGTGGAACGGCGACCCGTCGACCTGGCCGCTGGCGCCCAGATCTTTCACGAGATACGGCACCCCGAAGAACGGCGCGTCGCGTGGCTCACCGGCGACCTCGGATCGGGCCTCGTCGAAGCGGCGGTGGATGACTGCGTTCAGCTCGGGATCGAGCCGTTCGACCGCGTCGATCGCCGTGTCGATGAGCTCCGCCGCGCTGACCTCGCCCGCGCGGACGAGCTCGGCCTGGGCGGTCGCGTCGAGGAGGGCAACCTCTCGCATCGGTCGGACGCTATCGACACCGTCGGTAGGGTGCAATCGATGGACGCCGCAGCGACCGCGACGCTCTCGGTGACCGCCTGTACTCGTTGGTCGAGGAGTACGAGTCCTTCGGCGACCACCGCACCGGCACGAGTGCCGACGACCGGACGCGCGCCTGGTTCTCGGACGCGCTGCGCGCCCGTGGTGCGGTGGTGCAGAGCCACGCGTACGACTTCGATCGCTACGACGCACGGTCCCGGGTCGACATCGACGGTCGTGAGGTCGGGTCGCTCCCGCTGGCCTACTCCGGCCTCGGAGCGCTCGACGTCGACGCGCCGTTCGTCGCCGAGGTCGACCCCGGCCGTGCGTTGGGGACCCACCTCGATGAGGTCCTCGGCGCGGCGCGCGCGAGCGGGGCGCGCGCCGCCGTCCTCGCGACCCGCCACGTCGACGGCCACCTCGTGGCGATGAACCGGCCGGCATCGCCGGGCGCGGGCCCGCCGGCGGTGCTGGTCGCCGGCGCCGAGACCGGGTCGCTGCTCGCCGGCGCCGTGCGTCTCGGGCTGGACGCCCGCCTCGTGCCCGGCCGGTCCGCCACCGTCGTCGCTCGCTGGGGCGATGACGACGCACCGGTCGTCGTGACCACACCGCTCACCGGCTGGTTCGCCTGCGCCGGCGAACGCGGCACCGGCATCGCGCTCGCGCTCGAGCTCGCGGCCACGCTCGCGCCGGATCTGCCGGTGCTCGTGGTCGGGACGACCGGCCACGAGCTCGAGCACCTCGGCGCCCGGTCGTTCCTGGCGGGCCACCGGCTCACGCCCCGCGGGTGATCCATCTCGGCGCGGGCCTCGCGGCCGCCGATCGCGCGGCCGACGGCTCGCTCGAGCTCGGGGACCTGCGCCTCGCGTTCGCGGGCGGCGTGGACGACCCGGGCGTCGCGGACCTCGGGCGGATCCTCGAGCCGGCGTCGTTCACCGTGATGGCGGGCCTGTCGACCTGGCCCGGCGAGGGTGAAGAGTGGCGGCCGCTCGGTGTCCCGATCATCTCCTTCGTCGGCGGCTTCACGCGGTTCCACACGGCCGACGACCGTGCGGCCGCGGTCACCTCCGGCGCGCTGCTCGCCCGGGTGCACCGGGCCGTGCTCGACGCGTGCCGACGCCTGGTGACGTCGGGCTGACGCCGATCAGGCCTGGGCCTGGGTCGTCGCCGCCAACGCGAGCAGCTTCATGGCGTCGGGCGAGTCGGCGACGGAGTCGTAGGGGAGATCGGCACCGACCAGCCGGGTGAACCGGGCGTCGAGGGCCACGAGTCGTTCGATCTCCTCCGGCGTGTAGGCCTCGAACGCGCGCACGTGCGGTCGCGAGAACCCGGTGTGCAGCGCCACCCGCTGCCCGGGCGCGGTGCGCGCACCGCTGCGGTGCCAGGTGTGTCCGGTCCAGAGGACGATCGAGCCGGGTGCCGCGACGATCGGGATCGCCTCGTCGACGCCTTCCCCCGGGCGCGGGTGTCGGAACCGGTGATTGCTCCCCGGGACGATGTGCGTCGACCCCTCGTCCGCCCCGAACGGGTCGCAGCACCAGATGGCCGTCGCGACGTGCACCTGGCTGGGAAAGGGGTCGGGGAAGAACTGGTTGTCCGCGTGCAGGGGACCGAGGTGCGAACCCCGATCGAGGATGCTGCCGGTGGCCACCTGGGCGACGTAGCCCTCGCCGAGCAGCGCGGCCAGCAACGCAGTGAGCTTCGGGGTCAGCACCGCACGCGCGGCACGCGTCGTGCCGGGCGAGCATCCGGTAGACCATCGACGTGTTGGGGCCGAAGTTGAACGGCTCGACGCCGCGCGCTCGATGCTCGCGGGTCACGTCGACGATCGCGTCGCGGATCTCGTCGAAGAGCGGGCGGTGCTGCGTCGGGGACGATCGTGTAGCCCCGGTGCTCGAGCTCGGCGAGGTTGCCGGCCAGGCCCAGCTCCTCGATGCGGCGGCTGACGCGCGCCTGCGCCTCGGTCGCCGGCGCGGCCTGGGTGAACGTCCCGCCCTCGATCTCGGCCATCACGACCCTGCCTGCATCGCGTCGAGCTGCATCGCCTCGAGCAATGGTGCTGCCGGGGCCGAGTCGGCGTACTCGTCGAGGCGGACGATCGTTCCCACATCGTCGAGCCGTGCGACGAGGCACACCGGGATGTGGAGCTCCACGCCGTCGGTGGTCGTGGCCGAGGTCGTGAGCTGGACCACGAAGCCGTCGGAGGTCGGGTGGGTGCGGACGTCCGCGAAGGCGAGCGTCCGGAGGTGTGCGCGCTCGACCCCGAGCATCGTGAGCCGGTCGTCCCGGGAGAGCTCGGCGGGCCCGATGTTGATCCAGCAGCGCGCGTGCGGGGCGATCATCGTCCGAAGTGCTTCGACGTCGGGCCCGGCCAGGGCCTCGACGAATCGGGTGGCGACGGCCTCGGTCGTCATCGGCCCGTGAACCTTCCCGGCCGACGCTCCATGAAGGCCTGCACCGCCTCCCGGTGATCCTCGGTGGTGAAGAGCTCGGCGAGCGAGTGACCGACGAAGGTCGCCAGGTCGCCGAGCTCGTCACGGTCGCGCCCCACTCCCAAGCGCAGGCCCCGCTTGATGGCGCGGGTCGCCAGCGGCGGGTTGGCCGCGATACGCGCCGCGACGGCACGGGCGTCGGCGACGAGCTCGTCGGCCGCGACGACGCGCGTGACGAGACCGATGCGCAGGGCATCGTCGGCGGTGATCGTCGCTCCGGTCAGGAGGAGCTCGGACGCGTGCGCGGCACCGACGATCCGGGGGAGGAGCCAGTACCCGGTCACGTCCGCGCTCAGACCCATCTTGACGAAGAGCTGGCCGAAGCGGGCCTCGTCCGAGGCGACTCGCACGTCGCACAGGACCGCCAGGTCCATCCCGATGCCCAGGGCCACGCCGTTGACCGCCGCGACGATCGGCGTGTCGAGGTCGAGCATGCAGGCGAGCAGCGGGGTGAGTGGTGGCGCCGGTCCGGCGAGCTCGGCGAGGGTCGCCTCCATCCGCGGGTCGCCCCAGGCCTTCTTCACGTCGTCGCCGGCGCAGAACGCGCGTCCGGCGCCGGTGAGCACCAGGGCCCGGACGGTGTCGTCGGCGTCGGCTCCGGCGAACACGTCGAGCAGCTCTTCCTCCATCTCGTAGGTCGCGGCGTTGAGCGCGTCCGGGCGGTCGAGGGTGATCACGGCGACGCCGTCGTCGCCCGGCTCGTAGCGGATGGTCGTGAGCTGCACCGGTCGTCCTCCGGTCCCCGGCGGCATCCCGGATCCCGGGTGCCCGGGGTCTTTCCTTGACCCCGATGTGAACCGTAACTAACTTTCGGCACGGATTCACGCCACCGGTCGCGAGGCCGGTCGACCCGGGGGGAGTCGCATGCGGGAAGCTCGAAGGACCAGGAGAGGCGTGCCGCACGTGGGCGCGCGGATCGTCGGAGTGGTTGCGGTCGTCGCGCTCGCCCTCGGCGCCATCGCCTCGCCGATCTCGGCGAGCGTGGCCACCAAGCCGAGCGGTGATCCGGTCAAGGTCATGGTCATCTACGAGAAGTCGGCCGGCGTCTCGAACCCCGAGGTCCCGGACGGAGCAAAGGCCGCGGCGAAGGCGCTGAACAAGCAGGACGGCATCGGTGGCCGACCCGTGAAGGTGCTCGTCTGCGACACCAACAACGACCCGAACACGGCCGCGGAGTGCGGGCGCACCGCGGTCGACGAGGGCGTCGTGGCGCTCATCGGTTCGATCACGCCCCACTCGGGCAGCTTCATGCCACTGATGGTGGAGAACAAGATCCCTTCGCTCGGCGTGATCGTCGCCAGTGCGGACGACTTCACGTCGGCGGCGTCGTTCCCGATCACCGGGGGGCTCCCCGCGACGGCCGGCAACCTCCCGCGCTTCCTTGCCGACGACGGTGCGAAGAAGATCAGCATCGCCCGCGTCGACCTCGCGGCAGCAGCCATCATCCCGAGCTTCGCCGACGCGACGCTCGCGAAGGTCGGCCAGACCCTGAACAACGACGTCCCGGTGCCCCAGAACGCGCCGGACATGTCGAGCTACGTCGAGGCTGCACTCGCGAACGGGACGGACGGCATCCTCGTCGCGGTCAGCGGCCAGGACGCTGTCAACTTCGTGCAGGCCGCGAAGCAGGCCGACCCGAACGTGAAGCTGGCCGTGATCTCCACCGAGCCCGGCGCGTTCCGCGACGCGCTCGGGGCGGACGCAGCCGGGATCATCCAGGGTCCGGCGTACCTCCCGCCGCTCAGCGTCAAGACGCCGGAGGGCACCCGCTTCCAGAAGGACATGAAGGCGGCGGGCTACAAGGAGACGACCGGCTTCCGGCTCAACTCGTGGGTCTCGATGCAGGTGCTCGCCCAGGTCGCCGAAGGTGTCCCGGACGTGACCTCGGCGGCGATCTTCGATGCGTTGAACACCACGACCGGGCTCGAGACCGGGCTCACCCCGCCGCTGCAGTGGACGACGTCTGCCGACGTCGGCCTCCCCCTTCCCCGGATCTTCAACGCGTGCGAGCTCGCGGTGAAGCTGACCAAGAAGGGACAAAAGGTCAAGCCGGTGACCGGGACGTTCTTCGACGCCTACACGGGTCAGGACTGCCCGACGCCTTGACGCCGCGCCCGTCGGATCGCCCGACCGGGCATCCGGCGGGCGAATCGGAGGACCTGGACGTGTGACCCAAGACATCCTGCGGTTCGCGATCCTGGGGCTCGGCGCCGGCGCCGTCTACGCGATCACCGCGCTCGGGGTCGTGTTGGTCTACCGCGGCTCGGGCGTCGTGAACTTCGCGCACGGCGCGATCGGGATGGTCGGGGCCTTCATCTTCTACACCCAGCGCGAGGCGGGGACCCAGACCTGGGTGGCCTGGGTGCTCGCGTTGGGCTTCGGTGCCCTCATCGGAGGTGCCATCCACCTGCTCGTGATGCGCCCCCTGCGGACGGCGCCCGCCATCTCGCGCCTGACCGCGACGCTCGGGATCTTCGCGATCCTCTTCGCCTGGGCGCACAGCGAGTACGGCGACTCGCCCCGCATCGTCGCCAAGCTCCTGCCGATCGGGACGATCGAGGTGCTGCCGGACACGATCATCGGCGAGGACCGCGCCATCCTCCTCGCGTTCGGCGTCGTGCTCACGATCGTGCTCACGCTCGTCTACCGCCTGACCCGCTTCGGTCTCGCGACCACCGCCGTCGCCGAGAACCGTCGCGCGACCGCGGCGCAGGGCGTCTCGCCCGACGTCATCGCGACGGTGAACTGGGCGCTCGGTTCGATGCTCGCCGTGCTCGCGGCGATCCTGGTGGTGAACATCGCGGGCCTGTCGGTGATCGGGCTCACGCTGCTCATCGTCCCCGCCCTCGCCGCCGCACTGGTGGGCGGCTTCCGCTCGTTCCCGCTGACCCTCCTGGGCGGACTGCTGATCGGCGTGCTCCAGTCCGAGATCGCGTGGCTCCAGACCTACCTCACCCAGCAGCGCGGTGAGATCGTCACCCTCGACGGCTGGGCCGAGTCGGTGCCGTTCCTCGTGATCATCCTGGTGCTGGTGGTCCTGGGTCGGTCGCTCCCCCTGCGGGGCGACGTCACCGAGCGACCGCCGGCGGTGGGTTCCGGCCGCATCCGGCCCCTCGTCCTCGTCCCGGTCCTCGCGGTGGGCGTGGTGCTGGTCGCCACCGTGCTCTCGACGACGGCGGTCGAGGCCGTGACCACGAGCGCCGCGTTCGGGATCATCGTGCTCTCCCTGGTGGTCGTGACGGGGTTCACCGGCCAGCTCTCGCTCGCCCAGTTCGCGCTCGCCGGCATCGGCGGGTGGATCGCCGCGTCGCTCGTCGCGAACGAGGGCGCGTCGTTCGCCGTGGCCGTCCTCTGTGGCGTGCTCGGGGCGGTCCCCGTCGGGGTCCTGGTCGGCCTGCCGTCGCTGCGCACACGGGGAGTGAATCTCGCCGTCGCGACGCTCGGGCTCGCCGTCGTGATCCAGGCCTGGGTGCTCGGGAACGCCGATCGGACGGGCGGCATCACCGGCCTGGAGATCGGGGCACCCGATCTCCTGGGACTCGGCATCGATCCGTTGCACCATCCGGAGCGGTACGCGCTGTTCGCGCTCGCCCTGCTCACCGTGGCCGCACTGATGGTCGCCAACCTCCGGCGCGGCCGCTCGGGTCGTCGCCTCGTTGCCGTCCGCTCCAACGAGCGCGCGGCGGCGGCCCTGGGCATCTCGGTGTTCGGCGCCAAGCTCTACGCCTTCGGCCTCAGTGCCGCGATCGCGGCGATCGGGGGCGTGCTCATCACCTTCCGCCGCCCGACCGCCGTGTTCCTCCCGACGTTCTCGATCTTCGAATCGATCTTCGTCGCGATCTACGCGGTCATCGGCGGCGTTGGCTTCGTGCTCGGGTCGGTGATCGGCGGTGCGATCGCGCCGGGCGCGTCGGTCACCACGATCTTCGGCGACGTCCTCGACGACACCGAGTCGGTGCAGGTGGCGCTGGGCTTCGTCCTGCTCGCGGTCCTGCTCCTGGTGCCGGACGGATTCGCCTCGCTCCCGCACCGGATCGAGGCGTTCGTGCGCCGCCGACGTCGGCTGGCAACCGCGGCGCCGCTCGACGAGGCGGAGATCCTCGCGGCGAGCGAACAGCGCACGCGCGCCCGACCGGCGACGCTCGAGACGCGAGGCCTCGGTGTCCACTTCGGTGGCGTGGTTGCGCTCGACGACGTCTCGATCACCGTGGGGCCGGGTGAGGTGGTCGGCCTGATCGGCCCGAACGGTGCGGGCAAGACCACGTTCATCGACGCCGTGACCGGGTTCGTCCGATCGTCGGGTGAGGTGCTCCTCGACGGCGAGCCGGCGGCGAAGTGGTCCGCGCGCCGGCGGGCCGCCGCGGGCCTCGGGCGCAGCTTCCAGACACTCGAGCTGTTCGAGAGCCTCACCGTCCTCGAGAATCTGCGCGTCGCCTCCGAGCCCCGCGATCGCCGCGCCTACGCGAGCGACCTGGTCTGGCCGCGACGCTCACCGCTTGCTCCCGCGGCGGCCGCCGCGGTGGCCGAGTTCGGGCTGGGGCCCGACCTCGGCGCACGGCCCGAAGAGCTGCCGTACGGACGGCGGCGGCTCGTCGCGATCGCGCGTGCGGTCGCGGCCATGCCATCGGTGATCCTCCTCGACGAGCCCGCCGCCGGGCTGAGTGACGAGGAGACCGCCGATCTCGGTGCGCTCATCCGTCGTCTCGCCGTCGAGTGGGGGATCGGGGTCCTGCTCGTGGAGCACGACGTCGGTCTCGTGCTCGACGTGTGCGACCGGGTCGTGGTGCTCGACGAGGGTCGGCTGCTGGCCGAGGGCCCGCCCGAGGAGATCCGCCGATCCCCGGCCGTGGTGACGGCCTACCTGGGGGAGCCCGTCGAGCCCGAGCCGGCGACCGAACGTGCGCGCGCCGTCGTGGCGTCGAGCGCCGAGCCGCTCGTGTCCGTGCACGGCCTCGCGGCCGGCTACGGCGACCTCGCGGCGATCCGTGACCTCGATCTCGAGGTGCTCCCCGGCGAGGTGGTGGCACTGCTCGGCCCGAACGGCGCGGGCAAGACCACGACACTCCTCACGATCGCCGGCGAGCTCTCCCCGCTCGCCGGCGAGGTCCGGTGCCTGGGCACCCGGGCCGGCGCGCCGCTCCAGCAGCGCGTCCGCCAGGGTCTCGCGTTCGTGCCCGAGGAGCGAGCCGTGTTCACCTCGCTCAGCGTGAGCGGGAACCTCCGGCTCCGGCGCGGTGCGACCGACGAGGCGCTCGAGCTGTTCCCCGAGCTCGCTCCGCTCCTCCGGCGGCGGGCCGGACTGCTGTCGGGTGGGGAGCAGCAGATGCTCACGCTGGGCCGCGCGCTCGCCGGCGATCCGCGGCTGCTGCTGGTCGACGAGCTCTCGCTCGGCCTCGCGCCCCTCGTCGTGGCACGCTTGCTGCGCGCGGTGCGCGCAGCAGCCGATCGGGGGATCGGCGTCCTCCTGGTCGAGCAGCACGCGAGTGAGGCGCTCAGCATCGCTGATCGCGTCGTGGTGCTGAGCCGTGGGCGGGTCGCGCTCCAGGGCACGGCCGCCGAGCTCGGCGCGCACATGGCCGACCTCGAGCGGGCGTACCTGTCCGGACTCGACGAAGACGACGAGCCACCCGAGACCCCGGTGTCCTCGTCGGGACGACCAGGAGGCCCGCATGGACGAACGTGACCTCGCGTTCACACCCGCACTCGAGCAGGCGGCGCGTGTACGCCGACGCGACGTGACCTCGTCCGAGCTGACCGAGGTGTACCTCGAGCGGATCGAGGCGCTCAACCCCACGATCAACGCGTACGTCACGGTCGCCGCGGACGCTGCACGGGTCCAGGCGGCGGCGGCCGACGAGGCCTTGGCCGGGACCGGCCCGCACCCGCCGTTCCTCGGAGTGCCGATCTCGATCAAGGACCTCAGCGACACCGCGGGGATCCGTTCCACCCACGGGACCGCGGAGTGGCGCGACCGCGTTCCCGCGCACGACGACGAGGTGGTGGCGCGGTGCCGACGGGCCGGCTTCGTCATCCTCGGCAAGACGATCGTGCCGGAGTTCGGACCGCTGAACATCAGCGAGCCGCCGGGATACCCACCGGGTCGCAACCCCTGGAACCCCGAGCTCACGTGCGGTGGCTCGTCGGGGGGCGCCGCGGCGGCGCTCGCGGCCGGGCTGTGCGCGATCTCCCAGGGCTCCGACGGCGGTGGGTCCATCCGCAACCCGTCGGCATGGTGCGGGGTCGTCGGCCTCAAGCCCCAGCGCGGTCGGGTCTCGGCCGTCGCCCGGTGCACAGCAGTTCTTCTCGATCAACGGCCCGCTGGCCCGGACGGTGGCTGACGCCGCTGCGCTGCTCGACGTGATGTCGGGGCCCGCGGTCGGCGACGCGTGGTGGGCGCCGCCGTTCGCGCGGCCGCTCGCCGAGGAGGCCGGACAAGCGCCGCGGCCGCTGCGCGTCGCGTTCCACCCTCATCCTGGGGTCGAGCGCGACGCCTGCGCCGCGGCCAACCGGGCCGCAGCCCAGGACGCGGCCGAGATCCTCGAGACGAAGGGTCACGTCGTCGATGAGGTCGTCCCGCCCGGCTACGCCGAGGACATCGTGATGTCCTCGGCGGTGATCTTCGCGGCGCAGCATGCCGCGGCGGCCGAGCGGATCCCGTACCCGCCGCCGGAGACCCTCGACCCGTGGATGCGCACCCTCGTGGAGATGGGCCAGACGGTGCGCGCGGTCGACTTCGTCAACGCGCTCGAGGCGCTGCAGGCCCTGTCGCGTCGCACGGTCGAGTTCTTCGAGGACTACGACGTGTTCCTCTCACCGACCGTGGCCGGCCCGCCGCCGCCGATCGGGTCGATGACCGACGCGGGCATCGAGCGGGTGATGGAGTTCTGGGCGCTGACGCCCTTCACCGCGCTCTGGAACACGACGGGCCAGCCCGCGATGTCGCTGCCGCTCGCGACCGACGACGCGGGTCTGCCGGTGGGCGTGCAGGTGGTCGGCGCGCCCGCCGACGAGGCCACGATCGTGCGCGTGGCCGCCGTGCTCGAGGCGGAGCGCGGGTGGCTGGATCGACGCGCACCGGTGTCGTGAGCCGCGTCGACGCCCGGCGTCGAGTCCCGCGCGCCGACGCACCCTACGGGTGGCGTCCGGCCTGGGTCCTCACGGCGGTGAACATGGTCGACGGCGCCGAGGCGAGCGTCGTGATCGGCGCGCTGCCCCTGCTCCAGGACGAGTGGGGCTTCTCGGACACGTGGGCCGGCGCGATCGCGACTGCGGCGGCCATCGCGGGGCTGTTCGCGCTCGTGCCCGGCGGCTGGCTCGCCGACCACCGCCCGCGGGGCCGGGTGCTCGGGCTGATCCTCGCGACGTGGGCGGTGTGCACCACCGCGAGCGCGGTCGCGATCGCGTTCTGGATGTTCTTCGCCTTCCGCGTCGTGCTCGGCCTGGCCACGCACCTCGACAACCCGCCGGCGAGCAGCCTCCTCGCCGACTCGTACGCCCCGAGCCTGCGCGGGCGGGTCTACGCCGCCCAGCGTCTCGCGTACCTGGTCGGCGTCGGGATCGGGATCGGCGTCGGCGGGGTGGTGGGCGAGGCCTTCGGGTGGCGGGTCGCGTTCCTGGTCATGGTGGTGCCGGGGCTCCTCGTGGCCGCGGCATGCTGGCGCCTGCCCGAGCCGCCGCGCGGGGAGCTCGACCGGGCCGCGCTCGGCCCGACGAGGCGGCGAGCGCGGCCGTCGAGCCGGGGACCGAGACGGAGATCGCCCTCGAGGAGCTCGCGGTCGCGCCCCTGGAGGAGCTCGAGCGCCACGGCGGGGTGCGCGGTGAGCTCGCGCGCGTGCGTGCGACCCTCCGGATCCCGACCGTCCGCCGCCTCTACGTCGGCCTCACCGTCGCCTTCCTGGGCTTCAACGGTCTGGCCTTCTGGCTCCCGACCTTCCTGGAGCGAACGCAGGACGTGAGCGAGTCGACCGCGAGCGGGCTGACCGCGATCGTGGCGCTCACCGCGGGGATCGGGGGGTCGGTGCTGGGCGGGGTGCTCGGCGACCGGCTCACGGCCCGCAACCCCGAGCATCGGATCCTGCTCGTGGGTGCCAGCCTCGTGTTCGGAGCGGGCGCGCTGCTCGGGGCGCTCGCGATGTCGTCGCTGGGGCTGCAGGTGCTCGGCCTCACGCTCGCGGCGTTCCTGCTCACGCTGGGCTTCCCGAACTTCGCCGCGGCGACCGCCGACGTGCTGCCCGGTGCCAGCCGCGGCACGGGCTTCGCGCTGTTCACCTTCCTGCTCACCCTCGGCAGCGCGCTCGGCCCTCTCGTCGTGGGTGGCGTCAGCGATGCGACGGGCTCACTCGGCGTGGCGCTCGCGATCTCGGTCCTCCCGACGATCCCGGGTGCCATCGTCGTCCTGCGCGCCCGCGGGACGATCGAGCGCGACACGGCCCTCGCCCGTGCCTCGGTGGGGTCGGGGCCGTGATGCTCGGGGTCACCGTCCGCGCCCGGGCCGGGGGCGTGTCGGTGGTCCCGCGAACGCCTGCGCGATCGAGAGCCACTCGTGGGCGGCTCGCCCCCGGATGTCGAGCTCGGTGTCGTCGGGGTGGGCGCGCTGGGTGACCACGCGGCAGAAGTCGAGCGCGGGTCCCCGGACGGTGTCGGTCGCGCTGGTCCCCCAGGTCCAGGTGCTGCCGTCGGGTGCCCACAGCTCGACGCGTACGTCGTCATCGGGAACCGGGAGCCCGTGGACCGCGTACGCGAAGCGTCGCGTCCGGACACCGAGGTCGGCGACGTGGCGCAGACGGGGCGTCGCCGGCGTCGCGACGTCGAGCGCATCGCGGATGTCGGTGCCGTGCGCCCACGTCTCCATCAGGCGAGCAGTGGCGAACGACTCGACCGACATCGGACCCGCGACCCAGGGCACCCGATCATGCGGGTCGCGCGCACCCAGCGCAGCGAACGTCGCGCGCCGCGCCGTTCGCCACCACGCGAGCACGTCGTCGCCGGCCATCGACCGGCCGCGTTCGACGAGCGCGGCCTCGGTGTGCTCGAGGTCGGTGAGGTACGCGTCGAGCCGGCGGGCGAACCCGTCCGGATCCTCGAGGGCCAGCGCGGCAAGGTCCTCGGCCACCGCGAGGTGGGCGATGCAGTCCCGGACGTCCCAACCCTCCGCCGGCGTCGGGGCGCGCCACGCGCTCGCGTCGAGGGACTGCACGGTGGCGTCGAGGTCCGCCTGCTCGGCCTCGAGGTCGCGGAGCACCGCCCTGTCCTGGGCCACGGCGCGGATGTTACCGTCAGTGAACGCTCGCTAACATTCGAGCCGACGATCTGCACCGACAACGGAGAACGGGAGACCGGTCATGCTCGAGCGCGACCACGTCCTGCCGCACCTGCTGGCGCGCCTGGCCGACGAGCAGCCCGACGCCATCGCGATGCAGGACGTCGCCGGCCGTGAGCTGACCCGGCGCGAGCTCCACGAGGAGAACCTGCGCTGGGCCGACGCCTTCCGGCGGGCGGGCGTGGCTCCCGGCGAGCACGTCGTCACGATGCTGCCGAACTCGTTCGAGGCCTTCCACGCGTGGCTCGGCCTCACCTGGCTCGGGGCAATCGAGGTGCCGGCGAACAACATGTACCGGGGTCAGATGCTCCGCTACCTGATCGACAACTCCGAGGCGACGACCCTCGTGCTGAGCGAGCGGTTCGTGCCCCAGCTGGCCGAGGTCGCCGCCGACCTGGGCGCGCTGAGCACCGTCGTGGTCCTCGACGCGGACACAGCGCCGGTCGGGCTGGCGGGACGCGTGCTCACCGGAGCCGAGTTCTTCGCCGACGCCACGCCGGCGACCGACTTCGCGGGCCCGGACTACTGGGACATCGCCGCGATCATCTACACGTCCGGCACCACCGGCCCGTCGAAGGGCGTGCTCATGCCGTGGGGCACGCTGTGGTCGTTCGTGAGCGTCGCACCCCGCGACTTCGTCGCGCCGGGTGAGGGCTTCTACGCGATGTACCCGGCGTTCCACGTGTCGGGGAAGTCGATGCTGTACCAGGCAGCCCTCTTCGAGGCCCGCATGGTGGTACGGGAGCAGTTCTCGATCGAGCACTTCTGGGACGACGTGCGCGCGTTCGGCATCACCGGCGCCGGGCTCGTCGGGCCCATCGCGGCGTTCCTCCTGCTCCAGCCCGAGCAGCCCGGCGACGCCGACACCCCACTCCGCCACGTGATGATGGGCCCGCTCGTCCCCGAGGTCGACCAGTTCAAGGAGCGCTTCGGCGTGGAGGTCGGCACCGGCTACGGCATGACCGAGATCGGGGGAGCGTTCGTCTCCGACGGCTACGCGCTGGCCAACTCGACGAGCTGCGGAAGGCTCTGCAGCGGCTGGGCCGGGTACGAGGTGCAGATCGTCGACGAGCACGACCAACCGCTCGGTCCCGACGAGGTGGGCGAGCTCATCGTGCGCACGCGCGAGCCCTGGGTGCTCAACCAGGGCTACTTCGGCATGCCCGAGGTCACCGCCCAGGCATGGCGCAACGGTTGGTTCCACACGGGCGACGCGTTCCGCTACGACGTCGAGGGCAACTACTACTTCGTCGACCGGATCAAGGACGCGATCCGCCGCCGGGGGGAGAACATCTCGTCGTTCGAGGTGGAGGCGCTGGTCGCCCAGCACCCGGATGTGGCCGAGGCCGCGGCGCTCGGAGTGCCCTCCGAGTACTCCGAGGACGAGGTGAAGGTGTGCGTCGTGCTGCGCGACGGTGCCGAGGTGACCCACGGGGAGCTGATCGAGTTCCTCGTGCCCCGGATGCCGAAGTTCATGGTGCCGCGGTATGTCGAGTTCGTCGCGTCGTTGCCCAAGACCGAGGCGACGATGCGCACGCAGAAGGTGAAGCTGCGCGAACGCGCGCTGAGCGAGGCCACGTGGGATCGCGAGGCCGCAGCCTTCGTGACCGGCTGACCGACTGACTGACTGACCGACCGACCGACCGGGAGGGAACGCACGGTGGCGTACGAGACGATCCAGGTGGAGGTCGAGGGGGGCGTGGCGACCGTCACGATGCACCGCCCCGAGGCGCGCAACGCGATCACGTTGCGCATGCAGGCCGAGATGCACGAGGCGATCTGGGCGCTCGACGAAGACGAGAGCGTGCGGGCCATCGTGGTCACGGGCGCCGGGAAGGCGTTCTGCAGCGGGATCGACCTCACCGAAGGAGGCTTCGGTGCCGACTTCCAGGCCGAGCACGACCGCGCCCTGGGTGTGACCTCGGACAGCATCTGGGAGTCGATCGCGTTCTGGGAGCTGGCGACCCCGGTGCTCGGAGCGATCAACGGTGCGGCGGTCGGCGCCGGCCTCACGCTGCCGCTGCTGTTCGACTGCTGCTACGTGGCCGAGGACGCCCGGCTGCAGTTCATGTTCACGCGCCTCGGAGTCGCGCCGGACGCCAACTCGACCTGGCTCGTTCCGAGGATCGTGGGGCTCCCGAGAGCGCTCGAGCTGCTGTTGTCGGGTCGTGCGTTCACCGGGGCCGAGGCGGCGGCGATCGGCCTCTGCGCGCGGGCGTTCCCGGCCGACCGGGTCCTCGCCGAGACCCTCGAGCTCGCCCATGACATCGCGGACAACACGTCGCCGCTCGCGGTCGCGGTGACCAAGCGCCTCGTCCACGAGTTCGCCGACGCCGAGGAACGGCCGGCCGCGATCTCGAAGGAGACGAAGCTCATCTGGTGGCTCGGGTCGCGCCCTGACGCGATGGAGGGCGTGATGGCCCGCATGGAGAAGCGCGCACCGAGCTGGAGCGACGGGAAGCACACGCCGCGTCCTCCGGAGCTGGGCTAGCCGAGCCGGACCCGCCGCCTCGGCCGCTACGGGGCTTCGCTCGTCTCCGCGCCCAGGAGTGCGGACCGCGCCATCGACGACAGCAATCGTTGGAGCGCCGGTTCGGGGAGGCTGCTCTCGCGGTTGGCGACCGAGCGCATCAGCGCACTCGCCGCGTAGACCGCCATCCGGGCCTCGCTGGGCGTCAGCTCGGGGCGGACGGCGCGCAGGATCTTCGCGTATGCCTCGATCAGCTCGCGCTGGACCCGCTCGAAGCGGCGCCGACGCGCGGTCGGGAGGTTGCGCGACTCCTGCCAGTAGATGGCGGTGAGCTCCCGGTCCGCGATGCAGTCAGCGACGGTGTAGTCGACCAGCCGGGCGAGCGCGTCCTCGGGCGAGCGCGCTTCGTCGAGGGCCCGGGGCAGGATGGACTCCGAGTGCTCGACGGCTCGCTCCAGCACGGCGACGAGCAGGGCGTCCTTGCTCGCGAAGTGCCGGTACACCGCAGGTCCGGTGACGCCGACCGCTTCACCGATGTCGTCGATGCCGGTGTCGACGTACCCGCGGGTGGAGAAGAGCTTCGCCGCCGCGTCGAGCATCGCCTCTCGCCGGGTGCCTCGGCCCGAGGCCGGAGCGGTTCTCGGAGCGGTCACCCTGCTGCGTCCTTTCCGTTGGGCCCGGAACCCCGTGGGCCCGAACCCCCTGGGCCCGAACCCCCTAGGCCCGAACCCCCTAGGCCCGAACCCCTGGGCCCGGGCCGTGCGTCCGGGCCCTTGCAAGGTCCCGGGGCCGGGACTCAGCGGCCGATGCGGTGGGCTGGCGGCCGATGTGAGTCGCAGTTTACCTTTCGGGTGACCGGGATCGCCCGGCCGGAGCACCCGGCCCCGACTCGAGGAGCGCCCGCATGGGTCTCGTCGCCATCGGCGTCTACCTACCCGAGCAGCGGCTCGAGCGGAGCGCCATCGCCGCTGCGCTCGGGACGCCCCCCGCGCCCGGGTCGAGAGCCGTCGCCTCCTACGACGAGGACTCGACGACGATGGGGGTCGAGGCCGCGCGGAGCGCGCTCGCGGGCATCCCGCCGGCAATGCGCCCACGTCGTCTGCTGTTCGCGACGGCGTCGCCGGCCTACGTCGAGAAGACCAACGCCACGGCGATCCACGCCGCGCTCGGGCTCGACCCGGCGACGAGCGCGTACGACGTCGGCGGTGCCGTGCGGTCGGGGGCCGGCGCGATCCGCCTCGCGGCCGATGCCACGGAGCCGACGCTGGTGGTCCTGTCCGACGTGCGGACGGGCCTGCCCGGGGGAGCCGACGAGCGCGACAGCGGCGACGGGGCAGCTGCCCTGCTGTTCGCGCCGGACGGGCCGGGCGACCAGGCGCGCCCGATCGGCTGGGGCGCGGCGACGCTGGAGTTCCTCGACCGGTGGAAGCTCCCCGGGGAGCCGGCCGCCCACGTCTGGGAGGAGCGCTTCGGTGAGCACGCGTACGTTCCCGTCGCGCAGGCCGCGTTCGCAGACGCCTGCAAGGCGGCGGACACGACCCCGGACGCGCTCGCGCACGTCGTGGTCACCGGCGTCCATGCCCGCGCCGTGCGCGTGGTCGCCCGATCGCTGGGGACCCGCGCCGAGGCGCTCGTCCCCGACCTCGGCTCCGAGATCGGGAACACCGGGACCCCGCACGGGGCCCTGCTCCTCGCTGACCTCTTCGAGCGCGCCGCTCCCGGTGAGCGGGTCGCGATCGTGACCCTGGCCGACGGGGCCGACGTGATGATCCTCGAGACGACCGACGCGCTCGGAGCGCACCGGCCGCGCTGGTCGGTTGCCGACCAGCGCGCCGCGGCCCGCACCGGCCTCTCGTACGAGACGTTCCTCACCTGGCGCGGGATGCTCGAGCGCGAGCCGCCGCGCCGGCCGGATCCCGTGGCCCCGGCGGCTCCGCCCTCGTTGCGCCGTGACCCGTGGAAGTTCGCGTTCAGTGGTTCGGTGTGCCAGGAGTGCGGCGAGCGGCACCTCCCGCCCGCCGCGGGTCTGCGCCCGTTGTGCCGCGGTGGACCGCATGCGTGAGGTCGCCATGGCCGATGCCACCGCCACCATCGCCACCTTCACGATCGACCGGCTCGCCTTCACGCCGAGCCCGCCGCTCGTGGCCGCGGTGCTCGACTTCGAGGGTGGCGGGCGCTTCCGGTGCGCGCTCACCGACGTGGAACCGGACCGGGTGGCGATCGGGGACCGTATCGAGATGACGTTCCGACGGGTGAGCACCGCGCAGTCGGTGCACAATTACTTCTGGAAGGGCCGCCCGGAGCGCACTGCGGGCGGGACGGCTGGGTCCGGCGAGACGAAGCGAGGCGACTGATGGCGAGCCATGGCATTCGGGATCGTGTGGCGATCGTGGGGATGGGATGCACGCCGTTCGGCGAGCACTGGGACAAGAGCGCGGACGACCTGCTCGTGGATGCAGTGGGCGACGCGCTCACGTCGGCCGATGTCGCCAAAGAAGACGTCGACGCCTACTGGGTCGGCACGATGGGCTCGGGGATCTCGGGCCTGACCCTCTCCCGACCGTTGCGCATCGACTACAAGCCGGTGACGCGGGTCGAGAACATGTGCGCCACCGGGTCGGAGTCGTTCCGCAACGCCTGCTACGCGGTCGCGTCGGGCGCGTTCGACATCGCGATGGCCACCGGCGTGGAGAAGCTGAAGGACGGCGGGTTCTCGGGTCTCGTGGTCAGCAGCCCGCCGGACGACGGGACGACGGCCGACCTGAGCGCGCCGGCGCTGTTCAGCCTCCTCGGACCCGCCTACTGCCGCAAGTACGGGGTCGACAGTGCGGAGTTCAAGGACGTGCTGACGCGCATCGCGTGGAAGAACCACCAGAACGGGGCCCTGAACCCGCGCGCGCAGTTCCGTCGTGAGGTGGCGAAGGAGACCATCGCGTGCTCCCCGATCATGGCAGGGAACCTCGGCATCTTCGACTGCTCCGGAGTCTCGGACGGTGCCGCGGCGGCGATCGTCGTGCGCGCCGAGGACGCGCACCGGTACACGGAGCACCCGCTCTACGTGAAGGGGCTGTCGTTCGTCGCCGGACCGGCGACGGGGGTCGTCGACAGCGAGTACGACTACACGTCGTTCCCGGAGGTCGTCGCGGCCGCAACCGATGCCTACCGGCAAGCCGGCATCACCGACCCGCGAGCCGAGCTCGCGATGGCCGAGGTGCACGACTGCTTCACGCCCACGGAGCTGGTGCTGATGGAGGACCTCGGCTTTGCCGAGCGCGGGTTCGCCTGGAAGGAGGTCCTCGCGGGGACGTTCGACCGGGACGGTGAGCTGCCGGTGAACCCCGATGGCGGGCTGAAGGCGTTCGGACACCCCATCGGCGCATCGGGGCTCCGGATGCTCTTCGAGTGCTGGCTCCAGCTGCGGAGCGAGGCGGGCGATCGCCAGGTGGGGACGGTCGCAGCCGGCAAGAAGCTCGCGCTCACCCACAACCTCGGCGGGTCGCCCGGCGAGTGCGTGAGCTTCGTGGGGGTCGTGGGTTCCGAGCCCGCCTCGTAGCGGCCCGGAGCGCGGGCCCGCTGCGGCTCAGCCGGTGAAGGTGATCGGGAGCTCCTCCACGCACGGACGCACCGGCGCCACCGCGAGCGACAGGATGAACGAGTTCTCGGGCAGGTCGGTGACGCCGGCGACTGCCGTCGCCGCGCCCGTGCCGCGGTTCACCGTGTACACGGACTGGGGGGGAGGGGCCTGGGCACCTGCTCCGCCCGACGAGGTGGTGACGATGAAGTCGTCGATCCCGTAGAGCACCTGGTCGGCGCTGAAGTCGATGTGCTCGACCTGGACCTGGTCCCCGTCGGGGCCGATGCCGGCCACCCGACCGTCGCTCGTTCCCAGGATCCCGAGGTTGAAGCCGTCGAACGCCACTGGGAGTCCGTGCACCTCGTCGGGGGTGTCGGCGGTCCCGCTCGCGTCGTCGGTCGTCGTCGTGGTCGTGCTGGTCGCGGCGTCGAGGGTGCCCGGTTGCAGGAGTGTGGTCGCGTACTCCAGGTACACCTGCCCGGTGCACGCGCCCGCGAGGCTGCCGACGAACACCGTGTCGTCGGGGACGTCGGTGGAGACCTCGGCGACGAGGCTCGCCGCCCCGCTCGCGGGGTCGACCTGGTAGAGGCAGGAGAAGAACAGGCACGGCTCGGCCTGCGCGTCGGGCGGTGTCTCGGTCGAGAACGGACCGAGGCCGCTGGTGACCATCCACAGTGCGCCGGACGCGTCGAAGGTGAGCCCACTGGCGGTGCTGCGACCTTCGGTGCCGAGGGGGCCGACCACGGTCGAGGTGCCGTAGCCCGCCGAGGCCGGGTCGGTGTCGTAGGTGAGCAGCTCGCGGTTCCGGCCGTCGACGCCGTAGAGCGTGCCGTCGGGCCCGAGCGCGAGATCTGCCGAGCAGATCCCCATGTCGGACGAGACTTCGCTCACCTGTCCGCTGGCCAGGTCGATGCGGGCGAGCGGGCACTCGATCCCGGAGTCGAGACCGGCAAGCTGCACGATCGCGCCCGGTGCCGCGGCGGCCGGGCCGGCGCCGACTGTTGCGAATGCGGTGCAGGCCAGGCCCGCCACGCTCAGGATCACCAGGACACGCCGCATGAAGCCCCTCCGCCCGAACCGGGAATCCTCCTTGCTACTACAGGATCGGCCGCCGGGCGAGGTGCGGGACCGGCGTGGGACCTTCGACCCTGGACCGGACCGGCTGTGCTCGCGAGAGTGCACGGAGAGGTCGGGACCGTGCGTGGAGCCCGGACGAAGCGTGAAGGAGGAAGGATGAAGGTCGTCGTCGTCTACGAGTCGATGTACGGCAACACCCACCTGATCGCCGACGCGATCGGTCGAGGGATCGAGGACGCCGGCAACGAAGTCTTGGTGCTGCCGGTCGCGCACGGCCGATGTCGCGGCGCTGGCCGACGCGGGACTCCTCGTCGTGGGTGGTCCCACCCACGTGCATGGCCTGACCCGCGACAGCACCCGGAAGGCGGCGGTCGAAGCGGCCGAGAAGCCCGGCAGCGGGCTCGAGCTCGACCCCGACGCCGAGGGTGTAGGTCTGCGCGACTGGTTCGACGGTCTCGACCGGCTCGACACGCAAGCGGCGGCGTTCGACACTCGGATGGAGGGGCCGCCGGCCTTCACCGGGCGGGCTTCGAAGGGCATCGGCAAGCGGCTCGAGAAGCACGGCTGCACCCTGGTCGTCGAGCCGGAGAGCTTCCTCGTCACCAAGGAGAACCACCTCGAGGACGACGAGGAGCTCCACGCAGTGAGCTGGGGCGGGCGCCTCGCCGCGCAGCTGCAGCGCCAGAGCGTCTCCTGATGAAGCGACGTCGCTACCAGGTGAGCTTCAGGGAGCGTGTGTCCGAGATCATCGCCGCGTCGCGCTACGAGGAGGGCGACGCGCTGGTGGAGTTCTTCGATGCCGACATCCCCGAGGACGAGTCGACGGGGACGCGGGTGTTCACGCGCTCCGCCGTCGCCACCATCAAGGACCTCGGGCCGGTCACCGACGAGGAGTGAGCGTCCGGTCAGCCACTGACCGGGCTCAGTTCTTGACCGTCAGGGTCACGACCTTCGGTTCGGTGGGCGCCAGGAGCTTCTCGGCGGCCTTGTCGTCCA
>CAVRGH010000008.1:0-7611 GCA_963720675.1 uncultured Acidimicrobiia bacterium | reverse complement strand
CGCAGAGGGCTGAACGGGCCGGGCGGCCTGATCGTCCCTACGATGCGCCCTGTGGAATGTGGTGCATGCGGTCACGAGAATCGCGAGGGCGCCCGCTTCTGCGACTCCTGCGGTGGGAGCCTGCTCGCGGCCGAGCCGCCCGCCTCGACCCCGACGCTGCTCGGGGGCGGTCGCTACCGAGTCCAGCGCCTGCTCGGAGAGGGAACCCGAAAGCGCGTGTACCTGGCGCACGACGAGCGCCTCGACCGGGATGTCGCGGTCGCCGTCATCAAGACCGAGGGGCTCGACGACGCCGGCCGGCACCGCATCGACCGCGAGGCGCGGGCCATGGCGCGTCTTGGCGACCACCCGAACATCGTCACGGTGTTCGACGTCGTCGAGGAGGCGGGTGACCCACAGATCATCGCCCAATACATGGCGGGCGGCACCTTGGGTGAACGACTCGAGCGCGAGGAATCCGGACGCCTCTCGGTGCCCGAGGTGCTCCGGGTCGGTGAGGAGCTGGCGCTCGCGCTCGACCATGCGCACGGCCTCGGGATCGTCCATCGCGACGTCAAGCCCGCCAACGTCTGGCTGGCGAACGACGGCACGGCGAAGCTCGGAGATTTCGGGCTCGCCGCGATGGCCGACCAGTCGCGCCTCACGACCGAGGGGATGGTGGTCGGCACGGTCGCGTACCTCGCACCCGAGCAGGCGGTCGGGCGCAACCCCGATGCGCGGGCCGACCTCTATTCGCTGGGCGTCGTGCTGTATGAGCTGTTGACCGGTCGCCCGCCGTTCCTCGGTGACGACGCGGTCGCGGTGATCTCGCAGCACCTGAACACCGCGCCCGTCGCCACGACGTGGCACACACCCGGCGTGCCCGCCGCTCTCGACGGGCTCGTCGTGCGCCTGCTCTCGAAGGATCCGAGCGATCGACCCGACGCGGCGGGGGACGTCGCCGCTGAGCTGCGCCGTCTCCGGGATGTCTCCCTGGAACCTGTGGTCGCGGCGGAGCTCGCCGGTGGCGGCGGCCTGCTCACGGCCGGTGACTGGCGACGATTCGTCGGCCGCAGCGAGGAGCTCGCCGTCGCGCGGACTGCGTGCGACGAGGCGTTGTCCGGGCGCAGCCGCATGGTGCTCGTGGTCGGCGAGCCCGGGATCGGGAAGACCCGTCTCGTCGAGGAGGTCGCGACCTATGCCTCGGTCCGCGGCGCCCAGGTGGTCTGGGGGCACAGCTACGACGGTGAGGTGGGCGTCGCATACCTTCCATTCGTCGAGGCGTTCCGCGCCTATGTCCGAAGTCGGTCGGACGAGCAGCTCGGGCCCGAGCTCGGCTCCGGCGGCCCCGAGGTCGCGACGCTCGTCTCCGAGGTACGGCAGCGCTTCCCGGATCTCCCGCCATCGCCGCCGCTCGAGGGTGATGCCGAGAGACTCCGCCTCTTCGACGGCATCTCGACGTTCCTGGCGCAGGCGTCGCGCTCGGACCCGATAGTCCTCGTGCTCGACGACTTGCACTGGGCCGACAAGCCGTCACTCATGCTGTTGCAGTACCTCGCTCGCAACCTGCGCAACGAGCGCGTGCTCATCATCGGCACGTACCGCGACGTCGACCTCGACCGGCAGCATCCGCTGGCCGACGCCATCGCCGCGCTTCGTCGAGAGCGGCTCTACGAGCGGGTGCTGTTGCGCGGCATGTCGCGCGACGACGTGAAGGCGCTCATCGAGGCGATCGGCGAGCAGGAGACCCCCGACGTCTTCGCCGACACGATCTACCGGGCCACCGAAGGGAATCCGTTCTTCGTGGCCGAGGTCCTGCGGCATCTGACCGAGAGTGGCGCGCTCCAGCTCGTGGACGGCCGGTGGGTCGGCACCCTCGAGTCGATCGAGGCCAACCTCCCCGAAGGAGTACGCGAGGTGATCGGCCGACGGCTGAGCCGGCTCTCGGAGGAGTGCAACCGGATGCTGACGGTGGCCGCGGCGATGCCCGGCGGATTCGTGCCCGACCTCGTCGCGAAGGTCACCGGCGACGGCGAAGACGCGGTCCTCGACCTGCTCGACGATGCCCTCGACGCCCAGATCGTGCGCGAACGGCCGACGCTGGCCGGGGCGTACGAGTTCACGCACGCCCTCATCCGCCAGACGCTCTATAGCGAGCTGAGCACCCCGAGGCGAGTTCGGCTCCACCGCCAGATCGGGGAGGCACTCGAGGCCGGCCGGGGTTCGCAGGCCGACGCCGTGCTCCCCGAGCTCGCGTACCACTGGTTCCAGGCGGCGCCGGGTGGCGGAGTCGAGAAGGCCGTCGAGTACTCGACTCGAGCCGGCGATCGGGCCGCCGATCAAGCGGCGCACGAGGAGGCCGCGCGCTACTACGACCAGGCGCTCCAGGCCCTCGAGCTCGATGACGGAGCGGCCATCGAGCAGCGCACTCGTCTCCTCCTGGCGCTGGGAGCTGCGCTCGACCGCGGCGGTGAGACCGAACGAGCCGCGCGGGTCCTCGAGGAGGTCACCGACCTCGCCCGCGTCGCAGGTGACGCCTCGCTGTTGGCCGAAGCCGCCCTCGCTCGCAGCTATGGAGCCCTCGGCGGGACGCGGGAGCCGGAGCTCGTCGCCCTCCTCGAGGAAGCGATCGAGCAGCTCGGCGAGTCCGATCTCTCGCTGCGCGCCCGGCTCTGCTCGCAGCTCGCCGCCCTGGTGCTGTTCTTCGATGCCGAGCGGTACGACCGTCTCGCCGAGGAAGCGGTGGCAGCAGCGCGCCGCACGGACGATCCCCTCGCGCTCGCCCGCGCGCTCCAGGCGCGCATGTGGCAGGTCCGACCGAACGAGGACGAAGCGGCGATGCGGGAGCAGCTGTCCGAGGCCCACCGGTTCGCGGAGCTCGCGGGTGACCGGGACATGCTCTTCTCGCTCGCAGTCAGTCGTGGGATCCACGCGTTGGCCTTTGGCGACCTGCAGCTGCTCGATCTCGCGCTCGCCGATGCGGACCGGCTCGCTCGAGCGAGCCGATCGCCGGTGCAGCTGGGAGCGGCCGCCCAGTTCCGCGGCACGGTTGCGATCCTGCGCGGCGAGTACGACCAGGCCGAGGCCGACGCCGACGAGATGCTCGACATCGGACGGCGATTGCAGGATCGGGGCCTGATCAGCAACTACGGCGTCACCGTCATGCCGCTCCGCCGGGAGCAGGGCCGCCTCGTCGAGTTCCTGGGCTCCACCCGGGCCATCGTCGAGGCGCTGCCGGAGATCGCGGCCTGGCGCTGTGGGCTCGCCCAGCTCCTCGCGATCATCGGGGACCGCGAGGGAGCACGGGCCGAGCTCGAGGTGCTGGGGCGAGACCGCTTCGGTGGCATGGCGAACGACGTGAGTCGCCCGTATGCGCTCGCGGCCGCGGCGGAGGCCGCCGCGCTCGTCGGAGACCTCGAATCCTGTTCGGTGTTGCTCGAGCTGATGGAGGTGCTGGGCAGCCGGGGGGTCGGCCTCGGGCCGACCGCCTACCACGGCGTCACCGATCGGTATGTCGGGATGCTCGCCCTCGCACTCGGCCGGGCCGAGGACGCGGTCCGCCACCTCGACACAGCAGTCGAGATGCTCGACGCGTTCGAGGCCCGTTCGTGGGTCGCGCGTACGCGCCTCGATCTCGCTCGAGCGCTCCTCGCTCGAGACGCGGACGAAGACCGTTCCCGGGCGCTCAGCGTCCTGAACCAGTCCCTCGACGCGGCGTACGAGATCGGAATGCCCGCGCTCGTCGAGGAGGTGCTTGCGATCAAGCTCGACCTCCAGGGAATCGCTTCGGGCTCGTCGTCCGATGCATCGATCGATGCCGTTGCTGCGTCGGTCTCGCGCGACCGACCGGATCTCGACGGCGTCGCGTCTGCCGAAGGCCGAGTCACCCTGCTGTTCTCCGACATCGAGGGCTACTCCTCGATGACCGACCGGCTCGGCGATGTCGCCAGCCAGCACGTGTTGCACTCGCACAATGAGCTGCTGCGTCGCGAGCTCGGCGCTCGCGGGGGCACGGAGGTGAAGAGCCAGGGCGATGGCTTCATGCTCGCGTTCCCGAGCGCAGCCGCAGCCGTGGGCTGCGCCACGGCGATCCAGCGCGCGATCTCGGCGCACGACTTCGGCGCCGATGCCGGTGATCTCCGGGTGCGGATCGGGCTGCACACGGGCCGAACGATCCGGGAGGGCGACGACTTCTTCGGGCGGACGGTGATCATCGCTGCACGGGTTGCCGACGCCGCGGCCGGTGGCGAGATCTTCGCGACCGAGGACGTGCGCCTCGCCGCGCCGGACGCGGCGGCGTACGGCGACGCCCGTGAGGTGTCGCTGAAGGGACTGTCCGGCAGCCAGACCGTCGTCCCGATCGTCTGGCGGGACTCGCCCGACGACGAGTGAACGTTCCCGTGTGCGGACTGGCCGCCAGGGCGACCAGCTCGCGCACGAGATGGCCTAGGTCGTGGTCGCTCGCCGCGTCTTGTACTCCTCGATCGCCTCGCGGTGATCGACGATCGGAGGCGGGTACCCGACCCGATGCCGGGTCTCGGGGTCGGGATCGTGGACGGCCTTCCCCGGGACGTCGGCGAGCTCCTCGACGTAGCGCCGCACGTAGTCGCCCTGCGGGTCGAAGCGCGTGCCCTGGACCGTCGGGTTGAACACGCGGTGCGGGTTCGAGTCCGTGCCCGTGCCCGCCGTCCACTGCCAGTTCAGGTTGTTGTTCGCCACGTCGCCGTCGACGAGCCAGTCGAGGAAGTGCGCGGCGCCGGCGCGCCAGTCGACGTACAGGTCCTTGGTGAGGAACGAAGCCACGACCATGCGGGCGCGGTTGTGCATGAATCCCTCGCGGACCAGCTGCCGCATGCCGGCGTCGACGACCGGGAAGCCGGTGCGGCCCTCCCGCCACACGGTCAGCGCATCCGGGTCGTCGTTCCAGCGGTCGCCACGGTGCTTGTAGTCCTGCCAGGCCGCGTCCGGCCGGGCCGCGAGCACCTGGAGGTAGAAGTCACGCCAACACAGCTGGCGGACGAACGGCTCGCCGCCCTCGCGGTTCCGCAGCTTCGTCGCGACCTCCAATGGCGAGACGCACCCGAAATGCAGGTAGGCGCTCATTCGCGACGTGGCGTCGCCGGGGAGGTCGTCGTGGCGGTCGCCGTACGTCGCGAGCCCCGCGCGCGTCCAGCCGTTGAGCCGCCGTCGGGCCTCGGACTCGCCGCCCGGCATGACCTCGGGGGAGCGTGCGCCGGGCGCGAGGTCCGCGGCGTCGGGGAGCTCGAGCGAAGCGATTCCTGGAGGCACGGTGATCGCGTCGGGAGTACGAGCGATGGCGCGCCACGCACGCGCGCTCCACTTCCGGAAGTAGGGCGTGAACACCTGGTAGTGGGTACCGGAGGGTGGGACCACCGCGCCCGGTGGCACGACCGTGAGCGCGTCGTGCCGGACGACGGCGATTCGTGCGTCGGCCGCGCTGCGTTCGAGCGCGGCCAGTCGGTGGCGGGCGAAGCCACTGGCGTCGTCCGCGACATGGACCGCCGTCGCGCCCGTGTCCCGCGCGAGTCGGAGCACCTCGTCGGTCCACCGCCCACGGCGGAGGGTGAGCGCCCCGCCACGTTCCTGAAGGGCCACGTCGAGGTCACGCAGCGACTCGACGAGGAACGTCGCTCGGTTCGGGCGGTTGAACGAGCCCGCGAGCAAGGTGTCGTCGAACACGAACGCGGGCACGATGGCATCGGCGGACGCACGAGCTGCCGCGAGTGCGGGGTTGTCGTGCACCCGCAGGTCGCGGGTGAAGGCGACGACGGCCGTGGTCACGGCCCTGGTCTACCCCTCCAACAAGGTCCAGGTGCGATCGGCGATCCGTGCCAGCGCGGTGAGCTGCGCGCGCTCGCGACGACGGAACGGATGTCCGTCGCGGCCGACGAGCAGCGTCGCGTCATGCGTGCCCAGCGCGGCGACGAGCAGGTCTTCGGGTCCCGTCGTGCCGTCGGCGACCATCGGCGACGCCGACGTCCCCGCGACGAGCATCGAGAGGAACTCCGCTGCCGGATGCGTGTCACCCGACGCGGCGAGGACGGCACCGTCCCCGAGGAGCGCCACCCAGCCCGCGAGGAACTCACGGCGGAGGTGTCCGACGAGCGTCGCGCACAGCTCCTCCACCGAGTCGGCCTCGCACAGCTGCGTGGCCGACTCGAGCGCGTCGAGCCGGGGGTCGGGGAAGGCCTCGACCACCCGGAACTCCTCCACGGACGTGCCGTCGACCTGTTCGATCTCCTTGGCCAGCAGCTCCAGGACCTCGAGGCTCGGGAGTGCGACGGCGAACTCGTCGACCGCGATCCCCTCGGAACGCTCCAGGACGTCGATGCCGACGATGTCGCCACCGACGGCGCCGATCCGGGCCGCGACGAGACCCAGGGCACCGGGCCGGTCCGGCAGCCAGACGCGCACGAGGACGTGGGTCGTGTTCTCGGTCATCTCGAGCCCAGCTTCATGCGAGGCAGGGTACGCGGCCCGCATTTCGGACATGTGACGGCGAGGTGAACGCCACCGGGTGCCCCCGAATCGGCCCGTATGCTCCCTCGGGTGGCGACACCGAAGGAACGCCCGATCGAACGGGTGGGCGTGCTGGGCGGGACGTTCGACCCCGTCCACGTCGGGCATCTCGTCGCCGCGTCGGACGCTCGGGCAGCACTGACGCTCGACCGTGTGTTGCTCGTCGTCGCCGGGGACCCGTGGCAGAAGCGGGGCGAGGTCATCGCCTCCGCCGCGGACCGGCTCGCGCTCGTCGAGGCCGCGGTCGCCGAGGTCGAGGGGCTCGAGGCCAGCGCGCTCGAGGTCGAGCGGGAGGGTGCGTCGGTGACGGCCGACACCCTCGAGGACCTCGCCGCGCCGGGGCGGGACCTGTTCCTCCTCCTCGGGGCGGACGCGGTCGCGAACATGTCGACGTGGCGCCGGCTCGACGACACCCGGGACCTCGCGACGGTCGTCGTGATCGAGCGGGAGGGTGAGCACGCCGTGCCTCCCGGTGACGGGTGGAGCGTCGAGCACCTGGCCATCCCGCGCCTCGACGTCTCGTCGACCGAGGTCCGAAGCCGCTTGCAGCGAGGCTTCCCGGTGGCGGGCCTCGTCCCGTCTGCCGTCGTGCGCCAGATCCGCGATCGCGGGCTCTATGCTCGGGGATCATGACGTCCGGGAGCTCCTGTCCTTGAGCCTGGCCACCGGGAAGCCGACCGCTTGACCAGCCCGGCATCGGACGCCTCCACCCGAGCACTCGTCGCCGCGGCCGCCGCCTCGGCCAAGAGCGGTCTCGAGATCGTGGTCCTGGACGTCGGACCGATCATCTCGATCATCGAGTGCTTCGTGCTGGTCAGCGCGACCAACACCCGGCAGGCGCGCACGATCGTCGACGAGATCGAGCTCGCGCCTCAAGCGGCACGACGGCTCGAAGCCGATCAACTCCGAGGGTCGTGACGACCTCTCCTGGGTGCTGCTCGACTACGGCGACATCGTCGTCCATGTCTTCCTCGACGAGACGCGCGCGTACTACGACCTCGATCGGTTGTGGGCGGATGCACCGCGCATCCCGTTCGAGGAGCCGCGGGCCGTCGCCGCCGACGGCTGACCGTCGAGTCGAGGAACGGCCGC
>CAVRGH010000007.1:0-282503 GCA_963720675.1 uncultured Acidimicrobiia bacterium | reverse complement strand
GAGCCACGAGCGCAACGTCGAGCCGCCCGTTCTCGCTCGTGTGCACCGTCGGTTGCGGCAAGCGGGTCGCGAGGGTGGTCGCGCCGGCCTGCTCGAATGCCCGGAGGAACGGTGCGGCGCCGGTCGCCGCGGCGGCGCCGCCTGCGATCCTGAGGAACTCACGCCGTGTCGAAGCCATCCTGAGGTCGACGGTACGAGTACCGGGCGTGGCGGCACAGAGACGAAGGTCCCTTTCGCCGCCTCTTGACCTATCCGTATATCCGTGCGAGTATACGGATATGCGAACGAACCTCGATCACGCACATCCAGTCGACCCCGGCCGAGTTCGTGAGGCGCAGCGGCGGGTCATCGGTGCCGACGACGCCACGCGCCTCTCGGGGCTCCTCGCCCTGCTGGGGGATCCGGTGCGGGTCCGCATCCTCTACGCCCTCGACGTGGTCGAGGAGCTCTGTGTCGGCGACGTCGCCCTCGCCCTCGACGTCAGCGAGGACGCCGCGAGCTATGGCCTGCGGATGCTGCGGACGTCCGGGATGGTCCAGACGCGCAAGGACGGGAGGGTCGTCTACTACCGGCTCGCGGAGACCTTCCCGGAACCGCTCCTGGAGCACTGCCTCGCCGAGCTCATCTCCATCAGCAAGGTCGCGAACCAGACGTCGAGCACCCGAGCGCGGAGTCGCGCGCGATGACGTCCATGACCGATCACGCGCACGAGCACGCAACGGCGGCGAACGGCGGACACGACCATCAGGGCGCGCACCACGATCACGCGGAGCAGTTCCGACGGCTGTTCTGGTGGAACCTGCTCCTGGCGATCCCGGTGGTCGCCTTCTCCGGCATGTTCGCAGACCTCGTCGGGTACGACGTGCCCTCGGGCGCCGACTGGATCCCACCAGTGCTGGGGACGGTCATCTTCTTCTTCGGTGGCTGGCCGTTCCTGAGCGGCGCGGCGCACGAGATCCGCACCCGCCGCCCCGGGATGATGCTGCTGATCGGTCTGGCGATCACGGTCGCGTTCGTCGCGAGCCTCGCGACGAGCTTCGGCGTCGGCAACCTCGATCTGGACTTCTGGTGGGAGCTCGCGCTTCTCGTCGTCATCATGTTGCTGGGCCACTGGCTCGAGATGAAGGCGATCGGCCAGGCACAGGGTGCGCTCGAGCGCGCTCGCCGCACTCCTCCCCGACGAAGCCGACCGGGTGACGGCTGCGGGCGAGATCGAGACGGTCCGACTCGCGGAGCTCTCGGTCGGCGACATCGTGCTGATTCGTCCCGGCGCGCGCATCCCTGCCGACGGCGTGATCATCCAGGGCGAGGCCGAGATCGACGAGTCCATGGTGACGGGAGAGTCGCGGCCGGTCGCCAAAGCCGACGGGGAGCGCGTCGTCGCCGGGACGATCGCGACCGACTCCGCGATCCGGGTCCGAGTGGATGCAGTCGGCGACGACACGGCGCTCGCCGGCATCCAGCGGCTGGTGGAGGAGGCGCAGGCTTCGAGCTCTCGGGCGCAGGCGCTCGCGGATCGGGCGGCAGCGCTGCTCTTCTACGTCGCGACCGCGTCGGGCGTGATCACCTTCGTCATCTGGATGGCACTCGGTGACGCGGATGCCGCGGTCGAGCGCACCGTCACCGTGCTCGTGATCGTGTGCCCACACGCCCTGGGCCTGGCGATCCCCCTGGTGATCGCACTCTCGACGGCGGTGGCCGCGCGTGCCGGGATCCTCGTGAAGGACCGGCTCGCACTCGAGCGGATGCGCCTCGTCACGGCCGTGCTCTTCGACAAGACCGGCACGCTCACGAAGGGGGCGCACGTCGTCACGGACGTCGCGCTCGCCGGGGTCCCGACGGTCGCCTCGACGGATGAGCTCCTCGGGCTCGCCGCCGCGGTCGAGTCCGACAGTGAGCACCCGCTCGCCCGGGCGATCGTCACGGCGGCGAGCGCGCACGGGGCGCTCCCGGTTGCCACCGACTTCCGGTCCATCACCGGGCGAGGTGTCGAGGCGACCGTCGACGGTGCTCGAGTAGCGGTCGGAGGCCCGGCCCTGCTCCGGGAGCGGCAGCTGTCCGAGCAGGGTGCGCTGGGCGAACAGGTGGGGGAGTGGAAGCAGCGCGGCGCGGCCGTCCTCTACGTGGTGCGCGACGACGGCATCATCGGTGCGTTGGCACTCGAAGATGAGATCCGCCCCGAGGCGCGGGCCGCGGTCGAGGGCCTGCACGGCCGCGGCGTGCGAGTGGTGATGATCACCGGTGACGCGCAGCAAGTAGCCGACGGTGTCGGCGCCGAGCTGGGCATCGACGAGGTCTTTGCCGAAGTCCTGCCCGAGGACAAGGAACATGCCGTCGCCGACCTCCAGGCGCGTGACTTGCGCGTCGCGATGGTCGGCGACGGGGTGAACGACGCGCCGGCGCTGGCACGTGCCGATGTCGGCCTTGCGATCGGGGCCGGGACCGACGTGGCGATCGAGTCTGCCGGGGTCGTCCTGGCGTCGTCGGACCCGCGGTCCGTGATCGGTGTGATGAGGCTCTCTGACGCCAGCTACCGAAAGATGGTGCAGAACCTCGCGTGGGGCGCCGGGTACAACGTGTTCGCGATTCCGCTCGCTGCGGGGGTCCTCGCACCGATCGGCTTCACGTTGTCGCCGGCGGTCGGGGCGATCCTCATGAGCCTCTCGACGATCGTGGTCGCGCTCAACGCGCAGCTGCTCCGCCGGGTCGACCTGCGTCCCGAGGAACAGACGCGTCCGGCAGGCCGGTCTCGCTAGCGTCTACGCCTGGGCGGCGGTGCTGAGCTGCGCGAGCCCCTTCTCGAAGTCGCGGCCGACCATCTTGTCCATGCTGCTGAAGATGCCCATGACCCGGGTCAGGAACGTCTTCGGACCGACCATCCGCCACATCACGTGGGTGCCACTGCCGGAACCCGTCACCTCGAACGTCGTCGTGCTGCTCGACTTGAACGGCTTGAGGAACTGCAGCGCGATCACGACGCGCGATGGCGAATCGGCGGCGGTGATCTCCATGCGCCCCTGGCCCGCCTTGCGATTGCCGCTCCACTCGTAGATCGCTCCGACGCCGGACTCGGCGCCGGAGTACGTGCGCTGCAGCCCGGGGTCCAGCGCTTCCCACGGGGACCACTCGGTCCACCGATGGAAGTCGGCGATCAGGTCGAACACCTTCTGCGCCGGTGCCGCGATGTCGGCCTCGCGCTTCACTTCGAACTCGTCGGTGGCCACGGTCTGTGCTCCTCGTTCGGGGGTCGGTCCTGATCCTCGCTCGCGCTCGCCGGCGGGCGCACGGCTCGCCTTGCACCCGGCCGGGAGTCAGCATAACCTACAACCAGATGGTTGTAGAACTGGCGGACCGACGAGCAGACCGGGTGTTCCGAGCCCTGGCGGATGCCACCCGGCGGGACATCGTCCTGCGCACCCTGGAAGGGGAGCACTCGGTCTCGGCCCTGGCCCGCAGCTACCCGATGAGCTTCGCGGCCGTGCAGAAGCACGTTGCCGTCCTCGAGGACGCCGAGCTGGTGACCAAGCAGCGGCGCGGTCGGGAACAGCTCGTCCGGGGCAACGTCGACACCGTTCGGGAGGCGCACCGCCTCCTCGAAGAGCTGGAAGCCGTGTGGCGAGGCCGCATGGACCGAATCGCCGAGATCCTCGGCGAGCCCCGAGTGGAGGAGTGAGCGTATGACCGTCACGAGCGTCCAGAAGGACCCCGCGACACTGACGATGTCGATCGTCTCGGAGTTCGAGGCGCCCGTCGAGCGCGTGTGGCAGCTGTGGGAGGACCCGCGTCAGCTCGAGCGGTGGTGGGGCCCGCCGACCTATCCGGCGACCGTGGTCGACCACGACCTCACACCTGGCGGAGCCGTCAACTACTTCATGACCGGCCCCGAGGGCGACCAGGCCCACGGCTGGTGGCGCGTCGTCTCGGTCGACGCGCCCCGCGCACTCGAGTTCGAGGACGGGTTCGGCAACAGCGCCGACGATCGTGCCCCCGACATGCCGGTGATGACGATCCGGGTCACGTTGGACGGCACAGTCGGCGGTGCGACCCGCATGACGATCAACACGGTCTTCCCCTCGCTGGAGACCATGGAGAAGATCATCGAGATGGGCATGGAAGAAGGCATGGCGTCTGCGATCGGCCAGATCGACGACCTCCTCCGAGTCGGAGCCGCCCCGCAGTAGCCCCGACGCCCCGCGTGGAGGTCCACCGCCGGTGGGCCTCCGCGTTGCGTAGGGTCTCGGGCGATGAAGGTTGCCCCGCGCTACGACGGACCACCGATCATCTCGATCACCGGCGCGCCCGACGATCAGCTCGTACCCGTCGTCCGACAGCGCCGGCGCATGGAAGCGATGCTCGGCGCGCTCAATGACGACGACTGGGCCGCGCCGAGTCGTTGCGAGGGTTGGACGGTCCAGGACGTCGTCGCGCACGTCGTCGGGGTCAACGCGTTCTGGGAAGCCTCGGTGCGCGCCGGCACCGCCGGGGACCCCACGCGCATCCTCACCGGCTTCGATCCCGCCACCACGCCGCCACTCATGGTCGCACCGATGCGCGAGCTCGCGCCCGCCGATGTGCTCGCCCAGTTCATCGCGTCGAACGACGGGTTCCTCGACGCGATCAGTGGACTCGACGACTCCGGGTGGCTGCTGCTCGCCGAGACGCCGGCCGGCCACGTCCCGATCCGCCTGCTCGCGCATCACGCACTGTGGGACTGCTGGATCCACGAACGCGATGTCACACTTCCGCTCGGGTCGACGCCGCCGGCTGAAGCCGACGAGGTCGCATCCTCGTTGCGCTACGTCGCGGCGGTGAGCCCCGCGTTGGCGATCAATTCCGGTGCGCGGCTCGAGGCGCGGCTCGGTGTCGAGGCGAGCGAACCGGAGGTTTCCTTCGTGTTGGAGGCCGGGGGGTCCGTCGCAGTACGCGACGAAGTGGTGCCACCCGACGCGGTGTGCCTGCGCGGTGACGCGGTGACGCTGGTCGAGGCGCTGAGCCTGCGTGCGCCACTCCCCGACGCGGCACCGACGGAGTGGCGAGAGCTCCTCGACGGTCTGGCACGAGCGTTCGACGTCGAACAGCCCGCAGCAGGCTGATCCTCACCCGACGCGGATCGGGAAGCTGAGCGTGGACCCGCGGTAGCGCGCAGTGACCTTCCAGCAGCCGGCCTCCGAGAACTTCATGGTCGAGGTCACGAACACGGAGGACGCGTCGGTTGCGACGTTGGCGTCGGCCTGGAACCGACCGGGCCCGTCGAGCCGTCGCCCGGTGATCGTCGGAGCGCCCGACGGGATCGTGAACCAGGGGAACTTCACGAGCCAGCCGTCGCCCTCGCGGTGCCCGGGAACCGTGAGGGCATCACGAATGGTCCAGATGCCGCCCTCGCCGAGGACGGCGCGATGAGTCGCGCGCGACAGGACTCGGCGGCTCGTCGGCACCGGGGCTCCCGCCCACGCCGCGACGGCGGCCGGCACCTGGTCGGCCGGCACCGCCTCGGGAAGTCGCGCGCACGCACCGGCCCGCTTCGGCGTGCTCGCGACCGCGGTGCACCGTCGCCGCTGCGCGTGAGGACCACCGCGGTGCCGACGACGACGAGGACGACCGCGATCGCCGCGGCGCCGAGCTGCCCGCCCGCGTGCGTCGGACCCGCCGCTGCACCGACCGCAGGGCCTCGGGTTCGGCCGGCGGTACCGGCCCGGCGAGCACGTCGAGGGTTTCGCGCAGCTCGTCGACCTTCATCGCTCACTCCCGTCGAGATCGACACGCAGGCGACCCAGCGCCTGGTGGAGGGTTGCCTTCACGGTGCCCGGCGCGCAGCCCATCACGTCGGCGACGTCGGCGGTGCTCAGGTCGGCGAGGTAGCGCAGCACCACGACGGCGCGTTGGCGCGGGGTGAGGGCATCGAGCGCGCGTTCGAGCGTCACCGTGTCGAGCACCGCACCGGCCGGATCGACCGCATCGCAGGACTGCGCCGCGGGGTGCCGCTGCTCGCGGCGCCACCGCGTCCGCTCCGTGTTGAGGGCCACGACATAGACCCAGGCAACGGGCTTCTCCATCGTCGACACCGAGCGCCACCGGCGGCAGGCCCGGGCGAACGCCTCCTGGGTGACGTCCTCCGCCCGATCGCGGTCGCCGAGCGTGACCGCGACGGAGCGAAGCACCTCTCCGTAGTGCTCACGGAAGAAGGTTGCGAACTCGTCGTGGTGCTGCACCTCGCCATCGTTCACCATCTGGACAACCTCTGACGCGGCAGGGTGGTTTAGCGCGTGGGACGGGTGCGTCGGCCGGCGCGGCGCGATCGTCCGGTAGAACAGGGGCCGTGGCCACCGAGCGCGATCTGACCCTCGCGGGAACGCTGGCCGTCGTCGCCGGCTTCGTCGACGCGGTCGGCTTCACCAGCCTCTTCGCCGTGTTCCCTGCGAACCAGAGTGGGAACGCCGTGCTGCTGGGCATCGGGATCGGCGACGGCCAGGCGTCCGAGGTGTGGCGGCCACTGTTGGCCGTCCTGATGTTCGCGATCGGGGTCGCGGTCGGGATCGTGCTCCGGAGGCGGATCCCGCCGACTCGTGTGGCGGTCTCCTTGCTCGGCCTCGAAGCGGGACTGCTGATCGTGCTCGCCGCGCTGGCGGGGGAGCTCAGCGGGCATGCGCCCGCCGGCGGGAGCGCCGAGGTCGTGATGCTCGCGGTCGCCGCGGGTGCGATGGGGATCCAGACCGACGTGATCCGACGCGCCGCGGGCGTCACCCTGGCGACGACGTACCAGACCGGTGCGATCGACCGGATCGCGGAGTCCGCGGCCGACGCGGTGCTCGGCGAGGCGCGCGCGCCGGAGGAGGAACGAGGACCGCTCGCGATCCTCGTGCTCGTCCTCGGCTGCTACGTGGGCGGTGCCGCGATCGGTGCCGGGATCACCGATGCGTGGGGACGCGCCCTGTGGATCCCCGCTGCCGTCGTCGTCGTGCTGTTCGTCCTGGCTGGGTTCAGCCGGCGGCCGGTGCGCTGAGACTCGCAACCGGGACGACCGTGCAGCGCGGGTGCTCGGGCGTCTCCTCCGGGAGCAGGAAGCGCCAGAAGATGGTGCCGCGGCGATGGCCGGCGGTGTCGATCCAGTTCGGCACGCCAGGATCGCGCTCGCTCACCACGATGCGGTAGGAGCGGCCGGGCCCGAGCACCATCTGCGCATCGTTCAATGACACGCGATGCGACCGATACTCGAGCGTCTGCATCTGCACGTTCCAGAGCATCACGTTGGTAAACCGGCTCGGCGGGACGGTGCCCTCCATGACGAGTGCGTCCTCGGGCCCGAGGTCGAAGGTGCCCGACGAGTAGAAGATGTCGACCGCGCCGGCGACATCCTGGCCCGAGCTCCGGAAGCTCCACGGCTCGCCGACGGTGTTGGGTACGTCGGAAACGAACGGCACCGTCGAGGGGCCACCGAACACGCGCAGGCCGAGCGTGAGGGCGCGCAGCATGGTCGTCGCCTCCTCGATGCGTGCGCCGAGCACCTCGTCGGTCATCGGCGGCGAGGGGGCAACGGGTTCGACGGGCTCGATCTCGATCTCGACGAACACTGAGGCATCGGTCTGAGCCGATCGCTCGTGCTGGAAATAGTTCCGCACGATCACCATGCGGGCATCGGGGTCGAGGGGGATCCAGTTCTTCGCCTGCTCGACGGCGCTCAGGATCAGCTCGAAGGAACCGTCGGGCTCGAACTCGATGTCGGAGTCGTTCACGTCGGCGAGCACGGGACCCCCGAACCCGCCGGTCGGATCGGTGCCGTGGACCGTGAAGGAGATGTAGCACTGCTCCTTCTTCCGACCCCGGATCCGGTAGGCGCGATCGCCGCGGATGATCGCCTGCTGGTAGATGGAGTCGGGGTTGTCACCGAGCAGCTTCCGGGCGGGCGACACGATGTTGGAGAACCGCGGGCGCTCCCGGTCGGCCTCGATCAGCAGCTCGCTGACCTGCGAGACCATCTGGATGGCGTGCTGGTAGCCCTCGAGGACCTCGACGTCGTCGATGTGTCGCTCGTCGTCGAGGACGTACTCGTCGCGGATCTCCGCGAGCGACGCTGAGCATCTCGTCGAATGCGGCGGTGGTGCGCGGTGTTCGGGCCATCGGTCCCGGGTCTACTTGATCAGGTCGAGCTTGATCTGGAGGGAGTTCTTCGGGTTGCAGTCGAAGGTCCCCTTCTTGGAAGGCGTGACCCGGACGAACTTGCCGTTCTTCACCTGGGTGAGCACGTAGCAGTTCGTCACCTTGCGCTCCGCGATGTTCGTCGTGCCGATCATCCCGCCGGCGTTGAAGTTGTTGATCGAGTTGAGCTGCTCGAACAGCGCCTTGCGGGTGAGCCCGTTCACGCCGTCGGCCTTCACGATCTGGTCGATCGCCTGGCTCACGAGGAGACCCGACGCGTACGCCTGGATCCCGAAGCCGTCGGCCTTGTCCTTGCCGGTGTACTTCAGGAACTGCGACAGCGTCTTGTTCGTGCTTGCCTCCTCGAACGGCAGGAAGAGCGTCGACACGTACTGACCCTCGACGTCCGCGCCCCCCTGCGAGAGCAGGTTCTTGTCGTAGCACTGCAGGGTGCAGTCCCAGATGAAGTTCGGGTCGGTGACGCCCTGGAGCTTCGCCTCCTTGCGGAGCAGCACCGTGGTGTTCGACGTCGCGCCGCTCTGGGCGTAGTTCGACGAGTTGTCCTTCAGCTGCTGCACGATCGGCGTGTACGCCGTCTGCGGCGCGGACGCCGACAGGGCGACCTCGAAGTCTTGCTTGATCCCCGCTCCCGGCTTCCTGCATCTCGGTCATCGACGCGCGGTTCGCGTTCTCGGTCGACTTGAGGTCACCCGACAGCAGGTAGGCACCGTGGAGGTCCTTGCCGTACTTCTTCTGGTAGTAGAACTCGCGGCCTGCGTTGGCCTGGTACGTCTGCGGGTGCTGGTCCTGGGTGTCGCAGATGAGCGGCGGTGGGTTCACCGCGAACGACGTCGGCGAGCACTGCTGCGCGACCTCGGTCGTCACGACCGCGATGTCGGGGAGACCCGTCGCGGCACCGGCCTGGTCGACGCACGCCTCGATGTCGTCGACGTTGTTCAGGAACACCGCCGAGGTCCCGACCATCGCGAAGTCTTCCGCGCACGCCTTGATGGTCACGTTGCGCGCCTCGTCGGCGCTGAGCTTCGAGTCGAGGAAGTCGACGACGACCTTGCGGCCGGCGAGCCCACCGTTCGCGTTGACGTACTTGGCCCAGCCCTTCACGCCGTCGACCGAGCCCTGGAACACGCCGGGTGCGAGCGGCGTGTCGACATCGGCGACGACCGCGATCCGGATCTCCTTGTCGGTGACCCCGATCTCGGTCGCCGTCGGCTTGTCGCCGCCCGAGCTCTGCGCGACCGCAGCCGCGGCCGTCGCGGTCATGGCCAGTACCACGGTGGCGACGAGCGCCATCCAGCGAGTGTGCTTCACGAGGTCCCCCCTCGGATCCGTGACGGACGCCGCCTGGCGGCCTCCCGTTCCGGGGGAGTCTGACCGAGAGCTGGCCTTCGCACAACACCGAGATTACGGTGTGATCTGAGCAGGGGCTGACAGGGGGCAGAGAGCGGGGGGCACGTGGCCTGGGATTTCGAGACCGAGCCCGAGTTCGAGGCGAAGCTCGCGTGGATGCGGGCGTTCATCGACCGGGAGCTCATCCCGCTCGAGCCGGTCTTCGACCAGCTGCCCGCCGACGAGTGGGCGGTGGTCAAGCGCCACCTCCAGGACCAGGTGAAGGCCGAAGGTCTGTGGGGCGCCTTCCTCGACCCCGAGCTCGGTGGCCCGGGGCTCGGGCAGCTCAAGCTCGCGCTGATGTCGGAGATCATCGGCCGCTGCATGATGTCGATGACGATCTTCGGCGTACAGGCACCGGACAGCGGGAACATGGAGCTGCTCGCGCACGGCGCCACCGACGCGCAGAAGGAGCGGTGGCTCTGGCCCAACATGCGCGGCGAGATCTCCAGCGCCTTCGCGCTCACCGAACCCTTCCTCGCCGGCTCGGACCCGACCGTCATCGGGACGACCGCAGTGCAGGACGGCGACGAGTGGGTGCTCGAAGGTCGCAAGTGGTTCATCACCAACGCGTCGGTGGCCGACATCGTGCTGGTGTTCGCCGAGACCAATCCCGAGGGACGACCGCATCGCCACGCATCGGTGTTCGTCGTCCCGGCCGGAACCCCGGGAATGGAGATCGTGCGTGACATCGGCACGATGGCGCACCCCGAGGTCGAGTTCGGACGACCGGGGAACCATGCCGAGATCGTGTTCAGCGGCTGCCGGGTGCCGGCCGACCACCTGATCGGCGCGCCCGGCGAGGGCTTCGTGCTCGCCCAGCAGCGCCTCGGCGGGGGTCGCATCCATCACGCGATGCGCTGGCTCGGCCAGGCGCAACGTTCCCTCGACATCATGTGCGAACGTGCGGTGTCGCGCACCTCGCACGGCAAGCTGCTCGCGCAGCACCAGATGGTGCAGGACTACGTCGCGCTGTCGCACACGGAGATCCAGGCCGCGCGCCTGCTCACGTTCCAGACTGCGTGGAAGATGGACAAGCACGGCGCAGCCGCGGTTCGTGCCGACCTCGGGATGATCAAGGCCCACGTCTCGAAAGTCGTCCTCGCCGTCCTCGACCGGACCATCCAGGTGTGCGGAGCCCTCGGCTACTCGAGCGACCTCCCCGTCGAGTCCTGGTACCGGTCGACCCGCTTCGGACCCATCGGCGACGGCCCCGACGAGCTGCACAAGGCAGTCCTGGCCCGCACGCTGTTGAAGGGGTACACGCCGGTGGAGGGATGGCCGACGGAGCACGTGCCCAGCCGTCGCCCGGCCGCCGAGGCGAAGTGGTCCGAGCTGCGAACCCGGGCCGGGGTCCCGTGAGCCGCGCACCGGTCGGCGCGGTCCTCCTCGACTTCGCCGGCGCGTGGTTCGGCGATCGAGACGTGCGTGACCTCCACGAGGGTGCTCCGTGAACACGGCGCTCTTGCAGCAGTTCCTCGACGACACCTTGGGCGACACGACCCCGATCACGGTCACGCCGATGATCGGGGGAGGCTCGTGCGAGGTGTTCACGCTCGATCGGGGCCAGGAACGGTGGGTGGTGCGCCGCGCACCCCGTCACGCCAGCTCGGCGACCGCGCACGACGTGCTGCGCGAGTTCCGCATCCTCGACGCGATCAAGGACGAGCCCGTCACGATCGCGCGCCCCGTCGTGGCGTGCGCCGACCCTGACGTGTTCGGCGCACCCTTCTACGTGATGGATCGCATCGACGGGCAGCCGATCCGCAGCTCGGTGCCCGCCCCGTGGAGCGCTGCTCCCGAGACGCACGGGCGTGCACTCGAGGAGCTCGTCGACGCACTGGTCGCCATCCACGCGGTCGACTGGCGGGCGTGCGGGCTCGCCGACCTGCCCCACACCGGCGACTACCTCGCGCATCAGCTCGACAGGTGGCGCGGGCAGCTCGCTTCCTACGACGGCCGCGACCTCCCCGCCGCCCGGCGCATCTCGGAATGGCTCGACGCACACCGGCCGCCCGATCAGCGCAGGGCGCTCTGTCACGGCGACTACAAGCTCGACAACGTGCTCTTCGCGCCGGAGCCGCCGCCGAAGCTGCTCGCCGTCGTCGACTGGGAGATGGCGGCGATCGGCGACCCGCTCGTCGACCTGGCCTGGGCCTTGATCTTCCATCCCGGCCCCGAAGGCACCATGCGCCTCGGGATGGCGAAGGAGCCGCGGTTCGACGCGGCGCGCCTCCCGGGCAAGGACGAGCTGGTCACGCGCTACGCCATGGGATCCGGACGGGACACGACCGCGATCGGCTGGTACGACGTGTTCGCTCGATGGAAGCTGGCCGTCGTCCTCGAGGGGAGCTACGCAAAGTTCCTCCGCGGTCAATCCGACAAGCCGGTGCACGAGTTCTTCGGTGCCCAGGTCGACCTGCTGCTCGAGAGCGCGACGAACCTCACCGACCGGAGGGAAGCGACATGACGCAGACGACGATCCTCGGGGGAGCCTCCTGATGCGGGCCTGGCAGGTGCAGGGCGTCGGCGAGCCACGCGACGTGCTGCACGAAGTCGAGCTCGACCTCCCGGAGCCGGGCCCCGGGCAGGTGCGCATCCGCGTCACCGCGGCCGGGCTCGGGCTGCCCGACGTGTTCATGTGCCGCGGCACCTACCCGCTCACGCCACCGCTGCCCTTCACGTCCGGCCAAGAGGCCTGCGGCGTGGTCACCGCGGTGGGCGAGGGCGTCGGCCTCTCGGTCGGCGACCGGATCATGTGCGTGACGATGTTCTGGCAGGGCTGCGGGTCGTTCGGCGAGGAGTGCCTGGTCGCGGCCGACTCCGCGTTCCCGGTCCCGGCCGGCCTCACCGACGCCGAAGCCGCCGGGTTCTGGATCCCGCACCTGACGGGATGGGTGGGGCTCGTGGATCGTGGCGGCATTGCGACAGGGGACTGGCTCGCCGTCCTCGGCGCCGCCGGAGGCAGCGGGATCGCGGCCGTCCAGCTCGGGAAGGCGCTCGGTGCCCAGGTCGTCGCGGTGGTCAGTGATGACGAACGCGCCGCGTTCTGTCGTGGGCTCGGCGCGGAAGCGACGCTCAACCATCGCGACGGACCCGTCGCCCCGGCGCTCCGCGAGCTCACCGGCGGGCGGGGCGTCGACCTGATCTACGACCCGGTCGGTGGTTCGCTCGCAGAGGACGCGACGACGGCGCTGGCTCGATACGGGCGGCTGCTCGCGGTCGGGTTCGCGAGCGGGGAGTGGCCGAAGATCGCCACCCACGACCTGGTCGTCGCGAACACCTCGCTGGTCGGGGTGTTCGCCGGTGGCTACTCGCGCGAGGAGCTCGACGCCATCCACGCGCGGCTCGCCGCGCTCGTCGACGACGGGCGTCTCCGCAACGCGGTGTCGGAGGAAGTGCCGTACGCCGAGCTCCCCGGGGCACTGCAACGCATGGCCGATCGTGGCGTGGTCGGCAAGCTCGTGATGGTGCCGTGACGCGATGACGAAGCAACCCGACTTCGATCTGGATGCCGACGAGATCGTGACCGCGGCTGTCGAGATCTTCCAGGAGTCCGGGCTCGACGCCGTGAGCATGCGGAGCGTGTCGGCACGCCTCGGCGTGTCCCCCGTCCCGCTCTACAGCCGGATCGGGAACAAGGACGCGCTCCTCGACGCGATCGCCGACCGCCTGCTCGAAGATCTCGCGCCGCCGAGCGACGAGCACGAGACGTGGGACGAGTATGCCGTGCGCTGGGCGCGCGAGCTGCGTGCGCGGTTGCGTCGAGCACGGGACAGCCGACTCATCCTTGCGCCGGGCCGGGAGGTCTATGTCGAGGCGTCGCGGCCACTCGTCGACTGCATGCGACGCGAAGGGTTCGCGACCGATGCAGCAGTGCAGGCCTGCCGGTTGCTGACCTGGGCGACCGTGGGCTTCGGCGCAGTGGAGAGTGGCGTGGAACCACCGGGCCGCAGCCGGCGACGGACCCGACCCGGGTCGGATCCTGGCGGGGTGGACCCCACGGACCTCGACGCACTCTTCGACCTGCAGATTCGCTACGTGATCGAGGGCATCGTGCGTGACGCCGCGGTGGACCGATGACCATCCCGAGCCTGGACGCGACCGACAAGGTCGTCATCGTCACCGGTGGCAGCAAGGGCCTCGGGCGGGCGATGGTGCTGGGCTTCGCGGAGGCCGGGGCCGATGTGGTGGTCGCGAGTCGCAAGCTCGAAGCGTGTCAGGCGGTCGCCGAAGAGGTGCGAGCCCTGGGCCGGCGCGCCTTGGCGGTGAGCAGCCACGTCGGTGATTGGGAGCAGTGCCAGGCCTTGATCGACGCGACGGTTGCCGAGTTCGGACGGATCGACGTACTCGTGAACAACGCCGGCATCGCCCCCGTTCCGCCGTCGCTGGTCGAGGTGACCGAGGAGCTGTTCGACAAGACGATCGCCGTCGACCTCAAGGGTCCGCTGCGGCTCACCGCCCTCGCGGCGGAGCACATGTCGTCCGGCGGCTCGGTCATCAACATCAGCTCCAAGGCGTCGTTGCATCCGACCGCCTTCACCGTCGTCTACGCCGCGGCGAAGGCGGGTCTGAACGCACTCACCAAAGCGGCGGCGGACGAGCTCGGGCCGCGAGGCGTCCGCGTCAACGCGATCGTGTGTGGCACGTTCCACACCGACAGCCTGCATGCGTCGCTGCCGTCGGACGACCTGCAGCAGCAGATGGTGTCGAACATCAGCCTCGGTCGGATCGCTGACGCGAGGGAGATCGTGGGCACGGCGCTGTATCTCGCGAGCGACGCGTCCTCGTACCTGACCGGCGAGCTCATCCTCCTCGACGGTGGTTGAGGCGACCGCGAGCCCAGCAGATCGAACAACGGGAGTGAGCAAGATGATGAACACGACCAACGACGTGATCGGCGCCGGCAAGGTGGCGGTGGTCACCGGCGCGGCGAGCGGCATCGGTCGCGCGCTCGCCGAAGCGTTCGCCGCGGCAGGCTCCGCCGTCGTGGTCGCGGACCTCGAGAGCGCCGAGGCAGAGGTGGTCGCGGTCGGCATCCGAGATGCGGGTGGCGACGCACTCGCGGTCGCGGTGGACGTGTCCGACCCCGCGGCCGTCGACCGGCTCGCAGCGACGACGCTCGAGCGGTTCGGCCACGTCGACGTGCTCTGCAACAACGCCGGGGTGTCGACGTTCAACCTGATCCAGGACCAGACCCTCGACGACTGGCACTGGGTGTTCGACGTGAACCTCTGGGGCGTCGTCCACGGTGTCCACACGTTCCTCCCGATCATGCGCGAGCAGGGAACCCGGGCCCACATTGTCAACACCGCTTCGATGGGTGGCCTGATGAGCGGCATCGCATTCATTGGTCCCTACGCGGCGACGAAGGTCGCGGTGGTGTCGATCTCCGAGACGCTGCGGCAGGAGATGGAGATCGCCGGGCTGCCGATCGGGGTGAGCGTGCTCTGCCCCGGTGTGGTGGACACGCGGGTGATGGAGTCGGAGCGCGGGCGCCCGGAGCACCGTGGAGCCGAGGAGCGCACCGAGATGGCGGAGTCGGTTCGGCTCATGATCCGCGACTCGTTCACGGGGCCGACGGGCCAGCAGCCGGCACAGGTCGCGGCGCGGGTCCTCGATGCCGTGCGCGCGGACGAGCTCTGGATCCTCACGCATGGGAGCGAGCGGCCGATCGTGGAGGAGCGTGCCACTGCGATCCTCGCCGCCTTCCCCGAGAGCAGCGCGGCGGCGCCGTCGACCGCGTAGCGCCGGGGGCTAGCCGGCCGCGGGCTGGTGTCGGGAGGCGCCGATCAGGCCTCCGTCGACGCGGAGGTCGCAACCGCTGATGAACGAGGCGCCGTCCGAGCAGAGGAACGCGACCGCGGTTGCGATGTCGCCCGCGCGACCCGGCAGCGGCGCGCTCGGGTCGCGCTGCACGGGGGTCATCGCAGCCATCTCCTGCATGACCGGCTGCTTCGAGAGCTCGAGGCGCCCCATCTCGGTGTCCATGAGCCCGGGCGCGATCGACACGATTCGGGCACCGCGTGCGCCGAAGGCCGCTGCGTAGCGTTCGCACGCTCGGATCACGCCGTGCTTCGCGATCGCGTACATGAAGCCGCTCTCGAGCTCGATCCCGAGCGCACCTTCGAGGTCCTCGACGAGCGTCGTCGACAACGGGTCGTCGAGGAGCGTTCGGACCTCGGGCGGGAGCTCGACGTGGCCGGCGCTCGAGGCGATGCAGACGACGGCGGTGCCGGGGGCGGCGATGGGGAGCAGCGCGTCGAGGAGCCGGATCGTCCCGAGGAGGTCGACGTCGAGGACGCGACGCGCGTCGGCCATCACCGGTGACAGCCCCGCCGTGTGTGCGACCGCCCGAAGTGTCCCGAGTGAGGTCACGCGCTCGACGAGCCGCTCCACGTCGTCGGCGTCGGTGATGTCGCAGCGTTGCGGCTCGGCCGCGATGCCGTCGGCGGCCAGGGTGCTCACCGCCCGGTCGAGCGCGGCATCATCGATGTCGACGAGGAGGATGCGACCGACGCTCTGCAGCGCTCGCGCGCACTCCACGCCCATCCCGCCGGCGCCGCCGGTGACGACGACCACGGGCGCTCGATCTTCCACGACTGCTCCTCCGTCGTTTCCGGACCTGTCCGGTGCCTCCGCCGCGTCAGGGTGCGACGGCGTCCCCCGTGAGGAACCCGCTGGGCCGGTAGACCCCCACGAGCATGTTCTCGTGCATGCCGTAGCCGGTCGCACCACTGTCGGTCTCGAACCGGCAGAGTGTCTCGTTCAGGTAGGCGTACCGCCGCCGCACCGCAGGGTCACTCAGGTCGTGCGTGACCCCCTGCACCGTGAGGGGCCCCTGGTAGAAGCCGTGACCCCACTCCGCGTCGGGCGCGTAGCCCGAGCCGGCGGCGAGGTACAGCGTGCGCAGCGGCGTGTTGGTCACGACGATCGGACTGCCATCGGGGTCGGTGGTGCGGACCGTGGCCTGCTGCATCTCGCGGGTCCCGGACTGGTACTCGATGTCCACGTCGGGCGTGCCCAGGTGCTCCGGCGGACGGTCCTGGTCGAGGGTCCAGACCCGCATCGCCTCCTCGAGATGACGATGCCCTTCACCGTCCTGGTCGATCTGGATCTTGAGCATGTGGTCGTCGAACTGCATCGGGATCCAGTCGTGCCGGAACCCGTACCCGTCGTGGCTCTCGCGCGCTTTGATGCCGGGTGCCTCCGGCTCGCCGACCGGGCGCACACCCCACGACCGGTCGCGCACGCCCTTCCAGGTGTCGGGCGTGACGTCGAAGGTTCGGCCCGCCGCGGTGAGCGTTCCCTCCCACACGCCGACCTGCGCGTAGCGCGTCACGTCCTGGACGATCCGCCCGTACCGGCGGCTCAGGGTGTGCGGCTCCTCGAGCGCCTCGACGACGCCGTGGAACGTGAGGTCGGCGGCGATGCCCCACTCGTTCTCGTCGCACGTGATGCGCAGGGTCTCGAGGCCCTCGATCACCTCGACGCGGAGTGGGCCCACGCCGGTGTCCATGCGGTCGCTCCCGAGCTCACGGGAGGCACGCACGGTGTGTTGGGATTCACCGATCGAGACCGTGATGAACGCGTCGGTGACGCCGAGGTTCGGGTACTGACCGAGGCCCATGATCACGAACAGCTCGTCGCTGCTCGCGTGCATGTTGAAGTAGTAGCGGTCGTAGAAGTTCCGGTCGGAGGTGTACACGTGATCGAACGTGTCCGGCGTCTGATGGGCCAGGTACTCGTCGAACCGACTCAGTGGCATCCCGCGCTCCCGTTCGTGGGCCCCAAGAAGATCAGGGATCGAATGCCCGGGGCAAGCGGCGCCACCGGTTGGATACGGTGCGCCGTGACCGTCGACCCGACCGGGGGCAGGGTGAGTCCGAGATGAACGGCGGCGCTCGCAACCCGTACCTGGCCGACTCCGGGTACCCCATCGCGCACGGTCGGTGCGATCAGCAGGACAACACGCCGGGGCCCGGGCCGACCGGGCCGACCGAGATCCTCGGGCCCGACGCGCTCCAGTACTCGTGGCTGGGTCCGGGACACTTCGGCGGCCTCATCTCGTCGCGGTACCCGGACGGGCGACGCGTCATCTGGAGCAACGGTCGCCAGACGATCGCCAAGCTCGACTACGACACGCTCGAGGTCCTGGCCACGTTGCCGACCGGCGACCAGGAGATCACCGGTCAGTCCGAGCTCGAGGAGCACGTCGCCGGACTCGACGACCTGCGGGGCCAGGAGGCGATCGACCATGCCGCGACGCTGGCGCTGCGCTACCTGGTCGGCCTCGACGGCGTGTACGCGCTGGTCGACTGCGAGAACACCCTCTTCCTCGGGCGCACGCAGGCGGTGGTCGCCTACGTCGAGACCGACCGCGACGACCCCGCGTCACCGATCGTCGAGCACGCGCGGTGGGACAAGCCTGCACACATCGACGGCAGCTTCGTCGGAGTCAACATCACGTTCGACGGCCGCCTCGTGCTCTCGACCGACCACGGGTGGCTGGTCTCGCTCGCCCGCGACTTCAGCGAGTACGAGGCGATCCGGCTGCCCGGTGCGGCCGAAGAAGCCGCGCCGCACTGGGCGCGGATGGAGGAGGCCGGCCGGTCGGGCTACGGATGGGTCCGGACGAGCCTGTGCGTCGACGAGGACGACGGCATCTACGTCAGCTCCGTGGATCACACCCACCGCGTCGTGTGGACCGGCGAGCACCTCTCGCTCGACGAGGCCGACGGTGCGTGGTCGGCGCGGTACCGCAACGGGCGCGGTTGGGGATCCGGCACGACACCGTCACTCATGGGCTTCGGGCCCGACGAGGACCGGTTCGTCGTGATCGGTGACGGCGACGACGTGGTGAACATCACGCTCTTCTGGCGCGACGAGATCCCTGCCGACTGGGAGCAGCTGCCCGACGCGCCGTCACGCCGGATCGCGGGGATCGGCCCGGCCCACATGGGCGATCCCGACCGGCCCGCGATCCAGACCGAGCAGTCGATCACGGTGAGCGGCTACGGCGCGATGACGGTGAACAACGAGCCCGCGACGACCCCGGGCGGCCTCCGCGGCACGCTCTTCTCCTTCTTCCTGGGCCACGACCCGGTGTACACGCCCTTCGGTCTGCACAAGTACGAGTGGGATCCGCGACGTCGTACCTTCGACGAGGCGTGGGTCTGCACCTCGGTCTCGTCGCCGAACTCGGTACCCTTCGTCTCGCAGGCCTCCGACCTCGTCTACACCTGCGGCGCGCGCGATCGGCAGTGGACGATCGAGGCGATCGACTGGACCACCGGGGAACCGGCCTTCCACCTCGTGATGGGCGGGTCGCAGTTCAACACGCTCGGCGGTGGCGTGACGATCGACGACGACGGGCGCCTGTTGTTCGGCACCATCTTCGGCAAGACGAGGATCCTCCGGACCGCGACGTGATCCCGGGTGGGGCGGTGCGCGTCCGCGGCCGGGTACGTTCGCCGTCGTGAACGTCGTCGAGAGTGCGACCCGTGAGCTCACCCGCCTCCGCGCGCGCCTGCGTGCAGCCGGAGGGAACTGGGGGAGCACACCCGACGAGGAAGCCGCGTCATACCCCTGTGATCGGTTGCTGCCGGACGCGGAGCAGTGGCTGTTCCGCGCTGTCGATGTCGCCGCCCCCGCGCCGATCGTCTTCCGGTGGCTGTGCCAGCTCCGGGCTGCGCCGTACAGCTACGACTGGCTCGACAACTTCGGTCGCCAGAGCCCGCGAACGCTGACCCCCGGCCTGGAAGACATCAGGCCCGGTCAGCGCGCCGTGGCGATCTTCGAGGTCGCTGAGGTCGAGCCTGGCGAGTCGATCACGCTGCAGGCACCGCGCTCGGTGTTCGGGAACGTCGCGATCACCTACCGCGTGGTATCGGTCGATGACCACCGATCCCGGCTCGTCGGCAAGATCGGCATCGTGTACCCCAAGGGCGTGCAGGGTGCCGTGCTCCGGGACGTGTTGCCCGTCGGCGATCTCCTGATGATGCGCAAGCAGCTGCGGACGCTCGCGGCGCTCGCTGCAGAGAGCGCACGAACGGCAGGATCAGCTTCGGGATGACGCCGTGAGCAGCACGCCGATTGCCGACTACTCGCTGTTGTCCGACCGCCACTCTGCCGCGCTCGTGAGCCGGGACGGGTCGGTCGACTGGCTCTGCGTGCCGCGGTTCGACAGCGGCTCGGTGCTCGGCCGGCTCTTGGGTGACGACGCCGGTCACTGGTCCATCCGCGCGAGCGGCGCGACCGAGGTCACGCGGCGTTACCTCGAGCGCACGATGGTCCTGGAGACCACGTTCCGGACGCCGACCGGCGTCCTCACCGTGGTCGACGCCTTGGCGATGGGGGAGGGCAACCGCGGACATGAGCTCGGGAGCGGTGCACCGCACCTGCTGCTGCGTCGGGCGGTGTGCACCGCTCGGTGAGGTCGAGGTCGAGGTCGAGTACGCGCCGCGGCCCGAGTACGGGCTGATCGTTCCGCTGCTCACGACCGTGGACGGTGGGGTGGCAGCCGTGGGCGGCGCGGACGTCCTCGTGCTGTCGTGCCCGGCGCCGATGGACGTCGACGATTCGACGGCGCGCTCGCGGGCGCAGCTGTCCGCGGGCCAGGAGCTCGCGTTCGCGCTCCACCACACCACCCGCTCCGACCGCGACGTCGCCCGGGTCTGGAGTCAGGCCGAGATCATCGGCCGGCTCGACGACAGCATCGCGGCATGGGTCTCGTGGTCGGAGCTGCACCAGGCGTACGAGGGGCCGTGGCGCGAGCTCGTCCACCAGAGCGGGCTCGTCCTGCAGGCGCTGTCGTTCCAGCCGACCGGCGCGATCTGTGCGGCGGCGACGACGTCCTTGCCCGAGACCGTGGGTGGCAACCGCAACTGGGACTACCGCTTCGCGTGGGTGCGTGACGCCAGCTTCACGATCGAGGCGCTCTGGGTCGCGGCGTGCCCTGACGAGGTGACCGAGTTCTTCGAGTACATGACGACTTCGGCGGCAGGCTCGGTCGGTCGCGGCGACGACCTGCAGATCATGTTCGGGATCGGCGGCGAGCGCGACCTGACCGAACGGGAGCTGCCCCATCTCCAGGGCTGGCGCGACAGCGCGCCGGTCCGGGTCGGCAACGGCGCCTGGAACCAGCGCCAGCTCGACGTGTACGGCGAGCTCCTCAACTGCGTGTACCGCCTCTCCGATGTGTTCACCGACCTGGCGCCTCAGACGAAGACCTTCTTCGTGAACCTGGCCGACGCGGCCGCGCGACGCTGGACCGAACGCGACCAGGGGATCTGGGAGGTGCGTGGCGAACCTCGCGATTTCGTGTACTCGAAGCTGATGTGCTGGGTCGCGCTCGAGCGTGCGGTCGCGCTCGCTGAGCGTCTCGACGCGCAGGACCGGGTCGAGGAGTGGCGGCGCGTGCAGGGCGAGATCTTCGAGGCCATCGTCACAAATGGCTGGAGCGACGCCGCAGGCGCGTTCACGCAGAGCTTCGACTCCGACGAGCTCGACGCGTCGAACCTGATGATGGTGCTCGTCGGCTTCCTGCCTGCGGACGATCCCCGCATCCTCGCCACGATCGACGCGACCGAGGCGCGGCTCACCGACGAGCGGGGTCTCGTCTACCGCTACCGCTCACACGACGGACTCGAAGGAGAAGAGGGGACATTCCTGCTCTGCACCTTCTGGCTCGCGCACGCGATGGCGTTGACCGATCAGCCCGACCGGGCACGCGCAGTCTTCGAGCGGGCCGCGGCGTTCGTGAACGATGTCGGCCTGTTGGCCGAGGAGGTCGACGCTGACACGGGCGAGCTGCTCGGCAACTTCCCGCAGGCGTTCAGCCACATCGGGCTGGTGAACGCGGCATGGGCGATCTCGGAGGCGGAGCGCCGTCGAGGGTGAGGTCAGGATCGCGCTTGTGACCGGCCCCGGGCGGTGACCTCGGCGCGGCGGGCGCCGGCGCTGCTCGTTCCGGGCGTCCACGTCTCGGCCATGTAACCCTCGATGAGGTGCGCCTCGTCGAGCGTCGCGGCGTTGGCCATCGCCCGGTAGTGCTGGAGCAGGCGCTGCACACCTTGCTGGTCGTTGTTCACGATGTCGGCGGCGAGTCCTCGGGCGAATGGCAGCAGTTCCTCGTGGGGCACGACGTGGTTGACCAAGCCGAGGCCCAACGCGTCGCCGGCGGACAGGAAGTTGCCGGTGAGCGACATCTCGATCGCGCGCCGTGGACCGATCGACTGGGCGAGCAGGACCGTGATCCCACCTCCCGGCATGATGCCGACGCGGGCGTGGGTGTCGGCGAACCGCGCGGCATCGGACGCGACGAGGATCGTGCACTGCAGCGCGATCTCGAGCCCACCGGCGACGGCGACACCGTTGATCGCACCGATGACGGGCTTGGGGATGACCGGCAGGAAGCGGTAGAGCCCGTTGGTGTCGCGTTCGGGTCCGGCCCCCGGCTCCCGTGGGGCCAGGTTCGAGGTCGTCTCGCCGGAGACCTCCTTGAGGTCGACGCCCGCGGAGAAGGCCGGGTCGGCGCCGGTCAGGACGAGCACGTCGACACCGGGGTCGCTGCCGAGCTCGAGGATCGCGTCCCAGAGGCCATACATGAGCGCACGGTTGAGGGCATTGCGCGCCTCGGGCCGGTTGAGGGTCACCGTGGCGACGCGATCCGCGACCTCCACGAGGACCGGTGCGTGCTCGACCACGAGGCCTCCTAGGTTGTTCCCGAACGAGACTCGGAACGTACAGGGAGAGCTCGGCGTGGGACCAGGAACCTCAAGCCCGACGAAGGCTTTCGTCGTACTCGTCCGTTGAGCTCACGGTTCGAGGAGATCGACCGACGCCCGACCCCGATCGGCGAGATCAGCCTGCGTCACAGACTGGAGCCGACGCTCCAGGTCGATGTCTACGAGGTGAAGCTCGGTGACGAGTTCCTCATGTCGAGCCTCTTCACCGTCGCCGAGACCGCGCTGGCCGAGCTCGCACTCGCTGAGCTGCCGGGCCTCGACCTCGACGTGGTCGTGGGTGGCCTCGGACTCGGCTACACGGCGCGAGCCGTCTTGCATGACTCACGAGTGCGCTCGATGCAGGTAGTCGAAGCGCTGGACGCGGTCATCCACTGGCATGAGCGCGAGCTCGTCCCGCTCGCGACCTCGCTGATCTCGGACCCGCGCTGTCACCTGATCAACGGAGACTTCTTCGCCATGGTGAGCGACGGTTCTGCGTTCGGCCCCGACGGGTCCGACCAATACGACGCTGTGCTCGTGGACATCGACCACTCGCCGCGTCATCTCCTCCACCCGAGCCACGCGGCGTTCTACACGCCGAGTGGGTTGCGGCGCCTGACCGACCGGCTCCGCGCCGGTGGTGTGTTCGCGCTTTGGGCCGACGGCGCACCCGATGCGGAGTTCGTCGACGTCCTCGGCGAGGTCTTCGAATCCTGCGAGGCGCACGTCGTCTCGTTTGCGAACTTCTACACGGGCGATGATTCCGCCAGCACCGTCTACGTCGCGGTGGGCCGGCAGCAGCTGAGGCACGACGTGCTCGACCTCGCTACCGGTCGGAGAGCGGCTCCTGCCAGACGAGGGCCGTCCCGTCGAGGACGACGACTCCGTCCTGATTCGTGATCGTCGTGCGCAAGCGGGTGATCGGCTTGTCGGTCCGCGCCTCGAGCACCTCGACCTCGGCGGTGATCTCGTCGCCTGGGCGGGTGGGCGCCTTGAAGTCCCAGTCGACGTGGAGGAAGACGCTGCCCGGGCCCGGGAGGTCTTCGGCGACCACGGCATTCAGCAGCCCCGAGGTCACGCCGCCCTGCACGATGATGCCGCCGAACCGCGAGGCGCGGGCCACGTCCTCGTCGTAGTGGAGCGGGTTTCGGTCGCCGGTCAGCTCCGTGAACAGCTCGATGTCGCGTGACTGCACGGTCCGAGTTCTGGACGCGACATCGCCAACTCTGGCCATCGGGACCTCACCCGCTGATCTCGCTGCGGCATCAGACAAGGGTCACCTTGCCGGTCTGCAGGTGGTACAGGGAACCGACGACAGCGACCTGCCGGTCCTGGATCCCGGTGGCGATGCCCGGGCTGAGATCGGGGATCTGCGCGGTGACGAGCCGGACGTTCTCTTCGATGGATGCCGGCAGCAGGTCGGCTCCCGACGTGCCCGAGGCCTGCGCCGCTTCCACGGCCGGGGTGATCACGTCGGTGAGCGGTGCGTACTCGCCGGGATCGAGGTTGCCGTCGACGACCTCGATGGTGGTCTTCACGGCGCCGCAGCCCTCGTGGCCCATCACGAGGATCAGGTCGACCGCGAGGTGCTCGACCGCGTAGGCGAGCGACGCGATCTCGTCGGGACCGGGGATGTTGCCGGCGACGCGCACGACGAAGAGGTCACCGAGGCCCTGGTCGAAGATGATCTCGGGCGGAACCCGTGAGTCCGCGCACGCCAGGATGGCCGCGAAGGGAGCCTGCGACGCGGTGGTCGCGAGGCGCCGTTCGCTGGAGTCCAGGGGATGCTTCACTCGGTCGCGCACGAAGCGGCGGTTGCCGCGCATGAGTCGTCTGAGCGCGGCGTCAGGGTCGGCGGGTTCGTCGTTCGGTGCCGGGGCGGTGCGGACCCGGGCGCCCGCGACGCCGGGCCACGCCCCGAGGGCCGAGGCGCCGGCGACGACCAGACCGGCGGCACCGGCGCGGCGAAGGAACGCTCGCCGCGCGATCGTGGCCTCAGTGGACGCGGAGCGAGGCATGCCCGGACGTTACCGGGCGCCGGGCGTCGTGGTGCCCGTGGTCGTTTATCGTGGGACGGCATGGCGAAGCAGTTCCGCATGGGAAGCCTGGACCATGTCCACATCCGGGTGCCGGACCGCGCCGAAGCGGCCGGCTGGTATGCCGAGCACCTCGGTTTCGAACCCGTCGCGGCCTTCGACTTCTGGGCGACCGACGTCGACGGCGGTCCGCTGCAGATCTCCGCGGACGGGGGCAAGACGACGCTGGCGCTGTTCGAGTCCTCCGAAGCGCACCCCATGGTGTTGCAGCGGACGGGCGTCGCGTTCAGCGTCGACGCCGAGTCGTTCGCCTCTTTCACGCGTGGCCTCCCTGGTGAGATCCAGAGCCCGCTCGGGCGGCCGCTCGTGCCCACCGACCTGGTCGACTTCGACCTCTGCTGGGCCTTCGACCTCGTGGACCCCTGGGGCAACCTGTACGAGCTGAACTGCTACGACTACGACACGGTGAAGACGAACCTCGTCGACGCCGACGCCATCACCCCCACGCGCTACTGGTCGCGGGACCTCTACGAGGCACGCACGTCCTCCGAGGGCGAAGCGGGGTAGCCACGCCTACCGACCGCCATCAGTCTCTCGGCGACCACCGTCTCGTACAGTCCTCTCGATGACTCGTCTGCGAACTCCTGGCGTGGTCATGTTGCTGTTCCTGGCCCTCACCACGACGGGCCTGCTCGGTGCCCAGGAGCAGGCGGCCACCGCGGCAACGATCGACTGGCAGTCCTGCACCGGCTCTCAGTTCGACAGCTGGAAGAAGGTCGACGGAGCGAGCCTCGACGGCTTCGACTGCGCCGCGTTCGCGCGGCCGCTCGACCGCAGCCACCCGAACGGCCGGCAGGTGAAGCTCGCGGCGGTGAAGCTGCCGGCGACCGGCACCGCCGCCGAGCGGAAGGGAACCCTGTTCCTCAACCCAGGCGGCCCCGGCCAATCGGGGCTGGGGCTCTCGGAGATCATCCTCCTGCTCCCTCCCCAGGTTCGAGCCGCGTTCGATTTCGTCACCTATGACCCGCGCGGCATCGGAGCATCGACGCCGGCGATCGCGGGGCCCGGTTGCGACATCCCCAAGCCGACGCGGCCCGCGACCGGCAGCGTTGACTGGCAGCGGGTCCTGCAGCGCCGCATCACGGAGGTCGACCGCGACAACGCTCGTTGTTACCAGGGCAACGCCGACATCATCGAACACGCCGGCACCGTCGACGGGGCATACGACCTCGACGCACTGCGCGTGGCGGTCGGAGACCCGAAGATCACCTACTGGGGGATCTCCTACGGCAGCCTGCTCGGCTCCACGTACGCGCAGCTCTTCCCGAACCGCGTCCGCGCGATGGTCTTCGACGGGAACATCGACCCGCAGATCTCGCTCGACGGGATCAGCGCGGGCTCGGTCGCTCCCGACCATTCGATCGGCTTCTTCCTGCAGGTCAACCCCGATCTGCGAACGCAGTACGACGCGGTCATCGACCATCTGAACCGCACCACGCTCGCGCTCCCCAACGGCACGAAGTACACGCGATGGGACGTGCTCGACGTGCTCAACGACACCGTTCCGTTCTTCGTCGACCCGGACGGAGACTGGTCGACCGCCGAGCAGGTCATCACGACCTCCTACAACGCGATCTTCGGCTCGGCCGCCGAACAGCAAGAGGCGCTGAAGTCGCTGGCCGACAACCCGAACCTCCGGAGCCCGAGCACCGGGACGGTCGGCAGCCTCTGGTCGGCCGTGGTCTGCCAGGACTTCTCCGACCGGATCAGTCGTGAGCACCAGCTGCAGCAGATCGACTGGATCGTCCGCGAGGGTCCGATCTACGGCGGCTCGCTGGGAGTGGACTACCTGACGACCTGCAACGGCTACGGAACGGCCCGACCCGACCCGGTGCCTCGGCCCGAGAGCTACGGGCCGGACATTCCGGGAATCGTGGCGAACAGCACCCGTGACGGGGAGACGCCGTACCAGTGGGCCGTGAACATGGCGCGCGCCTACCGGAAGATGACGATGCTCACGCTCGTGGGCGGGATCCACGGGACCTTCGGGCTGAGCGAATCGGACTGCGTCGACCTCCCGATCGCCGAGTTCCTGATCTCGGCGACGCCCCCGGCCAACGATCTCACGTGCCCGTACTCGCCACCGCGCGCGACCCCGTAGCGGACGCCCGCGGAGATCGGAAGGGAGCTGTGAGTCCTCGTCTCGGTCCGTTTGGGGCAGCGGAAGGCGTCGAGCGGCGACGCATCCCCCGTCGTCGACTGCGATCGGTGGGATCGGTGAGCATTCGGGTCGATCCAGAAGCCCTGCACCGGGCGTTGGACCAGCTGACGGAGCTGGAGTCTCCGCTTGCGGTGCGGGTCGCGATCGATGCTGACATCCTGGCCTTGACCATCCACAGCGTCGACGAGGGTTGGTGGTCGACGCTGGGCCTCACCGGTCGCGGGATGCGGCCGCGCGCCCGGCGTACCGTCGCCGTGACGGTGGGTCTCCTGGTGTTCCGGGAGCTGGTCGAAGCGTCGCGGCTGGCGACCTCGCGTCGGGCCTCGACGGTCGTGACGATTCGCGACGCTCGGGATCTCACCATCAGCCGCTGGAGGCTGCGTCCGACTACGGGATTGGCGGCGATCGAGCTCCCGCCCAATCTCGAGCAGTGGGAATGCATCCATCGTGGTGTGACGATCCCTGCGGTGACGACGCGCGATGGAACGAGCGATCTCGCGGTGCCCGGCGGGGTCGTGACCGCGCGTTCGGCGCTGCTCGAGCGCATGACCCGGCGTGACATCCGGCGAGCAGATGTGTTCGAGAGCGAGGGTGAGGTGTTCCTGCTCGGTGCTGCACCTGGGTCACAGGACGAACCGGGTGTGGTGCTCACCGGACCCGCGCGCATCGTCTACGACGCACCTCCCGACGCGTAGCCCTCATACGCGCGCCTACGGCTCGTCAGGAGTCGACGACCTGGGCGCTGCCGGTCGCTGCCGGGGAGCCGGCCCGCTTGAAGCCCCAGTAGATGACGCCGATGACCCAGGCCATGCCGATCACGCCTCCGAGATAGAGGTTCATCGCGCCGCCAGGCGCGATGAACCCACTCTTCCCGAACACCGTGACAGTCTCGACGGCCTGCTCGACGAGAAAGAGGACGCTGAGCCACCCCAGCCAGCGAGGGATGATCCGTGAAGCGCCAAACGCGAGTGGGGCGAACGCCGCCGCCATCGCCATGGTTGACCCGTTGACGATCGGCCCCCAGTACTGCGGGATGTCGAAGAGGGTGCGAGCAGCTGCCGGGTCGAGTCCTCTGGGGTGAAACGCCAGGCCCGCCCAGAACCAAGCTTGCACCTGTCCGGTGACGACCCAGCCGAGGATGCCGCCGAAGAAGATGTATCGATTCGGCTTCGGCAGCAGGCTCGTCACCATGCCACCGAACGCCACGAGCGCGAGCGCCGCGAATGCTGCCGTCCAGGCGTACACCTGGGCATTCGTCGCGTTGGCGGTGAACCAGGCGACGATCTCCTGACCGCTCGACTCGATCGTCGGGACCGAGCTGCCCAATGCGGTGAAGCTGGCGGAGTACAAGACGATCCACGCCACGCCGAAAAAGACCAGGAGGGCCGGTGCCTTCTTCATCCGGGACTCCTTCGTGATTCGAGGCTGCCCGTTGACCGCTCGCCACCGTGTGGCGGTGAGAACGACGCAGCAGTTGGTTTGGCGGAACGTAGTCGCAGCGTCCGAGCGCGGACAACCGTCCGACCTGCAGGGTCGCGCGTTGAGCCCTTCGTCATGGGAAGCACGTCGGTTGCCGTGACCGCATACGGACGGGTTGGTGGGTCCGCCGCGACCGGCGGTCCCAGATGTGCAAGCGTGAGTCCGTGGACGATGTCAGGCTCGAGGACCGCGCCCGGATCGAGGACCTCACGACGAGCTATGCGTACGCGGTCGACGGAGGTGATTGGGCGGCGTTCGAGGCCCTCTACGTTCCCGATGCAACGATCGACTACCGGGCGGCGGGCGGCATCATGGGAACACCCGCAGAGGTCGCGGCCTGGATGGCGCAGGCGATGACCGTGTTCTCATGGTCGATGCACTCGATGTCGACCCATCGGATCGCCTTCACGAGCGCCGACGCTGCTCGGGGCTCTGTGCACGTGTTCGCCCGACATGGTGTGACCTGGGAGGGCGTCGAGCAGCTGATGGACGTGAGCGCGGTGTACCACGACGAGTACGTCTGTACGTCCGACGGCTGGCGCTTCGCGTCTCGAATCGAGCAGACCTACACGATCACTGGTGGCCCATTCGCGGAGATGATCCTGGCCTCGCTGGACTGACGATCCGTGCTGTTCCCGAACGATCCCGAACAGCTCACGCCGGAGCTGTTGACCGAGGCGCTCTCGGCGCGCCACCCGACAGTCGACGTCACGTCACTCCATGTTGTCTCGGTGAAGCGGTGCGGTGAGGGTGTCGCCTCGACCGCCGATCGGGTGGTCCTCGACCTCGCCTACGCGCCGGGTGCCGATGCCGGGCTACCCGGTCGCATGATGCTCAAGACGATGCTCCGAAGGCCTCACGCGCCCGGTGAGATGTTCGACACCGAGGTGCGCTTCTACGACGAGATCCGCGCCGACGTCCACGTCGAGACCCCACAGGCATACGCGACCGCGTTCGACTTCGCGACGAGCCAGTTCGGTCTCCTCATGGAGGACCTGACGCAACGGCACGCCCGCTTCCCCGATGCGACCCAGGTCGTGACCGTCGACGAGGTCGCGGCGGTCCTCCGAGAGCTCGCCCGCCTGCACGCTGCGTTCTGGCGCTCCAAGCGCTTCTCGGGTGACCTGGCGTGGGTCGCGACCCCTGACGACGGCGGGATGGCCGACGTCTTCGACCGGCACGGACTTCCGCTGATCCAGGATCAGGTTCGTCGCCACCCTTTCAAGGCCGAGCTCATCGCGCCGCTCGGCCACGACCTCGAGGAGCTGTGGGATGCGCTCGGTCGGTCCCGAGCGCTGTTGGCCACGGCACCACCGACGCTGCTCCACGGCGACACGCACATCGCCAACACCTATCTCCTCCCGGACGGGACCGGAGGGCTCCTCGACTGGCAGCTCCAGGTCCGGGGTTGCTTCGCCCACGACGTGATCTACCTCATCTCGACCGCGCTGGCCCCCGAGGTGCGTCGGGCGGAGGCGCGGGGCCTGCTCGAGCGCTACCTGGGTGAGCTCGCGTCCCTCGGTGTGCCCGACGTTCCCGACCTCGACGAGGCGTGGATGTGGTGTCGTCGAGCCGTCGTGTGGGGTCTCGTGATCGGCTGGCTGATCACGCCACCCGAGAACTACGGGGTCGAGATCACCATTGCGAACACGCGGCGCATGGTCGCCGCCGTCCAGGACCTCGACGCACTCGACGCGGTGGCGAGCCCTCCGAGTCACCTCGACTGATGTCGTCCATGCAGATCGGCCCGAGCGCGGAACTCGTGACGGCCGCGCGCAGTTAGTCGTCGAAGCCCTCAATCTTGCGGAACTCGGCATCGCTCATGCCGCCGTCGCCGTCGCCGTTCCCGTAGTCACTGCGCCGCTTCATCACCACGACGCCTACGAAAATGCACAGGATCGCAACGACGGCGAATACCAAACCTCCGACAAGCATGACCCGACTGTATCGCCGCGTGCCGGGCCGCAGTAGCGACGCCAACTCGAAGCAGCGTCCACGGCGCGGCTCACGAGGTGACGTTCGTGTCATAGTGCGTGACTGTGAGTTCCGGGTCGTCATTGCCGAATGTCGTGATGTTGGTGACCGACAACCAGTCGGCTGATTCGCTTGGCTGCTACGGAAATGTCGAGCACGAGACGCCTCGGATGGATCGGCTCTCGCGCGAGGGGACGTTGTTCCTGCGTGCGTTCTGCACGAATGGTCTGTGCTCGCCCACGCGTGCATCGATCCTGACGGGTTTGATGCCGTCGCAGCATGGTGTGCACATCGCCATGCCCGACGACGACGTCCTCCCCAAGCCGGCTGACTACGACGTCACTCGCGAGTTCCGGACGCTGCCGTACACGTTGCGCGAGCACGGCTACGCGACGGCGATGGTGGGGAAGTGGCACCTGGGGAACTTCCGTCAACGTGGCCACGGCTTCGACCACTGGGTTGCGTTCACGAAGGGCCATACGAGTGACTTCTACGACAACGAGGTGTACGCCGACGGTGAGCTGCGAGCGGGTCGCGGGTCAGCACATCGTCGAGCACTTCAGCGACCGCGCGATCGAGTACGTCGCAGGACGGGACCGTGAGCGACCGTTCTTCCTGCAGGTGAACTACGACGGTCCGTACGTGTTGCCGCCCACGGTCGTCGGGGCAGATCCGCGCAATCCGTTCTACGAGCGCTTCGCCGAGCGCACGTTTCGGCGCTTTCCGCCGATCGACGACCGTTTGATCCGGTCGCTCGCAGCCCCGTTCGACTTCGACCTCGACCCCAGCGAGGAGTACACGCTCGCCAGCGCGTTCAACAACGTGTGGTGGACCGTTCGGATGCACAACGATCAGGCGACTCGCGCCAACGTGGCCGCGCAGAACGCGCTCGTCGACCACGCGATCGGTCGGGTCGTGGATGCGCTCGATGCCGAAGGGCTCACCGAGAACACGCTCGTGATCGTCACGACCGACCAGGGCAACCCGTACGGCCAGCGTGGGCTCTGGGGCCACCCCCAGTGGACCGATCCTCCGTTCATGCACGACGTGACATTTCGCGTCCCCCTCCTCGTACGCCAACCGGGTCGGGTGCTCTCCCAGCAAGTCGTCGACGCCGTGGTGTCTCACTACGACCTGTTCCCCACGATCCTCGACCACGTCGGCATCTCCGACATCACCGTCGACGACTCGCCGGGACGAAGCTTCGCCGCCACGCTGCGGGGCGAGCCGCTCGAGGAGTGGGAGGACGCCGCGTTCTTCGAGGCAGAGACCGCTCGGTCGCTCCGGACGCGCGAGTTCCTCTACACGAGGCATCTCGACGGCACCGGTGCTCCGGAGCTCTACGACCTGATCGCCGATCCGGAGCAATGGCACAACGTGGCCGACGCTGCGGAGCACTCCGACACGGTTGTCCGACTCGACGGGCGCCTTCAGCAGTTCTTCGCCGAGCACGTCGATCCGCGCTACGACCTCTGGAACGGCGGCACCGGTCAAGCCATGGTCTCGCGCTACCTGCTGTTCAAGGAGCGCTACGGACGCGAGTGGGAGGTCACGATGAAGGTCGGCTCGGCCTTCGGCGACTGACACTCTGAGCAGTAGTCGCCGTCGCTCGAGCCGAAGTTCCGGTGGTCATAGACCATCGCCGTCGTCCCGTGAGCCATCACCACGATCGGAGAGGGAGGCTCGCCAACGGTGGCCTCGAAGAGCAATCCGCGGAGGATTGCCCCCTCGGATTCGAACTCCACCGTGACCGGGCGAGGCTCCAGGCGACTCATGGGGAACGACAACCCTGATGCCCGCGAACGGCCTGGAGACCCGTTCGCTGTCGGGTGAACCTACTGGTTCCCCGAGGGTGTTGACCCATGTGCAGCGAAGCGCGATTTTCTTCGCCTGGCGCAACCGTAGGAGGCCGCGATGATCACCACCGATGCCCGAACCAACGCGTCCGGTGACGCGAGCATGGGGAGAGCCGACATGAAGCTCGAGACCGTCGTCATCCCCGTCTCGGATGTCGAGCGCGCGAAGACGTTCTATGTGAGCCTCGGGTGGAGGTTGGACGCCGACCTCGGCGAGGGCGCCTTCCGGATCGTCCAGCTCACGCCTCCGGGCTCGGGGTGCTCGATCCAGTTCGGCACCGGCCTGACCACTGCCGCCCCTGGCGCGGCGCAGAACCTCCTGGTGGTCTCCGACATCGAGGCGGCGCACGACGAGCTCGTCGGCGACCGGGTCGATCCGACCGAGGTCTTCCACGACGCCAGCGGTGGCTACAACCGCTGGCAGCACGACACGCGGGCGAGCGGCCCCGACCCAGAGCGGCGGACCTACGCGTCGTTCGCGGAGTTCCGCGATCCCGACGGGAACCTCTGGCAGCTGCAGGAGATCACGAGCCGACTGCCCGGTCGCGTCGACCCTTCGACCACCGAGTACAGCTCCGTCGAGGATCTCACGGGCGCGCTCGAGCGTGCCGCGGCCGCGCACGGTGAGCACGAGAAGCGTACGGGCAAGGCTGATGAGAACTGGCCGGAGTGGTACGCCGCGTACATGGTGGCGGAGGCGACCGGCGGCACGCTTCCATCGTGACCGACTACGACGTCATCGTCCTCGGCGCAGGCGCGCCTGGCGAGCACTGCGCCGGCGCGCTGGCGGAGGGTGGCCTGCGGGTCGCGGTCGTCGAACGAGAGCTCGTGGGGGGCGAGTGCTCGTACTGGGCGTGCATCCCGTCCAAGACGCTGCTTCGACCGGGTGAAGCAGCCCACGATGCAAACGATGCCGCGGCGAGCGCACAGGTTGACGTCGCAGCAACGTTCGCCTGGCGCGACTACATGGTCTCGAACCACTCGGACACCAGTGCCGAGAAGTGGCTCACCGATCGGAGCATCGACGTGCTGCGCGGCGATGGCCGACTCGCCGGTCCGGGCGCGGTCGAAGTCGACGGCACGCGGTACACCGCCAGGGAGGTCGTCGTGGCGACCGGCGCGTCACCGATCGTGCCGCCGGTCCCGGGGCTGCAAGGACTGGAGGGCCTCTGGACGAACCGTGAAGTCACCGCGATGACCGCGGTTCCCCGCCGCCTGCTGATCCTCGGCGGCGGACCGGTCGGGGTCGAGATGGCTCAGGCCGTGCGTCGGCTCGGCGGCGACGTCGCGCTCGTCGACATGGCCGAGCGCGTGCTCTCGAACGAGCCCCTACCACTGGGCGAGGCGCTCGGCGAGGTCCTCCGCCGCGACGGCATCGACCTCGTGCTCGGCGTGAGCGCGAAGGAAGCGCGCCGCGAGGGCGACGACTTCGTCCTGGCCGTCGACAACGGCACAGAGCTCCGGGGGGACCGGCTGCTCGTCGCGACGGGGCGCCGTCCGCGCGTCGACGGCATCGGACTCGAGACCGTCGGCATCGAGCCCGACCGGGATGGGATCTCCGTCGACTCGCACCTGCGGGCCGGCGACCGGCTGTGGGCGGTCGGCGATGTCACGGGGATCTGGCCGTTGACGACGACCGGCAAGTACCAGGGCGACATCGTCGCGGCGAACATCCTCGGCGAGCCCCGCGAAGCCAACTACGAAGCTCTCCCGCGGGTCGTCTTCACCGATCCGCAGGCCGCGTCGGTCGGAGCGCTCGAAGCGCGCTTCACCGCAAGCGCGCCGGTCTCGGGCGTGGCGAAGACCGCCACCTACACGCGCGCGTACGCGGAATCGGACGGCTTCCTGACCCTGCTGAGCGACGGCGCACGGCTGACCGGCGCGTACGCGCTCGGGCCCGAGGCCGGAGAGTGGCTCCAGCAGGCAACCCTGGCTATCCGTGCGCATGTACCGCTCGACGTGCTGCGCGACACGATGCAGCCGTTCCCCACCTTCTCCGAGATCTACACCGACGCGCTGAAGGCGCTTCGCGCCGAGATTGCCGCCGCCGGCTCGTGATCCGTTCGGTGGTCCGCCATTGGACGCAATGGATCCGTCGATGGATCGTCCCGACGCACGAGCGCAGCAGCGTGGCGATCCGACAACAATGCATCGTCGGCGATCACACTGGCAGCCATCGCTGGCCGCGCGAGCGTGGCGTGTCAGTGTCCCGCGGCCTGGCCTCCGTCGATGTGCAAGATCTCGCCGGTGACGAACGTGGCCTGTTCGAGGTACAGGACCCCGTCGACGACATCGCGGATCTCGCCCAGCCGGCCAATGGGTTGGAGGCCGGCCATGCCCTCGTACGACGCTGAGTCGTGCTCGGGGGTCTTGATGACTCCGAGGGAGACCGCGTTGACCCGAATCCCGCGCGACGCGTATTCGATCGCCAGCGAGCGGGCCACCGCCGCGAGCCCACCTTTGGTGAGCGCCGCCAGCGCGCAGGGCCTGGTGCTGTCGGCATGGTCGACGAGGCTGGTGCTGATGTTGACGACGTGACCGCTGCCCTGGGTGATCATCTGCCGGATCGAGCGCTGGGTGATGTGGAAGAACCCGGTCAGGTTTACCGCGGTGATCGTGGCGTACTCGTCGGGTGTGTAGTCGGTGAAGGGCTTCCCGATGTAGATCCCCGCGTTGTTGATCAGGGTATCGATTCGTCCGAACCGGTCGAGTGCCCGATCGACCACGCGTCGTGCGGTGTCGTGGTCTGCGATGTCGCCTTGCACCGTGAGCACGTTGGGTTCGTCGGACGCGGGGATCGCGCGGGAGGTGGCGACAACGCCGTATCCAGCACCGAGAAATGCCGTTGCGAGACCTGCGCCGATTCCTCGATCCGCGCCGGTGATGATCGCGACCTTCTGTGACTCGGTCATGAGGACTCTCCATGATGGATTCGGCGGCGACGGACACAACAGTCATCCGATGAGGTCGTTGTGCTGGACCTCGACCGGGTCATGGCGACGATCGCGCAGACGCGGCACCGTCGCCAGAGCAACCGCCGACCCGCTCGGCCGACGTCGTGAGCGACGGTGAGTCCTGTACGGGCCTATCGTCTCGGTGCCGGTCCACAGTGAGGTGCGACGATGGCGCAGGCGGTTGCGAGGCTCGTCTCGGTCAATGTCGGACAACCGCGGGAGATCACCTGGCAGGGCCGGACCGTGTTCACCGGCATCTGGAAGGATCCGGTCGACGGGCTGCGCGCCGTCCGGCGCCTGAACGTCGACGGCGACGGCCAGGGGGACCTGAACGGTCACGGAGGCGAGCACCGGGCCGTGTACGTGTACCAGCTCGACTCGTACCGGCACTGGCAGGACGAGATGCACCGCGACGACTTCGCCTTCGGCCAGTTCGGCGAGAACTTCACGGTCGAGGGTCTCGGCGACCACGAGGTCTGCATCGGCGACCGGTATCGGATCGGCTCGGCGCTCTTCGAGGTCACGCAACCACGGGTCACCTGCTATCGGGTCGGGATCCGGATGGATGAGCCGCGCATGGCCGCGTTGCTCGTGGCGCACGGACGACCGGGCTTCTACTTCCGCGTGCTCGAAGAAGGTGATGTTCAAGCGGGCGACGACGTGATGAGGATCGCGACCGGGCCCGAGGCGATGACGGTTGCCGAGCTCAACGCGTTGCTCTACCTCGCCGGGCACCACGACATCGACCAGCTCCAGCGCGCGCTTCGCATCCCGGCGCTCAGCCCGGGTTGGCAGGCATCCCTGCGCGCGCTCCTCGTCGAGACGGTCGAGGGCTCTGGGGGCGGTGGCAACGCTGGCCTGACGACGCAAGGTCCGCCGCCTGCGTGGCGCGGCTTTCGCACGTTGCAGGTCGCGGCGAAACGGGCGGAGAGCAGCGACGTCGTGTCCCTGGAGCTGGCGTCCGGCGACGGTTCACCCCTCGCCCGGGCGCGACCCGGCCAGTTCATCACCCTCAAGCTCACGCCGGGGCGGGGACCCTCGCCGCTGGTCCGCAGCTATTCACTTTCCGCATCACCCGGTGATGCTCACTACAGAATCGGCGTCAAGGTCGAACCGAACGGCGCGGCCGGGCACTACATCCGGACGAGTGTCCGAGTGGGCGACGGGCTGGAGGTCGGCGCCCCACGCGGGTCCTTCATCCTCGACGAGAGCGAGCGGCCGGTCGTGCTCGTCAGCGCGGGCATCGGTGTGACGCCCATGCTGGCGATGTTGCACGCCCTTCACGACCGCCGTTCGACGCGCGACATCTGGTGGTTCCAGGGTGCGCGGAACCGGTCGGAGCACGCTTTCGCCGAAGAGACGACGTCACTCTTGGACGACTTCGCCCACCTGCACCGTCGCATCTGCTACAGCGCGCCAGGGCCCACCGACCGCGCGGGGAGGGACTACGACGCGGTGGGCCGCGTCACCGCGGACACACTCGCCGCGGCGAACGCCCCGGTCGACGGCGACTACTACCTCTGCGGACCCACCCCGTTCATGGACGCGCTGCGCGGTTCGCTGGCCGCGCTCGGGGTTCCGGCTGAACGGCTGCACACGGAGATCTTTGGTGCACACGAGCCGATCACACCCGGACTGATCGCTCATCCGATGCGGGCACCGCATCAGCCCGAGGGTGCACCGGGCTCAGGGCCGCTCGTCACGTTCGTGCGGACCGGGCTCAATGTGCGTTGGGGCGAAGGCAACGCGAGCCTCCTCGAGCTAGCCGAGGCGTGCGACGTGCCGGTGCGATGGTCGTGCCGCACCGGCGTGTGCCACACCTGCGAGACCGGCCTCCTCGACGGAACGGTCGACTATTCCCCCGAGCCACTCGAGGCGCCCGCCGACGGCAACCTGCTCCTGTGCTGTGCACTTCCCAACACCGATCTCACGATCGACCTCTGATTGATCCGGGCACGCCGACGAGCGCGCGGCGATAGCCCGGCCGAATGAACCGAACGGCAGCGGTTTGCCGCGCCCGATGCGCTCGGCGGCAAAGCACGTTGTGAGCTCACGACCAAGCGCTTCATGACTGTGTACGTGTAGCGAGGGCGTCACCGGGGTATTGATTCCAGGACCGCCGAAAGAGGTCGCCGACGACGGAACTGGAGATGGTTCGCCATGCCCCCGACTCCCGCGGAGTCCCGCCAGCGGCGAGCGATGCTCGCGGTGGTGGCGATGTTCGCCGGTGGCATCACGCTCATCCTCGTCTTGTTGTTCCTGAACACGGACGAGGGCCCGAACACCGCGGCCGTCGACACCGCGCCGGACCGCACCACCACCACAACCTCGCGCCGGATCCCGGTCCCCACGTCGTCGCCGCCGGCCACGTTCCCGCCGGTCTCGGTGCCGACGGCACCTCCCGCGACGCGGCCGCCGCCGACGGTGATCATCATCCCGCCCACTGAGCCGCCGACGACGCAGCCGCCGAAGAAGGCCGCGAAGCAGCCGAAGAAGCCGCCGAAGCAGCAGGCGCCCGCGGCGCAGCCATCGCCGCCGATCACGCAGCCGCCGGCCACGCAGCCACCGACGCCGACCACCCAGCCGCCGGCGACGCAACCACCGGCGACGCAGCCACCGGCGACGCAGCCACCCACGACGACGACCACGACGCGACCACCCGCGTTCGTCGCGCTCGAGGATGCCCTCGAGGCGGTGCTCAACGGAGGGATCGTGCCGGACCCGACGACACCAGCTCGCGTCGCCGTCGCGAGGTCGTCCGACGGCCGGGTCAGCATCACCTGGTCGCTGGACCCGACGCTCGAGCCGCCCGAGCAGAAGTCCGCCGCGCGTCAGGAGGCCTACGACCTCCTGACCGGGATCCAGAGCGCCGACCTCCCTGGAGCGGGTGATGTCGTCCTGCGGGCCACCCTGCCGGGGACGGACTCCGACGCGCCACGACGGGTCGTACGGCTCGTCTTCCAGCGGACCACGCTCGACGGGATCGACTTCACGACGGTGGATCCCCAGGATGTGTTCACCCTGGCCGACGCGAAGCGCATCGCCCCGAGCCTGAAGGTCGTCGCGACCCCGGCGTCCACGACCACCTCGTCGACGGTGCCCACCACCGGACGCTGAGCGCGACCGATCGAGGCTCCGTTGCTAGGCGTCGCCGGCGCTGATGCGGCCGAGCAACGCCGCGGTGATGGTCGGCGCCTCGATCATGCAGTCGTGACCGGTGTCCAGGTCATGGGTCTCCCATCCGCGGTCACGGGCACGTCCGAAGGAGAGGTCCAGACTCGCCAAGGGTGGGTTCGTGTGGCGGACGTACACCTGGCGCAGCAGGTCGAGTGCCGCCGCGTCGAACTCGACGCGGTCTGTGACGCAGCGAAACGGGAACGACGTGAGCCGCGGCGCCACCCAGTCGCGCTGCGCAGGGTCGCGCACGCCCCACTGGTCGAGGAACGCAGTGGAAGCGGGGATCACGTCACCCGTCGCCGACTCGGCTGCGAGCGAGCGGTAGTGGTCACCGACCTCGGCCGGTTCGACATCGAGGAGGGACTCGCCGGGCTGTGCGAGGAACGCGCCCAGATAGACGATGCAACGTATTCGGGCGCTGCAGCGTTGCGCGACAGGGCCGGCGAGCACACCCGAATAGCTGTGGAACACGACGACCACATCCGAAAGGTCTTCGAACTCGAACATGGCCACGAGGTCCTCGACATGCGTGGTCGTCGAGGTTGATGGCGTGCGGAGATGAGCCCGTTCACCCTGTCCCGTGAGTGTCGGCGTGAACACATCGTGCCCGTCTCGCCGCAACTCTCCTGCAACACCGCGCCAACACCAGCCGCCGTGCATTGCTCCATGCACGAGTACGAAGGTCGGCACCCGACGAGCGTACTGCCCGACTCGAGAATCTGACCCGGTTGGTGTCCACTTCGGCGAGCATCGTGTTCTCCGTGTGCTCGCCGGAGCGCGACGGTCATGTGGTCGCGACGCCGAGGCTGTCCAGGAGGGCGCGAACCCGCGCCCCGATCTCGTCCCGGATCGGGCGGACGGCTGCGACGTCCTGGCCGGCGGGGTCCTCGAGCTCCCAGTCCTCATAGCGCTTGCCGGGATAGAGGGGGCACGCGTCGCCGCAGCCCATGGTGATGACGACATCGGCGGCCTTCACGATCTCCTCGGTCCAGGGCTTGGGGTACTCGCCGGTGATGTCGATGCCGATCTCGGCCATCGCGGCGATCGCGGCGGGGTTGACTTCGTTGCCGGGCTCGGAACCGCCCGACCAGGCGACGGCGTGGTCGCCCGCGAGCTGGTTGAACCAGCCCAGTGCCATCTGGCTTCGTCCCGCGTTGTGGACGCAGAGGAACAGCACGGTGGGAAGTCCGTCGGTCGCCAAGCCTTCGACGCGCGCGAGGGCGCGGAGGCGTTGACGGGCGAACTTCTCGGCGAGGACAGGGAGGAAGTTGGTGGCGGTCGCGTTGGTCGCGAACTGCTCGTAGCTCGAGTGGAGGAAGCGTTCGATCGTCTCGGTGTTGAAGGTGCCGTCGAACTGGGTCGCGAGCCGCCGGGCCGCGGAGCGGAGCGAGAGCTGTTGGTCGATGGTGAGGGTCGACTCGGTCACGGTTGCTCCTTGGCCGACGACGACGGTATCGGTCCGCGGGTCCCACTGGTAGATTGGCGTTCGTCGATTGATCGATGGTCTCAGATACATCGACATATGTCAATCTCGGAGGGAGGCTCTGATGGCTGCAAGGCTTGCGCCGACCGAGTCGGAGGTGTGCTGCCCCTCCGTGCTCGCCGCGCCCCTCGAAGAGCAGGACGCCGAGGATCTGGCGCGAGTCTTCGCGGCCATGGCCGATCCGGTGCGCTTGCGCTGTCTCAGCCTGATCGCGGACGCCGGCGAAATCTGCGCATGCGACCTCCTTGCCCCACTCGACCGCAGCCAGCCAACGATCAGCCACCACACCAAGGTCTTGGCGGACGTCGGCTTGATCACCGGAGAGAAGCGCGGCCGGTGGGTCCACTGGTCGATCGTGCCGGAGCGCCTCGACGCGGTCCGACAAGCATTCAAGCGCTGACGGGCGCGCGTCAGGCTTTCGGGTACCACCGTCGTCGGGCCCACAGCGAGACGTAGACGAGCCCGATGAGCGCGGGGACCTCGATGAGTGGTCCGATGGTGCCGGCGAGCGCTTGTCCAGACGTGATGCCGAACACCGCGATCGAGACCGCGATGGCGAGCTCGAAGTTGTTGCCCGCCGCGGTGAACGCGATCGCTGCGTTCCGTTCGTAGGGGAAGGACATGCGCACCCCGGCGGCGAACGCTCCGCCCCACATCGAGCGCGAAGTAGACGAGGAGCGGGATCGCAACGCGCGCGACGTCCAACGGGTTCGAGGTGATCTGCTCGCCCTGGAGCGCGAACAGCACGACGATCGTGAACAGGAGCCCCCACAACGCGATCGGGCCGATGCGGGGGAGGAACGTCTGCTCGTACCACTCGGTGCCCTTGCGTCGCTCGCCGATCGTGCGGGTGAGGAATCCCGCAAGGAGGGGGATGCCAAGGAAGATCAGCACCGACTTCGCGATGTCCCACACGGACACGTCGAGACTCTGGGTGTCGAGCCCGAGCCACCCCGGGAGCACGGTCAGGTAGAACCAGCCCAGCACCGAGTACATGACGATCTGGAAGAGCGAGTTGATCGCCACGAGGACCGCGGCGAGCTCGCGGCTCCCGTTGGCGAGGTCGTTCCAGATGAGGACCATGGCGATGCAGCGCGCGAGCCCGACGATGATGAGCCCGGTTCGCAGCTCGGGAAGATCGGCGAGGAACACCCACGCCAGGGTGAACATCGAGCGCGGGTCCGATCACCCAGTTCAGCAACAGCGACATCACCAGCGCGCGACGGTCGGTCAGCTCGTCTCCGATGTGCCGGTACCGCACCTTGGCGAGCACCGGGTACATCATCGCCAGCAACCCGATCGCGATCGGGAGCGACACAGTGTCGATCTTGATGCTCTCGAGCGAGCTGTTGAGATCAGGGATCGCCCGCCCGAGGAGCAGGCCCCCGGCCATGGCCGCACCGATCCACAAGGGAAGGAAGCGGTCGAGCGTCGAGAGTCGCGATCCGACCGGCGCCGATTCCGTGGCGGTCCTGCTGTGCGGCTCGGTCACTGAGCGGCGGTACCCGCAGGCTCGGCCGCGCAGCACACCGCGGTGCCGTCGTCGCTGAGCACCTGGTTGGTCATCTGTTCGGTGTCGCCGGTCTTGACGTACCACTCCCAGCGGGCACCGTCAGGGTCCGAGACCCACGTCTCGGTCTTGGCGGCGTAGCAACAGACCGTGTCGTCGACGCCGGTCGTGTCGAGTCCGGTGTCGCTGAGGCGAGCCTCGGCGGCCACGACGTCCTCGGACCGCTCGGTCTCGACGCCGAGGTGGTTGAGGGTGCCGCCTTCAGGGCCTTCGAAGAGGACGAGCTTGAGCGGCGGATCCGCGATCGCGAAGTTCGCGTAGCCGGGACGGCGTTTCGCCGGCTCCGTGGAGAAGAGTCGTGAGTAGAACTCGACCGCCTGGTCGAGGTCGCTGACGTTGAGGGCGAGCTGCACGCGGGACACGGGGTACCTCCAGAGGGGCTGTCGAATCGACAACGGTCGATACCCGACCAACGTACGGAACCAATCGACAGTTGTCAATACTTAAGGTTGGCGGGGTCGCTGTGCGTGCTTTGCTGTGCCGATGCCTGACCTCTTCTTCCCGTATCGCTTCGACCGGCGGTTCCTGCTGCAGCACCTTCCGTTCGGGCCCCGGCCCGATCGGGACGGCGTCACGCTCTCGGACTCGATGTTTCGCGCGACGTTCGGGCGGCTCGTGCTCGAGACTCCCCGCGCCAATGTCGCGACGGGGCACGTCACGGAGAACTATCGCTGGTACACCGCGGTCGGCGCGCGGCTCTCGTTCGTGGATGACGGGCTGACCTTCGGTACGAACAGTGAGCGCGGTGTCTGCGTCCACTTCAACGAGCCGGTCCCGCCAGTACTCGGCCGCAAAGCTCACTCGGCGCTCACCGTCACGGTCGCCGACTGCGAACGCCTCGTGGCTGCGATCGACGGTGGCACGACCGATGCCCAGACCCAGGGACCAGCACCAGAATCACGGTAGGACGCGACTCGAGGCGCCCTGGACGCCCGAGCGCGACGGCGGGCGTCGGTCGCAGGCGAACCCCGCGACCGACGCCCGTACCGGCGCGTGCTCTCAGATGCCACCGACCGCCCGGAGGACGTCGAGCCGGGCGGCGCGGCGGGCAGGGAGCACCGCGGCAACGACACCGGCGGCGCACGCGATCCCAGCGATGACCACGAGCTGCGCCGTCGGCAGCGCAAACGTCGAGACATCCTGGTCGGCGAGTGCCCGGACGATCCCCCAGGCGCTGCCGATCGCCAGCGCACAACCCAGTGCAACACCGAGCACCGAGATCATCAGCGACTCCCACCGAACGGTCCGACGCACCTGTCCGCGCGTCATCCCCACGGCCCGCAGCAGGCCGATCTCGCGGCGACGCTCGTGCACCGAGAGTGCAAGGGTGTTCGCGATCCCGATCAGTGCGATCAACAAGGCAAGCGCCAGCAGGGCGTACACCAGCTGGATGACCTGGTCGATCTCGCTGGTGATGCTCTCCTTGAACGACGCTTGATCTTCCAGGGCCGCGTTCGGGTAGTCCTGGAGCAGCCGGTCCAGCGACGCCCGGGCAGTCGCCGCGTCGACTCCGTCGCCCGTGCGCACGTACACGATCTGGTCGAACTGATCGGTCACGTGACGCTCGAACGTCGGCAGGTCGACCAAGTAGTCGCTGGTGCCCTGGCCGGCGAGCGGCTCGGCGAAGACGGCCGCGACTCGCAGATCGACGTCCCCGGTGGCCAAGGTGACGCGGACCGGATCGCCGAGCCGCAAGCCACGTTCCCGAGCGACCTCCGTCGAGATCGCAACTCCGTCCTCCACGACGTCAGTGATGGCGCCGCGGGTCACCTTGAGGTCGTACAGCGCGTCGATCGTGCCAGTGTCGACGGCGCCCAGGGCCGTCTGGTCGTGGCCGATGGATGCAGGTGTGCTGCGCAGCCCGGACACGGCAACGACCTCGTCCAGTGCCATCAGCTGGTCCTCCAGCGCCGGGTTGAAGCCCCCTTGTCCGAACGCACCGGAGTCGACGACGAAGTCGGCCCGCAACGAGCGGTCGACGGTCGCGGCGACCGATGCCTTCGTCGACGACGCGACGATCGTGATGAACCCGACCAGCGCGACACCGATCATCAGTGCCGAGGCGGTCGCCGCCGTGCGCTTGGGGTTCCTGGTCGCGTTGCCCTTGGCCAGGCGCCCGGCCACGCCGGTGCGAGCGATCGGAGCGCCCAGCACCTGCATGATCGGACGGGAGATGACGGGTCCGAGGACGAACACCCCGAGGATCGTGATCAGCGCGCCGATGCCCAGCAAAGGCAACGCGCCCTCGCCGTGACCGGTGACGCCGGCCGCGAAGACCACCACGCCCAGCCCGGTCATGATCGAGCCGATGACCGTGCGTCGCGCCGATGAACCGGAGCGATCCACGGCCGCATCCCGCAGTGCGGCGATCGGTCGCACCCGGCTGCCCCGGATGGCCGGGCCGACCGCCGAGACGACGGTGACAACCAGGCCGACCAGGAACGCCGCGACGATGGTCGTCGTCGACACCACGGTGTCTCCCGCCGGCACCTCGATGCCGACCACGCCGAGCAGACTCTTGAGCCCGAACGACATCGCGACCCCGAAGGCGAGTCCCACCCCGCCGGCCACGATGCCGACGATCGCCGACTCGACGATCACCGAGCGCAGCAGCTGTCCGCGGCTCGCGCCGACGGCGCGCAGCATCGCCATGTCCTTGGTTCGCTGCGCGACCAGGATCGAGAAGGTGTTGTAGATGATGAACGTGCCGACGAACAGTGCGATGAACGCGAACGCCAGCAGGAACGAGTTGAAGAAGCTCAGGTCCTCACGGAAGTCGCGTTCCTTTCCTGCTGCGTCGGCCTTGCCGGTCGCCACATCGAACGCACCGGTGCCCAGTGCCGCGTCGATGCGACGCGCGAGCGCGCGTGCGCTGATGCCGTCTGCCGCCGCGACCTGGATCGCGTCGTACGCGCCGGGCTCGGCGAAGAGCTGCTGCGCGACCGTGTCCTGCACGGCGACGAACGTCGAACCCGGAAGCCCGTCGAGCGAGCCGAAGGTGGCGATCCCCACCAGGGTCAGCTCTACCGGCGCGCCCTTGGCGAGAACGGTGAACGAGTCACCGATCACCCATCCCTGCTCCCGCGCCGTGCGCTGATCCAGGACCGCCTGGCCAGTTCCGTCCGGAGCGTGCCCGGCGACGAGGCTGAACGGGTTCAACCGCGCGTCAGTGATCCAGTTGCCCCCTACGGTGGCGCCGAGTCCATCGAACGACGAGACCGTGCCGTCCGCGCCGACCAGCTGCGCAAGCCCCTGCACGAAGCCCGAAGCGACGTCGACTCCGGCGACGCCGCGGATCCGCTCGAGCGTGTCGGACGTGACGCGGTCTCGCAGCTCGACTCCTTGTGCCTCGACGGCGCTCGGCTGTTGGACCACGACGTCGACTCCGGCATTCGTCGTCTCGAACACCTGGTCGAACGTATGTCCCATCGTGTCGGTCAGGATCATCGTGCCGGCCATGAAGCCGACGCCCAGGATGATCGCGACGCTGGTGAGTGCGAGGCGCAGCTTGTGCGCCCACAGGTTCTTGATCGTCAGGTGCAACATGTCAGGACCTCCCCAGGGTCTTCATGCGGTCGATGACCGTGTCGGTCGTCGGGTCGGGCATGTCGTCGACGATGCGTCCGTCGACGAGGAAGATCGCCCGGTCCGCGTACGACGCGGCAACGGGGTCGTGCGTCACCATCACGATGGTCTGCGAGTGCTCGCGGGCCGCCTGACGGAGGAATGCGAGCACCTCGGCGCCGGTGCGCGAGTCGAGGTTGCCCGTCGGTTCGTCCGCGAAGACGATCTCGGGCCGGCTGGCCAACGCCCGAGCAACGGCGACGCGCTGCTGCTGGCCGCCCGAGAGCTCCGACGGCCGGTGGTGCAGCCGATCGCGCAGTCCGACGATGTCGATCACCAGGTCGACCCACTCCTGGTCGGGGCGTCGCCCGGCCAGCGAGGTCGGCAGGTTGATGTTCTCGGCCACGTCGAGTGTCGGGACCAGGTTGAACGCCTGGAACACGAAGCCGACGCGATCCCGCCGCAGGGTCGTGAGCGCCTTGTCGCGGAGCCGGGAGAGATCGGTGTCGCCGATCCACACCGAGCCGCTCGTGACGTCGTCGAGGCCTGCGAGGCAGTGCATCAGCGTCGACTTGCCGGATCCGGACGGGCCCATGATCGCGGTGAATCGGCCGGCGGCGAACTCCACGTCGACGCCGTCGAGCGCGCGCACGGCGGTCGGCCCGTCGCCGTACACCTTGGTGGCGGCCACGGTTCGCGCCGCGGGAGCGGCCGGAACCGGTGCGGCATGCCGGGGCGTTCTGGGTTCGAGGGTCGTGGTCATGAGGTCTCCTGTTCGAAGCCGTGACCCGTCGGTCGGGCCTCCGAGCACGATGCGCTCGTTCGTCCGTCCCGTCGTCGGCCCCGGGGCCCTTGCTGGTCCGCCCGAGGTCGCTCGTCGGGGGCCCCCACCGCCGGCCGGGTACGCCTCGGGGTGTACGCGCCGGTCAGCCTCCAGGCCGATGCGCTGCCCCGGACCGCCGTCCTACGGTGCTCCCGTGGAGATCGTCGGCACCGCGAAGCGCACCTGGGCCCGGGCCCAGGGCCTGTCGCCCTGGGTCCTCGACGGCGTGCTCGCCGCCACGATGGTGGTCCTGGGGTTCGCGACGACGTCGGGCCCGACGGCCGTCGAGGGCCAGACCTACACCGCCCGGGACGGGTTGGCCGTCGTCCTGCTGCTGGCCGCGACCGTCCCGTACGTCGTGCGCAGCCGCTACCCGTTCGGGGTCTTCGTCACGACATATGTCGCCCTCGTGCTCTACGTCGGCCTCGGGTACAACGAAGGACTCCTCCCGATCTTCGTCCTTGTCGGCATGTACGCGGTCGGCGCCCACCGCTCCGCCCGTACGGCCGTCAGCGCGTTCGTCATCGTCATCGCCGGCCTCCTCGCCCTGCTTCCCTCCGATGCCCCCGGCTTCGAGGCCGACAACGTGCTCACCAGCGGCGCGCTGTTCGGAGCCGCGGTGCTCTTCGGCTCGACCGTCCAGGCCCGGCGATTGCGCCTGGAGGCACTCGAACAGCGCACCGAGGCCCTCGAGCGCGAGCAGGAGGAAGAGGCACGTCGTGCCGTTGCGGACGAGCGCCTGCACATCGCACAAGAGCTGCACGACGTCGTCGCGCACTCGATGAGCGTCATCGCCGTACAGGCCGGGGCGGGTCGGCACGTCATCGACCAGGACCCCGAAGCGGCGAAGCAGGCGCTCGAGAACATCTCGTCGACGAGCCGGGCGTCGCTCGGCGAGCTCCGGCGTCTCCTCGGGGTGTTGCGGGAGGAGGGCGAGGGCGCCACCTACGCGCCGGTACGGGGTCTGAACGACCTCGCCGATCTCGTGGGCGACGTCGTCGCGGCAGGAGTGCCCGTCGTGACCGACGTGGAGGGCGACCTCGACTCGGTGCCTCCAGCCATCGCCTTCACCGGCTACCGCCTGGTGCAGGAGGCGCTCACGAACGTGCTGAAGCACGCCGGTCCCGCGACCGCGACCGTGCAGGTCGGCTGCGGCACCGATCGCCTGCGGATCGAGGTCCGCGACGACGGGCGGGGGGTGAACGCCCGCTCGGACGGTACCGGCCACGGTCTCGTCGGGATGCGCGAGCGGGTCGCGGTCTTCGGGGGCACGCTCGATGCCGGCCCCGTCGCCGGGGGCGGCTTCCGCATCGCCGCCGAGCTGCCGTACGACACGGTCGCCGAGGAGGGGCGCCCGTGATCCGTGTCGGGATCGCCGACGATCAGGCGCTCGTGCGTGGTGGCTTCAGCATGTTGCTGCGCGCCGCCGACGACATCGAGGTCGTCGGTGAGGCCGCCGACGGCGCCGAGGCGCTCGAGATGGTCCGACGGGAGCGACCCGACGTGATGCTCATGGACATCCGCATGCCGACGATGGATGGGCTCGAAGCCACCCGCGCCATCGTCGCCGGTCGAGGGGGAGACAGCGCGGCGACTCCCGAGACGCGGGTGCTGATCCTCACCACCTTCGACCTCGACGAGTACGTCTTCGAGGCTCTGCGGTCCGGCGCGAGCGGGTTCCTGCTGAAGGACACGCTGCCCGACGACCTCCTCGCCGCGATTCGTGTCGTGGCGGGGGGTGATGCGTTGCTGTCGCCGCGGATCACGACGCGGCTCGTCGCGGACTTCGTGCAACGACCATCGCATGTCCCGTCGGAGCCTCATCCCGGCATGGGCACGCTGACCGAGCGCGAGACCGAGGTCCTCGGACGGGTGGCCCGAGGACGGTCGAACGCGGAGATTGCCGATGAGCTCTTCATGTCGCACGCAACGGCCAAGACTCATGTGAGCCGCCTGCTCTCGAAGCTGCACGCCCGAGATCGTGCCCAGCTCGTGGTGATCGCCTACGAGTCGGGGGTCGTCACCCCCGGTGACGGCGAGGAGTGACGGGCGCGTATCAGGAGACGCCGAGGTGGCGGGCGAGCTTCTGCATCGTCTGAAGACCGAGCTCGACGGCGCCGAAGCCGAGAACGACAGCTCGTCGCTCGGCGGTCGGGTGGAGCTGCCGGAGGGTGAGCACCGTCTTCCCGTCGTCCTGGGCATCGAAGGTCAGCGTGACGCGAAAGCGTGCTGGGTCATCGTCGACGTCGGATCCGTGGTCCATGACGAGTCGCTCACTCGGGACGATCTCGAGGTAGTCGAAGCGGTTCGTGAACAGCGTGCCATCAGCAGAGACCATGTCGAAGCGAGCGCGACCGCCTGGACGAACATCCATCTCTCGAACGGTGCAGGTGAAGCCGTCGGGGCCGAACCATTCGCAGAAAGCGTCCGGCTCGGTCCATGCAGCGAACACCGATTCTCGTGGGGCATCGAAGACGCGGACGAGGACGATCTCGCGGTCGAGTGCCCACGTGGTCGGATCGGTGGTCGTCGGGGTGCGGTTCATGTCTCCTCCGGATCGGGTCGGGGTCTGGCTGCGGGTGCGTCGAAGGTGGCCATCGAGGCGGTCGAACCGTTGTTCCCACGCAGCCTGTGTGTGCGTGGCCCACGCCGCGATCTCCATCAGCGGCTCGGGTCGCAGCCGGCATGGCCGCCGCTGACCATCGCGGCCACGACTGATGAGCCCTGCCTGTTCGAGCACCTTCAGGTGACGCGAAATCGCGGGAAGGCTGATCGGGAACGGCTCGGCGAGCTCGAGCACCGTGGCCTCGCCGTCGGCGAGTCGACGCACGATGGCTCGCCGCGTCGGATCCGACAGTGCCGAGAAGACGGTGTCGAAGGCCTCGGAGGCGGTCACGGTCATCGGGAGCGCCGCGCTCTCCGTCGATAGTTCACAAGATGGTTATTTAACGGATTGGCTATATATTGTCAAGCGCTGAACGGCAGAGCAGACGGGCCAAGGCCGCCGCCAACGCAGAAGCCCCCGAGCTGGGTACCGATGCCGGCGATTCCGTCGAGTCGTGCACTCGCCCGTCAGCGGAGCCGCGGGCGGTCAACCAGCAGTTGCCGGTTCCGGCCGGGCGAGTGGACTCGAGGTTCGGAAGCCCTTCCACGCGCAGTAGATGCCGAGCGACGCCTCCCACGCGATCTCTGGGAGCGCCAGCAGGGACGCTGGACCCGATCCGTTGCCGTAGACGTCGAAGAGCTGGAGCACGAAGGAGAGGATCAGCAAGGGTCCGCCGATGAGCCCCAACATCGCCATGCCGCGAGGCACGAGGCCCGAGCGGTACATCAGGTAGCCGAGCATCAGTCCGTTGCCGATCCCGACGACGAGCCCAGGTCCGAACATGAAGGCCCATTCGTAGGTGTGCACGAGCGAGCGGCCTTCGGCGATGAGTGCTGTGGCTGGGGCGCCGGTGACGTGGGGTAGCGCGTCCATCACGTTCACGACCGAGATGATGCTCATGAGGCCGATTGCGATGAACGTGGATTCCATGATCCGAGCAGTGACGTACCCGAGGGAGACCGTTTCGCTCTGTCGTCGCACGAGTGGGTAGATCACGACCGCCGTCGCGATGTTGGCGGCGATCAACGCGAACTCGAGGAGCGCACCGACCTTCAGGGTCGTTGCCGAGCCCGCGCCCGGAACGAAGTGGATGTCATCCCAGCTCGCGCCCAGCCCATCGACGAACAGCAACCGCGCCGGGATGCTCGTGACGAAGGTGGCGATGAAGAGCCATCCGAAGATCCGACCGGTCCGCCGAACGTCCACTTTTAATTCCCCCTGCCCGCTGACGAAAAGTGATGGAATCCAGGTGCGACCGGCGAGCTCATGCGGGCTAGCGCTGCGCCAGAGTGTCGACCGCGTGCCGCACACAGGCTTCGAATGCCTCCATGGCAACCACGACACGATCCGGACGTGCTTCGAGACGAACCACTCGCGCGCTCGACGCGCGCACCGGACCTTCCACCATCAGGTTGTCGACGAGTCCGAACGGCTCGACGAACATGCCGTCGGCCTCGACCCGATCCGCGTAGTCCGCAGTGACGCCCGTGTAGCCGAACACCGGTTTTCCGAGGGCGTGGACGTACCCGATCTCGACCGCGGTGCCCACGTCCATGCTCGGCCCGCGGAACGGTGTCATGTTCGCGAGCATCAGATCGCACGAGTCCATGTGCCCGATGCAGGCTCGAAAGACTGCCTGCGCCTGCTCGGCGGGCTCCAACTCGACGATGTCACCCAGCTCTGCGTCAAGTGGATACACACCTTCGAGCCCGAGCTCGGCGCAGAAGCGCTTCTTGGCCGCGCCGACGTCGAGCGCGTCGGCCAGGAAGACGTCCGGGCCGGCGAGGTACGCACGAAGGGCCATGGGTCGAGCGTAACGTCGGAAGCAGCTGTCGGATCAGAGAGGTTCGATCCCGATGCCTCCCACCGCGGCCCAGAGATCGTGCGTGAAGCGCTCGCCGTTCGGCACCACGGGACGACTGGTCATCTTTGAGGAGTTCAACCACATGTCGATGTGGCAGGGGTCGACGGAGAGGTGGCGGTGCCCGAGGAGGTCGACGCCGCGGCGGAACCGCTTGTCCACGAGCTTGAGCGGCCAGGTGGTGACCTTCCCGTCCTCGTAGTGGGCGATCTCCTTCCCGTCGACGGCGAAGGACACATCACGATCGAGCTCCCATCGCAGCGCCAGGTCATGCGGCACCGTGGGGTCGAACTCGGGGAGCTGCTTGAACCACATCAGGCCGACCTTGAAGTCGAGGACGGACGCGAAGAACCGCCGCTTCGACCGGGACCGGCTCGCGAGCGACGGCATGATGCCCTTGCCGCCGATGTACGCGAGCGAGACGATCATGAACTCCGGTCGCTCGGCAACGTCGATCCCGCCCTCTTCGATGTTGCGCCAGGACTGGAACGTGACGCCCGTGGTGACCGTCTCCGAGGCGGCCCGGTCGTCTGCGAACTCGGGCGAGAACACGACGTCGCGGAAGACCGCCTGGCGACCCGGGATCACGACGCGCGGTGACCCGTCCACGAGCATCTGATCGAGGATTCGCTGGTTGAAGCGGCGGGTCGACGACACCTCGACGGTGCTGTACGTGTCGTCCTTGGTCGAGTCGGGGCCGAGGGCGAGCACGAGGCGTTCCCCGTCCCAGGTCGCGTGCTCGGGCGGGTCGGGGAGATCGCTGTCCTCGCTGGACGTCGGTGCGCAGATCGTCTCGGTGAGGAACCACTCGTCGCGGGCGAGCTGTTCGGTGATGTCCGGTCCGAAGTCGGCTCGGTACGAACGCTCGTCGGCCGGCTGTGCTGTCGCCATCATGTGCTCCCCAGATACGCGCCTTCGACTTCGTCGATGCGCCCCAACAGATCGTGTGCAGTGCCGGCGACCTCGATCGCGCCGCGGCGCAGCACGTAGCCGCGGTCCGCGAACGCAAGGGCCTGGCGTGCGTGTTGCTCAACGAGCAGCACCGCCGCGCCTTCGTCGGCGGCGCGGCGGACGGCGGTGAGCATCCGCTCGACCACGACCGGTGCGAGCCCGAGCGAGAGCTCGTCGGCGAGCAGGACCGTCGGGCGGGCGGCGATCGCTCGGGCGAGCGCGAGGATCTGCTGCTCGCCGCCCGAGAGCAGGCCGGCGCGGCGCTGACGGATCGCCCGTAGCTCGGGAGCGAGCTCGAACCCGGTGCCGGAGGAGCCGCGCCCGAACCTGAGGTTCTCTCGGACCGAGAGCCGGCGGAAGATCCCGCGCTCCTCGGGCACGAAACCGAGTCCGTCGCGCACGCGCCGGTCGAGACGTCCCCGGGCCGGGCGCCCGAAGAGCTCGATGGTGCCTGCGCCGATCGGGACCTCACCGGCGATCGCGAGCAGTGTCGTGGTCTTTCCGGCTCCGTTGGGCCCGAGGAGGACGACGACCTCGCCGGCCGCGACGTCCAGGTCGACGTCGTGCACGACCGGGACGCCGTCGTATCCGGCGCAGAGCCCACGGGCGACCAACATCGGCGAGCTCACTGCGTACCCTCGGTGCGCGCGGTCGCGCCGACGGGACCGTCGGCACCCGGGTCATGCGTTCCGAGATACGCCGCCCGTACGGCGGGGTCGGCAAGGGCATCGCGCGGCGTACCCGAGAAGATGAGCCGACCAAAGTCGATCGCGACGATCGTGTCGCTCACTGCGGTGACGAGTCGCACGTCGTGCTCCACGAGTAGCACGCCGATGCCCCACTCGCGCGCGACGCGCTGGAGCAGGATCCCGAGCTCGTGGGTCTCGGTGGTGTCGAGTCCGGCCGCGGGTTCGTCGAGGAGCAGCACCGATGGCCGGGCCGCGAGGGCTCGCGCGACGCCGACCAGGCGTCGGCGTCCGTGCGGGAGCTCGCGGGGGTAGCGGTCGAGCAGCGTGTCGAGCTCGAGGAGACCGGCCAGGGCCGCGGTCGCGGGATCCAGGCCGGAGCGCTCACGCCGGACGAGTGCAGTCACCCATTCCGCCGTCGGGACGCGCTCGGCTGCGACCTGGAGGTGCTCGCGCACGGTCATGTCCTCGAAGAGCTCGACGGACTGGAAGCAACGGCCCATTCCCGCGATGGCGCGCGAGCGCGCCGCTGCCGTTCCGAGGTCCTTGCCGTCGAGGAGGATGCGGCCCTCGGCGATCTTGTGGAAGCCGGTCACGGCGTCGATCAGGGTCGTCTTGCCCGCGCCGTTCGCGCCGAGGAGGCCGGTGATGCATCCGGGTTCCACGGTGAGCGACACGCCGTCGACCACACGCGTCGTGCCGATCGCCACCACGAGCTGCTCGACCTCGAGGCGCATCGGCGTCACCGTTGCGGGCGTGAGCTCGGCAGCCGGTCCGGCGGTGGTCGGTGCCGAAGGGTCCGCGGGCTGCACGACTCGACGCCGACGCAGCCGCTGACCGAGGCGGTCCACCCGGTCCGCGATGAAGTGAGCGATGCCGTCAGGGAACAGGATCAAGACGAAGATCAGCACGATGCCGCTGGTGAGCACCAGGAGGCGCTCGGAGTCCTGGATGCCCTCCGTGAGGTACGCGATGACGCCGCTCGGCACCTGGAGTGCCCCGATGAGCGCCCCCGAGACGTAGCCGATCCCGCCGATGAGCGACACGGTGACGAGCTCGAGCGACGCGAAGAAGTTGTACTGGCTGTAGAGGACACCGTCGTACCGGAACGCCATGAGGATTCCGCCGACTGCGGCGATCCCTGCTCCGAGTCCGAACGCGAACAGCTTTGCTCCCGCGACCGAGATCCCCAGCGCAGCCGCGGCGCGTTCGTTGCTGCGGACCGCGAGGAGGCGACGGCCGACCCGCCCTGACCGAAGGTTGGTGACCGCGACCCCGACGACGACGAAGGCCACGACGGTGACGACCGCGTAGCGCTGCGGGTGGGTGATGAACGAGAAGTCCCACCCGAGCAGCGTCGGATGCCCGACCGGCGTCGTGTTGAGGCCCCCGATGAGGTCACGGCTCGTGAAGACGAGCTTCTCGACGCCCAACCCGAGGCCGATCGTCGCGACCGCCAGGGAGGGACCGCGAGTGCGCAGCGCGGGGAGACCGAACGCGACACCCGCGAGGATGGCTGCCGCGACCCCGATGACGAAGACGACCGGGAACGGCCAGCCGTAGAGGTCGCTCAATCGACCGGCCGCGAACCCACCGACCCCGGCGAGGGCGTACTGGCCGAGCGAGATCTGGCCCGAGAGTCCGGTGACGACGACGAGCGAGAGTGCGACGGTTGCCGCGAGCATCGTGGTGGCAATCGTCGCCGCGAGCTCGCTCGACGAGACCGCGGCGATGAGTACGCCGAGCACCAGCGCGCCGGCCGCGAGCGCCAGGTTCGGAGGCCGCCTGGCGACGCGGGGCAGGAGCCCAGGGCGTTCATCGCGGCTGGGGATCGCACTTCCTCGGATGCTCAGCACGACGATGATCACCAGGAACGGCAGCGCGTCCGGGATCCCCGTCGGGAGGTTCCACTCCGTCGTGTACTTGGTGAGCAGGCTCTGCCCGATCCCGAGCGCGAGGGCCCCGAACATCGTCATCCAGTAGGAGCGGAACCCTCCGATCAACGCGGCGGCGAGCGCGGGGACGACGAGCAGGATCAGCGCCGTGTTGTCGAGCCCCGAGATGGGCACGATCAGGACACCCGCCGCCCCCGCCAGGGCCGCACCGAGCGTCCAGTTGGCGGTCGCGATCCGGTCCGGGGACCGTCCGACCGCGCGAACCGCGAGCCGGCTCTCCGAGATCGCCTGGGTCGTGAGACCGAACAGGGTCAACCGCATCACGAGCCAGAGGACGAAGGTGACCGCGAGCGCGATCGCGAGCAGGACCACGCGGTCGTACCCGACGGTCAGGTTGTTGCCGAGGTCCAGCGCACCGGAGGGGTAGTAGGAGGAGACGAACGTCTCGAACGTGAGCTGCGAGCCGAAGATGAGCAGCACCGCCTGCTGGATGATCGTCAGGATTCCGATCGTCGCGATGATGCGCACGAGCGGCGAGGCGTTTCGCAGTGGGCGCATCACGAGCAGGTGGATCGCAGCACCGATCACCGCGCTCGCGGCGATCGCGATCGCCATCGAAGGCGCAAGATCCCAGCCCCAGTTGTCCGAGAGGCGGATGAACAGGGTCGCGGAGAACAGCGCGAGCGCACCCTGGGCGAAGTTCAGCACTCCCGAGCCGCGGTAGATCTGGACGATCCCCTGTCCGGCGAGGGCGTAGATCGCCCCGGATCCCAGCCCGAGCAGCGCGAACTGGACCACGTCCGTCGGCGGAGGCGGCGGATACTGCCTACGCCGGCGGCTGGAACGGGTCTACGAAGCCCTTGCCGGCGGAGACGATCTTGCCGTTCTTGATCCTGCCGTACACACAGGAGTCGTTCACGACCCGGGGCTGCGCGCCACCGAAGAACGAGCCCGGCTCCGTGAAGTCGATGACCGGCGTGAGCCCTCCGGTGTCGAAGTCGGTGATGCCCTCCAGCGAGCTGAGAACGGTGGAGCGGTCGATCGTCGCCTGGCCCTCCGCAGCCCGGTCGAGCAGGCCCAGCGCGAGCCAGGAGTTCTTCGCGAGGTCGTCGCTCTTGGCGCTCACGCCGGCCTTCTTCATGTCGGCGAGGTACGCCTTGACGCCGGGCGCCTTCGTGTCGTCGGTCGCGAACCAGAGCGCGAGGTACACCCCTTCGACCGAGTCGCCGAGCGACTTGATCGCCTCGGGCGTGAACTGCTGGGCCCCGCTGCCCGCGAGGGCGACGTCGATGCCGAGCTGGCGGGCGGTCTGGAAGATCTTCTTCGCCGTCCCGCCGTCGGACGCGGTCACGATGCCGTCCGAACCTTCCGCGATCGCCGTCACCTCGGCCGAGATGTCGGCCTTTCCGAGGGGGACGACGGCCTGGTTGTTCACCGTGAGGCCCCGCGGCTTGAGCGTCTCGCCGGCCAGCACCACGCCGAGCTCGGCGCCGGGAGTGTCGGCGTACGCGACGGAGATCTTCTCGGCGCCGGCCTTGTCGGAGAGGATGGTCGCCTGGCACCCGGTCGCGGCGACGAGACCGCCCATGACCGGGAACACGATCGGGCTCAGACCGTCGCTCTGGCTGAACGCGGTGCCGCCGACGTTCGGGATCCCGGCGGCCTCGAGGATCGGGTTCACCGTGTCGCCGACGCCGGTCACGCTGCCGACGACGGCAACGTAGTCGGGGTCGTCGGCAGCCTTGCGTGCGCACGCGGCGTCCTTGTTCGGGTCGAGCTCGGTCACGCAGTACTCGACCTTGACCGGTCGGCCGCTACCCCCGAGACCGTCACCTGCGTTGATGGCCTTGACCTTGGCCTTGATCCCGGCACGCGCCGTATCGAAGACCAGACCCTGCGATTCGCTCTCGTCGAGGATCACCATCACCTTGACCGGCTTCCCCGTGGCCTTGGCCGTCGTGCTCGCCGCAGCGACTCCGACGACGCCGAAGGTGGCGATGACACCGGCGGCCAGCGTCGCGACGACCCGGCCCCCCGGACGAGCACTCTTCGCATGGTGTCGCATTCGACGTTCCCCCCGTTGTGGCCGAGCGCGCTTCGGCGCCGGCCGCGATCCGCTGGCACGGTAGACGTACGCCCCCACACTGTCAACTGCGCAGAACGCGTCTACGCGCGGGTGTGCATCGGGTATCCAGAGGTGTCTGCCGTAGATTACGACGAGTACTTCGGATACCATCGGATCAAAGTGACAGTTAGCGAATCGAGTGGCTGTTCGCGGAACGAGCGTCGGCGGCGCGCTGCCGGCGACCCACTCCGCCCCCCGGGGAGCGCCAGTGGCTGAGTACGACATCCTCATCAAGGACGGCACGGTCGTCGACGGGACCGGGATGCCGCGGATCCGCACCGACGTCGCGATCAAGGACGGGCGGGTCGCGCGCATCGACGGGGTGCGCTCGGGTGACGCCGACCAGGTCATCGACGCCACCGGCCTCGTCGTCGCGCCGGGGTTCATCGACCTCCACACGCACTACGACGCGCAGCTCTTCTGGGATCCGTACTGCACGATCTCGGGTTGGCACGGCGTCACGTCCGTGCTCATCGGGAACTGCGGGTTCGGCTTCGCGCCGTGCGCACCGGAGGACCGCGAACGCTCGATGCTGGCGATGACCCGGAACGAGCAGATCAGCCTCGAAGCGATGCGGGAAGGGATGCCCTGGGACTGGGAGTCGTTCCCCGAGTATCTCGACAGCGTCGAGCGCGCCGAGAAGTCGGTGAACGTGACCAGCTTCGCTCCGCTGTCGCCGATCATGGTCTCGGCGATGGGCGGATACGCCGAGGCGAAGTCGCGTCGGCCGACGAGCGACGAGCTCGCGACGATGCGGCGTCTGATCCACGAGGCGATGGACGCCGGCGCGTGCGGTTGGTCGGTGCAACGGCTCGGCGAGAACTCGGTCCAGCCCGACTACGACGGCACACCGATGATCACCGACCTCATGACCGACGAAGAAGGCGTCGCGTTCGCCGAGGTGCTGGCCGAGCGCGGCGAGGGGTCGATCCAGCTCACCTATGCACCGATCGGCAAGGAGAGCATCGCCGACGCGTTCAACATGGCACCGGTGCTGGCGTGGTCCGAACGTCTCGCCGAGGTCTCGGGACGTCCGGTGCTGCACAACCTCGTGCAATCGAGCCAGGTCGTGCCGGAGATGCACCAAGGGCTGATCGCGTGGTTGCGCTCGTGCCAGGACCGCGGGCTCGCGGTGTACGGGCAGGGTGAGACCAACCGCAACTTCCAGCAGTTCAACTTCACCACGTGGAACGGCTTCGACCTCGCGCCGGCGTGGAAGCAGGCGCTGATGGGTACGCCCGAGGAGCGCCTGGCCAACCTGCGCCGGCCCGAGACGCGGGCCGCGATGGTGGCCGACCGACCGTGGATCATGGCGGTGGAAGCCCTCGGGATGCGGCTGGACCGGTTCAGCGTCGTCGATGTCCACGGGTGCGCCTCGCTCGAGCACTTCGTCGGGCGCGAGCTCGGCGAGATCGCCGCCGAGGACGGACGAGACGTCCTCGACGTGATGCTCGACATCGCGGTGGAGAGCGAGCTCCTCGCCGAGTTCCGGTCACCGCCGGCGCGCGACCAGATCCCCGAGCACATCGCGGAGATGATCCGATCCGGGCTCGTCGTCCCCGGGATCTCCGACGGCGGCGCGCACATGAAGTTCTTCGTCGGCGGTGCGTACACGACCGACTTCCTGACGTGGACGGTGCGCGAGAGCGGCGCGTTGACGCTCGAGGAGGCGCACCACGCGCTCTCGGCGCTGCCCGCGCGGGTCGCCGGGCTCAAGGACCGCGGAACGATCGCCGAGGGCGCACCAGCCGACATCATCGTCTACGACCTGGAGAACCTGGGAACGGATCCCGAGGGCCTCTTCGACACGGTGTACGACCTTCCCGGCGGCGACTGGCGACGCATCAAGCGGGGGCGCGGCTACCGCTGGACCATCGTCAACGGCGCCGTGACCTTGCGGGACGGCGAGCCCACCGGCGTGAGGTCGGGCCGGTTGCTGCGCCACGGGCGGGGATGAACCGACGCGTGCCGGAGAGGAACGAGGGCTCTGGCAGCACGCGGCGAGCGCCGGGCCCCGGTCGGCTCGAGGCGGCGCGGATCTTCGCCGGGGCTCGGGACCCGTTCGTGTTCCTCGACCGGTGCGTCGCTCGATACGGCGACCTGTACTCGCTCCCACTGGGACCGAGCGGCACCACCGTGGTGAACCATCCGGACCATGTCGGCTCCTGGCTGTCCGACTACTCCCGGTACCACAAGGGCGTCATGTCGCGGAGCCTCGTTCCCGCGCTCGGCGAGAGCACACCGGTCGCGGATGGCGAGCCGTGGCGTCGGAACCGCAAGGCGCTGAACCCCGCCTTCGGCCGGCGGAACCTCGACGGCCTGGCGTCGATCATCTCGGCGTCGCTCGCCGACAGCATGGATCGTTGGGGCCGGCTCGCCGATTCCGGCGAGGAGATCGACATGTACCGGGAGCTGTCGATCATGGCCATGGCCGCGCTCCAGCGGTCGATGTTCTCGTCGTCGGTCGACGACGACGACGTGCCCGAGCTCGTCGACCTGTTCCGCCGCCAGACCATCTATATGGGTGGTCTGATGATGACGTTCTGGATCCCCGGTCGCCTCCGGGTTCCCGTGCCGGGCGCTCGCCGCGGCGTGCCCGCGGTCGCCGCCATCCGCCGACGGATCGAAGCGGCGATCGCGCATCGCCGCGCCGAGCCGACCGATGCACCCGATGTGCTCAACCTGCTTCTGGACGCCCGCGACGAGGACACCGGCGAGCCCCTGGACGAGGTGAACCTCGTCGACCAGCTCATGGGAGTCTGGTTCGGTGGTTTCGACACCACCGCCTCGGCGCTGGTGTGGACGCTCGCGCTCCTCGCCCAGCACCCGGAACAGGCGGAGCGACTCCGCGACGAGGCCGACGCGTACCAGGGCGATTTCGCGTCGTACGCGGAGCTCGATGCGATGCCGTACGCACGAGCGACGTTCGATGAGGCCCAGCGTCTCCAGGGCGCACTCCTCCTCACGCGCCAGGCGCTCGAGGACGACGAGATCGGTGGGTACTTCATCCCGCAGGGCAGCCAGGTCGGCGTGAGCGCGTACACGCTGAACCGGCACCCCGGAGTGTGGGACGCCCCCGAGCGATACGACCCCGAGCGCTGGCTCGACGAGCGTCGGGAGCAGCAGCACCGCTACCAGTGGGTCCAGTTCGGCGCCGGTCCTCGCCATTGCATCGGTGCCGGCATGGCGTACCTGGAAGCGCAGTTCGCCCTGACGATGTTCGCACGACGGTTCCACCTCGAGGTGCGGCCGGGCTTCGTGCCTCGCCACGACTTCCACCTGAGCGTGGGGATCAAGGGCGGCCTCCCCGCCCGGATCGTCCACCGCTCCCGAACGAAGAGGTTTGCCGGATGAAGCGGATCGTCATCGACGCCGACCTGTGTCAGGGGACCAAGGAGTGCGCCGAGATCGGCGGGTCGGCCATCCGGTTCGACGCCGTGGGCATCGCTTCGGTGGCCGACGACGAGACCTTCCCCGACGACGTCGCCGACCGGATGGTCGCCACCTGCCCGAGCATGGCGATCTCGGCCTTCGCCGACGACCGCGACCGGGAGTAGGCGGATGGCATCGGACGCATCGATCCGACGCGACATCGAGCCCGTCCAGCTCGACGAGGTCGATCGTCGATTGATCGAGCTCCTCCGTCAGGACGGCCGTGCGAGCAATCGGGCCCTGGCCTCCGTGGTGAGCCTCACGGAGGTGACGGTTGCCAGCAGGATCAAGCGCCTCGTGGCCAACGACGTCATCGCGCTGACGGCGGTGATCGACTGGGAGGCGGCGGGATACGAGTGGTTCCTCACCGGTCAGTTCCGGTGCGAGAACCGGCCCCCGCGCGAGGTCGCCGATGACCTCGCCACCATCCCGTCGTGCGTCGCCACGTCGATCGTCTTCGGTGAGGTCGACATCATCGCGACGTTCCTGCTCGCGGACCGGGCCGACATGCAGCGGCTCGTATCGCACGATCTCTCGCTCATCAAGGGCGCGGAGGCGATCGCGCTCGACGTGTCGGTCGAGCAGCACAAGTACCAATGGTCCACCGCTACCTTCCCGGTCAACGCGGAGCCGGACCTCCGGTTCCCCAGCCCAGCCGTTGATCTCGACGACCTCGACCACCAGCTGATCGCTGCGCTCGTGCGCGACTCGCGCCAGTCGAACCGGGAGATCGGTCGGCAGCTCGACGTGTCGGAGGGAACGATCCGGCTCCGGCTCCGTCGGCTGACCGAGGCAGGTCTGCTCCGACTGACGGCCGTGGTCGACCCCGTCGTGCTGGGCACCGTCACCGCCGTTGCGTTCTGCTTCGTGCAGCTCGACCGTGCCGGCCTCGCCGCGGCCTTGACGACCCTCACCGAGATGCCCCAGTGCTGGCAGCTCTCGACGATCGTCGGCCGATTCGACCTCGAGCTGCTCCTCGTCTGTCGAGATCGCCAGGAGCTGGTCGAGACCGTGCTCGGTGAGGTTCGGAACATCCCGGGAGTTCGAAGGACAGCGACCATGGAGGTCATCGAGGTGCCACATCACGCGTACCACTGGGCGAGCTTCGTCTCCGAGGAGCAGCAGTGAGCGCGCCGTTCGACATCCTCATCACCGGGGGCACGATCGTCGACGGCACCGGCGCACCGCGGCGAATCGCCGACATCGGGATCCGCGACGGGCGGGTCGCGGAGATCGGCCCGCTCGCTGATGCGCCGACGGGTCGAGTGATCGACGCGCGCGGCATGATCGTCGCTCCCGGCGTGATCGACCTCCACACGCACTACGACGGCCAGATCTTCTGGGACCCCTACTGCACGGCGTCGGGCCTCCACGGCATGACGAGCGCCGTCGTCTCCAACTGCGGCTTCGGCTTCGCTCCGTGCAAGCGCGACCCCGCAGTGCAGGAGCGCTACATGGGGATGATGGAGACCACCGAGCAGATCCCCGCGGCCGCGCTGCGCGAGGCACTGCCGTTCACCTGGGAGTCGTTCCCGGAATGGCTCGGCGTGGTCGGGGCGTTGCCCATGGGGGTCAACCTCGGGAGCTACGTCCCGCTGAACTCGCTCATGATCTTCGTGATGGGCAGCGTCGAGGACGCGCGCGCAACCGACGCGCCGACCGAGGCCGAGATCTCGACGATGCAGGGGCTGCTCCGTGAGGCAATGGAGGCCGGTGCGCTCGGCTTCGCGTTCTCGAAGCTCGATGAGTTCAACTCGCACAAGGATCACGGGGCGCCGATGCCCACCGATGCGGCCGACCCGTCGACCGCGTACCGCCTCGCCGAGGTGCTGCGCGACCTCGACCGCGGGGTGATCCAGGCGCTGGTCGATCTCCCGATGGCGATCGACCACAACGAGATCGCCGAAGAGCTGGCCCGCGTCTCCGGCCGGCCGGTGATCCAGAACATCATCGTGCCGTTCGACCACATCCCCCAGGAGGTCGACCGAGTCCTCGACTGGCTCGACGCATGCGAGGCGCAGGGCCTCGACGTGTACTCGCAGGCGCTCGCCTTTCGGGCGTGGAACGAGTCGAAGGTGCTCGACTGGAACACCTGGGACGTCGTCCCCGAGCTCGCCGCGTTCTCGGCTCTCGGCGACGACGTCGAAGCGCGTCTCGCGATGGCCTCGGATCCCGAGTGGAGGGCTTCGCTGAAGGCCAAGTACGGGCCCGAGCTGATGACCGCTGCGGGCGGCACGCTCGAGACGTGCAAGCTCGTCGACGCAGGCTGCGAGGAGTACGCGGCGTTCGAGGGCTGGACCTTCGACCGGATCGCGGAGAAAGAGGGTCGGCACGTCGTCGACGCCTTCTTCGACGTCGTGGTGGCGTCCCGTTGCGCCATGGACTTCCGCACCATGCAACCGATCAGCCAGGACCCGGAGCTGTTCACGAGGATGTACAAGCACCCCCGGGTCATTGCCGGAACCTCGGACGGTGGTGCGCACCTGAAGTTCTACTGCGGGGGTCAGTTCTCGACGGATCTGCTCATGTGGCTCGCTCGCGACGAAGGGCGATTCAGTCTCGAGGAGATGCACGAGAAGCTGAGCCTGCTCCCCGCCGCGTCATGGGCTTCGACCGGCGCGGCGCGCTCGTGCCCGGTTGGGCTGCCGACGTCCTCGTCTACGACCTGGACGAGCTCGGGTATCCCGACACCTACGAGGTGCTCCACGACCTCCCCGGCGGGGGGTTCCGACGCTCGACTCCCGCGCAGGGGATCGCGGCGATCCTCGTCAACGGCGTCGTCACCTTCGAGGCTGACAGTCGGTGCACCGGTGCCACACCCGGGCACGTACTGACCAACTGATCGCGCGGTCCTGGTGACCGGCACGGGAGGACGCTGATCGTGGAAGAGCGCTATTCGTACTGTCGGATCTGCGAAGCCATCTGTGGTGTCGTCGCCGATGTGGACGACGGTCGCGTGGTCCGGATCCGCGGCGACCGTGAGCACCCGGTCTCGAAGGGGTATCTGTGCCCGAAGGGTGCAGCGATGGCGAAGGTGCTCGACGACCCGGATCGCGTCGTCCAGCCGTTGCGGCGGTCGGGGGCACCCGGGGAGTTCGAGCCCGTGGAGTGGGACGAGGCGCTCGACGACATCGCGGCACGGCTGCGCGCGATCCGTCGCGACCACGGCCCACACGCGATCGCGATGTACCTGGGCAATCCGTCTGCGTTCAGCCTCTCGCACATCACCTGGGCGAAGGGCTTCCTCGATGCCGTGGGGTCACGCAACTTCTTCTCCGCTGCGGCCCAGGACACGTTCGGGCGTCAGGCCGCGTCATGGTTCCTCTACGGGACGACGATCGCGTTCCCGATCCCGGACCTTCCGCGCACGGCGTTCGTGCTCATCCTCGGCGCGAACCCGCTCGTGTCACACGGTTCGATCCTGACCCTGCCGCGGATCGGCGATCACCTTCGCGACATCGTCGCCCGGGGAGGCAGCGTCGTCGTGGTGGATCCGGTGTGCACCAAGACCGCGAACGCATTCGAGCACGTGAGCATCCGGCCCGGCACCGACGTCTGGCTGCTCGCCGGCATCCTGCAGGTGCTGGTCACCGAAGAGCTGATCGACCGGGGCGCGGCGCGGCGGGTCGCCACCGGAGTCGACGCCCTGGCCGCGTCGGTCGGACGATTCGACCCCGCGACCGTCGAAGCCGCAACGGGTGTGCCGGCTGCCACGATCCGGGATCTGGCCCACCGCTTCGCGGCCGCGTCGTCGGCCGTTGCCTATGCCCGGGTGGGGCTCGGGCGCGGACCGCACGCGACCACTGCGAACGCGCTCGTCGACGCGCTCGCCATCATGACCGGGAACTTCGACCGCGCCGGTGGTGCGCTCTTCGGCGGCGGACCCGTCAACTTCGCCGACCTCGCGGCGCGCCTCGGGACGGCGGACATGGGGACCGTCCGCACCCGCGTCGGCGACCTCCCGGATCTGGCCGGCCACCTGCCGTGGGTGCTCGCCGAGGAGATCGAGACGCCCGGCGACGGCCAGGTCCGAGCCCTCGTGATCACGGCGGGCAATCCCGTGCTGTCCGCTCCCGGGGGCGAGCGCCTGGCGACGCTGTTGGAGGGACTCGATCTCGTGGTGTCGCTCGACCTCTACGTCAACGAGAGCAACCGTCACGCCGACTACATCCTCCCGGCACCGGCTTCGCTCGAGCGCGCCGACCTGCCGTTCACGTTCCTTGCGCACATGCCGCTGCCCTTCATCCAGTCGACGGAGGCGATCGTGCCCGCACCGTCCGGTGTGCGGGAGGAGTGGACAGTGTTCGACGAGCTCTCGCGCCGCATGGGTCTCGGCGGACCGTTCGGCCAGCGCTCCGCGCGCTTCGTCGCTCGGGCCGCCCGCCGCATCGGACGACCCATCACGCCATCGCTCGTCGCCGGCGCGCTCTTGCGTCTGGGTCGGACCGGCTGGACGACCCGCAAGATCGCCGCGCACCCCCACGGCGCCGTCACCGCCGATGCGCTCGAGCCCGGTCGTGCGAAGAAGGTGGTTCGCCACCCCGGCGGCCGTGCCCGGCTCGACAGCCCTGAGATCCTGGCCGAGCTACGGGAGCTCACCGTCGTCGACTCCGAGGCCGGAACGCTCCGTCTCGTCGGTCGTCGTTCGCTCCGATCGATCAACTCGTGGCTGCACAACGTTGCGGGATCGGGCGACGAGCCCGCGCTCTGGGTCAATCCGGTCGATGCACTGGCGGCGGGTGTCGGTGACGGGCGGCGGGCGAAGGTCCAGAGCGCTGCGGGGGAGATCGACGTGCTCGTGCGCGTCACGGAGGATGTCGGACCGGGAACCGTCTGCTATCCGCACGGCTACGGCCACGACGGCGGCTGGACCACGGCGAACGCCGTCGGTGGCAGCAACGTCAACCTGCTGGCCCCGAACGACCTCGCGAGCATGGACCCCCTCTCCGGTGCGTCCTTCCTCGACGGCATCCCGGTCGAGCTGGTCGCCGTCCGCTGAACGGGTGCGGGTGCGCCGGGGCACCCGGGGGTGCCGGTCGCCGCTCGAGTGGATCCTCAGTCGAGGAGGCGCACGACACCGGCGTCACCGTCGAGCTCGACCAGCGATCCGTCGGGGATGCGCGCGGTGCCGTCGCGGGTGCCGATCACGCACGGGATGCCGAGCTCCCGCGCCACGATGGCGCCGTGGCTCATCGGCCCGCCGATGTCGATCGCGAGGCCACCCGCGGTGAGGAACATCGACACCCAGCTCGGATCGGTGGTGCGGGTGACGAGCACCTCGTCGCCGGCGACGGGCTCGTGGCAGTCGGCGGCGTCGAGCACCACCCGGGCTCGACCCACGACGAGGCCGGGGGTCACGGCCACACCCGTGATCGTGCGGTCGGCGTCGTCGTGGGCTCGGGCGGTCAGCGGCTCGGGGTCGCCGATCCAGACCGGCGGGAGCGTGACACCGACGTACTCCTCGCGCCGGGCGCGGCGCGCCTCGACCAGCGCACGAGCGTCGTCGGGGATGGTGCCCATCACCTCGTCGTAGGTGAGGAAGAACACATCGGTCGGGTCGGCGAGCGTGCCGTCGGCGGCGAGCGTCGCCCCCAGCACACGAGCGGCGGCACGTCCGCCATCGATCGCCTGGAGGAACCCGGCCTTGCCGAGCTCCCGGCGCGCGATCCAGCCACGCGCGATCCGCAGGAGCGTCCGGGTCGCGGCCCGGCGTCGACGGGGGAGCGCTCCCAGCAGCGCCGCTTCGGCTGCCCGCCGCTTGACGTCCTGGCGCTCCGCGATCGCCAGCGGGCTGCGCTCGTCGGGCTCGGCGGCGTACGCGCGCACCGCGGCCTCCACGGGTGCCGCGTCCTCACGCCACACGAAGCTCGAGAGCTCACCTTCGTTCGGTCCGTGAAAGCCGTGCCGCGTCAGGAAACCGCTCACGTCGAGCTGGTCACGCGAGACGGCCCACAGCTCGCGTGCCAGCTCCGCTTCCTCGACCCCGCCGTACCCGGTGACGAGCTGCCGCTCGAGCCCTTCCTTACCCGCTTCGTTCGCCGTGCGGGCGATCGCATCGAACGCTCCCTGGGCGAGCTGGCTCTGCATCGAGTGCGCCGCGAGCATCGTTGCGAACCGGTCGCGTGACTCCGCGAGCACCGCCCGTGCCCGATCCGCCGGGATCGGCGCGGTCGGTCGTCGCCTGCCACCATTCGGCCGTCGCCGCCCGCTCGCGCGTGAGCCGCCGCTTGATGCCGGCGATCGCGGCCGGTGATCGGACGGCCACCACCGGCCACCGGCGCCGGGTGCGCCGCACGGGCGACGCATCGGGGTCGAGGCCGAACAGCTGGTGCTCGAACGCTCCGGGCTCGAAGCCCGGCAAGCGGGCGACGGCACCGCTCATGAGGTCGATGTTCCCGGCGACGTGGCCGAAGAAGATGCCGACCACACCGCCGTCCTCCGCTCGGATGCGCTCGCGATCGCGGCGGGAGAACGCACCGAACCGGTGGAACACGTCCAACGCGGCCTCGGTCATCGCGTGCTCCCAGATCCCCCAGCACAGCGGGGTGGGAACACCCGGGATCGCCTCGGCGAAGTTGTTCGTGGTCCATCGGACGCCCGGCGGTGATGCTCGGTGCAGCGGATCCTCGGACGCGCTCAATGGGTCGACGCGTCCAGGATCCGCGCGTCGGACTCGGACAGGTAGCTGTTCAGCTCCCGAGGTCCGAACCCACGGCGATCGCCCCAAGTCACCGTCGACAAGGCGTCGTTGCAGTAGTAGCGGTCGGCGAAGCCGGGGAAGTAATGGGGGAGGTGCAAGCGCGATTCGCTCGTGACCACCACATCGCCGCGATCGGGGAACCGCGCGGTGACCACCGTCGACGGATATCCCGCAGGCTCGAGGACGCCATCGGCGCGCACGTCGACGTCAGTCGACGCGTCGATCCCGTCGGCATCGGCAATGATCGCGTACCCGCCAGACCGCTCTCCGTAGTGCACGAGTCCGCCACCGACGTAGCAGGCGCCGTCGTCGAAGCACGACGGGAACCACCATGCCGAGGAGAACTGCGCGTACTGGCGCTGACCCCAGGTGTGGTCGCGGACGAAGAGACCGCGCCCTTCGATCTCGCGCTCACCGACGCACAGTCGTCCCTGCCAGGTACCGCACGCCTCGTAGTGGTCGCGCTCGGTTCCCGGGAGCGACAGCCCACGTAGGACGTCGCTGTGGTCGATGCCGCCGAGCGGGCTGTCGAGGGTCACATCGACGCCGAGCGCGATCGCCGGTCCGTTGCCGTGACCCACGAAGCCGAGCGGACCGCGGCCCCCGTGGCCCTCGCCGTCGTGGTGCAGGTGCCATCGGTGGAACGGCTCGATGATCTCGACACGGGTGTCGCCGCCGCCGATGTTCGGCCCGAGCGGACGACTCGACGTGAGCGACACGATGTCGCCGTCGAGCGCGACGTTCACCTTCGTCTCGACCAGTCCGCGGTCGGGAAATCGCTCGAGGTGGACGGTGAACCCCGCGTTCGCCTCCTCGTCGAGGCCGAGCACGAAGTAGTTCTCCTGCCAGCGCTCGGGGAGCGGCGCCGGCGGCTGGTGCGGGTGCTCGTCCTGGTCGGTCAGCATCACGCGCTCACGCCACTCACTCCGCGTCCGGCCAGCCCGGTTCCGGGAACGGGCGCAGGCCGGTGCCGCCGTCGACCTCGAGCAGGAACTTCGGCGCGGCGGTGCCGAGCCGCGGGTTGTTGGTCAGCTCGTTGTCGCAGAAGCCGCTGAGCGCTCCACAGCGGACGCGCGAGATGTGGTCCGAGCAGAGGTACTCGTCGAACGGGGTCAGCTGACCCGCCACGGTCGTCGCCTCGAACCAGAGCTCCTCGCCGCTTGCGAGCCGGACCCGACACGTGCCCCCGGCGACGCTGTAGCCGTCCAGCCGGATCGTGGGAAGGATCTCGAAGTGATCGAGCTGTTCGACGATGCCGTCGCGCACGACGTATCCCACCTGGCTCACCGTTCCGTCGACCGTCTGGATCACGTTCAAGGCGAAGGACAGGGCCGGGCCGACCGTGCCGGTGAACATCCGGTTGGTGTGGATCGCGTCGATTCGGCGCGGGCCCCAGGACCGGTCCCGATGGCACAGGGCGTCCACGTCGTGCGTCTCGTCGCCGAGGCGGATCGTCCCGGTGAGCCGCCCGGAGCACTCGAGGTGGCCCGAGTAGATGTCGTGCTGGAGGTGGGCATCGTCTTCGGAGCGGCCGCCGAAGCCCTGACGCGGATAGAAGGCCGCGAAGCGGAGGTCCGCGTCGCACTCGGGCTCGTGCCACGCGAACTGCACGTCGTCACCCTCGATGCCTGCACGCGCGGTGCCCACGACGAGGTCACTCCCGGCGGCGCCGGGCTCGAGTGGCACACGTTCATCGATCTTGCGGTACCGGTGGACGCCCTCGCGAAACGCGAAGAGGTTCGAACGCCCGAAGGCTTGGTTGAGGTGAGCGCCGAGGCGGAAGAAGCCTCCGACATCGGTCTCCTCGTCGAAGAACCAGACCGCGACGCTCTCCTGCCAGGTGGGATCGTCGTCGGCGTGGTGCAGGAGGTCGTCGCGGGCCGAGAGGGTCATGCGTCGCTCCCGGACTCGGATGCGCTCGTCGGCGCGGGATCGAGGACCTGGACCAGGCCCGTGCCCCCGTCGATTCGCACGCGGGCTCCGTTCGGGATGCGGCGGGTGCCGTCGGTGGTGTTCGCGACACAGGGCACACCGAGCTCGCGGGCGACGATCGCGCCATGGCTCAGCGCGCTGCCCATGTCGAGGACGACCCCACCGGCGAGGCTCAGGACGGGTGCCCAGCCCGGGTCGGTGGTCGGGCACACCAGGATCTCGCCCGGGGCGAAGTCCCGACACTCGAGCGAGTCGAGGATCACCCTGGCGATCCCGGTTGCCTCACCGGCGCTCACGCCGAGACCTTGGAGCGACTCCGTCGGAGCCGGGCTCGGTCCGTCGCCGTCGACCTGAGCATCGATCGCGACCCGAAGCTCCTCCCCGGTGAAGGCCAACGGCAGCAGCAGCTCCCGGTACCGGGCGTGTGCTCGTCGGCGCTCCGCGACCATCGCGCGCAGCGTGCTGCCTTCGGCGTCCGTCGCCTCGACCGCCCGTTCGACCTCCGGGAGCGTCAGGAAGAAGACGTCATCGGGACGGTCGATGACGGAACGGCTCGCGAGCTCGATGCCGATGACCCGGGCCGCGCCGCGGGCGACGTCGAGGCACTCCAGCATCAGCACCTTGCCTTCCTCCCGCAGCTCCGTGTAGCGCCGGGCCAGGCGGAGCAAGAAGTGGAGACGCGCGCGTCGCGAGCGGGGGCAACGGTCGAACATCTGGCGACGCGCGATCCGCGAAGCATCGGCTCGAGCGCCCAGTCGCTCGACCGGGCCCTCGTGAGCCGGCATCGCTCGGTAGGCGGCGAGCACACCATCGAGCGCGCTGGGGTCCTCGCGCCAGGACACGGTCGAGAGCTCGCCCTCGTCCGGCGCGTAGTACCCGTACCTCGTGACGAATCGGTCGATCGTGTCGCGGCCGTGCGCCACGTCCCAGAGGTCTGCCATCATCCGCGCCTCGGCGATGCCGGCCACGCCCGACAGGACCCGCTCGGTGACGTCCTCGTCGGAGCCGGCGCGACCGGCGGTGCGCTCGAGCTGCGCCACGAAGCCGGGCTGGAGCGAGCCGATCGCGACCTGGATGCCGAGATCGTCGCGCATGCGGTCGCGGGCATCACGGAACATGGCGAGCGCCGCGGGCGGACCGGCATGCGCGAGCGAAGCAATCGACGCGCTCCACCATGCGTTGGTTCGACGCGCCCGCCGCCGGACGATGCCGGGGAGGGCTGCCACGGTCGAGGACGTCTTGGTCGCCGCGAGGAGCAGCCGCGGGCGGCTCGTCCGTGGGCGCTCGAGCCCGCGGGAGCGTCCGAGCATCTGCTCCTCGATGACGTTCGGATCGACACCGGGGAGCCGCCCGTACAGCGAGCACACGACATCGAAGTCGGTGGCGAGCCGCCCGTAGAAGAAGCGACAGACCTGCCCGGCGTACGGGCTGTCGTGCCCGTCCGGCGCGCCGCGCTCGGCGGCCGAGATCGCGCCGAGCCGGTAGAAGCTGGACAGCAGCGCCACCTCGGCGGACCCGCGCCAGAAGTCCGCGTTCAGGGGGGTCGACACGCCGGGGATCGCCTCGCCCCCGTTGCCCCGGTGCCACAGGGCCGTCCCCGGATCCTCGTGCACCGGTCCGAGCGCGTGCACCGCTGCGTCGACGACTCGTTCGCTCACCCGGCCGTCTCGCAACTCGGGCATCTGATGCCTAGCGATCCGCTGTTCACGTTGTCGTACTCCAGTATTGCTACTCAGATCGCGAGGCTCACCTCGACGTCCTACGGATACACGTAGAGTATCGAGACGCCGGGACGCCGTCGAGGCGCGCAGGCCGAGCCAAGGGGGTGCGGGGTTGTCCGAGACGAGCGTCTGTCACGTGCCGGGCGAGGACTCGATGTGGCAGGAGTCGATGGCCTTCCTCTTCTTCGACGACGCCCGGCACGTCGTCGGGACCGGTGCGTTCGGGACGTTCGTGCATCGCGGGACGGGGCTCACCTGGCTCGGATGCCTCGCCGACGCGACCGAGCGGTCCGGGGAGGGCTTGGTGTTCCAACGCTCGCGCAACGGCCTCCCCCTGGTCCCCGCGGATCGGGGCCCGGAGCGCCTGGGGGCGGGCGACCTGCACTGGGAATCCGTCGCGCCTCGGGCGGGGCGTGCTCGTCGGGGCCGACGACGGTCTGGAGCTGCGGCTCGAGCTCACCGACCTGCACGATCCGACGTCGTGGCACGACGTCGCCGACGGCGCGCTCGACACGCTCGCCGCCGGTCATGTCGAGTGTGCGACCCGCGTCGTCGGTGAAGTGGTGCTGCATGGCCGCCGGGTCGGAGTCGACGGGTGGGGATACCGCGATCATTCGTGGGGTCCGCGGGACACCACGATCGTGCGCAACCACCGTTGGGTTGCCGGGTCGTGCGGTCCCGAGCTCTCGTTCAGCGCCGAGGCGCTGCACCTCGTCGACGGGACGATCGTCACGATGGGGTTCGTCGCGCGCCGCGGTGAGATCACGCGCGCCCGCGAGGTCGAGAACCTGGTGACCTTCGACCACGATGGCCTCACCCCGCGACACTTCGAGAGTCGCATGAGCCTCGAGACGGGCGAGGTGATCACGATCGCGAGCGACGAGCTGCTGGCGTGCCTCTACAACCACCGCGACGGGCTCGTCGCGATCGATGCGCTCGCGACCGTCCGATGTGGGCACCTCGAAGGATTCGCCGACCTCAACCTGATCGCGAACCCGCTCGGCGGCGCCGAGCGACCGTCCCTGCTCCTGGGCGGAACTCTCGACGACGGGTTCAGCTCCGTTCCCGCACGAGCGCCCGTCACGGGGACATGAGCACTGCTCGACCGTGACCGTGTGGTCGGCCGGACGAGGCTCGGATCCGAGCGACCACCAGACGCTCTCGTAGGCCGGGTGCTCGTCTCTTGTTGTTCTACCGTGAGGCCGATTCGTTCGTACCCAGCTGCGCGAGCTCGTCGGCGACCAGCTGGGTGATCGGCTGTTGGGGACCGAAGCGCCACTCGCGCCAGGGCAGCCAGTCGTACCACTTGGCGAGCTCGGTGAAGTCGAGATGCGCTGTGATGAGCTCCTCACCGGTGCCCGCCCGGGCCAAGACCGTGGGGAAGCCGGGGAACTGCGGGCCACCGATGACGCTTCCGCCCGCCCACGTGGGAGGGCCGTGACTCTCACCGACTCGGTTGGCCGACGCGGCGAACACCAGGTTCTCCTGTGCGCGCACCAACGTGACCTGCTCCAGGTGCTCGCGTGCGCGGGGGAGATCCGATCGTCCCGTCGGGTTCACCAGGAGCCGCGCGCCCTTGAGGGCGAGGACGCGGCACAACTCGGGGTTGTTGTAGAAGTCGTAACAGATCGAGATGCCGATCGGACCGAGGTCGGTCTCGAAGACGGGTAGTGCATCGCCCGGCGTGAAGCGATCGGTCTCCAATGGGATGCCGAGGTGCAGTTTTCGGTAGGTCCCGATGACGCCTTCGGGCGAGACCACGTTCGCCGAGTTGTAGATCACGGTGCCGTCGTCGGGGTCCATTTCCTCGAAGCCGTAGATCACGTGAGTCCCCGTGGCGGCCGCGGCGTCGACGATCGCGAGGGAGGCCGGACCCTCGGCATGCTCGGCCTGCGCCAGATGCCAGTCGCAGGCGCGATGCTCTGCTGCGCAGTCGTCGCAGCGACCCCAGGTGTTGAGCGCGAGTTCGGGGAAGATCACGAGGTCGCAGCCCTGGCTCGCGGCGGTGCCGATCATGGCCCGGATCTTGTCGAGGGTGGCGGGCTTGTCGCGCGCGACCGCCTCGAAGTTGACGCAACCGACCGAGATGGTGCTCGGGCCGAGGCGTGGGTCGTCGGGGCGCATCATGCGACGAAGTTCGCCGTTCGTAGACGCGGGATCTCGTGCTCGAGCCCGAGCTCGGTGAGGATCTCGTCGGTGTGCTCGCCGAGGGCCGGGGAACCGCTCGTGAGTCGTGCAGGCGTCGCGTGGAAACGGGTCGGATGGCGGGGCATGCGGGTGCGGCCGACCACATGATGGTCGGCCTCCTCGAACAGGCCGATGGCGACGGCGTGGGGGTCGCGGGTCAGCTCGTCGGGCGTGAGGATCATCGCGAACGGCACGCGCTCGGCTTCGAAGCGCACGGTCGCCTCGGCCATGGTGAAGTTGGCGGCGAGCGCGTAGACCATGTCCATGACCGGGGTGAGGACGTCGCGGTTCTTGATCCGCTCGGCGATCGTGGCGATCCGGGGGTCGTCGTAGCCATCGACGCCGAGCGCCTTGCACATGCCGGCGAAGTCGTGGTCCGACGTCGGGGTCACGATCCCCCAACCGTCGCTGAACCGGATGGGCTGGAAGCCGGCCACGAAGCTCGAGTTCTGGGTGTTGTCGGACTCGAGCAGCACCTCGTTCGCGGCCGAGTCGATCCAGAGGAAGGACGCCGCCGCGTCGGCCATCGAGAGTTCGAGGCGCTGCCCACCCTGGCCGCGGGCCCGGGCGAACAGCGCGGCGGTGATGGCCTGCGCCGCATACAGGGACGTGACCTTGTCGGCCGCGGTCTGACGCAGGAAGACCGGGATGCCGTCGTCGGGGTCGGCCTGGTTGGCGGCGAACCCGCTGTAGGCCTGCATGACGGTGTCGTACGCGCTTCGGTCGCGGTAGGGCCCTTCGGACCCGAATCCCGAGAGCGACGCGTACACGACGTCGGGATTGTCGGTCGTCACTTCGTCGTAGCCCAGACCGAGACGGTCCATGACGCCCGGTCGGAAGTTCTCGACGATCACGTCGGCCTGGGCAGCGAGCCGCCGTACGATCGCGACGCCCTCGGCGGTCTGGAGGTCGACGGCGATCGAGCGTTTTCCCCGGTTGCACACGAGGAAGAGGGAGCTCATCCCGTTCACGGCCACCCCGACCCACCGGGCGATGTCGCCGATGCCGGGTCGTTCGACCTTGACGACGTCGGCGCCCTGGTCGGCGAGGAGTGCGACGGCATACGGGCCCGTCAGACGCGATCGAGAGGTCGAGGACGCGGATCCCCGCCATCGGACCGGTGCTCACTCGGGGATCATCCTTCGGTCGATGCCGCGATGATGCGCTCGAGCCACCACGCGGGCGCGTTGTCGGTGATGTTTCCGATGTGCGAGTAGTCGTGCCAGCGACAGATCTTCCCGTCGCGCAGCTGGGTCACCGACACGAACGAATGGTCGATCACCTCACCGGTGTGAAAGGTCCAGCGCTCCGTGTGCTCGGTCATGACCAGGTCACCTTCGGCGATCATGTTGCTCCCGGGCAAGTGGTCGTAGCCCTCGAGCGGGTCGAGCCCGATCCGGAGCCGGGCGATCACCCCGGCAGGGCCGGTGCCTCCCGGGCCGGGAACCCCCACATCGGTGTAGTGGGCATCGTCGGTGAGCAGCTGCTTCATCGAGTCCCAGTCACGCTGCGCGAGCGCGTCCCAGTAGCGCTGCACGACCTGCTTGTTGGCGGTCTCGAGCTTTCCCATCGGGCGACTCCTCGGTCGGGCAGTGGATCTCGGCTCCGGTCAGTCCTTGAACTCCGGTGGGCGTCCCTCGCGTCGGGCGCGGACGGCCTCTTCGAACTTCTGGGCGGTGAGTCGCACGAAGAGCTGGGTGTGGGTGTTGCGCCTCGATCGCGGTCCGTATCGCGTCGGGGTGCTCCTCCCACAGCCGGGTGGAGCTTTCCAGGTCGGTGAACAGGAACGTCACCGTGCCAGTCGGTAGATCGCTCACGCCGCCCCCCACGCCCCCGATGCCTCGCCAGGATCATGGCACGGAGCTCCTCAGCGTCGGACCGGGAGACTCCGCAACTGATCTGTAGGGTTTCGTGCCCGCATCGGTTTCGCGCACCGAATGACCGCGGCCTCGCGCGGCACGCGCACGCGACGCGCTGGCCAGCGGAAACGCGCCCCGGCAGGATTCGAACCTGCGCTCCGGGCTCAGGAACACTCCGAAACCCGTCCACTACTCCCGAGTGTCCACTCGGTCCTGGAACCCGTCCACTGTGTCGACCTGGTGTGACTGCGCCCGGGGAACGCTAGGGATGGGACGAGTCGCCGAGCTCGAATGCGGGTGCGGCGCTTCTTCGATCGGGTCGTGCTCGGCCTTTCTCGGAGGCGGACCCGCTCTGCGCCGAGCTGCGTGGGTAAGCCCGATCGGCTGGGACGAGGTTCGGCGCTTGCCCGATCAACGACGGATGAGCGGCGCTGGGGCCCTCGCTCGTTCCGGCGGCACGGCGCTGCTCGGCGTTGCGACGTGAGTCCTCATAATGGCGTGATTATATTGACAACAGGCTGATGACGGAGCATGCTGTGGGCATGACGCTCGGTGACGGTGGTCGATCGCCAGAGTCCCCGTTCATGGAGGTGGTAGCGGCGTGGCTGTTCACGCATCGGTCCTGGAATACCCGCATTGCGTATGGGGCGGATCTGTCATGGTTCGCGGCGTGGTGTGAGCAGCACGGCCGTGAGCCCTTGGATGCCACGCAGGGAGACGTGGAGGCCTACCGGAGCGACGTCGAGGCGGCCGGTGCCAGTCCGGCATTGACTCGCCGTCGTCTGGCCGCGTTGACCTCGTTCTTCCGGTACGCCTCGAATGGGCAGGACGCGACCAACCCCGCCGAGGATGTCGAGAGGCCGGCGGCCGAGCCGGCCAGCACGACGCTCGAGCTGACCGACGACGAGGCCGAAGCGCTCGCGTCCGCGGCCGCGGGTCTCGGGGCCAAGACCGCGACCCTGGTGAGCCTCTTTCTTCGTGATGGACTCAAGCTCGGCGAGGCGCTCTCGGCCGATGTCGACGACTTCACGACACCGCCTCCGACCTTGACCATCACTCGCCAGGCGCGCCCGCACCGTCTCAGGCTGGAAGCGACCACGGGTGTCGCCGTCGCGGCGTGTGTCGGAGACCGCGTCACCGGCCCGCTGTTCGTCGGCACCCCACGGGGCGATCCTTCGCAGAGGCTTACTCGGTCGGGCGCCGACTACCTCGTGAAGCGCGCCGCCGCCAACGCGGGGATCACCAAGGCGGTCTCCGCGAACTCGCTCCGGCGGCACTACGTCAAGGTTGCTCACGACGAAGGCGTCGCACTCGACGAGATCAGAGAGCGGCTCGGTCACTACGACCGACGCACCACCAGCCGACTGCTCCCAGGATCCGCACGCAACGACCCCAAGGAGGAGAACCATGCTCACTCGATTCGACCCGTTCCGTGACCTCGACCGCGTTTTCGAGCGTTCATGGGGCCCAGCACGCCAACCCACGATGCCGTTGGACGCCTACCGCCACGGCGACGAGTACATCATCAATGTGGACCTGCCGGGCTTCGACTCGTCGACCATCGATGTCACGGCTGAACACGACATGCTCAACATCAAGGCCGAACGGCGCTGGCAGCCCGGGGAGGGCGATGAGGTCGTCGCCGCCGAGCGGACCTACGGGCAGTTCGTCCGCCAGCTCTTCCTCGGCGACGGCCTCGACACCGAAAACATCAACGCCAAGTACGAGACCGGTGTGTTGACCATCACGATCCCCGTCTCGGAACGGGCCAAGCCGCGCAAGATCAACATCACCTCCAACGGCGAACGCCAGGAAGCCATCAACGCCTGACGCCTCCCTCGAGTGGACCCTCGGCTCTCTGAGGGCGAGGGTCCAGCTCGACTCGGCAGCCTTGACGAGCAACTGCGGCTTCGGTGCCGGTGACCTGCTCCGCCAGCCAGAAGTACTCGGCCAGGGTCAGGTACCGGGTCACCGAGCGAGGCGGTCCAAGAGCTCCTGATCGCGCTCGAGCAGCTTCCGGGCGCGGGCGGTGGAGTCCTTGTCGGTGCGGACGCGCTCGATCTCCACCGAGAGGGAATCGACGATGAGCGCGTTCACGCTGGTGCCCCGGACTCGGGCGACGACCTCGGCTCATCGGCGAGCACGGTGTGCGACCGGATCGTGGTGCTCGACTTCGGACGCAAGATCGCCGAGGGCACGCCCGCCGAGATCCTTCGCGAGCCGGCTGTCGTCGCTGCATACCTCGGCGCTGACTCCGATACGCCGGCCAACCAGGCAGAGCCGAGCCCAACGTCGATGTCCTGAGAGCACGGCCAGGTGTGGAGCATGGTCGCCGGCTGGCAGCGACAGCAGGTCGAGTTCCCGACGATGCGCGACGCGCAGTGATACGCGGTTCACGTCGTGCATCGATGTCGCGCACCGATGGATCGGAGCGTCTCGGGTCACATCCGCGACGCCCTGACCAGCGCAAACGCGCCCCCGGCAGGATTCGAACCTGCGCACACGGTCTAGGAAGACTGCGGACCCCGTCCACTGGGTCCAGCACGTCCACTGGGGCTTGGATTCCGTCCACTGTGTCCACTGGGTGTGACTACGTCCACCCCAGAACTAGGGATGGCACTAGGGATGAAACCAGCGACGGAGGTAGGTAGGGATGGGTTCGGGACCGCATTCCGTGGCGGTGGTGCTCAGCGGGTGCGGTAGACGTCGGCGCGGTGTTCGATTCGGACGACCCGAACGACGTGGTCGTCTCGGAGTAGTCGGTACACGATGCGGTAGGCCCCGCGACGGGCGGAGTGGTAGCCGGCGAGCTCGCGCTGGAGGGGTTTGCCGACTCGCTCGGGGGCGTCGATGAGCGGGCCGACGAGGAACTCGACGATGGCCGCAGCGACACCTTCGGGGAGCCGGGAGAGGGTGCGCTCGGCGGATGCCGCCACCTGCAGCGACCACGACGTCATTTCTCGAGGTACTTGGTCCGCAGCTCGTCCGCCGTCAGCGACTTGCCCCGGTCGATCTCGGTTTCGGCCCGCCGGATCTCGCGCATGGCTTTCGGGTTCGAGAGGATCTCGAGGGACTCCTCGAGCGATTCGAGGTCGTCGGGACTGAGGATCACCGCCGCGGGGCGGCCGTTGCGCGTGAGGACCACTCGGTCGTGGCGGTCCTCGACGCCGTCGACGACCTCCGACAGACGCTTCTTGATCTCTGCGAGCGGGAGTGTCAGATCAGACATGACTAGAATAGTAGTCATATTCCGGGGGGAGTCAATGGAGGACGCGTGGATCCGACGTGGGTCGGATCCCTCCCGACGACGATGTCCCCAGAGGAGCCGCGGCGCCATGAGCCGGTAATGGACCGTTCCAGAACGAGCACATCGGTGATGTGATGGCGCTCGGTTGTCGGTCTAAGGCGGAGTCGCCGCTCCGAACCAGGTCGCAAGTGCTCGAGGCAGCCCTGGGTCCATGAGGTCTCCGACCCAGGCGACATGGCCGTCGGGTCGGATCAACACGGCCGGGGGCGCCGCGATCTTGCCGACGACCGGGAGCGCCCACACGCCGTCGTGCCTGGCGTCGACCGAGCGGACTCGATTCGCCCAAGGAGAAATGTCGAAACCGCCGGGCTCACCGAGGTTGAGGAGCACGCCCCGAGCGTCGTGCAGCAGGGCGAAGACGCGCGTGGTTCCGTCCACCGTATCCAGGTCGAGGTCGGGCATCCGTCGCCCGAGGAGTGAGTGTCCCTCTCCGAAGTCGTAGTGGATGTCGAGGCCGGAGAGCGCCGCGGCGATGTGCTTGCGCGGCTCGTCCATGCTCAGTAGCTCGGTCATGGTGTCGTGCAGCGCCTCGGTGCGCGCGTCGCTGCCGCTGAGGGCCATCTGCGCCATGCTGTTGTGCAGCACGCGCGCGCCGACCGGATGCCGTTCGTCGTGGTAGGTGTCGAGGAGGCCGTCTGGTGACGTCCCGTTGACCACTTGGGCCAACTTCCATCCAAGGTTCGCGGCATCCTGCACGCCGGTGTTGAGTCCTTGTCCACCTTGCGGGGGATGCACGTGTGCGGCATCGCCCGCGAGCAGCACGCGTCCCTTGCGGTACGACGCCGCCTGGCGCGTCATGTCGGTGAAACGCGAGATCCAGTTCGGGTTGTGCGCCCCGTAGTCGGTCCCCTCAGCGGCGATGAGTGCTTCGCGGAGATCCTGCAGGGTGGGTTCGCTCGCGTGTTCGACGTGTCGTTCTTTGAGTACGACCCCTACTCGCCCGGTGTCCTCTACCGGGCCAATGCCACCGCCGTCGCGCAGGCCGAACTGCGGCTGCTGTGTCATCTCGACCTCGGCGATGATCCAACTCGTTGTCGGGTCCCACCCGGGGAAGTCGATGCCGGCCGCCTTTCGGATCACGCTGCGTCCTCCGTCGCACCCGACGAGGTAGTCCGCCCGGAGCGTCCGACCGTCGGACAGCTCGACGTCGACGCCGGTGTCGTCTTGCGCGAAGCCCGTCACCTCATGTTCGCGAGCGATCGGCACCCCGAGCTCGTCGACCCAGCCAGCCAGGATGCGCTCGAAGTGGATCTGCAGGAGCGCGAGCCCGTAGTTGTGGCGAGTGGGGACATCACTGATGTCCAACGGGATCCGGGCGAAGCTCTGGATCTGCATCGCCTGCCCTTCCGCGAGGAACCGATCGGCGATGCCTCGCTGATCGAGAACCTCGATCGTGCGCGAGTGCAGGCCGCGGGCGCGCGAGCTGTCGAGCTCCTGATTCGCGCGGCGCTCGACGATCGCAACGTCGACCCCCGCCAACGCCAGCTCGCCCGCCAACATCAGCCCGGTCGGACCTCCCCCTACGATCACTACCGCATGCTCGGTCATCGCCGCCTCCAAGCGAACGCGGCGGCACCGGGCGCGGACCGCAACCTCGCGCAACGCGAGCGCGCGCCGGCGCTCGACCCATCTGTCGAAGGCACCACACGCATTCCACAGCTCCGGGCTCATGGGTTCTGGCCGTGATCGGCTCAGCGGACGAGTCATGGTGAGCACGTTTGGGTCGCTTGCGGCAAGCCCCCTCCCTCTCGGTAAACTGCTCTTAGCGACGCAAGTTCACGCACGACGATGCGGGCAAGTTGACCGGCCCCTACCTCGGCAACGCCGAGTGACGAAGCGGCGAGGGCGCTGCCCAACGCCTCAACTGCCCTCCGTTCGGAGTCCGTTCACGCTGCACAGGACACGTATTCGATGTCCGATCGCTCCCGTACCTTGGCGTAACTACTCGAACCGACGGTCAACAGCAGGGTCACGCGGGCTGGCTGCTAGTCGGTCTCGCAGTCTTGAGTTTCATCACCCACTCGCCGGCAAGTCCCCTCGGCGTCAGCGACGGGGTGGGGTGATCCGGGTTGCTGCTCGCACGGGAGGGAATCGCGATTGCACGCAGTGGAGTCCAGCTTGTGCTTACGCCTGCGCTAATCGGCTCTTCCAATCGACCACTCGCGCTTTTCGCGAAACCGTTCCTCAATCGCGGCGCGCGTCACGCGTGCAAGCTCTCTGACCAGGGTGTTTGCGCCCCCGGCAGGATTCGAACCTGCGCACACGGTTTAGGAAGACTGCGAAACCCGTCCACTACTCCCAGCACGTCCACCGGGTCTCGGATTCCGTCCACTGTGTCCACTGAGTGCGTCTACGTCCACCCAAAACTAGGGATGGGACTAGGGACGCGGCATCGCTCTCTCATGCAAGCTCGACGCTGGCCCAGTGGATGCCCTCGTCAGTGAGAGCAGCGGGGAGGATCCCTCGAGATGCCGGCGGTGAGAGCAGCACCGATGCGCCGAGCAGTCGCGCCGCGGCGGTCGCCTCGACGTTGAGCAGGTTCAACGGGGGATGACGACGCGCTACTTCTGCCATCTCGGGGACCAATCGGCGGCTGTCGGGCAGGCCGATTCGTGCGGGGAGTTGCAGGAGACCTTGCACGGCTCGGGCTTGCTCATCCACTGGCAATGCTCGGAAGGGGCCGGAGAGCTGTCCGGCGCTGCCTGCCACCGCGGCGCGGCATGCCCGGTAGTACCAGTAGGCGGTCGTGTGCAGCTCAGTGCGTTTCGGGAGGGTGAGCTCGGCGTCGAGGAGGTAGGCGACGAGAAGCCGGTCGTCGATGAGGACGCTATTGGTCGGCAAGGTCCGGGTCGTCGATGTCGGCCACGGCGGTCTCGTAGGCGCCGCTCAGCAGGACTCGTCGGAGTTCGGCGCGGGCCGCGCCCGCACCGCCTGGAAGGACCAGGGCCGCGTCCCCGAGATCGATGAAGGCAACTTCGCCGCCGTCCTCGATGCCCCACCGGTGCCGCAGGTCGGCGGGGAGGCTGGTCTGGCCGCGGTGTGATACCCGGGCGGTCGATACTTGTGCAGCCATGCAGTTGCATTGTATCCGCGTGCAGGCACAAGGCAACCTCCCGATCGGCGGTCGGACGGGCGATCCGTGCGTAGTCTCCACCTACTGCAACGCTCTGGGCGGGAGTCACGGTGTCGTCTTCGGTTACCGCAACGTTTCTCTTCACGGACCTCGTGGACTCGACCGCGCTGGCGTCGCGGCTCGGGCCCGAGGCCGCCGAGGAGCTGCGCCGAGCGCACTTCGGGATCTTGCGCAGTGCCGCTGAGGGCACGGGTGGGATCGAGGTGAAGAGCACCGGCGACGGGCTGATGCTCATGTTCACCGGCCCGAGCCGCGCCCTCTCGTGCGGCGTCGCGGTCCAGCAGGGCATCGAGCGCCACAACCAGCGCGCGGCAGAGCCGCTCTCGGTGCGGGTCGGCCTGTCGATGGGGGAGGCGACCGAGGACGACGGTGACTATTACGGCGACTGTGTCGTCGAGGCGGCCCGGCTCTGCAACGCCGCGGACGGTGGTCAGATCCTGACGACCGAGGTGCTGCGTTCCGTCGTGGGGCGCCACGCCGCGCAGGAGTTCGTGTCGGTCGGTGCGCTGGAGCTGAAGGGGCTTCCCGATCCGGTGCCGACGGTGGAGGTGCAGTGGGTCGCAGCGGCGAGCCCGGGGATGATCCCGTTGCCGGGGCGGTTCGTGGGCGCCGCGGCGGAAGGGCTGTTCGGGTTCTTCGGGCGCGCGGCCGAGCTCGAGCTGTTGGACGATGCGGCGAAGCGCGGGCGGCCGAGCAGCACGTGCAGGTGGTGCTGTTGGCAGGGGAGCCGGGGATCGGGAAGACGACGCTGGCCGGGCAGGTCGCCCGTTCGTTGCACAGTGCTGGTGCGACTGCGTTGTTCGGGCATTGCGTGGAGGATCTCGCGGTTCCGTACCAGCCGTGGGTGGAGTTGGTGGCGCATCTCGTGGAGCATGCGCCGCAGGAGCTGCTCGACGAGAACGTCGCGACCTACGGCGGAGCGCTCACCCGGCTCGTCCCTGCGCTGGCGCGGCGTACCGAGGTCGGGGTGTCGAGTACGACGGATCTCGACGGGGAGCGGTTCGCGCTGTTCGAGGCGGTCACGGGTCTGCTCCGGGCCGTGGCCGATCGGGGGCCGCTCGTGCTCGTGCTCGACGACTTGCAGTGGGCCGATGTCGCGTCGCTGCAGCTGTTGCGGCATCTGTTGACGGCGTCGCCGTCGCCGACTGCGCTCGTGGTGGGGACGTACCGTGACACCGACGTCGCGCGCGACCACCCGTTGACCCCGTTGCTCGCCGATCTGCGCCGCGAGTCGAACGTGGTGCGTTGCGTCGTGCGGGGCCTCGACGACCGCGAGCTCCTCGCGCTGATGGAGGGTGCGGCGGGGTACGAGCTGCCCGAGAACGGGGTCGCGCTCGCACACGCGGTGTACCACGAGACGGACGGGAATCCGTTCTTCACCGGTGAGCTGTTGCGGCACCTCTACGAGACCGGCGCGATCGCGTTCGACGAGTCGGGCCAGTACTCGCTCACGATCGACCTGGACGAGGTCGGGCTCCCGGGCAGCGTGCGCGAGGTGGTGACCCGAAGGGTCGATCGCCTCGGGGAAGACACCGTGCGGGTGTTGTCGCTCGCCGCGGTGGTCGGTCGCGAGTTCGATCTCGAGGTCCTCGCCCAGATCGCCGACGTCGACGAAGACACGTTGCTCGACCAGCTCGAGGCCGCGACCGGCGCGGCGATCGTCGCTGAGCTCGCGTCGGTGCCGGGACGGTTCCGGTTCGAGCATGCGTTGATTCAGCACACCCTGTACCAGGAGCTCGGTACAACCCGCAGGCAACGGGTGCACCAGCAGGTCGCGCTCGACGCTCGAATCGCTGACCGGCGACCACGCGCCCCCGATCGCGGATCTCGCGCACCACTGGCTGGCAGCGACGCGCCCCAGTGATGTGGGCAAGGCGCTCGAGTACGCCCGCCTCGCCGGCGAGGCCGCGCACGCCGCGCTCGCGCCCGACGACGCGATCCGCTGGTTCACCCAGGCTCTCGAGCTCCAGGAACGCCAGGTCCCCGACGACCTCGCGACGCGCTGTGACCTCCTCATCGGCCTCGGCGACGCCCAACGCAGCGCCGGCATCGCCGAACACCGCGACCGGCTCCTCGAAGCCGCCGCACTCGCGGAACAGATCGGTGACGACGACAGGCTCGTACGCAGCGCGCTCGCCTGCGCCCGCAAGATGCAGAGCTACGACCACGACCCTGCACGTGTCGCGATCCTCGAGCTGGCGCTCACCCGCCGCCCGGAGCCGTCGACCGATCGCGCGCGGCTCCTCGCCGCGCTCTCGACCGAGACCGATGCCCGCGACTGGGAGCTGGCCCGCGACCGCGCCACCGAGGCGCTCGTCGTCGCCCGCGCGATCGGCGACGACGCCACCCTCCTCGACGTGCTGACCGACACCACGGTACAGCTCGCCCAGCCCGACGACTTGGAGCAGCGCCGCGCTCGGGTCGAGGAAGCCATGGACCTCGCCGATCGGCTCGGCGACCGACTCGCGGCCTTCCAAAGTCGCTATTTCGCCCATCAGATGCTCTTGGAATCGGGCGACGTCGCGGCAGCCGACCTGGTGTTCGAGGAGTGCGCCCGTCTCGCCGACGAGCTCGCGCTGCCCTACCCGCGCTGGCAGGTCGCTATCGACATCGCGGCGTCGCGGATGCGAAGGGGCGACTTCGCAGCCGCGGAGCGCAGTGCCGAGGAGGCGCTTGCGTTGGCGAATCGAGCCGGTTTCGAAGCGGGGCTCGGCGTCTACGGAGGCCAGCTCTTCTACATCCGGCGCGCCCAGGGACGCATCGCCGAGATCGCTGGTTTCTTCCTCGAAGCGGCGGCAGCGAACCCGGAGATCGAGGCGCTCAGGGTCGCAACGATCCAGCTGCTCGTCGACCAAGGCAAATTCGAGGAGGCGAGGCGAAAGCTCGCGACAGAACGCGCGGGCGGCTTCTCGTACAGCTTCACGTACCAGTGGTTGGAGGTCATGTGCGTCCTCGCCGATGTAGCATGCCGACTCGACGACCATGAGAGTGGCGCACGGCTGTTCGAGCTCATGGCCCCCTACGCCGACCGGATTGTGTTCATCCACGCGGTCGCGCCGCGCCCATTCCCGCTCTTCATCGCGCGGGCAGCCCAGAGCGCCGGCTACCACGACGACGTCGGCCGCAACCTCGACCTCGCCCTCGACCTCGCCGAACGACTCGGCAGCCCGTACTGGACCGCGCTCGTGCTCCTCGAGCAGGCAGACCGCGCGGCAGCGGTCGAGCCGGTTCGAGGCCGCGAGCTCGCGACCCGGGCCGCGGCGATGCTCGACGACGGAACATTCCCCGATCTCGACCGCCGCGTCGTCCGAGCTCCTAGCGAACCTGCCGCCCGACGGCTGACGGGCCCGAATCCAGCGCCGACTACCAGCACAACGAGCCTGGGCGGCGAGAGGCGAGCATCGGTTTCGCGAACCGCATGATCGCGGCCTCGCGCGTCACACTCACGACGCCATGACCAGCGCAAACGTGCCCCCGGCAGGATTCGAACCTGCGCTCCCGGTTTAGGAAGACTCCGAAACCCGTCCACAGGGCCCAGCACGTCCACTGGGTCTTGGATTCCGTCCACTGTGTGACTACGTCCACCCAGAACTAGGGATGCCCAGGTGTTCAATCCCGAGTCAGTCGTTTCCCGCCTCGTGCTCGATCAGGTTGGCGTATCGATCCTGAGCAGAGGCACGAAGTGTGGGGAGGTGCGCTGAAGGCCAGGGTCCTTCTACGGCTTGATAGCCCTTGAGGATCTGCCGCGCGACGGTGAGCTTGTGCACTTCTGTCGGGCCGTCGGCGATGCCGAGTACCTCGGCGGTGAGCAGCATGCCGGCGAGGGGGAGTTCGTTGGAGACCCCCAACGCACCGTGGAGGTGCATCGAGCGTTGCACGACGTCGTGGAGGACCTTGGGCATCGCGACCTTCACCGCTGCGATGTCCTTGCGTACCTTGCGGTAGTCCTTGTGCTTGTCGATCAACCATGCGGTTCGGAGGACGAGGAGGCGGAACTGCTCGATCTCGATCCAGCTGTCCGCGATTTTCTCTTGCGTCATCTGGAGGGAGGCGAGGAGACCGCCGCGCACCTCGCGTGAGAGCGCACGCTCACACATCATGTCGAACGCCTTGCGGAGCTGGGAGATCGTGCGCATCGCGTGGTGCACTCGTCCGCCGCCCAGACGGGTCTGCGCGATAGCGAACGCTCCGCCTTCCTCTCCGAGCAGGTGGTCGGTGGAGACGCGCACGTCCTCGAATCGGAGGTACCCATGACTGCCGGATCCGGGTCGCTCCGAGCCAGTGCCGATGTTGCGGACGATCGTGATCCCCGCCGTGTCGGCCGGTACGAGGTACATCGACATTCCCTTGTACGCGCTCGACGTCGGGGTTCGACACGGCCATGACCACGAAGAACGCTGCGTGTCGCGCGATTGCTCGCGAACCACTTCTCTCCGTTGATGACCCACTCGTCACCGTCGAGCACCGCAGTCGTGGTGAAGAGCGTCGGATCGGCACCCGCGTGCAGTTCGGTCATCGCGTAGCTCGATGAGATCTCGCCGTTCAGCAGCGGGTCGAGGTACCGGTCGCGCTGACTGGCGGTGCCGAAGTGGGCGATGATCTCCGCGTTTCCTGAATCGGGTGCTTGGCACCCGAACACGGTCGGCGCCCACTTCGAGCGACCGATCAGCTCGTTCAGCAGCGCGAGCTTCACCTGTCCGTAGCCCTGACCGCCGAGGTCCGGACCCAGATGGCACGCCCACAGCCCGTGATCTCGCACTGCCGCCTGGAGCGGTGCGACGATTCGCTGGGCGGCGAGGTCGGTCTTGTCGAACGGGTTGCGGAGGACGAGATCCAAGGGTTCGATCTCTGACCGGGTGAACTCATCGGCCCAGTCCAGCTTCTCCTGGAACTCAGGGTCCGTCTCGAAGTCCCATCCCATGCTCGGTGCCTTCCGCTCGGTGGCGGCAACCGCCGCGATCGGTACAATATGTCAATCTCATAATGTATGAACTGACATCGCCAGAAGGCGGGGGAAGATGCGGGCGCCCTATCGCGTCGCAGTCTGGGGAATCGGTGGGATCGGCGGCGCCTGCGTCCGCGAGCTGCTTCGCCTGCCGGAGTTCGAACTGGTCGGCGCGTTCGCGTACGACCCGGCCAAACACGGTCGCGACGCCGGCGAGCTCGCGGGATCGGCGGCCTGCGGCGTCGTGGCGACCAGTGATCGTGCGGCCTTCCTCGCAACCAGGCCCGACTGCGTGCTGTTCGCGGCGAGAGACTTCGGCGACTTCAGCACAGACGACGACATCGCGTGGCTGCTCGAGTCGGGCGTCGACGTCGTGACACCGCTGCCGTACCGCCGGCTCGACCTGCAGGGGCGCTGACACGGCAGATCGTTTCCTGCAGGCAGGCCACGTCGGAGGTTCGACACTCTGCGTTGCCGGTCTCAACCCCGATGTGTTCTCGGAGCGGCTCATCTTGACGATGTCGGGGCTTTCCAACGACATCACGCACATCCACCTGCGCGAGTACTTCCGGATGGACGGGAGTGTGGGTGACGAGATGCTCGGGGTCGTCGGTTTCGGCCTGCCCCTCGATGACCCAACGGCGGGCGCGGTGCTTCCGCTGCTCGCACGCTCGTACGACGTGCCGTCCATGACGCACATTGCCGAGCTCATGGGTCGTCCGATCGAACGCGTCGAGGTCACCAACAAGAGCGTCGCTGCTCCCCGCGCGATCTCGTATCGCGAGATCAACATCGCTGCCGGCACGATCGGCATGCTCGGCATCTGCTTCGAGGGTTTCGTCGGCGATGGACCGTTCGTGACCTTCGAGAACTTCTACTACCTGACGGAAGCGATGCGTCCGGACGGAGCCCAGAGTGACGAGTGCTGGAAGCTCACGATCGAGGGTCGCCCATCGTTCAGCGTCACCGTCGAAGCCATGGCATCAGTGGAGCTGGGGATAGATCGATACGAGGACGACGAGACCAGCCCCGGCTACCTCGCCACGACCGTTGCGATGGTGCAGGCGATCGCGCCGGTGGTGGCGGCACCGCCCGGGATCAGGGCGACGCCGGTCCCTCCCACCCATTGGAAGGCGGACGCGCGCGCATGACGCTCGACGTCACACGAGTCGACGGTGTCGTCACGGTCACGCTCAATCGGCCGAAGACGAAGAATGCACTCAACGAAGCGATGTACCTCGATCTCCTGTCGGTGACGGGCGAAATCGCGGGAGAGCCTCGCGTGACCGCGTCGTCGTGCTCACTGGGGCTGGCGGCGCGTTCTGCTCCGGCGCAGACCTGACGGACACGGGTGGAACGGACGCATCGTTCCTCACGCGGATGCGCCTGGTCGGGAACGCTTGCCTTGCGTTGCACAACCTTCCACAACCGACTGTCGCGAAGGTCGAAGGCGCGGCGGTGGGCGCGGGTTTTGGTCTCGCCCTCAGCTGTGATCTCGTGGTCGCGAGCGAGACCGCCCGGCTCCTCCCGACCTTTGCCCAGCTCGGTCTCTCGGCCGACTTCGGCGTCTCGTGGGTGCTTCCCCGACTCGTCGGCCCACAGCGCGCCAAGGAGCTGGTCCTCCTCGCTGAGGAGTTGGACCCACTCCGGGCGCACCAGCTCGGTGTCGTGAATCGCGTCGTCGCCCCCGAACGGCTCGACGACGAGGTTGCCGAGCTCGCGGCGACTCGCTGCTGGTCCACCAGTAGCACTGAGCTTGAGCAAGCGTCTGCTGAATCAGGCCTTCGGGGTGTCCCTCGCCGAAGCACTCGAAGCCGAGGCGCAAGCCCAAGCCGTGAACTTCGCCACCAAGGATGTGCGGGAGGCGATGCGAGCTCGCCACGAGAGAAGATCACCGGTGTTTCGTGGCCTCTGACCCCAAGGCCTCGCCCTCGGATCCGCCCACGAAGGAGCGTTGATGACGGTTGGTCTGCACGACTATGTCGTCATCGGCGGGGGTTCGTCGGGGAGCGTTGTCGCCGCCCGGCTCGCCGAAGCCGGAGCCGACGTCCTCGTCCTCGAGGCCGGTGGTACCGACCGGCGCCCCGACGTGTTGATCCCGGCCGGCGTGATCTCGGCATATCGCACGCTCAACTGGAAATACGTTCCCGAACCCGACCCTTCTCGCAACGGTGTGGTCGAAGCCTGGGCCGCAGGTCGGGTTCTCGGGGGTGGCGGGTCGATCAACGCGACCGTGTTCGTGCGAGGGCATCGAGGCGACTACGACGGATGGGCCGCGGCGGGCTGTGAAGGCTGGGACTACGAGTCGGTGTTGCCCCGATTCCGCCGACTCGAGTCGTGGTTCCGAGGCGCGGACGAGTTTCGTGGCTCGGACGGGCCGATCGCCGTCGCCTTCCACTCGATCGACCACCTCGCGAACGACGCGTTCCTCGCGGCTGCCCAGGAGGCCGGGCACGAGTTCACGGCTGACTACAACGGCGCGCGCCAAGAAGGGGTCGGCGTGGTACAGGTCAACCAACGACGTGGTATCCGGTCCCAGGCTTCACGCGAGTACCGCCGGCGGATCGCGCGTGGCAACAACTTGCGAATTCGCACGAAGGCGTTCGTGCATCGGATCGTGATCGAGCACGGTCGCGCGGTGGGAGTCGAGTACGAACACCGTGGTGAGCTCAAGATCGCGCGCGCCAGCGAAGAGGTCGTTCTCAGCGCCGGTTCGCTGGCATCACCGAAGATCCTGATGCTGTCGGGCGTCGGCCCCGCGCGCGAGCTCACCGACGTCGGCATCGAGGTGGAACAAGATCTCGCCGGGGTCGGTGAGAACCTGCAGGAGCATCCGGCCGCGATGCAGCGCTGGCACGCCAACTTCTCGACGATCAACAAGTTGCGCCGCGATCGACGTCGTCAAGGCGATGGGGAGCTACGCACGGCACGGTCGGGGCCTGCTCGCCGCCACGGTGTTCCACGTCCAGGTGATGCACCGCACCGACGCTGCACTCCCGACACCCGACGTCCAGCTCGCCTTCGCGAACTTCGCGACGACCCGTGAGCGTGGTCCCGACGGGATCCTGAAGGTCGGGCCGCACAAGGACGAAGGCGTCCTCGTGTCCACGCTCTTCCTCCATCCGACCTCGCGGGGTTGCATCCGCCTCCGCAGCAATGCTCCGCACGACCCGCCGATGATCGTGCACGAGCTGCTCGGCGCACCGGGCGATGTCGAGGGCCTGCTCGCCGGGATGGAGGAGGGCAGGCGGATCATGGCGCAGCCCGCCATCGCGAGCCTGGTGGGAGGGCTCTTCGAACCGGAGGGGAGCTGTCAGACCCGCGAGGAATGGGAGGCACACGTGCGGGAGAACGCCACCTACGGCGCGCACCCGGTCGGAACCTGTCGAATGGGCATCGACGATCGCTCCGTGGTGGACCCACAGCTCCGGGTGCAGGGCCTCGAAGGTCTCCGCGTGGTGGATGCGTCGATCATGCCGACCTTGACGACCGGGAACACGAACGCCCCGTCGATGATGATCGGGGAAATGGCGTCCGACCTCATCCTGCATCGAGCCGAACTGTCCGAGGAGGGAAGGTCATGACCGGCAGCAACGAATCGGCGCTCGGTGAACTGCTCGATCGTGAACAGATCCGCGATCTCATCGCCGACTACTCGTTCCACATCGACCACGGCAACTACGGGGCAGTCGTCGAGTTGTTCGCGGAGACGTGTTCGGTGTCGTACGGCCCCGGGATGGGTCCGACCCTCCACAGCCGGGCCGAGCTCGCAGCGTTCTTCGCCGCGGCATCCGGCGGTGACGAAGGTGCCGGCTTCGTGAACACGAGTCACCACAACGCCGACGTCCGCCTGACGCTCGACCCGCCTGATCGGGCGTCGGGGACGGTGTCGTTGTACGCGTGGCACGGCGCGGCTGACGGGTCGGCGGCACAGCTCTGGGGCTACTACTACGACCGGTACGTCCGCACGGCTGAAGGTTGGCGCTTCGCCGAACGGGTGCTCAAGATCTGTGGCGAAGAGAACTTCGACGTCGGATGGACGCGGATCGAGCGTGCTCAGACCCCGAAATAGAGGTCGTGGAGGTCGGCGACATCGCCGGCGATGTCGCCGGGCGATGCCTCGAGCACCACGCTTCCACGCCGCATCACCATTGCCCGGTCGGCGATCGCGAGCGCTGCGGCGGGGTGTTGCTCGACGAGCAGGATCGCCGTCCCCCGATCAGCGTGCTCGCGCAGCAGCCCCAGGAGCATGTCCGTGATGCGCGGCGCGAGGCCGAGCGAGAGCTCGTCAACGAGCAGCACGCGCGGCTCGGCTGCGAGCGCTCGCGCGACGGCGAGGATCCGCTGCTCACCCCCCGACAACAAGGCGCCCCGCCGGCTCCGCAGGTCGCGCAGCTGTGGAGCGATCTCGTAGGCCCGTTCCGGATCGCCCGGACCCAGCCTGAGGTTCTCCGCGACGGTCAAGGTCGGGAAGACGCTCGTTCCCTCCTTGAGATAGCCAAGTCCGGAGCGTGCTCGGCGCTGGAGCGGGCCCGATCGGGGATTGCCGAAGAGCGTGATCGACCCGGCGATCGACGGCAGCACGCCGGCGAGCGTCGACAGCGTCGTGGTCTTCCCCGCGCCGTTGGCGCCGAGCGAGCGCGACGATCCGACCGGGTTCCAGCGTGAGCTCGAAGCCGTGCACGACCGTGACGCCGTCGTACCCACAGTCGAGCCCGGCGGCCCGTAGCACGGGATCGGTGGTCACCTCAGCGGTCGGTCGCAACGATCTGCCCTTCCCGCTCGGCTGACGGCGCCTTCCGCGACGCCAGTGCGCGCCTCGCCGAGATAGGCGGACGCGACGGCGGGATCATGGAGCAGGTCCGCCGGTGCACCGTGGAAGATGACACGCCCGACGTCCAGCACGACAACGTCGTCACAGAGACCGACGACCATGTCGACATCGTGCTCGACGAGCAGTACGCCGATTCCGTGCGTGTCCACGACTCGGCGGAGCAGCGAGGCGAGCTCGCTGGTCTCCTGGTTGTTCAATCCCGATGCGGGCTCGTCGAGGAGTAGCACCGCGGGTCTCCCGGCGAGCACCGCGTGCGACGCCGAGGAGTCGACGCCGACCGAATGGCAGCTCGGTCGGTGATCGGTCGAGCTCGTCGGTCAGGCCGAACTCCTCGGCGAGCACCGCGAGGTGTTCGGGAAGCCGAGGTGCGGTCGGTCGGAGCACCTCGCGCACCCATCCGGTTCTGCGAAGCTCTTCGGACAGCGACGAGGAGGTTCTCGCGGACCGTCAAGTCGTCGAACGACTCGACGCCCTGGAAGCTCCTTCGGATCCCGGCTCGCGCAAGCCGCGTCGCCGAGCGGCCGGTGACGACCCGATCCCCGATGGCGACCGTGCCCGACGCGGGACGGACGTAGCCGCTGACCGCCTCGAGCAACGTGGTCTTCCCGGCGCCATTCGCTCCGATGAGTCCCGTGATCCGACCGGGCACCACCGAGAGGCTCACCTCGTGGAGCACGTGGACGCCGCCGAACGCGACCGAGAGATCCTCGACCTGGAGCGTGACCGCCGCGACGGTCTCGACTGCCTGGGCGGCAGTGTCGATCGTCGCCGCGTCCAGCAGCGAGGGCGTCGGGCGTTCCGACTCGGCGCGTCGAGCAGCCCGCGTACGTCGTCGGAGTACCCGCGGGACGAGATCCGCGAGGCCGTCGGGATTCGCGATCAGCGTGACCAAGAGGCCGACGCCGGAGGCGAGGAGGATCCAACGCCCGGAATCGGTGATCCCTTCGGTGAGGAACTCGACGAGTCCGCCCGGTGCGAGCACCGAACCGATGGCGGCACCCATCACGTAGCCCGTGCCTCCGATGACCGTGAGGATCACGACCTCGAGCGAAGCGAAGAGGTCGAAGGTCCCGTACTGCACCACCGAGAACCGGAACGCGAGGAGCACGCCGCCGAGCGCGGCGATCGCCGCAGCCAGGCCGAACGCCGCGATCTTGGCCGCGGGGATGCTGATGCCGAGGGACGCCGCCGCGTGCTCGTTGCTCCGCACCGCCAGGAAACGTCGACCGATCATCCCGCGCCGCACATTGGACACGACCAGCGCCGCGACACCGAATGCAGCGACGACGACCGAGCGCGTAGCGCTCGGGGTGTGCGACCGAGGAGAAGCTCCACCCGAAGAGCGTCGGAGGATCGACCTCCGTCCCGTTCAGACCACCGGTGTACTCGCTGTTCGCGAAGACCACCTTCTCGACGGCGATACCCAATCCGAGGGTCACCACCGCGAGGCTGACGCCACGCGATCGGAGTGACGGGAGTGCGAACAGCGCGCCGACCCCGACGGCGGCCACGATCGCGAGCGGCGCCGCCACGACGAACGGGAGTCCGGCCGAGCCGCTGAGGCGACCGGCGACCAACGCCGCGACCCCCGCGATGGCCATCTGGCCCAAGCTGAGCTGGCCGGCGTACCCGGTCAGGAGCACGACCGACAGGCCGACGATCGCCGCGAGGAGGGACGTGACGATGGCTGCGACCAGATCGGCCGGACCGATCGCGACGAATCCGGCCAGGGCCACGATCGCGACGACGTGGCCCGGTCCGATCCGGCGCGGCATGCCGACCCGGGGGAGGAGCGAGCCGAGCTCGCCAGCGCGTCGGGATCACGGATCCCCGCCACACCAGCACGACGACGATGAGCAGGAACGGAAGGCGCGTCGCTCCAACCAACCGCGTCGAGCCCGGGGACGTTGCTGAAGATGTCGGTGCCGTACCGCACCAGGAGGGCCTGGCCGACGCCGAGTAAGAGGCCGAACAGCAGCGCGAGGCTGAACGAGCGAAAGCCGCTCGCCAGCGCCGCCGCGAAGCCCGGCAGGATCACCAAGGTCAGCGCGACCGGTGAGAGGCCGGCGATCGGCACGATGAAGACGCCCGCGAGGCCACCGAGGGCTGCACCGACCGTCCAGTTCACGCAGCCGATGACGACGGGCGACCAACCCAGCGCAGATGCTGCGATCGGATCGTCGTTCGTTGCCTGGGTCGCCATGCCAGAGTCGCGTGAACCGGAAGTACGCGGCGAGTGCGATCGTGAGGACGACTGCCGTCGCCAGGATCGTGAGCTTGTCGTATGCGATCGACGCCCCATCGACGATCTCGAGCTGCCCTTCGGGCAGGAATGCGGGGACGAGCTTCACGTCGCTGCCGAACACGATGATCACGCTCTGCTGCAGGACGGCGAGCACACCGAGCGACGCGACGAGTCGGACGAGCGGCGAGGTCCCTTGGAGGGGCCGCATCACGAGGAGGTACACGAACGCACCGGTCAGGGCCGCGGCGGCCACGCCCACGACCATGGCCGGGAGGAGCGGCCACCCTTCGTCGCTCCACGTGTAGACGAAGATGGACGCCGACAGCAGCCCGAGCGCACCCTGTGAGAAGTTGAGGACGCCCGAGCCCCGGTAGATCACCACGATGCCCTGGGCTGCGAGGGCGTAGATCGCGCCGCTCCCGAGGCCAAGGAGCATGAACTGCAGCGCTTCGGTCACGCTCCCCCCAATCTTCTAGGTTCATAATGTACTAGCCTGACCGAGCTGCCGCACACGGTGACTCCATGCGAGGGAATCAGATGAAGGTCCGCGTCTCGACCGCTCGTTGCCAGGGACACAACCGTTGCGTGAGTCTGGCACCTGAGGTCTTCGACGTTGACGAGCACGGCACGGCGCACGCGCTCGTTGACCGGCGAGCTCTCCCCGGAGCAGGAGCAGCTCGCCCGCCTCGCGGTCGGCGAATTGCCCCGAGCAGGCGGTCGAGCTGATCGACGAGATCGAGGGGAGCAGGCGTGAGTGGCGATCCGACCCACCGTGGAGTTCGACCACTACGACGAGGAGTTCGCCAAGGACCCGTACCCGAAGCTCCGCGAGCTCCGCGAGCGGTGCCCGGTCGCGCACACCGACGCGCACGGAGGGTTCTGGGTCGTCTCGCGCTACGACGACGTCTGCGAGATCGCCCGCGATCCCGGCGTGTTCTCGTCTCGGTACGTGACGGTCCCGACCGACATCGGGTACGGCGAGGACGTCCGTCTGGGCCCGCTCCAGTTCGACCCACCGGAGCACACCCGTCTGAAGCGGTTGCTCGCCACGGCGTTCGTCCCGGCAAGATCGCGCCGCTCGCCGAGCTCACCCGCGCGACGATCGTCGGCCTGCTCGAACCCCACCTCACGACCGGTTCCTTCGACGGGTCCGAAGACTTCGCTCGCCACGTGCCGACTGCGGTGGTCTGTCAGATCCTCGGGCTCCCTCCGACGCTGACGCGCTTCACCGACTGGGTGGAGCGGGTCATCGAGCCCGCGGCGGAGGACCTCTCCGGAGCCATGGAGGCGGTCGGGGAGATCCTGATCTTCCTGATGGAGCTCGTCGCCGAGCGCCGGGCGAACCCGGGCTCGGACATCCTGAGCTACCTCGTCGAGGCCGAGCTCGAGGGTGAGCGACTGAGCGACGACGACATCATCAACACCTGCGCGGTCATCCTGCTCGCCGGAATCGACACCACGTGGAGCATGCTCGGATGCATTCTGCACTACCTGGGGACGCACCCCGACGGATCAGCAGCATCTCGCGTGACCATCCTGAGCTGGTCACGACCGCCACGGAGGAGTTCCTCCGAGCGTTCGCGCCGGTGACGCTGGCGCGCCAGGTCCGCGATCGACACCGTGTTCCACGGCCAGTCGATGCGGGCGGGCGAGATGGTCATGATCTCGTTCCCGTCGGCGAACCGTGACGACGCCGCCTTCGAGGATCCCGACGATGTCCGACTCGACCGCCAACCGAACCGTCATCTCGCGTTCGGAACCGGCATCCACAAGTGCCTCGGGTCGAACGTCGCCCGGATGGAGGTCGCCGCTCGCTCTGGAGGAGCTGCTCCGCCTGGTGCCGCCGTTCCGGATCGCCGACGGCGCCTCGGTGACGTGGTCGAAGGGTCCGGTGCGGGGTCCCCGCTCGTTGCCGATCGTTTCGAGCCCGTGCCGCCGAGCTGAGACCCGGCGAGCAAAATACTTGGAATTGAGAATGTCCGAGTGGTAACTTTCTCATCCTGAGCATCGGACAGGCGATGGTTCAGAGATCTCGGGGGGAACTCATGCAAGGTGTCCGCAAGGGGAAGGCCGTCTCGATCGGCCTCGCGGTCGCGATGCTCGTGGGGATGACTGCCGGCGCTGTCGGCGCCTCCACGAAGGCCCGCTACGCGCAAGCCGCCGAGCCCGCTCGGTGGACATCGGCATCATCTACAACAAGGACGAAGCCGTCGGACAGAGCAACGAGCAGGTCGAGACCTCGCTGCGCGCCGCCATCAAGGCCGGCCAGAAGCGCGGCGACCTCGGCGGGAGCAAGGTCGTCGTGCACGTCTGCACCAACGCGACGAACGACCCGAACGGCGGCGCCAAGTGCGCCAACGAGATGGCGAGCAACCCGAAGATCGTCGCGGTCGTCGGGAGCGCGAACAGCGAAGGCGCGGCCATCAACCCGATCCTCGAGCAGGCCGGCATCGCCTCGATCGGGAGCCTTCCGATCTCGACACCGGACTTCACCTCACCGATCGCCTTCCCCGTCATGTCCGGTGCGCTCGGCACGCCCGGTGCCGCCACGCTCCTCGTCGACGAGTTCAAGGTCGACAAGATCGCTCTCGGGAACCTCGACCTCGCCGCGGCGGCGCAGGTCCCGATCCTGGTGAACCAAGGTCTCGAGCACCCGAGGACTCGAAGCTCGCGGGTGAGGTGAAGCTCCCGATCGAGAAGCAGGATCTCTCCGCCGAGGTCGCGCAGCTCGGCGACCTGGGAGACGGAATCGTCATCGCGAGCCTGCCCGAGCAGTTCGCCCGTCTCGTGCAGTCGGCGAAGTCGACCGGCGCCTGGGACGGCAAGAAGGTGGCGACCCTCCCGAGCATCCTGACGCCTGCGGTGCTCAAGTCGTTGGGCGCCGACGCGACCGGGATCTACATCGCCACGGGCGGTCTCGCCACGACCGATGTCAAGGCCCCGGGCGTGAAGCGCTACGTGAGAGAGATGAAGAAGTACGGGAACGCCGAGGACGACCAGGACGACCTGGTCAAGAACGCCTGGCTCGCGTACCAGGTCTTCGTCGCCGGCGTGAAGGATCAGCGCGACCATCGATCGGGCATCGGTGCTCGCCGGCATGAGCAGCCTCACCTACGACCCGCAGGGCATGGCCCCGCAACTCGACTACACGACACCGAACACGACCGTCTTCGGCGGTGCGGTCCCCAGGGCGTTCAACACCTCGGTGATGTACGCCAAGGTGAAGAAGGGCGGCAAGATCGTCGCCCTGAGCCCGAAGTTCGTGAACCCGTTCGTCGCTCCTTGAGCGTCCGTCCCCCCGACATTCGCTCCGGGGCCCGGATCCGTTCCGGGCCCCGGGCGAATCGGGTCGTAACGAGTTCATGGCCGACCTCGAGAGTGACGTCAGCGCACTGTGGGACGTCTTCGCGAGCGGCCGTACCCGGCCCATCGAGTGGCGCCTCGAACAGCTCGACGGCGTGGCCCGCTTCCTGCGCGCGCACTGCGACGACATCCTCGAGGCGACCCACGCCGACCTGGGCAAGCCGGCGTTCGAGGCGTTCGCGGCCGACGTCGGGGGAGTGCTCGCCGAGCTCGGGGTCATCCGCAAGCACCTGCCCGCACGGCGATGGAGCCGCGTCGCCTGCGCACGCCGCTGCGAGCCCAGCCGGCACGGAGTCGGATCTATCCCGAACCGTGGGGGGCGGTCCTGCGTCCTGCCGGCCTGGAACTATCCCGTTGGCCTCGCGATCCTTCCATTGCTCGGCGCGCTCGCCGCGGGCAACACGGTCGCGATCAAGCCGTCCGAGGTCGCGGCCGGCATCCTCGGAGGTGTTGGTGCGTTCCCTCCCCGACTACGTCGACTCCGAAGCCGTCAAGGTGTTCGACGGCGGCGCCGAAGTCGCCGAGGAGCTCCTACGTCACCGCTTCGGGTTCATCCACTACACGGGTAACGCTCGGGTCGGCCGGGTCGTGATGCGCGCCGCGTCCGAGCACCTCACGCCGGTCGCGCTCGAGCTCGGCGGGAAGAACCCCGCGTATGTGCACCGAGGACACCGACGTCGCCATTGCTGCACGCCGCATCATGTGGGGCCGGCTCTTCAACGCCGGTCAGACCTGCATCTCTCCCGACTACGTGCTCGTCGACCGCGAGATCGAGCACCGACGCTCATCGACGCGATGGCTTCGCTGGGTGCGTTCCGCGTACGGGGACGAACCGAAGTCGAGCCCGGACCTCGCCCGCATGATCAACGACCGGCAGTTCGACCGAGTGACGAAGCCTCCTCGAAGGGGCAGGCGAGATCGTGCTCGGCGGCGACCGGGACCGAGCCGAGCGCTACATCGCACCCACGATCGTGCGCGACGTACCTGACGGATCACCCGATCATGGGCGAAGAGATCTTCGGCCCGGTGCTCCCGGTGGTCGCGGTGGACGGACCCGACGAGCGCGATCGAGCAGATCTCCTCCCGTCCGCAGCCGCTGACGATGTACGTCTTCAGCGCCGACGACGCGGTCGCCGAGCGGATCATCCGGAGTACGAGCTCCGGGTCGGTCACCGTGAACCAGATGTTCACCCAGGCGTCGAACCCGGTGCTCCCGTTCGGGGGCGTCGGCGAGAGCGGGATGGGCTCCTACACCGGGGTCCACAGCTTCGAGTGCTTCAGCCACCTCAAGCCGGTCGCGAAGAGTCCGATCCGACCCGACGTCCCGCTCCTCTATCCGCCGTACCGGAAGTGGAAGCGCGTGCTCGTCCGCAAGCTCTTGGGCTGACGCAGTGACCTCGGCTCGAGCCGACGCGATCGGACGATTTCGTACGGTTCGGCGGTACCATGCGGATCCCCGACGAAGAAACGAGATGCGAGTGGCACCCAGGGAGACCAGAGCACGTCGAAGGCCAGAAGTTCCTCTCCGGGCTCAAGTCACTCCGGCTCGCCGACGTGCTCCGCCGTTCCGATGCTGCGGGGCCCGGCGTCGAGCACATGGTCGCGACCGCAACCGTCCATCGCGCGGCCCGGCTCATCACGACTCGGGTCGAGGCGGCGTTGGGTTCACTGGATCTCACGACGTCGAGGTACGAGATCCTTGCGTTGCTCTCGACGTCCGAGACCGGAGAGCTCAGCTTTGGCGAGCTCAAGAAGGCGTTGCTGCTGCACGCGGCGACGATGACCTACACCGTCGACAGCCTCGCGGAGCGCAAGCTCATCCGCCGCAAGCAGGACGCGAAGGATCGGCGAGCGGTCCGCGCCGAGATCACCGCGAGCGGCAGAGCGATGGCCGCGAAGGCGACCGAAGCGCTCGCGAAGATCCACTTCGGGATGGACGAGCTCTCCGACGCCCAGGCCAGAGAGGTCGCAACCCTGCTCCTCAAGCTCCGCCGGGCCTGAGCCTTCTCCACTGCCACCGTCATGGTGCGCCGCCCGGCCGACGCGGCTAGCATTTCGTTCTGATTCAGAACATCTGAGGTCGGGACGATTTCTGTGGGCGTCACTGGTCACCGAGCGATTGACCCGCTGATCAATGCGGCGAACGCCTGGACGGCGAAAGTCGAGTTCACGCGTCGAGCCCAGGCAGAGGTCTTCGCAGCGAGCGACGACTACTCACGCGACATTCCCGCCGAGGACATGATCCGCGTGCTCGACGAAGCGGGCGTCGAGAAGGCGATCGTCGGTATCGATCCTGAGCAGCCGCACGACTGGCTGCTCGAGTATCCGCGCCGCTTCCCTGGTCGGTTCTCGCTTGCGGCCGAACCGCGCATGAAGCACGGCCTCGACGCGCTCTGGGCGATCGAGGACCTCTGCCGCGACCATCCGGTGGTGGCGGTGCGGGCCGCGCCGATGTTTCTGAAGAAGCCTGCGACCGATCCCCTCTACTACCCGCTCTACGCGAAGTGCATCGAGCTCGACGTCCCGCTGTGCATGACGACCGGGATCCCCGGGCCCCCGCTGTTGCCCGCCGATGTCCAGAACCCGATGCACCTCGACCAGGTCCTGCTCGACTTTCCGAAGCTGCACCTCGTCATGCTCCACGGAGCCGACCCCTGGTGGGCAGTCGCGATCCGACTCCTGCAACGTCACCGCAACCTGACGATGTGCACGTCGGCCTGGTCGCCGAAGCGACTGCCCGGCCGAGCTGATCCACTACCTGCGCACGCGTGGTGAGCGACAAGGTGATGTGGGCGAGCGACTACCCGGTGCTCCCGATCGACCGCAGCCTGCGCGAGGCCCGCGAGCTCGGTCTCGAAGACGACGTGCTGCACAAGTACCTCTTCGCCAATGCCGAACGGGTCTTCTTCGGCGAACGCAACGGGCGCCATGTCCAGCATGCTGCGCTCTGAACCGGATCGCGCTCGCTCACGGACACCACCGCCGAGGTCGGCGTGGGGGAGCACCACGATCACCCGTACGGTGGGCGATCGGACGTTTCGCGGTCTTCGATCCTCGCCCGATGTCGATCCCCGATGTGGTGGACGAGGCGGTCGAACCTGGCGTGAACGCGTGTTCATGGTCCAGGGGCCGAGGACGGCTCACCTTCTCCGACGTCGCCGACGACCGTGGCACGGGGTCTCGATGTACCTCTCCGAGCGCGGCGTCCGCCCCGGCGACCGGGTCGCGCTCCTCGCAGCGAACAGCCCCGAATGGGTCGCCGCCTTCCTCGGCGTGCTGCGGGCCGGTGCCGTTGCGGTGCTCGGCAACGGCTGGTGGACCGCCGACGACGTCGAGCACGCCCTCGACGTCACCGAGCAGCATCGCTCGTCATCGCGGATCCACCACGGGCGGCCAAGGTCCCGGCCGCGTACCCGACGATCGACCTGGACGAGCTCACGCCGCGACGCACCGGCCGCGAACCGGGAGCTTGGGTTCCGACGCGGCGCCGATCGTGGAGGACGACGCCGCGCTGATCGTCTTCACCTCGGGAACCACCTCCGAGCCCAAGGGCGCGGTCCTGACCCACCGCTCGACCGTGGCGAACCTCCAGAACCTGCTCGCACGGACGAACCAGCTCCCGCCGCTCGACCCAGAACGCTCCCAGGGGGTGAACCTGTGCCGCGGTGCCGCTCTTCCACATCTCCGGAGTGCAGACGATCCTCCAGCACCTCGTCGTCGGCGGGCGGCTCGTGTTCCTCGAAGGTCGGTTCGACGCAGGTGAGGTCGCGCGACTCCTCGAAGCGGAGCACGTCACGTCGTGGACCGCGGTGCCCACGATGCTCGCGATGGTGCTCGACCATCCCGACACCGCGCAGCGTGACCTCTCCGGAGTCAGGTCGCTTGCGGTGGGTGGGGCACCGATCCCACCCGGGCTCCTCGACCGCGCGCACAGCGTCTTCACTGGCGCGCGCCGACGGATCGCGCTGTCGTACGGCAGCACCGAGGCGGGGGGAACCGTGGCGACGGGCCTGCGCGACGGCTCCGGCCTGATGGAGCCGCTCGCCACGGTGGATGTCGCCATCGATGAGCCCGACGACGCAGGGATCGGTGAGGTTCTCGTGCGCTCGGCCAGCGTCATGGAGCGGTACCTCGGCGTCCCGGACGACGAGCAGCCCGTGGCAGTCGACGGCTGGCTCCACACCGGTGACCTCGGCGAGCTCCGCGACGGGGCACTCAGGATCACCGGACGCGTCAAGGACATCATCATCCGCGGCGGCGAGAACATCTCTGCCGGCGCAGTCGAAGCCGCGCTCCGTGAGCACCCGAGGGTCGCCGACGCCGCGGTCGTCGCACTCGAGCACCCGACCTGGGGTGAGGAGGTCGGCGCCGCGGTACAGCTCCGCGCCGGGACCGGCGTCGACGCCGAGGAGCTCCGAGCGTTCGTGTCGACCCGACTCGCGCACTACGCGGTTCCGACCCGATGGTGGTTCGTCGACCGCGCCCTCCCGCTGACCGAGACCGGGAAGGTGAGCAAGACGATCGTGCGGGCGGGGTTTCCCGGTGACGATCCCCTCGGGGAGTTTCGCGCCGAGGTCGCCGCCTGGCTCGAGCAGCACTGCCCGCCGAGCATGCGCCACCCGGTGACCGGCGCGGCCGACCTCGTGTTCGGCGGTCGTTCGGGGAGCTTTCCGAGCGAGGACGCTCGCCGATGGCTGGCATGCATGGCGGATCGTGGATGGACCGCCCCGACCTGGCAGGCCGAGTACGGCGGGGCCGGCCTCTCCCGTCGCGAGGCCGCGGTGCTCGCCGAGGAGCTGCAGCGCCTCGGCTGTCGGCAACCGCTCGTGTCGGTGCACGGCATCGGGATGATCGGCCCCGTGCTCCTCGAGCATGGGAGCGAGGAGCAGCGCCGCCGCCTGCTCCCGCCCACGGCACGTGGGGAGCTTCGTTGGTGTCAGGGATTCTCAGAACCCGCCGTCGGGTCTGACCTCGCGAGCGTCCAGACGCGTGCTGTCCGCGACGGCGACGAGTACGTGATCACGGGGCAGAAGCTCTGGACCAGCTTTGCGTCGGACTCCGACTGGATCTTCGTCCTCGCGCGCACCGACCCCACGGCGCCCAAGCGTGAAGGACTCGGATTCTTCCTGGTCGACCTCCGAACACCCGGGATCAGCGTGCGACCGATCGCGCTCCTCAGCGGAGAGTCCGAGTTCTGCGAGGTGTTCTTCGACGACGTCAGGATTCCCGCCGAGGATCGCGTCGGGCAGGAGGGCGACGGCTGGCGAATCGCCCGACTCGTCCTCAAGCACGAACGTCAGATGTTCGGTCAGGGGACCGGTCTGATGACCCAGCGTCTCGGGACGCCCGACTTCGTCGGTCTCGCACGGACGGCCGGGGGATGCCCGGAAGGGCCGCTGCCCGACTCGATCACGCGCGACGCCATCGCCTCGGCGGACATCACGCTCGACTGCATTCGAGCAGCGCTGTGGCGGACACGCCGCGGGCGACGGAACCCTGCCATCCTTCGGTGCTGAAGTACACGCTGTCGGAGCTGATGAAGCACCAGGCCGACCTTGCGGCACGAATTGCAGGGACCTCCTCGCTCGGCTGGTCGGGCGAGGCCTTCAGCGACGAAGAGCTCGCGGCGACCCGTGAGTACCTCTTCTCGAAGGCGTGGACGATCGCGGGAGGGAGCGCCGAGATCCAGCTCAACATCATCGCCCGTCGGCTGCTCGAGCTCCCGCATCTCGGCCCGGAGCAAGACTGATGTCGAGCACGATCGCGCCAGACGACCAGCTCCTCGTCGAGACCGCCGCGCGCTTCGCCGAAGAGCGCTTCACGATCGATGCCGTGCGCGCGGTGCGCGACGGCGACCGCGCCGCGGCGAGCGCTCGCGTCCGAAGTGACTGGGCAGAGCTGGGCGCGCTCGGCTGGGCCGGTCTCGCGATCCCCGAGCAGCTCGGCGGGCAGGGCGCGACGTGGAGCGCGCTCGGGATCGTGCTCGAACAGCTCGGACGACGACTCGCGGTCACACCCATGGTCGAGTCCGGAGTCGTCGCCGCACGGGTCCTCCTCGGTGCCGACGACGAACCAGCACCGCGAGCTCCTTGCCGGCATCGCGGCGGGCGAAGCGTGCGTCGTGCTCGCCGACGACGAGTCCGCCCTCGGTGCACCCACGCCGCTCCGGACCTCGGCGCAGCGTCGGGGTGCGGACTACGTGCTGCGCGGCGCGAAGGAGCACGTCGTCTTCGGTCCGGTCGCGGATGCGTACCTCGTCACGGCGACCCTCGACAGCCCGCCCGGGCCGACCAGCGCCGCGTTCGTGGTTCCCGCCGCGACTCCCGCGATCGCAGCGACGCGACGGCGTCCTCATCGACGGCCGGCCCGTCTCGGTACTCGAGCTCGACGACGTGCCGCTGCCCGCCGAGGCGCTGGTCGCGACCGGGCAGTCGATCGAGGACGCCAAACGCCTCGGCGCGCTCGGCCTTGGCTGCCTCCATGGCCGGCGGGCTGCGCCGCGCCCTGGAGCTCACCGTCGAGTACCTCAAGGAACGCGAACAGTTCGGCGTGCCGATCGGCGCCTACCAGGCACTCCAGCACCGAGCCGCGCACCTGTCCTGCCGATCGGAGCTCGCCACCGCGATCGTCCGTCGGGCGCTCGACGCGCATGATGCCGATGACCCTCGAGCAGCTCGGTTCGCCCACGCGAGCAAGGCGTTCGTCTCGGACACGTACCTGGAGATCGCGGAGGAAGGCGTGCAGATGCACGGCGGCATCGGGATGACCGACGAAGCAGAGATCGGCTTCCACTTGAAAGCAGCACGCGTCGCCGGGCAGACGCTTGGTGACGCCAGGACCCACCGCCGCCAATACGCGGCGTTGGGCGGGTACTGACGGTGCCCGGACGACGACAGGACGGAAGGGCGATGTCATGACCGAGTTCGACTACCAGCTCGTCGACTTCGACAACCACTATTACGAGCCCCTCGACGCGTGGTCCCGTCACCTCGACGAACGGATCAAGCGCTAGGGCCGAGGTGTCGAGATGGTCACGAAGGGCACGCGCACGTACCCGGTGATCGGCGGTCGGCTCAGCAACTTCGTCCCGAACGTCACGTTCGACCCGATCGCGGCACCGGGATCGCTCGAGGCGTACTTCCGCGGCGAGACCCAGGGACAGAGTGCCCGGAGCCTGGCCGAGCTCGAGCCGCTGCAACCCGAGTACCAGCAGCGAGCGCCGCGAACCGTGCGCATGGCGGAGCAGGGCGTCGAGGAGATCGTCCTGCTCCCGACGTTCACCTGCGGCATCGAAGAAGCGCTGAGCGGCGACATCGAAGCGATGCACGAGACCCTCCGAGCGTTCAACCGATGGCTGTTCGAGGAATGGGGCTTCGCCGGCCCCACGATCGCGGCGCCGGTCATCGCGATGTCAGACGTGGACGCGGCACTCGCCGAGCTCGACTGGGTGCTGGAGCGCGGTGCGCGGGTCGTGAACATGCGCCCCGGACCGGTCGCGCTCGCCGGTGGCGAGCGGTCGTCACCGGCGAACACCCGCTTCGACCCGATCTGGCAGAAGATCGAGGAGGCCGGCATCGCCGTCGCCTACCACGCGGCGGACGCCGGGTACTTCCGCTACTTCCAGGACTACGACGATCCGGCGGTCATGGACGCGTTCTCGCCGAAGATGCGCCTCGGCAGCCTGTTCTCGGTCGATCGGCCGATGCAGGACATGCTCGGCGTCATGGTGATGCAACAGCTCTTCGCCCGCTTCCCGAACCTCCGAATCGTCTCGGTCGAGCAAGGGTCCGACTGGCTGATCGTGCTCCTCGACCGGCTCGAGAAGCTCTACCACCGCCGCACGAAGCTCTTCGCCGAGGACCCTCGCGAGACGGTGCGACGCCATGTGTGGGTCTGCCCGTTCTGGGAGGACGACATCGAGGCGCTCATCGAGGCCATCGGTGTCGACCACGTCCTGTTCGGCTCGGACTGGCCCCACCCCGAAGGCGTTCGTGAGCCGGGAGACTTCGTCGAGTACCTCCCGGCGTTGCCACCGGGCGACGTCCGCCGCATCATGCGCGAGAACGCGGTGGAGCTCCTCACGCCACGCCCGAGATGAGCGTCGAGCACGGATCCCGACTGGATCCGTCCCCGATCCCGCTCGCCGCGCTCGAAGCGTGGATGACCGAGCGCGGGCTGGGCGACGGCGAGCTCGAGGGTGTCGAGCGACTCGCGGGAGGGTCCCAGAACGTCCTGCTGCGCTTCCGGCGCGGGAATCGGGAGTTCGTCCTGCGCCGCGGCCCCCAGCACCTCCGGCCCGAGAGCAACCGGGTGATCGCCCGCGAGGGCCGCGTCCTCGCCGCACTCGACGCCACGGACGTGCCCCATCCGCACCTGTTCGCCGTGTGCGACGACGACACGGTGCTCGACGGCGCCGTCTTCTACCTGATGGAGCCGATCGACGGCTTCAACCCGGCCGTCGAGCTGCCCGCCCTGCACGCGGGGAGCCCGGAGATCCGCCATGCGATGGGCCTGGCCGCGGTCGAGGCGCTCGCCCGTCTCGGGGCCGTCGACCATCGGCAGGTCGGCTTGTCCGACTTCGGGCGGCCCGAGGGCTTCCTCGAGCGTCAGGTCCCTCGATGGCTCGATCACCTGGCGGCGTATGAGCGCTTTGCCGGCTACGAACCGGAACAACTCCCCGGCGTCGAAGCGATCGCGACCTGGCTCGTCGAGCGCCTGCCGACGACGTGGACGCCGGGGATCCTGCACGGCGACTTCCACCTCGGGAACCTCCTGTTCGAGCGCGCCGGGCCCGGTGTGGCGGCGATCGTCGATTGGGAGATGTGCACGATCGGCGATCCGTTGCTCGACCTCGGGTTGCTCCTCGCGTCGTGGCCGACGCCCGGGGGAGCGACCCCGCTCTCCGGCGTGCTCGGGGCTGCGGGTGCGCTGCCGACTGACCGACGAGCTCGTCCGCCACTACGCCGAACGTTCGACGCGCGACCTCTCCGCGCTCGATTGGTACGTCGTGCTCGCGTGCTTCAAGACCGGCATCGTCGTCGAGGGAACCCACGCGCGTGCGTGTGCCGGGCGTGCTCCGAGGGCCACGGGTGACTTCCTGCACGAGATCTCGCTCGGCCTCCTCGAGCGGGCGACGCTGGTGATGCGAACCGGGCGAGCGGGCTGATGGCGCCGGCGGGAGGCGAGCACTCGGACCTCACGGATCGGGTCGTGGTCGTGACCGGGGGGAGTCGAGGCCTCGGTCGGGAGATCGTGCTGGCTTGCGCGGCGCGTGGCGCGCGACGTGGTGATCGCCAGCCGGAAGCTCGAAGCGTGCGAGGCGCTCGCGGCATCGGTCGAGGAGCAGTTCGGGACCCGGGCGGTACCGGTCGCCTGCAACGTCGGTGACTGGGATCAGTGCACCGCGCTGGCGGACGAAGCCCACCGCGCGTTCGGTCGGGTCGATGTGCTCGTGAACAACGCCGGCCTGTCGCCGCTCTACGACTCGCTGGAGGGGATCACCGAGGCGCTGTACGACAAGGTGCTCGGCGTGAACCTCAAGGGGCCGTTCCGTCTGTCGGCCCTCATCGGCACTCGCATGAGCGAGGGCGAAGGCGGGTCGATCCTCAACATCTCGTCGACCACGGCGCTGCGCCCGGGCGGTGATGCACTGCCGTACGCGATCGCGAAGGCCGGGCTCAACACCCTGACCGAGGGGCTCGCCCAAGCCTTGGGGCCGCAGGTCCGCGTGAACGCGATCATCGCAGGACCGTTTCGGACCGACGTGGCCCGCGCGTGGAGCCCGCGGGCGGAAGCGAAGATGCAGTCGATGCTCGCCCTCGGTCGGATCGGCGAGCCGGAGGAGATCGTGGGTGCGGCCCTCTACTTCGCCTCGGCGGCATCGAGCTACTGCACCGGTGCCCTGCTGCGACTCGACGGCGGCGCGCGCTGACGCGGACGCCTGAGATCGGTTTGCCAAAACTAGTTCAGTTCTGTAATACTTGGGATTGTCCTTCTCGAACACCGGCGCTGGGAGCAGTGCACGCATGGCAGCAACGACAGCGCAGGAAGTCCTCTCGCCGATCGCCTTGCCCGGCAACCGGTACCCGACCGGTTGGTTCCAGGTCTCGTGGAGCGACGACATCGAGGTCGGCCAGGCAAAGCACGTCCACTACTTCGGCCGCGACATCGTCCTGTGGCGTGGCGAGTCGGGCGACCTGTTCGCGGCCGACGCGTACTGCCTGCATCTCGGCGCGAACCTGGGCGTCGGTGGATCGGTGCAGGGCGACGAGATCGTCTGCCCCTGGCACGCGTGGCATTGGAGCGGTGAGGGACGCAACACCTTCATCCCCGACAGCGTGCAGACGTGCAAGGAGAAGCTCCGCCTCGAGACGTGGCCGCTCGTCGAGGAGTACGGCATCGTGCTGCTGTGGCACGACCTCGCGGGTCGCCCACCCCTCTGGGAGACGCCGACCTTCCCGGAGCTCGACTCCGACGAGTGCTACCCGATCACCGACGAGATGCGCGTCGTCCACCGCATCAAGGCGCACCCCCAGCTCGTGGTCGAGAACGGTGCCGACCCGATCCACGTCAAGTACGTGCACGGTGCGGGTGAGGTCCCCGAGATCCGCGACTACCACGTTCGAAGGGCCGCTCTTCCACGCCTGGGCCGAAGCGACCTACGGCGCCGGCAAGGAGTCGACGTGGCTCACGCCGAACGGACCGGTCACGGCGGCGCTGGAGTTCAACCACCTCGGGGTCGGCCAGGGCTGGGTCCGCTGGCCGGAGGACCTCATCTCCTCGCTCCAGCTCACCAACGTGACGCCGGTCGACGACGAGTACTCGGACTACTGGTTCTGCATGACCACTCGTCGGGAGTCGCCAGACGCCGTCGAGCCGAGCCCGACCATCACGGGTTTCGTGAAGCACCAGATGCACGTGATCACCCAGGACTTCCCGCTCTGGGAGAACATGAAGGTCGGCGGCACCCCCAACTTCTCCCCGGAGGAGGCCGCGAACTACAGCGCCATGCGTCGCTGGGCCTGGCAGTTCTACCCGAACCCCGATCCCTCGTTGGAAACCGCCGTCGTCCGACAACGTGAATCGAAGCGTCTGACGTTCGCATCGACGAGGGGGACACGATGATCAGGCGGCCCGAACGCCAGACGACGTTCCGAGCGCTGATCGACGAACGCGCGGCGTCTGCACCCGACAAGCTCTTCCTCGCGATCGACGAGACCGCGGTCACGTACGGCGAGCTCCGAGCGCGGGTGAACGCGACCTGCGAACGGGCTCCTGGCGCTCGGGGTCGGCCCGGGCGACACGGTCGCAATGCTCACCCTCAACTGCGTCGAATGGGTCGATGTCTGGCTCGCGGCGACCGAGATCGGCGCGCTGTCGACGCCCGTGAACGCCGCGTTCCGCGGCGACTTCCTCGTCCATCAGCTGCGCGACTCCGGGGCGAAGCTGATCCTGGTCGACCAGCTGCTGTTGCCGCTCCTCGTCGACGTCGCCGCCGAGGTCCCCGACCTGCGAGTCGTGCTGGTTCGCGGCGCAACCGACGGGCCGCTCGAGGTGCCGCCGGCACTCGGAGCGATGTCGGTCCAGTCGGCGTCCGTCCTCACCGACCAACCTTCCGACCGCATCGGCGGCGGACGACCACTCGCCTGGAACGAGGCGGCGTGCCTCTTCTACACCTCGGGGACGACCGGGCCCTCGAAGGGTGCGATCCTCACCCAGCAGTCGCTCGCCACCTCCGCGTCGACCATCGCGTCGGCGTACGCGTACGAAGCCTCCGACGTGCTCTACGGCGCCGTGCCGTTGTTCCACCTCAGCGGATCGCTCGGGTTGGTCATGCCGGCGTTGCTGACCGGGCTGTCGAGTGTTCTCGACAGCAGCTTCCACGTCAGCTCGTGCTGGGACCGTGTACGCGAGGTCGGAGCGACGGTGTTCGTCGGCGTCGGCCCGATGGTGGTCATGCTGTTCGGGCTCCCACCTGAACCCGCCGACGTCACGCTGCCGCTCCGGCTCATCGTCGCGGCGCCGGTCCCGGCCGAGCTGCACCGAGCGATCGAAGCACGGTACGACGTCGCGATCGGCACTGCGCTCGGCATGACCGAGGCATTCCCACTCGCGCTCTCATCCGTCGATGTGGCGACGGTGCCCGGCACGTCGGGGAAGCCGAACCCCAACTTCGAGATCGCGCTCGTGGACGACGACGACGCGCCCGTGCCGATCGGCGAGGTCGGCGAGATCGTGTGTCGCCCCGTCGTCGCGCACGCGATGTTCGAGGGGTACCGCAACCGTCCCGAGGCCACGCTGGAGCAGTTCCGGAACCTGTGGTTCCACACTGGAGACCTCGGGCGGTTCGACGAGGAGGGCAACCTCTCGTTCAGTGACCGGAAGAAGGACGCGATCCGTCGACGGGGCGAGAACATCTCGTCGTTCGAGGTCGAGCAGGTCCTGCTCCGGCACCCGTCGGTCGCCGAGTGCGCCGCGCACGCCGTTCCGAGCCCCCTCGGGGAGGACGACGTCAAGCTGTGCGTCGTGCCGGCCGACCAGGCGTTGACCCCCGACGATCTCTACGCCTACTCCGTGGAGCATCTGCCGAAGTTCGCGGTGCCTCGCTACATCGAGCTCGATGGACGCGCTTCCCAAGAACGCGGTCGGGCGGGTCCAGAAGATGGTGCTGCGCGATCGCCCGGTCGGCCCCGAGACCTGGGACCGGGACGCGGTGAGCGAGCTCGCCGGACGATGACTGCATTTCGGACCATCCTGTACGACGAGCGCGATGCGGTGGCGTGGATCACGCTGAACCGGCCCGAGGTCCACAACGCGTTCGATGCCGCGATGCAGCGCGAGCTCCACGAGTGCTGGCAGTCGATCCGAGCCAACGACGACGTTCATGCCGTCGTGATCACCGGAGCAGGCGACCGTGCGTTCTGCTCGGGGATCGATCGCACCGAGGCGCTCGCGGACTACGACCAGCTCAACGACGCCGCACTGGTCGGCAGTCCGAGCAGCTCGCCCTTCATGTTCGACTCTCCCGCAGGGAGGATCGCCCCGAAGGCGAACGATGTCTGGAAGCCGGTGATCGGCGCGGTCAACGGCATGGCCGCCGGCGGTGCCTTCTACATCCTGGGGGAGTGCGACATCCTCATCGCCGCCGACCACGCGACCTTCTTCGACCCGCATGTCACGTACGGCATGGCGGCAGCGTTCGAGTCGATCTACTTCGCCGCACGCATGCCGCTGGGCGAGCTGGCCCGAATGCAGCTGATGGGGAACCACGAACGGCTCACGGCGCAGCGGGCCTTCGACATCGGCCTGGTCACCGAGGTGGTGCCCGGCACGGACCTGGTGAGCGCGGCGGCGTTCGTCGCCGAGTCGATCGCGAGCGCTCCGCCCCTGGCGGTGCAAGGAACGCTCCGTGCGATCTGGGCGGGGTACGAGCATTCCCGATCGCAGGCGCTCCACCTCGGGTACGCGTACGTCGGTCTCGGGAACACCCGCGAGACGCTCGAGGCCGGACAGGCCGCGTTCGCGAGCGGGGCGCGCGTCGAGCCCCGCTTCCGCTGAGCCGGGAGCAGACGTGGAGCTGGCACTCACCGACGAGCAGGAGGCCGTTCGGGATGCGTTCGCCCAGCTCTTCGAGCGAGCGTCGACCCCCCAACAGGTCCGCGCCGCCGAGGCAACCGGCTTCGATCCGACGCTCTGGGAACACGTCGTCGGCATGGGCGCGCCGACGCTGGCAGTCTCCGAGGAGCAGGGCGGTGGTGGGGGGACGCTCCTCGATCTCTCGATCATCGGCCACGAGCAGGGGAGAAGGCTCGGCAGCATCCCCCTGATCGAGTCCGCGGTCGCCGCCCGCCTGCTCGAACGACTCGATGCGCACGAGCCGCTCGCCGAGCTGGCTGCCGGGAGCGAGCGCTGGACGGTCGCGCTCCGACCGACCTCGGCGGGTGTCGCTGCACTCGTCCCGGCCGGCGCGGTCGCGGATCGTGTGCTGGCGGTCGACGGCGACGATCTGGTCCTGGTCGGAGCGCAGGCGCGGCGAGACGCACCGGGAGCGACGCTCGGCGCGACGCCCGTCGCGAGCTGGGTCGTCGGTGGAGCGCCCGACCTCCGGGTGCTCGGGACCGGGTGACCGTGCCCGGCAGGCGTGGTCGACCGCGGTCGACGAGTGGAAGATCCTCACGGCCGCGCTGCTCGTCGGTGCGGGAGTGGGCGCGCTCGACCTCGCTGCCGCGTACGTGTGCGAACGCCGCCAGTTCGGCGTCGCGATCGGATCGTTCCAGACCGTCGCCCATCGTCTCGCCGACGTCGCGGTCGGTCTCGAAGGCGCGCGCCTGCTGGCGCGCGAAGCGGCCTGGGCCGCCGATCACGCGCCCAGCCGAGGTCGAGGTCCTCGCTTCCATGGCGTTCTCGCACGCCGCGGCGGCTGCGCAGCGCGCGGCGCGCGACGGCCTGCACTTCCACGGCGGCTACGGCTTCATGCTCGAGTACGACATCCAGCTGTACTTCCGCCGGGTGAAGGCGTGGGCTCTCGTGCTGGGTGATCCCGTCCGCGAGTACGCCCGGGTCGGCGAGCTGCTCCGAGCCGGGGCGACGGTCTGAGCGTGGACTTCGATCGAGAGGCGGACCTCGCGGCGCTCCGGTCGCAGAGCGCAGCGTTCGTTCGCGAGCACCTGTCGGCGGAGGCCCTCGAACGGGTGCACCAGACCGGCACCGTCCACGACTGGGAGTTCCACCGCGCGCTGGCCCGGACACCGTGGTTCGCGGGTCCGTGGCCCACGGAGGCCGGTGGTGACGCCCGCACGCCACTCGAGATGGGAGCGATCGTCGAGGAGATGGCGATCGCCGGCGCCCCGCTCGATGGATGGTTCGTGACGATGAACGTCGCGAGCACCCTGCGCTCAGTCGCGACGCCGGAGCTCCAGACGCGCGGTCCTGGGCGAGGTCCTCGCGGGCGAGGCGCTGATCTGTCTCGGCCTGACCGAGCCGGAGGCCGGATCCGACGTTGCCGCAGTCGCCACCCGCGCGACGCGCGACGGGGACGAGTGGATCATCAACGGCCAGAAGATGTTCACGACGCTCGCGCACGAAGCCCGCTGGGTGTTCCTGCTCACGCGGACGGACCCGACGGTCGCCAAGCACAAGGGCCTCACGGTGTTCCTCGTCCCGATGGAGTCCGCCGGGATCGAGATCCAACCGGTCCGGACCCTCGGCGGTGAACGCACGAACATCACCTTCTACAGCGATGTGCGCGTCGATGATCGCTGGCGGGTCGGTGAGGTGGATCGGGGCTGGGGCGTGCTGATGGCCGCGCTCGCGGGTGAGCGCGGCGGTCAGTTCGGTGGCAACGCACTCTTCACCGGCACGCTCGCTCGCGTGTTGGGGTTCGCGCTGGAGGAGCTGGGTCGCGACGGAGGCGCCTCCGTCGACTCGCTCACCGACGCTCGTCTCGGCCGCATCGCGACCGACCTGCACGTCGCACGGCTCCTCTCGACGAAGTCCGCGTCCGTGGCGGGGGGCGGCGAGTCGCCGATGGTCGAAGCGGCCATGGCGAAGCTCTTCGCCACCGAGGTGCTCCAGCAGGGCGCGGCCGACCTGCTCGACCTCCTCGGGCCCGAGGGCCTGCTCGCGCACGGTGCGGCCGGAGCCCCCGCCGACGGTTGGATCGAGCACGCGCATCGCCATGCCGCGGTCGCGACGATCTACGGCGGGACGTCCGAGGTCATGCGCGGGATCATCGCCGAGCAGGGCCTCGGGTCTGCCGCGGACGCCGGTGGCGTGAGCGCGCGACCCGCGACGTCACGGGATCCGAGGAGCCCGGGTGAAGTACGGCGTCTTCATCGTCCAGACGGACGTGACGATCACCCCGGCCGAACCTGGGCGGGAGGCGGAGGATCGAGGCTTCGAGTCCCTGTTCTTCGCCGAGCACACCCACATCCCGGTCGATCGCCGCTCACCGTTCCCGGCGGGTGGTGAGCTTCCCGATCCGTACCGCCGGATCCTCGATCCGCTGGTCGCCCTCGCGTCGGTGGCCGGCGCGACGACGGATCTCCGCCTGGGAACCGGCGTGTGCCTCGTCGCGCAGCACGATCCCATCACGCTGGCGAAGCAGGTCGCGACGCTCGACCAGCTCTCCGGCGGCCGCGTCGTGCTCGGCGTCGGGTACGGGTGGAACCGAGAGGAGGCCGCCGACCACGGTCTCGACCCGGCGCACCGGCGGGCGATCCTCCGCGAGAAGGTGCTCGCGATGCAGCGCCTGTGGACCGAGGACGAGGCGACGTTCGACGGTGAGCACGTGCGCTTCTCGCCGAGCTGGTGCTGGCCGAAGCCCCGACAGCAGCCCCACCCGCCCGTCCTCATCGGTGGCGCCGCCGGTCCGAAGCTGTTCCGGCACATCGCCGAGTTCGCCGACGGCTGGATGCCGATCGGGGGATCCGGCCTCGCCGCGAACCTCGTGGAGCTCCACCGCGTCGCCCAGGAGCTCGGTCGTGACCCCGAATCGCTCGCGATCACGGTGTTCGGGACGCATCCCGACGCAGCCAAGATCGAGCACTACGCGTCGCTCGGCGTCGAGCGCGTCGTCTTCACCCTGCCGTCGTCCGCCGATCCCGCCAAGGTGCTGCGGGCGTTGGATCGTGCCGCGGCGGTGCTCCCGCGATGACGCCGCCGCGGCGCCGCGTGGTCCAGTGCAGCCTCGGCAACGTCGGGTCGCTGAACCTGCCCCTCGTGCTGGATCGCCCCGAGCTCGACCTCGTCGGCGTGTGGTGCCACACACCCGAGAAGCACGGCCAGGACGTCGGACCGCTCGTCGGGCGTGATCCCGTCGGCGTTCGGGTCGTCGACCGCTTCGAGGAGATCGTCGAGATCGACGCCGACTGTGCCCTCTACCACTCGCAGATCCTCGAACGTGAGGACGAAGCGATCGCCGAGATCGCGCAGCTGCTGCGCTCGGGGACGAACGTCATCGTCCCGTGGATCTCGGCGCTGCAGTGGCCGCACTTCGGGCGGGCGTTCGCGCCACAGGCCGTGGCCGACGTCGAGGCGGCCTGCGCCGACGGCGACACCTCGTTGTTCATGACCGGCACCGACCCCGGCTTCTTCAGCGACGTGCTCCCCGTCGTGCTCACGGGGGTCTGCGGGACCGTCGAGTCGGTCCGCCTCCAGGAGGTCCTCGACTACTCGCCCTTCGACGATCCCCGGCTGACCGCCCCCGACTTCCTCTGCTTCGGCCGCCCGCTCGAGCACGCCGACCCGAACTTCGTGAGCGAGCAGACCATCGAGCAGGGGTGGGGCGCGACCGCCGCGCTCACGGCCGCCGCGCTCGGGTTCGAGGTCGTGAGCACCTCGACGTTCGAGCGCACGGGCGCCGGCGACCCGGGAGATCGTCTTCGAGCACGCCGGGACGGTCGAACCCGGGACGATCGGCGCGCGGTGGTTCGGGACCACGGTCATCACCGATGGGCCGACGGTGACCTGGGAGCACATCACCCACGTCGACGCCGACTGCATCCCGGCCGACTGGCCGGTCGATCGGCCGGTGGCCAACGGCTACGTGGTGAAGTTCGACGGGTCACCGAGCGCTGACGCTCCAGTGCGACGTGTCCGAGCACGGGAGCCACTTCTGGGGCGCCTACCTGGTCACCGCGACCCGGTGCACGAACGTCATCGAGGCGGTGTGCCGGGCGGAGCCGGGGATCCGCACGGTGTTCGACTTCGCGCTCGGCGACGTGACCCTCGCTCGGCCGCCGGGGTGGCGGGCGTGACCCTCGGAGTGCAGGACGAGGAACACTTTACACTCATATGATCTCATTCTAAACTACCGACTCCGGATCGCCCGGGCTTCCACGGGCGTGCTCAGTGGTCAGTAGGGGGATGGATGAGCTCGAAGCTGCAGTTCGGAACGATGGGCCGGTGCTACCCGCCGATCGAGAACGCCCTCGACGCGATGCAGGTCGCGGAGGCGCAGGGCTGGGACTTCATCAACTTCCCCGACCAGCTCCCGAGCACGCACCCGGAGGGGATGCTGCCCGGGTCCGTCGCACCCGAGGACGACGAGAGCGTGCTCGTGAGCTCGCACTCGGCGCAGTGGTACGGCTCGTTCGAGCTCCTGACCGCCGCGTCGGTGCTCACCAACACCGCGGGTCTGCAGACCGCGGTCGTCGACCCGTTGCGACGCAGCCCCGCAGTGTTCGCGCAAGAAGCGCTCACGATCTCGCACATCTCGCAGGGGCGAGCGACCTGGGCGATCGGCAGCGGTGAGGCGAAGCAGTTCGAGCCCTACGGCGAGGTCCGCAACAAGCCGGCCGCGCGCATGCTCGAGGCGGTGCGCGTGATGCACGCGCTGTGGGACTCGGGCGGCAAGCCCGTGACGCGCCCCTCGGAGTTCTGGCCGCTCGACGAGGCGACGTTCCCGCTGCCCCTCTACGGCGGCAAGAAGCCGAGCACGCTCGTCGTCGGCGGTGGTCCGAAGATGGAGCAGCTCGCGGGCGAGCTGTGCGACGGCTGGATGACGTACCTCCCGGGTGGCGTCGCCGACGACGCCGACCACCTCGCCCAGGTGATCTCGGCCATCAAGGCCGAGGCCGTGAAGGCTGGCCGTGACCCGGAGGCGCTGCGGTTCCACGCGATGGTGCTCGTCTGCGTCGCCGAGACCGACGAGCTCGCGTGGAAGTACGCGCGGCACCCGGCGCTGGCGTGGTCGTCGATCTGGGCGGCCGGCGTCCAGAGCGGATCGCTCTGGAAGCAGTGGGGGTTCGAACACCCCTTCGGAGACGCCGCGAGCTGGCCGAAGGACATGAAGGTGACCGGGATCCCCCGCGAGATGCTCGACGGGCTGACCGACTTCGTGCCCGAGGAGGTGACCGACCGGACCCTGGTGTGGGGATCACCGGAGCGGGTCGCGAACCGGCTGAAGCCGTTCATCGACGCCGGGATCACCGAGCTGTCCTTCGACAACGAGGTGCCGTGGGCCGACCGCAGCTACGGCGCCCATTGGACCCCGCTCGTCTCCGATGTGATCGTCCGCCTCGGCGGCAAGCCCTTGAACCTCGGGGCCTGAGGTGCGCGACGTCGTCGTCGTGGAAGCGGTGCGCAGCGCGGTCGGGCGCCGCAACGGCGGCTTCGCGGGGATGCACCCGGCCGACCTGCTCGGCGAGGTCCTCACCGAGGTGCTCGCGCGCAGCGGCGTCGACCCGACCGAGGTCGGGCAGGTGGTCGGTGGGTGCGTGGGTCAGGTGGGCATGCAGGCGATGAACGTCACGCGCAACGCCTGGCTGGGCGCCGGCCTCCCGCTCGAGGTCGCAGCGACGACCGTCGACTCGCAGTGCGGCTCGTCGCAGCAGGCGACGGCACTCGCCGCAGGGTTGGTCGCCTCTGGCTCGATCGACGTCGCGATCGGATGTGGGGTCGAGGTCATGACCCGGGTGACGATGGGGTCGACGATCCCGAAGGACCCGTACGTGGGGAAGCCGCTCAGCCGGAGGTATCGGGACCACTACGAGGCGACGTCGCAGTTCGAGGGCGCCGAGCGGATCGCGGAGTCCGTGGCACATCACGCGCGAGCAGTGCGACCGGTTCGGCAAGGAGTCCCAGGATCGGGCGGCACGCGCGTGGGCCGAGGATCGCTTTGCGGCGCAGATCCATGTGGTCGATGCCCCGGACCTCGGTGACGACGGCAAGCCAGCCGACACCACGCACGCAGTGGCCCGCGACGAGTGCATGCGGGAGACGACGCTCGACGCGCTCGCGGCGCTACGACCGGTCGCGCGTCCCGACGGTGTCCACACCGCCGGCACGTCGTCACAGATCGCCGACGGTGCCGGCGCGGTCCTGCTCATGACCCGCGAGCGTGCGGCCGCACTGGGTCTCGCAGCCGCTCGCGACGATCGTGGGGTCGTGCCTGGTCGGGAGTGATCCGGTGTTGATGCTGACCGGTCCGATCGCCGCGACGAAGCGGCTGCTCTCCGAGAGCGGCCTCACGATCCGCGACGTCGACGTCGTGGAGATCAACGAGGCGTTCGCGTCCGTGGTGCTCGCATGGGAGCAGGAGCTCGAGCCCGACATGCAGACCGTGAATCCCAACGGCGGCGCCATCGGGTCTGGGCCACCCGCTGGGCGGGACCGGTGCGATCCTCGTGACGAAGGCCGTCCACGAGCTCCAGCGGGCCGACGCCGAGCACGCGCTCGTGACGATGTGCTGTGGTGGTGGCCTCGGGACGGGGATGCTGCTGCGCCGCGCCGCGTGAAGCCGGGTCAGCCGCGCGGGAGCAGCTGTTCCAGCAGTGTCGTCACCGGGTTCTCGAACCCGAGGGTGGCCATCTCCGGAGGCAGCGCACCGTTCTGCTCCATCCGGTCCGCGAGTCGGAGCACCCCGTGGGCCATGCGGAGCGCGGCGAAGATCTCCCAGTAGAGGACGTTGCCCACCGACCGTCCCGCGGCGCGTTCGTAGAGCGCGAGCTGCTCGTCGTAGGTGGGGAAGCCCTCGAGTCTCGGGATCGCCAGCAGGTCGTGGTTGATGCGATCGGAGAGCATCCACCAGCCCACGTCGGCATCCGTCGGCCCGACGAAGCCGTTCTCCCAGTCGAGCAGCGCCGCGGGTTCGTAGCCGTCGCTGCAGATGACGTTGCCCAGGCGCGCGTCGCCCCAGACGAGCCCGATGCGGTCCGCACCGGTATCGGTCGCGGTCAGCCAATCCAGCGCTGGCATCGACGAGGGGGAACGGTCGGCCGGCGAGCTGCTGCTCGAAGTCCTTGCGGTAGATGTCGAGATGGAAGCTGCGGTCGGGATCACCGTCGACGCCGCGCGTAGAGCTCCGCGAGCTCGGTGGCACGCCAGTCGATCTCGTGCAAGCGGGCCATCGCGCCGATCGTCCGCTCGGTGAGCTGGAGCCGTTGCTCGGGGCTCGCCTCGTCCTTCATGAAGCCCTCGGAGTGGAACGAGGGTTGGACCCCGGGGACCCGGCCCGGGATGCACTCCATCACGAAGAAGGGGCGTCCGAGGAACGACACGTCGGGCTCGAACCCCACGATCGGTGCGACCGGGCAACCCGGGCTGCGTGGCGACGGCGGACTGGAGGTGGAACTCGAACTCGATGCTGCTCGAGCAGCGGTCCGTCTGGGGCGGTGCGAGCGGCTGACCGTGCGCCTGGATCCTCGCCACGAACCGTTCGACGCTCGGCGTGCCGGCGCTCGTCGCGGTGACGTCGAAGAGCACGGTCTCGTTCGAGAGTCCTTCGGACGGTGTGGCGAAGTTGTCGATGCGATCGATCGACCGATCGGGCATCCGCACCGCCAACCAGCGCATCAGCGCGTCGGCGTAATCCTCGGGTCGTCCGCCGGGCGCGACGTTCGAGAGCCCGAGGTTCGCCGAGTGGGTCTCTTCGGATGACGTCATCGGTGGCGACCTCCCTCGATCGTGGAGCATCGTCGCGCTGCGAGCGAGCTGCTCCGGGTCGCGGGTATGATACTTCGGATCAGTAAGATCTGGTACTGAACCTTCGCGCCACGAGCGCCGCCGAACAGCCGTCAGAGGTGGCCGACACCAATGGGTCCATTGGACGGGGTCAAGGTCCTCGAGCTCGCCGTCCGTCGGCCCGGGCCCGTTTGCGGCCATGGTGCTGGCGGACCTCGGCGCCGAGGTCGTGCGCGTCGACCGGGCCGACCGAGTCGACGGAGCCGCCCGGCTGCGTCGACGTGGGACCTGCTCAACCGGGGTCGCCCTTCCGTCGCGGTCGACCTGAAGCACGAATCGAGGCGTCGGGGTCGTGTTGCACCTCGTGGAGGAGCGCCGACGTGCTGCTCGAGGGCTTCCGCCCGGGCGTCGCCGAGCGCCTGGGCGTCGGACCCGAGCCCTGCCCGGCGCGCAACCCCGCGCTTGCTCTACGGCCGGGCCACGGGGTGGGGCCAGTCGGGCCCGTACGCATCGACGGCCGGTCACGACATCAACTACCTCGCGGTCGTCGGGCGTGCTCGAGCCTGCTCGGTCCGGCCGAGCGGCCGCCGATGCCACCGCTCAACCTCCTCGGCGACTTCGGTGGCGGCGGCATGCTCTTGGCGCTCGGGGTCGTGCGCCGCGCTGCGTCGAGCGCGAGCGCTCCGGGGAGGGCAGGTCGTCGACGCGGCGATGGTCGACGGCGCCGCGCTGCTGAGCACGTTCGTGCACGGGATGCGATCGGGCCGGGATGGGGGCCACGCGGCACCAACATCCTCGACTCGGCGGCGCCGTTCTACGAGGTCTACGAGTGCGCCGACGGCAAGCTACGTGGCGGTGGGGGCAGTGGAGCCCGAGTTCTATGGCATCCTGCTCGACCTGCTCGGGATCAGCGGTGACGACGTGGGCGACCAGATCGGCCACCGAACTCTGGCCCTCGGTGAGGCGCGCTTCGCCGAGGTGTTCGCCGGCCGGCACGCGCGACGAGTGGTGTTCGGTGTTCGACGGCAGCGATGCCTGCGTCGCGCCGGTCCTGGAGCTCGACGAGCTCGACGCCCATCCGCACCACGTCGCCGCTCGACGTTCGTCGAGCTCGACGGCGTCCGGCAGCCAGCTCCGGCACCCCGGTTCTCGCGAACCCCCGCGGAGCTGACCCGACCCCCGGCCCGACCCGGGTGAGCACACCGACGAAGCACTCGGCGATGCCGGGTTCACCCGGAGCACGAGCTCCGGTGCGCTGCGCGCGTGACGGGGGCGATCCGATGATGCGAACGCAGCCATGCACGAGCGATCCCACCGAGAGGAACGGAACCAGGATGAACGACGACTTCCCGTTCGAGCCGGAGCTGCCGGTTCACCGCGGCGGACGATGAGCTGCACGAGCCGGGCCCCGAGCAGAACTGGACCGAGGCGGCATGTTCTTCTCGTTCCACGTCGCCGAACGATCGCTGGGCGGCTGGCTCTACGTGAACGATGCGCCCGAACATCGGGACGTGGCCGGGCGGAGCCTTCGTGTTCGACCCCTCGGCGTGGCTCCCCTGGGACGTGCCCTACAGCGCGTTCTTCTCACCACCAGCCGATGCCGGAACCATTGATCTCCGCGACGTGGTGCTTGCCGACCGGCGTGTCGATGACGTGCCTCGAACCCGGGATGCGCTACCGAGTCGGGTACCACCTCGACGGCCGCGACGACTTCCGAGCCGATCTCGTCTTCGCCGGCATCGACCCCGCCGATCCCGCACGTGTCGGGCGAGCCACCCTTCGAGACCGCTTCGCACTTCGACCAGCATGGCCGCGTCACCGGCACGATCGAGCTGGGCGGCGAGATCGATCGCGGTCGACTGCATCTCGGTGCGCGACCGCTCCTGGGGCCCACGTCCCGAGATCCGGCTCGTACGAGCTGCAGCTCGGCTACTGCTTCGGCGCGACGTCGCCCGATGACGGTTTCCTCGCGTTCGCGATGGCGCCTCCGACCGATCCGATGAGTGAGACCTTCCATCTCTTCGGGGGGTATCTGTTCCGCGGCGGCACGACGACCCGACTCGCCGAGCTGACGCGGCGCAACGTCGCGACCCGTCGAGCGGAGGGATCGAGCGGATCGAGCTCGACGGGGTCGACACCGAAGGCCGCGAGCTGCACTGCGTCGGGACCAGCCGAAGCCGCTACCCGCTCCCGCTGGGCAAGGAGTTCGCGATGATGTCGCTCGTCGAGTGGTCGGTCGACGACGGCAGCGGGAGCATTCGGACCGGATGGGGCGAAGATCAGGAGGTCATTCCGCACACAACCCAGCGGGCGCGGCTCCGAGCCCTTCGGGTTCCCGGGAGTCCCTGAGGAAGACTCGGTCTCCCCGGTTATAGCGTGGGCGGTGCTCGGTGCCGCGTTCGTGACCCGGCAATCCCGGCGGCTTGGTCGCCTCTCGATGGACACGATGCTGCTCATCGCATGGATGTTCGTCGCTGGAGCATGGGCGACCAACCCGTCCAGTCAATCGCGCGGCCTGGTATTCGTCGAGTTTGAGCGTCCCTCAGTTGTCAACCCCGCCAATCGCAACCGCGCGTCTTGGCGGTGGTAGTCGTCGGGCGCACCTCCGGAGTCATTTGGGCGCGTCGAGCCGCTCATCGAAGTAGGTACGAAACCGTTGTCGCATTCGCATCCCGTCAAGGCTGCCGAGAACCGCGATTGCCCGGAGCCCCTTCTTCCGCCAATAGTCCGTGCTGGCGGCACACCACGTTCGCGACCGCATCCGGGGCGTCAGGTGGTAGATCCTCGTCCGGGAAGAAGCTGTGATCCAGGGGAGCACTGGGTCTTCTCCAAGAGGCGCTGCCCACTCCTGGGGTGTTCGCGGATGCACGTGAGTGTCACGCTGGCTTCGTAGTGTGAGTGCCGCGGGAAGAAGCCCCTGCCGGATTTCTTCGAGTTGTTCGGGAAAGAGTTGCTCGAACTGCGTCGGGCCTGCGATGCCGTGGCTGTACATCGGCCTGGGCGCGAGGACGTCTGCCTCTAGCCCGTTGAAGTCTTGGATCACTGTTGCAGAAGCCACGAGATCATCGAGGCGCCGCGTGAGGTCCCGGCGCCTCGCAGATGAACCGGTCACTGTTGGTCCCCCTCGGTGGAGTGCCGGATGTTCTCGTTGACCAGCACACTTCATTAGCTCGATCGCTGCGACGAGGTTCCTCATGGTTGCTGCCTGCTCGGCGAAGATTGCCTCGACCTGTGCCACTCGATCCTCGAGTTCAAAGTCTCGAGTCCTCGCCCACATCTGCAGCGAGGCAATTGCCGCTCGAAGTTGAAGATTGGGAGGACGGTCTGGCTGCATGGTTCGCGTGAGGACGAGCACCGCCTGACGAGCGAGTGCTCGCAAGCTCGCATCGATCTCACGCGAAATGACCTCCCGTCTGACGTTGAGGCGAGCGGAGAAGTCAGGTTGGTGTTGTCGGCGCCGGAGTGATCGCGGGCTCATCGATCCGGCTTCGGCAGCTTCTGCCAGGGATGCGCCCGCAGCGAGTGCTGCGATGGCCTTCTCTTCATTGTCCTCGGTGAGCATGGTCTCGAGTTCCTCTCGTGATAGAAGTTCCTCCTACCCCTTCGTCGCTCTCGGACGGGTTTTGACAGGGCGCTTCTCAGCGAAATCAATTCTTTCTGTCTGCCCACGCGAAAATCCGCGGCTTTGCGACCGGCCAGAAGTGGCCAGAAGCGGCCAGCACCGTGAAGGCCTGCGCCAGGTGGTCGACTCCCGGTCCCACTTATGGACCGCAAGGCCGCGCGGTTCCCTCGACCACGCGTCACCGTGACCGCGGTCTCCAACCACCGCGTCGCTGCTTACTACGGATGAAAGCAAGGGATGGGTCTGCGTGGCGTCGCCTCCCTCCAGTTCGGGCCCGGTCGTCGTGAGCAGCCAGACGCGCCGAGAGAGCCTTCGGCCGCAAGGCAGCGGCACGGTCGGCACCGCGGGTGATGGCCGCAATGAGTTCCGATTACCGTGACCGGCAATCGACGAGGGAGTGAAGGTGACCACCACGACGATTCCCGAGACTCCGTGGTTCGACCTGTACGACGCGTCCTACCGCGACGATCCCGCTGCGGTCCTCAACCGACTTCGTTCGGAAGCTCCGGTGTGCCGCACGAAGTACGGCTTCTGGCTGCTCACGCGCTACGAGGACTGCGCGCGATTCATGCCGCGATCCGAACGTGCGGTACGAGAACAAGACCTGGCGCGAGCTCGACGTCGATCCCGACTCCGATCTGGGTCGCGTCGCCCGGGTGGTGTCGAGCGCGTTCAACTTCCTCGATCCGCCCGATCACACCCGCGTCCGACGGCTGGTCACCAAGGCGTTCTCGCTGCAGTCCGTCGATCGATGGCGTCCGCGCATGCTCGCCATCGTCGACGACCTCCTCGACGAGGTTGCCGGGCGAGGTGAGCTCGACCTCGCCAATGATCTCGCATACCCCCTCCCGATCTCCCTGGTCTGCGAGATGCTCGGTGTGCCGATCGCCGACCGGGATCGGTTCCGCGCCGACTTCGAGGAGATGTCGAAGCTCGTCGAGCCCGATCTCTCGCCCGAAGCGCTCGCACGAGGCATCGCGAGCACGCTGGAGCTCACGGCGTACGTCGAGGCGCTCTGCGAGGAACGGCGGCGCGAGCCGGCCGATGACCTCATCAGCGGTCTCGTGCACGCCCACGAGTCGGGTGAGTCGCTCACGCACGACGAGCTCGTGGCCGCGGTCATCGTCGTCTTCGGTGCCGCCGGTCGCAACACGCAGCGCTTGATCGCCAACGCGATGGTGCAGCTGTTCCTGCACCCCGCCCAGCTCGAGATGGTTCGCGAGGATGCGTCGCTGCTTCCCGCGGCCATCGAGGAGGTGCTGCGCTTCACCTTCGTCGGCGGCGTGCCGTTCCCGCGGTGGGCCACCGTCGATCTCGACTTCGGAGGCATCGTGATCCCGGCGGGCGACGACGTGCGCGTGTCCCACGGCGCCGCGAACCGCGACCCCGCGGTCTTCACCGATCCCGATCGCTTCGACATCACCCGTGATGACGCCGGCAAGCTGCTCAGCTTCGGCGTCGGTATCCACTACTGCATCGGCGCGGGGCTGGCGCGAGCAGAAGGGCAGATCGCGGTGGGCAGGCTGCTCGAGCGATTTCCCGACCTGGCTCCCGTCGGCGTGCCGAAGCCGATGTTCCACGACGATCTCTTCGGCGCGATCCCGTGCACCTTCACGCCGAGCCCACCGGCCACCGTCTGACCGCCGATCCCGCTCCGGTCGGACGCCCTCGATGCGGCGCTTGCGTGTGGGCGCGATGATCGCCGCATCGACGACTCCTGGGAACTGTTGCGCACGGCCGTCGGCACCGACCTGGGTGCCTCCGAGCCCCAGACCATCGATCAGGCGATGGTCGATGCGCATGCGGCCACCACCGGCGACAGCCAGTGGATCCACAACGATCCCGAGCGCGCCCGCCGGGGGCCATTCGGTGGGCCGGTCGTCCAGGGCTTTCTGCTCCTCAGCCTGCTGACCCGGCACGGGGCCGCCCTGCGCATCCCCGAGGCCGGCTCGGTCACGATGCTCGTGAACTACGGCTTCGACCGGGTGCGCTTCGTCGCACCGGTGCCCGTCGGTGCGACGGTGCGAGTGCGCGGCCGTCTCGCCGACGTGCGGCCGAAGGGACCCGACCGGGCAGTCGTCGTGCTCGACGTCGTGATGGAAGCGCGCTCGGGTGATGCGGAGCCGGTCGACGCGGTGATCGCGAGCTGGTGTTTCCTGGCCGTCCGAGGGTGAGGCGGGCGCGGGCGGCGCTCATCCCCGGGGGAGTGTTCAGTCTTCGTACTTGAACGACACCTTGAGCCTCGCCCGGTACGCCTTCACCTTGCCGTCTTCGATCTGCAGGTCCAGCTCGGCAACCTCGGCGATCCGCAGATCGCGCAGACTCCCCGACGCCTTGTCGACCGCGGCGGCGGCCGCCTTCTCCCACGACTCGGAGCTCGTGCCGACGAGCTCGATGACCTTGTAGACGCTCTCAGCCATGACAGCCGTCCTCTCCTCTGCGCAACGCGTCAAGCCTGACCACAGGATCGGATCCCGTCAACGCCGGTGACGCCGCGACGAAACTCGCTCGCTGCGTGTCCCACCCGCGACGTACGGTGCCACTGCAACTCATCCAGAGCGACCTGAGGGACCCGGCCCGATGAAGGTCCGGCAACCGGCGCAGCCGCGCACGGTGCCAACGCCGGGATCGATGAGGAGGAACCATGAGCACCGAAGCGTCCGGCGCGTCGTCGCGTCCGTCCCAACGCACCCACGTGCATCACGGTCAGGTCAGCCGCGGCTTCAAGGTCGAGGCCGGGGCGTACCCCGGCCGCCTCGTGCGGCTCGTGGGCACGACGGCGACCGTCGAGCGCCTGCCCGACGGGTCCGTCGCCACGTTCGAGGTCGCGCTCCCCGACGAGCTGGCGGCGACGCTCGAGCGTGAGGACCTCACCCGGCTGAACGGAGCACCGTTCGTCCTGGCCAGCCCGAACTACGGCGTGCTCGGCATCGGCACGGGGCCGGCGACGGCGCCGACCCAGTTGCGGGTGGTCTTCGTGTCCCGCCTGGAGGGCGGCCATGCGGTCGAGATCCCGTCGGACGACGACGAGCAGCCGAGCTTCCAGCTCTTCGCGGTCCGAGGCCTACCGGTGTGACGAAGGTCGGGGCGAGCACCCCGGGTCACCGCTCCAGCAGCTGTGGTGCGAGGAGCGGGTCCTGGCTCTGAGGACTCGGCTCACCCGCCGCGGCGGGCCCGCAGCATCGCGGTGCCGGCCGCGGGGATGCCCAGCGGCTCGAAGGCGTCGCTCAGCGCGGTGAGCTCGCTGAGCTCGTCCGTCGTCAGGTCGAGGTCCGCGGCAGCCACGTTGTGGCGGAGCTGATCGAGCGAGCTCGCGCCCGGGATCGCGACGACGTTGGGCTTGGCGATCAGCCACCCGAGCGCGACCTGCGCGGGGGTGGCGTCGTGCGCGGCGGCGATCCTGCGCAGGGCCTCGATCACGGGTGTCGCGCGCTCGAGGTTCTCGGCGAGACAGAGCGGGTTGTTGCGCCGGGCGGGTCCGGGCGGCAGGTGCTGGGCGTCGTAGCGGCCGCCGAGGACGCCCTGCTCCAGCGGGCTGTAGGCGATCACGATCCGGTCGCGGGTCTGGGCGTGCGCGACGTTGCCGCGGTCGGGCTTGCGCTGCAGCAGGCTGAAGTGCACCTGGTTGGTCGCGACCGGGCGTCCGAGCTCCTGCTCGGCGCTCGCCCACCGATCGGCCGAGAAGTTGCTGACGCCGACCGCACGGATCGCGCCGTCGTCCTGGAGCCGGCGCATGCCCGCCATCGTCGAGCGCAGGGGGACGAGGGGGTTCGGCCAGTGCACCTGGTAGAGGTCGATCGTGGCGATCCCGAGCCGGAGCGCGGAGAGCCGGCCGTGCTCGACCACCCGGTGCTCCGTGGGCCAGATCGGCAGCACCTTGGTGGCCACGAACGCTTCGTCGCGCCGGCCCTCGAGCGCCCGCCCGACGATCGCCTCGGAGGCACCCCGGGCGTACACCTCGGCCGTGTCGATCAGGTTGACGCCCAGGTCGAGCGCAGTGTGCACGAGGTCGACGGCCGTCGTCGCCCCGTACTCCTTGCCATAGCCCCAGTCGGCCGAGCCGAACTGCCAACACCCGAGCCCGATCGCCGAGACCCGCAGGCCGGCCGCCTCCACGTAGCGCATCGCGTCCTCCTCGTCACCCCAACCTTGGCACGCGGGGAAGTGCGGAGCGCCGGGGCAGTGTCGTCGAGCAGATGCGCGGGTCGAAGCCCTGCCGGTGTGCGCCGGAGGGCTAGTGGCGGGTTGCTGTCCCCGCACCGAGCGTCGGCTGGCGGGTACCAGACGTCGACCGCGATCCCGCCGACGTCGAGCGTCGCCACCCCGCCGACGAGTACCGCGCCCGCCACCACCGCCCGCCACCGCGGCATGGCGGAGGACCCTAGGTTCCCGGACGCGCGATGAGCGGCGCGGCGAGGAAGCTGTCACACGCCGGCGCGATGCTCGTCCTGAGACTTGACAGAGCGAACGTATGTTCGATACAGTGCAACCACTTCCCCGCACCACCTGTACCGCTCGCCCGGCCGTCCGGCGCGAGCCCGGGTCCGTCGTGAAAGGGGAAGGTCCGTGTTCGACGAGCTCCGCACCGCCGTCGCCTCGCTCGAGGCGGTCGCGCGCGACTTCGAGCCGGGGTTGCTCGACGGGTCCGACGCGGCGGGGCTCGTCGACGTGGTGGCACGCGGCGAGCACGTCTGCGCGGCGCTGAAGGCGCTGCTGGCCCGACGGGTCGACGAGACCGGCGCGTACCGCGACGGTGGGTACCGGAGCGCGGGGCACTGGCTCTCGGCGAAGACCGGAGTCACCGTCGGCGCTGCGGTCGGTGCACTCGAGACGGCGCGGTCGCTCGACGAGCTGCCGGCGACGGCCGAGGCGTTCCGGGCGGGGGAGCTGTCCGAGACCCAGGCCCGTCAGATCACCGGCGCCGCGATCGAGGACCCGTCGTCCGAGGCGCGGTTGCTGCGCACCGCGAAGTCCTCGACGGTGAAGGGGCTCAAGGACCGGTGTCGTGAGGTGCGCGCCGCGGCGCAGCCCGACGACGCCGCGTGGGCCCGCCAGCTGCACGAGCAGCGCTACCTCCACAAGTGGACCGACCTCGACGGCTCCTACTGCGGCGACTTCCGCCTCGCCCCCGCCGCCGGCGCGCGACTCTTCGCCGCACTCGACGCCCACGAGGACCGGATCTTCCGCGAAGCCCGCAAGGCCGGGCGGCGCGAACCACGCGACGCCTACGCCGCCGACGCGCTCGTCGCGCTGATGGACGAGGGCGTGTGCAAGCCGGTCGAGGTCCGAGTCACCGCCGACGCCACCGCGATCGAGCGCGGCTTCGTGATCGAAGGCGAGACGTGCGAGATCGCCGGCCGCGGTGCGCTCCCGGTCACCGACGCCCGCGCCCTGATGAACGACGCGACCATCACCACGATGCTGCGCACCGGCACCGAGATCACCACCATCTCGAGCCCCGAGCGCACGATCCCCGCGAGCCTGCGCCGCTGGGTCGAGACCACCTACCCCGTCTGCGGCGTCGCCGGCTGCGACACCGACCGCGGCCTCGAGATCGACCACATCGTCCCCGTCGAACACCACGGCCCGACCGACGCAGGCAACCTCTGGCGCCTCTGCCACCAGCACCACCTCCTCAAGACCCACTGCAACTGGGAGGTCATTGGGCAGCCGGGGGCCTGGGACCTGCGCCCGCCGGCCGCAGAGACCGACCCGGACCCGCCGCCCTGATCCACGGCACGCGGTGAGCGTTAGGGTCCGGCAGGTCCACCGGGTCCCGGGTCCCGGTTCCAGGTTCACGGGAGCAAGACGTCGCGACGTGGAGGTAGGCGGATGGCCGGGAAAGGCGGAGGCGGCGCAGCGAGTGCAGGGGCGATCTACGGCCTCGGCATCTTCGGCGCGTGGGTGTACTTCTTCGAACACGCGAACGGCTTCTGGGAGGGCGTGCTCGCGGTGTTCCAGGGCCTGTTCTGGCCGGCATGGATGGTCTACGAGGCGTTCAACGCGCTCTACTCATGAGCGCCGTCGATCCTGCCGGCGCCGACGCGCGCACCCGCCGGGTCGCGCTGGTCGCGAACGCCGACTTCTACGTGGGGCCACCGCTGGCCCGCCTGCTCGCCGAGCGAGGGCATGACCTGGTGGTCGGCGACCCCGAGCCCGGGCTCGTCGAGGAGCTCGAGGCCCTCGGCGCCGCGGTCGAGGTGGTCACCGGGGTCAAGGACCTGCGCGACCCGGCTGCCTCGGAGCGTCTGGTGGCGGCCGGGCTGGAGCGGTTCGGGCACCTCGACTCGGCGGCCGCGTTCTCGGGCCGGGTGGTCACCGGGCGCTTCCTCCAGTCGACCATCGAGGACCTCCACAAGGTGGTCGCCGGGTGCCTCGAGGCGCCGTACCACTTCCTCAAGGCGGTCGTGCCGCCGATGGTCGAGCGGGGCGAGGGCCAGGTGCTCCTCGTCACGAGTGCGTCGGGGGCGCGGGCCACGCCGGGTGCGCCGCTGTACTCGTCGGTGCGGGCCGCGGCGAACCACCTCGTGCGCAACGTGGCCGACGAGGTCGCCCGCAACGGCGTGCAGGTGAACGCCGTCGGCACCAACTTCATGGACTTCCCGGAGTTCCTCCGAGCGACGGGGGCGACGGACCCTGCGGTGCGCGAGAAGATCGAGGCCGCGGTGCCGATGCGCCGGCTCGGCACGGTCGAGGAGTGCGCGGCGATGTGCGCGGTGTTCGTCGACGGCACGAGCACGTTCACCACCGGCCAGTTCGTCGCCTACGCGGGCGGCTGGGCGTGACGGCCAACCCGCGGCACTGACTCCCGGCCCGGCGACCTCCCCCCGAAGGGACCTGCCCTGATGGAAGCGGAGCCGACGTGACCACCGGGCCCGACGCCGCGACCGGCTACTGGCCGAGCCGGTGGCCCGCGGAGGACGGCGGGCCCCGCCGCACGCAGGCGCCGCGATCCGGCGCGGGGCTCGGGATCCGGCCCGGCGAACGGCTGGAGGTGGTGTCGCGCGACGCGCTCGCGGCGACGATGGTGGTGTTGCGCGACCCCGGCGAGGCGTACCTGCTGTGCCACACCGCCGGTGACGACGCCGTCTCATGGGTGGAGCGCTTCGACCCGGAGACGCTCGCGCCGATCGAGCGCTCGCCCGACCTGCCCGGCGGCCCGACCTGGCCCGGCGGCATGGCCGCGCACGCGAACGGGTCGCTCTACGTGGTGTTCGGCCGTCACGCGCACCGCCTCGGCCCCGACTGCGCACCGATCGCGAGCCGGCGGCTCCCACGCGATCGCCCGTACAACAGCTTCGTGGTGCTGCCCGACGGGTGCCTCGTCACGAAGGACTTCGGTGGTGCGTTGCCCGGTGGCGCGCCGGCGCCGACCGAGCCGACCGAGCTGCTCGTGCTCGAACCCGAGGAGCTGGAGATCGTGGCGCGTCTCGAGCTGCCCGAGCGATCGATCGCCCGGCTCTCTGGCGACTGTCCGGGGACAGGCCCGGACAGGACGATGTGTACGTGGTGGGGGACTCGTCGCTGTTCCGCGTCCGCTGGGACGGTACCGAGCTCGCGCTCGACGCCGAGCTCGCGGCGCGGTACCGCACGATCGACGGCCAGACCTACGGCTGGGATGCCGTGATCGACGCCGGGGCCGCGTGGTTCCTCGACAACGGTGCGGGGAGCGAGGGCTACGCCGGGACGTTCCGCGGCCAGGGCGTCTCGCGCGCGCCGCTGCATCTCGTCCGGGTCGATCTCGCGACCGGTGCGGTCACGCTCACGGAGATCTGCGGCGCGCCCGAGGGTGTCGTGGCGAACCCGCCCGCGATCGACCCGGAGCGGAAGATCGCGGTCGGCTACGACAGCGGCAACGGGGTGCTGGCCGCGTTCTCGTTCGCCGACGACGGCCCGCTCGCACCGGTCTGGGCTCGCACCCAGGACCACGCGTCGCACCCACTCCGGTTCCCCGACACCGGCGAGCTGGTGACGGGCGACCACGACGCCGAGCGGGGGATGGACCAGGTGGTCGTGCTCGACATCGAGACCGGTGCCGAGCTCGCCCGAGCCGACACCGGCAGCCCGGTGCAGTCGGTCCTCTTCCCGTGCCCGGGCTTCGACCGCGACCTCTATCTCTGCTCGTTCACCACGCTGACCCGCGTGCGCGTCACCGGCGCTCCGTCTGGATAGCGTGCAGCGATGAGGACGAGATCCCTGCTCACGATCGGTGCAGCGTGCGTGCTGCTCGGCACGACCCTCGCCGTCGGCCTCACCGCCGGGGGGCCGGGCGCGGGGGCCGCGTCGTTCCCGGGCGAGAACGGCAAGATCGCGTTCGCCCGCGACACGGGCACGCCCGCGGTCTACGTGATGAACGCCGACGGGTCGAACCCGAAGCGGATCGCTGCCAGTGGCTCCGACGACCCCGCGCCATCGTGGTCGGCCGACGGGACGAAGCTGGCGTTCGCGAAGCTCGCGGGGCGCAGTGACGAGATCTACGTGTCCGACGCGCGCGGCCGGCACCTCCAGCGGCTCACCAAGAACCGCGTGACCGATGGCGCGCCGACGTGGTCGCCCGACGGCACGAAGATCGCTTTCACCCGCTACGGCAGTGGCGTGGACATCTTCGTGATGGATGCCGACGGGAAGCACCAGGTGAATCTGACCAACACCCCCGACAGCAGCGAGGACGGCGCGTCGTGGTCGCCCGACGGCACGAGGATCGTGTTCACCAGCCTGGCCCATGGTTCCGACGGCTCGATCACGATCACCGTCGACGCCATCAACCCCGACGGCACCGGTCGCCAGACCCTGGCCGCCAGCGGTTCGGTGTCGAGCCCCAGCTTCTCGCCCGACGGGACGAGGATCGCGTACCAGTCGACCGTCGGCGACGCGCTCCCGCAGATCTACGTGATGAACGCCGACGGTTCGAACCCGGTGAACCTCACGAACCAGCCCGAGGAGATGTACTTCTCACCGTGGTGGTCGCCCGACGGCACGAAGATCCTGTTCCATGCGTCGCGCCACAACGGGGTCATCCTCGACAGCGAGATCTACGTGATGGACGCCGACGGCACGAACGAGACCGCCCTCACCGACGAGCCCGGGACCATCGACCGCCACCCGAGCTGGCAGCCGATCCTCTCCCCCTGAGGCGGGACCTTCGACCCTGGTCCGGCCCCGGCGTGCTCGCGAGAGTGCAAGGAGGACAACCGCGTCGAGAAGGAGCAGGCATGAAGGCCGTCGTGGTCTACGAATCGATGTATGGCAACACCCATCTGATCGCCGACGCGATCGGACGCGGGATCGAGGAGGCCGGCAGCGAGGTGGCCGTGCTGCCCGTCGGGCGTGCCGATGCCGCGGCGCTCGCCGACGCGGAGCTCGTCGTCGTGGGCGGCCCGACCCACGTCCACGGCATGACCCGCGAGAGCACCCGCAAGGCCGCGGTCGAGGCGGCCGAGCAGCCCGACAGCGACCTGGACCTCGATCCCGACGCCGAGGGCGAAGGCTTGCGCGACTGGTTCGACGGCCTCGGGGACCTCTCCGGCGAAGGCGGCGGCCTTCGACACCCGCATGCCCGGTCCGCCCGCGTTCACCGGCCGGGCATCGAAGGGGATCGGCAAGCGGCTCGAGAAGCACGGCTGCACCCAGCTCGTCGAGCCCGAGAGCTTCCTCGTCACCAAAGAGAACCACCTCGAGGACGACGAGGCGCTCCACGCCGAGCGCTGGGGCACGCGTCTGGCAGACCAGCTGGCCCGGCAGCGCGTCTCCTGATGGATCGCCGTCGGTACCAGGTGAGCTTCAAGGAGCGCGTGTCCGAGATCATCCCGGCGTCGCGCTACGAGGAGGGGGACGCACTCGTCGAGTTCTTCGACGCCGACATCCCCGAGGACGAGTCGATGGGCACCCGCGTGTTCACCCGCTCTGCCGTCGTCGACATCACCGACCTCGGGCCGGTCACCGAAGAGGAGTCCGACGAGGGCTGAGTCCCCGCGGGCCGGACGCGTCGGGTGGCACAATCGCCGCACTCGACGACAGGAGTGGCCCGTGCCCCGAGTGATCGACGACGCGATGGTGGAACCGGTCGTCCGCGCCTTGCTGGGCGCGGTCGACGTCGATGGCGGGGCCACCGACGAGCAGCGGGCCGTCCTCACCGCGATCGTCCACGGGTACTGGGAGCGCCCCGACCTCTCGCTCGACGCGCTCGAGCCCCTCGACCCGGACGCGACTGCGGCCGCGGTCACCGACGTGGCGCAGCGGGACCGACTCGAGGAGCTGATGGTGCTCCTCGAGCTGTGCCGGCACCCGGCATCCGAGGCCCAGGTCGAGCGCGTCGACGAGTACGCGGCCGCGCTCGACGAATCCGGCCCCGGGCTCGAGCTGGCGCGGGACCTCGTGCGCCAGGGCGCCGCGGAGGCGATGGCCGACTACTACCGCTACCTGGGCGAAGTCGGGCCGTCGATGCTCGAGCCGACGCTGCGGGACCGCTACGCCTCGACGCTGGACGCGCCCGACCCCGACCTCGGTGCCCGCCTGCGCGCGCTGCACGATCTCCCCGAGGGGACGCTCGGTCACGCCTACGTCGACTTCTACCGTCGCAACGGCCTCACGCTGCCCGGCGACGATCCCACCATGCCGGCGATGTTCGTCGCGCACGACATGTGCCACACGATCGCCGGGTACGAGCCGACGGGTCAGGGCGAGATCGCGCTCGGCGGGTTCCAGCTCGCGATGGCCGACACGCCCGCGCACTGGGCGTCGTTCCTCGGCAACCTCTCGGTGCACGAGGCGGGGATCATCAGCAACGAAAAGTTGACCGGCAAGACCGCTTCCCTCACGCGCGAGCATGCGCCCGAGGTGCTGGCCCACGCGATGTGGCGCGGTGCGCAGTGCACGGACGACTTCACCACGATCGACCACCTTGCGCTGGTCGACGTGCCGCTCACCGAGGTGCGGGATCGCTTCGGCGTCCCCCAGATCGACGCCCCGATCCGGGAGTAGCGATCCGGGTGGTGATCGTCACTTCTTGACGGTGAGCGTCACGATCTTCGGGTCGGTGGGCTTCAGGAGCTTGTCGGCGGCCTTGTCGTTCGCGACGTAGCGCTCGAGGAAGCCGATCGTGTAGCGGTCGATCAGTGCGTGGGCCTTCTCGTGCGGGAGGAACTTCGGCAGGCACGCGTTGACGGTGTACTGCTTGATGGTCGTGATGAGGATCTTCGCGGTGCCGGGCGTCGCGGCGGCGAGGTCCTCGTAGTAGCAGACGTCGGTGTACGACTGGTGGCCGCCACCTTTCAGGTCGACGCGGTACAGGGGATCACCGGGGATCTTCTTGGCCGCGCGCACGGTCTGGGTCTTGATCGGGGTGGTCGTGTCGAGGGTGCCGCTGATGAGCATGACGGGAAGCTGCAGCTTCGCGAGCTCCCGGTCGCTCACCGGGTCGACGTAGGCGCCGAGGCCGACCACTGCCTTCACGCGCGCGTCTGCCGCGGCACCGTCATGGCCCGCAGCGGTCATGAGCACACCGGTGCCGCCGGCCGAGTGGCCGATGAGGCCGACGTGCTCGGTGTCGACGGTGGCTGCGAAGGGGCTCGCGGGGTCGGCCGACTGCGCGGCCATGGTGTCGATCTCGGCCCGGATGTCGACCGGGCGGAGCCGGACGATCTCCTTGCGCGGGAGCGTCGTCTTGGTGAGCGCGTCGAGCGCGGTGTTCCCGGTGTGGTCGACCGACACGACCACGAAGCCCCGGGCCGCGACGGCCTCGGTGATGTAGGCAGAGATGTAGCGCAGCCCACCCGAGCCGTGGGAGTAGACGACGAGGGGGAACGGGCCGGCGGCCGACACCGGCGGCGAGTCGTACGCCTCGGTCGAGACGTAGGAGAGGCCGGGGAACTCATAGGTGGACTTGGGCACGCCGGCGACCGCGGCCTGGTCGGCCGGGTACCAGACGTCGGCCGTCAGGGTGCGGCCGGGCTCGGACTGCACCTCGATCGTGCGGCGCCCGACCGCGTACGGAGGAGTGCCCGGGGCCGACGTCCCCGGGTGCCGGGGGTTGCGTGGTCGTGGCCTGGATCGGGGCGGTCGGCGCGACGGCTGCAGCTGCGCTCCCGACGCCGATCGTCAGGACCGCGAGGAGGACGGCGAGCGAGGTGCCGAGGCGGGTGCGCATCCGGCGACGCTACCCCTCTGCCGCGGCGATGCGACATCGCCGCGCGCCGGCGTGACCCAAAGGGCGCCCCGAAGAATTTCTCGGATTTCTCCGCGGGAGGGCTTCCGAGCGGGCGTAGCTGTCACACCCCCCTGTCATCGTGAGGCCATGTTCAGCACCGACCTCGACGAGCTGCGCACGTGGCCCACGGAGCGCCTCCGGTCCGAGCGCGACGCGGCACGGGTGGAGGAGCGCCGGTGGCGGCTGCGACGCGTCGCGCTCGATCGCGTGCTCGACGAGCGCGGCGCCACGGGTGGCCGCGAGGTTGCCGAGTGGGTGCAGGGGCGCGACCAGGTGCGGCCGTCGACGGCACGAGCCGAGGTCGAGATCGCCCGCAGCCTGGAGTCGCTGCCGTGCGTCGCCGCGGCGGCCGAGGCCGGCGACCTCTCGTTCGACCAGCTCGAGCACATCGTCCAGCTGGCGACGCCGGCGACCGACGCGGAGTGGGCCGAGCGCGGGCGCCACGCGGCGCCGAGTGACCTCGCTCGGATGGCACGCCGCCAGCGCGCGGTCAGTACGGAGGAGATGCAGCAGCGGCAGGACGCGCGTGGGCTCCGCTGGTGGCGACAGGGAGAGTGGTTGCGGCTCAACGGTCAGATCCCCGACGTCAACGGCGCGCTGGTCGAGGCGGTCCTCGAGCACCTGGTGGACGGCATGAAGCCGCCGAAGGGGCAGCCGTGGGAGTCGCGGGCCCGGCGCGGGGCAGACGCCCTGGTCGAGCTCTGCCGGGCGTGCCGGGATGGTGCCGGGGCGCCGACCACTGCGAAGGCGGCGAAGCGGTGGATGCCGCGCGTCGTGATCCACGTCGGGTCCGACGCGCAGCCCGAGGTCAACGGCATGCCGATCGCGGTCGAGACAGTTGGGCAGCTGATCACCGACGGGGCGCAGGTGCGCGAGGTGCACGATGCCGACCCGCTCGCACCGCAGCGCGGCGACGCCATCCCCGCGGCGCTGCGCGATCACCTCGTCGCCCGCGATCCGGAGTGTCGGGTCCCGGGATGTGAGCGGACGTTCGGGCTCGATGCGCACCACCTGATGCCCCGCAGCCGGGGCGGGCCGACCGAGAAGCGCAACTTGGCGATGATCTGCAAGGTCCACCACCGCCGGGCGGTGCCCCACGGACCGTTCGTGCTCGAGGGCGATCCCGAGCAGCCCGACGGGCTGGTGTGGCATCGCATCGACGAGCCCGGACGCGGCGCGGGTGAGGCACGCGCCGGGCCCGCCGCCTGAGGCGCGGCACCAGGCGCGCCGGCCGACGAGATCGAGCTTCCCCGACAGCTCCTTGACAACGGAAGAGCCGGGCGCGGCCCGGGTCCGCGTGGCTCGGCGCAGCTCAGCGCAGGTGGGTCGCGAAGTGCGTGGTGAGGCGCTGCCACGCATCGGTGGCCGACGCCTCGTGGTAGTCGTCGGAGCCGTCCCGCATGAAGCCGTGGCCGGCGTCGGGGTAGCAGAAGGTGGTGTCGGGATGGTGGGCCTGCACCGTCTCGATGTCGTCGATCGAGATGTAGGGGTCGTGGCCACCGAAGAAGAGGAGGGTGGGGCAGCGCGGCTCGCCGAGCGTCTGCGCGATCCGTCCCCCGTAGAACGCGACGGCGGCGTCGATCTCGGGTGACCCGGGGAGCGTGCCGCACACGGTGCGGTAGGTGATGTAGCCGCCCATGCAGAACCCGGTCATGCCGACCTTCGGTGCAGCCGAGCCTGCGCAGCTCGGCGACCGCGGCGCTGACGTCGTGGGCCGATCTGGTGTCCGGCTGCAGCGCACCCATCAGCCGACCGAAGTCGCCGGCCTCGGGGCCGCCGGAGCGCCAGAACATGTCGGGCGCGATGGTCACGTAGCCCTCGCCGGCGAGCCGCTCGCAGAAGCGCAGCAGCTGGGCGGTCATGCCATTGCCCTCGTGGATCACGACGACGCCGGGCCACGGGCCGTCGCCCTCGGGTCGGGTGAGGAACCAGGGCGTCGTGAGCTCGGCCATCGGTCAGGCGCCTTGCACGGGCGCGACGTCGGTGCCGGGCTGACCGATCTCGGCGTCGAGCGCGAGGAAGAAGTCGGCCAGGTCCTGCTTGCACTTGCCCCAGTCGACGAGGCCCATCTTGAGCTCGGCGTGGCAGCTCACCGCGGCGCCGGCCGGCGGGTGGGCGCCGACCTGCACGCGCACGTTCTCGCCCCACGACTTGAAGCTCACGCCGACCTTGGCGGTCACGGTGCCGGTCGTCGGGTCCGACACGATGCTGCTCGCCTTCGGGACCTTCGCCATCGCCCGGGTCGGCGGCGTCGAGCGCGGCCTGCGGAGGGACGGGATAGGCACGGACCCGCGATCTTCGCCATGGCCGGGGAGCGTAGCGGCGTGCTCAGGAAGCCATGGGGGTCAGGCGGCGGGCGTGGTCTCGATCCGGAACGCGGGGTGGTCGGGGGCGATCGCCAGCAGCTCGGCGTCGGACGCCTTGCCGTCGACACCGTCGAAGAACGCGCCGACCTCGGCCTTCCATCGCAGCAGGTACGCGCGCAGCACGGGCACCTTGTCGGCGTCGCTGAGCTCGGTGGCGCGGAATGCCTGGACGCGGCGCCCGACGCGCAGCTCGCCGGTGCCGGCGACCCGCAGGTTGCGCACCCACTGCGTCGTACCCCGAGGCGCCACGAGGTACTCGGTGCCGTCGAGGGTGAGGAGGTTGACCGGGTTCGTGCGCCACTCGCCGCTCGTCCGGCCGCGGACGCGCAGCTCGCGGGAGCCCCACACGCTGAGGCCCATCCGGGTGAACAGCGCGATCGTCGGGTTGAAGACGTGCTGGGTGAACCAGCCGGGCTTCACGTAGCGGGGTGACGCTGCAGGTTCGGCCATGGGGGACTCCTCTCGGTCGTGGGCATCTCGGTCGCGGGCAGCGTGCCCGTCATTCCCAGCATGCCCCGCCCGGCCCGGATCCTCACCTCCGGGACCGCGGTGTTGCCGCCGTCCTCGGGTGGAAGACTGTCCGCATGCGCCGCCGGGTGCTGCACGCCGTGGTCGTGACGACCGTGGTGGCCACCGGGCTCCTCGGGTTCGGTGCCGCTGCGCAGGCGGGCGCGTCCCGAGCCGGGGCCGCGCGGGCCGCGGTGCCGAAGCCGCCCGAGCCGACGGCGAGCTCGCCGGGCGCCGAGGCGTTCCAGCCGATCATCGAGGCGGCGGTCACCGACCTCGCGGTGCGCCTCGGCGTGCCCCCGCTCACGAAGGCACCGTTCCTCGAGCTGCTGAAGAAGAAGTCGCCGGGCGGGGGCAAGTACGCGCAAGCGTGGTCCTACGGCGATCCGGCCGACACGTGCCTCATCCAGGTGCAGCCGTTCGGGCAGCACCTCGACCACACCGACACCAAGTTCATGCTGTACCACGAGGTGGTCCACTGCTATCAGGGCCTCGCGACGAACGACGCCGCGGTCACCGACTGGGTGCAGGAGGGCAGCGGCCATGTGGGCGGCGGCCGAGCTCGTGCCCGGGTCGCCGATCACGACGGAACGCTGGGCGCCGTACCTGCACGTCGCCGGGGAAGAGCCTCTTCGCCCGGGCCTACGACGCCATCGGGTTCTTCGGGCACCTCGCCGACGTCGGGATCGACGTCTGGCCGCGGCTCGTCCCCATGATGCAGGCGCCCGACGACGCGGCCGCGTTCGCGATCGGTGTCGCGGGCAACCCGGCCGCGCTCGACGACTGGCCGGCGGGGCTCGCCCGAGAGCCGGCGTACGGCGCGTCGTGGGACACCAGCGGCCCCGACATCCCTGCGACGACACCGCCGCGTCTGCACCGCGCGGTTGCGAACGGGAAGAGCGCGAGTGGGTCGGTGCCGAAGGCCGCGAACGTGGTGCTCGACCTCGACGTCGGTGCCGACGTCGTGACGTTCGCCATCAGTGCGAGCGCCCGCGGCCGACTGCGCGACGCCGCGGGCACCGACCGCCTCCTCGCCGACGTCTCGGGCCTCTCCCTGTGCGCGCTCCCCGAGGGCTGCGTGTGTCCCGACGGCTCCGCGGGCGCGGGGATCGACCTCGCGGCGATCGCGCCGGGTGCGGCGCTGCTCGGTGCCACCGGTGGCACCGCAGCCGCGCACGTGACGGTGCAGGGACGGTCGTTGGACGACTTCTGCAAGCACCCGACCAAGGTCGACCCGTGCCTCGTCGGCACCTGGGTCAGCACCGAAGTGGTCGTCGACGTACCCGGCACCGGCATCACCGGCTCGGGCGGTGCGGGCTCGGTGCTCACGCTGCGCAAGAACGGTACCGGGAGCGTCGACCTCGACCCTTCGGCTCCCGTCATCACGACGCTGCCCGGGGGCCTCGTCGGCACGTTCCAGCTCTCCGGCCACACCGGCGGGCTGGTCAGCGCGGCGAAGGGCCTCGTGCGGACGCTCGCGCTCGGCGAGGTCACCGCGCAGATCCGGATCGACGTGCCGGGCCTCGGCGGTCAGGTCGTCCCGCTCGGTGGCGGCAGCGGTTCGCCGTTCGACGGCACCTACACGTGCACGAAGACCACGCTCACCTACACCGCACCCGGCCTCGGCGGGCACGGCACCTGGGCGCGGTCCTGAGCGCCGCGACGCGCCGTGGTTCACCCGCCGCCGGGGATCGCGGCGACGACCACGAAGGCGAGCGCGCACGCCAGCAGCACGTTGGCCGCGACGACCTGGCGCCAGCGACCGCGGCGCCCCTGCACCGCGGTCATCGTCGCGATGACGGCCTGGGCGAGGTAGTAGAGGGCGAACGCGCGCGACGCGATCGACACGATCGAGAAGATGTCGGTCGCCCACACGATCACGATCGCTCCGCCGGCGACCGCCACGTACCCGAGGTTGTCTTTCCCCTGGTGCGCCTCCCCGGCCAGCATCTCGGCGCCACCGGCAGTGTCGGCGGCCGCGGCCGAGAGCTGGCTCCCGATCGCGGCGAGGATCACCAAGGGGACCAGCACCGGAGTGACCACCCGAGCGGCGTCGAGGATCGCCGTCTCCTGGGCGCCGCCGCCGAGATCCCGGAACAGCACGACGACCAGCCCGGCGAACACCACGTAGATCGCCCCACTCAGGAGCTGGGCGAGTCGCATCGTGCGCACCCGGGTCTCGGCGTCGTAGTACCGGCCGAGGTAGCGCGAGGTCTCGAAGCCCTGGACCACGAGGAGCATCCCGGCGAGCCGGCGCACCACGTCGAACGCGCCGTGGGAGAGCGGATGGTGCGTGTAGGCACGGACCGCGTCCGAGCCGTGGAGCAGGTTGTACACGAGCATCCCGGCGAGCAGCCCACCGATCACGACGAGCTTCAGGTCCACCGCGGGGATCTCGACGGACTCGATCCCGTGCAGACCGCGCGTCACGCCGATGACCATGAGCGTCGCGAGCACGATGGTGGTCAGCGCGCGGCCGGCGAAATCGCTCTGTACGCCGGCCCCGTCGAGCACGAACGACGCGAGGAGGCGGACGTAGAAGGCGACGGAGATCATGTAGGCGATGCCGAGCGCGATCCGGCTCAGGCGGTCGACGGCGCGGAGGGCACGCGGCGGCTCGTCGGCATCCAGCAGCGGCTCGGCGTGCGCGATGTTGTAGCGGATCGACGCCCCGATCCCGTACGCGAGCACGACCACCCCCAGGATCGCCAGCGGTGCCCACGCGCCGACCGACGTGTCGAGCAGGGGGGCGAGCACGAGGAACCCGCTGCCGATGATCGAGGCCAGCGGCGTGGCCATCGCCCGCCAGGTCGTCGAGGTCCGCACGCGGGGCGCGAGGAGGATGACGGCCGTCGCGACCAGTCCCGCGGCGACCGCGACGACCTCCATGGCCCCATCCTGCCCCCTCGGCGTCTCGGCCGGGCAGGGACGTCGCTCAGACGGTGAACGTCACGCCGTCGACGTCGATCGTCGTGCCGACCAGCTCCTCGACCGTGGCCCGCTTCGCCACTTCGGCGTCGGCGCACGACGCGAGGAAGCGGGTGCCGTCGGGCCGGTCGCCGACGACGACGACGCGGGCCGGGTCCATGCCCTCGTAGGCGACGGTGACCGCGGCGACGGTCGCAGCGCCGGTGTGGCCCGATGACGCCTCGACGACGGGAGTCGCCGCCCGCGCCTCCTCGGCGAGGTCACCGACGAGCATCGGCTGATCGCCCGGGTCGGTGGAGTACACGCCGATGCCCGGCTTGTTGAGCAGCCCGCTCACCGTCGTCACGAGTCCGCGTTTCCCGCGCTCGGCGCGCACGCGCTCGACCATGGCCGCGGTCATCTGCAGCACGAAGCTGTTCCAGGGGCCGCCGGCGAACGGCTCGCCACCGGTGATCGTGGGCACGCCGTCGAGCGGGAACCCGAGCTCGCGCTGGCCGACGCGGATCGCCGCGGGGAAGCAGCTGTAGATCTCGACGAGGTCGAGGTCGGACAGCGGGTGGCCGAGGTGCGCTGCGGCGGCCCGGCCCAGCACCTCGAGCGCCTGCCAGCGGTGCATCTCGCCACGGCGCGACAAGGTGACGCAGTGGCTGGACTCCAGCCCGACGAGCGGGAACACGATCTGATCGGGCTCCACCCCGAGCCGGATCGCGGCCTCGAGGGTGCACACGATGATCGCCGCGGCCTGGTCCACGTTCATCTGCGCGCAGTGGTGCTTGTTGTACGGGAACGCGTACGGACGGTTCTTCGGGCTCGGGTCGCGGATGAACTCCGCGGTCAGCGGCTCGGGGAACGCGGCGTGCTCGAACGTGCCGGCCACTCGGTTGAACCCGGCGTACAGGGCCGCGATGTCGTCGCGCTGCTGCTCGATCGGCTGCCCCTCGCGGGCGCGCAGCGCGCTGTCGATGAGCGCGAACGGTGCCATCGCGGAGCCCAACCCGCCTTCGATCTCGACCCGGCTGATGATCTCGTCGGTCGGGACCTGGAAGTCGTCGGGCGTGGTGTCCTGGGTGGAGTCGACGAGGGGCACTTCCGCGCGGCGGGCCAGGGTCGCCCGACGCGCGGCTTCGCCGCCGACGACCATCGCCACGTCGAGCGTGCCGGATCGGATCGCGAGGTACGCGTCGTTCAACAGCTTCTGCTGCGGGATCCCGACCTGGACGAGCACCGACTGCGCGTTCGGCGCGCCGATCCGCGCCGCGATCGCCCGGGAAGGATCGGGGTAACCCCAGGACCCGTGCGGGACCGCGACGCGCTGCACCTCGCGCAGGATGCTGCGCGCCCCGCTGTCGCCACCGGCGTTGTGGGCGGCGGTGATCATGAGCTCGAGCGCCTCGCTGCCCGCGCCGGGCTCGTCGAGGTGCTGGGACGCGACGCCGACGCCGGCGATCACGGGCGTGCGGGAGTCGAGCGCCTGCCAGGAGGTGGAGGACATCCCGTGATCCTGGCACGGTCGGCCGCGGGCCCTCACACCCGGTTCGGCCGCGGCCCTCAGCCGACGAGGGCGAGGAGCTCCTCGCGGGTCGGCATGGTGAACGGCTCCGGATCCTCGGTGTGCTCCAGGACCTTGTCGAGCACCCCGGGCCGTCCGATCACGTCACCGGGGAACGCCAGCATCGACGCGATCTCGGTCAGGCACCGCAGCAGGTCGGGGTCACGCCAGGCGCCCCGCTGGAGCGCGTTGGCGATCGCCCACGCGGGGTCGTCGGGCTCGTCGATCTCGTCGGCACCGCGATCGCGCAGGGCGACCATCTCGGCGTGACGGGCGCGGTCGAGGTCGACGGTGGCGCGGTACCAGGGCTCCACCTCCGCGGTCGTCACGTCCTGGAACGCGGTCGCGAGCGCGACGGGGTCGTCGGTGCCGGTCGTCCGCAACGTGTCGCGGAGCGCGATCGCGTGCAGGGTGCCGATGCTGATGCCGCGCCCGACCGCCGGGTTGGTGCACGCCCACGAGTCGGCGACCGCGACCACCCCGGTAGCGACGGGCGTGCCGTCGACCACGAACGTCCGGACCCGATCGGGGAGGTTCGCCATCACGGCGACGCCATCGGAGATCGGGGTGCCGTCGAGCCAATGCTCGACCACCGGCACCGCGCGCCACACCCGCTCCCAGGTGTCGACATCCTTGAGCGGGCGCATCACCTTGTCGCTCGACGCGATGAGGATCCCGAGGCCCCACGTGCCGTTGTCGGCGGGCAGTGTGAGCGTCGAGAGCGTGCCGACGTTGGCGAGGATCGGGCCGCGCAGCTGCGGCACCGACCCGTCGGCGGAGCGGAAGTGCCGCCCGCAGTACACGAGCCCGGAGTCGTCGCTCTCCTCGATCGGCGCCCGGGCACCCGCGTCCTCCAGGAAGCGGGGGAGTGCGGAGCGGCGCCCCGATACGTCGACCACCAGGTCGGCACGCAGCTCCTCGCCGGACTCCGTGGCCACGCCGACGACGTGCGGGACGCCCGGCGCGGCCGACGTGCCGGTCACGAAGCCCGTCACCGCGACGCCGCGTCGCACGGTGATGCCGGGCGTGCGCTCGGCGAGCCGACTGACCGCGGTCTCGAGCATCGGACGTCGGCCGGTCAGTGACGTGTACCGCTCGTCGCCGGGCCGGACGCCACCGGTGTATTCCTCGGGCAGCACCGCCGTGGTCTGGTGACGGATCGCGCCGAGCGAGTCCATCTCGACCGCGAGCTCGGGGAGGTGCGCCTCGATCTCCTGACGGAAGCGCGGCTGGAGGTAGTGGAGCAATCGGAACTGGCCGACACCTCGCCGCTCCCAGTCGCGCCACGCCTCTTCGACGTCGCCGGGCGGAGCCATCGGGTCGCGCTCGAGCACCGTGACGGTGTGGTCGTCGCCGGCGAGCAGCATGGCGGTGATGAGTCCACACATCCCACCACCCAGGACCAGGACCTCAGACATCGGGATAGCCTCATCGCGCCGCACCTCGCCACGCAAGGGGACGTCATGGATCCGACCGAAGCCGTCGTCACGTACGGCGCGGCGTGGAACGAGCCCGACGACGCCAAGCGTGCAGCCCTGCTCGAACAGGCGTGGACGGACGACGGCACCTATCTCGACCCGACCGGGAGCGCCGAGGGGCGCGACGCGCTGGTCGCCCACATCGGCGGGTTCCAGGCGATGATGCCGGGCCACACCATCGAGATGACGAGTGGGGTCGACGAGCACGACCGCGTGTTCCGGTTCGCGTGGGTGATGCGTAACGCCGACGGCGACGTGGTCGAGGGCATCGACTACGGCGAGCTCGCCGACGACGGACGCATCTCTCGGATCGTCGGCTTCTTCGGCCCGTTCCCCGACGCGGGCTGAGCGAGCACCGCGCTACAGCGCGCCCAGCACCTCGCGGTCGAACAGGTCGAGCATCTGCCAGGCCGCCGCGGGGTCGATGCCGGCGAGGAGCGGGTTGAGCGAGACGCGTCCGTCGGGTCCGAGCGCGGTGATCAGCTCGACCGCCTCGTCCGGCGTCAGCACCTCGTAGGCGCCGCCCTGGCGCAGCGACTCGACGTCGCGCGAGGGCACGAACGGTCCCTGCGGCTCGCCGTAGGCGGCCTCGGTCCAGGCCGCGTACGAGTCGATCTGGTGACGGATGTGGGGCGCGAGGCGCGTCCAGACCTCTTCCTTGTCATCGTTCGTGACCCACAGGAAGATCGGCCCGTGGGCCGGGTACTCGCCGGGGTCGGCGCGTCCGGCTTCGACGGTGAGGCGGCGGTACCGGTTCCACCCTGCGGGCATCCCGGGCGGGAAGTAGCCGTCGGCCAGCTCGACCGCCCGTTCGACGCCCCGGCGGGATGCGCCGCCCACGAAGATCGGCATCGGGTCCTGCACCGGGCGCGGCGTCACCTGCACCGTGGTCCCGCGGTACTCGAAGGGCTCGCCGGTCCACGCCCGGCGAAGGAGCGGGATCAGCTCGTCGAGCTCGGCACCACGAGTGTGGAAGTTCTTGTCGAACACCGCGAAGTCGGCCTCGACGTACCCGACGCCGAGCCCGACGTCGAGGCGTCCGCCGAGGCAGAGATCCGCGACCGCGATCTCCTCGGCGAGACGGATCGGGTCGTAGAGCACCGCGAGCAGCACCGACACCTTCACGCGCACGTTCCGGGTACATGCGCCGACCGCGCTCGCGAACAACAGCGGTGCGGGGAGGTAGCCGTCGGGTGACTGGTGGTGCTCGCCCAGGCCGATGGTGGCAAAGCCGCGCTCGTCGGCCCACGCGCACATGTCGAGCGCCTCGCGGTAGACCTCGGCGCCCGACGTCGCGAACTGCGGCGGGTGCCGCAGGTCGAAGCTGAGGTTCAACCGGGGCACGACGGTGGCCCTCAGCCGGTGAACGGGCTGGCGTGGGGCCGGGCCGGCGTCGTCGCGAGGAACGGCGTGACGTGGCCGGCGACGAGCTCCTCCACCACGGGCGCGCACTCCGGGTCGGCGAGACGATCGTGGTCCTCGGCCGGGTCGTCGTGGTGGTCGAAGAGCTGGCACGGCGTGGCCGCGTCCTCGTCGACGATCAGCCGGTACCGGTCGGTCTCGAACGACGCGAAGCCCCAGTTCTCGCTGATCGACACCGCACGGGGCGCGGGATCGTCACCCGCCAGGTAGCCGAGCAGGGAGCGCCCTTCGCTGTCGGGGAGCCCGGGCGCATCCGCGATGGCTCGCACGGTCGCCGGGACGTCGAGGTGCTCGACGAGATCCGCGACGACGCGAGCCTCGGCTCCACCCGGTGGGCGGACGATGAGCGGTACCCGCACGGTCGGCTCGTACAGGACGCACTTCGACATCATCCCGTGGTTCCCGCCCATCTCGCCGTGGTCGCTCGTGTAGAGGACCCAGGTGTTCTCGAGCAGGCCGCGCCCGTCGAGCGCGGCGAGGATCCGGCCGACCGCGTCGTCGATGACGGTCACGTTGGCCGAGTAGGCGCGCCGCATCGCGCGGATCGCGTCCTCGGTCATCGTGTCGGTGTCGGACAGGCCGAGGAACGCGCGCAGCAGCTTCCCGTAGTTGCCCGTCCCCTCCGGGTCCGGGCGCTTCGTCGAGATCGGCATCGTCATGTCGACACCGTCGTACCGGTCGACCGCGTCCTGGGGCGCGTCCCACGGGTCGTGCGGACCGGGGAAGCCGACGAACGCGAAGAACGGCTCGTCTCGGTCGTAGTCCTCGATCCAGCGCACCGCGAGATCGCCGTGGAACACGTCGATGTATGCGTCGTAGGGCAGCGGTGACGGTGTGGAGTCCCACATCGGGATGCGCTTGGTCGCGCCGCGGCCGCTCTCACCCTCGCCCTGGTAGGCGCGGTCGCGGATGTACTGCGCATACACCTCGGCCAGACCGCGCTCGGCGAGGGAGTCGTTGTAGCGACTGGGCGGGCTGATGGTGAACTTGTCGCCGGTCTCGTGCACCTCGGCGAAGCCGCGTGCCTCGAGCAGCGGTGCGAGCTGGTCGACGTGGGTGATGCCGGGCTCGTCCTCGCGCGACAGGTGGGCCTTGCCCAGCTGCACGGTGTGGTACCCGGCCTCGCGAAGCGCGTGCAGGTAAGTGGGGGTACCGGGGGCGACCGCAGCCCAGTTGGTGTACACGCCGTGGTCGCGCACGTAGCGCTCGGTCAGGAACGATGCGCGCGCCGGCATGCACAGCGGCCCCTGGCAGCTCACCCGCGAGAAGCGGGTGCCCTCGGCCGCGAGCCGGTCGAGGTGCGGGGTGTGCGCGGAGGTGTCGCCCGCGCAGCCGAGCACGTCGGCGCGGTGCTGGTCGGCCATGACCAGCACGATGTTCGGTGCCGTCGCCGCCATCCTCAGACGCCGACCGGGGTCGTCCCGACGCCGGGTGCGACCAGCGGCCACGGGCGCTCCCGCTCGACCGCGAGCGCTACGTCGAAGAGCAGCTCGTCGGCGTGGTGGCGGGTGAGCACCTGCATCCCGACGGGGAGGTCGTCGACGGTGCCGGCCGGGATCGAGATCGCGGGGTTGCCGTAGATGTTGGAGATGATGGTGAGCCCGCCCATGCGCACGAGCTCGGGGAACCGCTCGCTCGCTTCGCGCAGGAGGTAGCTGGGGAGCTTCGGTGCGACGACGCTCGCGAGTCGGGTCCCGAACAGGACGCTGCGGAACGCGTACAGCGCGGCAGTGCTCGACTTGGCCCAGTCGATGAAGCTCTCCTCGCGGCTGCTCTGCTCCGCGTCGGCGGGGAACGCGGGCCCGGGGTTGGTCGCCGCGATCACGAAGTCGACCTGGTCGAACACCGCGGCCATCACCTGGTTGGAGCGGAGGCGGAGCGCCTCGGCCACCGCGGCGGTGCGCAGGTTGTAGAGCGACTGCGACATGTAGAGGCCGAGCGCGATCTCGGCGGTCATCTCCGGTGCGCAGGCCGGCCACTTGTCGCCGAGGTCGGCGAGCGCGACGGCGAGGTTGCCCACCATCCACTGGGCCGCCATGTTGGGGAGGTCGATGCGCACCTCCACCTGCACCATGCCGGTGGCGGCGATCAGCTCGGCGGCCTCGGCGCGCAGGTGGGCCTCGACGCCGGGGTCGAGCGGCACGTCGCCGAGTGACGGCACGACCGCGACGCGCTTGCCGCGCAGGTCCTGGGTGCCGAGCGCGGCCTCGTACCCCGGGTGCTTCGGGAGGCTCGTCGGGTCGGCCGCGTCGTAGCCGCTGCACACGTCGTAGTACCGGGCGGCGTCGCGCACGGAGCGGGCCAGGTTGCCGAGCACCACGGTGTTCGGGCGGGTGTACGCACGTGGGCTGCGCGGGATGCGACCGAACGTGCCTTTCATGCCGAGCAGTCCGCAGTAGCCGGCGGGGATCCGGATCGACCCGCCGCCGTCGCCACCACACGCCAGGCTCACCAGCCCGCCCGCGACCGCGGCGGCCGAACCGCCCGACGAGCCGCCGGCCGTCCGACCGCGCTGCCACGGGTTGTGGGTGACGCCGTGGAGCTTGGTCTTGCTCACGTTGAGCCCGCCGAACTCGCTCGCGGTGGTCTGGCCGACGGGCACGACGCCGCCGCGCTCGAAGAGCCGCGTGACGTGGGTGGTCGTGAAGTCCGAGATCCGGTCGGCGAACACGAGCGACGCCTCGGTGTGCGGCCAGCCCGCGACCGGCTCGAGCTCCTTGATGCCCGTCGGCACACCGCCGAACGGCTTCGAGCAATCGGCTCCGTTCGCGGTGGCGCGGGCACGCTCGACGTCGAGGTGCGCAAAGGCGTTCAGGCCGCTCGCGTCGATGGCCGCGAGCGACGCGTCGAGCTCCTCGAGCGGGGAGCGCTCACCCGACCGGAACGCATCGACGAGCGAGCACGCGTCACCGGTCCAGGGAGTCTTCAGCCATCGGACCAGCATGCCACCCCGAGCGAGCCTGGCTCCCCGGTGCCTACGGGCGGTCGAGCAGCTCCACGGCGTCGCCGACCCGGATGGTGCCCGGCCGCGCGACCCAGGCGTTCAGGGCCAGCTCGCCGCCGAAGCGTCGGGCGATGTCGCGCAGCACCTCCTTGTCCTGCACGAGCGTGTCGGGGTCGAACGTCGTCATCACGCAGCGCTGGCGTAACGAGTGCAGACCGACGACCACGTCACCGATCGCCAGGGCCTTGCCCTCCCACTCGCGCTCGGCGAGCCCTTCGACCCCGCCGATCACGATGTTCGGTCGGAGGCGCCGGCCGTCGCGGCCGAACGCGGCGATCGCACCGTCGGTCGCGACGAGCAACGGGAGGATGTCGAACCGTTCGAGCCCGTCATCGGCGACGAGATGCGCGTCGTCGCCGGCCGCGGCGCGTACGAGGGCCGCGGCCTCGTCGCTGTGCCAGGGGAAGCCGTCGACCGTCGGCACACCGTCGTCGCCGAGCGAGCCGTGCAGCCCGAGGAGCTTCGAGTGCCGTCGCGAGGTGCGCACACCCTCGGGGCCGTGCACCTGCACGATGCGGTCACCGACGACGCCGTCCTCGGCGAGCTCCGCCGTCTCGAGCCGTTCACCGCCGAGCGACTTCACCGGGTAACGCCACAGCTCGGAGACGTCCAGAGGGCTCAACCGGGGGTCATCCACGACTCCGAGAGGGGGTTCTTTCCGCCGAGCGAGCCCGTCGAGCCGTACGGTCGGAAACGGATGAACGCCTGCTGGTTGTGGAAGGCCTTCCGCCGGCCCTCGGCGATCGCGTCCTTGTGCTCGGGCTGCGCCGCGCCGTAGGCGTACTCCGACAGCGCGTCTTCGTCCTCCCACAGCGAGCACGTCGCGACGAACGGTGGCTTGGTGAAGCCGCTCGTCCAGACGAGCCCGGGCGCCTGCACGACGCGCCCCTCGGCCTTGGCCGAGACGCGGACGAATCGCGGCAGCTGCGACAGGCGCAGGCGCCCGACGGTGAGGACCGCGGCTGGTCCTCGGAGGTCGGTTCTGTACCCCGTCGACACGTCGTCGTCGAGACCCGGCCAGGTGCCGTGGGCGCGGAGCGGCGCGAGGCGGACGTGCCAGCCCGAGGCGAACGGCTCGGCGAGCGGATCCTCGGCGAGGAAGCGGTCGAGCGACGCGTCGTCGTCCCAGAACGCGACCAGGCCGACCCGACCGAGATCGGGGTGGGGGAGGACCGACGAGCTCAACCGTGCGGCGCCCGCCGTGTCGGCGTGACGGAGGCCCGGCGTCCGTTCCGGCTTCGGTGTCCGGCGTTGGACACCCAGCGCCGCCCGGGCCCCGACGTCGGCGACGTGCATCGAGGCGATCATCCGGCGCCCGCTCAGGCGACCTTTCGGACGGTGTTGTGGTCGGTGTGCGCGAACGGGCCCTCGATCTCGTCCATCTGCAGCATCGTGGTCTCGTCGTACGACCACGAGCCGTCGTCGTTGACGGTGATGGTCACCTCGTAGCTGAGGGTCGAGGCGTGCTGCGCGAGGTACTTGTTCTCGCCGATGTTGTACTGCGGGTCGCCGGCCTTCGCGGCGAGCCTGAACGTCTTGGCGTCGGCGGTGGCCACGCCGCCGGCGAGCACCGTGATGCCACGGGGCACGACGAAGCCGCGCATGACCTCACCCGTTGCGCCGTCCCACAGCCAGTAGCCCACCTCGGTGTGGAAGGGGTTGTCCTCGTCGCCGCGCCACATGGCGGACTTGTAGTCGAGGCCGTAGAGGTGCTGGTTGCCGTTGTCGACGGGGCCGAACGGCTTCATCGTGATCTTCTCGAGGTACGGCGTGCCGAGCACCTTCTCCTGGGTGTGCGAGTAGGCGGTGTCGAGCCCGCCGCGGTCGCTCTCCCACTCACCCACGAGCGGTCCCAGGGGACCCCATTCGTCTGCCATCTCGCTGCAACCTCCGTGAAGCACGGCGCCCGCCGCCGTGCCGGAGGCAGAGCGTACCAACCGTCACGCGAATCGGCTCAGGCTTGAGTGTCAGCCGGCGGTGCTCAGGCGGCGGTGACGGAGAACTCGGTGTAGGTGACGAGCCCGGACGCACCCTTGTCCACCTCGGTGAGCAAGTAGGCGTCGGGACCGATCTTCGAGGGCGAGGTTCGGTCGACCACGGTGGCGACCTTCTCGTCGTTCACGAAGAGGGTGGCGCGGACCTTCTTCTTGCCGACGCTGATGCACTCACCGCGGATGGTGTTCGATCCCTTGCGGTCGATGGCGTCGGTTCGCTTCGTGCCCTTCGGGTTCGCGAGCCGCCGCGGCCCGGCGCCGGTGATCGTGCCGATTGTGTAGTACCCGTCGAGGCCGACGAGGAACTGGTACCCCAGATCGTCGTCGAGGCTGCCCCGGCAGACCACGCCGGCGAGCAGCGACGAGTCGCCTCCGGTCGCGACGATCGTCGTCTCCACGATCTGGTCGTCCGGCAGCTCTCCGGTCTCGGGGCTGAGCCAGAGGTTCGCGGCGCCGTCGAGGGCGACCGTGAAGGCGCCGGGCTCCATGTTGAGGGCGTACCCGTCGCCGTACTCCGTGGTGGAGCCGTTCTTGAAGTCCCAGTCCGGAGCCGTGACGGCAGGATTGGCGAAGTCGGTGGAGTACACCTTGTCGCCCGGGCCGGTGGGACCGGCCGCGGCCGGGAGCGCCGCGGCTCCCATGGCGGTCCCGGTGATCGCGAGCACCAGGAGCACGGCTCGGCCGAACGGTACGGGTTGGCGGAACCGAGGTGTCCTCATCCGCGGAACCTATCGGCATCCGGCCCCGGTTGCTGGAGTGGCGCAGCGGCTACTTCGAGATCGGCAACCAGACGAGGGCCTTCGTGCTCGGTCCGGAGACCTTGTAGAGCGTGAAGATGTCGTGGGTCGTGTCGCCGAACTCGTCGAATCCGATCGGACCGGACGCACCGTTGTCGGTGGTGTCGGGGAGCAGGTTGGTCGTGATCGCGGCCCGGGCGTCGGGCGGGATCGCGGTCTGGCCGTCGAGCTCCTCCGCCGCGGCGCTGATCAGCAGGTTCGCGGCGTCGTAGGCGTACGGGCCGTAGTCGGTCGGCGGTACGTCGAAACCGCCCTTGCGGTACGCGGCGAGGAACTTCCGTGCGGTCTTGAGCTTGACCAGCGGCACGCCGACCGAGCTGGCCAGGGTGCCCTTGGACGCGGCGCCCGCATCGGTGATGTAGGAGTCGTCCTTGATCCCGTCGCCGCCGACGAGCGGGCCGGTGAACTTCTCGGCCGTCGCCTGGTCGCGCAGCGTGGCCGCGACCGGGTACTCACCGCCGAAGAAGATCGCGTCGGGCTTGTCGGGGAGCGCGGCACCGAGGAAGTCGGTGAAGTCCGTCGCCCCGTCGGGGACGGTCTGCTGCACCGTGACGTTGCCGCCCTCGGCCTCGAAGGCGGTGACGAACGCGTCGGCGAGGCCCTGGCTCACGGCCTTGGTCTCGCTCACGACCGCGACGTCCTTGAGACCGCGCTCGTAGGCCTGCTTGGCGAGGAACGGCGCCTGCAGCGCGTCCGACGCCACCATCCGGAAGTAGTTGTCGTAGGGGCGGACGGGGTTCGCGGGGTCGGGGCCGAGGGTGAGGCTCGCCAGCGTGTTCGACGGCGAGATGAGTGCGAGCTCGGCCGGGTTGAGGACGGGGAGCGCCGCCTCGGCGACACCGGAGTTGTACGGGCCGACGACGCCGATGACGTCGGGGTCCGACGCGAGCGTTGCGGCGGCCGCGGCACCGGTTGCCGGGTCGGACGAGTCGTTCACCGCGACGAGCTGGATGTCCCAGCCGGGGATGCGGTTGTGCTTGTTGGCCTGGTCGACCGCCACCTGGACCGAGTTCTTGATGCCCTGGCCGAACTCGGTGAGGCCGGCGTCGAGGGGTGCGAGCACCCCGATCTTCACGACCGGCTTCGAGGTGCCCTGGGTGCGGGCGGAGGCACCCGCACCGGCGGTGCCGAGGATCGGGACGAGGGCGAGGGCGAGCGCCCCGGCGAGGACCGTGCGACAGCGAAAGTTCATGCGGGCAACCTAGTGGGGCGGCGCGAGAGGGGACGGATCCTCGAGCTCGTGGTGCGAGCGGGACGCCGCCCACGTGATGTACGCCGCCATCGGGAGGATGACCACGTTGGTGAGGATGATGACGACGTCGCCCTCGAGGATGCCGTAGAGCACCCAGCTCGCGGAGACGGCGCTGAGGATGCCGTACGTGCCGGCCGACAGGCCCTCGAGCCGGTGCGGCTCGCGGAGCACCTCGGCCAGCTGGGTGGCCACGCTGACGATCGCGACGAGGCCCGCAACGGTGACGATCAGATCGGTGAGGGCACCGATCTGGCACAGGCCGATGAGCACGAGCGCGGCGGTGATCGCGGCCAGGGCACGGGCCTTCGGGAGCGCACCGTGGCGCACGAGCTCGAACGTGACGACCGTCTGCCCCGTCATCACCCCGAAGTTGGCGATGATCACCGGGACGAGGCCCCGGGCGATGCCGTAGCCGAGCCAGGCCGAGGCGGCTACGAGGGAGAGGGTGATCGCTCCGACCGAGACGCCGTCGACGCCGTGGCGGAGCGCGCGGAACACCTGCGGCCACGCGAAGGCAACCGTGAGCGCGACTGCGAGGACGGACACAGCGTCTTGGATGGTCACGGGCGGGAGTCTGACGCCTGCGTCACCTTCCCGTCGCATCCTACCGCATCGCCTGAGCGTCGCTAGGGGAGGGTGCGGACGCGGGTGACCCGGGGGTCGTCGGGGCCGAGGTACTGCACGAGGACGCCGAGCACCTGAGCCCGGTCGAGCGTGCCCGCGGCGATCATCTCCTCGAGGTCGGCCCAGTCCTTGGTCCGGTCGAAGAACGCCTTGAACACCGCGAGGTCGGTGCACGACAGGAACGGCACGTCCTCGCCGGCGAAGCGCTCGACGCGTGCGCGCTGCGCGATCTCCTCGTGGTACTCGGTGGTGTTGAGGAAGAGGTCGATGGGCGTCTCGCGCCACCAGAGCCGCACCTGCCCGTCGCGCTCGAGGAGTGCGAGGTCGGCGTCGCTCCACACGACGCCGCGGGGCATCGCCTGGACGACGTCGCGAGCCTGGTCCTCGTGGACGAACACGTTGAGGTCGATGTCGATGGTGCCGCGCGCCCGCTGGGTGCACCACGCCAGGGCGAGCGCACCACCGAACGCGTGCGGGATGTCGCGCGCGACGAGCGCCGCGTGGAGTCGCAGGATCTTCTGGGGGAGGCCGAGGGTCGCCATCGCCGCGGTGCCGGTCAGCGACGACGTCGCACGACGACCGCCGGCGCGCGACCGAAGATCGGGGCGCGCAGCTGCTGGTCGTGGCGGGCCGGGAACATCGCGGCGAGCTCCAGGACCTCGACGAGCTCGCGGCCGCGGGCGTCGGGGTCGGGCCCGCCGACACGCGGCTCGAGGGAGAGGTCGAGGGCGAAGCCGGCGGCCCGCAGGATGCGCTCCAGCGTGACGACGCTCGGGACCTTGGCCCCCGACTCGTAGGCCGACAGGGTGGAGTGGGACGTGCCCGCTCGCTCGGCGAGCAGGCGCAGCGACAGGCCCGAACGTGCCCTGGCCCTCCGGATGCAGTCACCCGCGTCCATGACCAGATGGTATCCGATCAGATACCACCTGACCAGCGGCCAGCTGACCGCCTGACCACCTGACCAGCGACCAGCGGCCAGCGCGGCGTCGGTGTCAGGACACGGGGTCAGCGGCGGCCGCGGCGCCCACCCGGGCGCTGGTGGTCCGGGGGCGGCGCCTCGTCCCGGCCGCCACCGGACCCCCGGGGAGCGAGGGGACGCCGGGGCGGGGGCGGGACCGCGCGGGTCGGTGCGTCGGGTGCGGTCGGGGCTGCCGAGAGCGCGGCCAACGCCGAGCGGGACGGTTGGAAGAAGTACTCGCCGCCTGTCGTCGTCACGAAGCGCTGCAACAGGGCGACGTGCTCCTGGCGCCCGCCCGGGAGCGTGAAGGATCCGGTCGCCGGGTCCTGGGTGATGATCGGGTCCTGGCCGGCACCCGGCTCGGGGAAGTCGGGATCGTTCACGAAGCGCGCCTGCACGAACTCGAACTGGCGCTCGATCGACGTCTGGTAGCAGAGGAAGAGCAGGCCGCGGTCCTCGTCGGCCGCGCTCGACGACTCGTCGCCCCGGGGGAGCGACGCGCCGTACGGGATCCCGCGCCGGAGCAGGCGGTGCGTCTGGGTGTCCTCCTCGCCGCCGCCGGGCGTGTCCTCGTCCCGGGGGTACGCCTTGCGGATGTGCGCGGCGAGCGGCACGACCGACCCGTCGGGATCGTCGTCGGCGAACTCGAAGTCGTTGATCGCGGTGTCCGCGAGCAGCTCGGGGTCGGTGGTCCCGGGGTCCGAGTCGCGTGCGCCCGTGACCGCGAGGGGCGCTCCGCTCCGGTAGCGGCCGACGAGCTTGGCGCCGAGGAGGTCCTCGGTCATGCCCTGCGCATCGGCGGTCGCCGTGACGAATGCACGGAACCCGGCGACGTCCTGACGCAGGCGCCGGAACACCAGGTACGAGCCGTTCGTGGTCCAGGCCGGGCCCGATCGGGCGATCGCGCCGGCGTCCTCGCCGCCGCCGACGCCGGGCTGCGCGGGATAGCCGAGGACGAACTCGCCCGGCCACAGCAGATCCTGCCCGGGCACGCCCTGGTTCTCGTCATCCGGGTTCCGAGGTTCGGTGAACCCGCGCACTCCCGGCTGTGAGACGCCGTCGCGGAACCCGAAGTGCTCGTGACCGGGCTCGTCCGCGCGCACGTCGCCGCGCTGCACGAAGGCGACCTCCACGCCGGCGTTCCGCGCGAGCGCCTCCTGGCGCGCCACTTCGGCGTCGACGTCGGCGGTCCGATCCGCGGCCACGATGACGACCGCGTGGAGGTCACGCTGGAACGGCTCGATCCAGGTGGATGGTGCGCTCGTGCCCGTGTCCCCGATGACGCTCGCCCGTGCCCGCATGCCGGCACGGAAGTCCTCCGGGAACGACGCCAGCTCCTCGGCCGGCTGACCGATCCGGGCGAGGCCGGCATGGCTCACCGCGACGTTGACCCAGGTCGCCGTCGGGGCGTTCCGCTCGGAGCCGGTGCGCGCGACGGTCTTGCGGAACGACTCGTTGAACGCCGCGACCTCGGCCGCCGAAGCGACGTGCGGCCCCACCTGGCCGAGCCAGCGGCGTCCGGCGTCGGCGGAGGCGAACTCGAGGAAGACCAGTGCCTGGTGGTCCTTGTTGAAGCCCGCCAGCAGGTTGCCCTGGATGTCGTCGAGCGCGAGCTCGACGTCGGCCATCGCGGCGGCGTGCAGCTGTGCGGCTCGGGCGGCGGAGCCGCTGAGCACCGGTCCCGCCGCGAGCGCCGCCGCGGTCGCGCCCATGCCGGTCAGGAAGCCTCGGCGGCTCACGCCGCGCGTGGGACGGTTCGTCGGGGCGGGGAGGTCGTCGGGGGTGATGTCCACTACGGGCTCGCTCTCCTCGGGGTCGGCCCGGGGGTGGGCTGACGCGCGAGTGACACCGTCCTCAATTTGTGCTGAGAGAGCCCTGAGGTCGCGCCGAGAATCCCAGGTTGCGCCCAGGCCGCACTCAGGCGAGCTGCTGCTTCGCGGCGGCGCCCTCGCCCTGGGTGAGGAGGCCCCCACCGACGGCGTCGTCGATCGCGCGGTCGAAGTCCGGGCGCGCCATCTTCCCGCTCTGGACCGCCCGGACCCAGCCATCGACCATCTGGTTGCGCGAGGCCTCGGGCATGCTCGCCCGCGCCACCGTCTTCCGGTCGGTCGGCGCGCCCGCGCCCCCCGGACCGGTGAACGCGTCCCAGTTCAGGTCGAGCACGTGCTGGTCGCCGGGGTCGGCGAAGAGGGGGATGTGCACACCGTCCTGCACGAAGTCACCGGCCTCGACCGGGACCTTGTACTTCTCGGTGACCGTGTACGGCGCGCGTCCATCGTCGAGGTGCACCTCGAGCGACATGCGCAACGTGTAGCTCCCGACGCCGACGTCGGTGAGCCGCACCGGATCGGAGTCCCTGCTCGCGTGCTCGTCCCAGAAGTCGGCGCTCTCCCACGACTTCACGACCGCGGACCCCGGCAGTCCGCCCTCGGTGAGGTCCTTGCGCTTGCGTCCGAAGAGGCCCATCGCGCTCAGCCCTCGTTCCACGGCCCGGGCCCCGAGACCCGGTCGACCGCGATGTGGAGGACGACCCCGGGCGGCGGATCGGGAAAGTTCGGGAACACGACGTCGGGACCGAGGTACACGTGCGCCAGCTCCTGGAGGAGCGCGGGCCCACCGCCCTCGGTGACGCGCGCGGTGCCGTGCACGACGAGGTACTGCTTGAGGCCACTCGGCTCGAGCCCCGTACCCTCCATCGAGAGCGCGACGCGCGGGTCGCGGTGGACGTTGCGAACCTTCTGGCCCGATCCGAGGTGCGCGACCACGATCTCGTCGCCGTCGACGCCCACCCACACGATCGAGATCTGGGGCGAGCCGTCGGCGTTCGTGGTCACCAGGTGGGCGAGCTGCCCCGAGGTGAGCAGCTGCTTGGCCGCGGCCGGGATCTGCATGCGGCCGAGAATAGGCAAACCCCGGGAAGGGCCGGTGCGGCGGCGGGGTTGCACCCCGGAACGACGGACAAGGAGCCAGGTCATGCCCCTCGAAGGTGACTACGAGCCGAGCCCATGGGACCGCGCCGCCGACCAGGTGCGCCTCTACGAGGCGACCGACGGGAAGGAAGGCGGCGAGAACGAAGGGAAGCCCGTCGTCATCCTGACGACCCGCGGCCGCAAGTCGGGCAAGCTCCGCAAGACGCCGCTCATGACGGTCGAGCACGACGGCGAGTATGCCGTCGTGGCCTCGCTCGGCGGTGCGCCGAAGCACCCGGTCTGGTACCTCAACCTGCTCGCCGACCCCGACGTCACGCTGCAGGACGGCGCGAAGGTCATGGACCTGCGTGCCCGCACCGCGACGCCCGAGGAGAAGGCGCAGTGGTGGCCGCGTGCGGTGGAAGCCTGGCCCGACTACGAGAAGTACCAGGCGTCGACCGAGCGTGAGATCCCGGTCGTGGTCTTCGACCCCCGCTGACCGCGCGCCCGACGCGCCGGGACCGGCCGGCGTCGGGGCCGTAGCATTCGCTCCGTGCTCACCTCTCGAACGTCCCGGACCCGTCGCCGCTCGCCGCTCGCCGTCGCCACGCTGGCGACCACCTGCCTGCTCGCCGGCTTCTTCACCACTGGCGGGCAGGTCGCCGGCGCGTCCGCCCACTCGGGCGCGTCCCGCGCCAAGAGTGGGGGCGAGGTCACCTTCGGCCTGGAGGCCGAGAACACGGACTACTGCCTGAGCCGCGCCCAGATGGCGGCGTCGGGCATCGAGGTCGCGGCCGCGGTCTACGACACGCTGACCGTACCGAACAGCAAGGGCGTCTCGGTCCCGTACCTCGCCAAGTCGGTCGAGCCCAACGCGGACTTCACCCAGTGGACGATCACCTTGCGCGACGGCGTGCAGTTCCACGACGGCACCGCGCTCGACGCTGCCGCGGTCAAGCTCAACCTCGACGCGTACCGTGGCGCGAACGACGCGCCGAACAGCGGACCGCTCTTCGCCAAGATCTTCGACTTCATCTCCGACGTGACCGTCGTCGACCCCGCGACCGTGCAGGTCACGCTGAACACGCCCGTTCCCGCCTTCCCGAGCTACCTCTTCAGTGACGGACGCGTCGGGATCATGGCGCCGGCGCAGATCAACGCGGGTGAGGACTGCGCCACCAAGATGATCGGGACCGGGCCCTTCGAGCTCGAGAGCTACGCGCAGAACGAGAAGACGGTCGTCACGAAGAACCCCGACTACTGGCAGCGGGGGTTCCCGAAGCTCGACCAGATCACGTTCGAGCCGGTGGTCGACGCGCAGGCCCGCGTGAACCAGCTCACCGGTGGGCAGCTCGACATCGTGGCCGCCTCGAGCGGCAACCAGTCCAAGGCCCTGCAGGACCTCGACCCGGGCACCGCGAAGACCCTGGTGCAGCAGCCCGGGTTCCGCGAGCTCAACTACTACGCGCTGCTGTCGGACACGAAGCCGCTGAGCAACCCCGACGCCCGCAAGGCCGTGGCCCTCGCGATCGACAAGAACGAGATCCAGCAGATCCGCACCCAGGGCCTGTTCCCGGTCGCGAACAGCCTCATGGACGTCAAGGCACCGGGTTACCTGAAGAACGCCGGCTACCCGAAGCACAACCTCACGCAGGCCAAGAAGCTCGTCGCGAAGGTGAAGGCCGAGGAGGGCAGCTTCGACATCACCCTCGGCGACACCCCGGAGCCCGAGAACTCCGCCCAGCTCCAGCTCGTGCAGGAGCAGCTGCAGAAGGCCGGCATCAACGCGACGATCACGCTCTTCGACGAGGCCACGCTCATCAACAAGGCGCTGGCCGGCGACATCGACGTGCTGCAGTGGCGCAACCTGCACGGCGGCTACTCGAACGAGAACGACTCCGACGAGTACCCGTGGTGGTCCAACTACGACACCGGGAACTTCATCAACTTCAGCCATTTCTCGAACCCCGAGACCCAGGCGCTGCTCGACCAGGGTCGCGGCCAGTCGGCGATCGCCGACATCGACAAGACGTACACGAAGTTCAACCAGGTGATGGCGAAGAACAACTACATCGTCCCGCTCTGGTTCGTGAACTGGACGATCGGCTACCAACCCAAGGTGAAGCTCACGCTGCCGCCGTTGCCCGACGGTGGGGGATCGCCGCTCTTCGTCTACGGCCGCATCCCGGTGCTCGGGATCAGCGCGTCCTGATCCGGAGGCCGCTCCGCCGGGCAGGGCCGGGGGCGGCGGAGGCTCAGCGGGGCGCGCGCCACATGGTCCAGGTCGGTGGCCCGTCCGCCGCGGGGTGCAGCGTGTCGACGAGCTCGAATCGCTGACGCGCGTAGTACGGGATGTTCCGCTCTTTGTCGGTCTCGAGGTACGCGGGCTCGCCCGATTCGTCGATTCGGGGGAGTACCGCCTCGAGCAGCCGGGTCCCGATCCCCTGACCCTGGAGCGGCGGATCGACGCCGAGGAATCCGAGGTACCAGTGCGGCTCCTTCGGGTGCGCGCGCTCCACCACGCTCAGATAGCGGAGCGAGCGCGAGAGTCGCCGCGGCGCTCGCGGCGCGATCGGCGCGAGCGCGGCGAGCTGCCGGACCGCGCGCATGCCGGTCGCCGGGTACCGGCCGGGCGGCAGCCACACTGCGCTGCCCGCAAGCGCTCCGTCGACGGTCGCCGCCCACACCTCGCCGAACGGCAGCGCGTCGGTGACCGCGGCCCCGAAGAACGCGTGCAGGCCGCGCACGCGCAGTCGTTCACTGGGCAGCAGGTAGCGCATGATGGGCGAGTCGTCGAACGCCCGGCCGAGCACGTCGGCCGCGGCGCGGCGCTGCGTGCGTTCGAGGTTGGCGATCACCGGCGCGCGGAGTCGGAGGCACGGCGCGTGACCCTAGCGACCGGAGCGATTCCGCCCTCTGCCGCGGGCGGGAAGGGCGGTGTGGTGCCATCGGCTGAAGGCGGCCCCACCCCGGATCCGAGCCCAGCGCCGGAGGGCGGGATCATCGAGGTGTCGGGACCTATGTTGGAGATGACGCACGGATCCCACCGCCGGGTCCAGAGGGGGAGACACGATGAACGTCGACGATCTGATCCTGGTGAGCGTGGACGACCACGCAGTCGAGCCGCCGGACCTCTTCGAAGGCCGTCTCGCCAAGAAGCACGCGGACCGGGCGCCGAAGCTGATCCGCAAGGACAACGGGACCGACGTGTGGTCCTTCCTGGGCCAGGAGCTGCCCAACATCGGGCTCAACGCGGTGGCCGGTCGGCCGCGCGAGGAGTACGCGATGGACCCGCAGTCTTTCGACGACATGCGCCCGGGTGCGTACGACATCGACGCGCGCATCAAGGAGATGGACGCCAACGGGATGCTCGGGTCCATGTGCTTCCCGTCGTTCCCGCAGTTCACCGGTCAGCTCTTCGCACGCACCGCCGAGGTCGACGCCGAGCTCGCCCTCGCGCTCGTCCAGGCCTACAACGACTGGCACATCGATGCCTGGTGCGGCGCGTACCCCGGGCGCTTCATCCCCCTCGCGATCCCGCCGCTGTGGGACCCGAACCTCATCGCCGCCGAGCTCGAGCGCGTCGCGGCGAAGGGCTGCCACGCGATGACGTGGTCCGAGAACGTCTCGTACCTCGGGCACCCGAGCATCCACAGCGACTACTGGGACCCGGCCTTCCGGACGGCCGAGGGGCTCGGAACGGTCCTGTGCGCCCACATCGGCTCGTCGTCGCGCATCGTGCTCACCGCCGACGATGCACCGATGGACGTGCTCATCACGCTGTCGCCGATGAACATCGTCCAGGCCGCGGGCGACATCGTGTGGTCACCCGCGACCACGAAGTTCCCCAACCTGAAGTTCGCGCTCTCCGAGGGCGGCATCGGCTGGGTGCCGTACTTCCGTGAGCGCGTCGACTCCACCTACACCAAGCACCGCTACTGGACGGGGGCCGATCTCGGCGACCGCACCCCGAGCCAGGTGTTCGACGAGCAGGTCGTCCTCTGCTTCATCGAGGACCCGACCGGCGTGAAGAACCTGACGGACATGAACGTCGACATGGTGTGCTGGGAGTGCGACTACCCGCACGCCGACTCGACCTGGCCGATGTCACCCGAGACCTTCCTCAAGGAGGTCGAGCCCGCGAACCTCGACGACGCGACCATCAACAAGATCACCCACGAGAACGCGATGCGGATCTTCGACTACGACCCGTTCTCGGTGATGCCGCGCGAAGAGTGCACCGCGGGTGCGCTCAGGAAGCGGGCCGCGGACTGGGATGTCAGCATCCAGTCCCGCGGCATCAAGGCGAGCGCCACTGGCGCGGCCGACCTCGCGAGGATGTCGGGCGCGGGCGACTGATCCACGGCAGGGGCTTCGGCACGGCGTTTCACCGCTGTGGAGGAGCGGGCAGACTTGGTCCATGGGTCAGTTCGAGCGCGTCCTCGCAAGCACACCGGTCACCTCGCTGCACGCCTACGAGGAGGGTGGCGGCGGCGCCGGGTTGCGGGCCGCTCGGGCGCTCACGCCCGGCGAGGTGATCGAGCGCATCGAGGCGTCCGGGTTGCGTGGGCGCGGCGGCGGGGGGTTCCCGACGGGCCGCAAGTGGCGCACGGTCCACGACTACGAGGTCGCCGACCTTCCGACGACGGTCGTCGTGAACGGCGCGGAGGGGGAGCCCGGGTGCTTCAAGGACCGGGCCATGATCCGCGCCAACCCGTACGCCCTGCTCGAGGGCGCGCTCGTCGCGGCGCACGCGGTCGCCGCCCCCCAGGTGATCATCGGGCTGAAGCGGACGTTCACGACCGAGGTGCAGCTGCTCGACGGGGCGATCACCGAGCTCGCCCGGGCGGGCTGGAGCGACGGGGTCGAGATCGACCTGTTCGAGGGGCCGACCGAGTACCTCTACGGGGAGGAGACCGCGCTGCTCGAGTCGATCGACGGCCGGTACCCGTTCCCGCGGGTTGCGCCACCGTTTCGTCGCGGCGTCGACGAGATCGTCGAGGGGCCCGGGGACGTCACCGACGCGAGCTCGTCCCCGGCGCACGTGGAGATGGCCGGCCCCGGTGACGAGACGGTCGCGGCGCCGACCCTCGCCGAGAACGTCGAGACCCTCATGAACGTCGCCGCGATCATCGATCGCGGTGCCGACTGGTTCCGGAGTGTGGGCACGAGCGCTTCGCCGGGGACGATCGTCGCGACGGTGACCGGCCGGGTCCAACGTGCCGGCGTCGCCGAGTTCGCGCTCGGCACGACGCTGCGCGACATCATCACCTCGATCAGCGGCGGCGCCGAGGCAGGCCGGCAGATCACTGCGGTGATGTCGGGTGTCTCGAACGCGCTCATTCCCGCGGCCGCGCTCGACACGCCCGCAACGTACGAGGACCTCGCGAAGATCGGGAGCGGGCTCGGCACCGCCGGCTTCATCGTGTTCGACGACACCGTGGACCTCACCGCGGTGGCGGCGGGCGTGACGCATTTCCTCGCGGTCGAGTCGTGCGGCCAGTGCCGCCATTGCAAGCAGGACGGACTCGAGCTCGCAGGACATCTCGCCGACCTCAGCCGATCGATGGCCGAACCGTCGATCCGTGGTCGCATCGACGAGCTGACCGCAGGCGTCGTCGAAGGGGCGCGCTGCAACCTGCCCTACCAGATCCAGACCGTCGTCGGCAGCGTGCTCGAGCTCGCGCCGGACCTCGTCGAGGCTCACCTGCACCACGGCGCTGCCGCCGCAGAGCCCGAGTTCATCGCGCCGCTCGTCAGCGTTGCCGGCGGCGAGGCCGTCGTCGACGAGCACGCACGAGCGAAACAGCCCGACTGGACCTACGACGCCGAGGACTCGGGCCAGTGGCCGGCCGACAAGTACGACGACCACCGGATGGGCGGGACGCGCTGAAGGCTGCGCGAATCCTGCGTCGTTGCTCCTCGCCGGGGCGGACGCCGCCGGTTCGGGTTCAGACGGCGAGCAGGCTCGTGACGTCGACTTCGTTCGAGGGGTGGCGCAGCTTCGACATCGCGCGGGCCTCGATCTGGCGGATGCGCTCGCGGGTGAGGTCGAAGTGCTCGCCGACCTCCTCCAACGTGCGCGGCTCACCGCGATCGAGCCCGAAGCGGAGCGTGAGGATGCGGGCCTCGCGCGGGGCGAGCCCCGCGAGCAGCTTCTCCACCTCGGCCGGGAGCATGGCGATGGCAGCCGCCTCGAAGGGCGACTCCGCACCACGGTCCTCGACGATGTCGCCGAGCACCGCGTCACCCTCCTCACCCAGGGGCTGGGAGAGGGACAGCGGCGGGGCGGCGATCAGTGAGGTCTCGCGCACCTTCTCCTCGGTGATGCCGAGCTCCTCGGCCAGCTCCGCGTGCGTGGCCTGACGGCCGAACCGCAGCTCGAGCACCGAGCGGGCGCGCTGGAGGCGCACCAGGTTGTCGCCGGCGTGGACGGGCAGGCGGATCGTGCGCCCGGTGTTCGCGATGCCGCGCGAGATCGCCTGACGGATCCACCACGTCGCGTACGTGGAGAACTTGAAGCCCTTCTTCCAGTCGAACTTGTCGACCGCGTGGATCAGGCCGAGGTTGCCCTCCTGGATGAGGTCGAGCAGGGGCACGCCCGACGCCTGGTACCGCTTGGCGATCGAGACCACGAGTCGCAGGTTCGACTGGACGAACGTGAGGTGCGCCTCGTCGCCGCGCCGGATGCGCCGGCGCACCGCGCGACGCTCGGTGGGGCTCAGGTGGGCGTCGGCGTCCTCGAGCTGGGCGCGGGCGGTGTTGCCGTCCTCGATCGCCTGGGCGAGGCGGGCCTCGTCGTCCTTGGTGAGCAGCTCGTAGCGCCCGGCGTCGTCGAGGTACAGCCGGATCAGGTCGGGATCTTCGTTGTTGGCCTTGCGGTTCGGAGCTGCCATGAGGGGTCCTTCGCTGGGACGGCCGGCGCGTCGGCCGAGTGGAGCACGGAGCCCAGGCATGCCGGCTCCGAGAGGGACGTTCGCAGCCGGGGGATCGTCCTCGCGTCCCCGTTCGGGGAGGGTTCGATCAGAGCGGCGTCGAAGCCCCAGTGTAGCCGGTTTTTCGGGGGTTTCCGGCCTCGGCCCGGCTCGCACCGACCGGCCCCTCAGCCGGTGCAGCCGGGCTCGGGGTCGACCACCACCGGGACCGTTGCTCCGCAGGCTCGGGGGCCTCAGTGCGTATGCGCGAAGTCGAGCATCTTGGCGTACACGCCCAGCACGTTCGCGGCGTAGGTGGGGCTGGTGGCCCAGTTCCCGTTCCCCATGTCGTTCCACAGCGGGACCTTCCCCTTCAGGAAGAACCCGTCATAGCTCGCCGCGGCCGACGCCGGGTCCAGGCCGAAGAGCGCGGGCACCGGCGGGTTCGCCAGGTTCGCCGCGCGGCTGTCGGGGTCCGCATAGCTGCGCAGGAGCTGGATCTGCGCACGGATGCCCTCTTGCGGCGACGCGAAGACCAGGCCCTGCCCGCCGCAGGAGTCGCAGTTGCCGATCCCGGAGTAGTTGTTGCCCCGCGTCTCGCCGAACGAACCGGTCTCGAGCATCGACTGCGCGAACGCGAGGTCGCCGCGCACGCGCTCGGCCGCGCCCTCTTCGACGTACATGCGCGTCAGATCGCCGATCGCAGTGCCGGGCGGAAGGTTCGCGTGCTGGCCGCTCTGCAGGTAGAACGCGGTCATCTGCTCCGGTGTGAGTGCCGACTCGCCGGAGATCGGGACGCCGCCGAGGTCCGCGAGCGTGGCACCGAGGTCCTGGGCGCGCGCGGCGAGGGCGGCACGCTCGTCGGCCAGCTCCGTGGCGTGGGCCGAAGCGGCTTGCTGTTCCGTCGCGGCGACGTCGCGCTCGGCGCTGCGCTTGAGGACGTCGCTCCGGAGCCGGGCGACCTCCTCGTTGCCGACCCGGGCCGCGGCCTCGGAGTACTGGGTGACCGTGGCGAGCGCCGCGAGGTGGTCGATGTTCAGGATCGGGTCCATCGGCGCGCCGCCGAGCTGGTACGAGCGCGCGGCCCGGCCGAGCAGCCGGTCGAGGGCGACCTGGAGGTCGGCCTGTGCGGTGGTGAAGGCCTCGGTAGCGGTCTGGAGCGCCGCGTCGGCGGCGGCCAGGCGGGCGGCGGCATCGACGGCTTCCCGGTCGATCTCGGCGAGCCGGGCGTTGGCCTGGGTGAGCGCGATCGCCACTTGGACTGCCCGGGCGTTGGCGTCGGCCGGTGTGCCCTGGGCGCCGGCCGGGGCGGCGAGGGTCCCTCCCGTCGCCAGGGCCAGCACCGAGCGCGAGGCCGAGCGCGCGCCATGCCCAGGTGCCGAGTCCGGTGAAGCCCACGAGGGGGATATCGACCGGACGATGCCCCGGGTTGAACCCCTTCCGGCGTTTTGGCGTCGGCAGCGGTGTCTCAGGCACCCAATGCCGACGCCAAAAAACGCCTCGGAGGGCCGCTCAGCCGGTGAAGGTGGGTTCGGCGGCGATGGCCACCGGGCAGGAGCCGGGGATCGCGAGGCGCTCGATCGTCTGCGAGTCGCCGGAGATCGGGGCGATCGGCGTGGTCGCGCCGCTGGCCGGGTCCAGCGTGTACAGGGCTTCGGGGCTCTGCACGTCGCTGGCGAGGAGATAGAGGATGCGCGTGCCCCGGTCGAGCTCGACGCCGTAGGGGTTCGCGCCCGACGTCAGCCCGATCTCCGGCCCGTCGGCGGCGGTGCCGCTCGACTGGCTGATCGTCGTGAGGAACAGCTGTTGCACGGTCTCGTTGCGCGAGACGACGGTCCACGCGGTCGTGCCGCAGTCGGCGGTGAGCGTGAGCGTCGGCTTGTCGTCGAACGGGCCCGCCGGCGGGCCGAGCGGCCCGACGAGGGTGCCGGCGAGTGATGCCGGGTCGACGTCGTAGACACACAGCACCGACCCGCACGCGGGGGTCTCGTCGGTGGCCATCGTCACGAGGATGCGCCCACCGTTCCCGGTCGCGATGCCGACGTCGCTCGTGCCGAACGTCTGGCTGGTGGTGAAGCTCCCGGTGATCGGACCCAGGTCGCTCGGTGCACCGGTCGTGAGGTCGAAGCGCACGAGATGCGCACGCAGGGGCGGGTCGCCACCGATGATCCCGTAGAGGCTGCCGTCGTTGCCGAAGGTCAGATCGGCGACGCACGCGAGCGACTCGAAGTTCGCGCCCACCGCGGTGACGACGCCGTCGGTGAGGCCGACGGTCGCGAGCTTGCAGCCGTCGCTGAAGATGATGGTGTACGCCACCGGGCCGGCCTGCGCCGTGACGTCCGTGGCGCTCGGAGCCGGCTCGGAAGCCGGCGCCGCGCCGGTGGGGGGCTCGGTCGGCTCGGACGAGGGGTCACCCGGTGCCGCGAGGCCGACGCCCGCGGTCAGCGCGACGAGCGCGATCGCGGCGAACGCGGCAGCGGCGATCCGCACCCCTCGAATCGGACGGCTCGACCATCGACCCAACCCTCGACCCAAGACCGCTCGACCCCTCCGCCTCGTCGAGTGGCTCCGCACCGCTCGGATTCCGGCCGAGGATAACAAGGGCTCCGGCGCGGACGGGGGTGCGACGCTGGGGCCTACGCTGGGCGCCGGCAGGCCGGGAGCTCCCGTCCTGCGGCCGGGGGGAGTCCGCATGCACCAGCGTCCGTACCGTCGTCGGAGTGCGATCGCGCTCCTTGGCGCCCTGGGACTCGTCGTGAGCGGCCTGGCCGCCGGGGCCGGCGCGAGCACGAGTGCAGCCAAGGTGCTGCCCGCCCCCGACGGGCTCCCCGCGTTCTACTCGGTGCCCCAGCCGCTGCAGGGCGAGCCCGGCACACTGCTGAAGTCGCAGAAGGTGAAGGCCCCCGCGGTGCACGGGACCGTGTACCGCGTCATGTACCTCTCGAGCACCCTCGTCGGCGACAAGCCGGTCGCGGTGACCGGCACGATCGCCGTGCCCGACGGCTCGGCACCCAAGGGCGGGTTCCCGGTGGTCGCGTGGGCCCACGGCACGAACGGCATGGCGGACCAGTGCGCGCCCTCCCTGAAGCCCGCCGGCAACGCGAAGCTGGCGAACCTCCTCCTGGACCAGGGCTGGATCATCACGTCGACGGACTACCGGGGTGAGGGCACGCCCGGCATCCTCCCGTACATCGCCGGAGAGTCGGCCGCGCGCGACACGATCGACAGCGTCCGAGCGGCGCGTGAGCTGAAGTCGGCACACGCGAGCGAGCAGTACCTGGTCTGGGGTCACTCACAAGGTGGGCACTCCGCGATGTTCGCGCACCACTTCGCCGAGGACTACGCACCCGACCTGAAGATCCAGGGCGTGGTCGCGGGCGCGCCGCCGTCGCAGTTCAACCTCTTGTACAACTTCTTGAAGACGAGTCCGTTCCGCTACTACCTCTTGATGGCCGCCGGAGGGCTCAACGAGGCCTACGGCGACACCGTCGCACCCCTCGACCAGGTGCTCACGCCGGCGGGGATCACCGCGACCGCGGATCTCGACAAGGGCTGCTCGGGCGATCTGTCCGACAAGTACGGGACCGCCGACATCGCGACCCTCACGACCGGCGACCCGTTCGCGTCGCCGGCCTGGGCGAAGCTGTTCACCGAGAACGACCCGCAGTCGTTCAGCCAACCGACCGCCACGCCACTGCTCATCATCCAGGGTGGGGAGGACGAGCAGATCCCGGTGGCCTCGACGAAGCTCCTCGCCGACCACCTGTGTGGCATCGGCCAGGGGCTCGAGCGGTGGATCTACCCCGGCGCGTCCCACGCCGGTGTGATCTCGGTGTCCTCGCCCGACATGATCGACTGGATGGCTGCTCGCTTCGCCGGCGACGACGTCGGGTCGGTCACCCCGAGCGCGGAGCCCGGCATCGAGATCTCCGGCTGCGGGACTCAGGTGGCGTCGGGCGCCCAGGAGTAGGCGTCGACCGTCAAGGCTGCGTTGGTGGGGGTGCAGTGAACTCGACGAGCTCCGCGCGCTCGCTCCCTCCCTTGACCAGGACCTCGAGCACCGATCCGATGCCGCGGGCGTAGTACTTCTCCTCGACGCGCTTCGGGTCGAGCGCGGTGAAGTCTCGCGTGCGCACCACCTGGTCGAACCGACCGACCGGGACGGTGGCCGTCGCGTCGACCTGCAGGACGCGCGCCCGGTCTTCGGCGACGCCCCGGAGGAACTCCTGTCGGTAGCCCCGCCCGACCGCCGGCTTCGCCAGCATCACGATCCCGGCCTTCGCACCGTCGACCCCGGCCTCCCAGGATCCGACCGTGCTCGCCGGTTGCCCGTCCTCGTACTCCGTCGTGGCTTCACCGAAGTACCAGACGTTGCCGTGACGGTCCTGCGCGTACCAGTCGGCGGTGTCCTCGACGACCACACCGTCGAGCGTGGCGGTGTCGCGCACCACGACACACGTGATGCCGAGGATCTGCTTCGTGACCGGCGTGACCTCGACGACGATCTGCTGGGTCCCGTCCGGGCCGTCCTCCGCGTAGACGCTGCGGGTGCCGGGGAGCAGCGGCAGATAGGGATTGTCGATCGGCCCGCCGAAGTCGGCGGGGCGGATGACGGGGTCGTAGCGCCCGGCCGCGGTCGCCCCGGCTGCGCCGGGCGCGACTGCGGGTGTCGACCGCGAGCCGCGGCCGCGGCCACGAGGAGCGCGGTGAGGAGCTTCGTAGGCTTCTGGGAACGGATGCGATTCGTCATGCGGCGGACCGTACGACCGTGCGGTCGCGAGGAACGTGTGACGAAGATGTGGACGCTCACACGTTCGTCAGCCCCGTCGCACGTCGCCGTCGTCCGCGGGGAGCCGGCCCATCTTCCCCTCCTGGAAGTCCCGGATCGCCTCGTGGATCTCGGCCTCGGTGTTCATGACGAACGGGCCGTACTGCGCGACCGGCTCGCGCAGCGGTTGTCCGCCGAGGAGCAGGACGTCGAGGGGTTCGGATGCGTCGGGCGTGGCGCGCACGACGACGGTGTCGCCCGTCCCGAAGGCGGCGAGCTGGTGCTCACGGATCTCGCGGGCCTCGACGCCGACGGTGCCGGTCCCGCTCAGCACGTATGCCATCGCCGAGTAGGCGGGATCCCACGGTGTCCGGAGCTCGGTGCCCGGGGGCAGCGTCGCGTGGGCGAGCGTGATGGGGGTGTGGGTGTCGCCCGGGCCGGTGTGGGCACCGAGTCGTCCCGCGATCAGACGGACGAGGCCGTCGCCGTCGTCGGTCGCGAGCAGCGTGAGGTCGCCACCCTCGATCGCCTGGTAGCGCGGCTCGGTCATCTTGTCCGCGGCAGGGAGGTTCACCCACAGCTGCACACCATGGGAGCGGCCGCCGTTGCGGAACAGCTCCTGCGTCGGCAGCTCGTCGTGGAGCAGGCCTCGGCCGGCAGTCATCCACTGGGTGTCGCCCTCGCCGATGGTGCCGCCGCCACCTTCGGTGTCGTGGTGCTCGACTGCGCCGTCGAGCACGTACGTGACCGTCTCGAACCCGCGGTGCGGATGCCACGGCGCGCCCTTCGCGGTGTCGGGTGCCCACTCGAGCGGCCCCATCTCGTCGAGGAGGAGGAAGGGGTCGATGTCGGCGAAGCCGAGCCCGTGGAAGCCGCGCCACACGGGGAAGCCTGCGCCTTCGAGCTCGCGCACGGCGTGGGTGATCGAGGTGACGGGGCGGATCACCCCGTCGGCGGGACCGATCCGGGGCAGGGTGGTGGGGTCGTCGACCGTGATCGCAGGCATGGCGGTGCTCCTCGGACGTTCGCACAGTAGTTGTACCTGCAACAACTGCGTGGGTGTCCCGACCATTCCCGACCATTTCCGACCATTTCCGAGCGGGGCGGGGCCGGGTCGGGCGGGGGAGGGCGGGGTAGACCGTCAGGAGCGGTTCCTGACCCAGGAGGCACCATGCCGGACACCGACCGTGTCGCGACCTACCGAAAGCTCCGCGTGTTCAACCTGGTGGTCGGGGCGATCCTGGGCGTCGAAGCGCTCGCGATGTTGGCGCTCAGCAACGGACTCGCGCTGCCGGTCTTCGCTTCGTACCTGCGCAACGACCCGGTGAAGGCGTTGGGTGCGGCGCCGGCCGAGGAGCTCTTCACGATCGCCATCGGCCCGGCCGTGGCGCTCTTCCTCGCCCTCGCCGCGATCGACCACCTCGTCGTCGCCGCACCGCGCGTCCATCGTTGGTACGAGTCGTGCCTCGACCGGCGCACCAACTACGCACGGTGGATCGAGTACTCCGTGAGTGCGTCGATCATGATCGTGCTCATCGCGATGTTCGTCGGGATCCGCGACATCGCCGCGCTGATTGCCATCTTCGGCGTGAACACCGCGATGATCCTGTTCGGCCTGCTCATGGAACGGCAGCAGGAGCCGGGGAACACCGACTGGAGCGCGTTCTGGTTCGGCTCGTTCGCTGGGGTCGTCCCGTGGATCGCGATCTCGATCTACCTCCTCGCGGGACCCGCTGCACCACCCGGGTTCGTCTACGCGATCACGATCGTCGAGCTCGTCCTCTTCTTCAGCTTCGCGGTGAACATGGTGTTGCAGTATCGCCAGGTCGGACGTTGGCGTGACTACGTCGCCGGTGAGACCACCTACATCCTGTTGAGCCTCACCGCGAAGTCCCTGCTCGCCTGGCTGATCTTCGCAAACGTGTTGCGGACCTGAGCGGGCGCGCTGGCTGCTCGCCGTGCCAGGATCCGGCACGAGCCGAGGGGGAGCACGATGCTGGCAGACGTCTTCGACCAGACCGGACGGGTCGCGGTGATCACCGGCGGGGGGACCGGCATCGGGCGGGCGACGGCCCTGCTCTTCGCCGAGCTCGGTGCCGACGTCGTCCTCGCGAGTCGCAAGGTCGAGAACCTCGAGTCGGTCGCGGCTGAGGTGCAAGGGTTCGGCCGGAAGGCGATGGTGGCGCAGACCGACGTGCGCGTCGTCGAGGAGTGCGAGGCGCTGATCGACGCGGCACTCGCCGAGATGGGCCGCATCGATGTGCTCGTGAACAACGCCGGTGGGAGCCACAACCACCCCTTCGAGGCGTGGACACCCGACTACTACCAGAACATGCTCGATCTGAACCTGCGCAGCGTCTTCGTCTTGTCGCACCGGGTGGCGCCGCACATGCAGGAGCGGGGCTCGGGTGCGATCGTGAACGTGTCGTCGGGTGCAGCTGCGCAGGGTCTCCCCGACGTTGCGCCCTACGGCGCAGCGAAGGCGGGCGTCGAGAACCTCACGAAGAGCTTCGCTGCCGCGCTGACCCCGAGCGGGATCCGCGTGAACTGTGTACGTGTGGGCGCGATCAAGAGCGAGGGCTTCGTGCGCGCCATGGCGAAGATCGGTCGGGATCCCGATGCCGTCGGTGGTGCCGCGAGCGCGACCGGACGCGCCGGCGACCCCGAGGAGATCGCGTGGCCCATCGTCTTCTTCGCGTCCGGGGCGTCGAGCTACATCTCGGGGGAGACGGTCTATGCCGGGGGTGGGCTGCGCGCTCCCGGGTTGCCGCTCGAAGACTGAGCAACGCCCGAGCGGTGCCTGGGTGGACGCTGGGGACCCGCGGTCGCATTCGTGGCCCGTGTCGGTAGCCTGACGAGCCCGTCCTGCTGCTCTCCGCGCCCTCGCGGGTGCGCACTTCCCCGTTCGAAAGGCTCAGCGTGAAGCGTCTCGGTGCCGTCCTGGTGATGATCGCGATCTCGATCGTGTCGGTCGGAACGATGGTGCCGGCGGGCGCCGCGCCCGATCCGTTGTCGAAGGTCACCGTCACCGGAGTGGTCGGTCAGCCGCCGACGCTCGAGTTCGACCAGCCGTTCAAGGTGAAGAAGAGCACCAGCAAGCAGGTCCTCGAGGGAACGGGTGACAAGCTCGGCAAGGGCGACAAGATCACCTTCAACTACCTCGCCGTCGACGGGCGCACGGGGGAGCAGATCGAGACGTCGTTCGACAAAGCGCCGGCGACGATCACCCTCGACAAGAGCAAGGCCGTCACCGGGCTGGTCCAGGGACTCATCGGTGCGACCGTCGGTAGCCGCACGTTGGTCGCGATCGCTCCGAGCGAGGGGATCGCAGCGAAGCTCGAGCAGCAAGGTGGCCCCGCGAAGAAGGGCGACACGATCCTCTTCGTCGTCGATGTGACCGGCGTGCGGGTCCCGATCGCCAAGGCGACCGGTACTGCGGTCCCGCCCGTCGCGGGTCTCCCGACGGTCACGCTCGCCAAGAACGGGAAGCCCGCCATCAAGGTGCCGAAGACCGACGCGCCGACGCAGCTCGTCGTGCAGCCGCTGATCACCGGCACCGGTGCGGTGGTGGAGGCCGGGCAGACCGTCACCGTCCAGTACACCGGCGTGATCTGGGACACGGGGAAGAAGTTCGACTCGTCGTGGGACCGCGGGCAGCCGATCGACTTCGGGATCGGGACCCAACAAGTCATCGCCGGGTGGGACGAGGGCCTCGTCGGCCAGACCGTCGGGTCGCAGGTGTTGCTGGTCGTGCCGCCCGACAAGGGCTACGGCACTGCGGGCTCGCCCCCGAAGATCAAGGGCACCGACACCCTCGTCTTCGTCGTCGACATCCTCGACGCCTACTGACTCCGCCCCTGCCCGTTCTTGGCACGTTCGTACGCGCAGAGCGCGTGTCAGCGTGCCAAGAACATGAGGGCAGGCGCGGCTAGCTGCTAGGCGCCGGGCATGGGGACGAGCTCGATCCAGCGGGCGGTGTTCAGCGAGTTGCGGCGGAAGGTGCGTGGCTTCGCGTCGCTCACGTCCTCGCGCTTGTGTTGGATCGCCTGGTTGTCCCAGATGAGCAGGTCGTGCAGCTTCCACTGGTGCTCGTAGAGGTGCTCGGGCCGGTAGAGATGCGCGAGCAGCTCTTCGAGGAGCGCGGCGGCGTCGTCGTCGGGGAGGTCGGCACCCGAAGGCTGATGGATCCGCTCGGCGTGGAGGTCGGTGACGAACAGGATCTCCATGCCGGTACGCGGGTTGGGTCGCAGCACCGGATGCGTCGCGCGAGGCACCGTCGGGCCGAGGTCGTGCTCGCGCGACTTGCTGTCGTCCCGCCCGGTCACGAAGGTGGCGAGCGAGTGCGTCACCTCGCGCCCCTCGACGCGTGCCCGCAGGTCGGTGGGGAGGTCCGCGGCGGCGGCGGTCGCGTTCGCGAACCAGGTCGACGTGCCGCCGGGTGGCAGCTCCATCGCGTACAGGGTGATCCCCATCACCGGTTGCGGGGTGAACGTGAGATCGGAGTGGAACGGAAGCGGACCGTCACCTGCCGCATCGGGCTGCACGTTCGAGATGAAGCCGGACGTCTCACCATTGCCCATCTCGTCGATCGGCGGGCCGAACCAGGCCGCGAAGCGCTCCTGCTCGTCGTCGGTGAGGTCCTGGTCTCGGAAGACCAGCAGGTGGTGCTCGTCGTACGCGCGGAGGAGCGCATCGACGTCCGCCGGATCGAGCCGCGTCCCGGCATCGAAGCTCGGTGACCTCGACGCCGAGCGCCGGTGCGAGCGGGCGGACCTTCACCGGCTTCCCCCTTGATCCCGTGTGCGCACCACGGTGCCAGAGGCACGGCAAGCGCACAACCAGACGGGCTGGAACGAGTTCCTGTCCTCCCTCTTCCTGTCCTCCCGGTTCCTGTTCTAGAGGACGGCGCCGGAGACCTTGAACGCCACGATCTCGTCCCACGTGTACCCGAGCTCGGCGAGCACCTCGTCGGTGTGCTCGCCGTGGGCCGGCGCGCCCCGCAGGTCGTGGGGTTGCTCGTCGAACTGCACCGGGGCGCCGACGAGCTCGAACTCGTTGCCGTCGGTGTCGGTGACGGGCCGGAGGTACCCGTTGGCGACGACCTGCTCGTCGGTCGCCAGCTCCGGGACGCGCTGCACCGGCGCCCACACGCCCTGCATCGTCGCGAGCGCCTCGCGCCACTCGGCGAGTGGTCGCGACGCGAACGTGCTCCGGATCTCCTCGACACACGCGTCGCGGTGCTCGGCGCGCACCGTGGCATCGCGGAAGCGCTCGTCGTCGATGAGGTCGGTGCGCCCGAGGTGGGTGCAGAAGTCGGCCCAGAACTTGTCGGCCTGCATCATGTTCAGGAAGACCCAGCGCCCGTCCTGGGTGCGGTAGTTGCCGACGAGTGGGTTCGCGATCGCGTTGTTCTTGAAGCGCACGATCTCGTCGAGCCCGTTGAGCCGGGTCATGACGATGTCGGGCTGGAGCTGCCACATCGCGGTGCCCATCAGCGACGTGTCGACGACGGTCGCCTCCCCGGTCTTCTCGCGGTGGAACAGTGCGGCCGCGATCCCACCGGCGAGGGTGAGCCCGCCCATGACGTCGCCGATCGCCGGGCGCATCCCCGCCGGTTCGTCGGTGTCGGGGGCCCGCAGCGTGTCGCCGACGCCACCGCGCGACCAGTAGGACGCACCGTCGTACCCCCCTTTGCGAGCGTCGGGCCCCTTCGCGCCCTGCCCGTGCCCCCGCGCGTAGATGATGTTCGGGTTCCGGGCCCGGATGTGCTCGACGTCGAACTGCAACGACTCGCGCATGTCGGGCAGCGAGTTCGTGAGGAAGACGTCGGCGGTCTCCGCGAGTCGATACAGCAGCTCGCGTCCGTCGTCGGTCTTGAGGTCGATCGCGACGCTGCGCTTCCCGCGGTTCGGGATCTCGATCATGAAGTTCACCGCGGTGGGGTCGCCGAGCGACACCCCCATGGTGGACAGGCCCCGCTGCGGGTCACCCGTGGCCGGGTGCTCGATCTTCAGGACGTCGGCGCCCCAGTCGGCGAGGATGGCGCCGGCGGAGGGGACGAACGTCCAGGCTGCGACTTCGAGCACACGGGTACCGCTGAGGATGCTGGTCACAGCCCAGACTTGTACTCCGCATACGGTCGGTAACGCCAGACCGATTCCACCTCGACCCGCTTGAGGATGCCGAGCCGCACCCCGGCCACGATGGTGGCGAGCACGAGCGTGACGAGCACCATCGCGGCGAACAGGACGCGCCACACGTTCGCGACGTTGTCGGTGAGCGCGGCGATGGTCGCGAGGTTCAGGAGCGCGTGCACGACGACCGCCGGGAGCAGCGCGCCCGTCCGCAGCACCGCGTAGGCGAGGATGATGCCGAGCGCGACGAACGGCAGCGCGCGCGTCGTGCTGCTCATCTGCGCGACGTGTCCGGGCAGGAGCATGAACACGAAGCCCGACGCGAGCATCGCGATGAGTCCGGGCCCGAGCCCCCAGTTCTCCGGGTTGCGCCAGTTCCTTCCCAGCAGCGCCGCACACCCGGCCCCGACGACGATCAGCACCGCGAGCCGGTACACGAGCTCCTCGTCGAGCGCGCCGAGCACGAGCCCGATGGCCTCCTGGAAGCCGCCGATGTGCTCGCTGTACTGGAAGATCCCGTAGATGAGCACCGCGCCGCCGATGCCGAGGAACTCCCGCCACGCCATGAGGTTGGCGCGGTCCAGGCCGAGGCGGCGCAGCCCGACCATGCACGCCAGCACGATGCCGACCGGCAGCGCCGGGGACATCCCGACCCGCCCGAGGTGGCCCAGGTTCACGTCCTGCCAGGCCGTCATCACGTCGAGCGCGATCACGAGCGCGGCGACCGCGACGATCAGGAGCGTGAGGTGCCAACGGGTCCAGCGAACCCAGACCCAGACTGCCTGCATACGTCCTCATCGGACGCCCGAAGGCCCGACTCAAGGGCCTTTGCGGGCCTCGATCCGCACCGTGGTGAGCGCCCCGGCGACCTCGGAGCCGGCGAAGCGCCAGGCCCCGATCGGGGTCCCGGGCTCGACGCGGAAGGCCGCCAGCGTCTGCTCCACCTTCGCCGCCGTTGCCCCGAGCACGGCCCGGGCCGCCAGGCCCTTCGCAGCCTTGGCGCCGTGGCCTGCGGCGCGCCCGCCCCCGTCGGTGAACTCCACCCGCAGATAGTGGCGGGCCGCCTCGGCGAGCAGTGCTCGGTCGAGGGCCGCGGCGTGCTCCTCGGGGAGCAGGTCGACGACGGTCGCGGTCCCGATCCGGGCGGCCAGCGCTTCGGTCAGCCGCGGTCGCCACCACCGCGACAGCTTGCCGAGCGGCGGGAGGCTCGCCCCCATCTTGCAGCGGTAGTCGGGCACCGGATCGTCGAAGCCGACGAGTCCGAGGAGGCCCGACACCGCAACGACCCCGGACTCGGCGCGCGCCCGGGCCGCGCGCGTCAGTGTGGCGGGATCCAGGTGCTGCCAGACCACCCCCGTGTACCGCTCGTGCGCCGGGAGGGTGGGCGAACCGACGACGTCGCGGCTCGCGGCGACGGCCCGAACCAGCGCGTCACCGCCGACCCCGAAGAGCTTCGCCGCGCCACGCCCACGGGCCGCGCGACCGAGAGCTGCTGCGACCTGCGCGCGTTCGGTGCCGAGGGTGCGGAACGAACCCGAGCGCAGGCCGAACCGACCGCGCCCACCCGGGGCCTTGCCCTCCGACGGTGGCAGGAGGACGACGAGGGGCGGCACCCTTCGCTAGGGGCCGGGTGGGGCGGGCGGGCCGAGGACGACGGTGAACGCGGCGCGGGCGCCGAGCTCGTAGTTCCCGGGCAGGTTGTCGATCAGCACGTAGGTGCCCGGCTCGAGGGTGAGCGTGAGCTGCTTGGTCTTCCCCGGGCCGAACTTCCCGATCTTCCCGACCTTCACCACCTGGTCGTTGAAGTCGACCTTGTTGGTGTCGGGATCGACCGGGAGCTCGTCGAAGGGCAGGTCGGTCTGCACGACGAAGAACGAGTGGTTCTGCTGGCCGGCGTTCTTCACCGTGAACTGGATCGAGCCGGCCGTCGTCTGTGTGGGATCGGCGACGAGGGTCATCGGGTCGTGCTCGTTGCCCTGGTCGTCGATCGTCACCGCGACCGGGATCTCGACCGGGTTGGTCGTGGTGGTGGTGGTGTCGGGCTCGGTCGACGTCGTGGTGGCCGGCGGCTTTGTTGTGGTGGTCGTCGGCGGCTGGGTCGGCGGCGAGGTGGGCGCGGCCACGCCCTGCACCGTCAGCTGCTGGCGCGCGGTGAGGTTGTCGGAGCCGTTGGCCACGAGCGTGTAGTTGTGCTGCGCGTTGGCGCAGTTGAACAGCAGCGTGGTGCTGCCGGTCGGCGGGTACGTGTTCGGCTGGGGCACCCCGTCGGTCTCGATCGTCACGTTGTTCGCGTGCTGCGTGGACCACTGGAGGCTGAGCGAGGGGTTCCCGCCGTTGCAGGTGACGGGTGACGGCGCAGCGGTGAACTGCCCGATGACGGGCTGCCCGGGTGTGACCGGCGCCGTCGTGGTCGTCGAGCTCGGCGTGCTGCTGCTCGACGTGGACGACGAGGGCGGGTTCGTGGGCGTCGTCACGCTGTCGTCGCCGCTCCCGCTGCTGAGGAGGACGATGAGCGCGCCGATCAGCAGCGCACCGGCGAAGATCCCGCCGATGATCCACCACCACTTCGTGGTGTCGGTGCCGCCGCCTTCGGGCGGGGTGGGCTCGATCGGAGTGGGTTCGGTGGGAAGCGCCATCGGGGCAGCGTATTGCGGAGGCGGCCTAGGGTCCGGGGATGGACGAGCGGGTCATGCGTTTCCTGGCCAAGGGCCTCACGGTCCATCAGTGGGTCTACGAGACGACCGACGGTCGGATCGGCCGGAGCATCGGCGGTCGGCCGATGCTCCTGCTGCGGACCGTCGGTCGGAAGACGAAGGAGCCGCGCACCTCCGCGCTCCTCTACGTGCCCGCGGGCGACGGCTTCGCGGTGATCGCGTCGAAAGGCGGCGACCCGAAGCACCCCGGCTGGTACCACAACCTCATGGCCGACCCCGACGTCGAGGTCCAGATCGGGCGGGAGCGGATCCCGGTGCGGGCGCGCGTCGCCGACGGCGACGAGCGCCAGCGGCTCTGGGACGAGGCGAACGCGGTCAACAAGGGCGGGTACGCCGACTACCAGGCGCGCACCGACCGGAAGATCCCGGTGATCGTGCTCGACCGCCGCTGAGGCGACGGCGTCAGGACGGTACGTCCGACTTCGTGCTCCCGTTGCGGGACGGGACGTCGTCGGCGCTGTCCGCGGGTACCCGTTCGTCGGTCCGCGGCGCAGGGTCCGGCACTTCAGGGTCCGGAACCTCGGGGTCCGAGTATCGGACGTCGGAGTCCCGGTGGCGCAGCGCCAGGTACGCGCCGGCTACGCCGGCCACGACGACGATGACCATCCCGACCTCGAGGGCGCGACGACGGGTCCGGTGGCGGCGGCGCTTGTCGAGCGGTGTGTCGAGGGGCAGCTGCTTCGCGAGCCGCTCGAGCTTGCGCCCGTACTTGTGCTCGAGGCGCTGGGCCTGGTCCTGGAGCACACGCGCCCGTCGTGAAGAGCCGGCCTGTTCCGCCAGGTGCAGCAGGCTCTGTTCGGCGCGGTCCTTCGCTGCGGTGAGCTCCATCGCATTCCCCCTCAGTGCGTGAGATCCCGTGAACCGGGACCTCTGCGGGAGCGCTACCCCGGACCGACGGCTTCGAAACGCATAGCGCTCAGAGCTCCGCGAACTGGATCACGGCCTTGATGTCGTCGGGATCGCGTTGCAAGGCGTCGGCGAACCGGGCCGGCTCGACCCTGCGGGTGATCAGGCGGGCCAGCCAATCGCGATCGGCGCGCTGCAGCGCCTGGGCCGCCTTGTAGTAGTGCCGCCGGTTCGCGTTCACGGAGCCGACGATGACCTTGTTCTGGAGCACGATCTCGTTCCCGAGCGGGGTCGCCGGTGCCGGCACCGGGTTGGGGTCGGCGCTGGCGATGCCTGTGAGGCACACCACCCCGCCCGATGCGAGGCGCTCGACGCTGTCGAGGATGAGCGATCGAACACCGGTGCACTCGATCACGATGTCCGGCTCGAAGCCGAGATCGGCAACCGACCCGGTGTGGTACGTCGCGCCCAGCGCACGCACGAGGTCGGGCTTCGGTCCGGAGTCCGCCCGGTCGAGGACGTGCACGTCCAGGCCCCGTTGCGCGCCGAGCATCGCGGCGAGGAGGCCGATCGGCCCCGCGCCGGTGACGAGCACGGTGCTCGGCTCCCAGAAGGCGCGGAGCCCGGAGGATCCGACGACCTCCCAGGCCTTCGCCACGACGGTCGTCGGCTCGAGCAAGACACCGAGCACACCGAGGGTCGGATCGACCTGGACGGCGTACTCGGGCTCGATCCGCCAACGCTCGGACATGTACCCGTCGACAGCTTTGATGCCGCGCTCGGTGTACTGGCCGTTCCGGCACATGTCCCACTCGCCCACGGCGCAGCTCGGGCACGGGACCGCATCGGGTCGCCGGACGATGCCGACGACGAGGTCGCCGGCCGACAGGCCGCTCGCCGGCCCGGGGTCGAGGACGCGGCCGAGCGACTCGTGGCCGAGGACCAGCCGCTCGGCGCCCGGTGGGCTCCACCCGTAGGCCCCGGAGGTGATCTCGAGATCGGTGCCGCAGACCCCGACGGCGATCGCCTCGACCAGCACCGAGCCGAGGATCGGGTCCGGGTCGTCGACGTCGCCGAGCTGCGCGCTCCCGGCCTGGTGGGGGATGACCGTGATCGCCTGCATGCTGCTCCCGTCGGATGGGTTGTCGGGTGCGCGCGTCGAGCCGCGCGGTGCTTCGCACCAGACTGTCAGGCGATGCATGGCGTTGGAGTGAACCCGTGAGGAACGTCGTGATCATGGGGCCCGCCGGTGCGGGCAAGACGACGGTGGGCCGGGCGCTCGCGCACCGGCTCGGGGTGCCGTTCGTCGACGCCGACGACTACCACTCCGCCGAGGCCGTGGCCCGCATGCGTGCCGGCCACCCCCTCGACGACGCGGCCCGGGGTCCCTGGCTCGACCGGCTCCACGACGTCCTCGTGGAGCACCGTGATCCAGGGATCGTGCTCGCGTGCTCCGCGCTCCGGGCTGGGTACCGCACCCGACTGGTGGGCGACCTCGCGGACGTGGTCGTCCTCGCGCTCGTGGTCCCGCCCGAGGTGCTGGCCGACCGCCTCGCGTCCCGGACCGGCCACTACGCCGGCCCGTCGCTGCTCGCGTCGCAGCTCGAAGCCCTCGAGCTCGACGGTGTCGTGCGACTCGACGGGAATCGGCCGGTCGACGACGTCGTCACGGCTGCGCTGGCGGTGCTCGGCCGGGAATGAGACCGACCCCGTCCCGGGTGGCCGCGGACGGGGTCGGTGCTGGCGCCGGGGACGGCGACCTGGATCCGTCCACCGCGACCGGGGGGAAGCCGGTGGACGTTCCGAGGCGCACTCTGCCAGGCGATCGCGACGAACGTCTGGCCGCAGAGGGAACAGCGAGTGACGATTCGGAGAACGCCCGGCTCGGTCAGGCGGCTCGGTCGGGCGCTCAGGCCGCGTCCGCGAAGGCCTTGACCTCATAGGCGCACCGCCGGGCCCCGGCCACCATGTGTTGGACGCGCTCGACCTCGGCGTCGGGGAGCACCGCGCGGATGAAGTCGAGCTCGCTCGCGCACGCCTGGCCGTAGCGCTGGGCGACGGCCCAGATCGCGCAGTTGTGCTCCACGATCACGAACACGCCCGGTGACGCCTCCTCGAACGACGCGAAGTAGCCGTCTTCGTCGAGGATCTTGGTGAGCTCCGCAACCTTTGCCTTCAGGCTTCGCTTCGAGCCGAGGCGCGCCTGGGCGCCGGCGATCCGTTGCTCGCGGCGCTTCGAGAACAGCCCGTCGAGCAGTGCGGTGTCGGTGTCGGCGACGTAGCCGAGGAGCTCGTTGGTGAGCTCGCCGTAGGCCTTCGGGAAGAAGTCGTCGGCGGCCGGCGTCGCCGAGTAGAGGAGCGTGCGGCGACCCCGTTTGGCTCCCTCGGGCGCGAGCTCGTCGACCTCCACGAGGCCGTCGTCGGCGAGCGCGCTGAGGTGCTGCCGGGCGCCGCTGACGGTCATGCCGAGCTGGTCGGCGACCTGGTCGGCGGTCGCCTCACCGCGCCGACGGACGGCGTACAGGACCGACCGGCGACCCGAGGGCAGTGTGGGCGGGGTCTCCGGACCCGTGCGGCTCACGGGGTCACGCTCCGAGGCGATCGCATGATGAGGTGAGTATCGCCGAACTCGTGCCACAGGTATCCCAGCTCCAGGGCTCGGCGATAGGCGGCCTCGAGGACGCAGGGGGTCGCGAACGCCTGGAGCATCCACAGGTGGGTGGACTCGGGCTCGTGCCAACCGGTGAGCAACCCGTCGACCGAACGGAGCTCGGTCGCCGCCGGTCACGACGACATCGGTCCAGCCCTGACCGGGATGCACCTGGCCGTGTCGGTCGGTGACCGTGGCGAGCGCCCGCACGACCGTGGTGCCGGCGGCGATCACGCGCCCGCCGTTGCGGCGGGTGTCGTCGATGGCGGTGGCGGTCGTCTCCACCACGCGGTAGCGCTCGGGGTACGGGCGCTCGCCGCCCTCGAGCGACGACACGCCGGTGTGCAACACGAGCGGGGCGATGCCGACGCCTCGCGTCACCAGTTCGGTCACCAGCTGGGGGGTGAACGGTCGGCTCGCACTCGGCATCTCCGCACTCCCCGGCTCGGTGCCGAACACGGTCTGGTACGCCGAGAGGGGCCACTCGCGGGGCACATGCCGGTACCGGATCGGTCGGCCGTGCCACGCCAGGTAGGCGAGCGGATCCTCGGCCGGCAGGTCGAGCGCGGCGATCCAGAGGCGCTGTGAGTGCTCGAACGGAGTGAGCAGCTGGACGCGTCCACCCTCGACGAGCGCGACCTCGACCGCTTCCTCGAGTGCCCATGCGGCGGTGCTGCCGTCGTGCGGGCGGCGGACCTCGACGAGCCAGACCCCGCCCGGGAGCGCGCCGGACAGGTGCACGATCGCCGGCTCACCGTCGGGGAGACGCCCGTCGAGCGCAGCGGCGACGGTCGCGGATGTGTTGACCACGAGGAGGTCACCAGCGTGCAGGAACTCGCCGATCCGGTCGAAGCGGGTGTCGACGGGTGGTGCGTCGCCGTCGCTGACCAGCAGGCGGACCGCGTCGCGCGCGGTCCCGCGCGCCTCGGCCGGCTCCTGGGCCTCGTTGCGCGGACCGAGCGCGAAGTCGAGCCCGATCGAGGTGGGGTTCGGCGGGTCGGTGAGCGCGGTCACGGCTGCCCGCCCCCGGGCGAGGTGCCGACGAGGGCGCGCGCCTCGTACCGGCCGCTGGGTTGGGTGCCGTCGATCAACGCCACCAGCCCGGGCACGCTCGAGTCGGGCTCCGGGCGATCGGAGATGTCCTCGCCCGGGAACGCGTCCTGGTGCATCTCGGTGCGCATGTCACCGGGATCGACGACGAGGACCCGTCGGTCGGGTCGCTCCGCGGCGAGCACGCGGCTGGCGTGCTCGAGCGCGGCCTTCGAGGCGCCGTACCCGCCCCATCCCTCGTACGCCTCGACCCCGGCGTCCGAGGTGATGTTCACGATCGTGGCGTCCGGCGCGAGGTCGTCGTCGAGGGCCTGCGCGAGTGCGATCGGCGCGACCAGGTTCACGTCGAAGACGCGGCGAAGCGTGTCGGCATCGATGCTGCTGAGCGACGGCAGCGGGCTCGCGCCCAGCGTGCTCGCGTTGTTCACGAGCAGTCGCACCGACCCGAGTGACCTGGCAGCGGAGGCGATCGCACGGCGGTGGTCGGCGTCGGCGACGTCGCCCGCGAGTGCCACGACGGTGGTGCGCTCGGCGAGGCTGCGGGCGGCGGCCTCGAGGCGGTCCGCGCGGCGGGCGTCGAGCACGAGGGCCCAGCCGTCGTCGGCGAGCCGGGAGGCCAGCGCGAGGCCGAGGCCCTGCGACGCTCCCGTGATCACGGCCACCGGCCGCTGGGGGTTCGTGGGGGTGGTGCTCCGGTCGGTCATGGTGACCTCCTGCGCTGGACTTAAGAACAAGTAAATACTGTTTTTAAGTCCGACGCAAGGGCCGATTCCGACCCCCAAGAACGGGGGACTACCCGATGTCGATGCCCCGGAGCTTGACCGTCACCTGGAGCTCGACGGCCCCACCGAGATCGTCCCGGCGGCTGCCGGAGAAGGAGCCCGTGCCTTTGGCGCCGGTGAGCGCGGCGTTCCCGCCGATGACCTTCATCTTCGCGGCGAGCTCGGTGACGCCGTCGGAGCCCTTGGTCGCCCGCCCGTCGATGCGGAGGCCGACCGTCGAGAGCGACGCGAACTCCAGCGTCAGGAAGCCGAAGAACGGCCCTTCCCCGTTCGTGTAGACGACGTTGCCGAGCAGCGTCACGCCGATGTCGCCCGAGGCGCTCGACGCGGTGCCGGTGAGCTGGTTCCACCCGTAGGTGGTGTCGCCGCCGGCGCCGACCTGCTCGAGCACGGTCTGCTGCGAGGTGAGGATGACCGTGAACTTCGTGGTCTGCGTGGTGCTCTTGGAGCTGCTCCCGCTCTGCGTTCCGGTACCGGCCGTCGCGGTGCCGACGGTCGTGGCGGCGAGCGTGCCGGCGAGGACGAGGGCGGTGAAGACCCGGGAGATGCGCATGGGGCGCACGGTAGCGCCGGGACGCGCGTGCACGGCGGAACCGGCTGCGCACGTTGGGGGCCCGACCTGCGAGGCTGCCGGGATGGATCGAGTCCTGCACGAGCTCGGCTTCTACGCGCTGGCCGGCCAACCCCGGTCGCCCCGCGACCTGATCGACGAGGTGCGCACGGGCGAGACGATGGGGCTGGGGACCGCGTTCCTCTCCGAGCGCTACAACATCAAGGAGGCCGCGACGCTCTCGGGCGCGGCCGGCGCCGTCACCGAGCGGATCGACATCGCTACGGCAGCGACGAACCACAACACGCGCCACCCGCTGGTGACCGCGTCGTACGCGACGACCATGCACCGGCTCACCCAGACCGCCGACGGGCGCGGCCGCTTCACCCTCGGCCTCGGGCGCGGGATCACGATGATGCAGGACGCGTTCGGCATCCCGCGCATCACCACCGCGCAGCTGGAGGACTTCGCGGGCTTGATGCGCCGCCTCTGGCACGGGGAGACGATCATCGGGCACGACGGCCCGGCCGGCTCCTGGCCCGTCCTGCGTCTCGACCCGACGTTCGACGAGGACATCCCGCTGCTCCTCGTTGCGTTCGGTCCGAACTCGCTCGCCCTCGGCGGCCGGTGCTTCGACGACGTCGTGCTGCACACCTTCTTCACCGACGAGACGACGGCGCGCTGCGTGGCGACCGTGAAGGCCGCAGCCGTTGCCGCCGGCCGCGACCCGGCGTCGGTGCGCGTCTGGTCGTGCTTCGCCACGATCGGCGACCACCTCGACCACGACCTCCGGATGAAGAAGACGGTCGGCCGCCTCGCGACCTACCTCCAGGGCTACGGCGACCTGCTCGTCCGCACCAACGACTGGGACCCTGCCGTGCTGGAGCGTTTCCGGGCCGACGAGATGGTGTCGAGCTTCGCGGGCGGCTTCGACCAGACCGCGACCACCGAGCAGCTCGAGCACGTCGCCACGCTCATCCCCGACGACTGGCTGGCCCCGGCCGCGACGGGGACCCCCGACCAGTGCGTCGACGCGATCCGCAATCAGCTCGCCCTCGGCTGTGACGGCGTGATCCTCCACGGCGCCACCCCCACCGAGCTCGCACCCATCGTCGAGGCCTACCGAGCGCGCGACTGAGACCGCGACGGCACGCGTGCGCGTCAGACGAGCAGATCCAGGGCGTCGAGGTCCCGGATCTGGGTGGCACTGCGTTCGGCCATCGCGACGAACATGTCGTCGCCGCGAGGGGTGCGGCCGACGGCGATCGCACCGAGCATCGTGATGAACGGTCCCTGGAACGCGCCGTGTCGCTCGTCGGCCGCGACGACGTCGAGGGTCGCGTCGTCGACGCCGAGCTCGACGAGTCGGTCGAGGTATGCGGCGCGCACGTCGCCCTCCACCTCCCGCCGCAGGTCGGGCTCGACGCTGTTGCCCAGCAGGTAGGCGAGGTCGCGGCCGCCGCTGGCGATGCTGACCGTCTGCCAGTCGACCGCGGCGACCGGCTCGGGATGGGTGCCGTCGAGCGCATCGTGGAACATGAGGTTGTCGAGGCGGTAGTCGCCGTGGGTGACGGTGAAGCGGGCGGGTTCCGACGCGAACCACTGCTCGATCCGTGCGCCGAACGTCTCCAGCACCTGCACGGTCGCGGGCGTCAACCGATCGGCGTACCGCTCTACGAACATGGGCGTGACGAGCTCGACGATGACGACGGCCTGGTCGCCGAGGCTGTTCTGCATCCACGCGAGCTCGCGGAGCGACGGGTCGCACCACCGCGGTGCATGCAGGCCGGCCAGGTTCCGCGCCGCGACCACGAGCTGCGCTCCGGAGCATCCGGCGAGCTGGTCGCCCTGCCGGGCCGGGGCGAGGTCCTCGAGCATCAGGGTGAACTCGGTGCTCTCGTCGTTCACCGCGCCGTGCCAGCACCGTGGGGTGCGCACCGCGAGGCCGGTGGCGAGGTCGGTGTAGAAGCGCACCTCGTTCCGATAGCCGCCGGCGGCGCCCGCGGCCCGGCTCTCCTCGCTGGGTGACGGGAACTTGCCGACCAGCGTGCAGGGCGCGTCGCCGGGTTCGCCGTCGTAGGTGAGGGTGAATCGCTCGTTGTGCGCCATCTGCCCGGTGCCGACGGGTTCGGCGACGACGGCAGCCACCGTCACGTCGTGCCCCGACGCGCGAAGCACGTCCGTGATCCAGCCGGGGGTGATGTCCGCCGGGTCGGTGACGATCGCGGGGTCGGGTGCCAACTGGCGCTCAGGCCGCGAGGCAGCCGCGGAGGAAGTCGAGCATCCGCGGGAACCAGTGCGCAGCGACCGACGGCAGTGCGATGCAGCCGTGCGGTGCGTCCGGGTAGACGAGGAGCTCGGTCCGGTTGCCGGATGCTTCCCAACGCGACGCGAGGAAGAGGGTGTCGTCGCGGAGGTGGTCATGGGTGCCGACGGTGAACAGCGCGGGTGGCAGGTCGTGCAGCGACGCGTACAGCGGCGAGATCTCCGGATCGCGCCGCTCCTCACGCGTCATGCCCGGGGTGAAGAGCTCGGTGAACCGCGCGGTGCCGTCGACGGTGAGGATGTCGGTACCCGGTGGGATCTCGATCCCGCGCTGGCTCGGTGTGTGCCCGAGGTCGTAGACGCCGAAGACGAGGTTCGCGCCGATGAACCGGTCGGCGGCCTGGTGACGGTCGCGCATGCGGAGCAGCGTCAGCGCGGACAGGTGCCCGCCGGCGGACTCGCCGCCGATGAGCAGGCGGGACGAGCCGAACTCGCGCTCGGCGTGCTCGAGCAGCCACACCGCCGCCGTCTCGCAGTCGTCGGGCCCGGCGGGGAAGGGGTGCTCGGGTGCGAGGCGGTAGTCGACGCTCACGACCGCGACGTTCAGTGTGTCGGCGACCATCTCGTTGAGCAGGTCGGTCATCTCCGGCGACCCGACGAACCAGCCGCCGCCATGGAGGTGCAGGAAGACCGCGTCGACGGTGCCGCCCTGCTCGGGCACGAACGTGCGCAGCCGGATCGGACCGCCGGCCCCCTCGATGGTGCGATCGACTGCCTTGTCGGAGCGGTGCACCGACCCTTCCCGCTCGACGCGCGCCCGCGCGACCATCTCGGCCTGCGAGAGGTTCGGGTCGTCGGGCGGGATGTCCCAGGTCGCGAGGAACGCCGCCGACTCCTCGCGCAGCTGCGGACGCAGCGCCTCGAACTCGTCGCTCCACAAGCGCATCGCGGCTCCCCCGTCCGAATGTGCGGGGGACGCTACTCGCGCTCTTTCGGGATCAACCGGTGAAGGTCGGGACGAGCTCGACGGCGGGCGCGGCGCAGGTTCCGGCGATGCCGAGCGAGTCCACGACGAGCTCGGAGTCCAGGTCGGCGACGAAGGTCGTCGCCCCGGTGGCCGCGTCGAGGGTGTAGAGCGAGACTCCGTCCGCGTATTGCGGTTCGACCGTCGGATCCGTCGTCGCCTCGTCGGGGACCGCCTGGGGGGGCTGCACGCTCGCGCGCGAGCAGGTACAGCGTGCCGGTGACCCGGTCGAACTCGAGGCCGGTCACGTTGAGGCCGGCGAAGAGGTCGGCGCCCGGGGTCGATGCGCCGGTGGTCGTGTTCCAGGAGGTGAGCCGCTGGTCGAAGTCCGCGGCCTGCACGCCGTCACCGAACGGGGCACTCTGCTCGACCGAGCTCTCGCCGACCTGGTACTGCGTCGAGAGGGTCGTGCCGCTGCACGCGGCGGTCAGGTAGAAGAAGCTCGCTTTCACCTGGGTGGAGGGGCCGACGAGCGTGGCGTTGCGCGTCGCCGGATCGACCCGGTACAGGCAGACCTCGGCGCCGTCACACCCCGCTTCGTCGGTGACCATGTGCACGTACATGGTGCCGTCGGCCGCGAAGGTGATGCCTCCGTTTGCGACGAACGAGTCGGTGAAGCTTCCGGTGAGTGGTCCGAGGTTCGTGGGGGCACCCGTGGTGGTGTCGAAGCGGATGAGGTCCACGGTGAGCGCCACGGCCGTGGGTCCGTCCAAGCCGTAGACCGTGGCGTCGGGCGCCACCGCGAGATCGCTCACGCAGCTGTCCTGCGCGGTGGCGCCGATCGGCGCCACCGCGCCGGTCGTGAGGTCGATCGTGGAGAGCTGACAGCCCTCTTCGCCGATCGCGACGATGGTGTAGCCGCTCGTCTCGGCCGCGCCGGTCGGCGCTCCCCCCATCGCGACGACACCGACACCGGCAGTGAGGGTCGTGGCGGCCAGCATGGCCAGCAGCTTGCGAACGCGCATCAAGAGATCCTCCGCCCGGGACCGGCCCCTACCGCCAGTCGCACGATCGGGACACCCTAGGCGCTCGACGGGTCCACGTGCCCGACCCGCCCCTTCGCAGGGCAGCAGAAGCCCGGAACGTCAGCCGGTGAAGCGGGGCTGGAGCTCGACGGCTGCCGGTGCGGCGCAGGTGCCGGGGATCGCCAGGCTGTCGACGACGAGCTCGGTGTTCGGGACGCTGGAGACGATGGCCACCGCGCCCGTCGCGGGGTCGACCGTGTAGAGCGACGCGCCGGCGAACAGCTGCGGGTTCGGCGCTGTCGGGGCTCGTGGTCGACTGGCCGTCGAGCTCGAGACCCAACGCGTACAGCGTGCCGGGCACCCGGTCGTACTCGAGGCCCCCGACGTCGAAGTTGCTGGGCAGCGCGGCACCGCGGTGTCGCCGCGCCGGTGAACCGTTCCACGAGGCGAGCTGCTGGTTGGACAAGCCGTTCGCCGCCCCGACCGCTCCGTCGGACTCCGACGTGAACCCCCGCTCGACGAACTCGGTCGACAGGGTCGAGCCCGCGCACGAGGCCGTCAGGTAGAAGAACGGGTTGTCCGCCTGTCCGGCCGGACCGATCAGCGTGGCCACCAGGGTCGCGGGGTCGACCCGATACAGGCACACGCTCGCGGACGGCACGCAGCCGGACTCGTTGGCGGCGAAGGTCGCCAGGAGCGTCCCGTCCGGCGCGAAGGCGATGCCGCCGTTGTTGCCGATCGTGGTGTCGAACGATCCGGTGATCGGGCCCAGGTTGGTGGCGGCGCCAGTCGTCGTGTCGAAGCGCACGAGGTCGACCTCGGTGGCGTTGGTCAGCGGGGAGAGGAGCCCGTAGACGACGCCCTCGGGTGAGACCGCGAGGTCGCGCACGCAGCTGGTCTGCGACGTGGCGCCGATCGGGACGACGGCAGCCGTCGCGAGGTCGATGGTGGACAGCTGGCATCCACCGTCGGACCACACGACGGTGTAACCGGTGGTCGCGGCGGCCCCGGTGGGGGCGCCGCCCATGGCGACGACGCCAGCGCCGGCGGTCAGGGTGGTCACGGCCAGTACGGCCAGCAGCCTGCGAACGCGCATTGCCTGATCCTCCGCCACGATGGGTCACGAGCCGGTCCCTACCACCGACTGCGTGCAGGAGAACCTAGGCGATGGACCCTCGGTGGTGCCCGACCCGGGTGGCAGGCTGGTGCGGATGGAGAGGAGCCCGATCGAGTCGATCAGCGCCGTGACCCTGGCGACCGCCGACCTCGCCACCGCGGTGGCGTTCTACGAGGCCCTCGGCTTCGACCCGGCTTCCGGCAGCATCGAGTCGGGGTTCGCGACGTTCCGGGTCGGGACCGGGTACCTCAACCTCCAGCTCGATCTCGAGCACGCGCCGCTGCCGGGCATCTGGGGCCGGGTGATCCTCTACGTGGACGACGTCGACGCGATGTACGAGCGTGCCGTGGCCGCAGGGGTCCGTCCGCTCACCGATCCATGGGACGCGCCGTGGGGCGAGCGCTACTTCCACGTCCGCGACCCCGACGGTCACGAGCTCAGCTTCGCCCGTCCGATCACCGAGTAGCGAGCGGTCGCAGGGGAGGAGGCTCAGGCTTCCGTGCCCTCGAGGGCCTCGCGCAGCCCCGCGGCGGCCTGATCGCCGATGCGACCGAAGGCGAGGGCGAGCAGCGGAGTGGCGAGCTTTGCCAACCCCCGCAGCGAGAGGTTGGCGTCATACGTCACGATGCTGCCGCCGTCCTCTCCGTCCTCGACCGTGATGATGTCGAGCGAGCGGAGGGACTTCGTCTCGGCCTGCGCCACGACCCGGCGGGGCGCGTCGAACTCGATCGTCTCGTAACGCATCGTGATCTTGCGCCCCGCGGTCTCGACCACGAGGTCGTACGCGGTGCCCAACCCCGGAGCGTTGCCGAGCACCCTCGTCGCCTGCTTCGTGCCCGGGTCCCACTCGTCGAAGTTCTCGAGGTCCGACATGTAGGTGAAGGCGCGCGACGGATCCCATGGGGTTCGGACGCGGGTGACGTATCTGGGCATGGCGACGACTCTCTGCTTGGTGAAAGGGTCGCAGGGTCCAACACCGTGGCCGACTGGTTGTTCCGAGATCGGCGGACCGGCGAGATCGCCGCTCGCCGGGGCTCAGCCGACGCGCTCGAGCACGATCACCGGGATGACCCGGTCGGTCTTCGCCTCGTACTCCGCGAACGGTGGCATGGCCTGCTTCTGCAGCTCGAAGAGACGATCGCGCTCCGCGCCGTTCCGCGATGACCGCATCGGCGTCGAAGGTCTCGGTGCCGAGTTCGACCCGCACGCGGGGGTTCGCCCGCAGGTTGTGGAACCAGTCGGGGTGGGTGTCGGCCCCGGCCTTGGAACCGAAGATCACGGCGCGGTCACCGTCGCGCAGGTACGCGAGCGGGGCCGTCCGCTCCTTGCCGCTCTTCGCGCCGGTCGTCGTGAGCAGGAGCATCGGTGCACCCGCGAAGCCGCCGCCGAGCTTCCCGCCGTTCTGGCGGAACTCGTCGATGATCTGGGCGTTGAAGTCGTTCATGTCGGCCATGCGTCGTCCTCGTGGTCGGGTGCCGGCTCGGGGGCGCCGTGGCGTGACGCTACCGGTCCCGCACCTCAGCAGTCGCCGGGCACGGGCGCGAGCGAGCCGGGCTGGGCGAGGGTCGGTCCGCCGCCGGCCTCGGCCGGTGCCGCCGAGGTCGATGGTGTCGTGACTCCGCCGAAGCCGCGCCCGAGGACGACCGTGACGTCGGCACCCGACACCGACGAGTCCTCGACCAGCTTGACCGGCCCGCTGAGGTAGCTCGCGACCAGTGCTGCCTCGGCGTCCGAACCCGGCTGGTAGCGCACCTCGGTCGTCTGCAGCGAGGAGTTGGCGTTCCCGGTGCTGCCGCCCTGGAAGCCGGCGTCCGTGAGCGCAGTGAGTGCCTTCGCCGCCGCGCCGTCGGCGCCGGATGCGTTGAGGATCTTCACCTTCGTGTCACCGACCGACGCGTCGCTCGCGGCGGCAGGTGCGTCGGGGACGACGGTGGTGAAGTCCTTGAGTCTCGGCGATGAGCGCGTCGGCCTCCGGTTGCTGCACGAGGAGCACCGACTGGCCTCCCTCGGTACCGGGGGTGTTCGGCACGGTGAGGCTCTCGGGCCCACTCGCGTCGTCGTCGGCGGCGAACGCGTCGACGAGCGCGAACACGTCGGTGCGACCGAAGTCCTGATCGAGCGTGAGCCGACCCAGCGCTCGGTCGATGACCTGGTTGCCCTTGATCGGGTTCGAGACGGCGGCGTTCATCGCCTGCCGCCCGAGCTCGCGCAGGAAGGCCTGCTGGCGGGCGATGCGCCCGATGTCGGGGATCGCGTCGGCGTCCTTCCATCGGCCGGTCGCCGGGTCGAGCAGCTGGAGGTGGCGGGACCGGACGAACGAGAGCGCTTGGGCGCCGTCGAGCTGGTTGCAGCCGGGGAACGGGATGTCGAGGAGCGACAAGGTGTCGCGCGCGGCAGCCGGGAAGTAGACGGGCACGGTGCCGATCGCGTCGACGATGCCGCGGAACGACTCGAAGTTGACCTCGACGTAGTGCTGGATGGGAACGCCGAAGTCGTTCGACAGCGTGTCGATGATCGCCTGTGGACCGTCGTTGAACGCGGCGTTGATCTTCGACTTCCCGCGACCGGGGACGTCGACCCACAGGTCGCGCGGGAACGAGACGAGGAGGCTTCGCTGCGAGTCCGGGTCGACGTGGAGGACCATGATCGTGTCGGAGCGCTGCCCATCGGCGGCGCCGGTGCCGCCGAACGCCTTCTGGTCGTAGTCGGTCGAGACGAACGACCGGGTGTCGGAGCCGACGAGCAGGAAGTTGCCGCCGCCGCCGTCGGGCGTCGGTGCGAGCTGCAGATCGACGCGGTCGACCGACGCGAGCTTCGCCTCGACGAGCAGGTTCGTCCCGACGACCGTGACGACGACGATGCTGAAGGTCAGCCCGAGCGCGAGCAGGAATCGGCCTCGGAACATGGCGAAGCCAGAGCGCGGTCGGGGCATCGCATCGACGGTACCGGCCGCAGTGGCGGATTCCGGGTCAGGACGCCGGGTCTGGACGTCGGGTCCGGCCTGCGATCGGGTGTTGGCCCCATCCGGACCGGCCCGTCGTACCGAACATCCCCGCATGACGATCGCCGAGGAGCGCGCCGCCGGGAACGGATCATCCGGGAACCAGGGGTCCGGGCGCTGGAAGTACGGGGTCGTCGCCCTCGCGCTGGTCGTGTTCGCCACCGCGGCCGTCGTCTTCGCGAGCGGCTCGGATCCGCAGACGGTGGCCGGCAAGGCCGACGTCGCCCACCTGCCCGTTGGCCCGGCGGCGCCCGATCTCGGCGACGCCAAGGGTTGGCTCAACTCCGGGCCGCTCCGGCCGAGCGATCTGCGCGGCAAGGTCGTCCTCTACGACTTCTGGACGTACTCGTGTGTGAACTGCGTCCGAACTCTCCCGCACCTCCGCGCGCTGTACGACCGGTACGCGCCCGACGGGCTCGTCGTCGTGGGCGTGCACTCGCCCGAGTTCGACTTCGAGCGGGACCACGGCAACGTCAGCGACGCCGTGGCGCGCCTGAAGGTGGACTACCCGGTCGCGCTCGACGACGACATGGACATCTGGAACGCGTTCGGCGCCCAGTACTGGCCGCAGTCGTTCATGGCGGATCGCAAGGGGCGGCTCCGCTACGGGCACATCGGTGAAGGCGGGGACGAGGAGATCGAGGCCGTCGTGCGCACGTTGCTCCAGGTCCCGAAGTCGGCCCCGCACGTTGGGGACGCCGGTGCGACCGAGCCCGAGCCGACCCAGCGGATCTCGCCCGAGACCTATCTCGGCCAGGAGCGCGGCAGCGGTGAGGCGCGGCTGCGCGGCGCCTGGACTCCGGCGCCCCAATTCGTGCGAGCCGACGCCGCGGATGCGGCGATCGATCTCCAGTACTTCGCCCGAGAGGTCAACCTCGTGCTGGCACCGGGCGAGCGGGGCGCTCCGGCCGTCGACGTGACGGTGGCGCTCGACGGTGCGCCACTCCCGCCGGAGTACCGGACGGCCGACACGATGGTCGACGCCGACGGCAGCACCTTCGTGCGCGTGACCGCGTCCGACCTGTACCGCCTGGTGCTCGCGCCGGGGATCGAGACGCACGTGGTGACGCTCACCGCGCGCGCGCCCGATCTCCGGGCGTTCGCGTTCACCTTCGGCGGCTGAGGCCTCCCCGTGCTCCCGGAGCTGCTGGCGCTGTTCGGTGCCGGCGTGGCGTCGTTCCTGGCGCCGTGCATCGTGCCCCTCTTGCCCGCGTACCTGGGGATCATCGCCGGCGAGGCGGCGGACGCGCGCGATCCGGCGCGCGCGGTGCCCGCGACGATCGTCTTCATCCTCGGCTTCGCGGCCGTGTTCGCCGGGCTCGGCGCGGCCGCGGGGTTCGTCGGCTCGTCCTTGCGCGACGTCCAGGACGTGATCGAGCGGGTCGGCGGAGTGATCATCTTCGTGATGGGGCTCGCGCTGCTCGGTGTGCTGCGCGGTCCGTTCTCACGTGAGCGGCGCCTCGTCCAGCGCCTGCCGTCGGGCGGGGGGCGGGCGCGCCCGTTCGTCGTCGGCGTCGCGTTCGGCGCGGCGTGGAGCCCGTGCGTCGGGCCGCTCCTCGCCGCGGCGCTCACCGTCGCCGCGCAGCAGGGCCAGGCGTGGCGGGGGGCGCTGCTGCTGCTCGCCTACGCCTTCGGGATCGGGGTGCCGTTCCTGCTCGCCGCGCTCGGGCTCGCGTCGTTCCCCGGGCTTCGCGTCCTGGCTGCGCCGGGCGGGGCCCGTCATCGAACGGGTTGCGGGCGTGCTGCTCGTGATCCTCGGTCTGCTGCTCGCGACCGGGACGTACGGGCACCTGACCTCGTACCTCGCCCGGTTCACGCCCTCAGTCAGCGGGCTCTGAGCTTTCCGTCGCGAGCACCGCGCGTGCGGCATCGAGGTCGTCCTCGAACACCAGCACCGGGAACCCACCGGACGACGCGAGGTTCGGGAGCGAGTTCCCGTCGTCGGCGCCGCGCATGGCCTTGATGCCTGCCGCCGTCGAGCTGTGCGACTGCGGCTTCGGCCTCGATGAAGCCCTCGAACACCGCGAGCTGGACGATCTTGCCGTCCGGGTCGCGGGTCGGACGCCATGGCGTGTGCGCGCGTCAGCCGGTGAAGCGGGGAACCAGTGCGACCGCCTGGACCTCGAACGCACCGGCGTCGAGTGCGCCGTTGACGAGGCGGGCGTACCCGGCCCCGCGTTGGTCGAAGTCGTTCCCCGGGAAGCTCGGCACGGCTGCACCGGCGGCGTCGATCGCGCCCGAGCCGGGCAGGAGCGCCAGGGTCTGCGTCGGCGCCGCCGTTGTTCGCGAGTGCGCCGACGCCCGGAGCGACGCCGAGGTGGTTCCCGCCGCCGTCGGTGGTGGTGAGGTTCGGGTCGACGATGCCGTTGATGACATTGGACGTGATCGTGACGGAGCCGGCGGCTTGGGCGCCGACGCCGCCGGCCTTGGCGACCGGGCCGCTGTCCTTGCCCCCGCCACCGCCCCGTCCGGTGTGCTTGCTCGCTCCGAGCGACATTTCGCGGATGCCGGTGCCGATGTCGGTCGCGGCGGCGCCGCTCCCGCCGACGTCGGTGTTGCCACCGAGGAGCGAAGCGGTGACGGTCACGTCCGCGCTGGTGACGAGGACCCCGCCGGTGTTGTCGTCGGACGAGTTGCCCACGATCGTCGAGCTGAGGATCGCTGCGTCGCTCCCGTAGAGGTAGAGCCCCCCACCGTCACCGCCCCCGACGTTCCCGGTGACCGTGGAGTTCGCGATCGTGATGCTCTGGGCGTCCTGGTTCTCGTAGATCTCGAGCCCCGCACCGTCGTCCGCCTCGTTGTTGTTGAAGGTCGAGTTCGTGATCGTCACGACACCTTCGGCGCCGGTGAGGTACAGCGCACCGCCGTCCGAGGCGCTGGTGTTGTGAGCGAACGTCGAATTCTCGATCGTGAGGTTCTGCGAGTTCTCCACGCGCACGCCGCCGCCGCCACGCTCCGCGTAGTTGTACGAGACGGTCGAGTTGCGGATGGTGAGATCGCCGCAGGCGTACATGTAGAAACCGCCGCCGTTGCTGCTGGTCGAGTTGCCCGTGATCACGACGCTGTCGAGGACGACGTTGACGGGGTCTCCGTAGCAGTCGATCTCCATCCCGCCGCCACCGTTGCCGTTGTCACCGTCGGTGATGGTGAGGCCGCTGATCGTCAGGTCACCGGAGGAGAAGTCGTTGTTCTCGTTGAAGACTCGTGACCCGGTGTCGGCGTGGATCGCCAGCGCGCCGGCGCCCGGTCCGGTGATGGTGACCGCACTGTCGATCTCGAGCTCGCCGCCGTTGAGCTGGATGTCGCCGGTGACGCTGGGCGCGAAGGTGATCGTGTCGCCGTCGGCAGCCGCGGCGAGCGCGTCGCGGATCGTGCAGGCACCGGCGACCGGCGTCGTGCAGTTCGCCGGCGTGGCACCGCCGTCGCCGTTCGAGTCGACGACGAGCGTGGTCGCGCCGACGGCCGGACCCGCGCCGAGCGCGAGCACCGCGGCGGTGGCGCTGCTGGCGAGCACCGCGCCCGAGCCCAGCGCTCCGAGCTTGCGGCCGCGGTGTCCGGCCGCGCGCCGGGCGGCACGGTTGGGGGTCGGGCCTTCGGGCGGGCCGAGGAGTCGCTCGCGGTCATCGCAGTAATGCTCCCGCTGGACTGCCCCGGTTCTGCACCAGGGACGATCCGCAGAACCTAGCCGCCGGACCGGGTTTTGTCGTCGGAATGGGAGCTCGGGCGCCCGGTGCGGGTGCCCGAAACGCTCCCGGGTCAGCCGGTGAAGCGGGGGACGATCGCGACGGCCTGCGCCTCGTACGCCCCGATGTCGACCCGACCGTTGACGACCCGGAGGTAGCCGGGACCGCGCTGGTCGAACCCGTTGTCGGGGTAGCTGGGCACGGGGTCGGGGCCGGCGTCGAGCGCCGGGCTGCCCGGGAGCAGCGCGAGGGTCTGGGTCGGGCCGCCGTTGTTCGCCAGGGCGCCGAGGCCCGGTGTGGTCGAGGTGACCGTGCCGCCGCCGTCGGTGAGGTTGATGCCCGCGCCGGTCGTGCCGATGAGGGAGGCGACCGACGTGACGGCCTGGGTGCCGTTCGTGTCGATGTCCGTCCCGGGGTTGCCGGAGACGATGGTGCCGGTCAGCGTGGCCGAGCCACCGACGTCCTGCGCGCCGGCGTGACCGTGGGCCTTGGGTGCCTCCTGGGGCGCACCCTCCTTGTTGTGGCCGACGCGGGTTCGCTTCTGGTCGGCCTTCTCGGCGGACTGCGCGCCCTGGTTCTCCAGGTTTTGGTAGAAGTAGAGGCCGTCGCCGAGGTCGCCCGCGGTGTTGCCCGAGATCGTGGTCTGGACGATGTTCACGTCACCGTCGGCGTAGTTCACGCCGATCCCGCCGCCGCTGTCGGTTGCCTGGTTCCCTGAGATCGTGGACTGATCGATAGTGACGTCGCCGTAGGCGTTGACGTAGAGGCCGCCGCCGAACTCGCCCGCGGTGTTGTTCGCGATCGTGCTGTTGCGGACGGTCATGTTGTTGGAGCCGTAGAAGGCGATCCCACCGCCGTCGTCCTGCTCGGCGTGGTTGTCGACGACCGACGTGGTGGTGACCGTCAGGTCGTTGGAGTCGTAGAAGACGATGCCGCCACCCTCGCCGGAGCCGGAGTGGTTGCCGGAGAAGGTGGAACCCGAGATCGACGTGTCCTCGCAGGCCATCACCGCGAGGCCGCCGCCGTAGAGCTCGGCGTAGCTGTTCGTCATGGCGACGTCGTTCAGGATGAGCGAGCCGCTGCCGCCGTCGCAGTAGAAGAGCATCGCGCCGCCGTCGCCCGTCGCGTAGCCGTTCGTGAAGGTGATGCCGGTGATCGTGGTCGTGCCGTTGCCGCCGAAGTCGGAGTAGAGGACGCGCGAGTCATCGATGGGCGTCGACGGTGAGGTTCGCCGCGCCCGGACCGGTGATCGTGATGTTGCTGCAGGTGTAGAGCTGGTCGTCGGTCAGCGAGATCGATGCCGCTGATACCCGTCGCGTCGACGGTGTCGCCGTCCGCGGCGGCGGCGATCGCGTCGCGCAGCGAGCACGAGCCGGCGACCGGGGTCGTGCAGTCCGCCGGCGTCGCCGGACCGTCGTCGGTGGTGTCGACGACGAGCGTTGCGGCGCCCACGGCGGGCCCGGCGGTGAGGCCGAGCACCGCGGCGGTCGCGCCGGTGGCCAGCACGGCGCCCGAGCCCAGTGCGCCCAGCTTGCGGCCCCGGCGCCCTGCGGCCCGGCGGGCGGCGCGGTTCGGCAGGGGTCCTGCAGGCGTGGCGACGTCGTCGAATGAGCTCATCGGGGTGGCGCTCCCGGTGTTGTGGCCCGGCTCCGCTCCGGGTCGATCCGGGAACCCTAGCGGGCCCGCCGGGTCGGGGGGCGGTCCGGGCGGGCGCTCAGCGTCCGGCGGCGGGCACCTCGGCCAGCGCGGCGGGCGGGAGCACGTAGGCGGAGTCGGCGAGGGCCGCCCCGGGCTCGACCAGCTCGGGGTAGCGCATGTTCGGGAGGAGTGTGACCTCGAAGATCTCCTGGACGAGCCCTTCGAAGGAGAGGTAGCCGACGGTCTCCCCGTTGGTCGTGTCGACGACCCACACGCCGCAACGGAGATCCTCGGTGCGGTTCCGGGTGAGCGGCAGCCCGTCGAACACGTGCTCCCGCACCTTCGAGAGGCCGATCAGCGCGTACTGGCCCGCGAAGGCGAGCCCGCGGGCGAAGCCGGGCACCTGCGCCACCTGGTGGATCTCGCCGGTGTCGATGTCGACGGTGCTGAGCACGCCCAGCCCGGACTCCAGCACCCAGAGCTTGTCGTCGTGCCATCGGGGTGAGTGCGGCATCGAGAGTCCGACGGCCACCACCTCGCTCGACGGGACGTCGAAGATCGCGCCGCCGGTCGCCTTGTTCTCGCGCCACCCGTTCGGTTCGTCGCTGATGCCGAGCACCGACGCGAACCGCGGCACGCCGTCGACGACCGCCAGCCCGTTCAGGTGGCAGCGGTCCTCGGGTGCGAGCGCGCGGACGAACGGCGGTCGCCAGCGTGGGACGAAGGAGTGCTCGCCGTCGAGTGTCGCGAGGCACGAGAAGCGCGTGTTCACGATCCAGAGGCCGTCCTCGGCCCACGCGAGGTCGTGGACCCTGATGTCGCCGGTCGCGTGGCGGTTCCGGATCACGAAGCATCCGTCGTGCCGACCGGGTGGATCGAGTCGCCGGCCGAGCTCCGGCTGGTTCTGGAACACCGCGATCTCGGACTTGGTGCCGATCGCGAGGCGGCGTCCGTCATAGGCGACGCCCATGGGGGTGGCGAGGGAGCGGAAGTGCGTGTTGAGGCTGTCCTCCGTGTGGCGCACCAGGATGACGCGGCCGGCCTGGTAGGTCGTGATGAGCAGCGACGCCCCGAGCGTGCGCAGCAGTGTGGCGAACGAACCGGTGTGGTTCGAGTGGAACAGCTCTTCGACGCTCGGCGCGGTCGACAGACCGGCGTTCGCGTCCTCCACGTGCATCGCCGGCTCCTGGACCACCGGTTCCTGGATCACCGGCGGCGTGTTCTTGGGAGCGCGGTTGGCCGACGGCGCGATCTTGACCGCCGCGACCCGTGGTGGATCGGCGAAGACCTGGCGCGCGCGTTCGGCGGTGGCGGCGATCTGGGGGAGGACCGGCGCGAGCTCGTCGGCGTTGCGCTGCCACTTGTCGGGGTGCGGCGAGTCGAGTGTGTGCCGGGAGTTCGGGAGGGGATCGGCGAGGTCGTCGTCCCAGGCGAGCTCGAGGAACGCGCACAGCTGCCCGATCTCGGCGCGCGGATCGGCGACGAGTCGGTCATAGCTCGCCACGCACCACCGGTCGGGCTCGAGCGCACTCGAGGTCGTCGAGCAGCACGTTCGTCGTCGTGGCCCACTGGTCGGCGACGACCTCGGCCAGCGGCAGCCCGTCGAGCTCGCGCCACCCGGGCGTGAGGAGGAGGGACCAGGGGCTGCCACCCCAGCCCGGGAGATCGGGATACGTGACGAAGCGGCCCGAGCGCCAGGCGTCGAGCATGCTGCTGATCGTCTCGCGTGGGTCCCGGTAGAGGTAGACGAACCGGGCGTCGGGGAAGGCCGCGGCGAGGAACGGGACGCGCAACGCGTTCTTGGGGGTCTTCTCGAGGAGGCGGGTCGGGCCCCCGGGCGGGCGCCGGCCCTCGCGGTCGCGCAGGCGCGTGGCGAACGCGTCCTTGAGGTGGGCGACGACCCCCTCGGTCGCGTCGGTCGCGTCGAGGCGGTTGGACGCCCACTCGTGGGCGGCGGGAGCGAGCGCGGCGATGTTCTCGAAGATGGTGTGGCTCTCGCCGCCGATGGAGTAGAGCTCGGGCGTGCGCGCCAGCGTCTCGAACAGGAAGGTCGATCCCGAACGCGGCGAGGAGACGACGAACACCGGATCGGAGATGCGGGGTGGGCCGGCGAGGCGGGCGCGGAGGGGATCGGGCCGTGCCGGACGAGCCGGCGCGGTCGGGGTCGCAGCCGGCCCGGCGGCGCTCGGCGCAGGCTCGGTGGCCGGTGCCCCGACCACGGCGAGGTCGGGGTTGAGCGCGACGAGGAACACCAGCTGACGCGCCGGCCTGGACGAACGAGATGTTGTTCGGCAGCACGAGGTCGCCGGCGGCTTCGGCCATGGCGGCGTCGCCGCGTCGCAGCAGCTCTCGGAAGTGGGTCCAGCCGGGCGCCGCGACACCGAACCGGGCCGAGAGGTCGTGCCAGCCGTGGCGGAACGGGGTGAGCGCGGCCCGTACCCGTTCGGTGCCCTCGGGGTCGAGCGTCGCGATCTCGGCGAGGAGTGCCTCGAGCGTGTCGTCGATCTCGGCCGCCGCCATCACCACGGGGTGGTTCACGGTCTCGATGGGCAGCAGCGGGGTGACGTCGGGCGCGAACTCGATGGTGCGCGGTTCGCGGTCGGGTCGGTCGATGAGGTCCCACAGCTCGGCGCTGCCCACGGTGTCGACCACGAGGTGCACCCGGGGCGCGGACGCGGGGTTGTCGACCCGGTGGGGGCGCCAGGTGTCGAACACCCAGACCTCGTCGGTCGCCATGTGCGTCGTCTCGCCGTCGACATCGAACACGACGTCGGGTGTCGTGACGATCGGCGCGTGCACGCGCAGGTGATGCCACCAGTAGTAGTTGGTGTCGACGTGGCGGTGGAGCTCGGTCTCGGTCGCGATCCGCATGAAGCGGGTGCGCCCGATCGTCGTGTGCAGCCCCGCGAGCACCTGACGCGTGTACGGCAGGCTCGCGAGGTGCGGCGTCGGCGCCATCGGGCCCTTGGTCGCGTCGTCGTCCGGGTCGCCCCCGGCCGCGACGAGCGGCAGCGCGGTGTTGCCCGGGGCGCCCTCGGGATGGTCGCGCCACGCTCGCTCGTCGATCGCCGAGAGCTCGGCCGCGAGCCGGGCGGCGTCGACGCGCAGCGGCAGGCGGACGAGGGGACGGTCGAGGCGCATGGAGCGCGCGACGGTAGTGGGAGGTCGCCGAACCTGCCTGATCCCGACGCTTCGGCGCGGCGCCGGGCTACCAGGGGGCGGTGTCGTCCTCGCCCGGCCAGGTCACGACGCCCCGGTCCTTGAGCGCGTCCTGCTCCCTGCCCGAGAAGCCGAGATCCTCGAGGATCTCGCGGGAATGTTCCCCGACCCGAGGTGCCGGGCCGCGGATGACGCCCGGCGTCTCCGAGAAGTGGACGAGCTCGCCGAACTGGCGCATGCGCCCCATCGTGGGGTGCTCGTACTCCGCCACCATCCCCAGGCCGACGAGGTCCGAGTCGAACAGCCCGATCATGCCGTTCTGGATGTCGAGCGTGATCTCGTTCGGTACCCCCGCGTCGTCGAGCGTGTGCGACCACATGACTGCGTTCTTGGTGCGCATGGCTGCCTCGATGGCCGGTGTCGGGTCCGCCTCCACCTGCGGGTCGACGCCCACCGCGGCCAGGAACGCGTCGCGTTGCTCGGCCGTGAGCGCGGCGACGCACACCCAGTTGTCGTCGGTCTCGTAGACCCGGTACGCCCACCCGAACCCGTGCTGGCCGGCGTCGAGCTTCGGTCGCATCGCCGCGGTCCCGTCCGGGAGCAGCAGCGTGTCGGACGCGAACACCGCACCGCCGTCCATCAGGCTGGTCCACAGCTCCTGGCCTTCACCGGTGCGCTCGCGGTGCACGAGCGCCTCGAGCACGCCGACGATCGACAGCAGTGCGTTGGCCGCGTCGCACATCCCGTAGCGGTAATAGAGAGGATCGTGCCCGTGGCTCGTCGCGCCGAGCTCGTGCTCGATGCCCGAGCTGGCCTGGTACAGCGGGTCGAGCCCACCGAAGTGGGAGAGCGGTCCTTCCAGCCCGTACGTGTACGTGTTGCAGTAGATGATGTCGTCGCGCACGGCCTTGCACGCGGCGTAGTCGAGCTGCAGGCGACTCGCCGTCCCCTTCGTCATGTTGTGGTGGACGACGTCGGCGGTGCCCACGAGCTTGCGCGCGATCTCGAGCCCCTCGGCCGACTTCAGGTCGAGCGCGAGGTCGCGCTTGCCGCGCTCGACACCCGAAGAACGGGGTCGCAGCCATGCGCATGCCGTCGCCCGTGACGGGCTCGACCTTGACGACGTCCATGCCGAGGTCGCCGAGGATCATCGGACCGAACGGCCCGGCGAGGTACTGGCCGAAGTCGATGAGCCGGTACTTCCCGAGCGCGAATCGCGGCGGTGTGGCGTCGGGCCCCGCATCCGGCAGGTCGAGCCGCGGTGCAGTGGTCGCGGGACGTGTCGTGGTCGACTCGCCCACCGGGCCGGTCACCGCGGCGAGCGCGTCGCCCGAGATCCCGACCTCGCCCCACACCTCTTCGTCGTGCTCGCCGACGCGGGGCTGGCCGCCCTGGATCGCACCGGGCGTCCCCAGGAGGTGGATGGGCACACCGATCTGGGTGGTGGCGCCGAGGTCCGGGTCCTCGACGGTCGCGACCATCCCATTCGCCTGCAGCTGCGGGTGGGCGAACTGGTCTTCGGGTTCCACGATCTTCTCGGCGACCTGGTTGCACGCGATCAGCTCGGCGACCAGCTCGTCGCAGTCCCAGCGGCGGAACGCCTCGCGCCGGGCCTCGTTCATCAGGTTCTGCTGCTGGAGGGGGAGCAGGCCCTCGAGGTCCTCGGCGGGCGGCGGCTGGGTGCCGAGGATCTCGTCGAGCGTCTTGGTGGGGGTCTTCCCGCTCATCACCGAGACGTGGACGAACACACGGTTCGCGCACTCGAAGATCATCCCCTGGTGCACCCCGGGCGGGTGGCTCTTGGCCATCAGGCCGTACACCGCAGCGTCCGCGTGCTCGGCCCACTGCCAGATCTGTGTCGAGTACAGCCAGACGCCCTGCAAGAGAGAGGTCTGCACGTGCTGGCCGCGTCCGGTCTCCTCCCGGGCGAGCAGGCCTGCGCACGCACCGCTGGCGACGAGGAAGATCGCTCCGACGCTGGGCAACGGCATCGACAGGAAGATCGGGCCGGGGCGCCACCCGGGCTGCTCCCACTGCGCGCCCGACGCGGCCTGGACCAGCGCGTCGTACCCGGGCCGGTGCGCATTGCGGTGGCCGGCGGGGTAGCCCGGCACGGACACGAGGACGAGCCGCGGGTTCGTGGCGTGGAGCACGTCCCACCCGATGCCGAGCCGGTCCAGAACCCCGGGGCGGTACGACTCGACGACCACGTCGGCGGTCTTCGCGAGCTCGAGGAACGCGGCGCGTCCGGCGTCGGACTGCAGGTTGCAGCGCACGGAGCGGCGCGACCGGGTCCACACCTTGTACCCCGCGTAGCCCTCGTCCTGCGCAGCGCGGAACGGGTCACCCGCGGGCGGCTCGACCTTGATGACGTCGGCGCCCTGCTCGGCGAGCAGCAGCACACCCAACGGTCCCGCCGATCCCCAGGTGAGGTCGAGGATGCGAACCCCGTCCAGCGCTCCCGCCACGTTTCCCCCTGCTCGTCCGTCGGTCCCGGTGCGGGCGCATCCTGGCACGGAGGTGACGCCGGTGTCAGGAACGCGCGGGTGGCGCCTGCGCGTCGATCAGCTGAAGCCGATGGTGACGGTCGAGCCCGTGGCCCACTCGAAGATCTCGATGCCGATCCAGATGCCGACGCCGATCGCGACGAGCTGCAGCACCCACGCGTAGATCCGCAGGTTGCCCTGCACCGTGATGCCGGTCCCGGGGCCGACCTTGCCGACCCGGTCGGTGACCGTCCCCGGCACCCGGGTGTCGCGTCCCATGACGAGCGCGCTCGACGCCGATGACGAGCGGGATGCCGCCCATCAGGACGAACACCACCCCGCACACGAGCCAGCCGACCGCGACGCTCTGCGTACCCGGCGGGTCGACCCCGTACTCGAGGAAGTTCCAGCCGAGCGAGAGGAAGAGCGCCGGCCACGCGAGCAGCGTGAGGTTCGGGCCGACGGCGCTGACCGCGTAGAGGAACAGGAAGCCGAGGCCCAGGAAGATGGAACCGACCATGAGGCCGGGGACACCGGTGGGGCAGGGCGTGCGGATGTCGTACGGCCGTGTTGCCGCTGGCGCAGACGCCGCCGACCTCCATCACCGCGCGCATGCAGTAGAAGACGGCCGTCAGCGCCGCCACCGTCCCCGCCAGACCGATGAACGTGAAGATCGACTTCTTCACGAGACCGGGTGGGAGCGTTCCGGAGTCCACCAGGCCGGAGCGCGGGGTGTCGGGGGCGACCATCGTCGAGACGATATCGGGCGCCGTCGGGCCGAGCCCTTGTCGTTCGCGGCGGTGGGCCGCACAATTGCAGGATGGGAACCGGCTCGTGGGAGCCGTCCGACCGCCCGTCCGCCCGACCGACGGGGCGTCCGATGCCGCGCGGAGCGGGGCGCAGGCCCGCGTCGCGTGGCGAACCGCCGCGTCGGGGTGCCGATGCCACGCAACCGCAGGCACGGGCCCGCCGTACCCCCTCACGGGCGAAGCCGGTGGTCCCGTTGGTGCCGGCGCTCGTCGGGGCGGCGATCGTCGTCGTGCTCGCGTTCGTCGCGGGCCGGATGACCGCGGGCGACGGCGGGAGCGAGGTGAGCGCCACCCCGACGAAGGCCGTCGGCACGACCACGTCGACCCGGACCCAGACCCATACCGTCGCTGCAGGGGAGAGCCTCCTCGCGATCGCGAGTCGCTACGGCGTGACGCTCGACGAGCTCGCGGCGGCGAACGGGATCACGAACGCGAACCACGTGTTCGTCGGCCAGGTGCTCACGATCCCTCCGCCGACCATCGTGAGCACGTTGCCGGTGGCGTCGACGACGACGTCCACCACGCGTGCGAAGAAGAAGTGATCTGACGAGTACCGAACCTGTGAGGTCGCTCAGCAGATGTTGGGCAGATCAACACGCGCAGCACAGGGTTCCCTGAGGTTCACCGGTGAGGGTGCGGGGCATGAGCCACCGCACGAGTCGCACCGGCATCCGAACCCGCATCGCGGTGCTGGTCATGCTCGTCGCGGTGGTGGTCGCCATCACCACCGGCGCGGTCGCGGCCGCGTTGACCGCCCCGACGCGCGACGCCGCGAGCGCCGGTGGGGTGGTGGCGACCACTGAGCGCGAACACCACGACGAGCGCGTCGGTCACGATCGAGCAAGGCGTGGTGTGGCGCACCGTCGACGGCGAGGTCCTCGCCCTCGACGCGTACTTCCCGTCCGACGACACCACCTCGGCGCGCGCGGCCGTCGTGCTCGTCCACGGTGGCGGGTGGTCCGGCGGCGACAAGACGAACCTCGCGGACCAGGCCCGCGCGCTCGCCGAGCTGGGCTACGTGGCGGTCACGATCGACTACCGCCTCGCCCCGGAGCACCCGTACCCCGCGGCCGTGGAGGACGTGCAGGCCGCGGTCGGCTGGCTCCGCGCCGGCAGCCAGGTCGAGCACTATCGCATCGATCCCGACCGGATCGGCGTGCTGGGTGCGTCCGCAGGCGGCCACCTGGCCGAGCTGCTCGGCACGCTGGGCACCGGGGCGCTCGACTCCGGGAGCCGGGTGGCGGCCGTCGTGAGCTGGTCCGGGATCGCCGATCTCACCACGGTCGACCTCGACGTCGGCGTCCTCGGCTGCGAGACGACCGACTGCCCCGAGGTCGCCGCAGATGCGTCTCCGGTGAGCCACGTCGACCCGACCGACTCGCCGACCCTCCTCGTCACCTCCGAAGACGACCCGATCGTCCCGAGGGCACAGGCCGAGGAGATGGAGTCGGTCCTCGCAGCGGCGGGCGTCGACCACCAGCTCGTCGTGGTCGGCGGGTCCGGCCACGCGGAGCAGCTCGCCGCCCTTGCTTGGGGCGAGACGGTCCTGTTCCTCGATCAGCACCTCGGCGTCGGCGCCACCTCCGCCGCCTGACGGGTCGTCAGGTCTGCGGTAGCGTCGAGCCGAATCCGACGCAGGGAGAACGATCGTGGACGTGCGCGACAGGCTGTTCATCGGCGGCGAGTGGGTGGCACCCGAGGGCAAGGGCGTCATCGAGGTCATCTCGCCCCACACCGAAGAGGTCATCGGCACCGTCCCCGACGCGTCGCCCGCAGATCTCGACAAGGCGATCGCCGCAGCCCGTCACGCGTTCGACGAGGGTCCGTGGCCCCGCATGACGCCCGAGGAGCGCGCCGAGGGCATCAAGCGCCTGTCGGGTGCGTTGCAGTCGCGCGCGCAGGACATCGCGGACGTCATCTCGAACGAGAACGGGTCGCCCAAGTCGTGGTCGGTCATGGGCCAGGTGTTCTCGGCCACGATGGTCCTCGACATGTACGCCGGGCTCGCGTCCGGCTACGACTGGGTTGACGACCGCACCGGTGCGCTCGGATCTCCGGTCCGCGTCCTGCGCGCGCCCGTCGGAGTCGCCGCGGGGATCATCCCGTGGAACGTGCCGCTCTTCATCAGCGCCCTGAAGCTCGGGCCTGCGATGGCGGCCGGCTGCCCGATCGTGCTGAAGCCCGCGCCGGAGACGCCGCTCGACTCCTACCTGCTCGCGGACGCGATCATCGAGGCCGACCTCCCTCCGGGGGTCATCAACATCGTCGCCGCCGGTCGCGAGACCGGTGAGCACATCCTGCGGCACCCCGGCATCGACAAGGTGAGCTTCACCGGGTCGAGCGCGGTCGGCCGGCACATCGGCGAGGTGTGTGGCGGGCTGCTGAAGCGCGTCACACTCGAGCTCGGCGGCAAGTCCGCCGCGATCGTGCTCGACGACGCGGATCTCGACGAGGCGACGATGGGCAACCTCGTGATGTCGGGCCTGATGAACAACGGTCAGGTCTGTGGCGCGCAGAGCCGGATCCTCGTGAGCAAGAAGCGCTACGCCGAGGTCACCGAGGCGCTCGGTGCCGCGGTGGGCGCGCTGAAGGTCGGCGACCCGATGGACGACGAGGTCCAGGTCGGGCCGCTCGTCGCGGAGCGCCAGCGCGACCGCGTCGCGGGCTACCTGGAGGCCGGGAAGTCGGCCGGGGCCCGAGCCGTCGTGGGCGGCGGGCTCCCCGAGCACCTCGAGAAGGGGTGGTACGTCGAGCCGACGGTGTTCGCCGACGTCACCAACGACATGAAGATCGCCCAGGAGGAGATCTTCGGACCGGTGCTGTCGGTGATCCCCTACGACGACGAAGCTCAGGCGATCAAGATCGCGAACGACTCCGACTACGGCCTCTGCGGTTCCGTGTGGACCACCGACGCCGAACACGGCGCGGCGGTCGCGTCCCAGGTGCGCACGGGCGTCGTCGCGATCAACTCGTCGATGATCCTCGACTTCAACGCACCGTTCGGTGGCTTCAAGCAGTCGGGCATCGGACGCGAGCTCGGGCCTGAGGGCATCGCGCCGTACACGGAGCTGCAGACGATCATCCTGCCGCCCGGCTGAGCTCCGGCTCGCCGTCCGGACCGACGAAGGATCACGAGGACGCTGACATGGTGATGTCGATCGCGCGGTTCAACTGCGTGCAGCCCGGTCTCGAGCCGGTCGAGATGGCCGCTCGGTACCAGGCCTTCGTCGAGATGGCGCGCTACGCCGACGAGCAGGGCTTCGCGATGGTCACGCTCGAGGAGCACCACGGTGCCGACAACGGCTGGAGCCCGTCCCCCTTCGTGATGGCCGGCTTGGTGTTCGGTGCGACGAAGAGCATCGGCATCTCGCTCTCGGCGCTGCTGGTCCCGCTGCACGACCCGCTGCGAGTCGCCGAGGACCTCGCCGTCCTCGACCTCGCCAGCGGTGGCCGCATGACGACCATCGCCGGGCTCGGCTACCGCCCGTCCGAGTACGCGGCGCACGGCAAGGACTGGGCCGGCCGCGGCGCGCTGATGGACGAGTGCATCGACACGATCCTGAAGGCGTGGACCGGTGAGCCGTTCGAGTACCGCGGCACCACGGTGCGGGTCACGCCGAAGCCCCTCACCCAGCCCCACCCGATGCTGCTCATCGGCGGGACGAGCAAGGTCGCGGCGCGGCGCGCCGCGCGGTTCGGCCTCCCGATGTTCCCGGCTGCGCACCTCCCCGAGCTCGAGGCCTACTACTACGAGCAATGCAAGGAGCAGGGCACGCAGGGCTTCTGCATGATGCCCGGGGCCAGCACGACCATGGTCCACGTCGCCGAGGACCCCGAGAAGGCGTGGGCCGAGCTCGGCGAGCACTTCTTCCACGAGGCGTCCACCTACCACTCGTGGCAGACGCCCGACATCAAATCGGCGGTGCACAGCTACGCGACCGACGTCGCCTCGCTGCGCGCCGAGGGCATCTACCAGGTGCTCAGCCCCGACGAGTGCGTCGCCCAGGCCACCGCCACCGGCGCGGTCAACCTCCACCCGCTCGTCGGGGGGATGCCGATCGATGCGGCGTGGGAGAGCCTCCGCCTCTACTGCGAACAGGTGCTGCCCCGGGTTCCGTGATGCGAGCGGCGAGCGAGGGCGGTCCAACCCTGTGGGTCGAAGTACCTCTTTCTCCGCTGCCACGGAAGCATCACACTGCCGTCAGCCCTGGCGGGGGCTCAGGGGGACCACGTGCGGGGCGACGAGGGCGGGGGCGGAGCGGGTCTGCGCCGCGGGCTTCGCGTGTCCCAGGGTCCTCCTACCGTCCCCGTCGTGTCCCGGTCCCGCTCCTCCACGCTGCTGCTGCTCCGACCGGCTGGATCGCGGTGCCGCGTCGAGCTCACGGCACTCGCGCACGAGCTCGGGCTGGTGACCCAGCATGAGTGACGTCATCCGGGTCGCGATCGTCGTCAGCAACGACGTCGCGCGGCTGGGGTTCGAGCAGGTCGTGCTCCAGGCGCCGGGCCTCGAGGTCGCCGCGGTCGGGAACCACCCGTCGATCGTCCTCGACGGGCCGCCGCCCGACGTCGCGATCGTCGGGTTCGGGGAGGACATCTCCATGGGTGACCTGCGAGCGATCGTGAACGCGTGCCCTCGGGTGATCTGCTTCGCGCGGCCGCAGTACCGCGAGGGCGCGGTCGACGCCGGCGTCTCCTCCTTCATGTCGGGCGCGAGCGACCGGGAGCTGATCATCGAGGTCATCGCCCTGGTCGCGGGCGGTGGTACCTACCTGCCCGAGAGCGCCTTCCCGCCCGACCTCTTGAGCCCGCGCGAGCGTGAGGTGCTCGAGTGCGTCGCGTCGGGGAGCACCGACCGGGAGATCGGCGAACAGCTCGGCATCTCGATCCGAACTGCGCAGTCGCACCTCGACCGGATCCGGGAGAAGACCGGAAGGCGGCGGCGGGCCGAGCTCACCGCGCTCGGCGTACGAGCTCGGGTTGGCGCGGGTCACCTGAGGGTTCGGCCTCCGCGTCCCCCGGTGCGATACTTGCGCTCCGGAACGCTGACGACTCGGAGGCGAACGATGGCGCGACGCACGCTCACACTGGTCACCGCGGTGGCCCTCGCCGGCGGCCTCGCGTTCGGCGCGGTGGCGGGCGCCACCGTCGGTCGCAAGCCCCTGTCGGAGCAGCAGTGGCGCAAGACCACCAACAACATCTGCGCGCAGAGCGACACGCTCGCTCGCCGAGGCCAGCGACACCGCGTTCGCCGGCGTCGCGCCCGATGGCCAACCGAGCATCGAGCAGATGGCCGCCTACGTCACGGCCCTGGAGCCGATCGTCCAGCAGCGGATCGACTCCATCGATGCGCTCAAGGAGCCGAAGAAGCTGCGCGCCAAGGTCAAGAAGATGCTCAAGACCGCGCAGCGCGAGCTCGACGCGTTCGTGGCCGACCCGAACCGGGGTTTCGAGGGCAACCCCTTCACCGACACGATCCTCGCGGCCGACAAGCTGAAGCTCAAGGACTGCGGTTCTTGACCGAGGCGCCGACGTTCGGCGTCGGGGAGCTCAACCAGGCCATTGCGGAGGCGCTGTCCGAGGGCTTCCCCGGGCAGGTCTGGGTGCGTGGTGAGGTCGCGCAGTACCGGGTCACGGGCGCAGGGCACGCGTACTTCGATCTGGTCGAGAAGGAACCTCGGCGCGACCACGTCAAGGCGAAGCTGTCGGTCGCGTTGTTCCGCCAGGACCGCGCCGGGGTCAACCGAACACTGCGCGACGCGGGTGCCACGCTCGGTGACGGCGTCGAGGTGCGGATCCGCGCGCGGGTCGACTTCTGGCCGCCTGCCGGTCGGCTGCAGCTGATCATGAACGGCATCGACCCGCTGTTCACCGTCGGGAAGCTCGCTGCGGAGCGGACGCGTGTGCTCCAGCTGCTCACCGCCGAGGGGCTGCTCCGTCGGCAGGCCGAGCTCGAGCTCGCGCTCGTCCCGTTGCGGGTCGGCCTCGTCACGAGCGGTGGGAGTGCGGCGTACCACGACTTCGTGCAGGAGCTCGAGGCGAGTCCCCATGCGTTCCGCGTCGCGCACGTCGACGTGCGCGTGCAGGGTCAGGGCGCGTTCCGCCGCATCGTCTACGGCCTTCGGACGCTGTCTCGTCTCGACTTCGACGTCATCGTCCTGGCGCGCGGTGGCGGGTCCCGGAGCGACCTCGCGCCGTTCGACAGCGAAGCGGTGGCCCGGGTCATCGCCGAGTCCGGGGTGCCGGTCGTGACGGGCATCGGTCACGAGGTCGACCGAACGGTGGCTGACGAGGTGGCACACACCTCGCTGAAGACCCCGACGGCAGCCGCCGCGATGTTGGTCGACGCAGTCGACGCCTACTGCGAGCGGCTGGCGCGGATCTCGCACCGGGTGTCCTTGCGCGCCCGCTCGGCTTGCACGATCGCGGGCCGCGAGCTCGCCCGGTCGTCGTCGCGCCTTTCCCGCGGGGTGCCGATCGCGCTGGAGCGCGAGCGCCGCGCACTGGAGGGGCACCGTCGCCGAGCCATCGACGCAGGTCGCCGGCGGGCGCGTGAAGCGCGTGGGCTCTCGGCCACGCACGAGCGCACGCTCAACGCCGCCGCGACGCGGGGTCTCCGAGGTGCCACGACCCGCCTCGACACTGCTGAGGCCCGGCTCCGCGCCCTCGACCCTCGTCGGGTGCTCGAGCGTGGCTACACGATCACGCGGACGGCGGAAGGCCGCGTCCTACGCCGGGCCGACGACGTGGGGGTCGGCGATGCCCTCGTCACCGAGACTGCGGGTGGCGACGTGCACAGTCGCGTCGAGGAGCGCACGTGAGCACCGAGGAGCACTGATGAGCGAGGACGAGCTGGGGTACGCAGACGCGATGGCGGAGCTGGAGGGGATCCTCGAGGAGCTCGAGGGCGACGACCTCGACGTCGATGTGCTGGCGGAGCGCGTCCGGCGAGCGAGTGAGCTCCTGACGACGTGTCGGACTCGTATCGCGCGTGCGCAGGCCGATGTCGACCGGATCGTCACCGACCTCGAGGAGTTCGAGAGCGCGGACTCGGACGAGGACCCCGACGAGCTGTTCGCGGAGTAGACCGCTCGACCGTCCGCTGCTGCTCAGGCCGCGTCGGTGGCGGCGATCGATTGGACTCCAGCAGCGAGCGCGTCGTCCCAGGGCCAGTTCTGCTCGAGGTGACGGTTGCCCTCCACCTGCATGTCGTAGAGCCACCAGAGCTGGTACACGCCGCACGTCACGATGGTCACCACGATGCGCGCTGCGTAGTTCTGCTTGCCCTTGACTCGTGAAGGGTCGGGCGTCGGGAGGGGTTGCCCGAGTCGCGCGTAGATCGTGGCGAGCTCCGTCTCCAGCGCGCCTTCCGCGCGGTCGTGCGTATCGAGATCCTGGTCGATGAGGACGAACCCGACGATCTGCGCGAGCGCACCGGCGACCAGCGCGATGAGCACCCAGATCGCCGGGTCTCGGAACTCGGTCGTCTGCCGGCGCATGGTCTCGAGGTGGACCGCGCTGCGCTCGAAGCTCGGCGTGAGCTCGGTCGCGAGGCCGGCCGCGTTCGCGCGTTCCCACGCGAACGCGTTGGCGGCGTCGAGCAGCTGGTACCGGCGGAGCAGGTGATCTTTGTCCCGGCGCATGAGCTGGTAGAAGAGATAGAGGCCGAAGATCCCGCACGTGATGATCGTCAGAACGATGTTCAGCCCCGGCCCGGTGAACACGTAATCGCTCTGCGCCCGTGCCTGGTAGGCAACGCGCACGCGCTCGGCCGCCGAGCTCGGGAGGGCGTTCCAGCCCGGTCCCGGTGCTCCTTCCGGCGGAGGGGGTGGCGGAGGGGGCGGGGAGGGGGCGGGGCGTCGGTCATGGCCAGACTGTATTGCGCGTTGCTGCGTGTTCCTTCCCACACGCACGGCCACGCCGTATCGTGGTGCGGGAGCCCGGGCCGTCCGGCACGGTTCCGGCGGGGAGGGACCACCCGTGCCGCTCGTCTTGGGAGTCGACTCGTCGCCGCACGCGACGACCGTGGAGCTGCGCGACTCCGACGACGGTCGTCTCTACGGTTCCGGCCGCGTCGCCCACCCGACCGAGTCCATCGGGGCGGTCGACCAGGACCCGGCCGTCTGGTGGCAGGCGCTGGTCGAGGCTCGGCACGAGGCCGGCGGCGCGCTCGGTGTGGCTGCGGTCGCGGTCGCGGCGCAGCAGCCGGGGCTGGTGGTGCTCGACGAGGGCGGTCGGCTGGTCCGGCCCGCTCGCGTGCGTGGCGACGAAGCCGCCGCAGGCGACGCCGAGCGGTTGGTCGAGGCCCTCGGCCCCGACGAGTGGGCGGCCGCGTGCGGCTCCGTCCCGGCGCCCTCGTTCACGATCTCGAAGCTCGCGTGGTTGCGACGCACCGAGCCGGAAGCGTTCGCGCGCATCGCAGCCGTGCTCCAGCCGCACGACTGGCTCACCTACCGACTGAGCCGACGGGCGGTCACCGACCGCGGCGACGCGTCCGGGACGGGCTACTGGTCGCCGCGCGAAGAGCGCTGGCGTCCCGACCTCCTCGAGCTCGTCGAACCGGAGAAGAACTGGGCGGCCTGCCTCCCGAAGGTGTTGGGTCCGTCCGAGCCCGCGGGCGACCGTGAGGGGGTCGTCATCGCGGCCGGGACCGGCGACGCGATGGGTGCGGCCCTGGGACTGGCGCTCGAGCCGCACGACGTCGTCGTCGACCTCGGACCGAGCGGCAAGGTCTTCAGCGTGCGTGAACGGCCGACCGAGGACCCGTCGGGCTCCGTGATCGGTCTGGCCGACGCGACCGGGCGCTTCCTCCCGCTCGTCGACTCGCTCGACGTCGCATCGATCATCGAGTCGTTCGCGGGCGTGCTCGGGGTCGACCGCGGTCGCTTCGACCAGCTCGCCCTCGGCGCGGCCCCCGGCGCGAGTGGCCTCGTGCTCGTGCCGGCGCTCGAGGGGCGGCTGTCGGGTCGACCCGTCGACGCGGGAGGCGTGCTGAGCGGTATCCGCGCGGATCTCAGTGCTGAGCTGGTCGCGCGCGCCGTGGTGGAAGGCGTGGCGTGCGCGATCCTGGACGCGATCGACGCGCTGCGCGCCGCCGACGTACCGGTCGGCGGCCGGTGCTACCTCATGGGGCAGGGCGCCCGCTCGCACGCGATCCAGGGTGCGCTCGCCGACCTGGGAGCACGACCGATCTCGGTGCCGAAGGGCGATCGGGTCGCGACCGGCGCGTGTGTCCAGGGCGCTGCAGTGCTGCTGGGCGTGTCACCGACCGAGGTCGCCGCCGCGTGGCAGCTGCACGATGCCCGCGAGGTGGAACCGTCGGCGAACACGGACGCCGAAGCGATCCGCGAGCACTACCGCGCGGCCCGCGAACGCATCTGACCCGCCCGCCGTCGACCCCTCTTCCGTTCTTGGCACGCTGATCCGCGCATGGCGCGTGTCAACGTGCCAAGAATCCCGGGGAGCTAGGACTTCGCTTCGGCTTCGCGGGCGCGGCGCTTGCGGTGCCAGCCGAGCCCGCCCTCGAGCGCGGCGATCATCTCGTCGTTGTCGCGCGAGATCTTCCGGTGCACCCACCGTTCGAGGCCGAGTCGCCGCATCCACGGGTTGAACGTCTCGTACGTCTCACGAAAGTGGATGCGGGTCCGCCCGTCGCCGAGGTCCTCGAGCCGGGTGAAGCCCGTCGCGCGCGACCAGAGCGGCTTCCCGATCGCGTCGTAGCGCCAGGAGACCGGACGCTGCACCTGCGTGAGCCACTCCCAGGACTGCGCGACGCCACCCGAGCCGAGCACCTTCGGGACCTTGAAGGAGCAGTGGCGGACGAGCCCTTCACCCACCTCGTCGCCGGGGTGGAGGATGTCGATGCGCGTCACACCGTCACGCGGTTGCGGGCGGTCGGGCCCGCGGTACCAGAAGAGCTCCCACACCTCCTCGGGGGGTGCGGAGATGTCGACCGAGTACGAGTGATCCTGCATGGCGAGGAGGCTAGGCCCGTCGCGGCGGGGGCTCACTCAGCGTGTGACCAGCGTGCCGTCCCAGAAGGCGGCGTCGAGCGAGTGCAGGAAGTGGCGGAGCTCGCGCCGGGCGCGGCGCGCTGCCTTCGGGAGACCGCGGTCGCCCTCGGGCAGCTCGAGCGCGTAGACGGCGACCTGGTTCGCCGCATCGTCGGTCGTCACCTCGACCGCCGTCGTGCCCTGATCGGTCACGCCGGACTCGCCGAAGTCGGTGTCGTCGAGGAGTCCGGCGTCGCGTGCGCCCCGGAGCAGCCGCTGGAGGCCGCGTTCGGTGACGCGGAGCTCCTCACCGTCGCCGAACACGATCCGCCCGTCACCGAATGCGGTCACCTCGACCGCGTCGGGGTACTCGCCGCCCCAGGAGTTCGGGGTCGTGGCGGTGTGGAAGACGACCACCTCGGACGCGGTCGGGTGGGGGACCCGGGGTGCGGAGCGCGCATTCGCGGGCCCGGCCCCGACCGCGCTCGCGAGCAGGAGGAGGCAGATGGTCACGAGCAGTCTCCGGTTCATGGTGGTTCCGACGAACGCGGGCGGGGCCGCGGTTCCCGGCTGCCACTACCGTGGTGCTCGTGACCGAGCCCCTCGAGCCCCAGATCGCCGACTCGCTGCTCGATCTCGTCGGCAACACTCCCTTGGTGCGGCTGAAGCGGGTGGCGTCGCACCTCACGTGTGACGTCGTCGCGAAGGTCGAGCTGTTCAACCCCGGGGGCAGCGTCAAGGACCGGCCCGCGATCGCGATGATCGACGAGGCCGAGCGCCAGGGGCTCCTGCAGCCCGGCGGCACGATCGTCGAACCGACCTCGGGCAACACCGGGGTCGGGCTCGCGATCGTCGCTGCGCAGCGGGGCTATCGCTGCGTCTTCGTGATGTCCGACAAGATGAGCGACGAGAAGGTCGCGCTGCTGCGCGCCTACGGCGCCGAGGTGGTCGTGTGCCCGACCGCGGTACCGCCCGAGCACCCGGACTCCTATTACTCGGTGGCCGACCGTCTCACGAACGAGATCCCCAACGCGTACCGGCCGAACCAGTACTACAACCAGGCGAACCCGGCCGAGCACGAGCGGTCGACCGGCCCGGAGATCTGGGCCCAGACCGCGGGCACGGTCACGCACTTCGTCGCCGGCGTGGGCACGGGCGGCACGATCACAGGTGTCGCGCGGTACCTGAAGGCGCAGAACCCGAACGTCCAGATCATCGGGGCCGACCCCGAGGGGTCGGTGTTCTCCGGCGGGACGGGTCGCCCGTACCTCGTCGAGGGCGTCGGCGAGGACTTCTGGCCGCCCACGTATGACCCGGCCTTGATCGACCGCACAGTGATGGTGACCGACGCGGAGTCCTTCGCGGCGGCGCGCCGCGTCACGCGGGAGGAAGGTCTGCTCATCGGTGGCTCGTGCGGGACCGCCGTGCACGCGGCGTTGGCGGTCGGCGAGGACCTCGGGCCCGACGACCTGGTCGTGGTGCTGCTGCCCGACTCCGGCCGCGGGTACCTCTCGAAGATCTACAACGACGAGTGGATGATGCGCTTCGGGTTCCTCCGCGCCGAGGCGCCCACGGCCGGCGACGTGCTCCAGGCCAAGCGAACCGCAGCCGGCGACGGACCGATCCCCGACCTGGTGCTCCTCTCACCCGACGAGCCGGCGCGGCGGGGGTTCTCGTTGATGCGCGACCTCGGCGTGTCGCAGCTCATCGTGAGCGTGAGCAAGGAGCCGCCCCTCGCGGCCAAGGAGGTCAGCGGCACGTTGTCCGAGCTCGAGCTCATGGACAAGGCGTTCCGCGACCCATCGGTCCTCGACCGACCCGCAGGCGAGGTGATGGAGCCGGCGATGCCGATGGTCGGGATCGGTGAGACCGTGAGCGACGTCGTCGACCGGCTCGACGCCGCCTCGTCGGTGCTCGTGCTCGACGGTGGCCACCCGATCGGCGTGCTCACCCGCTCCGACGTGCTGAGCTTCCTCGCGGCGCGCGCGCCCGGCTGAGATGAGCGAGTCGGCCGGGTTCGAGACGCGCGCGATCCACGTCGGGCAGGAGCCCGATCCGATCACCGGTGCCGTGGTCACACCGATCAGCCTCGCCACGACGTTCCGGCAGGACGAGGTCGGGAAGCACGGGGGCTTCGAGTACGCCCGTACGGGAAACCCGACGCGGCGCGCACTCGAGGAGTGCCTCGCCTCGCTGGAGGGAGCAACGCGCGGGCTCGCCTTCGCGAGTGGCATGGCCGCGGAGGACACGACCCTGCGCGCCCTGCTCACACCCGGTGACCACATCGTGATCCCGGACGACGCCTACGGCGGGACCTACCGGCTCGTCGCGAACGTGCTGGCCGGCGCGGGGGTCGAGTGGACGGCCGTTGATCTCACCGATCCCGCGGCGCTCGCGGCGGCGTTCCGACCGAGCACGAAGGTCGTCTGGGTCGAGACGCCCACGAACCCGATGCTCACCGTCGTCGACATCGCCGCGGTCGCCGACGTCGCACACGCGCACGACGCTCGGCTCGTCGTCGACAACACGTTCGCCACGCCCTACCTCCAGACGCCCCTCTCGCTCGGCGCCGACGTCGTCGTGCACTCGAGCACGAAGTACCTCGGCGGGCACTCCGACGTCGTCGGCGGCTTCGTGGCGACGAGCAACGACGGGATCGCCGATCAGCTCGCGTACCTCCAGAACGCGGTCGGCGCGGTGCCGTCGCCGTTCGACTGCTACCTCGTGCTGCGCGGCGTCAAGACGCTGGGTGTCCGCATGGACCGGCACTCGTCGAACGCTCGCGCCGTCGCCGCCATGCTCGTCGCGCATCCCGCCGTCGATCGGGTGCTGTGGCCGGGCCTCGCCGAGCACGCGGGCCACGAGGTCGCGTCGCGTCAGATGCGAGACTTCGGCGGCATGGTGAGCTTCCTCGCCGCCGGCGGGGAGGAAGCCGCGCTCGCGCTCGTCGCTCGGACCACCGTGTTCACGTTGGCCGAGTCACTCGGCGCGGTCGAGTCGCTCATCGAGCACCCGGCGCAGATGACCCACGCCTCGGCTGCCGACTCCCCGCTCGCGGTCGATCCGGCGCTCGTCCGGCTGTCCGTCGGCCTCGAGTCGATCGACGACCTCATCGGGGACCTCGAGGCCGCGCTGGCCTAGCCGCGCGGCTCAGTGCTCGAGGGCGCGGATCTGGCTGTTGGCGGCCCGTAGGCGGGCGGCGAGGACGCGCGCGACGTTGGCGAGCATCTTCCCGTTCAGGTCGGGGAACTCGTGCTCGAGCGCGTCCAGCGCGCTCAGCGGCAAGCCGGCGACGACCGCCGGCTCCTCTGCCTGCACATTGGCGGACCGCTCCCGCTCGTCGAGGAGCGCGGCTTCACCGAATGCGACGCCGGGTCCGAAGGACGCGATCGTGCGGGACCGGCCGGTTCCGGCGAGCTCGAGGCGAACGCTGACGACACCCTCGAGCAGGAAGTAGACGGTGTCGGCTTCTTCGCCCTCGCGGATCACGAGGTCGCCGGGCTGCAAGTTCTCGAGCACCGTCGCGCGGGCGACCGCGTCGAGCTCGGCTTCGTCGAGGCCTCGCAACAGCTCCTGTCCCGCCAGCTCGGCTCCGGCGGTCACCAAGTCACCGGCCAGGAGCTGCTCCTCGCACCACTGGAGTGCCGTGTCGGTCACGTCGAAGGACCGGGCACCGATCGCCTCGACGTGATCGGCGTAGCGGGTCTCCGTCTCCGAGACGTAGGTGAGGAGCGTCACGCGTCCCGCCTCGCTCAGCGCGTCGACGATGCCGTGCAGGACGGTGGCAGCAGGTGCGTCGATCGCGCCCACTCGACGGAAGTCGAGGACCACGTATTGGACGCCTTCGAGCGAGTCGTCGACGATCCGGTGGACGGGTTCCACATTCGAGAACATCAGGTCGCCCTGGAGCTCGAAGACCGCGACCTGCCGACCGCGCTCGGCGAGGAGGATCTGCTCCTCGGTGGGCCGCACGCGACTCGAGCGCACGTCTGCGCCGGAGTAGGTACGCCGCACCGCAGAGGCACCGCGACGGCGAGCGCGCTTGCCGTGCAGCTCGAGATCACGCGAGAGGCGCTCGCACACGGCGATGCCGCGCACCGTGTTGCCCCGCTCGTCGAGCGGCGGTGAGTACACGGCGATCGCGAGCTGACCGGGCAGCACCGCGATCAGTCCGCCCGACACTCCGCTCTTGGCGGGGAGCCCGACGGTGTAGTCCCACTCGCCGGCGTAGTCGTACATGCCGCAGCTGCTCATCACGCTGAGGACTCGCTCGACATTCCGATCGTGGATGACGCGCTCGTGCGTCAGCGGGTTGACACCCGCGTTCGCGAGTGTCGCCGCCATCACCGCGAGGTCGCGGCAGCTGACGATCAGCGAGCATTGCTCGAAGTACAGATCGAGCGCGGCGTCGACGTCTTCCAGCATCTCGTACGAGCGCATCAGGTGCGCGAGCGCCCGGTTCCGATGTCCGGTCGAGTGTTCGGACTCATAGACGACCCGATCGATCTCCAGTGGCCGTCCGGCGAAGCGGCTGAGTCCGTCGAACAGCCCGCTTCGGCGCTCGTCGTCGTCGAAGCCCGGGGCGAGCCCCGTGGTCACGATCGCGCCGGCGTTGACCATGGGGTTGAACGGTCGGCGCGAGCCCTCGTCGACAAGGATCGCGTTGAACGCGTTGCCGGTCGGCTCGACGCCGACGCGCTTCTCGACCATCGCGTGGCCGTGGGCGTCGAGCATGGCCCCGTACGCAAACGGTTTCGACACCGATTGGATCGTGAACTGCTGTGACGCGTCGCCGACCTCGTAGATCTGTCCGTCGACCGTGGCCAGCACGATGCCGAACCAGTCCGGATCAGCCTTCGCGAGCTCGGGGATGTAGTCGGCGACAGCGCCGGATCGGATCGACCGGCATTCGTCGTGGACCGTCTCGAGGTAGTCGGCGACGGGAGATCGGATCACGCTCGTGAGCCAAGCCCAGGGTTCGGGCGCGAAGATTTCCGAGCCGCTTGCTGCAGGTTACGGCTGTCTTTCGTCTTGCTGTCCGCCGAAGCGGAGCGCGCCTACTTCTGGCCGGCGAGGCGCCGCTGCTTGAACTGCGCCCGGATGTAGTCGCGGTTCAGCAGTGCGATGAAGTCGATCGAGATCTCCTTCGGGCACGCGGCCTCGCACTCTCCGTGGTTCGTGCACGAGCCGAACCACTCCTCCATCTCGTCGACCATGGCGACGGTGCGCGCCCACCGCTCGGGCTGTCCCTGCGGGAGGAGGTTGAGGTGCTGGAGCTTCGCGGCGGTGAAGAGCTGTGCGGCACCGTTCGGACACGCAGCGACGCAGGCGCCGCAGCCGATGCAGGCCGCGGCGTCCATCGCGGCGTCCGAGACCTCCTTGGGCACCAGGATGAGGTTCGCGTCCGGAGCCGTGCCGGTCGGGACGGTGATGTAGCCACCTGCCTCGATGATCCGGTCGAACGGCGATCGGTCGACGCAAAGGTCCTTCACGATCGGGAACGCCTTCGCCCGCCACGGCTCGACCGTGATGTGGGCGCCGTCCTCGAACTTCCGCATGAACAGCTGGCAGGTCGCGGTGCCGGTCTCCGGACCGTGCGCCCGTCCGTTGATCATCATCGAGCACGATCCGCAGATGCCCTCTCGGCAGTCGTGGTCGAAGGCGACCGCTTCGGTCCCTTCCTTCGTCAGACGCTCGTTCAGCACGTCGAACAGCTCGAGGAACGACATGTCCTCGCTGACGTCGTCGACCTCGTAGGTCTGGAACGCACCCTTGGCGTCGGGCCCGGCCTGACGCCACACCTTGAGCGTGACCTTCACTGCGCGTCTCCTACTTGTACGAGCGCTGCGCGAGCGCCACGTACTCGAAGTCGAGTTGTTCCTTGTGGAGCTTCGGGTTCGCGTTGTCGCCCGTGTACTCCCATGCGCCGACATACGAGAAGTCCTCGTCGTCGCGCATGGCCTCACCCTCGTCGGTCTGGTGCTCGATGCGGAAGTGTCCGCCGCAGCTCTCCTCGCGGTGGAGCGCGTCGCGCACCATGAGCTCGCCGAACTCGAGGAAGTCGGCAACGCGACCGGCCTTCTCGAGCGACTGGTTGAGCGACTCGCCGTCTCCGAGCACCCGCACGTCCTTGTGGAACTCGTCGCGCAGGGCCGGGATCTCGGCGAGTGCCTTCTCGAGCGACGCCTCGCTGCGGGCCATGCCGCAGTTGTCCCAGAGCAGCTTGCCGAGGTCCTGGTGGAACGAGTCGACGCTGCGGCTGCCGTTCACCGACAGCAGGGCGTTGACCCGGTCGTGGACCTCGGCCTCGGCCTCGCGGAACACCGGGTCGTCAGTGGAGATCGGGTCGTTGCCGAGCAGCGGCGCGAGGTAGTCGCCGATCGTGGCGGGGAGCACGAAGTACCCGTCGGCGAGGCCCTGCATGAGTGCACTCGCGCCGAGGCGGTTCGCACCGTGGTCGGAGAAGTTCGCCTCGCCGAGCACGTAGAGCCCGGGGACATTGCTCATGAGGTTGTAATCCACCCAGAGCCCACCCATCGTGTAGTGGACGGCCGGGTAGATCCGCATCGGCAGCACGTACGGGTCCTCGCCGGTGATGCGGTCGTACATCTGGAAGAGGTTGTCGTAGCGCTCCTCGACCGTGTCGCGGCCCAGACGCTCGATCGCGCCGGCGAAGTCGAGGTACACGCCGTTCTTCAGCGGCCCGACGCCGCGGCCGGCGTCGACCTCGTGCTTGAGTGCACGCGACGCGACGTCGCGTGGCACGAGGTTCCCGAAGGCGGGGTAGCGCCGCTCGAGGAAGTAGTCGCGCTCGGACTCGGGGATCAGGTTGGCGGGACGGGTGTCGTTCTCCTTCACCGGCACCCAGATCCGACCGTCGTTGCGGAGCGACTCGCTCATCAGGGTGAGCTTCGACTGGAAGTCGTCACTCGCCGGGATGCAAGTGGGGTGGATCTGGGTGTAGCAGGGGTTCGCCATCGCGGCGCCCCGTCGGTGCGCCCGCCAGATCGCGCTCGCGTTCGACTGCATCGCGTTGGTGGAGAGGTAGAAGACGTTGCCGTAGCCGCCCGTCGCCAGCGCGACCGCGTGCCCGGAGAACGAGCGCACCGTGCCGTCGATGAGGCTCCGGGTGACGACTCCGACGGCCTGGCCGTCCTTCAGCACCAGGTCGAGCATCTCGGTGCGGGGGTGCAGCGTCACGTTGCCGAGGTGCACCTGCCGGGCCAGCGCCTGGTACGCGCCGAGCAGCAGCTGCTGCCCGGTCTGGCCCCGGGCGTAGAAGGTGCGCGACACCTGTGCGCCACCGAAGCTGCGGTTGTCGAGCAGCCCGCCGTACTCACGCGCGAACGGGACGCCCTGCGCGACGCACTGGTCGATGATGTTCACGCTGACCTGGGCGAGGCGGTAGACGTTCGCCTCGCGAGAGCGGTAGTCGCCGCCCTTGATCGTGTCGTAGAAGAGCCGGTAGACGCTGTCGCCGTCGTTCCGGTAGTTCTTCGCCGCGTTGATCCCACCCTGCGCGGCGATGCTGTGGGCACGGCGGGGGGAGTCGTGGAACGTGATCATCTCGACCTGGTAGCCGAGCTCGCCGAGGGTCGCGGCGGCCGACGCGCCGGCGAGGCCGCTCCCGACCACGATCACCTTGAACTTCCGCTTGTTCGCGGGGTTGACGAGCTTCACCGCGAACTTGTGGTTGTCCCACTTGTCTTCGATCGGACCCTCAGGGATCCGAGCGTCGAGTGACGTGCTGCTCATCTGGATACCGCCCCGGTCGTGATGAGGAGGGGCATGCTGATGTTGCCCACTGTGACGATGACTGCGAACGCGACGGCGAACGTGCGCCGCCAGGAGTTCCACCGCGGGTTGTTCAGGCCCAGGCTCTGGAACATGGACCAGAGTCCGTGGAACAGGTGGAGCCCGAGCGCGAGCATCGCGATGATGTAGACGATCGCGACCGGTGCCCGCTCGAAGCTGTTGAACAGGTTGTTGTACGGGTCGCCGCGCACGAAGTCGGGGTTCGCCTGGCCCCACGTGAGATCCATCAGGTGGAAGATCACGAAGAGCGCGACGATGATGCCGGTCCAGCGCATCGTTCGCGACGCGAAGTTCGCGGCGACGTAGTCGCGCTTCGACTGGTACCTGACCGGGCGGGCCTTCTGGTTCATCCGAGTCAGCTGGTACGCCGCGATGATGTGCACCGCAACGGCGACCAGCAGCCCGATCCGGAGACCCCACAGCAGGACGGTGCGGGGGAACGCCGGTTCGCCGAGGTCGCGCAGCCACTCGGCGTACTCGTTCAGGTGGTCCATCCCCAGGAACACCTTGAGGTTGCCCACCATGTGGGCGACCACGAAGCCGAACAGCGCGATGCCGCTCAGCGCCATCAGCCACTTCTTGCAGATGGCGGACCGGTAGAAGGTGACGAAGAACGGTGGTTCGCGGGGCGTGGGGACCGGAGCTCCCGTGAAGCTCGCCAGTCGGTCGGCCGCGTCGGCGTCCTCGTGCTGGTCCTCGGTGGAGACCTCCCCCTCGGACCTGCCGTCGACCTTGGTCATCGCCCCTCCCCGGGCCGGTGCCCCCGAACGGACGGGATGGAGGACCGGCAGGCCGACGCTATCGCCGCGGATCGCCGACGCGCCGATTCGGGCTCAGGCGTCGGGGGTCGGCTCGGGGGGCACGTCGCGGGCGAGCTCCTTCTGCATCTGGCGCTCCTCCCAGCCCTTGACCCAGCCGCTGCTCTGGCCGAACACGGACCAGGCCTGGATGACGATGCCGATGCCCCAGAACAGGGTCACCCACAGCCAGTCCCAGCCCGCGACGAACAGGAAGATGACATTGATCACCACGTACACGAGCAGGCTCGTGTAGAAGCGCTTCTTCGCGGCGACGCGCCGGCGAGCTTCCTCGTAGCGCGCGTCCTCGGGCGGCGTTGCGGGCGTGTCGGCCATTGGTGATCCTCCTGGTCGGCCGCAATCTTCGCACGCCCGGAGGCCGGGAATGGGGGTCTGCGGACGGCGGGTACGCTGCGCCTTCGTGATCGATTCCGAGGTGCGTGCATGAGCGAGACAACGACTCCGCGCCCAGGAACGCTCGGCGACCTTCGCTCGAGCGGCTGGGTGTCCCGTCCCGTCAAGCAGGAGGTGCGGGAGAACGCGACCCGTCGCATCCGCGCCGGGGAGCCGGTGGTCGGGGGTGTCGTCGGCTACGAGCAGACGGTGCTCCCGCAGCTCGAGAACGCACTGCTCGCGGCGCACGACGTGATCTTCCTCGGTGAGCGCGGTCAGGCGAAGACCCGAATGATCCGCTCGGTCGTGAACCTCCTCGACGAGTGGATGCCGGTCGTGGCGGGCACCGAGATCAACGACGACCCCTACGCACCGATCTCGCACCACGCACGCGTGCTCGTCGCCGAGCGGGGTGACGAGACCCCCATCGAGTGGGTGCATCGGGAGCGGCGCTTCGGCGAGAAGCTGGCGACCCCCGACACGTCGATCGCCGACCTCATCGGCGAGGTCGATCCGATCAAGGTGGCCGAGGGCCGGTACCTCTCCGACGAGCTCACCATCCACTACGGCCTCGTGCCCCGCACGAACCGCGGGATCTTCGCGATCAACGAGCTCCCCGACCTCGCGGAGCGGATCCAGGTCGGGCTCCTCAACGTCCTCGAGGAGCGCGATGTCCAGATCCGCGGCTACAAGATCCGCCTGCCCCTCGACCTCATGCTGTTCGCGTCGGCGAACCCCGAGGACTACACGAACCGTGGTCGCATCATCACCCCGCTGAAGGACCGCTTCGGTTCGCAGATCCGCACGCACTACCCGCTCGACGTCGATGTCGAGATGGACGTCGTCGAGCAGGAAGCCGTGATCGCGACGCCCGAGGGGCTGCACGTAGCAGTGCCCGACTTCATGACCGAGATCGTCGCTGCGATCAGCCAGCAGGCGCGCCGGTCGCCGCACGTGAACCAGCGCTCTGGTGTCTCCGTGCGCATGTCGGTCGCGAACTACGAGACGATGGTCGCGAACGCGACCCGTCGCGCGCTGCGCAACGGTGACGACGAAGTCGTGCCGCGCGTCAGCGACCTCGAGTCGCTCGTCACGAGCACCGCGGGGAAGATCGAGTTCGAGACGGTCGACGACGGGCGCGAAGAGCAGGTGCTCGATCGCATCGTGAAGGCCGCAACCCTCGAGACGTTCCGGAGCGTCTGCTCTCCGGAGAAGCTCACCCCGCTCGTCACCGCCTTCGACGGCGGTCTCGTCGTGCACACCGGCGACGATGTGCCGGCCGCGGAGTACGCCAAGCTCCTGACCGATCTCCCCGGGCTGCCCGACGCGCTCGCCGAGCTCGAGGTCGGGGAGACGCCTGCCGGGGTGGCGTCGGCCGTCGAGTTCATCCTCGAAGGACTGCACCTCGCGAAGCGTCTCAACAAGGATGCGATCGGCGGGAAGGCCACCTACCGCGGACGCGGCTGACACCCTGCCGCGAGGCGATCAGATGCCGCTGTCGCGTTGGTACACGTTGCAGGCGAGGTTGGCGTAGCGGTTCACGTTGCCCGCAGCCTGTTGAACCGCGGGATCGTCGATGACCGAGGCGTCGCCGTCGGCGCGCCGTTGCATGGCGTCGGCGAAGAGCCGCGCGTCCGCCTGGATCTTCTTCGGAGCCGTGCGGGCGACCTCTTGGAGGAGCGGCGCCTGGCGGCCGGCCTCGGCGACTCCCTGCCGGTGGTGCTTGATCGCTCGGTTGACCTGCCGGTCGTAGTTGTCGGCGGCGGTGCAGAAGGCCCGCGACGCCGGCGGCGTCTTCTCGCTGCTGCACGCCAACACCGCGAACGCGAGTACGACGACGATCGGCACGAGTCGGCGCATCGGGCCATTCTCCCTGGCCACCTCCGGTGATGCGCATCGGGCACGACCGGCTCGCGGAGCCGGTACCGTGGCCCGCATGGGTCTGAGGCGCCGACGCAAGCAGGCGGACGCTCGGGGGTTCCGCTACTCCGCGTGGGACGGGTCCCAGCGCGGGTTCGACCTCGACGCCGACGCGCTCCTCGACGAGATGACCGACGACCTCCTCTACCACGGCGATCTGCACGCGTCGCTGCGCCGACTGATGCAGCAGGGCATGCAGGACCGCAACGGCGAGGACGTCATGGGGTTGCGCGAGATGCTCCAGAAGCTCCGGGAGCAGCGCCGCGAGATGCTCGACCGCTACGACCTGGGCGGCGTCTACGAGGACATCGCGGAGCAATTGCGTGAGGTCGTCGACCAGGAGCGCGAGGGGATCGAGCAGCGGATCGATGATGCGCAGTCCTCCGGTGACCGCCGTCGCCAGGAGATCGTCGAGGACCTTGCCAAGGAGCGGCGCGAGCAGCTCGACCAGCTCCCGCCCGATCTCGCGGGTCGGGTGCAGGAGCTCCAGCAGTACGACTGGATGGACGACGCGGCGCGGCAGCGCTTCGAGGAGCTGATGGAGCAGCTCAAGGAGCAGCTGCTGCAGAGCACGTTCAACCAGATGTCCGAGGGCATGCAGAACATGGACCCGGAGCGCATGGCGCGCATGAAGGACATGCTGAACGAGCTCAACCAGATGCTCGACCAGCGTGCCAACGGCGAGGAGCCCGACTTCGACGGGTTCATGGAGAAGTACGGCGACTTCTTCCCGGGCAACCCGCAGAACCTCGACGAGCTGCTCGAGCAGATGGCACAGTCGATGGCGCAGATGCAGCAGATGCTGAACTCGATGACCCCCGAGCAGCGCGCGCAGCTCCAGGCGCTCTCGGAGTCACTGCTCGAGGACATGGACCTGCGGTGGCAGGTCGACCAGCTCGCCCGCAACCTCCAGCAGGCGTTCCCGAACCTGCCGTGGGAGGGTCAGCAGCAGTTCCGCGGCGACGACCCGCTCTCCATGGGCCAGATGCCCGGGCTCCTCGAGCAGCTCGGTGACATGGACGATCTCGAGCACCTGCTGCGCCAGGCGACCCAGCCGGGCGAGCTCGCCGAGGTCGACATCGACCGCGCCCGCGAGCTCATGGGCGACGACGCGGCGCGCAGCCTCGAACGCCTCGCCGAGCTCGCCAAGATGCTCGAAGAGGCCGGCCTCATCGAACAGCGCGAGGGTCGGCTCGAGCTGACCCCCCGGGGCATCCGGGCGATCGGCCAGAAGGCGTTGGGCGACCTCTTCCGGAAGCTCGTCAAGGACCGCGCCGGCCGTCACGACAACGAGCGTGAGGGCATCGGCCACGACCCCTCCTACGACCACAAGCCGTACGAGTGGGGCGACCCCTTCCGGCTCGATGTCCAGCAGACGATCAAGAACGCGATCTGGCGGAGCGGCGGCGGCACGCCGGTGCGCCTCACGCCGGACGACTTCGAGATCGAGCGCACCGAGCAGGTCACGCGCAGCTCGACCGTCCTGCTGCTCGACGTGTCGCTCTCGATGCCGATGCGCGACAACTTTCTCCCGGCCAAGAAGGTCGCGATGGCGCTGCACTCGCTCATCACGAGCCAGTACCCGCGCGACTACTTCGGGCTCGTGAGCTTCGGTCGCGTGGCGCGCGAGGTGCCGCCCGAACGACTGCCGGAGATGAGCTGGGACTTCGAGTGGGGCACCAACATGCAGCACGCGATGCTCCTCGCGCGGAAGATGCTCCGCCGGCAGACCGGCACGAAGCAGATCATCATGGTCACCGACGGTGAGCCGACGGCTCATATCGAGAACGGTGAACCGTTCTTCTCGTACCCGCCGGCCGCGATCACGATCGAGGAGACGCTGAAGGAGGTGATGCGGTGCACGCGCGACGGCATCCGCATCAACACCTTCATGCTCGACGAGAGCCACTACCTCCGCGACTTCGTCGAGCGCATGATGCGCCTCAACGGGGGCCGGGCGTTCTTCACCACTCCGGACACGCTCGGCGACTACGTGCTCGTCGACTTCCTCGAGCAGCGCCGCAGCAACCGCCGCGCCAGCTGAGCCGCCGCGCCGTTCAGCGCGGCAGCGGAGTCGCGGTGACTTTGCACTTCGGTTCGCCTCGGCCCGGATTCCCGAAGACCTGCAGCTCGCCCTGGATCCCGTAGTTCCAGGTGCGGCCCGGGGGGACCGCCCGCTCCGTCGTGCCGCTCTTGCCGTCTCGACGGGCACCCCGCCGGTAGCGCACGTGGATCAAGTACCGATGCCGGACGTCGGACGTGTTCGTGAGCGTGCCGTGCCACACCCACGACCCGCCGAAGCTCGGTTCGCACGATTCGGTCGTGACGACGACCTCGCCGCGATCGCCACCGAATCCTGTGGCTCCGAGGACGGCCACGACGGCCAGCACCACCAGGAGCTGCGTGGCGCGTCGAGCGCGGCGGGTCGAACGGGGACGAGGAGCAGGGTCGTGCACGGGGCCTCCCGGGGTCGTGGCAGTGGTGCCCTCGACCCAACCCCGACACGGGGGTGACGGCTCAAGCGTGCCCGAGCTCGGACTCGTAGGCCTCGAGGGTGACCCGGTCGAAGCAGACGAAGCGGACGAGCCGGACAGGTTCGGGCGTCGTCGCCCGGCAGGTCCCCACCGCGATGGCTGTCGCCGCCTCGAGCGGGTACCCGAAGATCCCGGTGCTGATGGCCGGGAAGGAGATGGAGGCGGCACCGAGGCCGTCGGCCACGGCCAGGGCGCGCCGGTAGGCCGAGGCCAGGAGCTCCGGCTCGCCCTGGCCGCCGCCGTGCCAGATCGGGCCGACGGCGTGGACGATCCAGCGGGCCGCGAGCGCGAACCCCGGGGTGGCGGCCGCGTCACCGGTGGCGCAGCCACCGAGGTCGGCGCACGCCTCGGCCAGACCCGGGCCCGCGGCGGCGAAGATCGCGCCGCACACGCCGCCGCCACGGGCGAGTCGACGGTTGGCCGCGTTGACGATGACGTCGGTCGACTCGGTGGTGATGTCGCCCGCGACGGCCTCGAGGCGAGGGTTCATGGCGTTTCAGGGCGGGAAATCACGAGAAATCTTCCTCCAGAACCCCCAGAAATCCGACAAAAGGGACGACGAATGCCAACTCCCCCTTGCGCAGAGCGGCGGTTCCACAGCAGCATGACACTGATGTAATTCCACTGGCGTCGTTCAAAGGAGGATGCCGGTGAGTATCCAAGCATTCATGCAGATCGTGCACCAGGTCGAGGGCGACGAGTCCGGGCGGTGGCAAGAGCGCGCCAACTGTCTCGGGGTCGATCCCGACCTGTTCTTCCCCGAGCGCGGGGCTTCGACCCGTGAGGCGAAGGGGGTCTGCCGGGGCTGCGAGGTCCGGGTCGACTGCCTCGAGTACGCCCTCGCCCACGGTGAGAAGTTCGGCATCTGGGGTGGGCTCTCGGAACGGGAGCGACGCCGGGTCCGGCGGGAGCGGGCGCTCGAGCGGCGCCGGCTCGCCTCGGCCTAGACCACACCAGGCCTCAGACCACACCAGGCCTAGACCACACCAGGGGGGACAGCTCCGGGCCCCGGCCCGGAGCGCTCGGCCAGGCGGGCCTCGATCGTGGGGCCGTCGCCGAGCTCCGACCACGCCCGGAACCCGTCGCTCCACCGCTGGGCCTCGCTGCCCGGCACCAGGCCGACGATCTCGACCCGGGTCACGAGCCAACCGTCCTTGCGGGCCAAGCGCCGGACCTCGGTGCAGGCGTCCTCGACCCCGGTCACCGGCAGGTCGACGAGGTTCATCGACACCTGGACCACGTCCTCGGACTCGAGCAGCAGGCCGAGGGCCCGTACGCCGGGGAGGCCCCCGTCCCGCTCCCGGATGCGCTGGGCGATCTTCCGGGCGACCACGACATCGTTCGTGTCGAGCCAGCAGTTCACCGCGACGAGCGGCGGCCGAGCGCCCACCGCCACCGCGCCCAACGTGGCGTGGGTCATCGGCGGGCCCAGGTCGGGGAGGCGCTTCACGAACGCCTCGGCCCGGAGCTCGGGCAGCGAACGGCGCAGCGGGTCGGCGTCGTCGTAGAGGAACACCGGGAGCTCGAGCTCCGCCGCGGCCCACTCGGCGAACCCGATCGCCGCGGACGCCGCCACCTCGTGGTCCTCGTCGAGCGCGATGAAAGGGACGACGTCGAGCACCCCGAACCGCGGGTGCACGCCCTCGTGATCGGTGAGGTCGAGCCGCGCCGCGACGGCCCGGGCCAGCGCCGCGGCCGCGGTCTCGGCGTCACGGCGGCCGGGACCGGCGAGCGTGAAGACGGAGCGATGGTGGTCGGCGTCGGTGTGCACGTCGAGGAGCGACGGCCCGCAGCTCGCTGCCAAGGCGTCCACGACGTCGAGCCGGCGACCCTCGGCGACGTTCGGGACGCATTCGAGCATCGGATCCAGGGTAGGCATCCAGCTCCTGGTCGCCGCTCGCGTCGCCACCCGGATGCCGGGCGGCGCCCTCCGGGACGCTCGGCTGCTCCGCCGTATTGTGGTCGGGTGCGCATCGGTCTCGCCCTCCCGCAGTACGACTACTCCGTCCCGGGCGAGGACCCGCTGACCTTCGCGACGCTCGCGGCCCATGCGCTGCGGGCCGAGGAGCTGGGGTACGACTCCCTCTGGCTCTCCGACCACCTGTTCCTCGGCATCGGGAAGTACGGCGGCCGTGAGGAGCCGTACGGCGCGTACGAGCCGATCAGCACGTTGGGCGCGCTCGCGGGGGTCGTGTCGAGGCCGCGTCTCGGGACGCTCGTGCTGTGCGAGGCGCTGCGTCCGCCGACGGTCGCGGCGAAGGCGCTCGCGACGCTGGATCGCATCTCGGGCGGCCGCCTCGACATCGGGCTCGGCGCCGGCTGGTACGAGCCCGAGTACGCCGCGATCGGCATGGAGATGCCGACGCCGGGCGTGCGCGTCCGCCGATTGCGGGAGCTGACCGAGATCGTCACCGGCCTCCTCGGGGGCGAGCCGCTCACCTACTCGGGCGAGTTCTTCGAGGCGGCCGGCGCGAGGGTCGACCCGCCGGCGATCCAGCAGCCGCGCCCGCCCGTCTTCATCGGCGGCAAGGGTGACAAGGTGCTCGCAACCGTCGCCGCCTGCGCCGACGGGTGGAACACGTGTTGGGCGTGGACGTTCGACGCGTACCGCGAACGCCTCGCCGTGCTGGAGCGCGCGTGCGCGGCCGTCGACCGTGACCCCGCGACCGTGTGGAAGAGCCTCGGCCTCTACGCCCTCGTCGGCGAGGACGAGGCCGACCTCGCGGCGCGCTTCGCCCGGCTGCAGGGCGTGACGCCGAAGGGCGTGCTCGACGGGACGACACTCGCCGAGTGGCGGGTCGGTCGGCTCGTCGGCACCGCCGAGGAGGTCCGAGAGCAGGCCGCGGCGTGGGAGGAGCTCGGCGTCGAGACCATCATCGTCGGCGCCGGTGCCGTCCCCTTCCAGGTCGGGGACCTCGACGACGTCGCCGCCCTCGCCGAGGTGCTCGGCTGTCGTCCGACCGGATCCTGGATCACCTGAAACCCGACCGGGCCCTGGAGCGATTCCGGCCTGCGGCCGGGATAGCCTGAGCCTCTCGCCGCCGAAAGGATCCCACCCATGTTCGGACTCGGCGCTCCGGAGCTGATCATCATCCTCATCATCGTCCTCCTGGTCTTCGGGAGCTCGAAGCTCCCCAAGCTGGCCCGCTCCGTGGGTCAGGCCCAGAAGGAGTTCAAGAAGGGCCTCGACGAGGGAGCCCAGGACGACGACAGCAGCGAGAAGGCCTAGCGCCGACCGCGTCCGCTTCCCGAGTGCCGACCCACCTCGGGAACCCACCTCCCTGACGCGTCGTTCTCATCCATGGCCGACGGCATACCCACCTGGGAAGAGGTCGCCCGCGACCACGGGCGCTTCATGTACACGGTGGCCTACCGCCTGGCCGGCAATGACGATGACGCACAAGACCTCGTCCAAGAGGCGCTGATCCGGGTCCGCAGGGGCCTCGAGCGCTACGAGCCGGGGTCCTTGGAAGGTTGGCTGGCCCGGATCGTGACGAACGTCTTCCTCGACGAGATGCGGCGCCGGAAGCGGCGACCCACCTCCGCGCTCCCCGACGATCCCGATCGCGTCGTCCCGCCCGCACCTGCTGCGGACACGGCCAGCCGCGAGCTGCCGGCCCACCTCCAGGAGGCCCTGGCCGCGCTGCCGGAGGACTTCCGGGTGCCGGTGGTGCTCTGCGACGTCGCCGACCAGTCCTACGAGCAGATCGCCGCGGCCCTCGCCGTGCCCGTCGGTACCGTCCGATCCCGGATCCACCGGGGTCGTCGTCTCCTGCGCACGGCACTCGAAGGGGAGGTGGGCGCAGCATGAGCGAGCTGACCGAGGACCTGCTCTCGGCGTACGTCGACGACGAGCTTGCCGCGCCCGAACGCGCCGACGTCGAGGCGCGCCTCGCGAGCTCCGCGGAGTGGCGCGCGATCCTCGACGAGGTCCGATCGACGCGCGACGCACTGCGGGCACTGCCCCGGGTCGATGGTTCGCCCGAGTTCTGGGCTCAGGTCATGGCGGGCGACCAGGTCGTCGATCTCGCGAGGGAGCGGCGTCGACGCTCCGTACCGAGGTGGGCGGTCGCCGCCGCGGGCGCGGCTGCTGCGGCCGTGATCGTCGTCGGCGTGGTCGCGGTCCCGCAGGAGCAGAAGGTGCGGCCCGCGGTCGCGACCTTCACCGACGAGCACGCGGCCCGTTCGTCGGTCGGCAACGATGTCATCAGCAGCCTGGCGTCTGTCGGCGTCCCGACCCGGCTGGGCAAGTGAACGCAGCGCTCGGGAGCCGCTTCGGCCGACTGGCCCTGATCGGCGCCCTCGCGGGCGTCGCGCTCCTCGCCGTCGGTCCGAGCGCCTCGGCCGGTGACGATCCGGAGACCCTGCTCGAGAGGGCCCGCAGCGCTTCGGCGACCGGCAACGTGGCCGGGATCGTCGAGGTCCGGTGGGTCGACGGTGGCGATCTGTTCGTCGAGCGCGTCGGTGCGCGCTCCCGAGGCGACGCGTACGTCGTCGGCCGCGGTGATCACGTCGCCGTCGGCCGCGACGGGGTTCGGTACGCAGCCAACGACGGGGTCGCGACGCGGTGGGGCATCGAGGCGATGGACGCGGCGCCCGCGCCGGGTGCTGCGTGGGACCTCGAGCTCGGTGACCCCGCGCGCGTCGCCGGCCGCGGCGCGTCGGTCGTGATCGCACGCGACGGCGATGGACGCGTGCGTGCCCGCTTCTTCGTGGATACCGACACCCACCTGCTCCTGCGTCGCGACACGCTCGACCGTGATGGGCACCTGGTGCGTTCGGTCCGCTTCGTGCGGCTCAACACCGGCGTCGCGCCCGCGGTGCCGCAGGTCCCGACCGACGGCCCGACGGTCTCGGCGACCGACGAGGTGCCCGACGGGTTCACCGCGCCGGAGCAGCTCGGGCGGCTTCCGACTGCTCGGCCGGTACCAGCATCCCGACGGCACGCTGCAGCTCTTCTACGGCGACGGGTTGTTCTCGCTCTCGGTGTTCGAGCAAGACGGCGTGGTCGACTGGAGCGGCATGCCGGACGGCGGGCAGCGGTCCGCCGTCGAAGGTGAGAAGGCCCGGACCTACTCGACCGCGGCCGGCACGGTCGTGGTCTGGGGCGAGCAGGGGCTCGTGCTCACCGGAGTGTCCGACGCTCCGGTCGACACCTTGCGGGCCGTGCTCCCCGAAGTCGCGGGGAACGACCAGAGCACCGCGGACGACGTCCTCGACTTCGTGCTCGGGCCCTTCGGCTGGGAGTGACTCGCAGCTGGACTCGCGTCGTCGGGTCGATGGGGCGGTGGCGCCCGCTACCACCTTCTCGCTCCACAACCCCAGTCGCTCGGCGGCGGCATCGGGCGCCGCCGCACGCGGCGCGGAGAGTCCCGCGTGATCGTCGCGACCGACACCTCTCGCGAATCTCGGAGCGTCGGAGCCTGGGTGTGTCGCGCGATGCGTCGCTCGACGAACTTGGGTTCGGAGCGGCACGGACGGGCGGTGGTTCGAGCGTGCCGCTAGGAGCGGGCGGCGGCGGTGAGGCGGCGCTGCCTCAGGATGCGGCGGCGTTCGCGCTCGCTGCAGCCGCCCCAGACGCCGTGGTCGATGCGGTACGTCAGGGCGTACTCGAGGCACTCGGCCTTGACCGGGCAGCCGGCGCAGACTCGGCGAGCTCGCTCCACGCCGACCCCGTCGGAGGGGAAGAACTCACCCGCGGACGCCTCGCGGCACAGGGCCGCCTGCATCCAGGGCGGGGTGTGGTGATCGGGGAGGGGGGTGTGATCATCCATGCTTGATGGGTTCAACGACGCCCGAGGGGCCGCGGTTCCCGGAACTTCTTCCCAGGTCTCGCTCAGGTGCTTCACAGTTCGATGGGGCAACCTGGGGTGCATGGAACCTTCCCTGTGGCGTGGGCGTTCACACCAAGAGAACGCCGATCGTCCGGTGCCGTTTCACCCCTCCCCCCAGGAGCCCTCGTGACCGATCTCACCCCGCCCGCCGGTCCGCCATCGGGGTCGTCTGACGACGCCCCGCCCACCGAGCCGGTGACGGCGCCGCGCACCGCGGCGCCGGTCGCCGCGGCCCCCGCATCCTCGGCGGTGGCGCCCTGGCCACCGGCCACGCCGCGGTCCCGCAGGACCTCGGGCGGGATGCGCTACGCGCTCACCGGTGCGTTGGTCGGTGGCCTCGTCGGCGCCCTGGCCGCAGGCGGTCTCGTGTTCGCGTTCGGGGGCAGCGACACGACCACGACCATCGTGCAGCCGTCGTCGAGCAAGGCGGTCGTGACGCGTCCGTCCACCGAGATCACCCAGGACGGCGACGTCGCCGCGATCATCGCCAAGGACGAGCCGGCGATCGTCGCGGTCACGACGGGCGGCGGTCCCGGCAGCGGCAACGGCGGCGCCGGCACCGGCTTCGTCATCACCGCGGACGGCTACATCGTCACCAACAACCACGTCGCCGAGGGCGCGACGAAGATCGAGGTCGCGTTCACCGACGGCGAGGTCGCGTCGGCCAAGACCGTCGGCACCGACCCGTCGGCCGACCTCGCGGTGCTCAAGGTCGATCTCACCGGACTGCCGACCGTCGAGCTCGGCGACTCCGACACCGCCCAGGTGGGCGACTCCGTTGTGGCCATCGGCAACGCCCTCGCTCTCGAAGGTGGGTTGAGCGTGACGCGGGGGATCATCTCCGGGACCGACCGCACGGTCGACACCGACGCCGGGTCCTCGCTCGTCGGGATGCTCCAGACCGACGCTGCCATCAACCCCGGCAACTCCGGCGGGCCGCTCCTGGACGCGCAGGGCCAGGTGATCGGCATCAACACCGCGATCGCGAACCCGGCATCGGCGCAGAACGTGGGCTTCGCGATCCCGATCTCGAAGGCGAAGCCGATCATCGAGGACCTCCGCCTCGGTCGCGCCGCGGCGTTCCTCGGCGTCTCCACCCAGAACGTGACGCCCGCGGTCGCACGCGAGCTCGACCTCAAGGTCCAGTCGGGCGCCTACGTCACCAAGGTCACTGCGGATACCCCGGCCAAGGCTGCCGGCATCCAGGAGGGCGACGTGATCGTGGAGATCGGTGGCAAGGCGGTCGAGGACTCCGCCGACGTGCAGACCGCGGTGCGTGAGCACCGTCCGGGCGACAAGGTCACGGTCGTCGTCGATCGGAAGGGCGACAAGAAGTCGTTCGACGCCACGCTCATCGAGCGCCCGGCAGCCTGATCCGGTCGGCAGAAGGGGCGAACGGACGAGCGGGTACCCTTGGGGCCATGGCGATCAACTCCGAAGAGCTCGAGCAGCTGCCGCCCCAAGGGCACGTGAAGGTCATCTACCTCGGCCCCACGTCGCCGCACTGGGACGTTGCCGGCGTGTTCGGTGACGGTCGCCTGATCGACGGCTTCCGGCAGCGGGCTCTCGCCCGTCTCCAGCTCCTCCCACCCCACGACCCGCAGTTCCGCCGCAACCGCGAGCGCGTGAACCGCGACGCGGAGCGCGAGCGGCTCATCCTCGAGTGGGACCTCGGGTACCCCGAGGACGAGTAGCACCCCGCGTGCCGGCGTCGGGGTGTCCCGGCGCCGAGCGTCTCGGAAAGCAGCGGACGAGGAGCGAGCGTTCAGTCGTCGCCCTCGGGGTCGGAGTAGGACCCCGTTGCCATGAACACGACGCGCTCGGCGATGTTCACCGCGTGATCTGCGATCCGCTCGTAGTGTCGGCCCACGAGCGACAGCTGCACGGACTCGAGCAGCCGACTCTCGTCGGTCGAACCCTCACGGGTCAGGATGTGGCGGAACAGGCTCTTCGTCAGGTCGTCCATCACGTCGTCCATGTCGGAGAGCGCCCGGGCCCGCGACGGGTCGCCGTCGGCGAAGGCGTCGGTCGCGAGCCGGGTCTCGTTCGCCGCCTGGTCGCCCATCCGCGTGATGATCCCGCGCAGCTTCGGGTCGATCGACTGGGGGTAGAGCTGGCGGATCGACTTCACGACGCTCTTCATGAGGTCGCCGCTGCGTTCGAGCTCGTGGGCGATGCGAAGCACCGCCAGGACGACCCGGAGGTCGGACGCCATCGGCTGCTGTCGCGCGAGGAGTAGGAAGCACTGGTCCTCGATCGAGTACGCGAGCGTGTCGATCGCGACATCGTCGGCGACGACCCCCTCGGCGAGACGGAGGTCGCCGTCGAGGAGTGCCTGCGTCCCGCGACCGATGGCCTCGGTCACCAGCGCGGCCAAGCGGATGACGTCCATTCGGAGGTCGTTGAGGGAATCCTGGAAGCTCTTCCGAGCCTCGTTCTCGACTTCGGGAGTCGTGCTCACCGGGTCCACCTCGTGTGTGCGCCGCGCGGAGACGACGACGAATGGGGTCGTTTCGTACGTCCTCATCATTGTCGCGCTCCGCGGAATCCTGTGTGTCGCCACGCGGTGCAGTCCCGATCCTTCATGGTCCGTTCACCGCGATGACACCTGCCGGCAGCGGCGTTGCCACCTGTCGTCCGTAGGGTGCGCACGCGTTGCATGGATTTCACTCACAGGAGGCATGACCATATGAAGCTCCGATCGCATCGTCTGCGCTGGGCCGTCGTGCCCGTGCTGGCGGTCGGCATGTTGGCTGTCGGCACCACAGGTGTCGCCGGTGCCAGTGTCGCCGGCAAGAGCCTTCCCGAGGCGACCCTGAACGGCTCGGGTTCGACGTTCCAGCAGGCGTTCAACGAAGCGTCGATCGCCGGGTTCACCGAGAAGAACTCGCAGGTCACCATCAACTACGCGGGTGGCGGGTCCGGCAAGGGTCGCCAGGACTTCTCGGACGAGGTCGTCGACTTCGCCGGCACCGACGCCCCGTACTCCTCGGAGGACGCCGCCGCGGTCCAGGGCGGCGACTTCGACTACATCCCGACGGTCGTCGGCCCCATCACGGTGTCGTTCAACCTCGAGGGCATCAAGAAGCTCAACCTGTCGGGTCCCACACTCTCCAAGATCTTCCAGCGTGAGATCACGACCTGGGACGACGACGCGATCGCGAAGGAGAACCCGAACGCGGACCTCCCGAGCACGTCGATCACGGTGGCGCGCCGCTCCGACAGCTCGGGGACGACGCAGAACTTCACGACGTTCCTGACGAAGTCCGACCCCAGTGGTTGGAAGCTCGGCGCTTCGTCGACCATCAGCTGGCCGGCGGACACGCAGGGCGGCCAGGGCAACTCGGGCGTCGCCACGATCGTCTCGAGCACCGACGGCGCCATCGGCTACGTCGACTTCTCGGACGCGAAGGCCGCAGGCCTGACCTACGCGTCGATCAAGAACCAGCTCGGCAACTACATCCCGCCGACCCTGAAGGGCGCGTCGCTGGCCGCGGGCTCGGTGGCGATCAACGCCGACCTGACGTTCGACCCGATCTGGGCGACCGGAGCCAAGGCGTACCCGATCACCTCGCCGACCTGGGTGCTGGCGTACCAGAACCAGTCGGACAAGGACAAGGGCACCGACCTGAAGGCGTTCCTCACCTACATGCTGACGAAGGGCCAGAAGCTGGCGCCCTCCGTCGACTACGCACCGCTGCCGCCGTCGCTCACCAAGATGGCGCTCCAGGCAGTCAAGGCGATCCAGGTCGGCTGACCTGCGATCAGGTACCCGGGGAGGGGCTCGGCGGACACCCCCCGTCCGCCGGCCCCTCCCTGGTAGTACTTCTTCTTGTCCGTCCGCCCCGATGACTGGACCGACTCGAGCGCGATGACCACGACCGAACTCACCGCTCCTCGGCCCAAGCGACTGAGCGATGGTGACCGCCCGCCGGGGATCGTGACCGACCGCGCGTTCCGGGTGCTGACGCTCGCCGCGGGCCTGCTCGTCCTGCTCATCCTGGCGCTGATCCTCGTCTCGACCGCCGACCAGGCTCGGCCGTGGTTCGAGGCCGAGGGGCTCGACGCGATCTTCACCGACAACTGGGATCCGGCGAGTGGCAGCTACGGCGCCCTCGGGCTCATCTACGGCACGTTCCTCGTCGCCGTGATCGCGATGGCGATCGCCGTCCCGGTGAGCATCGGGATCGCACTGTTCGTGAACGAGGTCGCGCCGCGGCTGGCTGCGCAAGCCGATCGTGTACACGATCGACCTGCTCGCCGCGATCCCTTCGGTCGTCTTCGGGCTCTGGCTCCTCAAGGAGCTCACCGAGCCGCTCTCGAACGTCTACGCCGACCTGTGCCAGACGCGTTCTCGGGCGTGCCGATCCTCGGCGACATCTTCGGCGACCCGAGCGCGTCGGGCCAGGCGTTCCTCACCGCCGGCATCGTCGTCGGCATCATGGTGACGCCGATCGTCACCGCGATCACGCGCGAGGTGTTCGCCACGTGTCCGGCGTCGCAGAAGGAAGCGGCGCTCGCGATGGGCGCCACTCGTTGGGAGATGATCCGCGGCGCGGTGTTCCCGCACAGCCGGGGCGGTGTCGTCGCCGCATTCGTCATCGGCTTCGGGCGTGGTGTCGGCGAGACGATCGCGGTCGCGCTCGTCATCGGTTCCTCGCCCCGCGTCAGCGCCGACATCCTCGGCCCCGGTGACACGATGGCGAGCATCATCGCCAACCAGTTCGGTGAGGCGAGCGGGACGCAGCGCGCCGCACTGATCGGTCTCGGCCTGTTGCTGCTCGTGCTGACCGTGATCATCGGGATGCTGGCGCGAGCGGTGCTCGCCCGCTCCGACCGGAAGCTCGGGATCGCGGCATGACGGCGACGTTGGCCCCGCCGCCCGCACGACCGTCGATCACGGGGCCCGGCCGCGCCAAAAGGGGTCGCAAATTCCGGAACGGCCTGGCAACCCTGCTCATCATCGCGTCGTTCGCCCTCGCGATGGTGCCGCTCGTCCTCGTCGTCGTGTTCGTGGTCCAGAAGGGCGGCGAGGTCTTCAGCTGGGAGTTCATCACCTCGAACATCCCCATCATCGGTCAGTCCGTCGGTGGCGGGATGGCGCCGGCGGTCGTCGGCACCATCGTGATCACCGCAGGCGCGACGCTCATGGCGGTCCCGCTGGGTGTCCTCGGTGGCATCTACCTCAACGAGTACGGACAGAAGAGCAAGCTCGCAGGGGTGATCCGGTTCCTGGCCGAGGTGATGACCGGCGTGCCGTCGATCGTCATGGGTCTGTTCGTGTACACGATCTGGGTTCTCCGCTTCAAAGAGCAGACGGGGTTCGCGGGAGCCCTCGCGCTCGGCTGCCTCATGTTGCCGGTGGTGATCCGGACGACGGAGGAGATGCTCCGTCTGGTGCCCCGCGAGCTCCGGGAAGGCAGCTACGCGCTCGGCTCCCGAAAGGTCCGGACGATCCGAACGGTGGTGCTTCCCGAGGCCGCGCCGGGAATCGTGAGCGGTGCGCTGCTGGCGGTCGCCCGAGCTGCCGGGGAGACGGCTCCGCTCCTGTTCACGATCGGCATCGTCACCCAGCCCAACTGGGACCTCTTCCAAGGCAGCAACACGGCGCTCTCGGTGCAGATCTTCCGCAACGCGACGTCACCGTTCATCGGCGCACAAGAGCGCGCGTACGGCGCAGCGCTGACCCTGATCCTGATCGTTTTCGTCGCCACTGCCCTCGCGCGGGTGTTCACGGCCATCTACTCGCGTCGCGTGGCGGGAGGGAAGTGACATGGGAGTGCTCATGACCGAAGGAACGACCACGGGGACCGCGGCTCCCGCCGCTACCATCGACGACGTGGAGTCGCGTCCGCCGGCGGTCGAGCCCGGGCAGGCCGGCGAGACGCCGGAGCCCGAAGCAGCGCGAGGTCGTGTTCGAGCTCCAGGACGTCGAGGTCAGCTACTCGGGTACCACCGCGGTGCGCGACGTGACCCTCGACGTCGTGGCGAACGAGATCACCGCGTTCATCGGTCCCTCGGGGTGCGGCAAGACGACCGTGCTGCGATCGCTCAACCGGATGCACGACATCACGCCGGGAGCGGAGGTGCGAGGCTCGATCCGCTACCACGGCGAGGACCTCTACGGCTCCAAGGTCGACGCGGCGGAGGTCCGTCGGCGGATCGGGATGGTGTTCCAGAAGCCGAACCCGTTCCCCAAGTCGATCCACGACAACGTCGCCTACGGCCCCCGGATCAACGGCCAGAAGCGCGGCGACATGGACGACCTCGTCCAGCACGCCCTCGAGCAGGCCGCGCTCTGGGACGAGGTCAAGGACAAGCTCAAGAAGAGCGCACTCGGGCTCTCCGGCGGTCAGCAGCAGCGGCTGTGCATCGCCCGCGCCATCGCGGTGCAGCCCGACGTGATCCTGATGGACGAGCCGTGCTCGGCGCTCGACCCGATCGCCACCGCGCGGATCGAGGACCTCATGGAGGAGCTCAAGCACGAGTACACGATCGTGATCGTCACCCACAACATGCAGCAGGCCGCCCGGGTGTCCGACCGCACGGCGTTCTTCACCGCCGAGGTGGTCGACGAGCAGCGAGTCGGAAAGCTCGTCGAGTTCGACGACACCGAGCAGATCTTCACCCAGCCCTCCGATCCTCGGACCGAGGGCTACATCACCGGGCGGTTCGGTTGAAACGACGCTCTGCCCTTTCCGGGCCGGCCGACGACGTGCCGGAGTCCTCAGAGCTCGCTGCCGCTGATCTCGATCTCGATCGCATGATCGGGGCCTTCGACGCGCTCACCGACGGCGCCCTCGTCGTCGACGAGGTCGGCAACGAGATCGTCCGCAACCTCGCGGCCGAGCGCTACCGTGACGCCAGGCACGGCGACGCGTTGGCGCAGCACGCGATCGAGACGCTGTTGGCGGCCGCGCGCACCGGAGAAGCGGGCGGGCAGGAGCTGGCGCTCTTCGGCCCGCCACGCGAGGTGCTCCAGCTCAATGCCGTGCCGCTGCGTGACGCCGACGGGGGAGTGGTCGGCGCCGCCGCGTTCGTCCGCGACGTGACCGAGGCGCGCCGGATCGAGAGCGTCCGCCGGGACTTCGTCGCGAACGTGAGCCACGAGCTCAAGACACCGGTCGGCGCACTCGCCCTCCTTGCCGAGACGATCGCTTCCAGTGATGATCCCCAGGTCACCCAGCAGCTCGCCGAACGAATGGTCAAGGAGGCGGAACGCCTGGGTCGCATCGTGGACGACCTCCTCGATCTGAGCCTGATCGAGGCCCAGGAGGCGCCGACCCGCGACCGCGTCTCGGTGCGGGTGCTCCTCGACGAAGCGGCCGACCGCCTCGGTCCCATGGCACTCGCGAACGGCATTCCCCTCCGGACGGCGACCGTCGACGAGGACTTCGTGATCGAGTGCGATCCCGAACCAGATCGTGAGTGCGGTGACCAACCTGCTCGACAACGCGGTGAAGTACTCCGAGCCCGGCGATGTCGTCGACCTCGGCGTCGAACGGGTCGGCGACCGTGTGGTGATCAGTGTCCAGGATCACGGGATCGGGATCCCCTCCAGCGACCTCGAGCGGATCTTCGAGCGCTTCTACCGGGTCGACCGGGCCCGCAGCCGCGCGACGGGCGGCACCGGCCTCGGGCTCTCCATCGTGCGTCACGTCGCCCAGGTGCACGACGGTGACGTGACCGTCGACTCCGTCGAAGGCGAGGGCTCCACGTTCCGGATGTCGCTCCCGCTCGCCGACGCGACGGCGGACCCGCCATCGCGTGCTCCTCAGTCGGAGGTCTCCTGATGGCCGATCCCCCCACGATCCTCGTCGTCGACGACGAGCAGTCGTATCGGGACGCGCTTTCCGTCGCGTTGCAGCGGGAAGGCTTCATCGTCGAGACCGCGGCCGACGGGGCCGAGGCGATCGCACGCTTCGACGCGTCGAAGCCGGCACTCGTGCTCCTCGACGTGATGCTGCCGCAGATGTCGGGGGTCGACGTGTGCCGCGAGCTGCGCACGCGATCGCAGGTCCCCATCATCATGGTCACGGCACGCAACTCTGAGATCGATGCGGTCGTCGGCCTCGAGGTCGGCGCCGACGACTACGTCACGAAGCCGTTCCGGCTCCGCGAGCTGGTCGCGCGTGTGCGCGCCGCGTTGCGGCGCTCGCCGAATGGCGATGGCCCGGAGCCCGAGGTCGACAGCATCGAGATCGGCGAGGTGCGCCTCGACGCCGGGCGTCACGAGGTCTTCGTGCGCGACGAGCTCGTGGCCATGCCGCTGAAGGAGTTCGAGCTGCTCGAGATGCTGCTGCTCAACTCCGGCCGCGTGCTGACTCGGGACGTGCTCATCGACCGCGTCTGGGGTCCGAACTACTACGGCGACACGAAGACGCTCGACGTCCACGTGAAGCGGCTCCGGGCGAAGATCGAGCAGGACCCGGCGCACCCCACCCGGCTCGTGACCGTGCGGGGCGTCGGCTACCGCTACGAAAGGGTCTGAGCCACCGCTTCGGCGAGCCCCGGGGCGGTCGGTTCCGCGCCGACCTTGGTGAGGAGCGTCACCGACGCGTAGCCCTCGTGCACGCACGACAGGTCGGTGTCGGGCTCGACGTCTCGCAGGCGGCCCACGTACTCGAGCACGAGCTCCCCGGGGCGGGTCTCCGCCTTCCACTCCTCGTTGAACGATCGCCGGCGTGGTCACGCGCACGCCCCGCACGTCGGCGAGCGGGACGTTCGGGACGTTGAGGTTCACGACCCTCGGCGTGGACGCCGGCGTTGCTGCCCACTCGAGCGCGCCGGCGGCGAGCGCCGCGGCGGTGTCGAAGTGCGAGTGATCACCCCAGGCGACGCTGACGGCGACCGCCGGCACACCGAGCACCGCGGCCGTGAGGGCCGCGCCGACCGTGCCCGAGTGCAGCACGAGGTGGCCGTAGTTGAGACCGGGGTTCACGCCCGAGGCGACGATGTCGGGCTTGGCGCCGAACGCGCCGAGGCACCCGGCATACACCGTCGCGGCGGGTGGGAGATCGACCGAGTGCACCGCGACCTCGGGCAAGTCGGGCCAGTCGACATCGGTCCACGCGACCGGACCGCCGCGGTGGAGGCGGCCGATCGCGGCGCCGCTGCCGCTGCGCTCACCGCTGGGCGCGACCACGACCACATCGTGCCCGAGCGCGGCGATCGCAGCTGCCAGCGCACGCACGCCGGGTGACTCGACTCCGTCGTCGTTGGTCACCAGCACCCGCACGGCGACCGACGGTAGCCGCACTCCAGGCGGCATCCCGATGAACGTCATGGCGGATCGGTGAACAACGACGGAACGTTGCCCGATCCGCGGTGCGTTCGACCCACACCTTCTTCACACTGGCGTCATGCACAATCCTCACACGCACAACACCAGGATCCGCCTGGCGGTGATCGACACCGGCGGCACGACCATCCAGGACGACGCCGTGGTCATCACGGCGTTCGTCGAGGCGTTGGCAGCGTTCGGCGCCGGCCCGGACGTGCCCGGCTTCGACGACCGCATGCGCTACATCAAGTTCTCGATGGGGCGCACGCGCCTCGACGTCTTCCGGTACCTCCTCCGCGACGGTGGCCGGGCGCGGCTCGCGAACCACGTGTTCGAGGCTGCCGTCGAGGCCGCGGTCGTCCAGGGCGACATCGCGCCGTTCCCCGGTGCACGTGAGGCGATCGACGAGCTCCGTGCCGGCGGCGTCGCGGTCTGCCTGACGACCAGCATGAGCCAGCGCACGCTGGACCGGATCGTCCGGTGAGCTGGGCTGGAGCGACACCGTCGACCTCACGCTGGCACCCGGGCTTCGGCGTGCGCAGCCGCCCGCACCCCGACCTGGTCCTGATGGCGATGATGCGGCTCGGGATCGACTCCGTTCGAGAGGTCGCCGTCGTCGGCAACACCGTCTCCGATCTCGTGGCCGGGACTCGATCCGGGGCGTCGAAGGTGATCGGCGTCGCGAGCGGCGCACACGATGCAGCGCTGCTCGGGTCGACGCCACACACGCACCTCATCGAGCGGATCGACCAGCTTCCCGAGGTCGTCGTCAGTCGGTTCGCCCCGATGACCGCGGCTTAGGCGCGACAGCCGACGAGCATTTCCACCGGTGGACGCCACGAGTCCAGCCTGGCCGTGGCGAGACCGGGGACCTTCGCATCGTCGTCGGCGTTTCGCAGTGCCACGCAGGCCTCGAAGTCCGGGTTGCGCTCGAACGCGACGCGGGCCGCGTCGTCGAGGAATCCGCCCTGCCGGGCGAGTGTCTCGATGCTGCGATCGCTGAGCCGCTCCCGGTAGTCGTCGTCGATCGTCACCAGGTAACGCTTGGCCTGATCGTGTGCCGCGACGAGCGCGGCCACGCGGTCACCGAGCAGCAGGCGTACCGCGTCCGCCCCCGTCTTCGCGTGGGTCGCCGGCTCGTTCGGCGCGAGCACCGTACCGAGGTCGTGCACGAGGCCGGCGACCTGCAGCTCGAGGTCGTCGGGTGCGCGTGTCGCGAGCAGACCGGCGCATTGCAGCGCGTGGGCGAGCAGGTTCACCGTCTCGCCGTCGCGCGCACCCGCGCCGGCGGCGAGCGTCTCGAACAGTCCGTCGAGATCCAGAGACCGTGTCACCTCGGGGCGGGGACGTAGCGTGCGCCCGCAATGCGGCCTGCGTCGAACTCGATCACCCACGTCGAGGCTTTCTCGAGGCGGTCGCCGTCGAGGACGACGCCCCGCGCCTCGCAGTGCTCGAGCAGGTCACCGATGACGTCGCCGTGGCTGCAGAAGACCGTGTCCTCGTCCGCGTACTTCTCCAAGAGCTCGACCGCGTCTGCGGTGGCCGCTCCCTCGGCGAGCGCGTCGGACAGGTCCATGGGAATCCCGAGGCGTTCCGCGAGGGGCTCGACGGTCTGGCAGCACCGCACGTAGGGGCTCGTGATGATCCGCGTCACTCCAGAGTCCATCAGTGCGCCCGTGACCGCGTCGGTCTGGCGCCGTCCGTTCTTGCTCAACGGACGCTGGTCGTCGGGCCCGTCCCAGGCCGAGCGGCTCCCGGCCTTGGCGTGCCGCACCAGGTAGATCGTCATCGGCGTGTTCCCCGCACCTGCGCCAAGAGCACCCGGTCGTGCTCGTAGGTCAGGATTCTGTCCGCTTCGGCCGCCGTACACCACCGCAGCTCGTCGACTTCCCGGTTCGGGACGAAGTCCTCGCCCGTGACGCCCTTCGGGCAGGGTCATGCGCCAGTAGCGGACCAGCTTGTTGCGGCCCTTGGCGTCCCGGTACCAGGTCGACCCCAGCTCTTCGCCGAGCTCGCACGAGAAGCCGGTCTCCTCCTCGACCTCGCGGAGCGCCGTGGCTTCGTCGTTCTCGTCCTCGGCGTCGCGCTTGCCCTTGGGGAAGGTCCAGTCGTCGTAGCGGGGGCGGTGCACCAGGGCGAGCTCGGTCCGTCGGCGCACGATGCGCCGGCGACGCCGGACGACCACGCCGCCCGCGGCGCGCACCTCGGGTTCGGGATCCGGGGTCACAGCCATCGGCGGAGCCGCTTGCGGGTCGCTCGGTGCCAGGCGTCCGGCCAGGCGTCGCGTGACTCCTCGGCGGCCCGGTACTCGATCGCGGCGAGCTGCCCGGCCGCGAACCCCGTCGACTCGTCGTCCGTGTTGGCCGCGGCTCGTCGCAACCACTCGGCGGCGACCACAGCGTCCTGGTGTTCGCCCAGCACGTCTTGCAGGCCGGTCACCGCGCGCGCGTAGGCGCGAGCCGGCTTCCCGAACGCCGGGACGACTGCCTCCGCCGCGTACCGTGCGCGCTTCGCACGGATGCGGACGCCGTGCAGCTCGAGGTCGGGAGGATCTTCGCCGAGCGCCGCGACCGCGGCGGCGAGCTTGGTCCACGGCTTTCGCACGATGGCGCGCAGGACCGAGGCGTCATCCACGTCGTCGACGCGGAGGAGGAAGCGGGGCCGTGCCGCGGCCAACACGAGGCGATCGAGGAGCGTGTCGTACCGGTCGCTCCGCAGGGCGCGCAGCAGCTGGTCGCGGCCGCGCTCCTGGTCGGACCGGAGGTGGTCCAGGATCCGCTTGGCCGGCTCACGGTCCACCTCGGCGAGGAGCTCGACCTTCGGCGCGAGGCGATCGAACAGCACGTCGGCATCCCGCACCGCGCCGAAGACGTCGCCGAGCCAGCGGAGCTCGTCGCTCAGCTGAGTGCTCCACTGCTCGTCGAGGAGCGACCGGAACGTCCGCAGGTCCGAGCGCAGCCTGCGGGTGGCGACGCGTGCCTGGTGCACCCCCTCGGGGTCCTCACCGAGCCGAGCGGCGGGGTCGTAGGTGACGAGGCGATCGACCGAGGACGCGATGGCGCGCCGGACGACGTCTTCCACGGTCGGGAACTCGGTGCCGAGATCCCGGACGACGACATCGGGAGGACGGGACGCGGAGACGCCGAGCGCGCGGACGATCTTCGGGGTGAGGTCGACGGTCGTGGCGCCCGCGCTGCGGAGGCGGGCGAGGATCGCGGCCCGGTGCGCGTCGGTCGCACGGTCCGTGAGCTCGACCTCCACCTCACCGAACTGCGCCGTGCCGGCGGCGGGTTGGGCATCCGGGAACGTGACGGTCACCGCGTCGTCCACGACCTCGCCGAGGGCCCGGCCCTGCGTGTCGTGGAGCGCGACGGTGGTCCTCGTCGTGGCGAGCGTGGCGACGGGCGTGAGCGGCAGGCCCCGGGTGCGCGACCGGACGAGGTCGAGGGCGCCCTCCGGGACGGTGCGGTGTTCGCCCGCGACGTGGTGCTCGTCGCGCGAGAGCACCTCCTCGTCACCGTCGGTGCGCGGCAGCTTGACCGTCCACCCCTCCGGGTCGCGGAAGCGGAGGCTCGCGCCGGCGCGGGTGATGCGAAGGTCGGTGGTGTCGTAGTACGTCGCGACCAGGGTCGCAGTGGTCTCGGGCGACGCGAACACGCCGCCGCCCGGGTCGGTGAGCGGGGGCAGGTGGAACTCGGCCGACGGCGCGAGCTTGATCTCGCGCTCGACGGCCGTCACACGCGAGCGGGGCGCGCGCTTCCGCGAGCTCCCGCAGGCGCAGGTGGGTCTCCAACCCGACGACGGTCTCGAGCTTGTGCCACGTCCCGTCGGCGTGCAGCTCCCAGGCGAGAGCATCGTCGGCGAGGTTGACCCGAAGGATCTCCTCGAGGCGCTCCTTCAGTGCCGGCTCGGTGACGGCGCAGAGTGCTTCGACGCGACGGTCGAGGTTCCGCGGCATCCAGTCGGCGGACCCGATGAGGTACTCCGCGTCGGCACCCGGTGTACCGAACGAGAAGATGCGCGAATGCTCCAGGTAGCGCCCGATGATCGAGCGGACACGGATGTTCTCCGAGACGCCCGGGACCTGCGGGCGCAGACAGCAGATGCCGCGCACGATCAGGTCGATCGGTGTCCCGGCGTTCGATGCCGCATACAGCTCGTCGATGAGGTCGGCGTCGACGAGGCTGTTCATCTTGAGGACGATGCGACCCTCGGCACCCCGAGCGGCCTGGGCGCGGACGCGGTCCCGCAAGCCGTTGCGCAATGCCTCCGGTGCGACCAAGAGGCGCCGGTACTGCGTCGGGCGGCTGTAGCCGGTGAGGTGGTTGAACAGCTCGGTGAGGTCGGCCCCGATCGCCGGGTCGCAGGTGAGCAGGCCGAGGTCCTCGTAGAGCGTGGCGGTCTTGGCGTTGTAGTTGCCGGTGCCGACATGGCAGTACCGCTGGATGGAGCCGTCCTCTTCCTGGCGCACGATGAGCAGGACCTTCGTGTGGGTCTTGAGACCGACGAGCCCGTACACGACGTGCGCGCCGGCCTCCTCCAACAGGTGCGCGCGCTCGATGTTCACCTGCTCGTCGAACCGCGCTTTGAGCTCGACGAGCGTGACGACCTGCTTGCCTTCACGGGCGGCCTCGACGAGCGAGCTGACGATCGTGCTCTCGGCGTCGCCGGTGCGGTAGATGGTCTGCTTGATGGCCAGGACTCGGGGGTCGCGCGCGGCCTGGTGCACGAACGCCTCGACCGAAGTGGTGAACGAGTCGTAGGGGTGGTGGACGAGCACGTCGCCCGCGCGCAGGACGCGGAACAGGTCGACGGGCACGTCCTCGGGGCTCGTGAGGTCGTGCTGGGTGACCGGTGTCCACGGCTCGTCCTTGAGCTCGGGGCGGTCGAGCGCGACGACGTCCCACAACCCGGTGAGATCGATCGGACCGTCGACGACGACGGTCGCGCCGGCCGGGATCTCGAGCTCGTGGCTCAGCACGTCGAGCACGTCGTCGGACATCGTCTGATCGATCTCGAGGCGCACCGCGGAGCCGAACTTCGTGCGCCGCTGCAGCACCGTCTCGATGGCCTCGAGGAGGTCCTCGGCCTCGTCGTCGAGCTCGAAGTCCGCGTCGCGGGTGACGCGGAACGGATAGTGCGCGATCACCTCCATGCCGGGGAACAGGCGGTCGAGGTGCGCGGCGATGAGCTGTTCGAGCGGGACGAAGCGCTCTTCGTCGGGCAGGGGCACGAAGCGGGGGAGCGTCGGCGGGACCTTCACGCGGGCGAACCGTTGCTCTCGGCTCGACGGGTCGCGCACGACCACCGCGAGGTTCAGTGACAGGTTCGAGATGTACGGGAACGGGTGGGAGGGATCGACCGCCAGCGGCGTGAGCACCGGGTAGACGCTCTCCTCGAAGGTTCGGCGCAGCGCCGCCCGGTCGTCGGCGTCGAGCTCGACCCACGCCGGGAACTGGATGCCGGCCTCGTCGAGGGCCGGCGCGATGTCCTTGGTGAAGATCGTCGTCTGCCGCTCCACCTGCGCCGCGCACCTGCTCACGGATCGCGCGCACGGTCTCCGCGGCGTCGAGCCCGTCGGGGGAGCGCTTGCGCATGCCGAGATCGGCCTGCTCCTGGAGCCCGGAGACGCGGACCTGGAAGTACTCGTCGAGGTTCGAGGAGAAGATCGCGAGGAACTTGGCTCGTTCGAGCAGCGGACGCCCCTGGTCCTCGGCGAGGGCGAGGACGCGGGTGTTGAAGTCGAGCCACGAGAGCTCTCGGTTCAGGAACCGGTCGGAGTCGGTCAGCCCGGTCATCTACCGATGCTACCGGGCACCCCGGGGGGGTCGCCCGGGGCTACGTTCGGCGCGGAGATGTCCGCGTCCCCCGATCCCCGCTTCCTGCCGCCGTCGCCGTTCTCTCGGCTCATGGCGACGCACGCCGCGAGCGTGTGCGCCGATGCATGCGTGGCCGCGTCCCTGGCGGGTTCGCTGTTCTTCGCCCAGCCGACGAGTGCCGCCCGTGGCGACATCCTCCTCTTCCTGCTGTTGACGATGGCGCCGTTCGCGATCGTGGCGCCGGTGATGGGCCCGGCGCTCGACCGCATCAAGGGCGGGCGCCGCATCATGGTCGTGACGTCGTGCCTCGGTCGCGGCCTCCTGTGCCTCGCGATGGCGCAGTTCATCACCAAGCCGACGCCGGAGGGGCTGATCGTCTACCCGCTCGCCTTCGGTGTGCTGGTGCTCCAGAAGACGTACGCCGTCGCACGGGCCGCGCTGGTGCCGGCCGTGGTCGAGGACGAGGAAGAGCTGGTGCGCGCGAACTCGCGCCTCGCACTCGTGAGCCTGGTCGCGAGCATGGTGGGAGGTGCGCCGGCCTTCTTGCTGCAGACGGTCTTCAACGCGAGCTGGTCGCTCATCCTCGCGATGCTCGTGTTCGGTGTGGCGACGGTGCTCTCGACGCGCATTCCGCGTACACAGCTCGTGCAGGACCCGGACGAGAAGCAGCTCGAGACCGAGGAGCTGCACCAGCCGAGCATCCAGATCGCCGGCAGCGCGATGGCGGTGATCCGGATCGCGGTCGGTGTGATCGTGTTCCTCTCCGCCTTCACGTTCAAGGACGACAAGATCGAGCTCTTCATCGTGCTCGGTGCGTACGGCCTCGGGAGCTTCACGGGGAACCTGCTCGCGCCTTTCGCCCGGCGCCACGTCCGGGAAGAGGTCATCCTCGTCAGCTGTCTGCTCGGCGCCGCGGTCTTCGTGCTCTTCGGTGCGCTCACCGGCGGTGGTGTCGGCGGCGCCGCGTTCGCCGGGCTCGCAGTCGCGATCGCGTCCGCGGCGGGCCGTGTGGGCTTCGACAGCCTGCTGCAGCGGGATGGCCCCGATGCCGTGCGCGGTCGCGCCTTCGCGCGCTTCGAGACTCGCTTCCAGGTCGCGTGGGTGTTCGGTGCCCTCTTCGGGATCATCCCGTTCAGTGAGGGCGTCGGCCTCCTGGCGCTCGGGTTGCTGCTGCTCTTCGCCGGCTTGTCGTACCTCGCGGCGTTGCGGTCCGCGCGCACCAGACCGCAGCGGACGACGCTGCGGCCCGAAGCCGTGGACCGTGCCCTCGGCAAGGCGAAGGGTGAGCTGCGCACGAGGTACCAACGCAACCGTGACGAGCGCCGCAAGGATCGAGCCGAGCGGAGCGAGCGCGAGGCCGGCGACGTCGCGCTCCCCCCGAAACCCACACCGACGAAGTCGCCCAACGCACCGAAGCCGCCCGCCCGTCGACGCCCGCGATCCTCGGCCTCCGAAGACACTCCCGAGGCGTTCCCCGGCGGGAGCTGAGCCGGGGCATCGAAAACTCTCGTGCGCCGACCTCGGTGCTCGTGCGAGCATCGAGACGTGGACATCATCGTGCGTGCGATCCAGGAACAGGAGATCCCGGCTTGGACGCGCACCGACGCGGCCGGCTTCGGTGAGTCCGCCGAGGAGCTGAGCAAGCGCGAACGGTGGATCGCTGAGGAGCTCGAGCGCACGCGTGCCGCATTCGACGGTGACGATCTGATTGCCACGAGTCGGAACCGTGGCTTCGAGCTCACGGTGCCCGGTGGTGCGACGATCCCCGCGTCGGGCGTCACGGCGGTCGCGGTGCTGCCGACGCACCGACGTCGCGGCGTCCTGCGCTCGATGATGACGGCGCTGTTCGACGAGTCCGTCTCGCGCGGAGACGCGGTGTCGATGCTCACCGCGAGCGAGGGCGGGATCTACGGGCGGTTCGGCTACGGCGCATCGACGCTGGCACTCGACGTGACCCTCGCCGTGCGCGAGGTGGAGTTCGGACAGCCGCGACCGGGCGGTCGGCTGCGGATGGTCGATCGCACCGAGCTCGACAAGGTGGCGCCGGCGCTGTTCGACCGGGTGCGTGGGAAGCGTCCTGGCGCGGTGTCGCGCCCGGAGGCGTGGTGGGCCGAAATCCACCAGCCGCACAAGTCCGAGGGGAACCGCTTCGACGTGGTCTACGAGGACGCCGACGGTCAGGTCGACGGGTGCGTCACCTACACGATGAAGGACAAGTGGATCCCGAACCCTGAGCACGAGCTCCACGTGCACGACATGGTCGCGGCTTCACCAGCAGCGGAGCACGCCCTGTGGCGGTACCTCTGCGAGATCGACCTCGTCCGAACGCTGTTCGCACCGATGGTTCCCATGGACACGCCGCTCCCGTGGCTGCTCGTCTCCCCGCGTGCCGCACTGTTCCAGCCGGCAGCCGATTTCGTCTGGACGCGGGTCCTCGACGTCCCCGGCGCCCTTGCCGCCCGCACCTATGCCGCGCCAGGTCGCCTCACGCTCGCGGTGCACGACCCCACGCGGCCGGGCGGTGCCGCCGACGGAACGTTCGTCGTCGAAGGCGGTCCCGACGGTGCGTCGGTGACCCCGACGACTGCGGCCGCCGACCTCACGTGCGACGTCGGCACCTTGTCGACTGCGTGGCTCGGCGGTGTGCGCTGGTCGACCCTCGCCGCCGCGGGCCGCGTCGAGGAGCACACCGGAGGCGCTGCGGCGCGAGCCGACGCGATGTTCGTGTCGACCCCGCTGCCGTTCTCCTACACCTGGTTCTAGGAGGACCGGCGGTTGCTCTATGACCAGCCGCCGGTGGCGCCCTTCACCATGCCGAAGGGGCCAGTAGGCCAGCGGTAGCAGTCCATCATCAGCTGGTCGACCTGGTCGGGGGTTGCGATGCCGGCATCGACGACGCGCTTCGCTTCTTCGATCATCGCGAAGTAGACGCGGTTGGCGACGTAGCCCCAAGCGGTCGGCGCGTCGTTGACGACGACCGGGTGCTTCCCGCACGCGGTCGCAACCTCACTCACGAGCTCGATGGTGGCCTCGGCCGTCTCGCGCGTGCGCACGATCTCGGCGAGTGCCATCACGGGTGCCGGCGACGCCCAGTGCCAACCGAGGACCCGGTCGGCTCGGTCGGTCGCGGCCGCGAGCGCGGCGATGGGGTAGCCCGAGGAGTTCGAGGCGAAGATCGTCTCCGGCGGGGCCGCGTGGTCGAGGTCTCGGAACACACGGATCTTGAGGTCGATGCGCTCCGGCACGGCTTCGACCACGATCGAGGTGGTGGCGGCTTCGTCGAACGACGACGTGAACGAGAGCCGCTCGAGGGAGGCGTCGGCGTCCTCGCGGGTGAGCTTGCCGCGTTCGACGCCCCGGTCGAACCCGTAGCGGCCGGTCGTCACGTGCTCACGACCTACGGCGAGGGCCTCGGCGTCGATGTCGTAGCAGACGGTGGGGTAGCCGGCGGTCGCGGTGACCTGCGCGATCCCGCTGCCCATCACGCCGGCGCCGAGCACACCGATGGTCAGGTCGCTCACGTCGCGTCGCCTCCGCCGAGATCCCCGGCGTCCGCGTCATCAGGCGGGAGGTCGAGCTCGATGCGTGCGAGCCACAGCCCGGGTGCGACGAGCTCGTTCGGGGTCGGTTCCATCGCGGAGTCCTCCCACAGGCGGTTCAGTCCCTCGGAGCCCGCACGCTCCACCACACCGCGGCAGAACTCGGCGCCCCGCTCGTAGTCGTCGCGGTCGGTCGCGAGCCCGAGTAGCCCTTCGACGAAGCGCTCGGCCTCGCCACGCTCGATCCGGTGACGCGCCATCGCCTCGTGGATCTGGTCGAACGACGGGAGGAGGCTCCGGCCGACGCGCTCGAGCACGCTGTCGGCGTAGCCCTCGAGCACGGCGTGGAACACCCGGGCCCGTTCCAGGAGCGCCCGCTGGTGATCGCTCCGCAGCGCGCCGAGCAGCTCCTCGGGGTGCTCGGCCAGCGACTGGATCGACGCAGGGTCGCTCGGGTCGAGGTTCTCGAACATCCCCTCACCCAACCGGCCCTCGAGCACGTTCGGGTCGAGCTCGTACGAGGACACGTACTCGGTCGCGAGCGAGACCAGTCGTTCGCGCACCCACGGGACCGAGCGCGTCGCGGCGTGGACGACTTCGTGGATGGCGACGTAGAAGCGGAGGTCGGCGCGCTCGAGCGACCACGCCTCCTCGAACTCGTCGAGGTTGGGGACGACGAACGCCAGCGACGGGGTGTCGGCCGTGGGGAGCGGGAGGTCGTACCGGCCGAGCGTGTGCCGAGCGAGGTAGCCGATCATCGAGCCGGCCTGCACGCCGAGCAGCAGCGGCGCCATCATCGGCATGATCGCGGCGAGCTCCTCCGGGCCCGGCATCCCTTCCGGCGTGTCCGTGGGCGAGGCATCGGCGTCACCGATGCTGCCCCCGAGGAGCTCCTGCATGGCGTCGGGTGAGAACGCCTGCCCCAGCGTGGTCGCGAGCGACTCCAGCACCGGCCGGAGTGCGACCAGGTGCAGCTCGGCCCACTCGCGCCGCCCCATCGCACGAACCGAGGTCGCGAACGTCGCGGCCAGGCCGGTCTCGGCGACGACGTGCGTCTGGGCGGCTCGTGCCAGCTCGTCCAGCTGGGTCTGATCGGCGCCATCGACCGGACCCTCCGGCTCGCCGTCGGTGGCAACGGTGGTGGCGAGCTGGCTGGCGATCGCCCAGTTGACCGGGCCGGGCGACTGCAGGATGTTGAACAGCTCGTTCATGTCGATCTTCGACAGGTCGAGGCCCGGAATGACCGGGAACCCGGGGAACGCGCCAGGGGTGCCCTCGGGCGCGAACGGGTCGTCTGGCATGTCGTCAGGATCGCCGGAGCCAGGGTCGCCGGGTTGAGTGGGGTCGTCCACGCGGCAAGTCTAGGGACATGGTCGCGATCGGAATCACCGGGGCAGCAGGGCTCGTGGGCACGGCACTCTCGGGAGTGCTCGCCGAATCGCCCGGGGTCGATCGCCTCGTGGGGCTCGACGTGCGCGAGCCCGCGCGGCGGGCGCGCGGACTCGAGTTCCACCGCGCCGACGTCGCGCACACGGAGCTCAAACCGCTGTTCGAAGGAATCGACGTGCTGGTGCACCTCGCGTCGGTCGTGGACCCGATCCCCGACGAGTCGCTGATGGCGTCGGTCAACGTCGAGGGCACCCGTCACGTCCTCGATGCCGCGGCGGCAGTCGGCGTACGCAAGGTGGTGCGCGTGTCGAGCGCCGCAGCGTACGGCGCATGGGCGAACAACCGCGTGCCGCTCACGGAGGACGACGCGCTCCGACCCAACCCGGGGTTCTCGCCTGCGGTCCAGGCGGCCGAGGTCGAGCGGCTCCTCGCCGAGTGGCGCGACGATCATCCCGGCGTAGTCGTCACCACCTTGCGCACGGCCCCGGTGTTCGGGCCGGGTGCCGAGCGGCTCCCGTCACGACTCGTGCTCGGTCACCCGCCGTTGCGCGTGCGCGGTGCGTCGCCGCCGGTGCAGGCCACCCACGTCGACGACCTCGTGAGCGCGCTCGACCTCGTGGTGCGCGAGGACCACGCCGGCACGTTCAACGTGGCGTCCGATGGATGGCTCGACCACACCGCGGCGCGCGCGCTGCTCCCACCGAGCCCGACGCCCGCGCTCCCCGCGGAGCTCCTGGAGCGAATTCTCACTCGCTCGTGGGAGAGCGGACTCGGTGACGTCCCTCCCGGCGTCGTGCCCTACCTCGAGCACCCCTGGGTCATCGCGAACGACCGACTCAAGTCCCTCGGCTGGGCGCCCACCCACACCAACGAACAAGCCATCAGAGAAGGCATCAGAACCCTCGGCCCCCAGAAGCCCCTCATCCCCCGCGCCGCTCGTGGCTGCGTCGCCGCAGCACCTGCTCGGGTACTGCAGCCGTGGCGTGGCTCACCCGAAGGGCGCTGACCAGGGCGCGCGTCGCCACTCGTGACGTCGCGAGGCGAAGCCGGACCACGAGCCGACGGTCGCCGCCGAGCGACTGGGGTTGTGGAGCGAGAAGGTGTCGCCGGCGGCTGGTCACCGGACCCGACCGTCGGCGTCGAGCGCGTGGAGTCTTGTCAGGCGGCCGCGTGAGGTGGGCGGCGCGCCACTCGTCCCAGTCGGGAGTGAAGTAGCGCACGCGCGTCTTCTTGTACTCCTTCACCGACCACAGCAGCGTGTACTCGTCGATCCCACTCTCGTCGCGGATCGCGGCGATCGTCTCTTCGCACTCCTGTGCGTTCATCCCGTGCACCATCGTGAACAACGAGTACGGCCAGTCGTCGTAGGTGGGGCGGCGGTAGCAGTGACTGACCCGGGCGAAGCCGGCCATCTTCGGACCGAGGTCCTCGAGCTGGTCCTCGGGGACGGCCCACACTCCCATGGCGTTGGCCTTGTACCCGGCGCTGCGGTGGTTCATGACCGCGGCGAAGCGGCGCATGAGCTTGCGCTCCTTGAACGACGCCAGGGCGTCGAGCACGTCGGCCTCGGAGCAGCCGATGAGCTCGGCCTGCGCGGCGAACGGACGCTCGACGAGGGGGAGGTCCTCCTGGACCACCGAGATCGTGCGGGCCTCGAGCTCGGTGAGGTCGGGAGCGGCCATCTCGGCCTTGCGCTCGGGCCGCTCGTGCTCGAGCACCTCGGACCTCGCGTCGGCTGCCGTGGAGCCGGTCATGTCGAGCTTCACGCCGATCTTGTAGAGCTTCAGCGTGGGCAGTGGCCGCGTCACGAGCGCGCCCGACGCACGGTGCAGGACGTCGATGTGGTCCTGGAGCACGTCGCCCGGTGGGGACGCGATCGTGTACCAGAGGTTGTACGCGTGGTTGCGCTTGTAGTTGTGGGACACACCAGGGTGCTCGCTGATGATCGCCGCGGCTTCGTCGATGCGATCCGGGTCGATCTTCGCGGCGACCAGCGCCGAGCCGTAGCCGAGCGCACGAGTGTCGAAGATCGCCGAGAGCTGACGGAGGACGCCCGCATCCTTCACGGACGCGACCCGCTCCCGCACCTGCGACTCGTCGACCCCCAGCCGTTCGGCCAGGGCGGCGTAGGGCTCGGGCACGAGTGGGAAGTCCCACTGCACGGCGTTGAGCAGCTCGCGATCGAGGTCGGTCAGGTCGCTCATGGGTCCATGGTCGCACGCACTCGGCGCGCTCGCACACTCAGGGACCGACGGGTGCGTCCGCGAGGGTCCGCTCGCCGAGCTTCACCGTGATCCGGGTGTGGTTCTCGCCCCGCAACACGGTGAGGATCACGGGATCGCCGGGCCGGCGCCGGGCGACGGCGGCGACGAGATCGGCGACGTCGGTGACCCGGTCGTCTCCGAGCTGGGAGACGATGTCGCCGGCGAGCAGGCCGGCCACCTCCCCAGGGCTCCCGGGCGCGACGCCGGAGATCTGTGCACCCCCGCCCTCGACGTCGACGGCGTCGCCCGCGGTGGCGCCGAGCCATCCGTGGCGGGCGTGGCCGCTCGCGGTGAGCTGGTTCGCGACGTCGCGGGCGACGTCGATCGGGAGGGCGTGACCCGGCGCCGACCGGCTGAGCACGGCGACGACCTCACCGCTCCCGTCGACGAGGGGACCGCCCCCGGCGCTCGGCGTCGGGTCGACGTCCGTGCCGAGCAGCCCGGGCAGCACCGTCCCGTCGGGGGCGGCCACCAGCTCGCCGACCCCGCTGACGACGCCCTGGCTGGCCCAGCGGCGCTCACCGCCGGACGAGCCGACGGCGAGGACCCAGGACCCGACCGTGAGGTCGTCCGCGGTCCCGAGGTGTGCGGCGGGCACGCGGGCGTTGGCGACCTCGAGCACGCTCAAGTCGCTCACCAGGTCACTGCCGACGACCTTCGCGGTGAGCACGCGGCCGTCGGCAGTGGTGATGTGGACCGCGTCCGCGCCGACCACCAGGCTCGCGTTCGTGAGGACGCGGTCGCTCCCGAGCGCGAAGCCGGATCCGGTCGCGGTGCCGAGCGCCGTCGTCGCGCGCACGGCCATGACGCTCGCGCCGACGCTCGCCACCAGACCCGCGGTGTGGTCGACGCCCGCCAGTGCCGCGAACGTGGGGGCGAGGGGAGAGGACGTGGCATCGGTCGCCCCGTCGCCGTCGAGCGCACCCACGGCGCCGAGCGCGATCAGGGTCACGACCACGCCGCACACGGCTGCCGCGGCGGCGAGGCCCCAGTCCCGGCGGGGCCGTCGCGGTGCCGTACGAGTCGCGGTGACGCCACCGAGCTCGCTCGGGTGGAACCAGACCCGGTCGAGCTGATGCGGCGGTAGCCCGGCGCTGTCGTCGTCCGCTTCGTCGTGGGGGTCTCCGGGCATCGAACGAGTGTAAGGAGCGCCTCAGCCCGCGCGACCGCGGCCTCCCACTGTGGTGCCGGGCGGAGCGCCGTGGCGCTCAGTGTCGGGGCATCTGCCTGGGTCGCCACACCGGGCACACCACTACCATTGGCGCTGTGCTCGAGGCGCCAGCAACGCCGGATTGGGTCGGGCTCACCGCCGACCCCCTGCCCGTGACCGAGGTCATGGCGTGGGCGACGACGCCCGGGTCGGGCGCGGTCGTCACCTTCCTCGGCGTCGTGCGCGACCACTCCGAAGGTCGGCCCGGGGTCACCGGCCTCACCTACGAGGCCTACGAAGAGGAGGCCGAGCGTCGCCTCGCCGACGTCGCGGCCGAGGTCCGCCGGCGGTGGCCGGAGGTCGACCGCGTCGCACTCCTCCACCGGACGGGTCCCCTGGAGCTGTCGGAGCCGTCGGTCGCGGTCATCGTGTCGTCTCCGCACCGTCCGGAGGCGTTCGAGGCCGCCCGGTTCGCCATCGACACCCTCAAGGAGACCGTGCCGGTGTGGAAGCAGGAGCACTGGGCCGGCGGCGACGACTGGGGTCAGTGCGCCCACGACGTCCGCCCCGTCCGCGCAACCGCTGCGGCGGATCGGTAGCGGCTGGTGTCACGCGACCTCGCCATCGACCTGGGCACCGCGAACACGCTGGTGTACGCGCGCGGCCAGGGCATCATCCTCAACGAGCCCACGGTCATCGCGCTCAACAGCCGCACCCAAGAGGTGCTGGCGATGGGGCACGAGGCCTGGCACATGATCGGCCGCACGCCCGGGCACATCGTCGCGGTCCGGCCGCTGCGCGGCGGCGCGATCACCGACTTCGAGATCACCCAGCGCCTGATCCGTCTCATCTTCGCCCGCGCGGGCATCACCAGGCTCCAACGGGCGCGTGTCCTGGTGTGCGTGCCCTCCGCGATCACCCACGTCGAGCAGCGCGCGGTGCTCGAGGCGACCCGGCGTGCCGGTGCAGCGCAGACCTACCTCATCGAGCAGCCCATGGCCGCGGCGATCGGCGCGTCGCTCCCGATCCACGAGCCGCTCGGCAACATGGTGGTCGACATCGGTGGTGGGACGAGCGAGATGGCCGTCATCTCCCTCGGAGGGATCGTTGCGCTGCAGGCCGTGCGCGTCGGTGGCTTCGACCTCGACCACGCCGTGCAGGCCTACCTCCGCCGTGACCACGGTGTCGCGGTGGGTGAGCGCACCGCCGAGGAGATCAAGCTCGCGATCGGCTCCGCGTACCCGACGGCCGACGAGTTCAAGGTCGAGGTCCGGGGTCGCGACCTGATGAGCGGGCTGCCACGCACGATCGTGCTCGAGCCCGAAGAGGTGCGGGAGGCGATCGAGGAGCCGGTCCAGGCGATCCTCGACGCCACCAAGCAAGCCCTCGCCGAGACGCCACCGGAGCTCGCTCAGGATCTCCTGGAGATGGGCATCCACCTCGTCGGTGGGTCCGCGCTGCTCAAGGGGATGGACAAGCGCATCGAGCACGAGACGGGTGTCCCGGTGCGTCTCACCGACCATGCCCTCGAAACCGTCGTGCTCGGCGCCGGTCGGTGCCTCGAGTCCTTCGACCGGCTGCGCGAGATGTTCATGGACCGTCCGCGCGGCTCGTCGCAACGCTACGGCGGGAACTAGCCGGGCGAGGTCACTGCCCGGTCAGGTCTCCTCGGCGGCCTGGCGCACCTGCCAGTCACGATCCCCGCGGGCGGTCTCGAGTGCTGCGTCGACCTCCGCGCCGTCGAACGGAGCAAGCGCGAGCACGGCGCGGCGCCGGATCGTCGGCTTGTCGCGGCAGCCCACGAGGATCGCGGGGAGCCCGGCCTCGTCGCCGAGCGCGCCCAGCGCGGCGACGGCGGCCTCGCGGGCGAGCACCTCCTCGTGCCCGATCACGACCGCGGCGAGCGCCGGGACCGCACCGCCGTCGACGGCGGGCGCGCCGAGCTCGCCCAGGGCCCAGGCCGCAGCGTCGACGACGGTGACGTCGGGATCGTCGAGCAGCGCGACCAGGGGGGCGACGAGGCCCGCGGCGTCACCCCGGCCCGCCAGCTGCGGCGCGAGCTCGGCGGTCCGGCGTCGCACTGCCGGGTGCGCGTCGTGGCGGGTCTGGTCCCACGCCTCGCCCGCCCGAGCCGGGTCGCCCACGCGCACCAGGGCGCCGAGCGCCGCCGCACGGGCCCGTTCGTCGGGGTCGTCCACGGCGGCCCGGGCCAGGTCCTGCTCCACGGCGTCGGGCGGGTTCGGGCCGTATCCGGTCGCGGCGAACGCCGCAGCCCGCGTGATGCCTGGCTCGCCCTCGCCCCGGTCGCCCGGCCCGCTCATGCCCTGCTCCGTCCGCTGATTCCCCCTCGAGGATCGCACGTCGGGTGCCGATCTCCACGGTGTGGGAATCATGGGTGTTCGACGTCCGGGTGTTCGACGTCCGGGTGTTCGACGTCCGGGCGTGTGGCTCCGGGCCGGGCTCGGGGTCGTGCTCGTCACGGCTGCGGTCGGTGCCGGCACGATCGCCCTGGGTCCTCGAAGTGGCGCGCTCGATGCGCCCACGAGCCCGCGCTCCATCCCCGTCGAGTCGACGCTGCTCGTCGCGGCCACACCCCCGGCGCCCGTCCTCTCGACGCCGACTGCTTCGCCGACCGACCCTTACGCCGACGTGCCCATCGTGCCGGTGGGCTCGATCGAGATCCCTCGCATCGGGGTCTCCCTGCCGATCAACGAGGGCATCTGGCTCACCGTCCTCGATCTCGGCCCCGGGCACTGGCCGGGCACGGCGGCACCGGGTGGCTGGGGCAACTCGGTGATCGCCGCGCATCGCACGACCCACGGTGGACCGTTCCGACGCATCTCCGAGCTCGCGTCCGGGGACGAGATCATCGTGCGCGACGCGCGCGGCACGTACACCTACATCGTGACCGGCGCCGAGGTCGTGACACCGGACGCGATGTGGATCGTCGAGCAGCGGCCCGGACGGTCGATCACACTCTTCGCGTGCCACCCGATCGGGAGTGCCTCACACCGCTACGTCGTCCACGGCGAGCTCGCCCGCACCGACCCCGCCTGAGCCGCGCCGCGGTCAGACGCTGGCGTTGACGAGCGCCGCGAGTGCGGCCATCGCGATGGCGATGATCGCGGCGGCCCCGAGACCCACGAGCGCGATGAGCATCGCCCACCGCGAGAGCGCCCACCCCTTCGTGAGTGCCTTGACGCCGGTGCCCCGCTCCCGGTGGAGGTCGGGATCGTCGGCGCGGGCGGCCCGGCGGTCGTCGGGGCGCGCCCCGCTGCTACCGGATCGCATGGCAGGCTGACGTCCGCGGTCCATCGTCCACTCCGAGCGCCTTGGGTGATCGGCCGGATGGCAGCGTTCGGCCGTTGTCTTCGTACTGTACGCGTCCCCCGACCGGAGACCAGATGCCGCCCGACCCCGAACCGCGCGAGCCGTCACCGGCGGCCGTACCCACGGCACCGCCCGGTCCGCCCGGGCGACGTCGGCGGTGGCCGGCGATCCTGGCGACGGCGGTGTTCGCGGTGGTGGCGGTCGTGCTCACCGCCATGGCCTTCATCCACGTCCCGTACGTGATCATCTCGCCGGGGGAGGCCACGCCCCTCGACGGGCAGGTGGTGTCCATCAGCGGCGCGCCGACCTACGGGCACGGCGGGGACCTCCTCTACCTGACCGTCCGCGTGACGAACGACGACCCGAACGTGTGGCGCTACCTGTTCGCGCAGCTCGACGACGACGTGAGCGTCGAGAAGCGCGAGGACATCATCGGATGCGCCGACTACGAGGAGAGCGGACTGCTCAACCAGGACCTCATGGTGCAGTCGCAGAACACCGCGAAGGCGGTCGCGCTGCAGCGCCTCGGCTACACCGTCGACGAGTCGGGCGCACGCGTCGTCATCGTGAACGTGGAGTGCAACGGGCCCGCCGACGGGCGGCTCCGCCTGGCCGATGTCGTGACGGCCGTCGACGGCACGGCGGTCGCCACGGCCGAGGACGTGCGCCCGCTCGTCCAGGCGCACCAGCCGGGCGATACCGCGCGGTTCACCGTCGAGCGCGGCGGCAAGACACGGGAGGTGTCCGTCCGGCTCGGGAAGCGTGACGGTGTCGGGTACGTCGGCATCGCCACGCAGTCGTTCACCGACTCTTCGTTCCCGGTCGACATCCAGATCGACACGGCGCGGGTGAGCGGACCCTCCGCCGGCCTCGCGTTCACCCTGGCGATCATCGACGACATGACGCCGGGCGAGCTCACCGGCGGCAAGCGCGTCGCCATCACCGGATCGATCATGCCCGACGGGAGCGTCGGCGTCGTCGGTGGGGTCGAGCAGAAGGCGGTCACTGCGCGTGAGGACGGCGCCCGGCTCATGCTGGTCCCCGTGGGAGAGGCGAAGGCAGCCCGGGCCCACGCCGGCGCGATGAAGGTGGTCGCGGTCCGCACCGTCGACGACGCCCTGGCGGCCCTGGCTGCCCACGGAGGTGACCCCGTGCCCCCCGCGGCCGGGGCGCCGACCGGCCAATAGCATCGGCCGCGATGGACCAGGGCGTGCACGGCGGGCCGGGCCCCGACCACACCGAGGGCTCGGTGGAGGGCGGCGTCGGAGCGGCCGCGTCCCCAGACCCGGGCGCGGCCACGAGCGATGCCGCGCCGACCGAGCTCGAGGCGCACGCCGCTGACGTGATGCGTGCGGCCGAGGAGGCCGCGGCCGCGACCGGACGCGCCATGGTCGCCGAGGCGCGCGGCGTTCGGCGGCGCATGCTCGAGGACGCGGAACGTCGTCGACGCGAGCTGATCGCCGAGCTCGAGCGGGTCCGGACGATGCTCGATGCCGCGATCGCTGCGCTGCGCGCGGAGGCCCCGGCCGACGGGGCGAGCGACCCGACGCCCGACGCGCCCTCCGCGGCCCCGGCCGAAGGTGGCGAGCAGGTCGGCGCGCTGTTCGCGCAGCTGCGCTCCGAGCCGCCGGTCCCACCACCGGCACCGCGCCCGAAGCGGTCGCCCCGCGCGGCCGAGCCCGGACCGGAACCCGAGCCGGAACCCACCTCCAGGCCGCAGCCTGCGCCCGTCGAAGCCGCGTCGGCCGCGCCCGAGACCGCTGTCGTCGACGACGGGACCCACGAAGATGTCGACGTCCCCGCGGATCCCGATGCTGCGCTCCGGCGGCGACGCGCCGCGGTGCTCGAGCCCCTCGTCCCGATCGTCGTGCGCGGATCGAAGCGATTGCTCCAGGACGAGCAGAACACCCTGCTCGACGCCGTCCGTCGTGCGCGCGGTCGCCACGAGGCTTCGCGGCTGCTCCCCGATCCCGAGCACCAGCGGGACGCGTGGGTGGAGGTGATCGGCCCGGGGGTCGACGGCGCCTATCTCGGTGGGCGCGCCGCAGTGGGCAAGACCGGTCGAGTGACCAAGGCGCCGGCCCGCGTGGTGGCCGAGCTGGTCGCGGTGGTCGTGAAGCCGCTCCGCGAGCGGCTGGCCGTGACGATCGACAGCGTCGTGGGCGACGGACCGTACGAGTCGCCCGTAGAGCTGCAGCGGGTGATCGGGTCCGCCATCGGCGCTCGGTACCGGGAGTGGAAGGGCGGCGACCTCGAGACCCACGTCGTCGACGTGCTCTGCGCCGCCTACGCCCGCGGGTCCTTCGACGGGGCCGGACCGGCTGCGCCGCTGCGCTGGGTCCCGGACGAGCCGGGCCGCTGCCCCGACTGCGACGACAACGCACTCGAGCCGACCTCGAAGGGCGGGGTGTTCCCGACGGGGCAGACCCACCCGCCCGCACACCCGGGCTGTCGGTGCCTCGTGGTGCTCGCGGGCGACGCCGCTGCGGAGACCCCTAGGACCTAGGCTCGTCCTCGATGCCGCGTCCCCACGGCCGAGCGCCGTCAGTTTCGGTTCCGCGGGTGGATCATCGCGCTGGCCGTGATCCTGCTGGTCCTGCTCTTCAGCCTGCGCGGGCTCGCCGGCTTCTTCACCGACTACCTCTGGTTCGACTCCCTCGCCCAGGGCGACACGTGGGGCCGACTGCTGACCGCGCGGGTCGTCCCCGCGCTGGTCTTCACCGTCATCTTCTTCACGATCATGCTCGTGAACCTCATCATCGCCGACCGGCTGGCGCCGAAGTTCCGGGCGATGAACGCACCGACGCCCGAGGACGAGCTCGTCAATCGCTACCAGGAGACCACCGCTCGGTACCGGGGCCGGATCCGCGTCGGCGTCTCGCTCTTCTTCGCGCTGATCGCCGGGATCGGCGTGTCGTCGCAGTGGCGCCAGTGGATCCTCTTCACCCACCGCGTCGACTTCGGCAAGACGGACCCGCAGTTCCACAAGGACATCGGCTTCTACGTCTTCCAGCTCCCGTTCATCAAGTTCATGATCGACTGGCTCTTCGCCGGTCTGGTGATCGTGCTGCTGGTGACCGCGGTGGCGCACTACCTCAACGGCGGCATCCGGTTCCAGAGCCCCGTGCAGCGGTTCACCCCCCATGTGAAGGCGCACCTCTCGGTGATCGTCGCCGTGATGGCGCTGGTGAAGACCGCCGGGTACTACTACTCGCGCTACGAGCTCGACTTCTCGTCGCGTGGCGTCGTCGACGGCGCGAGCTACACCGACGTCAAAGCGCAGCTCCCCGCGCTCAACTTCCTGATCTTCGTCTCGATCATCGCTGCCGCGCTGTTCATCTGGAACATCTGGCGTCGAGGTTGGGTACTCCCGGTGATCGCGCTCGGTCTGTGGGCGTTCGTCGCGCTCGTCGTCGGCACGATCTACCCGGCGGCGATCCAGAACTTCCGGGTGAAACCCAACGAGTACGCGAGCGAGCGGCCCTACATACAACGCAACATCGAAGCGACACGCGAATCGTTCAACCTCGACAAGGTCGAGGTCAAGAACTTCGCCTACACCCAGGATCTGCAGCCCGCGACCGTCGAGGCGAATCTCCCGACGATCAACAACGCGAGGCTGTGGGACCCGGGTGTGATCCGTTCGACGTACCAGACGCTGCAGGCGTTGCAGACCTACTACCGGATCAACGACGTCGACGTCGACCGGTACGACCTCAATGGTCAGACCACGCAGGTGCTGATCTCCGCGCGCGAGCTCAACAGCAACGAGCTCCCGAGCCAGTCGTGGGTCAACGAGCACATCGTCTACACGCACGGGTACGGAGCGGTCGCGGCACCGAGCAACAAGGCGAACAGTGACGGATCGCCCGCGTTCGTGCTGAGCGACGTGCCGCCCGTGGGTGACGCCCTGCCCCTGACGAACCGAGGGGCTGAGATCTACCTCGGTGAAGGGCTCGACGGCTATGTGATCACCGGTGCGAAGCAGAAGGAGTTCAACTTCGCGAAGCAGGGTGCGCAAGACAACTACACCCGGTACCAGGGCAAGGACGGCGTCGAGCTCTCGAACTTCATCCGCAAGGCCGCGTTCGCGCTGAAGTTCGGGCAGCTCGACCCGCTGATCTCCGGTCAGATCACCGACAACTCGAAGATCTTGTTCAACCGTGACATCAAGGCGCGCGTCGAGAAGCTGGCGCCGTTCCTCCAGTTCGACGCCGACCCGTACCCGGTGATCGTGGATGGCAAGACGACGTGGATCCTCGACGGCTACACGACCTCGGACGAGTACCCGTACGCGCAGCAGTTCAGCGGGACCGGGGGACTCTCGGGCGACTACCGCTACGTGCGGAACTCGGTGAAGGCCACGATCGATGCCTACGAGGGCACGGTGAACTTCTACGTCATCGACCCGACCGACCCGATCATCCAGTCGTACCAGGAGGCGTTCCCGGACCTCTTCTCGCCGTTCAAGGAGATGCCGAAGGCCCTCGTCGAGCACCTGCGGTTCCCCGAGGACCTCTTCAAGGTCCAGTCGAACGTCTTCGCGAAGTACCACGTGACCGAGCCGCGTCGCTTCTACTCGGGCAACGAGCGGTGGCTGCTCTCGCCGGACCCGAGCGCCGTCGTCGGATCGATCCCCGCGGCCGCGTCCAGCAGCAACCGGGCGACGGGTCGCTCCCCGGAGATCACCGCGGAGACCCAGCGCCAGGATCCCTACTACCTCTACATCCGCCTGCCGGGCGACGACCGTGAGAGCTTCCTGATCCTGCAACCGTTCGTACCGGTGTCGAAGGACAACCAGCAGACGCGGCTCGTGTCGTTCATGACCGCGAAGTCCGATCCGCGCGACTACGGGCAGCTCGACGCGTTCGTGATGCCCCAGGGCGAGCAGGTCCTCGGACCGGTCCAGGTCGCGGCCAACATCAACAAGGACAACGCGATCTCACGTGACATCAGCCTGCTCGACCAACGTGGCTCGCGGGTCATCAGCGGGAACGTCCAGCTGATCCCCGTCGGTGACTCGATCGTGTACGTGCAACCGATCTTCACGATCGCGGCCCAGGGACCGAACCCGTTCCCGCAGTTCCAGTTCGTCGCGGTGCTCGTGCAGGGCAAGTCGCCGGTGAAGGCGCAGACCGTGAACGAGGGTCTCCTGAAGCTCTTCGGCGGGGACGCGGCAACGACGCCGGACACGACCGACACCACGCCGACGCCGACGGACCAGACGATCCAGCAGCTGCTCGACCAAGCCGCGGAGAAGTTCACCCAGGCGAACGACGCGCTCCGCAACGGCGACCTCGGGACGTACCAGTCGCTCGTCCAGCAGGCGCAGGATCTCGTCGCCCAGGCCCAGTCACAGCTCAGCGGCGAGGCGAGCCCCTCCACGGGCTCGTCCACGACCTCGACGACCTCGACCACGAAGCCGCCGGCGTCCTCGGCACTCCAGGCGTCCAAGCGCTGAGGGGCGCCCCGCCGACCAGGCGGGGCGGGGATTGAGAACCACGCGTCGAATTGTTACTATGGCCGTAGTGGAAATACCCCCGGTGGGGACCCCGCCACCGGGCCGCACCCTTCCTGGGAGCGCCGCATGGCCGTCAGCGACATCGATCTCGGCAAGTACAAGCTCGGCTGGCACGACTCGACCGACAACTACATCTACACGCCCAAGAAGGGCCTGAACGCGGACGTCGTGCGCGACATCTCCGGGCACAAGGAAGAGCCCGAGTGGATGACCAAGTTCCGCCTGAAGTCGTTGCAGCGCTTCGAGGCCAAGCCGATGCTCGAGTGGTTCGCGAAGAACATGCCCGACATCGACTTCGACGACATCTACTACTACCTCAAGCCCACCGAGGGGCAGGTCTCCGAGTGGGACGAGCTGCCCGAAGAGATGCAGGCGACGTACGAGAAGCTCGGCATCCCGGAGGCGGAGCGGAAGTTCCTCGCGGGCGTCACCGCGCAGTACGACTCCGAGACCGTGTACCACCGCAACCGCGACGACCTCGAGAAGACGGGCGTCATCTTCACCGACATGGACACCGCGGTGCGCGAGTACCCCGAGCTCGTGCAGGAGCACTTCGCGACGGTCATCCCACCCGGCGACAACAAGTTCGCCGCGCTCAACTCCGCGGCGTGGAGTGGTGGCTCCTTCATCTATGTGCCGCCGGGTGTCCACTGCGAGATGCCGCTGCAGGCCTACTTCCGCATCAACTCCAACAACGCGGGTCAGTTCGAGCGCACGCTGATCATCGCCGACGAGGGTGCTTCGGTGCACTACGTCGAGGGGTGCTCGGCGCCGGTGTACTCGACCGACTCGTTGCACTCCGCCGTGGTCGAGCTGATCGCGAAGCCGGGTGCGCGCATCCGGTACACGACGATCCAGAACTGGTCACCGAACGTCTACAACCTGGTGACGAAGCGTGCTCGCGCCGAGACCGAGGCAACCGTCGAGTGGATCGACGGCAACCTCGGCTCCAAGCTCACGATGAAGTACCCGGCCGTCGTGATGACCGGCCCGAAGGCGCACGGAGAGGTGCTGTCGGTCGCCTACGCCGGTCCCGGCCAGCACCAGGACGCGGGCGCCAAGATGACGCACGCCGCGCCGGAGACCACGTCGATCATCGACTCGAAGTCGATCTCGAAGGACGGCGGTCGCACGACGTACCGCGGCCTCGTGAAGGTGGAAGAGGGCGCCTACGGGTGCAAGAGCCATGTGCGCTGCGACGCCTTGATCCTCGACGAGGACAGCCGCTCCGACACGTACCCGTACATGGAGATCGACGAGAAGGACGCGCGCATCGGCCACGAGGCCACGGTCTCGAAGGTCGGCGACGACCAGCTCTTCTACCTGATGTCACGCGGGCTCTCGGAGCAGCAGGCGACGGCGATGATCGTGAACGGCTTCATCGAGCCGATCACCAAGACGCTCCCCATGGAGTACGCCGTCGAGCTGAGCCGGCTCATCGAGCTGAACATGGAGGGCGCGGTCGGTTGACCGCTGACCTCCGCACCGCTCCCGTTCCGCCCGTGACCGCCACGTTCACCGCCGACGCCTCGCGCGCGCTCGAAGGCCCCGACTGGCTGGTCGCCCGGCGCCGCGCCGCCGCCGAGCGGCTGGCCGACGTCACGTGGCCGACCGCAGCCGAGGAGATCTGGCGCTACAGCCGGATCGACGCGCTCGATCTCGACCAGTACCGGCCGGTCGCCCCGGAGGCGCTCGGCCCGCCGGGCGTCGAACCCGCACCGGGCGGCGGCCCCTTCGCCGCCGAGGTGGGCGAGCATGCAGGGCTCGTCGTCGTCCGCAACGGCCGCGTCGTGCACCACGAGCTCGATCCAACGCTCGAGGCCAAGGGCGTGGCGGTCTGTGGTCTCGCGACCTGCACCGAGTCCGAGGTGCGCGATGCGCTCGGCGTCTGCTCCGACGCGTCGCCCGACGCCTTCACCGTCCTGCACGACGCGTTCCTCGCCGGCGGCGCCTGCATCCGCGTCCCCGACGGGGTCGTCGTCGACCGCCCGATCGTGGTCCTGCACTGGGCTGACGGCGAGGGCCTGGCGAGCTTCCCGCACACGCTGCTCGTCGCCGGCGACAACGCCGAGGTCACGCTCGTCGAGCGGTCGGGATCTCCTGATCTCCCGGCCGGTGGCCCCGGGCACCTCGTCGACTCCGTGGTGGAGCTGCTGGTCGGCGACAACTCGCACGTCCGCTACGTCACGGTCCAGGAGCACGGTCCGCGCACGTGGCAGGTCGCGCTGCAACGCGCCCACCTCGGCCGTGACGCTTCGCTGCGGTCGTCCGCGGTGGCGCTCGGCGGCCACTATGCCCGGCTGCGGAGCGAATCTCTCCTTGCGGGCTCGGGCGCCCAGAGCGATCTCATCGCGGTCTACTTCGGTGACCACGAGCAGATGCTCGACTTCCGCACGCTCCAGGACCACGACGCCCCGCACACCCACAGCGACCTGCTGTTCAAGGGCGCGGTCGAGGACGAGGCCCGGTCCGTGTACTCCGGGCTCGTCCACCTGCGGCCGAGCGCGGCCAAGGCCGAGGCGTACCAGACCAACCGCAACCTCGTGCTCACGGAGGGCGCAGGGGCAGAGTCGATCCCGAACCTCGAGATCGAGGCCAACGACGTGAAGTGCTCCCACGCGAGCACCGTCGGACCGATCGACGAGGACCAGCTGTACTACCTGGAGTCGCGTGGGATCCCTCCCGACGAGGCCGAGCGGCTCATCGTGCTCGGGTTCTTCGACGACGTGTTCGCGCGGCTGCCCGTCCCCGCGCTGGTCGAACCATTGCGACGCAGTGTGATCGAGAAGATCGAGCACCGGAGCCAAGGGTGAGTGGAGCAGCGTGATGGCGACCGACGTGCGCGTGTGCGGGGTGGATGACGTGGCGGTCGACTCTGCGCGGCGGTTCGACGTCGACGGTCACCGCGTCGCGGTCGTACGGATCGGCGACGACTGGTACGCGATCGGCGACGAGTGCTCGCACCAGGACTACTCGCTGTCCGAGGGCGAGGTGTGGGCCGACGAGTGCGAGATCGAGTGCCCGAAGCACGGCTCGACGTTCTCCCTCAAGACGGGCGACCCCCAGAGCCTGCCCGCGACCAAGCCGGTGCCCGTCTACGAGGTCCGCGTCGATGGCGACGACGTGCTGGTGACCCTGCCATGAGCAGCTTCGTCATCCGCGACCTGCACGCGACGGTCCCGATCCTCGGTGGACCCGGGTTCGAGATCCTGCGCGGCGTCGACCTCGAGATCGCGTCGGGTGAGGTGCACGCGCTCATGGGCCCGAACGGGTCCGGGAAGTCGACGCTGTCGCACGTCCTGATGGGTCGCGGCGACTACGAGGTCACCCAGGGCTCGGTGACGATCGACGCCGAGGAGCTGCTCGGACTCCCGACGTGGCAGCGCGCGAACCGCGGGCTCTTCCTCGGGATGCAGTACCCCGTCGCGGTGCCCGGGGTGCCGGTCGGCGAGATGCTGGCGGCGTCGGTGCGGTCGCGCGGGGGCGACGCCGCGGGGGTGGGCACGATGCTGGCTGCGGAAGCGACCCGTCTGGCCGTGCACGACGAGTTCCTCACGCGAGGGGTGAACGACGAGTTCTCGGGTGGCGAGCAGAAGCGGATGGAGACGCTGCAGCTCGCGGTGCTCAAACCGAAGTTCGCGATCCTCGACGAGATCGACTCGGGCCTCGACATCGACGCACTCCGTGATGTGTCGCGCCGGGTCGAGGCGATGACGTCGGAGGACGGACTCGGGGTGCTGGCGATCACGCACTACGCACGCCTGCTCACCGAGCTGCGCCCAGATCGTGTGCACGTGCTGATGGGTGGTCGCATCGTGGCGAGCGGTGGACCGGAGCTGGCTGACTCGCTCGAGGAGACCGGGTACGAGGGGCTCGCCGCCGAGCTCGGCGTCGAGACGCTCAGCGTCGAGCAACCGACCGAGGGCGATCCGTTCGCCGAACCGGGCTTCTAGCCCTGGTTGTCTACGCGTAGACGTTCACGTCCGCGTCGAGGCCGAGCGCCGCAGGGTCGGCCCGACCCGTGGCCACCAGCGTGAACACCATCGGGTCGCCGTCGATGCGCCGACCACCGCCACCGCTGACGGGGAACTCGGGCAGGCCGTCGAACGCGAGCGTCGCCGGACCCCATCCGCGATCGGTCAGTGTGAGGGCGAGGTGCGACGCGGCCGCGCGCAGGCCGTCGCCCGGCACGCTCGGGCGACCGAGCGCCGCCCGGATGTCATCGGCATGGAGGTAGGTGTCGTACCAGAGCGCCTCGACGCCGTCGCCGACCGTCCCGGCGTACGAACCGGGTGCGGGGCCGACCCACGCGTCGTCGTCGAAGAGCGCGAGCAGGCCGGCCGCCGCGGTGCGCACCTCGGCGCACTCGTCGGCGAGCTCCTTCGTGGTCATGCCCCGGCGTTCGACGACCTCGCGCTCGGTGACCTCGGGAGTCCCCAAGCCGTCGAAGCGCCCGGCGACCACGTCGGCGAGCGAGCCGATGGTGTGTGCGGCCACGTCGGCGACGTCCCAGCCCTCGCAGCGGGTCGGGAGGTTGCGGTCCGCGTCGTCGATCGTGCGAAGGAGCTCCGCGAAGGCGTCGAGCTCGGTGAGCAATCCGGTCGTCACGTCGTCGCGTGGCAGCGTCATGGTGCACCCTTCGGCGTTGCGGTGGTGGTGCCCTGCATCCTGGGCCGGGGACCGCGCACCGTCAACGGTGACTCCCGTCACGATCCGTGCTCGCCCGAGGTGTCTGGCTCCCCGGCCGGCCGTGGCGCGTCGCTAGGGTGCGGCCCGTGCCCGAGATGTCTGATGCCCGGTTCGATGCCGCCGCCGCTCTGCGTGCGCTGGCGAACTCGTTCCACGCCCGTGACGCGTCCGCATGCGACGCTCGAGCGCGTCGAGGCGGCGGCGCGTGCGCTGACGGCCGAGCTCGACGAGGGCCCCCGCCGCGAGCGGGTGATCCCGTCGTTCGACGAGGTCGGGGGCCGGGGGCCGCAGGCGCTGGCCGACGGTCCCCGTGCGCAGGGGATGGCCGACCGGGCGATCGTGGGTGAGGCGAACCCGGTCTCGGTGGAGATCGAGACGAGCATCGAGGACGACGTCGCCGTGGCGCGGGTCGTGTTCGGTCCCGCGTTCGAGGGTGCGCCGGGGCGCGTGCACGGGGGCATGGTCGCTGCGGTGCTCGACGACATCTCCGGGTACGCGCTCGCGTTCGTCGGCGAGCCGGGGTTCACGGGGACGCTCGAGGTGGTCTACCGGGCGCCGGTCCCGATCGAGCGGCTCATCGAGTTCCGCACGTGGGTGAGCGGTCGGGACGGGCGCAAGCTGTACGTGGAGGCGGAGGGGCGACTCGAGGGCCGGGTGCTCGTCACCGCGAAGCTCACGATGATCCTGGTGGACCACGAGCACTTCCGGACGACGGCAGCCGAGCTGCTGGGGAACCGCGCCGCGGCTGGTGAGGGCTAGCGAACCGGTGAGGGTGCAGGCACCGCGACGGTCGTGACCTCGACCTTCGCGCCCCGGGCGGCGCGCGACTCGTCGGGCTGGCCCAACGTGGGTGAGGTGCACAGGAAGAGCGTGTGTCCGTCGGTCCCGCCGATCGCGCAGGCGATCGCGTGGCGTCCTTCGACCGGGATGACGTCGGTGACCTCGCCGCCCTCGCGGACGCGCACGAACCGGTCGGACGCCGGGCCGGCGATCCAGATCGCGTCCTCGGCGTCGATGCAGATCCCGTCGGGGTAGTCGCCCTCGGGGAGGTCGGCCCAACGCCGCTGGTTGGTGAGCGAGCCGTCGTCCGCGAGGTCGAACGCGGTCAAGCAGCGCCCTGCGCTCTCCGCGGCCACGAGCGTGCTGCCGTCGGCGGTGATCACCATGCCGTTGGCCATGCGGAGCCCGTCGGTCGCGGGACGGACCGAGCCGTCGGGGTCGGCGCGCAGGACCGGGGCGGCGACCAACGGCTCACCGCCATGGAAGTCGGATCCGAACTGGCTGATGAACGCGTGCCCGCGGCGGTCGACGACCATGTCGTTGATCTCGTTGGGGGCGAGGGCCGAGCAGTCGGCCGCTTCGGTGAGCGCCCCGTCGGGCTCGACTCGCAGGACCCGACGGTCGTCCATCGACGCGACGAGCATTCGTCCGTCGGGGAGCCAGCCCAGCCCGGACGGCGCGGCGTCGAGGGTCGCGATCACCGTCGAGGAACCGTCCGGGTCGACGCGCAGTACCTCGTGCGCGTGCATGTCCGAGACGTAGAGCGCGCCACGCCCGTCGGCGTCGGTCCGCCACCGCGGCCCTTCGAGGAACGCCCGCCCACCCAACAGTGTCTCCATCGCGTCATTGTCCCTGACCGCACGGGTTCTTGGCACGTTGACCGGCGCGATGCGCCGGTCGAGCGTGCCAAGTTCGGCTGAAGGAGCATCGCATGGATGGAGCACGGAGCCGATCACGTCGCTCGCGAGCACGACAACACGGGTCCGTGTCGCTTGCACAGGCGCTCGCGACTGGAGGATACGTGGGATGCAGGCGTCACCGGCGGGTCGACGCAGCGGCGCATGGGAGCGGCTGCACGACGGGGTGTTCCGGATCGCCGGCGCGCCTCCGTCCTACGAGCAGTCGTTGCTCGCGGCTTGCCTGGCGATCGGGCCCGAGGCGGCGGCATCGCACCGATCGGCGGCGGTGCTGCACGGTCTGTTGAGCTTCCAGGACCCACCGGTCGAAGTCACGACGGACCGACGCCGATCACCGGAGGTCGGGGACGCCGCGGTGCACCGGCTTGCCGACTTCACAGAGCGATGGGTCACGTCGGTCGACGGCGTTCGTGTGACCACTGCGCCCCGGACGCTGGTGGATCTCGGCGCCGTCTGCCGGCCGCGCCTCGTTGAGGCCGCGCTCGACCGGGCGATCGGACGCCGCAAGGTGACGCTCCGCGAGGTGCGCGATGCGCTCGTCGCCGTTGCACGACGGGGACGTCGCGGCGTCGGCGTTCTCCGCCCGCTGCTGGACGAGCGGCTCGGCGTCGCCGCGCCGGCAGGGGTGATGGAAGCGCGGATGGCATCGCTGCTGCAGCGGGCTGGCATCGGAGGCGCGATGCCGGAGTTCATGGTCACCGACGAGCACGGCGGCTTCATCGCAGTGGTCGACTTCGCCTTTCCCGATGCCCGGCTTGCGGTCGAGGTCGACGGCTACGAGGCCCACATCCCGCTCGCCGCGTTCCGCGACGGAAAGGTTCGAGATCGTCTGCTGATCGGTGCGGGCTGGTTGCCGCTCCACTTCTCGTGGCGCGAGGTGGATCGGCAGGACCCACGCGTCGCCGCAGACATCCGTCGAGAACTTCGGCGCCGTCGGTGATCGTCGTGTTCTTGGCACGCTTGTTCGCGCGCTCTGCGCGTGCTCAACGTGCCAAGAAGCCCGAAGCAGACGAGCGCTAGACGGGGTTGCTGGAGACGATCTCTTCGCCGTTGGCGGGGCCGCCGTCGACGTAGACCGCATCTCCGTCGTGCACCAGCGTGTGCCAGTACGCGGCGATGTGCATCGGGATCCGCGAGCACCCGTGCGACGCCGGCTCGGTCGGCACCGAGTCGTACCCGTGGATCGCCCGGCCCTTGAAGAAGTAGTACGGGTTGTAGAGCTTCCCGAGGTCGCCGTCCTGCCAGCCGTCGTAGAAGAAGTAGAACTGGTATCGGCCGTTCGGCGTGGTCGCCACCTCGCAGATGCGCTGCGTCGGTGCCCGCTTCGGCGTCACGTAGCAGAACGTCTGCCCGCTCGCGGTCGACGTCGTGGTGATCAGGCGCGGCTGGTAGTTCTCGTACAGCGTGATGACCTGCTTGGCGATGTCGATCTCGGTCCGGTTCGGCTCCGCGTCGGGGTGGATCGGCATCGCGTACTGGAAGTTCGCGAGGTAGGCCGCCTCCGCCGCGCCGATGCGCCCGCCACGCGGGAACCCGGCGAGCTTCTGGACCGCCTGCACCGCGTACGTCGTGGCCTGGTCGTACACGCCGTCGACGGGGCCCGGGTCGAACTTCAGGTCGACGAGTCGCTGCTCGTACGGCGCCACGATCGCGGGGTCCGAGCCGGGCCCGATGGTCGTCACGAAGTCGATGACGGGCAGGTTCGTGGCCGCGGCCGGCTGGACGATGCCGGGGATCGTCGGCGTGGTGACGGGCGGGAGCGTCGTGGTCGTGGTGGTGGGGACGCTCGGCTCGGTCGTCGTGGTCGGAGCGTCGGAGCCGCTCGCCGAGGACCCTGAGCCGTCGTCGTTCCGCAGCGCGGCGCCGGCCGCGACCACGCCGCCGACGAGCACGAACGCGACGAAGATGCTCAGCAGCACTCGGATCGGGAACGCCTTCTGCACCATGAAGGGAAGATGTTACCGGCTGCCCGCAGCGCCTCGACCGCAGTGGCTTAGGGTTGCGCCGTGCGGTGCTTCTCGTTCCACCTGATGCCCTACATCGGACTCGACCCGGCGTACGAGGGCCCCGCCTGGGTGACGATCCCCAACACGCTCTACGACCCCAAGGTCGGCGCCCAGCTCTACAACCGCTACCTCGACGAGCTCGTGTACGCCGAGGAGCTCGGCTTCGACGGGGTCTGCGTCAACGAGCACCACCAGAACGCGTATGGGCTCATGCCGTCCCCGAACCTCATGGCGGCGGCGCTCGCCGCGAGACGAGTCGGGTGAAGATCGCCGTCGTCGGCAACGCGCTCCCGCTGTACGACCCGCCCACCCGCGTCGCCGAGGAGTTCGCCATCATCGACAACCTCAGCGACGGTCGGTTGATCGCCGGCATGGTCGTCGGCGGCGGTCCGGAGTACTACTCGTTCTCCGTCAACCCGGCCCACGCTCGGGAGCGCTTCCAGGAGGCGCACGACCTCATCCTGAAGGCGTGGACCACCCCCGGACCCTTCGAGTGGGTCAGCAAGCACTACCGCATCCGCTACGTCAACCCGTGGCCCCGGCCGGTGCAGCAGCCGCACCCCGAGATCTGGATCCCCGGCGCGGGATCGCTGGAGACGATGGAGTTCGTCGCGCGCCACCGCTACGCGTACATGGGCATCCCGTACTTCCACCTCAGCGTCTTCGAGCGCACCTTCAAGATGTTCCGCGACGCGTGCGAGGCCGAGGGTTACACCGCGGACCCGCACCAGTCCGGTTGGCTCGTCCCCATCTACGTCGCCGAGACCGACGAGCAGGCACGTCGCGAGTACGAGGAGCACCTCTGGTACTTCGTGAAGCGGCTGCTCCCGGGCATCACGATCCAGCCACCCGGCTACACGTCCGTGCGTTCACTCGAGAACGTGCTCAAGGGCGCCGGCACCTTCATGGTCAACGTCGACTCGTGGGACGAGATCGTCGAGGGCCGCTACGCGATCGTCGGTTCCCCGGAGACGGTCGCCGAGCAGCTGGAGGAGTGCGTCGAGCGCCTCGGCGTCGGCAACCTCCTCGGCCTCTTCCAGCTCGGGAGCCTCCCGGCCGACCTCACCCGCCGGAACCTCGAGCTGTTCGCGGAGCAGGTCATGCCGAAGCTTCGTGAGTCGCTCCCGTCGAGCGAACGCCCGCACGGCGGATCTCGCGCCGTGCAGGGAGCGAGACCGTGATGGAGGAGTCGCGCGTCCAGACGCCGCTCGGCGCGACGCAGCTGTTCCGCGGGGGGAGCGGACCGCCCCTCGTGTACCTGCACTCGGCCGGCGGCGAGTCCCAGATCCCGTTCCTCGACGACCTGACCGCGGATTTCGACGTGATCGTCCCGGTGCTCCCCGGGTTCGGTGAGTCCGAGGGCGTCGAGGAGATCGACGGCCCCGAGGACGTCGTGTTCCACCTGCTCGACGTGTGGGACGCGCTGGGCCTCGACGCGCCACTCGTCGTCGGGCTCTCCCTCGGCGGGTGGATGGCGCTCGAGCTCGCGACCCGCTATCCGGACCGCGTCGGGGCACTGGTGCTCGTGAACCCGGTGGGCCTGCACCTGGAGGGCGCGCCGATCGCCGAGATGTTCGGGCGCTCACCCGCCGAGCTCGCCGAGATGCTGTTCGCCGACCAGACGCACCCGATCGCCGCGGTCATGCACCAGATGGCCGAGTTCACCGGCGACGTCGGCAAGCAGATGGACATCCCCGTCGAGCTCATCGTCCCGATGTGGAAGGCGATGGGCGCCACCGCGCGCATCGGCTGGGATCCGTACCTCCACAACCCGAAGCTCCGGGGCCGGCTCCACCGGGTCACGGCCCCGACGCTCGTCGTGGCCGGCGCGCAGGACGGGCTCGTTCCCGCCGCGCACGCCGAGACGTACGCCGCCGAGCTCCCGGACGCCCGGCTCGAGGTGGTCGACCAGGCGGCCCACTGGCTGGTGTTCGAGCGGCCCGACGAGCTCGTGGCCCTCATCCGGGCCTTCGCGGCCGCCCCCGCGACGGCCTGACGCCGCCCCCAACGTAAGCAGCGCCCACTCCCGATCGTCAGTCTCTCGGGTGCCAGACCGGCGTCCCGTGGGAGACAATGACGCGCAACGGATGGACGACGACCGCCGAGCCGCCGAGCGAGCCGAGGACGCAGCGTTGGTCGCGCGCGCCCGCGGCGACGACCCGGACGCCTTCGGACGGCTCTACGACCGCTGGCTCACGCGCGTCCACGATCTGGCCTTCCGGATCACCCGCGACGACGCGGCCGCCTCGGACGTCTCGCAGGACGCCTTCGTCGCCGCCTGGAAGAACCTGGGGAAGCTCGAGAACCCCGAAGCGTTCGGGGGCTGGATGCTCCGCATCACCCGGAACGCCGCACTCGATCGGAAACGCAAGGACGCGCGGGCGACGCCGCTCGACGACGAAGGGCTCGCGATGATCGAGTCCGCCGGCCCGTCGCCGGCATCCGCACCTGCGGGCTTCCGCGTCGAGGACCGCACGCGCACCGCCGACGATCCCGCACACGCGATCGAGGACAACGAGCTCGTCGCGCTCGTGTGGGAGTCAGCCGCGGCGCTCGGTGCCCGTGATGCGGAGATCCTCGATCTCGGGCTCCGGCACGGGATGAGTCCGGCCGAGATCGGTGAGACGGTCGGGATGAACCGCAACGCGGCGAACCAGGCGGTCCATCGCGCGCGCAACCGGCTGAAGACGGCGGTCGAGGCGCGCGTGCTGTGGCGGAGCGGGGAACCGGTGTGCGCAGGACTCGCCGCCGCGCTCGAGCACCGCCGAGGTCCGCCACTTCGGACCCGAGGCCGTGCGCGTCACGACGCGCCACGCCGAGAAGTGCGCCGAGTGCCAGGAGCGGCGTCAGACCCGGCTCGAACCGAGCGCGATGTTCGGAGCGCTGCCGTTCCTCGCGGTGCCGTGGCTGCTCAAGATGAAGGTCGCACACGCACTGAGCGAGTCCGGTGTGCCGATGGCCGAGTCCGAGACGATCGCGGGACCCGACCCCGACGCGTTGCCCAAGGGTCGCCACCACCTGCGCCGGAAGGGGCTGGTCGGGGCCGGGCTCGTCGCCGTCGTCGCGTTCGTGGGGGTCGGTGCGTTCGCCGACCAGGTCGACGAGGCCAAGGTCCCGGTCGCCGACGCACCGAAGGTCGTCACGACGACGACGGGCGAGGAGACCACCACGTCGACGGCGTGCCGGTCGTCGCGCCGACCGATCTGCCGAGCACGACCACGGCGACGACGAAGCCCGTCGTGTTCGTGCCGCCGCCCCCGACCGGTCACCCCCGACCGCGCCGCCCGAGACCGGGACCGCGATCGATCTCGGTCACGCCGAGCCGCGTGGCGACCAACTACCGTGATCCGGTGGTCCTCGACCGGCGGCTCCAGCTGGTCGGTGACGGGACCGCGCTTCTCGCGCGAGCACGTCGAGCGGGAGCGAGACGATCGTCGCTCGACCCGGCGAGGTGTACACGATCGTGGTGCGTGGCTCGAGCGGGCAAGTGCTCGCGCAGCAGAGCGCGACTGCGTCACGTAGCGCAGGATCGGGGCGTCTAGGCCTCGATCGTCACCGGGGTGCCGAGCGGTACCTGCTGGGCGACGATGGCGAGGATGTTGTCGTTCAGCATGCGGATGCACCCGTTCGACACGTCGGTGCCGAGCATGGATTCCCAGGCGCCACCGTGGATGGCGATCTGGCCCGGCCCGCCCTCGAACTACTTCAGCACCTCGGAGTAGCCGGAGAGGCCGAGTGCGAACGCGCCGTACGCGCCGTTCGGTCGTGACTGCAGGTCGACCGGGTCGGTGATGTAGAACCGGCCGAGCGGGGTCGGCGTCTCGGCCTTCCCGATGGCGACCGCGGCGTCGAGCACGGGCGCTCCGGCGTTGGTGAGCCAGAGGTGGTGCTGCGAGAGGCTGATCTTGATCTCGAAGGGTGTCGACGCGACCGTGACGTCGGTGTCCTTCACCCACCCGGTCGACCCGTTCGGACGCATCGGGAGCAACGCATGCAGCCATCCGGGTTGCGTGTCGGTGACGAGCAGCGTGCGGGGCTGCAGGTACTCGGTCTGCGCGGTCAGCGTCGTCACGACGTTTCCGGTGTCCGCCGGAGTGTCGTAGACCTTGATGTCCGCGCCCTTGGTCGCCGCAGTCGCGTAGGGCACGAACGCGGGGACCGTCGACGTCGTGGTGACGGGCGCCTTCCGGTGAGCGAGGGCGAGCGTCTTCTCTTCGCCCCCACCCGACAGCAGCGCGAACGCGGTGCCACCGATCAGCAGCGCGCACACGACGCCGATGGCGATGGTGCGGCGCCGCTTGCGACGCGCCGCCTGCTGGCGGCGCGCGGCACGCGGCGTCATCGTTGCGGTGGTCTCGGGGACGGGCTCGCGGGTGGGCGTTGGCTTCGACTTCGGCTGCGAGTCGCGCGTGGGCTTCGGCTTGGCGCGACGCGGTGCAGGATCGCCGGGGAGCGGCGGCGGAGGACCTTCGAGCCCACCCCGAGCCGGCGGAGGACCTTCGAGCCCACCACGCGGCGCGGGTGGCCGGGGGCGGCCGTTCGGGCCCCGCGGGTCGTCGGGGGGCGGAGGAGGTCCTGGCATCGCGGGCAATCCTAGAGGCCGGGCGACCCGGTCCTCACCTCAGGTGGAATGGGGTTGCTGCGCCTCAGGACGGAGCGGGAGTGCTCGCGCTGAGGTCGGCCGCCAGCAGCATCAGCCGCAGGTCGAGGAGGAGATCGGTCACCTCGGCCGCAGCGACGAGGTCACGACCCCGGAACTGCTCCAGGGCTTCGTCGATGCGATCCGTGAACGCCGTCGGTTCCATCCTCGCCCCTCTCTCCGCTCATGGTGCCGGACTTGCCGTGGTCATCAACGTAGCCGCGGCACCACGCATGCCCGGCGCACCTTTGGTTGCGAGTCTGTGAACGCTCAGGCCGACGCTGCGGCCTCGTCGAGGCCCTGCTGGAGCGTGTTCCAGCCGAGGGTGGCGCACTTGATCCGGACCGGGAACTTGACGACGCCCTGGAGGGCCTCGAGATCCCCGAGGCGCACCCCCTGGAGCTCCTCGGCCTCGGCTTCGGCGTCAGCCGTCGAGCCACCCTCGAGCTGGGACTCGTGGATCGACATGAGGGCCTTGAACGCCCGGATCAGCTGCCGGGCCTCGTCGACGGACTTGCCCTTCACCGCGGCGCTCATCATCGACGTGGACGCCTGGCTGATGGAGCAGCCCTGCCCGGCGGTGCGCACGTCGGTGACGGTGGTGCCGTCGCCGTCGAGCTCGAGGTACAGGACGACCTCGTCACCGCAGAGTGGGTTGAAGCCCTCGACCTTGTGCGCGGGTGGCACGGGGAGCTCGCCCCGGTTCCGCGGCGCGCGGTAGTGGTCGAGGATGATCTCGCGGTACAGGTCTTCGAGTCCGGCCATGGTTCCCTTACTCCCGGGATCAGATCCCGAAGAACTGCTCGGCCCGGGCGAGTGCTTCGACCAGGGCGTCGACATCGGCTTCGTCGTTGTACACGTAGAAGGACGCCCGTGTCGTGGCCGGGACCCCGAGCACGCGCATGAGCGGCTTCGCGCAGTGATGGCCCGCCCGCACGCAGACGCCCGCCTCGTCGACGACCTGGGAGATGTCGTGGGCGTGGATCCCTTCGAAGAGGAACGAGATCACGCCGCCGCGGTGGTCGAGGTCGGTCGGTCCGTAGATCGTGAGGCGCTCGCCGAAGCGATCGTCGAGCGCGTCGAGCGCGTACGCGGTGAGCTCGCGCTCGTGCGCCCGGACCGCAGCAAGGCCGAGGCCCTCGAGGTAGTCGACGGCGGCACCGAGCCCGATGACCTCGGCGATCGGAGGCGTGCCGGCCTCGAACTTCCAGGGGACGTCGTTGGTGGTGAACCCGGTGGTGGTGACGTCGCGGATCATCTCGCCGCCGCCGAGGAACGGTGGCATCGCCTCGAGGATCTCGGGGCGGGACCAGAGTCCCCCGACGCCACTCGGCCCGAGCATCTTGTGACCGGTGAAGGCGACGAAGTCTGCGCCCCACTCCCTCACGTCGAGCTCGAGGTGGGGGACCGCCTGGGCCGCGTCGACGAGCGCGAGCGCGCCGACCGCGTGGGCGGCATCGACGAGGGCGCGGACGTCGTTGATCGTCCCGAGCACGTTCGACACGGCGGCGAAGGCGACGAGCTTGGCGCCGTCGAGCAGCTGGTCGAGGTTCGAGAGGTCGAGCTCGAAGTCGGCGGTGACCGGGATGAAACGGACCTCGATGCCGCGCTCCGCCGCGAGGATGTGCCACGGCACGACGTTCGCGTGGTGCTCGAGCTCGGTGAGCACGACGACGTCGCCCTCGCGCAGGTTGGCGCGTGCCCACGAGTACGCAACGAGGTTGATCGCCTCCGTGGCGTTCTTGGTGAAGACGATCTCCGACGGCGAACCGGCGTGGAGGAGCCGCGCGATCTTGGCCCGACCACCCTCGAACGCGGCAGTGGTCTCCTCGGCGATCGTGTAGACCCCGCGGTGCACGTTGGCGTAGGAGTCTCGGTAACAGCGCTCCATCGCGTCGAGCACCTGCACCGGCTTCTGCGACGACGACGCCGAGTCGAGGTACACGAGACGCGCATCGTTCACCTCCCGCTTCAGGATCGGGAAGTCGGCCTTGATGCGGGCGACGTCGAGCCCGCTCACGCGGCGGCCCCAGCCCTGAACGCGTCGAATCCGTCGCGCTCGAGCTGCTCCGCGACCTCGGGGCCACCGGTCGCCACGATCCGGCCGTCGAGGAGGACGTGCACGCGGTCGGGCACGAGGTGTTGGAGGATGCGCCGGTAGTGGGTGATCAAGAGGATCCCGAGGGTCGGTCGTGCGGCGCGGACCGTGGCGATGCCGTCGGCGACCACGCGCAGCGCGTCGATGTCGAGGCCGGAGTCGGTCTCGTCGAGCACCGCGACGATCGGCTCGAGCAGTGCCATCTGGAGGATCTCGTTGCGCTTCTTCTCACCGCCCGAGAAGCCTTCGTTGAGGTACCGCTGCGTGAATCGATCGTCCATCCCGAGCTTCTTCGTCCACTCGAGGAGCTCCATGCGAACCTCGAGCACCGAGAGGTCGGCGATGCCCTTGCGGGCGCCCATGGCCTGGCGGAGGAAGTTGAGGACGCTGACACCCGGGATCTCCTCCGGGTGCTGGAAGCCGAGGAACATCCCGCGCGCGGCGCGGTCGGCGGTGGAGAGACCGGTCACGTCCTCGCCGTCGAGGAGGATGCGGCCCTTGGTGACGGAGTACGCGGGATCACCCAGGAGTGTGCGCGCGAGCGTCGACTTCCCCGAGCCGTTCGGTCCCATGAGGGTGTGCACCTCGCCGGCACCGACGGCGAGGGAGACCCCCTGGAGGATCTCGGTCCCGTCGATGGAGACGTGGAGATCCTGGATCGCCAGGGTCGGGATCTCCGGCGTGGGCGGCGTGCTCATGCAATCAGTGTAATTCCACTATCCCCGTAGGAGAAACTCGGGCTTCGTGGTCAGGGGCCGGCCTCGACGTGGGCGTGCTCGGCGCCGTCGAGTGAGCGGCGGAGGGCCCGGTACACCGCGTCGGGGGTGAGGACCCCGACGAAGTGGTCGCCGTCGAGCACCGCGATCCAGCCGACGTCGGTGAGGAGCATCGCTGCGAGCGCGTCCTCGAGGTGGCTGTCGACCGATACCCACGACTCGATGCGCTCGATCCGGTCGGCGATCGGGCCGTCGCCCTGGGCCCGCTCCCGGCGCACGTGACCGAGGAGCTGCTCCTCGGCGTCGACCACGGCGACCCACGCGCCGCTGCCGGCGGCCAGCGCGGCGCGTGCTGTCTCGAGCGACGCGGTCGGGAGCACGGTCGGCGGGTGCTCCAGGTCGCTCAGGTCGACCGGGGTGACCTTCAGCCGCTTCAGGCCACGGTCGGGACCGACGAAGTCGGCGACCATCGCGTTCGCGGGCTTCCCCAGGATCTCGGCCGGGGTGTCGTACTGCTCGAGGACGCCACCGACGTCGAGGATCGCGATGCGGTCGCCCATCTTCACGGCTTCCTCGATGTCGTGCGTGACGAACACCACGGTCTTGCCGACCTCGTGGTGCAGGCGGAGGAACTCGTCCTGCAACCTGGCGCGCGTCACTGGGTCGATCGCGCCGAACGGTTCGTCCATCAGCAGCACCGGTGGGTCGGCGGCGAGGGCGCGGGCGACGCCGACGCGTTGACGCTGTCCGCCCGAGAGCTGCGCGGGGTAGCGGTCGCGGAACTCCGACGGGTCGAGGCCGACGAGGTCGAGCAGCTCGTCGACGCGCTGCTTGATGCGGTCCTGCTTCCAACGGTCGAGGCGCGGCACCGTGCCGACGTTCGTGCCGATCGTCTGGTGCGGGAACAGACCGACCTGCTGGATGACGTACCCGATGCTGCGTCGGAGCTTCACGGGGTCGGCGTGGGTGACGTCCTCGTCGTCGAGGAAGATCCGACCGCCGGTCGGCTCGATGAGTCGGTTGATCATCTTCAGGGTGGTGGTCTTGCCACATCCCGACGGACCGACGAGCACGCAGATCTCGCCCTCCGGGACCTCGAGCGACAGCGCACCGACTGCGACGAAGCCGTTCGGGTACGTCTTGTTGACGGCGTCGAGGCGGATCATGCGTGCGCACTCCCGGCCGCGTCGATGATCGGCCGCGTCGATGATCGGGTGGTCAGGTCAGCGATGACGCTAGTGCCCGAGGACCTACGCTCGGCTCGTGGTCATCGTCACGTCGATCGCGTCGGCGTTCACCTCGATCGTCGGGCAGATCGGGGCGCCGATGGGGGCGCCGATCGGGGCGGAGGACATCGGACCCAAGTGGCTGTACTGGCCGTGGGTGACCGATCACCTCGACGACATCCGGGCCCGACTCGGTGAGCACATCGAGCTGACCGTGCTCGCGGTCGGCATCGGGCTGCTGCTGGCGCTCCCGCTCGCACTCCTGTCGGTGCGCTACCGGCGCTTGTACGGACCCGTCCTCGCCGTCACCGGGATCCTCTACACGATCCCGTCGCTCGCGTTCTTCGCGCTGCTGCTCCCGATCACCGGACTGTCCCGGGGCACCGCGCTCATCCCGCTCGTCGGGTACACGCTCCTCATCCTCGTGCGGAACATCGTGACCGGGATCGACGCAGTGCCGGCCGAGGTCAAGGACGCCGCGGAGGGGATGGGCTACACCCGGTTCCGTCAGACGATCCGCGTCGAGCTGCCGCTGGCGCTCCCGGCGATCGTCGCCGGCGTCCGGATCGCGACCGTGACGATCATCGGGCTGGTCGCCGTGACCGCGCTGATCGGGCAGGGCGGCCTCGGCGACCTGATGCTCGACGGGTTCCAGCGCGACTTCCGTACCCCCCTCACGGTCGGCATCGTCCTCTCGCTCGCGTTCGCGATCGTCGCGGACCTGCTCCTCATCCTGTTCCTCCGGCTCGCGACGCCGTGGCGCCGCAAGGCCGTGCTGTGAGCACCGCCGCGGGGAGACGTCGATGGGCTTCCTGAACGACGTCGTGAGCTGGTTCGACAACGGCGACCACTGGCAGGGGCCAGAGGGGATCCCGAACCTGATGCGCGAGCACATCCAGCTCACCGTCGTCTCGGTGCTCGTCGCCGCGGTCCTCGCGTTGCCCGTCGGCATCGTGCTCGGTCACCTCCGCAGGGGCGGCACGATCGCCATCAACGTCGCGAACGTCGGGCGCGCGCTCCCGGCCCTGGCGCTCCTGATCCTCTCGGTGCAGTGGTTCGGCATCGCGGAGCCGACGGGCGTCCTGTCGCCGGTGCACTCGATCCCCGCGTTCATCGCGATGGTCGCGATCGCGATCCCGCCGATGGTCGCGAACTCCTACGTCGGCATGGCCGGTGTCGACGACGAGGTGCGCGAGGCGGCGCGCGGCATGGGCATGAACGGCGGGCAGGTACTCGCGCGGGTCGAGCTCCCGATCGCGCTGCCGCTCGTGATGGCCGGGATCCGCACCGCGGCCGTCGCGGTGGTCGCGACCGCGACGCTCGCGGCCTACGTCGACGCCGGTGGGCTCGGGCGCTACATCGTCGACGGCTTCGCGGTGCAGGACAATGTCCGCGTGTTCGTCGGCGGGCTGCTCGTCGCACTGCTCGCGGTCGCCGTCGAGCTGCTGTTCAGCCTGCTCGAGCGGCTGCTCGTCTCGCGTGGCCTGCGGACGGGTGGGGAGCGCCTCGCCCGGGAGATCGACCGCGAGCAGGAGATGGAGGCCGGGCTCGACCCCGTCCTCATGTGATGCACCGCCGGAAATCTCGATGATTCCGGTCGGTCTTTCGTGACATCGCGGTCGCGAAATGACACAGTTGCCACTCGCACGAATGACACATCTGAGACTTGACGAACGCGGTCCGGACTCGGACCGCCGGTGAAGGGAACCTGCATGCGCAAGGGACGGATCACCGGGCGTCGGGCACTCGTCGTGCTCGCCGCGTCGGGATGGTGGTGGCGATGGCCGGAGGCGCCGCGGCGCAGTCGGGCAAGTCGATCACCGTCGGCTCGAAGGACTTCTCGGGGGCCGAGGTGCTCTCGGAGGTGTGGGGGCAGGCGCTCGCCAAGAGCGGCTATGACGTCACCGCCCAGAACGGCATCGGCCCGACCGAGGTCGTGTTCGAGGCGCTCAAGAACGGTGACATCGACGCCTACGCCGACTACCAGGGCACGTTGCTCACCTACCTCGGCGGCACGCCGAGCGGTGACTCGGCCACCAACTACAAGGACCTCCTGACGGCCCTCAAGGGCACGGGCGTCGTGGCGAGCAAGCCGGCCCCGGCGGTCGACGTCAACGGCTTCTACGTGACCAAGGCGACGGCCAAGAAGTACAAGCTGAAGAAGGTGTCGGACCTCACGAAGGTCTCCGACAAGCTCGTCTTCGGTGGTCCGGCCGAGTGCATCGAGCGTGACCTGTGCCTGGGCACGGTCTCCCAGCAGCTCTACGACCTGAACTTCAAGGAGGTCAAGAAGCTCGACCCGGGTGGCCCCATCACGGTGACGGCGCTCGAGGACGGCGACATCGACGTCGCGCTCCTCTTCACCGGCTCCAGCGTGATCCCGAAGGGTGCGGTGCTCCTGACCGACGACAAGGGCCTGCAGCCGGCCGACAACCCGGTGTTCCTGGTGCGCAAGGGCGACGCGAGCAAGTCGCTCCTGAAGACCGTGAACAAGGTCGCGGCGAAGATCACGACCGCGGCGTACAACAAGATGTCGCTCGCCGTGAGCGAGGACAAGCAGGACCCGGCGGACGTCGCGGCCGACTTCCTGAAGCAGAACAACCTGCCGTAGCGAACAACGAACGCACGACGACCGCGGCGCGGTCCGGTCGCTCTCGGGCGGCGGGGCTGCGCCGCAGTCGCGTCCGCGCCCGGGCGGTCGCGGCGGAGCGGTCAGGCGTGATCGTCGGTCAGGTCCTCGTCGGGGAGGACGTCGCAGAGGAGCTCCGCGTACCGGTCGGGCTCCGGTTCACGCCGGGGATGGCGCCCGGCGCGTCCGCGGTGCTGGTCGGACCGGCGCGGTCGACGCCGCCGACGATCGTGGCCGCGAGCGCGGCCTCATCGCCGGCGGAACGAGCATCCCGGCGCCGGGCTCGGCCGCGGCGATGATCTCGGGGAGCCCCCCGTGTCACTCGCGTACCACGGGCACCCCGCACGCGAGGGCCTCGACGGCCGAGAGCCCGTACGGCTCGGGCTGGGTCGACGGCACGACGACGGCGTCGGCGTCGGCGTACAGTTCGGCGGGCGACGCCGCCGCGTGCTCCGAGCCAGTGGACGT
>CAVRGH010000006.1:0-11418 GCA_963720675.1 uncultured Acidimicrobiia bacterium | reverse complement strand
CGGGCCGCCGGAGTCCGAGGTTCTTCGAGCAGCGCGAACTCTGCGTCCGACAGGGTGCCGACGTGCGTGACGTCGAGGCCGACCATGCGTGGTGGCGTCGCCCACGGCGTGTGCATCACTCGTGGGCCGCGACCGGGTCGAACACGATGTTGTACTCGCCGGTCGCGGTGGCGTTTCCGGGAGGCCTGGCCGCACCCCCCATGATCACGAGTTGGCGCGCGTCCGTCGCCACGTTGGATCCACGCACCGCGCGGGCCACGTTCCCGAACGGCCCGAGCGCGGCGATTGCGAGCTCACCCGGTCGCTCGGCACAGAGCCGGGCGATGAGCTCCTCAGCGGGCTCGCCACCGGGCCGAACGGCGCGTCGTCCGGATGGAGCCCTGCGAGTCCGTCGTCACCGTGCACTGATGCCGGGGAAGGGATGTCGGGCGCCGGGCCGAGCCGGTCGGCGGTACCGACGCCGACGGGGACATCGGATCGGCCCGCTGCGTGGAGGACCTTGCAGAAGTTCCTCGCCGCCTGCTCCGGGTTCGTCACCCCGAGCTCACCGGTCACCGCGACGACCTCATAGGCATCCGACGTGAGCGCGTACCAGAGCGCGTCGCACGAGACCTCACACCCGTCGCTGTCGATGATGACCGGGATCCGCTCCTGCTGCGGGTCACTCATCCGCACGACTCCCGGACGGATCGCTTCCGGGTTGACCGAGCTCGGCGAGCATCAGTGAGACATTCGTGCCGGCTGACCACCCGCCGCCGGCCGTGATGATCTCCCCGGTGACGTACGCAGCGTCGTCGGACGCGAGGAACGCAACGACGCTCGCGATCTCCTCCGGCTCCGCCATCCGGCCGAGCGGAACGATCGCCGCGGCGTTGCGCTCGATCGCCGCGACGATCGCGGGATCGCCGAACGTGTCGAGCAACCCCTCGGTCCGGACGGTGCCCGGGCACACGGCGTTGACGCGTACCTCGGGCGCGTACTCCATCGCCGCGGCTCTGGTCATCGAGCTCACGGCGCCCTTCGTCGCGATGTAGGGGATCTGGAACGCCGTTCCGTGCTGCGCGACGAGCGAGCCCGTGAGGACGATCGCGCCGCCCCCACCCGAGCGCAGCGCGGTGCAGCCACCGCGAGGCCGTTGAGCATCCCGAGGACGTTGATGTCGACGAGCTCTCGGATCTGGTCCTCGGTCGTCGACTCGAGCGGTCCGAAGCAGCCGACGCCCGCGTTCGTGATGAAAGAGGTCGAAGGACCCGAACTGCTCCCGAGCGAGCGCCACGGCGGCTTCGAGGTCCGAGCGCCGTCGGGAGTCGGCACGGGCAGAGATCGCTCGGCCGCCGCGGGCCTGGATCGCGGCGGCCACCTCGATCGCGGCGTTCTCGTCACGGTCGGTGACGACGACCGCGGCGCCCTCGGCCGCGAGACGACGGGCACTCGCTGCCCCGATGCCGCGACCTGCACCCGTCACGACCGCGACCCGGTCGCGCAGTCCCCTCATGACGACGGCGCACTCATCGGCAGCATGATCCCGAACTCCACGAGGCGCGAGACGCTAGAGGGCGGTGCCCTGCTGCTCAAGCAAGGCATCCGAGAATTCACCCGCCGTCACGTGTGACACGACCGCATACGGCGTGAAGTCGATGACCATCCTCGACATCGCGTCGAGCTCCTCGACCTCTTCATCGCGGAGGTCGATCAGATTGTCGATCGGACCGGCTCGCTCGAGCCCACGGAGCTCCGACAGGGCGAAGACCAGGCAACGGCGAGCCGCGGTGGCGCTGATCCGACGCCGAGGTCCGCCTGGTCGGTCGTGGGCCGCTGGATCGTCGGGAGCGCGACGACCGCTCGCTCCGCGATCACTCCTTCGTGGATCACGTAGCGCTCCCAGGTCCGGAGACGACGAACGCTCGAGGCCGATCGACGGGCGAAGGCCCGCACGAGCGACCGTTCGGCTCGAGTGAGGCAGTCACCACGGCGTTCCGCCCGAGCGACGGCAGCCTCCAGGACGCCGAGCTGGCGCGGCGGCGCGTCGCGAGCAGGCGAAGCATCCGCTCGGCCGACACCAGCGCCGGCGTGCGCCCGACCAGGTTCCCGAGGGACCTCAGGTGCGCCCGTTCGAAGGACGCTGCGATCTCGATGGCGCCGCGCCGCGACTCCGGGGTGGCCGCGGACCTGCCCTGCAGGAGCGCACGCGGAGCCGGGGTGAGCGTGAGCCCTCGAGGACGGCGGGGAATGCGCTCGACGAGACCCGCGACCTCGAGCCGGCGGACGGCGTGCATCGCGCCGTTGGCGCTCGTGAGACCGGACCCGGCCGCGAGCTCGCGCAGCGAGGGTGCGTGCCCGACGTCGTCCAGCCACTCGGCCAGCACCGAGAGCACCTGCAGGTCGCGTTCGTGCATCGAGCGCATCGCCGTGAAGGCTAGGACCTTCTCGGGCCCGAGCCCATCGCACCGCTCGCCGAAGCGTCAGCGACGGGGGGCCGGGCTCACCTCGAAGTCGTAGAACGACATCGGCGCGGTCGTGGCCATCGTGGCGCGGTCGGCGTCGCTCAGGTCGGCTTCCTCGAGCTCGGCGACCGGGTCCCAGGTGGCCTCGTGGTGCGGGAAGTCGCTCGCCCACAGGCACCGGTCGGCACCGATCAGCTCGACCACCGCCCCGAGGAGCGGCTCCTCGGTCTCGCCCGAGATCCAGCACCGGTCGATGAACGTCTCGAGTGGCGAGCGATCCGGCGCCGGGAACAGCGCGCCGAAGTGCTCGTACGACATCGCCATCTTCTGGATGAGGTAGGGGAACCAACCGAGGTTCCCCTCGAAGAATCCGACCCGCAGCGTGGGAAATCGCTCGAGGAGTCCGTTGCCGAACACCCAGATCATCGCGAACTGCATCTCGAGCGACGCCGAGCCGCAGTCCCACATCCAGCGGCTCGGCAGCAGCGGCTGCCAGTTCAGGGTCGAGTTCCACGGGTCCGACGCATGCACGGCCAGGGCGAGCCCGCTCTCTGCGATCGCTCCGTAGAGCCGGTCCTCGGTCGCGTCTCCGAGCAGCGTCCCGTCGTGGGCCGGAACCGGGCTCAGGAAGACGCCGGACGCGCCCAATCCGCGTGACGTGCTCGACCTCGCGGACAGCGTGATCGAGGTCGTTGCGCGAGATCGGAGCGACCCACCCGCAGGCGATGCGGGTCGGTGGCGCAGAAGTCGGCGATCCAGTCGTTGTAGCGCTCGTTCATGGCCTGTCGGAGGCCATCGGGATGCATGTCGAGATTGAGGAGGAACGTCGGATACAGGAAGGTCACGTCGATGCCCTGCTCGTCGAGGAGCGCGAGCCGGGCCTCGGGCTCGAACGCTGCCGGGTGGATCTCCTCGAACCGACGACCGAGCGGGCTTCCCGCGCGGAATCCCCCGGGGTGTCGCGAAGTCGCCGGGCGCGACGTCGAGCTCGACCTCGAAGTCCCCGAAGGCGAACCGGTCGCCTCGCGGATCGCTCACGAGACGTGGCGCTGCCGACCGGTGCTGCTCGGGAAGGTCCTGCCAGATCTCGAACGGCTCCATGACGTGGCCGTCGGCGTCGATCACGAGTCGGTCGTGCATCTCGGTCCCTTCCATCTCCATCGTGTGTCCTCGCGGCACGCTACGGCGCGTGCGATGGAGACCCCAGGGACGTCGCGCGATGTTCATCTCCCGTCACGCGTGACGTGGCGCGTTCGATCGGGATGCAGATCTGCATCGGTTCGTCGTGGCTCGGGTCGAACCGCCACGATAGGGTTGGATCAGATAGACGATTGACTCGCCACCACGAGCGATCCCGACTCGGGGGACCGTCGCCACGATCGCCCAGACGACACCATGACCGCCATCCTCGAGATCACCGACCTGTCGGTCCACTACGGCGGCGTGAGCGCGCTCGACCAGGTGTCGATGACCGTCGAGCCCGGCACCCTCGTCGGCCTCATCGGTCCCAACGGCGCCGGCAAGACCACGCTCGTCGACGTGATCACCGGCTTCGTGTCCCCGTCAACCGGGCGGGTCACGTTCGGCGGCCGCGACATCACGCGGGCATCTGCGCATCAGCGAGCCCGATCGGGACTTCGGCGCACGTTCCAGTCGATCGAGCTCTTCGAGGATCTCACGGTCCGGGAGAACGTGCTCGTGAGCGCGGAGTCGTCCCGTTGGTACTCGGTGGTGACCGACATCCTGTGGCCGGCGCGGCGGCGCCCGGACGCCAGGGTCGACTGGGCGCTGGGGCTGCTCGGCCTCGACGACCACGCAGACCGCCTGCCGACCGAGCTGTCGCAGGGGCAGCGCAAGCTCGTCGGTGTCGCCCGAGCGCTGGCCGACGAACCGCGGCTGGTGCTGCTCGACGAGCCGGCCGCCGGGCTCGACACCGGAGAGAGCGAGGTGCTCGGCGGTCACCTGCGCGGGCTGCTCGACCACGGCATCACCGTCTTGCTGGTCGACCACGACATGGGACTCGTGCTCGGAGTCTGCGACACCATCTGGGTCCTGGAGTTCGGTCGGATCATCGCGCGACTCCTCGCCGACGGAGGTTCGCAACGACCCGAGCGTGATCGCCGCCTACCTCGGTGCGCAGGACGCGACCGGACCCGGCGCCGGGGCCGGCTCGTGAACCCTTCGAGCGCGACGACGCCCACCGTGCCCGCGACCGGGGAGCGCCCTCCGGTCGTCGAGGTGCAGAACCTCTCGGCGGGCTACGACCGCATCCCCGTGGTTCGAGGCGTCGACCTCCACGTCGACGCGGGGGAGGTCGTGGCACTGCTCGGACCGAACGGCGCAGGGAAGACGACCACGCTGCTCGCGATCTCGGGGATCCTCCCCGCGCTCGCGGGCTCGGTGACGGTGCTGGGCCATCCGGTCTCGACCCGACGGCCCCATCGCAACGCCCGACGCGGCCTCGCACACGTGCCCGAAGACCGAGCGTTGTTCTCGGGCCTGTCCTCGCGTCAGAACCTGCGCCTCGGGAGTCGCTTCAAGCCGGACCAGATGGCCGAGGCAGTGGAGCTCTTCCCCGAGCTCGAACCGCTCCTGGACCGCCGCGCGGGGCTGCTCTCCGGTGGCGAACAGCAGATGCTCGCGTTGGCCCGCGCGCTCGTCAGTCGGCCGAAGATCCTCATGGTCGACGAGATGAGCATGGGCCTCGCGCCGATCATCGTCGAACGCCTGCTCCCGGTACTGCGGTCCATCGCGGACCGCACCGGCGTGGGAGTGCTCCTCGTGGAGCAGCACGTGCACATGGCCCTGGAGGTCGCCGACCGGGCGTACGTGCTGATCCATGGCCAGGTCGAGATCGAAGGGGGCGCTTCGGACCTCGCGAGTCGGGCCGATCTCCTCGAGGCCAGCTACCTCGGTGAACGCGCGCTGTGAGACCCGCCACGAAGGAGAGCGTGCCCGCATGACCGTCCGCACCGAACATCGCCTCGGCGTCCTCCTCGTCACGATCGATCGCCCCGAGGCTCGCAACGCCATCAACGGCGCAGTCGCGGCCGGCATCGAAGCAGCGCTCGACCGGGCCGAGGACGACGACAGCATCCGCGTCGTCGTGATCACGGGCTCCGGCGACAAGGCGTTCAGCGCCGGCGCCGACCTGAAGGCGGTCGCGTCGAGTCCCGACGGCAGCGCCATCATGACCGAACGCGGCGGCTTCGCCGGGCTCGTGCGACGGTCGTTCCCCAAGGTCCTCATCGCCGCGGTCAACGGCGCCGCACTCGGCGGCGGACTGGAGATCGCCCTGGCCTGCGACCTCGTCGTCGCCGCGGATCACGCGACCTTCGGGATCCCCGAGGTCAAGCGGGGACTCTTCGCCGGAGCCGGAGGCTTGTTGCGCCTCCCGCGGGTCGTTGCGCTGCCCGTGGCCCTCGAGCTCGGCGTCACCGGTGACAGCATCGATGCCGAGCGCGCCTATGCGCTCGGGCTCGTGAACCGCGTGGTCCCGGCGGACCGGCTCCTCGACGAGGCCTTCGAGCTCGCGGACCGCGTCGCCGAGAACGGCCCCGTCGCGGTGCGCGAGACGAAGCGCCTGATGCGAGCAGCCGCGTCGCTCGACGAGGCCGAGGGGTGGCGTCGCAACGACGAGGTCGCAGCCACGATCGCCGGGAGCGGGGAAGCGCTCGAGGGCATCGTCGCCTTCGCCGAGAAGCGGCGGCCGAACTGGGCCGCGGTGCAGCCCGACCACTAGGGCGCCGCAGAGAGGATCCCGATGTCCCAACCGTCACCGGGCGCCATGGGTCCCTTCGATCCCTGGGAGCCGTCGGTCCAGGACGACCCGTTCCCCTTCTTCGAGGTGCTCCGGCGCGACACCCCGGTCTGGCGCGACCCGCAGGACCGGTTCGTCGCGATCTCCCGATACGACGACGTGCGTACGGTCCTGCACACGCCGGAAGTGTTCTCGAACGCCGGCGGGTTCATCCTCGGCCAGGACGTGAGCGGGGCACCCCCGAGCATGGTGCTCATGGATCCACCCGACCACACCCGTCTGCGTGGCCTGGTGAGCCGGGCGTTCACCCCTCGCCGGATCGCCGAGTTCGAGGATGGGATCCGAACCTCCGCAGGAGAGTTCACCGACGACTTCGCGGATCGGCTGCGGGCGGGTGAGGAGATCGACCTCGTCCCCGAGTTCGCCGACCTGGTCCCCGTGCGGGCGATCTCCGACATCGTCGGAGTGCCGCGGTCGGAGCGCGCCTGGTTCCGAGATCGCGCCGATCTGATGATCGGTGACGCCGAGTCCGAGGCGGGCGTGGCCGCGCTGCTGGACTGCTTCGCGTACTTCAGTGCCGCGCTCGAGGAACGGAACCGTTCTCCACGCGACGACATGCTCACCGCGCTGGCACAGGCCGAGATCGACGGTGAACGGCTCTCGCTCGACGAGCAGGTCGGGATGATCCTGCTCCTGTTCTTCGCGGGCATCGAGACGACCGTCTTCCACTTCAGCAACGTCGTGTGGTACCTCGGGATCCGCCCCGACCTCCAGCGGTCCCTCCGGGACGACCCCTCCCTCCTCCCCTCGGCGATGGAGGAGATCCTGCGGTTCGACCCCCCGGTGCTCGGGGACAAGCGCACGGTCCTCACCGAGCACGAGCTGCGGGGGGTCACCTTGCACGAGGGTGATGTCGCGTTCCCCCTGATCGGGTCCGCGAACCGGGATCCGGAAGTGTTCGAGCGGCCCGACGAGCTCGACATCACCCGGAGCCCGAACCCGCACCTCACGTTCGCCGGCGGCCCGCACTTCTGCCTCGGCGCGCCCCTCGTGCGGCTCGAGCACCGGGTCGCGATCGAGGAGCTCCTTGCTCGCGTGCCGCCCTATCGGGTCGACCCCGAGCGAGCACGCCGGCGCCACCTGCACGGACCGTTCATGCGGGGCATGTCGGCGGTGCCGGCCGTCCTGGCCGTCTGACCAGGCGGCGAACGTTCATCCGTCGCCGAGGGCCCGGTGCGTCGCGTCGACGATGGAGTCGACCGATGGGAGCACCTGGAGCTCGGCGACGCCCTCGGGCAGCGGGAGGTCGAGGCAGGCGACACGACGAGGCCGGCTCCGCAGCGTCCCCGCCGGAGCAGCTTCGAGCACCCGGAGGCAGAGCTCGGCCGCGGCACCGCAGCTCGCGTGGTCCTCGTCGACCACGATCAGGTGTCCGGTCTTGGCGACCGAGGCGAGCACCGACTCGAGGTCGAACGGTTCGAGCGTGCGCGGGTCGACGATCTCGGCCTCCACCCCGTCGGACGACAGACGCTCAGCGGCCTGCGTCGCGAGCTCGTTCATGTAGCCGAGGGCCAGGATCGTGACGTCGGACCCTTCGCGCCTGATCGCGGCCTGCCCGAACGGCACAGCGGCGTCGCCGACCTCTCCCGAGGAGAACATGAACAGCTTGTGCGCGAGGAACATCACGACGTCGTCGTCACGGATCGCGGTGCGCATGAGTCCGTGCGCATCCGCGGGCGTCGAGGGATAGGCGATCTTCAGCCCCGGCGTGTGGAGCCAGTAGCCCGTCGGCACCTGGGAGTGGTTCGCACCGACGCCCAGGTAGCCACCGACGAGCGTCTTCACGACCATGGGGACGCGCAGGTCACCCGCGCCACCGTGCATGTGACGCCAGCGGGCCGCGGGACGATCTCTTCCATCGCGACGAACGAGAAGTCGGCGATCTGGATGTCGGCGATCGGGCGGAGCCCGCCCAGCGCGGCACCGAGGGCGGCGCCGACGATCGCGGTCTCGGCCAACGGCGAGTCCTTGACGCGGCCCGGGAACGCGGTCGAGAGCCCGAGGTACTGCTGGAGCAACCCACCGTAGGGATCCTCGACGTTCTCGCCCCAGAGCATCACGGACGGGTCGGCCGCCATCTCGTCGTGGATCGCGCCCTTGATCGCGTCGAAGAACGACTGCTCGGCCATCGTCATCCGACCTCCGTGGCGTACAACCACTCGGCGACGTCTTCGTCGGCAGCGTGGGCCGGCTCTTCCTGCACTCGCGCGAGCGCGTCCGCCACCACGGTTCGCTGCTCGGCTTCGATCGCGTCGAGCGCCGCCCCGTCGACGCCGTCGTCGAGCAGCGCTCGACGCGCGACCACCAGCGGGTCACGGGCGCGCCACTGCTCGATCTCGGCCGCATCCTGATAGGGGGCCTCCTCGATCTCGGTGTGCGGGCGGATCCGGAACGTCTTGGCCTCGAGGAACGCCGGCCGGTTCGTGGAGCGGATCGACTCCAGCAGACGCTCGCTCGCCGCGGCCACCGCGAACACGTCGTTCCCGTCCACGATCTCGCGGCGAAGCCGTAGCCCGCCGCAAGGTCGGCAACGTCTCCGGCGAAGATCGAGTCGGCCCTGGTCGAGATCATGTAGCCGTTGTTCTCGCAGACCCAGAGCACCGGCAGGTCCCAGGCGCCGGCCATCAGGAACGCCTCGTGCAGCGTGCCTCGCTGCGCCGAGCCGTCCCCGAACAGGGCCACCGCGACCGACCCGTCGCCCCGCTGGCGTGCCGCGACGCCGAGCCCGGCGGCTCGGCCGAACTCGCTCCCCGAGGTCCCCTGATGACCATGGATCCCGAGGTCGACCGCGACCGGATGCCAGTTGCGCCCCCGCGTGGGCGACGTGGCCTTCAACAGGAACGAGCGGAGCAGATCGTCGACGGTCATCCCCTTCGCGAGCGGCGCCCCGACCCCGCGGTAGTGGGCGACGAGGAAGTCGGACGGACGCAGGGTCGAGCAGACGCCGACCCCGACCGCCTCCATCCCGAACCCCGAGTGGTAGAAGGGCGCGCTCGTCTGGATCGCCTCCTCGAGCGCCCGCGCACACGCCAGGCACTCGAACCGGGCCAACCGGGTCTCGCTGCTGGACATCGTGCGCTCCCCTCCGGTCCGAGGCGGCGTCCCCGAGGTGTCGACCGGTCGGTTAGTGTAGTTGACCACTGGGTCAGATCGCCAGCGCGCGGCGACGGACCGCGTCCGCACGGACCACCGCCCCGCGGGAGAGGCAAAGCGTGAAGCGACCGATCGCCGAAGCACGCCGCGAGGTCTCGCGCCGGGAGATCCTGGCGGCCGCGAAGCGGTGCTTCGCCTCGCAGGGAGTGCGAGCCACCTCGCTCGCGAAGCTGGCCGACGAGCTCGGCGTCACCAAGGCGGCGCTGTACTACTACTTCGACTCGAAGCAGGAGATCGTCATCGCCACGGTGAACCAGAACGTGGCGGAGTTCCGCGCCGAGGTCCTGGGCGACCTCCCTGCCGGCCTGACTGCGGCGGAGACCATACGAGCCCGCTTGGAGGGCAAGGTCGCGCGCGGCGAACGCGACGGCCCACTGGACCTTCGCTTCTACTACACGGTCATGCTCGAAACGCTCGACGAACCCGAGATCGAGCGGGTGATCCAGGACTTCATCGCTGACGGTCGGGCCGAGACCGAGGCGATCGTCCGACGCGGTCAGGAGAGCGGCGAGTTCCGGGCCGATGCACCGGTCGACACCGCGCTCACGGTCCTCGGGGCCGCGGTGATGGGGCTCGACCTGCTCTGGCTGCACTCCCCCGCGACCGTCGACCTGCGTGCCGGCTATGAACTCATCATCGAGCAGTTCCTGCAGGCGCTCGCGCCGGACGTCGCGTCGCTCGTCCCGGGAGACCGATGAACGCCCAGCATCTGCCGATCGACAGGGGGCAACGATGAGCGGAAGGCTCGACGGGAAGGTCGCGCTGGTCACCGGCGGCGGCTCCGGCATCGGCGAGGCGGTCGCCCACCGATTCGTCGAAGAGGGGGCCGCGGTCGCGGTGTCCGACATCGACGGTGCGGCTGCACGGAGGGTGACGGAATCCCTCGCGAACCGCGGTGGTCGGTGCATCGCGGTCGAGGCTGACGTGACCAGTGCCTCCGACAACGAACGCAGCGTCGCGGAGACCGTCGCCGCCCTCGGAGGCCTCGACATCTTCGTGGCGAACGCCGGCATCGAGCGCAACGGCACCGTGGTCTCCCAGACCGAGGCCGACTGGGACGCAGTGTTCGACGTCATCGTGAAAGGAAGCTTCCTCGGGGCGAAGTACGCCGTCCCGGCCATCCGCGCTCGCGGTGGCGGATCCGTCCTCTTCACCGCGTCGGTCGGCGGACTCTGGGGTTGCACGAACGCCGCCGCCTACAGCGCGGCCAAGGCCGCCGTCGTGAACATGACCTACACGCTCAGTCTCGATCACGCACACCATCACATCCGGGTCAACTGCGTCTGTCCCGGCGGCACCCGTACGGCCCTCGCCGAGCAGCTCATCGCCGAGCTGCCGGAGGACTTCCGTTCGATGATGGGCGAGAAGCTGGCGCAGATGGTCCCACTCGGTGGCCGCCTCGCGGAGCCCCGGGAGATCGCCGACGCGTTCGTCTACCTGGCCAGCGACGAGGCCTCGTTCGTGACGGGCCACCCACTCGTCGTCGACGGGGGCAGCGAGCCGGCGTCTTCATCCCCGAGCAGCTCGAACCCTGATCCCCGGCAAGCATGCAGCTGGATTCCCGAACCACCGACCGCGCCGGCACGCTCGCGTACGGCGTCGCCGGCGAGGGTGCCCCGGTGGTCCTGCTCCATGGCTGGCCCGAGACCGGTCACTGCTGGCGTGACGTCTGGCCGACCCTGGTCGCCGCGGGACGGCGGGTCGTCGTGCCGGACCTCCGCGGTGTCGGTGCGTCGGACCGATCGCCGCGGGCGGACTACTCCTGGCGCGGCTACGCCGAGGACCTCGACGCGATCCTGACCGCGGAGAGCATCGACCGCTGCGCCCTCGTCGGCCACGACATGGGCGGAGTGGTGATGTTCGAGTGGGCGTTGCGCAACCCCGGCCGTGTCGAGCGCGTCGTGGCCATCTCGACCAGCTTCAGCCGCTACGACCTGCGCACGTCGTACTACCTGTCGATCCTGCGCATGCCCGTGCTCGGAGGGTTGTTCCTGCGCGCCG
>CAVRGH010000005.1:0-403379 GCA_963720675.1 uncultured Acidimicrobiia bacterium | reverse complement strand
GGGACGCGGCCGCCTGACGCGACCCGACCAGGGCGCGGGTCGAGTCTTCCGAGGTCGCGAGCCGGTACAGGAGGCCGAGCGCTTCGTCGAGGGTCTTGCGCGACACCGAGTCGGGGTCGATCAGGCGGTCGATCCCGAGGCCGTTGAAGAGCGCGAGGGAGATCGTCGCGAACTCGTCGACGTCGAACGGCGGCACCGAGTCGCGGTAGTCGCGCTCGCGGATCTCGACCACGACCTTCCGGGACTGGCGCGCGCTCTCGGCGAGCTTGGCCCGGGCGTCGGGGTTGCGAGCCGCGTACACCACGAACTCGAGGTACAGCAGCGTCCAGTCGTCGCTGTCCATCACCGGCCAGACGAAGTCACCCATGCGCTCTTGCTGGGCCGCGAGCGTCCCTGGCGGTTCGTCCTCCAGGATCGTCTCCACCAGTGCGAACTGCCGCGACAGGCGGTCGTCGAGGAGCTCGAGGAAGAGGTCGTCCTTGCTCTTGAAGTTCGAGTAGATCGCGCCCTTGGTGAAGCCGGCCGCCGCGGCGATCGCGTCGATCGACGCGCCGTGGAAGCCCTCCCGCGCGAACACCACTGCGGCCGCGTCGAGCAGGTGCTGACGGGTCAGGGCCCGGCGGCGTTCGGGGGTCAGCGGCTCGAGCGGCATGCGCGTGCGGCCCTCCTCACGGATCGCGGGGTTGCAATGCCCGGTTGCAATACCGGGCCCAATCGCGGATACTCACCAGTATGGAGTGTACCACCGAGGATCCAGCACTGACGGTAGCCCGGGTCCGGCGCTGGATCGCGCAGCAGCTCCGCTGGCAGGACCGCCTGGCCGAGCTCGAACGGGCCGCCCCGCCGTTGCGCCTGGTGCGCCGTCCCGGTTCGCCGGCGCCGTCCCGCGCCCCACCCGCTCCCCCGCCGTCGCAGCGCATGACGGGCACACCGATGCTGGAGGTCGAAGGGCTCCACAAGTCCTACGGGGCGACGGTGGCCCTCGCCGGCATCGACCTCAGGCTCGAGCGCGGGACCGTCCTTGCCCTGCTCGGCCCCAACGGCGCGGGCAAGACGACCCTGGTCTCCATCGTCGCCGGGCTGCGGCGCCCCGACGCCGGCCGGGTGCTCGTCGACGGCGTCGACGTCGATCGCGCACCCCCGCGCCGCCCGTCGCCACATCGGGCTCGCTCCGCAGGAGACGGGCGTGTACCCGACGCTCACCGTGCGCGACAACCTGCGCTACTTCGCCGGACTCGCCGGCATCCCCCGGCGCGAGATCTCGGGCAAGGTCGACGCGGTCGCCGGCGTCACTGGGCCTGAGCGAGCTGATCGAGCGGCGCGCCGCGGACCTCTCCGGTGGCGAACGGCGCCGACTGCACACCGCGATGGCGCTCGTGCACCGCCCGCCGCTGGTGCTCCTCGACGAGCCGACGACCGGTGCCGACGTGCGCACGCGCAACGAGATCCTCACGCTCGTCCGTCAGCTCGCCGACGAAGGCTCCACCGTCGTGTACTCGACGCACTACCTCGGCGAGGTCGAGACGCTCGACGCGTCGGTGGCCATCATCGACCGGGGCCGCGTGGCGGCACGCGGTGCGCTCGCCGACCTCATGGCGGCGCACGCCACCAGCGCGCTCGAGCTCACCTTCGACGGACCGGTGCCCGATGTGCTGCTCGGCGACGGCGCGGTCGTCGACGGATCGACGGTTCGGATACCCACGGTCCGTCCCGCCGCGACTGCCGCCGAGCTCCTGCCGCGACTCCCCGACGGCGGCGCCTCGCTGTCGTCGATCGACGTGGTGCACCCGACCCTGGAATCCGTGTTCCTCGAGGTCACCGGCCACCGGTACGCCGCCGAGGCGACCGACGCTGCCGAGGCCGCCGGGGCGGCTGCATGAGCTCGCTGCGACGCATGGGCGTCGGCCTCGGCCACGAGCTGCGGCTGATCCGTCGGGATCCGCTGCCGGTGATGGTCCTGATCGCGTTCCCGATCATCTCGATGGCCTTCCTCAAGCCGGCGTTCCAGCCCGCGGTCGCCCAGGGCGGGCACCCCGGCGCGAACGGGGCCGAGCAGGTCGTGCCGGGCCAAGCGGTGCTCAGCGCCTTCTTCATCGTCTCGCTCACGTGCTTCGCGTTCTTCAGCGAGTACGGCCTCGCCACCTGGGACCGGCTGCGGGCGAGCCAGGCCAGCTCGTTCGAGATCGTCGTCGGGAAGACCATCCCACACGTCGGCATGTGCCTCGCCCAGTTCGCACTGACGTTCGCGATCGCCATCCCACTCTTCGACCTCCACGTGAAGGGGCCGATGATCGCGATGGTCCCGCTCGTGGTCGCGCTCGCCGTGTGCTTCGTGCTGCTCGGGGTCGCCGTGACTGCGGTCGCGCACACCGCGCAGCAGGCGAACGCGTTCGCCATCGTGGGCATGGTGCTGTTCGGCGCGATCGGTGGCGCGCTGGTGCCGTTCAGCGTGCTGCCCGGGTGGGCGCAGACGATCGCACCCGTCACCCCCACGTATTGGGCCATCCGCGGGTTCCGCTCGGTGATCCTCGACGGTCAGGGGTTCGACGGTGTCGCCGTGCCCGTCGGCGTCTTGGCAGCGATGACGGTCGCGTTCACCTTCATCGCGCTGCGCTTCTTCCGCTTCGACCAGCACAAGACCGGCTGGCTCTGACCGGCGTCCGGGAGGGGGCTCCTCAGAACGGGATCGGCTCGGGGAACGTGTCCTCGAGGAGCTCGCGGTGATCGGCGAGCCTTGTCCGCGGCAGCTGGTACGCCGACTTCGACGTGATGTCGGCGGTGCGGAACACCTCGTAGTAGCGGTCGTGGTAGTCACGGTCGCGCTCGTCCATCAGGTCGCGCGCCAGGTGCATGTGCGCGCTGTGGTACCGGATCAGCCAGGCGACGTGGTCGGGCACGTGCTCCCGGAACCGTGAGTACCCGAACTCGTCGTGGTTCCATTGGAACGTGCACGCATCGAACCCGGCGCCGGGCTCGAGCGGGGCGAGCGGCCGGTTGCCGCTGGAGACGTTGGCGGGGTCCTCGCCGAGGAGCAGCAGCAGCTTCCCCACGTCGTGGAGCAGCGCGGCGAGGACGAGGTCGGGGTCGGTGACGCCGGCATCCGCGAGGCCGTCGACCGCCTGCAGGGAGTGGACGAGCTGGCTCGTGGTCCCGAGGCCCTTGTCCATCGGGTCGATGCACTGGCTCAGCATCTCGACGAGGTCGTAGACCCGCATGTCGCCGAGCACGGGCGCCCGGTACTTCTCCTCGAGGGCGACGGCCTCGTCGAGGGTCTGCGCGTCGTGGGCGTCCCAGATCTCCTGCTCCTGCCGGGCGAACGCCCGGTCAGGCAGGTGCTCGATCTTCCGGAGCCGATAGCCCCGGCGCTCGAGGGCGTTGCCGATCGCGTGCTTCGCCCGGCCCATGGGTGCGGATCGTCAGCACGCGGCTTCGAGCACGATTCGGCGCCGCAACCCTCTGACCTGCGGAAACGCGCGGAATCGTAGCTGTCACACCCCCCTGCGATCGTGGGGACATGGACCGGTGGGAGCGAACCGTCGCTGAGCTACGAGCAGTCGTGGCCGACCTCGACGCCAGGTGCGTCGAGGGGCGCGACGCGCTCCGCCGCGTCCACCAGGCCGCGGAGGTCGAGCGCCTCGCCGCGGTGGCGAAGGCGCTCTACGCGCAGCGGTGCGTGGAGACCGGGGTGTGGCAGTCCGACGCGGCGGCCCGGGTCGCCGGCGCTCTCGCCGGCGGAGTGGCTGGCCGACGTGTCGGGTTCCGGGATCGGTCCGGCCCGCGACGCGCTGCAGGTGGCCGACGCCCTGCCGGAGTGCGGCAGCACCGACGCGGCGTTGCGGTCGGGCTCGTTGTCGTTGTCGGTGGCCCGAGAGGTCACCGCCGCGGCCGAGGTGGGCGGCGAGCTCGCGGAGCAGCGGGTGCTCGGCACCGCGCAGCGTGAGGGCCTGCGGGCCGCACGCGACGAGACGCGCCGGGTGCTCGCCCACGCGGCCGACGCCGCGGAGCGGGCGGCGAAGATCCATCGGGATCGGAGCCGGCGCCGCTGGATCACGCGTGACGGCATCTGGAACCTCCAGCTCCAGGGGCCGGTAGCGCTCGGCGCGGAGATCGAGGCGTGCCTCGCCCCGTTCGACGACGCCGCGTGGGACCGGGCCTCGAAGCAGGCACGCACTCGAACGGGCGGCGAGCGCGGACACGCCCGACGCGATCGCCTTCGACGGGTTCCTCGGCGCGATGCGCGCCGCCCGCGACGGCTCAGCAGCCGTGGCCACCAAGCCGCGGGGCCGAGCCAAGACCCGCGACCACGTCGTCGTCCACGTCGACGTCGACCGGCTGGTCGGTGGAGACGACGCCCAGAGCGACGGGCCGAGCGACGGGCGGAGCGAGCGCTGCGAGATCCCCGGCGTCGGCCCCGTGGCCGTCGAGCACGCCCGGTCGCTGCTGGGCGACGCGATCCTCACGGTGCTCGTCGAGGACGGCCGCGACGTCAAGACCTTCGCCCGCCCCGGCCGCAAGATGGTCGCCGCCCTGCACCAGCTCCTCGACGCCCGCGACCCGGTCTGCACGATCACCGCCTGCGGCCGGGCCCAGCGCCTCGAGCACGACCACCACCGGGCCGTCAGCGACGGCGGCGACTCCACCGCCGAGAACACCGACGGCCTCTGCCGACACCACCACACCCTCAAGACCAAGGGCTGGCACCTCCACGAAGACGACGACGGCACCCGCCGCCTCGATCCCCCGCAGTCCAACCCGAACGGCCGCCGAAGGCCCGCCGCGGCATGAGGCCGCCGCTCGTGTTCCGGGTAGCCGGGCTCAGCCGGGTGTCTGCATCTTCGTGCCGATGACGCCGCGCTCGGCCAGGGCGTCGACCTCGGCGTCGGTGAGCTCGAGGTCCTCGGTGAGGATCTCTCGGTTGTGCTGGCCGAGGGTCGGGGCGCCGCGGAAGTGGTGCTGGTCGGTGAACGAGAACTGGACCGGCCAGCCGGGATAGCGGCGGACGCCCACCCGTTCGTGGTCGAGCTCCTGGTAGTAGCCGCGGGCGACGAGCTGCGGGTCGTCGTACATCCTCGGCACCGAGAGCACGGGGGCGACGGGCAGGCCGGCGAGGCGCAGCGCGACGACCACCTCGGCGGGCGACTGCACGCTCGTCCACTCGGCGATGCCGGCGTCGAGCTCGTCGTGGCGCTGCGTGCGGCCCGCGAGCGAGGCGAGGCCGGGATCGGCAGCCCAGTCGGCACGCTCCATCACGTCGCACAGCGCGTGCCACTGCTCGTCGGTCTGCACCGACAGCGCGACCCATTCCTTTCCTGCTGCTCCTCCGGCTTCGCCTTCGGAAGCACATGGATAGACGCCCTGGGGCGCGAGGCGCGGGTCGCGGTTCCCCTGCCGCTCGACGCGGCGACCGCGCACCGACCACTCGAGCACCAGCTCGGCGGTGAGGTTCGCGCCGGTCTCGAGCTGCGCGACCTCGATGAGCTGGCCCTCGCCGGTGTGCTCGCGGTGCGTGATCGCGGCCTGCAGCGCGACCGCGGCGTGCATGCCGATCACCGGGTCGGCCAGGCCGCCGGGGTGCATCGGGCGGTCGGGCGGACCGGTCACGCTCGCCATGCCCGTCGCCTGCTCGATCACCATCGCCCAGCCGACGTAGTCGCGCCACGGGCCCACGAGGCCGAAGCCGGGCATGCGCACCATGATGATGTTCGGCGTGACCTTGCAGAGCTCCTCGTACCCGATGCCGAACTGCTCGACGACCCGGGCCGAGTAGTTCTCGAGCACGACGTCGGCCTGCGCGACGAGCCGCAGGAGCAGCGCCTTGCCCTCGTCGGTGGAGAGCTCGAGGGTGACCTCGCGCTTGTCGAGGTTCGTCGAGGCGAACACGCCGCCGCGCTCGTACCAGTCCTCCCCCATCTCGGGCACCGCGCCGGAGAAGCGGAAGCCGTCGGGGCGACGGGTGGACTCGACCTTGATCACGTCGGCCCCGAACGCGCCGAGGTACATCGTGCAGTACGGGCCCGCCCAGAACGACCCGAGGTCGAGCACCTTCAGCCCGGCGAACGGCAGCTCATCGGGCGCGACCGGGTCGCCGAGCAGCGCGCCGCGCGGCGGGGCCGGCGGACCGATCTCGCCGACGGCCGGCGCCGGCCCGCGGCGCTCCGACGGCGTCACGCTCAACCGGTACGGCGCGCCCGGCATCGTCGCGTCCCGTTCACCATCCTGATCGCCACCCAGCGGCGCGCGCAGGAAGAAGTCCCGGGAGCGGAACTGCGAGTAGTCGAGCATCATCGGGCCGTCGCCGACGGGCGCGGCGGGGACGCGGAACGCCTGGCTCAGCTCGACGATGTCCTGTGCGTCGCGCTCGAGCAGCCAGGGCCGCACCTTCGCGAAGAACTCCTCCAGCAGCGGGCCACCGGCCGCGAGCTCCGGCTGACGCTCGGCGAACTCCTCGACCTCGAGCATCACGCACGCGTCCTGGAAGTGCTGGCCGGTGAGCGCGTTGATGCCCACCCACCCGTCGCGGCACCGCTGGATGCCCGGCAGCGGGAAGTGGCGCGCGGTCGGCGCCGGCAGGCCCGCACCGAGCATGTCCTCGATCACGAGCATCGGGTACGCGAGCGTGCCGATGAGGCACTCCTGCACCGAGAGGTCGACGTCGACGGGCTCGCCACCGCGGATCGCGGCCCGCACCGCGGTGAGTGCGGCCGCGGCGGCGAACGTCCCGGCCGTCAGCTCGTGGATGTGGCCGCCGACCTGGACCGGGTCGAGGCCCGGGATCCCGTGGGCACTCACCCAGCCGGCGGAGGCCTGGAGCGTGAGGCCGCTCATCCGCAGCTCCGAATAGGGCCCCCGCTGGCCGAAGTCGGAGATCCGCACAAGAGAGAGGACGGGTTGCTCGATCCGGAGGCGGGCGAGGTCGATCCCGATGCGCTCCAGGCCCCGGGCGCCCAGGCTCTCGACGATCACGTCGGCGTCGGCCACGGCCCGGTGCAGCCAGGCCCGGCCCTCCTCGCTCGCCAGGTCGATCGCCGCGCTGCGCTTGCCCCCGTTGAGGAAGTGGAACAGCAGCCCGCCGGAGGTGACGTCGTCGTGGCGGAGCGGATCGCCCCCGGGCGGCTCGACCTTGCAGACGTCGGCGCCCAGGTCGGCCAGCAGCTTGGTGGCGTACGCCGCGCCCGCACCCCCGCCGATCTCGATGACCCGCAGCTCCCGGAGCGCACTCACTCCCCTCCAACGTAGAGCCCGCGTGGCTCGGGATCGGGCTCTGCTCGGACGGTTGCCGAGGCCGGCTTCAGCGAAGCGTGCCTCCTGCCGATATGTGGCAGGTGAGTGTGCATGTGGCGGATGTGAACTGGCGGTTCGACGGCGAGCCCGCCTACGTGGCCCGGGGCGGCGCCTGGATCGGTGCGGTGCAGACGGCGTGGCCGATGGCCGAGCTCGCGCGTCGCGTCGAGTGCGGCCCTCTGGCGGAGCCGACCCGGCGGGCTGTTCGAGGACTACGAGGTGCACCGCGAGCACGTCACCTCGATCGTCGTGCGACGCGGCGCGCTCGGGAACGGGGTCTCGTTCCTCGAGGGCGACGAGCGCGGCGACGACCTCGTGTTCTGGCCGACCGACGCCACCGTCGTCCTCGACGCGCTGCGCGACCGAGGCTGGCCCGTCGCCAGCTGATCGGTCGCGCGAGGGAGTCCCTCAGTCAGACGAGATCGAGGATCTTCGCCCACCCGCCGTCGCGCGGCGAGGGGACGACCACGTCGGCGACCGCGAGTGCGGCCGACTGACCGTCTTCCGGCACGACCCCGATCGCCGCGCGCTCCAACAGCTCGAGGTCGTTCGGCCCGTCGCCGATCGCGAGCACACGAGACGAGTCGATGCCGTGCCGTTCGCAGTACACCTCGACCCCGACCCACTTCGAGAGCCCGATCGGCGTCGCGGTGCACGAGAACCCGCCGTACTGGTCGGACGGCGCGACGTGGACCTCGGCGATCCCGTCGAGCGCCCGCTCGACCTCGGCGAACGGCGCGTCGGGATGGCCCATGATGCCGAACATGAGCACGGGCGTGGTGGCGACCGCGACCTCCAGATCGAACGGCCGCGCGCCCACGCCGAGCTCCGCGACGTGCAGCGCGTGCGTCGACGGATCGTCACCGAGGTACACGTCGGCATCGTCGTGCTGGACGTAGACGCACGGCTCGAGGTCGGCGGCCCGGAACGCCGCGAGCACCGCGGTCGCAGCCTCGGCGCCGAAGTCGTGCAGGTGGAAGCGCTCGTCGGTCGCGAGGTCCAGAACGAGTGCGCCATTCATGACGACGGCCGGCGGCGCCAGCCCCAGCGCACCGAGCGGCTCGCGCGGTCGAATGCACCCGTCGACCCGTCGCGACCAGCACCGGGATCCCGTTCGCCTCGAGCGTGTGCCACGCCTCGACGGTGCTCAGGTGGGTCTCGTTCCACCCCCACCACAGCGTGCCGTCGAGGTCGGTGACGACGAGGGCGATGTCGCTCACGCGTTCTTGGGGATGTCCCGGAAGGGTTCGGTCTTGTCGGGCCGCGCCTCGGGCGGGCAGCCCGAGCATCCGCTCACCGAGGATGTTGCGCTGCACCTGCTCGGTGCCGCCGCCGATGCGGATCCCCCACTGGCCGAGGAACTGCTGCTGCCAGAACCCGTGCTCGAACGCGTCGTCGGAGTAGAGCATCGCGTCGGCGCCCTCGATCGCGAGCGCGAGGTTCCCGTTCTCGAACACCTGCTGGGAGATCGCGAGCTTCGCGACCGAGCTCTCCGGACCCATCGGCTTGCCCGCCTTGATCGCGGCACGCGCGCGCTCGCCGAGCCAGCGCAACAGCTCACTGCGCGTGTACGACTTGGCGAGCTGCTGGCGGATCTCGGGGTCACCGGTCCTGTCGTAGTGGCGCGCCAGCTCCACGAAGTCGCGGAAGCCGAGGCCCATGCCAGCCGCCGATGAGCACGCGCTCGGACATCAGCGTCACCTGGGTGACGCCCCACCCGCCGTTCACCTCGCCGACCACGTTCTCGGCCGGGATGTGCACGTCGGTGAGGAACGTCTCGTTGAAGTGCGCGACGCCGGTGATCTGGCGCAGCGGGCGCACGTCGACGCCCTCGGAGCGCATGTCGACGAGGAAGTACGTGATGCCGCGGTGCTTGGGGACGTCCCAGTCGGTGCGGGCGAGGAGGATGCCCCACTCGGCGACGTGCGCGAAGGAGTTCCAGACCTTCTGGCCGTTGACGATCCAGGACTCGCCGTCCAGCTCGGCCCGGGTGGTGAGGCCCGCGAGGTCCGAGCCCGCGCCCGGCTCGCTGAAGAGCTGGCACCACACGTTCTCGCCGCGCAGCATCGCGGGGATGTGGGCGAGCTTCTGCTCCTCGGTGCCGTAGCGCGAGCAGGGTGGGCACGACCATCGCGAGGCCGACGGAGAAGACGCCGGTGTCGACCTCGTACGCGCGCCGCCTCCTGCTGGAAGATGCGCTGCCTCGGCCGGGGTGCCGCCGCGCCCGCCGTACTCCGTCGGGACCGCGATGCCCGCGAACCCGGCGTCGTGGATCTTGCGCTGCCAGTCCTTGCACGCCTCGACGTGCTCGAGCTCGTCGTCACGCGACTGGCTCGTGGCCGAGACGCGCTGCTTGAACTCGCTCGTGTCGTGACGGCGGCGCTTGGCGTTGGCCTCGAGCCACGCGTGGACCTCGTCGCGGAACGCCTCGAGCTGGGGTGTGGTGTCGTCGAGGGTCGCCGTCACGAGACCTCGACTACTGCTTCGCGGTGACCGCGTCGAGCGAGGAGCCGACGATCCACATCGCGAAGTACTGCGCGGCACCGCCGTAGGCGTGGCCCATGCCGACGGTGGCGCCCTCGACCTGGTGCTCGCCCGCCTCGCCCCGCACCTGCAGCGCGGCCTCGGCGAAGCGGATCATCCCCGACGCACCGATCGGGTTCGACGAGAGCACGCCACCCGAAGCGTTCACCGGGAAGTCGCCGGTGATCTGCGGTCGCCCCCGACTCGGTCATCTTCCAGCCCTCGCCCGGGCCGGCGATGTCGTGGCCCTCGAGCCACATCGGCTCGTACCAGGAGAACGGCACGTAGATCTCGGCGACGTCGATCTGCTCGCGCGGGCTTGGTGATGCCGGCCGCGTCGTAGAGCGCGTGCGCGCACTCGACCCCGGCCTGCGGGCGCACCGTGTCGCGGCCCGGGAACGTGCCGAGCTCGCTGCGCATCGCGGTGGCGAGCACCCACGCCGGCGGCTTCGGCGCCTTCTTGGCCCCCGCCTCGTTGGTGAGCACCATCGCGCACGCGCCGTCGGAGGACGGGCACGACTCGAGGAAGTGCACCGGCTCCCACAGCATCGGGGACTCCTTGACCTTCTCGATCGAGATGTCCTTGAGCTGCAGGTGCGCGTACGGGTTCTTCAACGCGTTCTGACGGTCCTTGACCGCGACCTTCCAGCCGATGTCCTCGGGCGAGCCCGAGCGCTGGATGTAGCTGCGCATCCACGGGGCGAAGATGCCGCCCGCGCCCATGCCGCCGGAACGGCCACCGGCGAGGCCCCACTGGGCGTTGCCCTCGGCCTGCTTCTCGTACGCGACGGTGAGGACGCGGTCGTGGATGCCCATCTCGACGAGGTGCGCGGCGACGATGGCGGTGGAGCCACCGACGCTGCCGGCGGTGTGCACGCGCATCATCGGCTTGCCGGCGCCACCGAGGGCGTCGGCCATGCTCAGCTCCGGCATCATGACGCCCTCGAACGGGTCGGGTGCCTTGCCGAGCACCACGGCGTCGATGTCGGTCCAGGTCATGCCGGCGTCGTCGAGCGCGCGCTGCGCGGCTTCGCGGACGAGACCGGGGAGCGACACGTCGTCGCGCCGCTTCTTGTACTTCGTCTGACCGATGCCGACGATCGCACAGGGCTGGCTACTCACGGTCAATCACCTTCCAGCACGCCGACGAGGTTCTGCTGCAGACACTGCCCCGAGGTCGCGTGCGCCACGGCGCGGTGCTTGCCGTGCTCCGCGATCTGACGCGCGGCCTCGGCGAAGCGGGACAGCCCGACGGCCATCATCGGGTTGGCGGCGAGCGCACCACCCGACGGGTTGATCTCGACGTCGTCGCCGAGCCCGAGCGCCTCGGTGAGGAGCTTCTCCTGGTGGCTGAACGACGCCGACAGCTCGGCGACGTCGACCTTGGCCTTCCCGACTCCGGCCTTCTCCCCCGCGAGCTTCGTGGAGGTCGAGACCGTGAGATCGCGCATGCCGGGCTGGTGGATCTCGATGCGGTGGTCGAGGCCGCGGATCCACACCGGGTTCTTGCAGACCGCCTTGGCCTTCTCGGCCGTCGCGAGGATCACCGCCGACGCACCGTCCGAGATCGGCGGGAGGTCGTGCTTGCGCAGCGGGGCCGTGAAGTACGGCTCGGCGAGGAGCGCGTCGGCGTCGGCGCTGCCCGTGACCTGTGCGTACGGGTTGCCGACCGCGGCCGTGCGGCTGCGCGCCGCGATCTCCGCCATCTCGCGCTCGGTGATCTTCCCGGCGTCGAGCATCGCCCGCGCCTGCAACGCGGCCAGCGAGACCGGGTCCACGCCGAGCGGCGTGAGCGTGTACGGGTCCATCTGGAGCGGGTAGATCTCGGACGGCGCACCGGGCGAGGACTTGCCCGACCCGAACACGAGCGCGGTGTCGATGTCGCCGTGCTGGAGGCGCACCCATGCCTCGTAGAGCGCCCACGCACCGTCCATCTCGACGTGCGACTCCGAGATCGGCGGCCAGGCGCCGACCGCCTCGAGGTTCATCACGAACGCGAACGTCTGCCCCGAGAGGTAGTCACACGAGCCTGCGCAGGTGAAGCCGAGCTCGCGCCGTTCGATGCCGGCCTGCTCGATCGCCTCGCTGATGACCGGGAAGAGGAACTGCGGCTCGGTGAGGTTCGACTGGCGCCACGACGGCGACTGGGCGTACCCGATGATGGCGATGTCCTGCGCTGCCATCAGAACGCGGCCTCCGGGAGCTGGTCGGCGGGGACGTCGGGCTCACCGGTGGGGCGCCAGCCGAGGATGCAGCCCTCGGCGCTCCCCCACGAGCGGTTGCCGATCTCATCGACGTTGCGCTCGCCCTCCGGGACCCAGACCGCCTCGACGCGCATCCCGACCCGGACGTCGTCGACGCCGATCTCGAGCACGTCCTGGAGGCTCAGCGAGCCGCCGGGTTCGTCGAGCTGCACCGAGACCTTGGCGAACGGCTCCGTCGCCTCCTGGCCGTAGTACGCGACCGGGGTGACCACCGTGTAGTTGGTGACGACGCCGCGATCGGTGAGCTCCACCTCGTTCGCGTCGGTGGTCTCGATGGTGTCGATCGGGCAGTAGCCCCGCGGCGGCGCGTAGACGAGGCCGCACTTCGGGCACCGATGCCCGATGAGCTTCCCCTCGAGCAGCGCCGCGGAGTACCGCAGCACCACCGGGCAGATGAGCTCGTGGTACTCGAGCTGCATGAAGTAGTCCATGCCGACGACCGGAGCGTTCGGGTCGACGACCTCTTCCTTCGCATCGCTCATGCGGCATCCTTGGCGTCACTCATGCGCTTCCCTCGGGGACGAAGGCGTCGAGGTCGGTGATGTAGCCGATCCGCTCGGGCTTCCAGCGGGCCGTCACGCGCATGCCGGTGTGCATCGCGTCGATGCTGCCGGCGTCGACGGCGTGCACCATCGCGGTGTCGGCACCGTCGAGCTTCACGAGCGCGAACGCGAACGGTTTGTCGAGTGGGTGCTTGCGCGTGGGCTTGCTCACCCACGCCCAGGTCTCGACCGTGCCCCCCGGGCCGACCTCGACGAAGCTGGGCTCGAGGCCCTCGCCCGTCTCGGGGTCCCACTCGGTCGGCGGGCACAGCACCCGGCCGTCGCGGCTCGTGATGCCGAGGACCTTGGCGTCACGGAGTCCGGTCAGGAAGGCGCTGTACACCGGCCCGAGGGTCCGGGTGTACGGGAACTCGATCTTGTGGGTACTGCTGCGCTGCTCAGCCACGCCTCGGAGTAGAACAGGTTCCGCTTTGCGGGGTCAAACCGGCTCTGCACCCACCGGGATGGATCAGTCGAGCAGGAGCCGGGTCGCGGTCTCGAGCTGACGGTTCACGGTGACGGCGTCGTTCCAGCCGTTGACCCAGCCCAGCAGCCACGCGAACCACACCTGACGGAGCGTGACCGCGATGGCCTCGCGGCGCTCGGGATCGACATCGGTCATCGCGTCGATGAGCACGTCGTCCATGATCGCCATCATCTCGGCCTGGCAGTCGCGCACGGCCGGGTCGGGCGAGGCCGAGGCGGTGATCAGCGCGGCGGTGCGCTCCGGCTCCGACGAGCGCGCCCCGCATCGATCGGCCCAGGAGTGCGACGACGCGGTCGGCGGGCGTGGCCCCGGCGGGTGGGCGCTGGACGAGTGCCGCAGCCTGGACGCGCCACATCTCGACCTGTCCGGCCGCGAGGAGGTGGTCCTTCGAGGAGAAGTAGCGGTAGATGGTGCCGAGCGCGACCTGGGCGCGGGCGGCGACGTCGCGCATCTGCACCGCGTCGTAGCCGCCCTCGGACGCCAGCTCCAGCGCGGCGTCGAGGACCCGCGCCCGCCGCGCCGCCTGGTTGGGGGTGAGGGTGTCCGTGTTGACCGTCACCCGAGCTCCGGAACCGGCTGCTCGGCGACCGGCTGCTCGGGGACCGACCGGCAGCGCGCCGACGACGCGCTCCTCGGAGACCGCGGTGTCGTCGCGGACGAGGTCGAGCACCGCCTGCGCCACGTCGTCGGGGTCGAGGAGCCCCATGTGCTCCTTCGACATGACCGCCCAGTCGGCCCACCGCACGCCGTCGCCGGACTTCGGGAGCAGTGGGGTGTCGACGAGCCCGGGGAGCACCGAGTTCACTCGGATGCCCTCCTCCGCGAGCGGCGCGCACGCGCGGCTGAACATGGTGACACCGACCTTGGTGGCCGAGTAGATCGGGTCGACCGCCATGGGATAGAGCGCGGCCATCGACGCGGTGTTGACGATCACGCCCCCGCCGCGGCGTCGCATCGCGTCGATCACCATGCGCGTGCCGAGCACGACGCCACCGAGGTTCACGTTCATGACGCGCAACAGCGTCTCGGGGGTGATGTCGGGCCAGAGCGGCTCGCCGCTCACGAGACCCGCGTTGTTGTGGAGGATGTCGATGCCGCCGTGCTCGGCCTCGACCGCGGCGAAGAGCGCCTCGAGCGAACGGGGCTCGGTGACGTCGGTGCGGACGTACCCGGCGTCGGCCCGGTGCGCAGCCTCCCCACCCTCGGTGGGCAGGTCGTGGATGAGGCCGACGGTCTCGTTCCCCCCGATGTCGTCGACGTCGGCGACGACGACCTTCGCCCCGGCTCGAGCGAGCGCGAGGGCGGTGGCCCGACCGATGCCCGACGCCGCGCCGGTGACGATCGCGACCTTCCCCGGGATCTCCATGCCGGGTCACTCTCGCACGCGACGAGAACACGTTCCACTCCCTGACGGGCCGTCAGAACCCACGACCCCTCCCCATTTCGCCGGGGGTGGAGGCGACTCAGTCGGGGTGCCGCGAGCTCGGGACCAGGAGCTCGGCGATGGCGCGGACGTCGTGGTCGAGGCGGGCGGCGGTCGCGCGGTAGACGTGGATCGGCTCCCCCACCGGGTCCGCGACCTCGTCGCCGACCTGACCGATGGGGCGCCCGCCCATCCGCTCGGCCGCGACGCGCGCGGCCCAAGCCCGCACCGACTCGCCGTCGACCCGGGGGCCGACCCGCGCGCCGAGCCGGACGAGCTCGCCGATGAGGAACGACCGGTCGGTCGCGTCGGCGTCGAGGCGGGTCGCGCGCCACACGTGGTCGCGCGTCATCCCGAGCACGAGATCGGCCGGACCGACGAGGTCCGCAGTGAGCTGTCGGCTGAGGTGCCCGTGCAGGTCGACACCGAGCTCGCCGACGGCGATGCACGCGTTGGCGGTGGCCGGCCCACCCCACGCGAGCGTGCCGGCCGATACGACCGACGCGTCGACGCCGCGCTCGGCAAGGCGGGTGCGCAGCAGCACCTCGGCCATCGGCGAGCGACAGATGTTGCCGGTGCACACGGTCAGGAGATCGATGGCCCGATCGTATGAGGGATGCACGGGGTGCCCGTCGCGCGCCCGGATCTACACTCCGCCGCATGCAGGGACCCCTCGAAGGCATCCGCGTCGTCGAGCTGGGCGTCTGGGTCGCCGGGCCCGCAGCCGGCGGCATCCTCGCCGACTGGGGCGCCGACGTCATCAAGATCGAACCGCCCGAGGGTGACCCGGCGCGCGGGTTCGCCAAGATGCTCGGCGGCGACGTGCCGTTCAACCCGCCGTTCGAGATGGACAACCGCTCGAAGCGCAGCATCGTCATCGACTTCGCGCAGCCGGGTGGCGTCGACCTCGCGCTCGAGCTGCTCGACACCGCCGATGTGTTCGTGACGAACATCCGTCTCGACGCGCTCGAGCGCCTCGGGCTCGACCCCGACACGCTGCGGGCGCGGCACCCCGCGCTCGTCTACGGCATCATCACGGGGTTCGGCCTCGACGGACCGGAGCGGGACCGCGCCGCCTACGACATCGGCGCGTTCTGGGCGCGCAGCGGGATCGCGCACCTGCTCACCGCGCCGGGTGGCGACCCCCCGTTCCAGCGCGGGGGCCAGGGCGACCACAACGCGGGGATGACGCTGGCGGGCGGGATCAGCGCGGCGCTCGTCGCCCGGGCCCGCACCGGCGAGGGCCAGCTCGTCCACACGTCGCTGCTCCGGCACGGGATGTACACGATCAGCTTCGACCTCAACACCGCGCTCCGCTTCGGCGTGCAGATCGGCACCGCGACCCACGACACGATGGCGAACCCGATGATCAACGACTACCAGGACCGCGAGGGCCGGTGGTTCTGGCTCATCGGGCTCGACGGTGACCGCCACTGGCCCGACGTGTGCCGGGCGATCGACCATCCGGAGTGGATCGACGACGAGCGGTTCGCGACCGCGCCGGCGCGGCGCGACAACATCGCGACCCTGATCCCACTGCTCGACGAGCGGTTCGCGACCCGCACTCGGGAGGAGTGGGGAGTCGCGTTCGACCGCGAGAACGTGTGGTGGGCGCCGGTGCAGAACACCGACGAGGTGCTCGCCGACCCACAGGCCTGGGCCGGTGGCGCGTTCGTCGAGGTGCCCGAGGGCGGGAGCACGGTGACGATGATCAACTCCCCCGTCGACTTCGTGGGGACGCCGGGTGGCCCGACCGCCATGCCCCCGGGCCTCGGCGAGCACACCGACGAGGTGCTGAGCACCCTGGGCCACGACGCCGACGCGATCGCGTCCCTCCGCGCCGCCGGCACCGTCGCGTGACCCGCCCCGCACAGCGTTCTTGGCACGCTGGCACGCGGTATGCGCGTCTCAACGTGCCAAGAACCCCGCAGCGGGCCGGTTCGGACGGGAACCTTTCGGTGCCGGGGAGCGTGAGACCAGCGTGACCTCCTCACCGCAGTCTCGGCGGGTCGCGTCGCGCCTCGGGGCCGTCGCGATCGTGCTCGTGGCCTTTGCAGGCACGCTCAGCACGCCGCTCGCCGGCGCCGCGCCCGCGTCCCTCGGCCACGGGCCCGGGGACCCCAAGCCCGGCGACCCGTCCACGCTCGACCCGCCCGACCCCTACTACCCCGCCCTCGGCAACCGGGGCTACGACGTCGCCCACTACGACCTGCAGCTGTCGTATGACCCGAAGACGGGCGAGGTGCGCGGCGACACCACGATCACCGCGACCGCGACCCGGCGCCTGCGCCGTTTCGACCTCGACCTCATCGGCTTCGACGTGCCGAGCGTGAAGGTCGACGGGAAGCCGGCCGAGTTCCGGCACTCGGCCGAGGAGCTGCAGATCGATCCGAAGCGGCCCATCCGGCAGGGCGCGAAGTTCACGACGCGCGTCCGGTACCACGGCGTGCCCTCGCCCGGCGAGATCCCGGGCATCGGCGCGCAGAACGGGTGGCTCACCACCAACGACGGTGCGACCACCCTCGGCGAGCCCGACGGCGCGCGCCGCTGGTTCCCGGGCAACGACCACCCGACCGACAAGGCGTCGTTCGCGTTCCACCTCGACGTGCCGAACCCGTTGACCGCGGTCGCCAACGGCGACCTCGTCGGCAAGGTCGCCCATGGTGACCGCACGGTGTGGAGCTGGGACGAGACCGCGCCGATGACCACCTACCTGGCCCAGGTCACGATCGGGAACCTGGAGCTCGAGGACGAAGCCCCCGTCGACGGTGTGAAGATCCGGAACGCGATCACCCCGAGCATGGCCGCCCGGGCCGGCGAAGCCGCATCCGAGACACCCGCCCAGCTGCAGTTCCTGTCGACCTGGTTCGGGAAGTACCCCTTCTCGACCTACGGGATCCAGGTGCCCGACGGCGGCCCGCACGGGCTCGCGTTCGAGGCGCAGACCTTCTCCCTGATCGCGTCGGACCTGTTCGCCGACCCGCAGATCTCGAGCGCGATCCTGGCCCACGAGCTCTCGCACCAGTGGTTCGGCGACTCGGTCAGCCCGGCCGACTGGTCGGAGACCTGGCTCAACGAGGGCTTCGCGACCTACGGCGAATGGCTGTGGGAGGACCACGCGGTCGGTGTGTCCCTCGCCAGTGAGGTCGCCCGCGCCCGTGCCGCGGTGGCGCGCACGCCGGACGTCGCCGCCGACGACCCCGGCATCAACGAGATGTTCGGCACCGCGGCCTACGAGCGCGGCGGGCTCACCCTGCACGCGCTCCGACTCGAGGTCGGCGACACGGTGTTCCAGCAGATCCTGCAGACCTACGCGGCGAAGTACGCGGGCACGACCGCGACCACCGAGGACTTCTTCGAGGTGGTGAACGAGGTCGCGGGCAGGGACCTGACCGCCTTCCTGCGCTCGTGGCTCGGGCCGGGCCCGCTGCCCGAGCTACCCCAGACGGCCGCGCCGCTCGGCTCGGACGCTCCGGTCACCCTGACGGTCGCCGCCCGCTGACGTACCCGCGCCAGCAGGGTGTCTGAACACCGCTGCGACGCCAAAACGCCTCGGAGTCAGTCGGGCGCGGCGGCCGGCGGCACTGCCCAGAACTGGTGCCACGTGGGCCACGCGTCGGGCAGCTCGCCCGTGCCGGTGTGGTGCGCGGGCCAGTCGGCGGGCGCGAGCCCGAGCGGCGAGGTGCCGACCTCACGCCCGTACCAGAGGAGATGACGGCGCCGGGTGAAGTACCAGTGGCCGGCCCGCTGCTCGTAGTCGTCGCGGTACTGGATCGCCTGGACGACCCACTGGTTCCCGACCTGGATCTCACCGCGGCAGTACACGACGCCCGTGCGCGCGCACGTCGTCGACGAAGTCGATCACGTGGGTGCCGGTGTTCAGGATCGTGATGCCGACGTCACGCAACGACCGGTCGAAGAACGCATGCAGCGCGGCGCGCCCTCGCTCCGAACGCCCGATCTGCACGTCGTCGACGAACAGCCCGACGAGCGCGTCGAGGTCGCGCGCGTCGGTCGCGACGGCATACCGCGCGACGAGCTGACGGATCTCCTCGTACGCGAGCAGGCGTTCGATGCGGGCGTCCGCGGCGCGGTCAGCCACGGACCGGGACCGGGCGCGGATCGACGAGCGGGACACCGTCGAATCCGGGCGGCGGGTCGAGACCGAGCAACGCGGCCATCGTCGGGTTCACGTCGTAGGACGACCGCGTGCCGCCGTCGCCGGGCGGGACGCCTTCCCCGGCGACGAACGCGAAGCCGAAGGGCCCCGTGTGACCCCCGGTCCGCCGGGCGGGGACCGGGCCGATCAGCCCGAGCGTCGGGTGCTCGAACGCATAGGTGGAGTCGGCCCAGACGACGACGAGGTCGGCGTCGGACGCGTTGATCGCGAACGGGTCGCCCGCCGGCGCGGGTGATGCGGCGGGCGACCGGTGCACCAGTCGCCGGATTCCGGCAGGCCTCGATGAGCGATTCGAGCTCGGCGAGGACCGCGTCGTACTCGTCGAGCGGCACGATCCCCGCGGGCTCCCGACCCTGCAGGTTCACGCGGACACGACCGTCGTAGTACGAGGGCAGCGCGAACGCGCGCATCTCGGGCCAGCGGTCGCGGTACCGACTGGCCGGCATCCAGGAGAGCGAGTCGGCATCAGCATGGGGTGGCAGCTCGAGCGGTCGGCGCTGCACCGTGCGGCGCAGGTGCCGGGTCACCGGGTTGCTCGCGGCCCGACGCCACAGCGAACGGCGGGGCCGGTAGCACTTCGCGACCTCGTCGTCCCAGCGCTGCCCGTCGTCGAGCAGCGCGGGCGCGGCAGGGTCGGCCGCCCAGGCATCGGGCACCACGAGCCGGGTCTCGCCGGTCGCCCAGCGGTACACCAGCTCGGGGAGCAGCGCCATGCTCGTGGCGTCGGAGTTGTTCGTGCCCATCCCGCCCATCGAGAAGGCGACCACTGCCGCGGGGTGGGTGGCCTCGACCAGGTCGCCGACCATCGTGTCGAGCGACCGATAGAGGTCGACGAGTGCGTCGTACGCCACGGGTGCCGACGGCACGTCGTGCACGACGTGTGCCGGGTCGACGCCGTGCCAGAACGCCTCGGCGGCCGTGTGCGCCTCGCCGGTGACCACGATGGCGAGGTCCCAGTCGGGGAACCGCTCCGTGAGGAGCCATCGTGCCGCCGTCCGCCGCACGTCGACCGCATCGATCAACGCGCGACCCATCGCCGCGGTGGCGTCGACCGACGGCCAGGGCGATGCGTAGGTCCACGGGTGCGCCGGGTAGTCGACGACCGCCGCCAGCTCGTCGCGCAGCTCCGGCGGGTTGCTCGTGAACGGGGCGCCCGGATCGTGGGCTCCCCAGGCGACGATGCCGCGGGCGTTCGGCATCCCCCCGAGATCGGTGTACGGCGTGTCGAACACGACGACCCTGGCGTCGAGCGACCCGAGCGACGGAGGGAACTTGACCCCGGCCTGCTCGACGTCGTACTCACCATCGCGCAGGTCCACGACGGAAGCCCGGCCCGTGGTCTCGAGGCTCCGCCCGGTGATGAACTGCTCCCACGCGAGCCCGCTGCGCGAGCCGGGGCCGTGGTCGAGGAGGAACGATGCCCCGCGGTCGCGCAACCCGGCGAGCACCGGCAGCTCGCCGGCGTCGAGGAGCGGCCGCGCGAAGCCGATGTCGAAGCCGTCGAGGCCCACTACCAGGACGCCGTGTTCTGTCATCGTTGGAGGCTACGCCCCGAGGTGCTGCCGGACGAGCGCTTCCGCGCGTGCGGTGTCCTCCTGCAGGAAGAAGTGTCCGCCCGGCACGACGATGGCCGGCGTGTCGATCTGTGCGGCCTGGGCGCGGAACCACGGCGCGGGCAGCATCGACTCGTCGCCGTGGGCTACGACGATCTCGGTCGTCGTGACGCCGAGGTGCTCCCACGCGCCGAGCACACCTTGTCTTCCGCCGGACACCTCGAAGATCGTTGCCTCCGTCTCCGGCGGGCACGCGAGCTCGATCTGGCCGTCGGGCCGGTCGTGGAACCCCCACCGCACGTACGCGTCGAGGGCCTCGGGGGCGAGCACGTCGAGCGGCGGACGCCCGCCGTACGACGCGCGCACGGTCGCGCGGTCCGGCCACACCGCCCGCCGCTTGCGGGCGGTGACGGCCATGAAGTTCGGGCTGTCGTCTGCCGCCGTCCTGCCTTCGGGAACCGTGGGTCGATCGGCTGCGAGCACCAACGGGTCGAACGCGATCGCTTCGCAGAGGAGCAACCGCCGCGTCGCGCCCGGTCGGAGGGCGTCGAGCATGGTGGCGACGCCGCCGCCGAGCGACTCCCCCAGCGCGACGCACTCGTCGACGCCGAGGTGATCGAGCACGGCCGCGACGTCGGCGGCCATGCGGTCGAACGCGAAGCCCTCGGGGACCTCGGTGGGCGTGTCGGTGCCACCGTGACCCCGCAGATCGACGCCGATCGGTCGGTACCGGTCGGTGAGGCGGCGAGCGAGCGGGTGGAACAGCCCCGCGCAGAACCCGTTCGGGTGGAGCAGGACCAACGGCTCGCCGCCACCGCCCCAGTCGAGGGCGGCGATGCGGAGGCCGTCGCGCTCGACGGTGAGCGCGACCGGATCAGCAGGCGAGTCCGAACCAGACGCGCTCAGGCGGGAACGGGCTCCTCGGCGAGGTACTTCCCGATCGTGAGCAGCTGGCGCGTCGCGCCGCCGAGCGACAGCTCGATCCACTTCGCCCACAGGAAGTACCGGTGCAACGGGTAGTCCTTGTCGACGCCCATGCCACCGTGCAGGTGCTGCGCGGCATGCACGACCCGCTGGCCGCCGTCGGCCGCCCAGAACTTCGCCACCGCGACCTCGGTCGTGGCGGGGAGCCCCTCCGAGAGACGCCACACCGCCTGCCAGGTCGTGAGGCGGACGCCCTCGGTGTCGATGTACGCGTCGGCGGCACGCTGGCCGACCGCCTGGAACGTCGCGATCGCCCGACCGAACTGCTCGCGGGTCTTCGTGTACTCCGCCGTCATCACGACGGCCTCCTCGCACACACCGACCGCGATCGCACCGAGTGCCGCGGTTGCACGCTCGACGATCCACCGGAGGGCCTCGGCGCCGTCGTCGGCGGTGCCGAGCACGTCGCCGGCCGCGACCTTCACGCCCTGCAGGGTGAGGCGCGACTCGGGGTGGCTGTTGGTCGTCTGCTGCCGCTCGCTGGTGACGCCCGACGCCTTCGGGTCGACGATCGCGATGATCACCTTGCCGTCAGGCGTGGTGGCGGGCACGAGCACCTTGTCGGCCAGCGGACCGGCCGGGACGCAGTCCTTCACGCCGTCGAGCGTGTACCCGTCGCCATCGGGCTTCGCGGTCGTGGTCGGCGTCAGCGGGTCGGCGCCGGCCTCGAACAGCGCCGCGGTGACGATGGACTCACCGGACGCGATGCCCGGGAGCAGCGCCGCCTGCTGGGCGTCGGTGCCGAACTGCGCGATCGGCAGCGCGCCGAGCACGGTGGCCGCGTAGTACGGCACCGGTGCGACCGTGCGGCCGACCTGCTCGAGCACGAGCGCGGTCTCGAGGAACCCGTAGCCCCCGCCGCCGTGGGCCTCGGGCACCGCGATGCCCAGAACGCCGGCCTCGGCCAGCTTCGCCCACAGCTCGCGGTCGAAGTTGTCCTCGCCGCCCTCGACCTCCTTGAGGCGCTCGTTGGTGAGCTCCCCCTCGAGGATCTGCTTGGCGAGACCCTTGAGGTCTTCCTGCTCTTCCGAGAACGAGAAATCCATCTGCTCTGCTGCCTTCCTAGCGGGACCGGGGCATGCCGAGGCCGAACGCGCCGATGAGCTCGCGCTGGACCTCGTTCGTGCCGCCGCCGAACGTGAGGATGATGAGACCGCGATACGACTGCTCGAGCCGCGCGCCGAGCACCGCGCCCGGCGCGTCGTCGGTCAGGTACGCGTGCTGGCCGAGGATCTCCATGAGCGACTTGAACGCCTCGAGGTAGAACTCGGTGCCGAAGACCTTCGTGGCCGACGCGTCGGCCGGCGCCAGCGTGCCCTTGGTCGACGCCCACGCGATCTTCCAGTTCATGAGGCGCAGGAACTCGAGCCGGGCGTGCACCCGGGCAAGACTCACCTGCACCCACTCCTGGTCGATGACGCGCGTGCCGTCGGCGAGCTTCGTCTCCTGAGCCCAGCCGCGCACCTCGTTCAGGCCGCGCTCGACGATGCCCGATGAGCAGAGCGTGACGCGCTCGTGGTTGAGCTGGTTGGTGATGAGGTTGACGCCCTCGTTCTCCTCGCCGACGCGCGTCGTCGCGGGGACGCGCACGTCCTCGAAGAACGTCTGGTTGATGTCGGACTCCCCCATCACCTGGATCGGGAGCACCTTGATGCCGGGCGCGTCCATCGGGAGGATGAACATCGAGATGCCCTTGTGCTTCTTGACGTTCGGGTCGGTGCGCGCCGCGAGCCAGATGTAGTCGGCGTCGCTCGCGAGGCTCGTCCACATCTTCTGGCCGTTGATGACGTACTCGTCGCCGTCTCGCTCGGCCTTCGTGCGCAGCGCGAAGAGATCGGTGCCCGCGCCGGGCTCGGAGTACCCGATGCAGAAGTGGATCTCGCCCTTCAGGATCTTCGGGACGAAGAAGTCCTTCTGCTCGTCGGAGCCGTGATTCATGATCGTCGGGCCGACGGTGTTGATCGTGAGCATCGGCACCGGTGCACCCGCGCGCATCGACTCGTCGAACCAGATGAACTGCTCGACCGGGGTGAAGCCGCGGCCGCCCCACTCCTTCGGCCACCCGACACCGAGCCAGCCGTCGGAGCCCATCTGGCGCACGACCTTGCGCATCTCCGGGCCGACGCCGTGGCTGTGCGCGATCGACGCGCGGACCTCGGGTGTGAGGAGCTGCTGGTAGTAGTCGCGAACCTCGAGCTGGAGCTTGCGCTGCTCGTCCGTCAGACCGATGTACATGGGCGGGACCCCCTACGAACCTCGCTGGTTTGCGAAATCTGGAACACGTTACAGAGCGGCGACCCGCCCCGTCGCCTCGCCCGCGCCCCGCCTAGGAAGCAGGCTCTTCGACCTCGCCCGTGAACAGGGCCTCGATCTCCTCGAGGGGCTTGTTCTTGGTCTCCGGGACCACCCTGTCGATCCACACGAAGGCGATGATGCTCATCAGCGCGAACAGGGCGAAGGCCCCCTCGGTCCCGATGACGTCGATGATGCTCAGGAACGAGGCGCTCACGATGAACGCGGCCCCCCAGTTCGCTGCGGTCGCGACCGCGATCGCCTTGCCGCGGACCCGGGTCGGGAAGATCTCGGAGATCATCGTCCAGACCACCGGGCCGAGCGAGAACGCGAACGACGCGATGTACACGACCATGCAGACGAGGGTCGCGATCCCCAGGATGGTCGGGCCCTTGACGCCCTGGTAGCCCTCGAGCACGGCGAACGAGATCGTCAGCCCGATGAGTGCGACGGTCATCCCGACGAGCCCGGCGAGCAGGAGCGGCTTGCGACCGAACCGGTCGATGAACGCGATCGCCACGAACGTGGCCACCACGTTCACGACACCGATGGCGAGGATCGTCGCGTCGGTCTGCTGCTGCACCGAGGTGAACCCCGCTGCCGCGAAGATCCGGTCCGAGTAGTAGATGACGGCGTTGATGCCGGTGACCTGCTGGAAGATCGCCAGCCCGAGGCCGACCTTGAGCATCGGGCGGATCGAAGGGCCGAACACGTCGCGCCAGGTGCCCTCCTCGCGCTCCTCGACCGCGAGGTCGGTCGCGACCTCGTCGAGCCGCGCCTCGACCCCGTCCTCGCCCTGCACCTTGACCGACGCCTCCCGCGCGTCGGACCGGCGACCCACCTTGAGCAGCCACCGCGGCGTGTCGGGCATCGGCAGCATCACGAGGAACAGCAACGCGCCGGGGACGACCGCGAGCCCGAGCATGAGTCGCCAGTCACCGCCGTCGCTGAGGAACGCGTCGACGATCTCGGCGATGAGGATCCCCATCGTGATCGCGAGCTGGTACGAGGACACGAAGCGGCCACGCAGGGTCGCGGGCGCCATCTCCGCCGCGTAGAGCGGCGCGGCGACCGAAGCGATGCCGACGCCGCCACCGATGATGAAACGGCCGACCACGAGGACCGCGGTCTCGGGCGCGAGCGACTGCACCAGCGCGCCGACGAAGAACAACAGCCCCGCGGCGATCAGCGTGCTGCGGCGCCCGACCCTGTCGGCCACGCCACCGGCGATCAGCGCACCGACGAGCGCTCCGAGCGTGACCCACGAGGTGACGACCTCCTCGAGGAAGTCACTGAGGTGGAAGTCCTTGGAGATGAACGGCAGCGCGCCGGAGATGACGCCCTGGTCGTACCCGAAGAGCAGCCCCGACAGGATCGTGACCAGGCCGACCAGCCACAGCCACTTCGAGAGACCCTTCATCCCACGATCCCCCCAGATCGGCCCCGCCGTCCCCCGGCGACGGGGGCCCGATGCGTCGAGGAAGGTCTAGCCGCTCAGTCCAGCCCCATGAGGGAGGACAACCCCGTCCGCATCCCGGCGGTGTAGCCGCCGTCGACGAGGAGCGCGTGCCCGGTGATGAACGACGCGTCGTCCGACGCGAGGAACGCCACGGCGGACGCGATCTCGCTCGCCTCCCCGAAGCGACCGAGCTTGTGATGCTCGCGGTACTCGTCGCGGTACTGCGACATGTTCTCGCTGCCCATGACCTCCTGGAACATCGGCGTGTCGATGAACCCCGGGCACACCGCGTTGACGCGGATGCCGAGGCGTCCGTAGTCGATCGCCATGTTCTTGGTGAGCAGCACGACCCCACCCTTCGAGGCGTTGTACGAGCTGCCGCCCTCGGTCCCCTCGATGCCTTCGACGCTCGCGACGGTCACGATGCGCCCTGATCGGTGCTTCACCATGTGCCGGAGCGCGTGCTTGCACGAGATCGCGGTACCGGTGAGGTTGACACCGACGACGCGCGCCCAGTCGGACAGGTCGACCGTGTGCATCGGGCCGCCCCCCATGACGCCGGCGAAGGTCGCGAGGACGTCGAGGTGGCCGTATGCCGCGGCGACCGCGTCCATGGCACCCGCGACCGCGTCCTCGTCGGTCACGTCCACCCGGTGGAACGCCATCAGCGGCGCCGCCGGCTCGGTGACGTCGATGCCGACGACGAGGGCGCCCTCCTCGTTCAATCGGTGGCACGTCGCCTCGCCGAGCCCTGACGCCGCGCCCGTGACCACCGCCACCTTGCCGTCCAGTCCCCGCATGTGCATCACCCGTCCACTCGGCGTTCGCTCGGTTCTGCCCGCACCGTATGCTCCGTCGAACGCGTCTGCTCCGGCACTGCTCAGGGGGGAACTGCAATGAAGTTCGCGTTGTTCTACGAGATCCCGGTCCCGAAGCCATGGACGCCGGGCAAGGAGCACGAGGCGTACCAGAACACCCTCGCCCAGGCCGTCCTCGGCGACCAGGTCGGGTTCGACGCGTTCTGGACGGTCGAGCACCACTTCCTCGAGGAGTACTCGCACTGCTCGAACCCCGAGGTGCTGTACGGCGCCGTCGCCGCGCTCACCAAGAACATCCGGATCGGGTACGGCGTGCGCCTCCTTCCCCAGCCGTACAACCACCCGATCCGCACCGCGGAGTCCGTCGCCGTCCTCGACCTCATCTCCAACGGACGCGTCGACTTCGGAACCGGGCGCTCGTCGAGCCGCATGGAGCTCGAGGGCTTCAACGTCGACCCCGACACCGCGCGCGAGCAGTGGCGCGAGGCGCTGCGGCACATCGTCGGCGCGTGGACGAACGAGTACTACCAAGCCGACGGCGAGTTCTGGAAGATGGGCGGCCCGCGGCGCGTGCAGCCCAAGCCGCTGCAGCAGCCCCACCCGCCGATCTTCGGTGCGACCAGCTCCCCCGCCGGCCACGAGGAGGTCGGCCGTCAGGGCATCGGACTCTGCTCGTTCACGGTCGGGCTCCCGCCCGAGGAGCTGACCAAGAGCCTCGACCTCTACCGCAAGGGCCTGTCGGAGTGCGTCGAGCCCGTCGGCGCGTTCAAGAACGAGACCGCGGCGACGTTCACGATGGTGCACTGCGCGCCGACCAAGGACGAGGCGTACGCGGTCGCCAAGGAGAGCTTCGAGTGGTACCCGAAGGCGGGCGGGGCGATCATCGCGTCGGTCGCGGAGTGGATGGAAGAGAAGAAGATGGCGCTCGGCACGTACGACTACGCCGGGTCGTCCCTCGAGCACAAGCGGTCGGGTGACTTCGAGCACCTGACCTTCGACTACATCCACGACAGCGGGTCGGGCGTCGTCGGCGACCCGGACGAGTGCGTGGCGACGTTCAAGCGCTACGAGGCGGCCGGATGCGACCTGATGCTCTGCCTCGTGAACCCGTACAGCATCCCCCACGACAAGGTCATGGCCTCGATCGAGCTCATGGGCAAGGAAGTGCTCCCCCACTTCCGCTGAGCGGGAGGCACGGGTCGGACCTGACGAGCCGTCAGGTACATTGGGCCCCATGACGTCGTCTGACACCAACCTCCGGCACATCAACCTGTGGGACAAGGACCGCTTCGTCGAGGGCGTGCCCCACGAGTGGTTCACCGAGCTCCGCCACACCGAGCCCGTCTACTGGCACGAGGGCGATCCGTCGTACGCGGGCCCCCAGGGCGGCGCGGGCCCGTTCTGGTGCGTGACCGGCTACGACGAGGTGGTCACCGTCAACCGCGACAACGCGACGTTCTCCTCCGCCGAGAAGCTCGTCTTCATGTGGGACCCCGACGACGCGAACCTCGAGCAGCAGCGCCTCCTGATGCTCAACATGGACCCGCCCATGCACACGCGGTACCGGCGCCTCATCAACAAGGGCTTCACGCCGCGCATGGTCTCGGAGCTGCACTCGACGATGCAGCAGCGCGCGAAGGACATCATCGACAACGTCGTCGAGCGCGGTGAGTGCGACTTCGTCGTCGACGTCGCGTCCGAGCTCCCGCTCCAGGTGATCGCGGACCTCATGGGTGTCCCCCAGGAGGACCGGCACCGGCTGTTCGACTGGAGCAACCAGATGATCGGGGCCGACGACCCCGAGTACGGCATCACCGAGGAGATCACCCAGCACGCCTCGATGGAGCTCTACGCGTACGCGGCCGACCTCGCCGAGCAGAAGCGCGCGAACCCCAAGGACGACCTCATCTCGGTGCTCACGAGCTCGTCGGTCGACGGCGAGCAGCTGAGTGGTCTCGAGCTCGACCTGTTCTTCCTGATCCTGACCGTCGCCGGCAACGAGACGACCCGCAACCTGATCTCGCACGGCATGGTGGCGCTGCTCGAGCACCCCGAACAGCTCGCGAAGGTTCGGGATGACCGCTCCCTGCTCCCGGGGACGGTCGAGGAGATGCTCCGCTGGGCCAGCCCGGTGATGAACTTCCGGCGCACCGCGATGGCCGACGTCGAGCTCGGCGGCAAGCAGATCAAGGCCGGTGACAAGGTCGTGATCTGGTACATCGCCGCGAACCGCGACGAGCAGATGTTCCCCGACCCGTTCACGTTCGACATCACCCGTACGCCGAACGAGCACGTGGCCTTCGGCGGCGGCGGTCCGCACTTCTGCCTGGGCGCCAACCTCGCCCGCATGGAGATCAACGTGATGTTCGACGAGATCCTGAACCGCCTCGACGACATCGAGATGACGGCCCCGCCGTCGCGGCTGCGGTCGAACTTCATCAACGGGCTCAAGCACGTCCCGCTGAAGTTCACCGCCAAGTAGGCAGTCCTCCCCACCCCCACCTCCCCACCCCTGCCGGGAGCGGCGCCGGGAACCCGCCCCGAGGCTTCCGACCGTCTATCCTCGGCGCATTCCATCGGCACGAACGGGAGTCCTGATGCGCCGAGCGGCACTGCTCTTCTCTGCGGCACTCATCGGCGCGGCAGCACTCACCGCCGCCGGGGTCAGCGGAGCCGACACGGACCCGGCCGTCTCCCCGGTCACCTTCGACACCTGCGGCACGACGTCGTTCACGGTCCCCGCGGGCGTGACGTCCTTGAACGTGCAGGCCTTCGGCGCCGGCGGCGGCAACGGCGGCGGCAATGGTGAGGGCGCCGACGGCGTCGGTGGCCAGGGCGGCAGCGAGCAGCGACGATCGCGGTCACGCCCGGCGAAGTGCTCCAGGTCAACGTCGGGTGCGCTGGCACCGACGGCGTGTTCGACACCCCCGGCACCGGCGGCAGCGGCGGGAACGCCGGTGACGCGTCGGGCGCTGACGGCAACGACGGATCGGGCGGGACGGGTGGCGGTGCCGGTGGCGCGTCCGACGTGCGCCAGGGCGGTACGACGCTCGCCGACCGCGTCGTGGTCGCGGGCGGCGGCGGTGGCGGCGGCGCGCCGGGCTCGACTCAACAGTCAGAACGGCGGCACCGGCGGTGACGGCGGCGCGCCGGCGGGCGGGACCGGCGGCACGGGAGGCGGCGCGGCGCTGTGCACGGGAGGGACCGGTGGCACCCAGAGCGCGGGCGGGACCGGCGGGACCGGGCCGAGCAGCTGCGTCACCGCGAACTCCGCGACCGGCGCGACCGGCGCCGACCCGACCGTGGTCGGAGCGGGCGGCGGCGGCGGCGGTGCCGGCGGGTTCTTCGGTGGCGGCGGCGGCGCCTCCACGTCGGGGACCAGGGACGCAGGGCGCCGCAGGTGGTGGCGGCGGCGGGTCCAGCTTCGCGGCGGCGTCGGCGACGAACGTCGTCTCGGTGGCCGGGGTGCAGTCGGGCAACGGCCGTGTCGTGATCAGCTGGACGCTCGCGATCCCGGCCGACATCACCTTCACCGGCTGAGGCCCGCACGGCCGGCGGCCGGGCGGTCAGCGGTACAGGTTCGGGGGCGGCGGGAGCGTCGCGATCTGCTCGGCGACGAACGCGTCCATGTCGGCACCCCGGCGGGCGATCTGCGGGCGGATGTCATCGGGGTCCGTCAGCACCAGGTAGCGCTCGTCACGGATCGCGTCGGCCACCAGCGTCCCCACCCCTTCGGCCGCCATCGCCTCCGAGAGCGGCATCGGTGCGATCCACCGGCCGATGTCGTCGACCCCGCCCATGCGCGCGGTCTCGCCGATGTTGGTGTCGACCAGGCTCGGACACACCACCGAGACCCCGACACCGAGCGGCTTCAGGTAGATCGCGAGCGCCTCGGTGAGGCCGAGCACCCCGTGCTTCGCGGTGATGTAGGCCGGGTGGTCCCACGAGTAGGCGAAGAGCCCCGCGACCGACGCGGTGTTCACCACGTAGCCACTCCCCCGCTCGAGCAGGTGCGGGACGAACGCCCGCACCATGCGGATCACGCCGTAGAGGTTGATCTGGAGGATCCAGTCCCACTCCTCCATCGACAGCCCCTCGGCGGGGCCCAGCATCGCGACTCCCGCGTTGCTCATCACGATGTCGACGTGGCCCATGGTCGAGATCGCCGCGTCGCGCATGCGCTCGACGTCGGCGTCGTTGGTCACGTCGGTGTGCACCCCGAGGTACCGGCGACCGAGCGCCTCGACCTCGCCCTGCACCTCGGCGATCCGCTCGTCGTGGATGTCGGCGACCACGATGTCGGCGCCCCGGCGGGCGAGCTCGAGCGCGGTGGCGCGCCCGATGCCGCTCGCACCTCCGGTGATCACGGCGACCTTGCCGGCGACGTCCATCAGTCCTGCTCCTCCTCGACCACGAAGCTCCAGCCCGGCTCGGAACCGTAGGCACCCTCGGCGAAGAACCCGTAGTCCGCGCCCTTCCGCAGCGACTGGCCACCATCGATGCTGATGGTCTGTCCGGTGATGTACGACGACTCCGGACCCACGAGGAAGCGCGCCAGGGCGCCGACCTCGTCGACCGTGCCCGCCCGGTGCAGCGGGATCTCGGCGAGGTAGCTGTCCATCACCGGCCCACCCTGGGTGATCGCGCTCATCAGCTCGTTGTCGATGATGCCCGGCTGGATCGAGTTGACCCGGACTCGCGACGGGCCGAGCTCGTCGGCGGCGACCTTGAGCAGGTGGTCGAGCCCGGCCTTGCCCGCGCCGTAGGCGCCCATGAACCGGAAGCTGTCGCGCCCGGCATGCGACGACACCCCGACGAACGAGCCCTGCGACTGCACGAGCGCGGGGGTGGCGCACTTCAGGGTGAGGAACGTACCGATGATGTTCAGGTCGAGCGTGGCCCGTACCGCTTCGACGGGAGCCAGGTGCAGGGGTCCCAGATGGAGCGACCCTCCTGCGGAGGCGACGACGCCGTGCAGCGCTCCGGCCTCGGCGACGGCTTTGGCGACCGCCGCGGCGACCTGGTCCTCGTCGGTGACGTCGGCGCCGATCGTGTGCACCCCGGCACCGGGGACCGCGTCGCGGATGCGCGCCGCCGCTGCCTCGAGCTTCTCGACGGTGCGACCGCAGATCGTCACGACCGCGCCGTCGCGCGCGAGTGCGGTCGCGCAGCCTTCGCCGATCCCGCTCCCTCCACCCGTCACGAGCACGCCGTAGCCCTCGAGTGCCGCCATGTCCCGCTCTCCGTTCCCACCTGTTCCCGGGCGCCGACCGCCGGGGGGCCGATAGGTTCGCACGCATGAGCCTGGTGCTGCTGGACGAGGTGCGCCCACACGTGGCGCAGATCACCCTGAACGACCCCGACAAGCTGAACCCCCTCTCCTGGGCCCTCGTCGACGAGCTCCACGCCGCGCTCGACGAGGTCGGGCGGGACAACTCGATCCGGGTCGTCGTGCTCACCGGCGCCGGTCGGGGCTTCTGCTCCGGACTCGACCTCACGATGAGCACCGGGTCGCAGATGTCGGCCGGCCTCAGCGGCCCGGCGGCGGGGATGCGCTCGCAGGCGTACATGGCCGACGTGATGCTGCACCTCCGGCGCATCCCCCAGCCGGTGATCGCCGCGATCAACGGCCCGGCGATCGGCGGCGGCATCGCGCTCGCGCTCTACAGCGACCTCCGGGTGAGCGCCGCGTCGGCGCGCTACTCCGTGCGTTTCGTGAAGGTCGGCGTCTCCGGCTGCGACATGGGGGTGAGCTACGCGCTCCCGAAGATCGTGGGGGCGACCCAGGCGTTCGAGCTCTCGCTCACCGGCCGGACGTTCGGCGCCGACGAGGCGCTGCGCATCGGCCTGGTCGGGCGGGTCGTCCCCGACGCCGAGGTGCTCGACGCGGCGTTCGGGCTCGCAGCGGAGATCCTCGACAACAGCCCGTTCGGTGTCGTGATGACCAAAGAGGTGCTCTGGACGAACCTTGCTGCGTCGAGCGCCGAGAGCGCGATCGCGCTGGAGAACCGAACCCAGATCCTGGCGTCGAGCTCGGGCGACTACGCGGAGGCCGTGCGCGCCTTCGCCGAGAAGCGCCAACCCGACTTCGGCTGAGCGAGCAGTGGGCTAGCGGCTCGCGACGAGGTCGGCGACGAGGTCGAGGCAGCGCACGTCGGTCGTCGCCGGCACGAGGATCAGCTCGTCGCACCCGAGCGCCTCGATCTCGTCGAGGCCTTGGCGCACCCGGTCCGGCGTGAAGGCGCTCATCATCTCGCCGACCATCTTGCCGACCTCGGGACCGAACACGTCGAGGTAGTCCGACGTGAACGTGCGCAGCCGCGTCTCGGCGTCGTCGCCGAGCGCGAAGAAGAACCCCGAGACGAGCCGGGGCTGCTCGGTGCGCTCGGCCGCCACCCACGCCTCCTCGGTCGCCCGGAACAACGCGTCGGCCTCGCCTGCGGTCGCGGTGACGGTGAACCCCGAGACGCCATCGGCCCAGCGAGCCGCCCGCGCGAGCGCCTTCGGCCCCATCGCGCCGGCGAGCACCCGCGGGTTCGCCTGCACCGGCGGAGGCCCGAGGGGCACGTCGTCGGCGTACGTGCCGCCCGCCCACAGCCGGCGGACCTCAGCGACGGCGTCGTCGAGCCGCTGGTGGCGATGCTCGAACGACGAGCCGAGTGCGTCGTAGTCCTGCACGCGTCCGCCGACGCCGACGCCGATCTCCAGACGTCCGTTGGAGATCAGGTCGATCGTGAGCAGCTCCTTGGTGACCATCGCGGGCGAGTGCCACGGGAGCACGAGGAGGTTCGCGAAGACGCGCACCCGCTCGGTGAGCGCGGCCGCGGCTGCACACGCGGTCAGTCCCTCGACGTTGTGGTAGGTGATCCGCTCCCCCGCCGACACCGACGAGAACGGACCGTCGTCGATCCCCCGGCACCACGCCATGAACGAGTCGTGGTCGAGGCCCTTGGCCATCTGCGGGAGTGCGACACCGACCTCCATCAGCGAGCCCGCCTAGCGCGGCGCTCGGGGCATGCCCAGCCCGGCCATCTGGATGATCTCTCGCTGCACCTCGTTCACCCCGCCACCGAAGGTGCCGACGGGCGCCGATCGGTACGCCTGCTCGAGCTGCCCGTGGAGCACCGCCCCCGGAGAACCGGCGGGGAGGTAGCCGGCCGAGCCGAGCACCTCCATGAGCATCCGGTCGCAGACGGTCTGCTGCTCGGTGCCCAGCACCTTCATCGCGGACGCGTCGGCCGGGTTGAGGTCGCCGCTCCCCGACGCCACCTTCCAGTTCATGAGCTTGAGTGCCTCGACGATCGCGTGCACGCGTCCGAGCGTGATCTGCACCCACTCCTCGTCGGCGACGAGCCGGCCGTCGGCGCGGCGCGTCTCCTGCGCCCAGCCCCGGACCGCCTGCAGCTGGCGGTCGATGCGCCCGGCCGGACCGAGCGCGACGCGCTCGTGGTTGAGCTGGTTGGTGATGAGCTTCCAGCCCTGGTTCTCACCCAGCACGACGTTGGTGACCGGGACGCGCACGTCCTCGTAGAACGTCGCGTTGGTGTGGCCGCCCCCGAGCACCCAGATCGGTGAGTGCTTGAAGCCCGGCGACGTCGTCGGGACGAGGATGATCGAGATGCCCTTGTGCTTCGGTGCCTCGGGGTCGGTGCGGCACGCGAGCCACACCCAGTCGGCGTCGTGGCCGCCCGTCGTCCAGATCTTCTGGCCGTTGATGACGTACTCCTCGCCGTCGCGCACGGCGCGGGTGCGGAGCGACGCCAGGTCGGTACCCGCACCGGGCTCGCTGTACCCGATCGCGAAGTGCAGCTCGCCGGCGAGGATGCGCGGGAGGAAGTAGTCCTTCTGCTCGTCGGTGCCGTAGTGCATGATCGTCGGCCCGACGGTGTTGAGCGTCACGAGGGGGAGCGGGATGCCCATCGTGTTCGCCTCGTCGAAGAACAGGTACTGCTCGAACGGCGTGAAGCCGCGGCCGCCGTACTCCTTCGGCCAGCCGACGCCGAGCCAGCCGTCCTTGCCGATCTCCTGGATGAGCTCGCGGAACGCGGGGCCGCCACCCTCGTTGCCGGCCAACGCCGCCCGCCGCTCGTCGGACATGATCCCGGAGAAGTAGGAGCGGATCTCCTCGTGGAGCGCTTGCTGCTCGGGCGTCAGATCGATGTGCACGCGTCTCGCTCCTCACCTGGTGGGCCGCGCAGCGGTACGGTCGCGGCACTCGGGGGCAATTCTGCAACACGTTCTCGTTGGGCAGCGTACCGGCATCGCCCGCACCGGGCGGGCCGACCGTGGACACCGAGGAGGGGGACCACCCATGGCCGATGCGCCGGTGATCATCGAGGCCGCGATCAACGGCACGACCACCAAGGAGCGCAACCCGAACACGCCCCGCCTGCCCGAGGAGATCGCAGCCGACGCGCTGGCGTGCCTCGAGGCCGGCGCCGCGGTCGTCCACAACCACGCCGACGTGGTGGCGGTCCCGGGCGAGGAGTCCGCGGCCCGCTACCTCGAGGGCTGGCGAGCGGTGTTCGAGGCGCGGCCCGACGCGCTCCTCTACCCCACGACGAACTTCGGGCCCGGCGTCGAGGGTGCGTACGCGCACATGGCGCCGCTCGCGGCGACGGGTTGGCTGCGGATCGGGATCATCGACCCCGGCTCCGTGAACCTCGGTGGTGTCGACGAGGACGGCCTGCCCGCCGCACCGGGGTTCGTCTACGCGAACTCCTTCGGCGACATCCGCCACCAAGCCGCGGTGTGCGCGGGGTCGCGCCTCGGGCCGTCGATGGCGATCTTCGAGCCGGGTTGGCTGCGCACCGCGCTGCAGTGGCACGAGGCCGGCCGTCTTCCGCAGGGCGCGATGGTCAAGCTCTACTTCGGCGGGGACGCGGGGTACGTCACGAGCGCCGGTCAGGTGCACGGTGGCGCGCAGTTCGGGTTGCCGCCGACGGTGAAGGCACTCGATGCGTACTGCGAGCTGCTCGAGGGGTGCGATCTGCCGTGGTCGGTCGCGGTGATCGGGGGCGACCTGTTCGCCTCGCCCGTCGCGAAGCTCGCGCTCGAGCGGGGCGCGCACCTGCACCTCGGCCTCGAGGACTTCGCCGGAGCCGAGCAGCCGACGAACGTGGCCCTGGTCGAGCGCGGCGTTGCCCTGTGCGCCGAGGTCGGTCGCCCAGTGGCGACGTGCGACGAGGCCACCGAGATCATGGACCTCCCCCGCCGTGGTCCCGAGCCCCCCGACCACGCCGACGTCGACGCCTGAACCGCGGCGCGACGGCCGACCGCTCAGATGCCCGTGCGCGCCTCGATCCGGCCGTCGGCGATCGCCTGCTGGTGCGCCGCGAAGTCGAGCTCGTTCTGGTCGGCGTACCGGGACGCGAACTCGGTGATGGCGTCGTCGAACACCGAGCCCTTGCCGAGGTAGGCCGCGATCGCACCCGGCGACCCCGAGCGCGCGTGGGCGCGGGCCAGCGTCCACGCGCACGTGGCGGCGTAGAACTGGAGGGACTTCGGCGTCATCTGCTCCGGATCGACCGAGCCCTTGCCGTCGCGGAGCTGGCGCCAGTAGTAGTGCCGACCCTCGACGAGTGCGTCGCTCCACCCGAGGAAGATGTCGCTCGCCGCCTGCATGAGGCGCTGGCCCTCGACGACGCGTCGGCCCGGGTTCGAGTACACGCTCGCGGGCAGCCAGCGCTCGAGCACCGAGGCGCTCGCCTCCTTGACCTGCAGGAAGAGCGGATCGCCGTGGTCGCGACCGATCAGGAGCCCGATGTAGCAGCGCGTACCGACGCTCCCGACGCCGACGATCTTGCGAGCAGTGTCGGCGATCTCGTAGCGATCGAGCAGCACGTGCAGCTCGTCGGAGATCGACTCGCGGTAGTTCTCGAACACGGCGTCGACCCCCTGCGCGATGGTGCCGGCATCGAGCTCCTCGGCGAGCTCGTCCAGGCGGACGACTCCGGGCGGGTCGCTCACGATCCGGTACCCGGTGTCGGTCATCGCGGCGAGCTTCTCGAGCGCCTGCTCGCTGGTGCGCCCTTGCGCCTTCGCGACCACGCGCTCCGCCCGCTTCGCCGCGCTCCCCTGGTCCGCGGCCTGGATCTGCGCCAGGAGGCGGTCGACGTCGAGCCGCTCGTACCACACGTCGAGCGCGCCCTCACCGGCAAAGCTCGCCATCGCCTCCCGGTAGCGACGGGCGCATGCGCCGACCGCGGTGCGGGCCTGGTCGACCGAGAACCCCCGGTCGCGCGCCGCGACGACCACGCTCGCGGCGAGCCGCTTCACGTCCCACTCCCACGGTCCGGGCAGCGTCTCGTCGAAGTCGTTGACGTCGAACACGAGGCGTCGGTCGGGCGACAGGTAGATCCCGAAGTTCATGAGGTGGGCATCGCCGCAGACCTGCACGGTGATGCCCGTCGACGGCGTGGCTGCGAGGTCGGCAGCCATCACTGCGGCCGCGCCCCGGTAGAACGAGAACGCGCTCACGGCCATACGGCCGTGACGGATCGGGACGAGATCGGGTTCCCGCGTCACGTCCTGCTCGAGGAGGATCCCGACCGGGTCGGGCCGGTCGGGGCGCGGGGTCCACTCCCCGGGGCTGCTCCGAGGCGTCTGCTTGCGGGCCTCTCGCCCGACGTCCGTTCCTGCCATGGCGGCCACGCTACGGACGCTTCAGGTGGGGCACCCCATCGGGGAAGTTGAACTCGATCCACCCGCGACCGCTGCGTCCGTCGGGCGTCGCGAACCGGGCCGTCGCGCGGGAAGCGCGACTGCTTGCCCTCCGGGGAGACGAGGAGCACCGGTGCCTGCAGCTCGGCTTCCCAGGTCAGGTCGAGGTCGCCGATGGACAGCGTGCCGCGCTGCGGCAGCTCCTCGGCGTCGAGCTCGTAGTCGACCCCGACCTTCTCGACGGGGTGCAGCGCCACGTCGGGCGTGATGACGTAGCCGGTCTGGAAGATGTCGACCTTCGGCACGATCGAGCGCGCGGTGTGCCACCACGTGCCGTCGTCGAGGCGACCGGAGCACCAGACCCACCCGAACTGCCACCAGTCGCGCACGCCCCACGAGTGGTCGCGCTGGCCGGGGCAGTGCACCTCGATCCGCTCGCCACCGATCGTCATCTCGCCGGTCACCCAGGCGGACTGCTCGAAGCGCGTGGTCGCGGTGTACAGGAACGGTGCCGCGATGCCCTCCCAGGTGAGGTCGAGGCTCACCGCGACGGCGGGACCCTGTTCGTCGTGGAACGCGGCCGCGGGGTCGGCGAGCGCGATCCCCGTCCCCTCGGTCGTGATGCGGTACTTGCGCAGTGGCTCGATCGGCGCCCATGTGCCACGCACGCGGTCGGACGCCACCTCGATCGGGCCGTCCATCGCGCCTGCACCCGCCGCCGGCGGCGCGGGGACGGCGTGGTCGCGGATGAGCACGAGCGGCTCGCCGCGTCGCACGAGGTAGACCCAGTACCAGGCGAGCTGCTGGTTCGGGTAGAGGCCGAGGCGGAGGTAGCCGCCGAAGCTGCCGTCGGACGCCGCGAAGTCGTGGTACCAGGACTCGCCCCACAGCGCGTCGGTGCCGGGGAGGTGCCGTCCCTCGTCGGTGGGCTTCAGCGCCATGGTCGTCTCACTCCTTCTCCGAGGTGCTTTGGCGTCGGCATTGGGTGTCTCAGACACCGATGCCGACGCCACAACCCCTCGTCTAGAGGCGGTCGGGGTTCAGGAGGGCATCGGTGCCGCCGTCGACGAACAGGACCGAGCCGGTGGTCCACGACGACTGCGCGGAGAGCAGGAACCAGACCGCCTCGGCGATCTCGTCCTTCTCGCCCCAGCGGTCGAGCGGGACCGGAAAGCTCTTGATGAGGTCGCCCGTCACCGGGTGCTCGAGTGCCGCGGCCGTCAGCGGCGTGTGCACCGGGCCGGGCGCGACGCCGTTGATGCGGACCTCCGGGGCCCACTCGACGGCGAGGCGCCGCAGCTTGCGACCGAGGGCCAGCTTCGCGTGCGCGTACACCGTCTCGCCGTGCAGCGGCGCAGCAGCCGCGACCGCGGCGTCCTCGTCGCCTGCGAGACAGGCATCGACCAGGGTCGGGTCGTCCACCGGCATCGCAGTCGCGGAGTTCGACACGATCGCGATCGCGGCACGGAGCTCGCCGTCGACCAGCTGGTCGTGCAGGCCCTCGAGCAGCTCGACGGCGCCGAAGTAGTTGATGCGCGCGACCATCTCCGGCGGCGCGCTCGTGCTCCCGCCGATGCCGGCCGCGACGACGAGTCCATCCAGCGGCCCGTCCGCCTGCTCGATCACCGCGGCGCAGGCGGCGGCCCGCCCCTCGGTGCTCGAGAGGTCGGCGATGATCTCCTCGTCACGGACGTCGATGCCGAGGACCCGGTGCCCCGCGGCCTCGATCCGGCGCCGGATCGCGCCGCCGATGCCGCCGGCCGATCCCGTGACCGCCACCACACCCATGGTTCCGCTCCCCCTGGTCCCGTCGGCGCGAGCCGCCGTCCCCCGCGGGCCGGTGCCCCGGAAGGGAGGCCGACGCTACCCTGACGAGGCGTCAGATGACGCGGCGAGGGGGAACGTTGCAGATGTTGGACCTGGTGATCCGCGGAGCCGAGGTCGTCGACGGCACCGGCGCACCGCGCCGGCGGGCCGATGTCGGCGTGCGGGCCGGGCGCATCGTGGCGATCGGGGAGATCGACGAGGACGCCGAGCGCGTCATCGAGGCCGACGGCCTCGTCGTCGCACCCGGGTTCGTCGACATCCACACGCACTACGACGCGCAGGTCTTGTGGGATCCGGCGGTCACCCCGTCACCGTTCCACGGCGTCACCACCGTGATCGGCGGCAACTGCGGCTTCACCATCGCGCCGGTCGAGGCGAGTGAGACCGACTACCTCACGAAGCTGCTCTCGCGCGTGGAGGGCATCCCGCTCGAGTCGCTCGTCGAGGGCGTCCCCTACGACTGGCGCACGTTCGGCGAGTACCTCGACCGCATCGACGGCACGACCGTGGTGAACGCGGGGTTCCTCGTCGGGCACTGCGCCATCCGCCGGGTCGTCATGGGTGACGACGCGGTCGGCAACGAGGCGACACCCGAGCAGATCGCGGAGATGGGCCGGATCCTCGGGGAGTCGCTCGCCGCGGGCGGCCTCGGCTTCTCCTCGTCCCACGCGCCGACGCACAACGACGGCAACGGCGACCCGGTGCCATCGCGCTCGGCGACCTCGGAGGAGCTCGTCGCGCTCTCCAAGGTGACCGGTGAGCACGAGGGCACGACCCTCGAGTTCATCCCCTCGGTCGGGGGCTTCGAGGAGCAGCACATGCTCCTCATGACCGAGATGTCGAAGGCGGCGGACCGGCCGCTCAACTGGAACGTGCTCGTCCCGAACGCGGGCCGGGCCCAGATCGCGTGGGACATGCTGCGCGCCGGCGACTACGCGGCCGAGCGCGGCGGCAAGGTGCTCGCGCTGACGATGCCCGATGTCATGCGGACGCACCTCACCTTCAAGGCAGGGTTCGTGCTCGACGCACTCCCCGGCTGGCGCAAGCCGATGTCGCTCCCCGTCCCCGAGAAGATGGCGCTGCTGGCCGACCCGGCCGAGCGGGCCAAGCTGCTGGAAGGCGCGAACTCGCCCGAGGCCGGCGTCCTGCGTGGCATCGCGAAGTGGGAGGCCCTGACCATCGTCGAGACGTTCTCGCCGGAGAACGAGGGGCTGGCCGGCCGGCTCGTCGGCGACGTGGCGACCGAGCGCGGGCAGGAACCGTTCGACGCGCTGTGCGACATCGTCATCCTCGACGAGCTGCGCACCGTGCTGATGCCCCCGCTCGCGGGCGACGACCAGGCCAGCTGGGAGCTGCGCCGCGACGTGTGGCGCGACCCGCGTGCGGTCGTGGGCGCGTCCGACGCCGGCGCCCATCTCGACATGCTCTCCACGTTCAGCTTCGCGACCGCGATGCTGCGCTCGTGTCGCGACCGCGACCTCATCGAGCTGGAGGAGGCCGTCCACTTCTTGACCGACGTGCCGGCGCGGCTGTACGGGCTGCGCGAGCGCGGGCGCATCGCCGAGGGGTGGCACGCCGACCTCGTCGTGTTCGACGAGGCGAAGATCGCGCCGGGCCCGGTCTCGTGGCGCAACGACATGCCGGCGGGCGCGGGTCGGCTCTACGGCGAGGCCGATGGGATCTCCCACGTGATCGTGAACGGGGTCGAGGTCGTCCGCGACAACGTGCTGACCGGCGAGGTGGGCGGCGCCCTCCTTCGCAGCGGCCGCGACACCGACACCGTCACCGCCTCCTAGCGCCTGGCCCCTGGAGGCGTCTCTCACCTTCCTCTGTGATGGTGAGAGACGCAGGTCCGTGATCGCTGGCTCTGGCGCTCAACCCGCGACGATCAGGCGGTAGCCCAGGTCGAGCTCGTCGAGCGCGAGCAGGTCGGCGTGGCGCTGGCGCCAGGCGCCCGAGGCCAGGTCGGTCGCGAGCCGTTCGACGCCGGGCTCGACGTCCGCCGGGTCGAGCTGGGCCAGCGACGAGATCGACGCCCGCACGTCGGGGTCGAGGTACGCCTCGGGCCGTCGCCAGTAGGCGCCGAGGAAGCCGTCGGAGCAGTCGTGCGGGATCGGGACCGGCTCGACGCGGGCTCCCCCGAGTACGTCAGCAACGCGCGCGACCCCGGGCGCTCGACCGCTCTCGAACGCGGCGGACGCGGGCACGTACTCGGCGGTGAACCAGAGGTCGAGCTGACGGTCCGGGTCGAACCCGAACACGACCTGGCGACGCGCCACACGCCGCATCTCGGCGAGGCCGGCGTCGACGTCGGCCCAGTGGTGCACCGTGAGGACGGCGAGTGCGGCGTCGAACGTGTCGCCGGCGACGGGCAGCGCCTCCGCCACGCCCCGGAGGGCCACCGCGGCACCGACGGGGCGCTGCGCCAGCATCACGCTCGATGGCTCGACCGCGACGACCAATCGGTCCGTCGGCTCGTAGGAGGCGGCCCCGGCGCCCACGTTCACGACCGTCCGGGCTTCGTCGAGTGCGTCGTGGATGCGAGCTGCGAGGCGCGGGTCGGGCACGCGGCGCCCCGTGTACCCGACGCCGATCGTCTCGTATGCCGCACGTCCGGTCACCGGAGCAGCATCGCATCCGAACGTCCGCGGCTCGCCGGGATTTGGTCGAGATGTCGTGCAGGCCCAGTGTTCATGGACCTGCATCTCTCACCCCGGCAGAGCCGGATGAGCGACGCATCCAATCGTCAGACGGGTCAGGTGGAGGTGGACATGTCGGGGAGGCCGAGCTTGCGGTGGTCCCAGGTCACGTACTTCTCGACGTTGATCTTCACGACGACCCGCTTGTTGATCATCGCCTCGACCCCGGCCTTCATGTCCTCGGTGTACTTCGCGCCCGTCGTCCGCTCGAAGACGCTCACGCCGAGCTCGAAGATCCGGTCGGGGTCCTCGATGATCTCCCCGGTGCCCACCATCTCGACGCCGCGCAGCTGGTCGTAGGAGTCGCCCTCCTCGACCAGGCACGTGATCTGCGGGTTGCGGCGCAGGTTCTGGACCTTCTGGCTCTTCGCCTTGGTCTCCAGCGCGGTGCAGCCTTCGAGGAAGCCGTACCACATGGCGACGAGGTGGATGGTGCCGTCGTGGTTCATCGTCGCGCAGTTCATCGTGTGCCATCCCTGGAGGAACTCGTCGATCTCCTCCTGGCTCATCTTGATGAGGTCGCGCTGCTTGACGCCCTTCCCGAACGGGGTCCCGGCTGCGTCGGTCATGCGAACACTCCTGCTCTCCGCGACGTCAGCACGTGACGTCTCCTCCTTCGGGCGTCATGCCGTGACACCCATGTCGATGGGGACGATCGTCCCGTTGATGTAGCTCGCCTCGTCGGACGCGAGGTAGGCCATGAGCGACGCCACCATCTCGGGCGTGCCCATCTCCCCGGTCGGCGGCATCATCTTGGCGTACTCGCGCAGATCGGTGCCCTCGACGAACGCGAAGTCGTTCGCGATCGGTGTGTCGATGCCAGCAGGTGCCACGGCGTTCACGCGCACACCACGCCGGGTGTACTCGGTTGCCATCGCCTTGGTCATCAGCGACACGCCACCCTTCGACGCGCAGTACGCGGCGTTGTAGGGCTGCCCGAAGATCCCGGCGCTCGACGAGACGTTGACGATGTTGCCGCGCGTCTCGAGCAGGTGCGGCAGGCATGCCCGCGACACCGCGAACGCCCCGATCAGGTTCACCTCGATGATCTTGCGGAACTCCTCGACGGGCTGCTCCTCGGAGCGGGCGAACTTGCCGATCCCCGCGATGTTGGCGAGCACCGAAGGGCGCCCGAGCTCGTCGGCCACCGCGGCGATCACGCGGTCGACCTGGCCGCCGCGTCGGTGACGTCGAGCCCCCAGGCCTGCGCCTTCCCACCGGCGGCGACGATCGCCGCCGCGGTGGCGCCGGCGGCCTCCTCGTTGACGTCGAGGCAGGCGACCACGCCGCCCTCGGACCCGAACCTGGTTGCCGTCGCCTTCCCGATGCCCGAACCGGCACCGGTCACCACGACCACTCGACCCTCGAAGCGTTCCACGGGCCGGGAACCTAGTCCCCTCGTCCGGCTCCCCTTCGCCCGGCTCCCCCTCACCCGGGGCGGACGGCGTGAGGTGCTCGCGTACGGCGGCGAGGAACCCGTTGGGGTCGGAGCGCTTCGCGTGCGACGTCGCCGCGTGCGCGGCGCTCGCGAACCCCTCGAAGTCGTCCGAGCGCAGCAGCGCGAGCAGCCCCGCCGCGACTTCCTCCGGGTCCTGGGCGTTCGGATCCGGCGGGAACGGCGGCTCGTTGTCGGGCGTCGGCGCCGAGAACTCGGTCTTCGTCGTCCCCGGCACGAGCAGCTGCGCCCGCACGCCCGTCCCCAGCAGGTCGAGCATCAGGCCCTCGGTCCACGACTCCAGCGCGGCCTTCGACGCCGCGTACGCGCCCACCCGCAAGGCGGCGCTGCGCGTCCCCATCGAGGAGACGTTGACGATCCGGCCGTGGCCGCGCTCGATCATGCCCGGGCACCACTGCGCCGGTGAGCACGACCGGCGCGTAGAAGTTGATGCGCATCACCGCGTCGAGCTCGGCCACGGTGAGGTCCGGCATCCGCCGCCGCTTCGCCACGCCGGCGTTGTTCACCAGCAGGTCGATCGGTCCGACCTCGCGCCTGGACCCGCTCGACGAACCCGGGCAGCGCGTCGAGGTCGACCAGATCGACCGGGAACATCGCGGAGTCCGGTGCATGCGCGCGGCACTGCTCCAGGACCTCAGCCAGGCGATCCTCGCGACGGGCGCACACCACGACCGCCGCCGCACCCGGCCTCGGCCAGGGCGACCGCGCTCGCCGCACCGATCCCCGACGACGCGCCGGTGACGAGCGCGACCCGGCCGGCGATCGGGTCGGGTTCGTGCGAGCGCCGCGCCATCGCGCTACTTGATGACGATCGGGTTCACCGGCGAGCCGACCGCGCCGGTGAAGGGCATCGGCGACGCGTCGAGGAAGAACGAGTACCGACCGTCGGCCGCGCAGTCCTTCGCGAGCTCCTCCAGGTTCCAGTTCTGCCCCTGGGTCATCCCCATGTCGACGAGGTGGAGGAGGTGCACCGGGAGCATGGCGTCCTCCCGCTCGGACGGGAAGCACTCGAACACGATGTTGTCGGTGGCCACCGCGGCCACGTCGTGCGAGTGGAACCACTCCACGGTCTGGAGCGACGGACCCGAGCACGGCGTGCCGTAGGCCGCCCGGTCGCCCGCGAAGAACAGCTGCATCTGGCCGGTGCGGATCAGCACGACGTCGCCCGACCGCACCTCGACCTTGCCGAGCTCGCACGCGGCGTCGAGGTCGGCACCGGTCAGCGGGTAGTTGCCCTCGATCCGGTCGACGCCCTTCGCCTTCGCGACGTCGAGCAGCACGCCGCGCGAGACGAGCGTCTTGATCTTGTCGATGCCCATCTTGGCGGCGCCCCTGGCCGCCGTGATGACGTCCTGCGACTTCACGCCGTTGTACAGGTTGCCCTCGTAGCTGACGTGCGCGAGCGCGTCCCAGTGCGTCGCCGACTGGATGCCCATCGTGACCTTGTCGTCGCTCGTCGTGAAGTCCGACGGGTCGCCGGTGAGCGGAGTGTCCACCATGATCATCTCGCGCACCGGGTTGTCACGACCCGGGATCGCACCGCTCTGCGGCCCCTCCTCGTCGAGCGGCAACCCGAGCGCGAGCCGCTTGCCCGGTCGTGATCTCTCGCGGCCGCGGCCTTCACCACGTCGTCGGTGATGAGGTTCAGCGTGCCGATCTCGTCGTCGTCACCCCAGCGGCCCCAGTTGCGGACCTTCGCGGCGAGCTCCTTCACCTCGGGTGGCATTGCCATGTCAGCTCCCCCTCTTCCCACTGCTCTCGGCGAATGTTGCCGGATCCACTTCGATCCAGGTCGCGCGTGCGACCGCCTGCACGTTGCCCATGTCGGTGCACAGTGCCGCGGCGGTGTGGAACTTGCGCCCGTCCTGCTGCTCGAGCCACGACGTCACGACGTACCGGTACCCCACCTCGACCGGCCCGCGCTGCTCGACCGCCAGGCGCCCGAGCACACAGAGCCGGCCGTCGAGCATGGCCGGCGCCGCGCTCGGGCAGTCGAGTGCGGCCCACACGAAGACCGGCGCGATCTCGGTGCCGCCCCCCTCGCACCAGGCTCGCGTCGGGCACGAACGGCGCGGCGCACAGGTCGTCGCGGCCGGGGACCGGCCCGAAGAACTCACGCAACCCGTCGCCGGGCTCGCGCTCGATGCCGCACCCGAAGCAGGTGCGGAACGGGTGCAGCCCATCGTGCTCCTCGTACCACGCGGCCGCCGCTTCGGCGTCGGCCCAGCGGGCGACGCCCGGCGGCGTCACGTCGAGCGGGGCGACGGTGCGGCCCTCCGCGACGACCGAGTCGCCATCGTGCAGCATGGCCGATCCCGTCGGCGACCTCGAGCCGCATCGGCGTCGCCATCGGCGGTGGACGCCGGAGCGTGATCTCGGCCGGCGCCTCGAGCGCCGCCGCCACCAGCCCGGCCACGTACCCGCCGTGCCCCGAGCCGGGCGGACCCGCAGAAGCGGTGCCGCGACCTCGACCGTCTCCATCAGCGTGGCGGCATCGGAGTCGTTGGACCCCGGCCTACGGCTTCGAGACGGTGAGGACGCCCCGGGCGAGCTTGCCGTCGTGCAGGTCGTGCACGGCGTGCTCCCAGTCGTCGAGCGGGTAGCGCTCGCTCACGAGCTCGTCGAGCTTGATCGAGCCCGCGCTGGTAGGCATCGACGATCAAGGGGATGTCCCAGTGCGGTCGGTGCGACCCGGCGCGCGAGCCGGTGAGGGTGCGCTCGACGTGGGTGAAGTTCGTGACCCGAGCCGGCACGGTCGCCGTGGGTGCGGGGACGCCGACGGCGACGGCCTCACCACCCCAGTCGAGCATCTCGAGGCACTGGTTGAGGATGTCGGGATGGCCGACGCAATCGAACGCGTAGTCGACACCACCCTCACCGAAGGATCCGACGATGTTCGCGATCTCGGTCGGGAACCACTCCCGCACGATCGCGACGACGTCGACGCCCTCGCCCGCCAGGATGAAGTCGGTGGCCCCGAACGCGCTCGCCGCGGCCTCCTTCGATGCGACCGTGTCGACCGCGATGATCCGCTTCGCGCCCTTCACCTTCGCCGCCTGGATGACGTTGAGCCCGACGCCGCCGACTCCGAAGACGACGCACGTATCGCCGATCGTCAGGTTCGTGCGGTTCCACACCGAACCGATGCCGGTGAGCACGCCGCAACCGATGAGGCAGGCGACCGAGAGGTCGATCTCGGGGTCGATCTTCACCGCCTGCACGCCGGAGACCACGGTGTACTCCGAGAGGCACGACGTCGCCGCGAAGTTCCACGCGGCCTCGCCGCCGACGGTGAACGGCTGCGACGCGTTCGCGATGCTCTTGCGGCAGTAGGCGGGGCGGCCGGTGTTGCACCACTTGCACACACCGCAGAACGCCATCGTCTGGAGCACGACGTGGTCGCCCGGCGCGACGTGGTGCACCGCCTCGCCGACCGCGTCGACGACCCCCGCGCCCTCGTGCCCGAGCACTGCCGGTGGGGGCCACGGGATCGTCCCGTCGAGCACGCTCAGGTCGCTGTGGCACAACCCGGCGTTGGTGACGCGCACCTTGACCTCGGTCGGTCCGGGCGGGCGGACCTCGACGTCGTCTCGGATCCGCGCCTCCTTGCCGTCGTACACCAGTGCCTTCATGTGTCTCCCGCTCTCTGATGCGCAGGGCCGTCAACTCCCCCTCGAACCGGCTCACTCGGCGCAGGGTACCTGCACCGCGGTCGTTCGCCTCGTCCCAGTCAGCCGGGCCAGACGATGCTCTGCATCTCGGTGTACGCGTGGAGACCGAAGTCTCCGCCGTCGCGACCGATGCCACTCATCTTGAAGCCACCGAACGGTGACTCGTGGTTGCGTTGTGCGGTGTTGATGCCGACGTTGCCGCACTCGAGCTGTTTCGCGATGCCGTAGGCACGCGACGTGTCCTCGGAGAACACGTAGTCGTAGAGGCCGTAGTCGGAGTCGTTCGCGATCGCGATCGCCTCCTCCTCGGTGTCGTACGGCACGACGACGATCACCGGTCCGAAGATCTCTTCGCGCACGACCTGCATGTCGTTGGTGCAGTTCGCGAGCAGCGTGGGGCCGACGTAGAAGCCCGTGTCGAAGCCCTCGGGGCGGCGGCCGTCGATCACGAGCTCGCCGCCCTCCTTCGCGCCGGACTCGATGAAGGACTCGACCCGGTCGCGGTGCACGCCGGTGATCACCGGGCCGACCAGTGTGTCGGCGGCTTCGGGCGGGCCGATCTTCAGGTTGGGCGCCGCGGCCTGCAGCCCGGCGACGAGCTGATCGTGGAGCGAGCGGTGCACGATCGCACGAGTCGGCGCGGTGCAGATCTGCCCCGAATGGAAGCCCCACACGCTGACGAGCGCGGCGATCGCCTTGGTGAGGTCTGCGTCCTCGCAGATGACCGCCGCCCCCTTGCCGCCGAGCTCCAGGAGCAGGCGCTTCATCGTCTTCGCGCCGGACTCGTAGATGCGGACGCCGACCCCGGTCGAACCGGTGAAGCTGACCATGTTCACGGCGCGCGAGTCGACGAGTGCCGAGCCGGAGTCGGGCTTCGAGCCGGTGACGACGTTGATGACGCCGGGTGGGAAGCCGACGGCCTCGCAGATCTCCGCGAACTCGATGATGGCGAGCGGATCCTGTGGCGCCGGCTTCATCACGATGGTGTTGCCGGTGGCGAGCGCGGGCCCGACCTTCCCGGCCATGTTCACGAGCGGGAAGTTGTAGGGCGAGATGCACGCGACGACCCCGACGGGTGCGCGTACGCCGATACCGCCGATGACGCCACCCGCGGCGAGCGGCGTGGTCGGCATGATCGACGGCGCGAGCGGCACGTCGATGTCCTGGAGCGCGCCGCGTGCGTACCGCTCGAACCGGGCAACCGCTTGGGGCACCTGGAGCGCCGAGCCGACCGAGAGCGTCGCGCCCGTCTCCGCCATGATCAGCGGGAGGAGGTCGTCGCTGCGCCGCTTGATCTCGACCGCGAGCGCCGCCAGCAGGTTCGCGCGCTCCTGGGGCGTCGTGCGCTTCCACGCCGGCAGCGCGGCGGCGGCGGCCTGGGCGGCGGCCTCGGCGTCGGCCGCGGATGCCTCGGGCGCCTCACCGACGATCTCCTCGGTGGCCGGGTTGACGATCCCGTAGGTGCCGTCGGACCCGTCGACCCACTCGCCGCCGATCAGCAGCTTGAAGTGCTTCGCCATCCAGAACCCTCGCTCGCTCTCTGCGGCCCGGGATACCCGGGCCGCCGTCGTTCGCTCGCTGGCGAGCGCCCTCGCGCCGCTCGGGCGCCGCGGGTGGCCACTCGGTTGATCTGATGCCCCGTCAGGTCGGGGACACTAACGCGGTCATGCTCCGGCGGGGACCGTGACCGTGCTGGTGTCGCGCCCCGATCGCAGCACGGTGCCGGCGAGGTCGCCGGTGAGCTCACCATCGACCGCGACCGCCCGACCGTTCACGTAGACCCGGCGCACGCCGACCGCGGCGGCGAACAGGCGGGCGGTCGCGCCCGGCAGGTCGTGCACCATCGAGACGTCGCCCGCCCCGACGGTCGCCGGGTCGAGCACGACGACGTCGGCGTGGGCGCCCTCGGCGAGGACGCCGCGGTCCCGCAGCCCGAACAGCTCGGCCGGCTCCTGGGTGAGCATCTGCACGGCCCGCTCGAGCGACACCAGCTTTCGCCCACGCAGGCAGTCGCCCAGGAACTGCGTCGTGTACGGCGCGCCGCACATGCGGTCGAGATGGGCCCCGGCGTCGGAGCCACCGAGGAGCACGTCGTCGCGCCCCCAGGCCTCGACCCGCAGCTTCCACGAGTCGGCGTCGTCATCGGTCGGGAGTGGCCAGAGCACCGTGCGCAGGTCGTCCGCGATCACGATGTCGAGCAGCGCGTCGAACGGCTCCTGCCCGCGCTCCTTCGCCAGATCGCCGACGAGGCGACCCTTCAGGCCTTCGTTGGCCTCCGAGTACGTGTCGCCGATCTGGTACTTGTCCCACTCGGTGAGCCGGGTGAACACGCCGGCGTCCGACGAGCGCGACCGCTCCAGCAGGTGCGCCCGCACCCCCGGGTCCTGCAGCCGCGCGATGCGCTCGGGCACCGGCAGGCTCATCACCTCGGACCAGTCCGGGAGCATGAACAGCGCGCAGTACGTCCCGAAGCTCATGTTCATCTCGACGAGCACCGGCATCGTGAGCGCGACCGCCTTGCCGCCCTGCGCCGCTGCGTGCTCGCAGGCCGCGAGCTGGGCCCGGTAGCGCTCGGGCTCCTTCGAGTCGACGGTGAGCACGTTCCAGTTGAGCGGGCGACGCCCGGCGAGGCTCATGGCTGCCATCAGCTCGACCTCGTCCGTCGGTGAACCCCCGCATGCACCCGTCGGTCACGTACTCGAGCGTCGTGCCCTCGTGGTCGCGCACCGCCGCGCACAGCGCGAGCACCTCGTCGGGCGTTGCCCAGCGCGACGCGACCGGCTGGCCGTCGCCGTCGGAGTGCGTGAACGCGAGCGTGGTCGAGAAGCCGAGGCCGCCCGCCTCGATCGCCTCGTGCAGCACGGCCGCCATCGCCTCGACCTGCTCGGGGCTCGCCTCGTTCCCCACTGCGTCGACACCCATCACGTTGCGCCGCAGTGCGCAGTGCCCCACGAGGAAGCCCGCGTTGACACCGATGCCGCCGTCGAGCCGGTCGAGGTACTCCGAGAAGCTCGACCAGCCCCACGGCACCCCTTGCTCGAGCGCCGCGAGGGGCATCCCCTCGACCTTCGCCATCATCCGGCGCGTGTAGTCGGCGTCGCCGTCGGCGAGCGGCGCGAGGGTGAAGCCGCAGTTGCCCGCCATGATCGTCGTGACGCCGTGGAGGCTCGACGACGAAGCCGCGGGGTCCCAGAACAGCTGCGCGTCGTAGTGCGTGTGCGGATCGACGAAGCCCGGGGTCACGACCAACCCGGTGGCGTCGAGCACCTCGGTGGCGTCCTCGTCGATCGTGCCCGTCGCCGCGACCGCCACGATGCGCCCGTCCCGGATCCCGACGTCGGCCGCACGGCCCGGCACGCCGGTCCCGTCGATCACGGTGCCACCACGGATGAGCAGGTCGAGCATGCCGGCTCCAGATCTCGAAACGTGCGGGGCTGGAACAGGTTCCAGTGTCACCGAGCCGCCCTCCCCGAGACAAGCCTGGCCCGAGACAAGCCTGGCCCGAGACAAGCCTGGCCCCGGACAAGCCTGCGACCACCCATCCGGTCGCTTCGTCGGTACTGTGGCGCGTCCCCGGAACGCCCCCGGCCCAGGAGTGCGCCATGCGGCCTCGACGGCTGCTCACCGCGGTCTCGATCGCGACCCTGTGCTGCCTCGGCGCGGCTGCGGGCCCGGCGGCCGCGCAGGCTCCCGGACCGACCGGCGCCCAGGCCAAGCCGGTCGACCCCAAGGCCAAGCTGGTCATCGCCAGCCTGGCGCCCGAGACCGGCGACCTGGCACCCCTCCTCGACGCGCTGCGCACGCCCGTGAAGCTCGCGGTCGACGAGATCAACGCCGCCGGCGGGGTGAACGGGCAGCCGGTGACCCTGGTCACCGGCGACGACGGTACGGACACCGCGACGGTCGCCCGGACCGTCGAGACGCTGCTCGGCACCGACGGCGCCCGGATCATCATCGGGCCCGCCGCATCACCCACGGCGGCCGCGATCCTCGGCGACATCAAGGGCAAGGCGCTGATGTGCTCCGGGTCGAACAGCGCCGCAGCGCTCGACCAGGACGGGCCCGAGCAGTCCGGCGGCCTCTACTTCCGCACGGCACCACCCGACTCGCTCCAGGGTCCTGCGCTCGCCGAGCTGCTCCTCGCCGACGGCCGCACCAAGGTGGCGGTCGTGGCGCGCGAGGACTCGTGGCTCTCCGACGTCGGGAAGTCGCTCACCGACGAGCTCGAGCAGGGTGGCGCGAAGGTGGTGGCGCAGCGCGCCTTCGCCGCCGACGGTGGGAACGCCGAGTCGGTCGTGGCCAAGGTGCTCGCCAAGAAGCCCGACTCGGTGGTGGTCCTCGGCCAGCAGGACGACGGCGCCAAGGTGCTCCAGGCGCTGATCGCCGCGGGAGCCGGGCCCGCGGTGCTCCCGATCTACACGTCGAACGGCATGCAGAGCACGACGTTCGCGGCCTCGGTCGATCCCGCGAACCCGGGTGCGGTGGCCGGGATCCGCGGCACGGCCCCGGCCACCGCGCCCGCCGGCCTCCGCAGCCCGTTCCAGGCCGCGTTCGCGTCCACGAACATCGAGCCGGTCTTCTCCGCGCACACGTACGACTGCACGATCCTCGCTGCGCTCGCGGCGGTGAAGGCGAAGTCGACCGATCCCGCGAAGGTCGCGAAGGCGTTCACGGCGAACCTCCGCGGCAACCAGGACTGCGACACCTTCGCGTCGTGCCAGGCGCTGCTCGCCGCCGGCAAGTCGATCCACTGGCGCGGTGCATCGTCGAGGTTCGACGCGTTCGGCAAGTTCCAGCCCGACGAGGGCGTCTACGACGTATGGGGCTACGACGCGAACGGCGCGGTCGTCACGGAGCCGCCGTCATCGCAGATCACGATCCGCTGACTGCCGTCGCGGCGGCGCGGGCACGCAGCTCGAACTTGAGCACCTTGCCGCTCGCGTTCAGCGGCAGCTCGTCGACGACCTCGACGCGGCGGGGCACCTTGTAGTTCGCCATCTGGTCACGCGACCACGCGAGGAGCTCGTCCGGATCGACGGTCGCGCCGGGGCGGGGCACGACGTACGCCATCCCGACCTCCCCCATGCGCTCGTCGGGGATCCCGATCACCGCCACCTGGGCGAGCGCCTCGTTGCGCAGGAGCAGGTTCTCGATCTCCGCGGGGTAGGCGTTGAAGCCGCCGACGATGAACATGTCCTTCTTGCGGTCCGTGATCTTGATGTACCCACGCTCGTCCATCACGCCGATGTCGCCGGTGTGGAGCCAGCCGTCGGGATCGATCGCGGCCTTCGTCTCCTCGGGCTCCTCGAAGTACCCCTGCATCACGTGGTAGCCCCGCGTCACGACCTCACCCGGCTGCCCCCGCTCGACCTCGTTCCCGTCGTCGTCGACGACGCGCAGCTCGGTGTCGGGGATCGCACGGCCCGACCAGTTCGCGATCGTCTCGGGATCGTCGTCGTGCCGGCACATCGCCGTGGTCCCGGTGGACTCGGTGAGCCCGTACCCGGTGATGATCGTCTCGAAGGTCATCTCGTCGCGCAGTCGCTCGATCAACGTGACGGGTACCGCGGCCGCACCGGTGACGGTCAGCCGCAGCGTCGAGAGGTCGAACTTCGCGCGGTCGGGGAAGTCGAGCACTCCTTGCAGCAGCGTCGGCGGTCCCGGCAACACCGAGATCCGCTCCTTCGCGACCATCTCGAGGACGCGGGGCAGGTCGAACACTGCGAACGGCACGATCGTCGCCCCGCGCAGGATGCACGACATCCAGCCCGCCTTGTACCCGAACGTGTGGAAGAACGGGTTCACGATGAGGTAGCGGTCTCCCTCGCGCAGGCCGACCACGTCGGTCCATGCCTCGTACACGCGCAGCGACTGACCGTGCGTGACCATGACGCCCTTCGGTCGACCGGTCGTGCCCGAAGTGAAGATCAGGTCGGAGAGATCGTCGCTGCGGACCGCGTCGATGCGCGCGTTCGCGTCGGTCTCGCTGACGGACTCACCCGCGGCCAGGTAGTCGTGAACACCGATCGTCTTCCCGTTCTCGTTGCGCGGCGGCGTGGCACCGCGTAACACCACCGTCTGCGTGAGATCGGGCAAGTCGACATCGGCGTCGCGCAGCAACGCCACGTAGTCGGTGTCGAGGAAGTCGGTGACGGTGAACAGCAGGCGAGCTCGTGACTTGCCGAGCACGTACGCGGCCTCGGGCCCCTTGAACCGGGTGTTGATCGGGACGAGGACGCCACCCGCACCCAGGATCCCGAGTGCGGCGCCGATCCACTGGTGGACGTTCGGTGCCCACACCGCGGCCCGGTCCCCGGGCTGGATTCCCGCGGCCATCGCGGCCCGCGTCGAGCGCACCATCAAGGCCTCGAGGTCGCGGAAGGTCATGCGCACGGCGCCGTCGTCGTCGACGAGCGCCTCCGCGTCGCCGAACTCCCGCGCCGCCCGGCGCACGAGGCCGGGGATGCTCACGCAGTCGCCCAGTCCGGTCCGGGTGCCGGTCGACGGTCCGGTCGGCGTCCCTGCAGCAGCCATCGGGCGCGCAGGCTATCTGACGGCCCCTCAGATCGCCCGGTAGCCTGCCGCACCGTGCCGATCGACCCCGCCGCCGCCGCGATCATCGAGATCCTCGAGCAGTACTTCCCCGCCGTCGACGAGCTCGACGATGCGGTGCGCTCGCGTGAGATCCAGGCCGCCACGCCGGCGGCCCCGCCGGGCGACGAGGTCGCCTCGGTCGAGGACCGCACGATCCCGGGTCCGGCCGGCGAGATCCCCATCCGGATCTACACACCCCTGGAGCCCGCGGCGAGCCCCGACGGCGCGGGCGCGCCCGGCATCGTCTACTTCCACGGCGGCGGGTGGAGCATCTGTGGCCTCGACACCCACGACGGCTCGTGCCGCCGGCTCGCCACCGCGCTCGGTGCCGTGGTCGTCTCGGTCGACTACCGCCTCGCGCCCGAGGACCCGTACCCGGCCGCCCCCGACGACTGCTACGCCGCCACCGAGTGGGTCGCGGCCCACGCCACCGAGCTGGGCATCGATCCCGCCCGCCTCGCGGTCGCCGGCGACAGCGCGGGTGGGAACCTCGCCGCCGTCGTCGCGCTCATGGCACGGGACCGCGGCGGTCCCCCGCTGGCGTTCCAGCTCCTCGTCTACCCCGTCATCGACTCGTCCGAAGCGCGCAACGAACGCCCGTCGCGCTCGGAGAACGCGGTCGGCTACTTCCTCACGCTCTCCCAGATGGAGTGGTACCGGGCCCAGTACGTGCCCGAAGGTGCCGGCACCGACCCGTACGTGTCGCCGCACCTCGCCGAGTCGCATGCCGACCTGCCGCCCGCGTGCATCGTGACCGCGGAGATGGATCTCCTCCGCGACGAGGGCGAGGCCTACGGCGCGCTGCTCGAGGCCGCCGGGGTCACGGTCACTGTGCACCGGGCACCCGGGATGTTCCACGGCTTCTTCAACATGGACGCCGCGCTCACCGGCGCGGCCGACGCCCAGGACGTCGCGTTCACGGCGACCCGCGCAGTCCTCCACCACCCAGAGAGGTAGGAACCCAGTGCCTTCCATCGTGCCCGCCGGGCAGCTCGTCTACGGGATGCAGCTGCAGGTCCAGGCCAAGTCGAAGACGTTCGTCGAGGAGTGGGAGGCCGACGCCGGCGCCGCCGAGCTGCAGGCGATCGTGCAGAAGGCCGACCAGACGGGCTTCTTCTACGTCGCGGTCTGCGACCACCTGGCCATCACGAAGCCGATGGACGACTTCATGCAGACGACCTGGTACGACACGGTCGCGACGCTCGGCTGGATCGCCGGACTGACCGAGCGGGTCCGGATCATGTCGCACGTCTACGTGCTCAGCTACCGGCACCCGCTGCACACGGCCAAGTCGTTCATGACGCTCGACGAGCTCTCCGGTGGCCGGGCGATCCTCGGCGTCGGCGCCGGACACCTCGAGGGCGAGTTCGAGCTCCTCGGCTTCGACTTCGCCGAGCGAGGTCGCGTCACCGACGCGGCCATCGACGTGGTGCGCAACGCCTTCGCGAACGAGTACCCCGACATCGAGACGCCCTATTGGGGCCACCTGCACGACGCCGGGATGGCGCCGCGGCCCCGGCAGGCATCGCTCCCGATCTGGGTCGGCGGCTCGTCGAAGCCCGCGCTGCGGCGGGCCGCCGAGCGCGGTGACGGCTGGCTCCCCCAGGGCACGCCCCGCGACGAGATGCCGGCGCAGATCGCGTTCCTCCTCGAGCACCGCAAGCAGACGCGCGGCGACGAGCCGATCGACCTCGGCACGATCAGCGAGTTCCTCTACGTGGGCGACCCGGGCTGGGACGTCGGCGAGCAGACGCTCGCGGGGTCGCCCGAGATGCTCGCCGAGAAGCTCAACGAGTTCGGCGCGATGGGCGTGAACCACCTGCAGGTGCGCTTCCGCAACCGCTCGCTCCAGGAGCTCCTCGACCAGATGGATGCGTTCGGACGCGACGTCGCGCCACTGCTCTCGCGCTAGCCCCCGACCGATCGGGTCAGTCGGGCCACTCCACGTGGGCCCGGATCGCGTGGCCGGGTTCATCGACCCAGCCCTTCGAGCGCGCGTAGCCGAGCATCGCCTCGAAGTCGGCGTCCCACGAGTCGTCGACCCGCCCCGCGGCCATCCGTCGGATCGCGTCCACACCGATCCATGCGTGCTCACCCTCGAGCCGGCCCGCGGCCGCATCGACGAGGGCGCCGTACACCATCGCGGCGTCGGCGCCCCCGACGACCGTGAGGTGGAACTGCTTCGTGTCGGCCGGCTCCTCCAAGGTGACGAGCGGCGGTGTCGGTGCGAGGTCGACCCGTACGAACATCCGCGCAGCGTACGCCGCGTAGGGTGAGCGGGTGCCGAGCTACGACACGATCCTCTACGACGTCGCCGACGGCGTGGCGACCGTCACGCTCAACCGACCCGACCGGCTGAACGCGTTCGACACCGTCCTCACCCGCGAGCTGCACGGGATCTGGCGCGACCTCCGCTTCGACGACTCGGTCCGCGCCATCGTGCTCACCGGCGCCGGTGACCGGGCGTTCTGCACCGGCATCGACCGCGGCGACGCGATCCCCCAGCCGAGCGGACCGTGGATGATGGACGACCCCGGCCTCTCCCTCGGCCCGAAGTCTGCCGACCTCTGGAAGCCCGTCATCGCCGCGGTGAACGGCATCGCGTGCGGCGGCGCCTTCTACATGCTCGGTGAGGTCGAGACGATCGTCGCCGCCGACACCGCGACCTTCTTCGACCCGCACGTCACCTACGGGATGACGGCGGCGTTCGAGCCCATGTTGATGCTGGCGCGCATGCCGTTCGGCGAGATCATGCGGCTCACGTTGCTCGGCAACTACGAGCGGATGTCGGCCGCCCGGGCACTGCAGATCGGGCTCGTGCAGGAGGTCGTCCCGGCGGCCGAGCTCCTCGACCGGGCCCAGCAGCTGGCCCGGGAGATCGCCGAGGGTGAACCGGTCCCGGTCCAGGGCACCGTGAAGTCCGTGTGGCTCGCCAAAGAGCTCGGGCGTACGCAGGCGCTCCGGATGGCCGACGTGTTCGTGGGTCTCGGCAACGACCTGGGCCTCATCGCCGAGGGCCAGGAGCGCTTTGCGGCCGGCCGTCGCGTCGACTGGCGAGTCCGGTGATCGAACTTGTGAGGGAAGGGTGATCGAGCTGGTGAGGGAAGGATGATCGACCCGGGAGCAGTCACGCTCGAGGGCAAGGTCGCGCTGGTCACGGGAGCCGCGCAGGGCATCGGCGCGGCCGCGGCCGGCGCGCTGGCCCGATTCGGAGCCGACCTCGCGATCTGCGACCGCGACGCCGAGGGCATGCGCCGCGACCGCCGACGACGTGGAGCAGGTCGGACGTCGGTGCGAGACCGCAGAGCTCGACGTGCGCGACTCCGACGCCGTCGACGCGTGGGTGGCGGGCCTCGGCGCGTCGTTCGGCCGGATCGACCTGCTCGTGAACAACGCCGGAGGCGGGTTCTACGCGCCGGTGCTCGACGTCAACGCGAAGGGGCAGCAGTCCCTGATCCACGAGAACTACACCAGCGTCACGAACTTCGTGCGAGCGAGCGTGCCGCTGATGCCGGCGGGGAGCTCCATCGTGAACGTGACGTCGATCGAGGCCTTCCGCGCGGCGCCCGGCTTCGGGATCTACGCCTCCATGAAGGCGGCGGTCGAGAGCCTGTCGAAGACCCTGGCGCTCGAGCTCGCGCCGCGGGGGATCCGGGTCAACACCCTCGCACCGGACGCGATCCCCACCCCCGGCGACGAAGGCCTCGGCGACGCGGTCAGCCAGGGACAGCGCGAGGCGTACGACCGCAAGGTGCCGATGGGCTGGGGCCACGTCGACGACTGCGCGGGGCCGATCGTGTTCCTGGCGTCGGGGCTCTCGCGGTACGTGACGGGGACCACGTTGCACGTCGACGGCGGCAGCCTGGCCGCGTCCGGCTGGACGCGGCGCGACGACGGCACGTACTCCCCGTGATCCGGCTCCGATGATCGGCCGCCGGTGACCGACCAGCTCTCTCCGATCCCGCCCCTCTCGGAGGACGAAGCCGGGCTCCCCGGCCCCGCCGTCGGTGAGACACCGGTCACCCTCGACCGACACCAGCCGTTCCGGGCGCTGCGCCACCGCGAGTTCAAGCTGCTCTTCACCGCCTACGGCATCGGCGACCTCGGCTTCTGGATCTCACACATCTCGCTGCAGTCCGAGATGGCTCGCGTCACCGACAACTCGTCGATCTGGCTCGGGATCCTCTTCTTCGGCACGTTCATCCCGATGCTGCTGTTCGCCCCGTTCGCGGGCGTCGTCGCGGATCGCGTCGACCGCAAGAAGATGCTGATCGCCACGCGCGCGGCAGTCGGCGTCGTCGCCGCGTGCCTGAGCATCTCGGTGCTCGCCGGCTTCAGCTCCCCCGGCGTGCTCACCTTCTTCGGCTTCTGCATCGGCACGCTGTTCGCGTTCATGGCCCCGGCCCAGCAGGCCGCGACGGCCAACGCGGTGCCCGTCGCCGACCTCTCGAGCGCCATCTCGCTCGAGAGCGCCGGGAGCAACATCTCGCGCATCGCCGGGCCCGCCCTCGCCGCGCCGATCCTCGCGGCGTGGGGCGCTGGTTGGTCCTTCGCGGTCTACGCCCTCAGCAACGTCCTCATGCTCCTCGCGCTGTGGCCGGTGCACCTCAAGAGCCACATCGACCGCGACGAGCCGGGCAACGCGTGGCAGCGGTGGAAGGAAGGGCTGCGGTTCGCGCGGGAGACGCCCCCCGCGGTCGCCGCCCTCGTGACGATGGCGGTGTTCTCCGTGTTCGGTGCTGCCCACGTCGTGCTCCTGCCGGTCTTCACGACCAAGGTGCTCCACCACCCGCGTGACGACTTCACGCTCCTCGTCGTCGCGAGCGGTGTCGGCGCGGTGATCGGCGCACTCACGACCGGGTTCCGACGGTCGGTCCCGACACTTCGCACCGCGGCGATCTGGGTCGTCTGCTTCTCGATCGCCGCGGGCGGGTTCGCGTTCTCCACGTCGTGGATCCTGTCGTTGGCCCTGATCGCGTTCGTCGGGTTCTGCTACTTCTCGACGACGACCTCGCTCAACACGCTGCTGCAGCACCTCGCGGACGACGAGAAGCGCGGGCGCCTGATGGGGCTCTTCGCGGTCGCGTGGGCCGGTCTGATCCCGCTCGGCGGGATCTGGATGGGCACGGTGGCGACCGCCAGCAGCGCGCCGGTCGCGGTCGGGATCGGTGCCGCCGTGTGCGGGATCTACGCGCTCGTGCTGATCGTGCGGCGGGTCGGCATGCCGAGCCGGGCCGGTCAGCCGGCGATCGAACCGCCCAGATAGGCGCGGTCGAGCGCCGGGCCGACTTCGGCGGGTGCCCCGGTGAACTCGACCGCCCCGTGGAGCATGATCGCGGCGACGTCGGCGACGCCGAGCACCTCGTGCGCAAACTGCTCGACGATGAGGATCGAGACGTCGTCGGCCGCGATGCGCTTCACCACGTCGTAGAGCTCTTCGACGATCAACGGCGCGAGGCCCATCGAGAGCTCGTCGAGGAGCAGCACCTTCGGGTCGGTCGCGAGCGCCCGTGCCATCGCGAGCATCTGCTGCTCACCGCCCGACAGGGTCCCGGCGACCTGCTTGCGGCGCTCCTTCAGGCGCGGGAACCGGTCGAAGGACCGCTCGAGCACGCTCTTGAGCGGCACGCCGGTGTACGTCGCCATGCGGAGGTTCTCGGTCACGGTGAGGTTCGGGAAGATCCCCCGGCCCTCGGGAACGAGGCACACACCGTTGCGGGCGAGCGAGTCGGCCGCCGTGCCGGTCACGTCCTGCCCCAGGATCTCGACCGTCCCGCTGGTCGGCTTCAGCTGACCGCTGGCCACCTTGAGCGTCGTCGACTTCCCGGCGCCGTTCGGCCCGAGCAGCGCGAACACGTGCCCGGTCGGCACGACCAGGTCGAGCCCGTGGATCACCTCGATCGTCCCGTACGCGGCGCGCACGTCGCGCAGGACGAGTGCCGGCGCGCTGTCGGCCGCCACCTCGGCAATCGCGTCACCCGCTTCACGAGCGACCGCGACCAACGAGGGTGCGGCCTCGGCCGCCTCTTGTTCCTGCTCGCCACCCAGGTACGCGGCGCGCACGTCGGGGCTGGCCTGGACCTCGGTCGGGGTCCCCACCGAGATGATCCGGCCGAAGTCGAGGACATGGATCTGCTGGCACGTCCCCATGACGAAGCTCATGTCGTGCTCGACGAGCAGGACGCCGAGACCCTCACTCGCGAGCTCGCGCAACAACGTGCCGAGCGCCGTCGTCTCGGACTCGTTCAGTCCCGATGACGGCTCGTCGAGGAGCAGGACGCGCGGCTTCGTCGCGAGCGCCCGGGCGACCTCGACGAGTCGCGCGGTGCCGGTCGGGAGCGAGTCGACGCGCTCGTTGGCGACGCCTTCGAGGCCGACGTGCTCGATGACCTGGTCGGTGAGCTCGTTCGGGTCGAACTTCTCGCGCGACCAGCCTTTGCGCATCTCCGCGGCGACGAGGATGTTGTCGCGTGCGCTCAACGTCCCGAAGGTCTCGAGGCGCTGGAACGTTCGGCCGATCCCCTTCCGCGCGCGCTGGTGCGGCTTCGCCAGGGTGAGGTCCTCACCGTCGACCAGGATCTTGCCGCTGGTCGGCGGCTGGAGCCCGGTGATGACGTTGAACAGCGTGGTCTTGCCCGCACCGTTCGGCCCGATCAGGCCGGTGACCTGACCCGCCTCGACGGCGACGGAGACCTCGTCGAGCGCCTGGAGCCCGCCGAAGCGGACCGACACGTGGTTGACGTCGAGGAGCGGCACCTCAGGCCCCCTGGCTCGCGGCCGGCGCCGCGTCCGGGGTGACGGGACCGGGCTCGCCCGGCGTGGTGGGCGCGGGCTTCGAGCCACCGCGTTGCTCGACCTTCTCCTGCCAGGCGAGGCTGACCTCGGTGACCGCGCCTTCCGGGTTGCGCCCGATCCCGATCCCGGCGAGACCCGGACCGATCTTGCTCTGGAGCGCGACCGCGTCGATGTCGATGACCGGGATCTTCAAGCCGTTCGGGAAGATCACGGTGACCCAGGTGAACACCTGCAGGAGGATGCCACCGACGAGGGCACCGGACACCACCGAGGCGCCGCCGACCACGAGCAGCAGCAGGAACGGAAGGCCCTGGAGCATCTGGAAGTCCATCGTGCTCGCCGTGCCGCGGGCGACGCCGAGCAGCGCCCCTGCGAACCCGGCGACCGCCGCGGAGATCATGAACACCAAGAGCTTGGTGCGCAGCAGGTTGACCCCGAGGGTCGCGCACGCTGCCGGACTGTCGCGCATCGCGATGAGCCGGCGACCGAACGTTCCTTTGCGCATGGCGACGATGATCATGCCGACGACACCGAAGAGGAACGCCGTGAGGATCAGGAAGCCGGAGTCCTGCGGGAAGTCGATGCCCAAGAAGCTGAACGGCGCGCTGATGTTGGCGCCGAACGCGCTGATCTCCGAGATGCGCCGACCCTGCCCGCCGAAGATCTCGGGCTGATCGAAGAACACGAACTCCGCCATGCGAGCGAAGGCCATGGTCGCGAGCGCGAGATAGAGCCCTCTGAGTCTGAGCGCGGGTAATGCCATCAGCACACCGAACGGCACCGCGACGAGCGCACCCACGAGCAGGAGCAAGGGGTTGCCGGGATTGAACAGCTCCAGGCCGAACAGCTCGCCGCCCGCGGTCGAGAACTCGAACGTCGCCCACGCGCCGATCCCGACGAACGTGATCGCGGCGAGCGAGATCTGCCCCGACCACCCGGTGAGTGGGACGAGCGACACCATGATCAGCGCGGTGACGAGCGCCAGCGTGAGCCGGCGGATGTTGGGGCGATCCAGCGCGCCGGCGAGGATCGCCACCCCCACGAACACGACGACGAACCCGAACAAGGCCCGCTTGAAGCTGATGAACCGCGCCGTCTTGATCGTCGACGAGCGGCGTCCCTCGATGCGGTCCTGCGGGAGGAACAGCAGCGCCAGGAACAGGATGATCGTCGGGATCGCGAAGCTCGCCGAGCTCCAGCGCCCCGACCAGGTGAGGAAGTTCTGCTGGAACGACAGGGAGAGCCCGATGATCATGCCCCCCACGTAGGTCATCGGCAGGCTCTTGAGCCGACCGATGATCGCCGCCGCGAACGCGTCGACGATGAGGAGCGTGAGCGTCTCGATGCTCAGGCTGCTCAGCTCTTCGGCCAGGAAGATGCCGGCGACCGCAGCCATGGACGACCCCAGCGCCCAGGAGAACGCCGAGACGCGGCCGGGCTTCACGCCGTTCAGGGCCGCGAGATCGCGGTTGTCGACCACGGCGCGCATCGCGACGCCCAATCGCGTTCGATACAGCACGAAGCGCAGGACGACCGCGATCAGGATGCCGGCGATGATCGTGATGAGCCGGTAGTACGGCATGAACGTCGAACCGATGTTGAAGCCCTCGGACCCGAAGAAGGTGCCGACCGCGCGCGACTCCGTCGGATCCCAGATGAACGCAGCGAGGCCGATCAGGGCGAGCATCAGACCGATCGTGACGACGAGCTGCGCGACCAACGGTGCGGTCGCGAGGCGGCGCATCAACAACCGCTCGATCCCCGCTCCGAAGAGCGGCGCGGCGATGAGCACCGTGATCAGGAGCGCGACGAGCGTCTGGATGCCGAGGTTGATCTTCAGCTCCCAGTAGATGAACGCCATGAACATGCCGATGGCGCCCTGGGCGAAGTTGAAGATCCCCGAGGTGGTGTACGTGACGACGAGACCGCTCGCGGCGACCGCGTAGATCGACCCGAGCGTGATGCCGACGATCAGGAAGAACAGCAGCGAGTCACCGGTGACCTCACGACCTGCCCACGACTCCTGGATGATGAAGCCGACGAACAGCGCGACGCCGATCGCCGACAGCAACGTCGCGCGGTGCTGCCGGCTCGCGAGCCGCTCGGTCACTGTTGCCACAGCCGTCCTCTCCTACCGGTCCTGCAGTCGCGTCACTTGATCAGGTCGAGCTTCAGCGTCACGAGATCCTTCGGGTTGCACGTGAAGGTTCCCTTCTTCGAAGGCGTCACCCGCACGAACTTGCCGTTCTTGACCTGGAGGATGGCATAACACGTCGATGGGGTCCGCTTGCCGACGTCGGTCTTGCCGATCATCCCCTCGGCGGTGAACCCGTTGATGCCGTCCGCCGCCTCGAGGAGTCGGGCCCGGGTGAGCGCGTTGTTGCCCCCACCCTTGACGATCGTGTCGACCGCGTCGCGGAAGTAGATGGACGCGGCCCAGGCCTGCGCGCCGAACCCGTCGGCCTTGTCCCTGCCGACGGACTTCACGTAGCTCGCGAGCATCTTGTTGGATCCGGTCTCCTCGAACGGCACGAAGCCGAGGTAGACGTACTGGTCCTCGACGTCGGCGCCGCCCTGCTCGAGGAGTGCGCCGTTGTAGCACTGCACGGAGCAGTCCCACACCTTGACGTCGGTCAGGCCCTGGAGCTTGGCCTCCTTGCGCAGCGAGACCGTGCTGTCCGACCCGAGCCCGCTCCGGGCGTAGGTCGAGCCGGCGTCCTTCATCTGCTGCACGATGGGTGTGTACACGGTCTGTGGAGCCCGCGCCGAGACGTCGGCCTCCACGTCGGCCTTGATACCGGCGTCCTGCTGCGCCGTGAACCCCGGCACCTGTGAGTCCTTGGCTGCCTTGAGGTCGGACGGGTAGAGGAACGCGCCCGAGAGCTTCTTGAACTTCTTCAGGTAGTACTTCGTCGGCCCGACGCCGGACAGGTACGTCTGCGGGTGCTGGTCGATCGTGTCGCACACGAGCGTCGGCGGGTTGATCGGGTGGGACACGGGCGAGCACTGGTGCACGGGCTCCGTGGTCACCACCGGGAAGTCGGGCAGCCCGGTCGCCGCGCCCGCGCTGTCGACGCACCCCGTGAGGTCGTCGACGTTGTTCACGAACAGCGCCGACGTCCCGACGATCGCGAAGTCCTCGGAGCAGGCCTTGATGATCGCGTTGCGGGTCTCGTCCGCGTTCAGGTGCGAGTCGATGAAGTCGACCACGACCTTCCGTCCGGCCAGCTTCCCGTTGGCGTTGATCCACTTCCCGAACGCCGCCACCGAGTCGGCCGATCCCTGGAACAGCCCGGCTTGGAACGGGTTGTCGACGTCCGCGATCACCGCGATGCGGATCTCCGTGCTCGTGATGCCGACGTCCGTGGCCTCGAGCGACTCCTTGCCGCCGCTCTGGTCCCGCGTGCCGGCGACGGCCACTGCCGTCGTGAGACTCATCAGCATCGCCGCCGCGGCGCCCAGCGCCACCACCCGCATCCACCTCACCGTGTCCCCCTTCGGTTCGGCGAGCCCCCACGACGGGCCCAGAAATGGATGGACGGGGCGCCGCAGCAGGTGCTGCGGCGCCCCGTCATCCTGCGTGCTTCCCCTACTTGATGAGGTCCAGCTTGACGTCGATCAGGTTGCGCGCCTTGCAGTCGAAGGTCCCCTTCTTCGAGGGAGTGACCCGAACGAACTTCCCGTTCTTGACCTGGGAGAGCACGTAGCAGGGACTCGGCGTGCGCTCGCCGATGTTCGTCGTCCCGATCATGCCGCCGGCGTCGAAGTCGCTGATGCCGTTCAGCTTGTCGAACAGCGCCTGTCGGGTGACCCCGTTGACCCCGTCGGAGCTGACGATCTCCTCGATCCCCTGCTGCATCAGCAGCCCTGACGCGTACGCCTGGAGCCCGAAGCCGTCGGCCTTGTCCTTGCCGGTGTACTTCAGGAACTGCGAGAGCGTCTTGTTGACGCTCGCCTCGTCGAAGGGGAGGAAGAGCGTCGAGACGTACTGCCCCTCGACGTCGGCGCCACCCTGCTCCAGGAAGTTCTTGTCGTAGCACTGGAGGGTGCAGTCCCAGACGAACTTCGGGTCGTTCACACCCTGGAGCTTGGCCTCCTTGCGCAGCAGCACCGTGGAGTTGAACGACGACCCGCTCTGGGCGTAGTTGGAGCTGTTGTCCTTGAGCTGCTGGACGATCGGCGTGTACGCCGCCTGGGTCGAGCTCCCCGAGACCAGCGCCTCGAAGTCCTGCTTGATGCCGCTGCCGGCCTCCTGCATCTCGGTCATGGACGCGCGGTTGGCGTTCTCGGCGGACTTGAGGTCCGACGAGAAGATGTACGCGCCGTGCAGGTCCTTGCCGAACTTCTTCTCGTAGTAGAAGGCTCGGCCCGCGTTGCCGTGGTACGTCTGCGGGTGGTCGTCCTTCGTGGAGCAGATGAGCGTCGGCGGGTTCACCGCGAACGTCGTGTCCGAGCACTGCTGGGCGACCTCGGTCGTGACGACCGCGATGTCGGGGATGCCGACCGCCTGGCCGGCCTGGTCGACGCAGCTCTCGATGTCGTCGACGTTGTTGAGGAACAGCGCCGAGGTGCCGACCAGCGCGAAGTCTTCCGAGCACGCTTTGATGACCGCGTTGCGTGCCTCGTCGGCGTTGAGCTTCGAGTCGATGAAGTCGACCACGACCTTGCGGCCGGCCAGCCCACCGTTGGCGTTGACCGCCTTGGCCCAGCCCTTCACGCCGTTGACCGAGCCCTGGAAGAGCCCGGGTGCGAGCGCCGTGTCGACGTCGGCGATGACCGCGACCCGGATCTCCTTGTCGGTGATCCCGACGTCGGTCGCAGTCGGCTTGTCGCCGCTGCTCCCCTGTGCGAACGCGACTGCCGTCGTGCCTGCAGCCACGAGAACGATGGTGGCAACGAATGCCACCCAGCGAGTGTGCCTCACCGAGTCCCCCCTAGGAATCCGTGAACGTTGTGCTCAACGTCGGTTGTTGCCGCCGACACGGTATGCCGTCGTGCGGGGAGTCTGCCCGCGACTGGAACGCGTTTCAAGACTGGATCGCGTACAGCTCCGCGGTGTTCCGCCACAGGATCCGGGCCCGACGCTCGTCGGTCATGTGGGCCGTCTGCTCCTCCAGGAGCGCCTGGGAATGGGGCCACGTCGCGTCCGAGTGCGGGTGGTCGTTCGCCCACAGCAGGCGTTCGTCGTTGACGAGGTCGAGCATCTTGAACGCGACCCAGTCGTCCTGGAACGTCAGGTAGACGTGCTCCCGGAAGAACTCCGAAGGCAGGCGCGACAGCTCCCCCGAGCCCAGCCAGTTGCGGTGCCGGTGGAACGCGTGGTCGGCGCGGTACATCCAGTGGGGCGCCCATCCGGCGTCGGCCTCGACGCAGACGATGCGCAGGTCGGGATGCCGCTCGAACACGCCACCGAAGATCAGCGTGCCGACGAGGTCCTGGTTGCCCCGGATGATGCCGAGGAACGAGTTCATCTTCGGTCCCCGGTAGCCGTCGCTCGCGATCCCCCCCGCCCCACCGGTGAGGATGTGGAAGGACACCGGGAGGCCGATGTCGACCGCGGCCTCCCAGAACGGGTCGTACACCGGGTGGTCGTAGTCCTCGACCGCGGGGACGCCCGGCAGCATCACCCCGCGCAAGCCGAGCGCCGCGATCGACTCCAGATCGGTGATGCCTTCCTCCGGGCTGCGCATCGCCGTCTGGCCGACGCCGAGGAGACGATCCGGCGCAGTCGCGCACCAGGGTGCGAGCCAGCGGTTGTACGCGTCGAAGCAGGCCTTCTTGTAGTCGAAGTCGGGGTTGTTGCAGAGCAGCATGCCGACCGACGGGTACAGCACCTCGGACGACACGCCGTCGACGTCCTGCTCCTCGAGCCGAGCGACCGCGTCGTACCCGCCGCGGTGCAGCTCCTCCCAGCGCTTGCCCTGGGTGTAGCCGAGCTCCTCCGCGGGGACCCCGGCGCCCGCGATCATCGAGAACGGCACGTAGCCCTGTCGGGGGCTGTCCGGGTCGGTGATCATCGTGGCGCCCATGTCGTCGAGGTACACGAGCTTCGGCGCTCGGTCGGCGAACCTCGGGTCGATGTCGGCGTAGGCCTCGGGCGGCTCGGTGACGTGCGAGTCGGCCGAGATGGTGCGCCCGACACTCACCCCGTCATCGGGTAGGACCTGCGTCATGGTCCGATCCCCAGCAGCGGCTCCAGCGCGGCACCGACCTCGTCGACCGTCCCGCGGCCGTCGTGTGCCCACGACTGGGTGTAGTGCCAGCCCTCTACGACCCGGACCTCGCCCCCGCGCACGTAGAGGACCCGTCCGGTGGCGGGACAGCGCCTCCGTGGCGAGCCACGCGACGACCGGCGAAACGTTCGCGGGGTGGAAGGTGTCGAAGGCGCCGGGGTCCTCGGGCGCGCGCACCATGTCGGCGATCCCCGCGACCTCCTCGGTCATGCGCGTGCGGGCAACGGGCACGATCGCGTTCGCCCGCACGCCGTATCGGCCGAGCTCCTCGGCGACGATCACGGTCATCGCAGCGATGCCGGCCTTCGCCGCGCCGTAGTTGCTCTGCCCCACCGCGCCGAGCAGCCCCGAGGTCGACGACACGTTCACGACCGATGCCCGGACCTCGTCCCCGGCCTTCGTGCGGTCGCGCCAGTGGCCGGCTGCGAGCCGCGTCGTGCAGAACGTCGAGCGGAGGTGCCCGCGGACGACCGCGTCCCACTCGTCCTCGGTCATGTTCACGAACATGCGGTCGCGCAGGATCCCCGCGTTGTTCACCAGCACGTCGAGACGATCCGTATGCGTCGAGCGCGAGGTCGATCGTTGCCTGCGCGCCTTCCATGGTTGCCACGTCGTGGTCGCTCGCGACGACCTCGGCGCCGGCGGCACGCAGCTCGTCGGCGATCGCCACGACGACTGCGGGATCGCTCGCGGTGCCGTCGGCCTCCGCACCGTTGTCGTTGACGACCAGGCGCGCACCCTCCGCGGCGAACAACCGCGCGTGCTCCCGTCCCATCCCCCGTCCGGCCCCGGTGATGACCGCCACGCGTCCCAGGAGTGCAGGCATGCACGAGAGCCTAGGGTTGTGGCGTGAGCCGTATCCGAGACGCTGCGCCCGGGGGCCCGAAGTACACCGGCGAGGTCACCGACGAGGCGCCGGTCGGCAGCACGATCGGTGACGTCAGCCCGCGCCGCACGCCTGTACGAGTCCCGGCCTCGCGTTACACGGACGCCGCCTGGGCGCAGCTCGAGTCCGAGCGCCTCTGGCCGCACGTCTGGCAGCTCGCGTGCACCGTCGACCACGTGCGCGCACCGGGCGACTGGTTCGAGTACACGGTCGGGACCCTCTCGGTGCTCATCGTGCGCGGCGACGACGGCGACCTGCGCGCGTTCCAGAACGTCTGCCTCCACCGGGGCAACGAGCTCTGCAACGGCTCGGGTACCGGTCTCGAGGAGATCCGCTGCGTGTACCACCGGTGGTGCTGGGGACTCGACGGCCGCCTCCGCGAGGTTCCGTCGCGCAAGGGCTTCGGCGTCCTGCAGAACGACGACTACGCGCTCAATGCCGTGCAGGTCGACACGTGGGGCTCCCTCGTCTTCGTGAACCTCGACCTCGGTGCCGAGCCACTCGCAGCGTTCCTCGCGCCGGTCGTCGAGGAGACCGCCTGGCTCCGGCCCGAGGAGTACGCGGCACAGGCGATCGTCACGATCCCCCTCCCCTGCAACTGGAAGACCGGCATCGACGCGTTCAGCGAGACGTACCACGTGCAGGGCATCCACCGGCAGATGATCCCGTCGACCGATGACGTCAACGGGCCGCAAGAGGTGTGGGAGCGCCACGGTCGTCTGGGCCAGCCCTACGGCATCCCGAGCCCGCGGCTGCGCAACGGCGCGACCGACCAGGAGATCTGGGAGTCGTTCGTCGCGACGCAGGGTGAGCGCGTCGGGCAGCCGGGTCGTGAGGACCCGGGCCCGGTCCCGGAGCGTCCGGCCGACGAGTCCGTGCGGGCGATGCTCGCCCGGCTCATCCGTGCCCGAGGCGCCGAGTCCGGCATCGACCTCGGCCGGTTCGACGACGCGCAGGTGACCGACCTGCACCAGTACAACTGCTTCCCGAACATCTCACCGGTCTTCCTCGTCGAGAGCCTCGCGATCGTGCGCACCCGACCGGGGAGCACCCCCGACGACTGCCTGCTCGATCTGCTGTTCCTGCAGCGCGTGGCGCCCGACGCGCCGCGCGCTCGGCCGGTCGACGTGACGATGGACGCCGAGACCGCGGACGTCGGCACCGTGTTCAACCAGGACATCGCCAACCTCCAGCGCGCCCAGCGCGGCCTGCACCAGCCCGGCTTCACCCACCTCACGCTCTCGCGCGAAGAGATGCGGATCGAGAACCTCCACCGCAACCTCGAGCGCTACCTCGGCATCGACCCCACCGAGATCACCGGCGGCTAGCCGTGCACCAGGGAGACGTGGACCGAGTCCCTTCCCGGGAGTGACCTCGCGAGGAGGGCGATGCCCTCGTCGAGGGTGTCGAGGGTGACGACGTCCCCGACGAGGACCGACCGATCGAAGCGGTCGGACGCGACCAGGTCGACCGCGACACGCATCGAGGCGGGAGTGAAGCCCGCCCCGCCCACCAAGGTGAGCTGGCGCAGCACGATCAGGTCGGTGATCAGCCCTTCGACCGGCTGGAAGTGCTTCAACCCCGCGAGCAGCACCGTGCCGCGGTTGCGGACGAGGGACACGGCAAGCGGGACCGTCGCGGTCGCCACCGCCGCGAGGTCCATCACGACATCGGCCATCCGGCCGCCGGTGAGCTCACCGAGGCGGGCGACCGGGTCCTCGGCCTCGACGTCGATCGTCGCGTCGGCGCCGAGCGCCCGCGCGGCGTCGAGTCGGGCGGCATCGCCACTCGTCCCCGTCACGACCACGGTCGATGCGCCCGCGGCTCGCGCCGCGACGAGGCAGGCGAGTCCCTGGTGGCCCGGTCCCTGCACCACGACGGTGTCGCCGAGCTGCACGCCGGCGCGCTCGACCCAGTACACCGCGTTCGCGAGCGGCTCGAACATCGTGAGCTCCTCGGGCGGCGACGTCGGCGGGCAGCGTGTGCACGTTGGTGCCCGGGAGCAGCGCCATGCGCTCCGCGTACCCACCCCAGCAGCCACTGTCGCGCTCGAGCCCGAGCGTGTAGCCGTACACGTGCATGCCCGAGCACTCCGGATCGCCGGAGCGGCACGCCGCACATGCTCCGCAGCGCAGGATCTCGTCGACGCAGACGCGGTCGCCTTCGGCGACGCCCCACGCGCCGGCCGCCTCCGGCGTGATCGCGTGGATGCGCCCGACGATCTCGTGACCGGGCACCACCGGGAACGTCTCACCCGGCACACCGATCCCACCGTGCAGCTGGGCGAGGTCGCTCCCGCAGAGACCCACCGCCTCGACCTGGAGCACCGCGCCGCCGGCCGGTGGCTCGGGAGCCGGCAGCTCGCGCACGTCCCACGTCCCGTCGCCGGCGAACACCCCGGCCCGAATCGTCGGTCCCATCAGCTGGCCTCCATCCTCCCGGCTCGATCAGGCATCCCGGCTCGATCAGGCATCCGGCCTCGATCCCGCCGCCGCCGTCATGTTGCTTCGACCACGTCGCCGCTGCGGCGCACCGGCATCCAGTGGTACGGCGACTCCGCGTCGCCGGCAGTGGCCGCGGCCTTCACGTCGTCGGGCATCTCACCCATCGCGTCCTGCTGTTCGCGGAGACGTGCGTACGTGTGGTCGACGGTGCCGGCGCGTGCGTAGTGATACACCATCGCCGCGCGTCGGCCGTCGGACACGTTGTCCGACGAGCAGTGCATCAGATGGCTGTCGAAGACCAGGAGATCACCCGCGTCCATCAGCACGCGTTCGGCACCAGAGAAGTCCATGTCGACGATCTCGGTGTACCCGAGGTTCGCGTCGGGCCGCTGGTCGGCGACGTGCGCGTGCACCGGCTCACGATGCGAACCGGGGAGCACGGACAACGGCCCGTTCGTCGCCGTGGCTGCCGTCACCGCGAGCCAGATGCCCACCTGGTCGGCCGGCTCGAACGGGAAGTAGAGGGAGTCCTGGTGCCACGGCTGCCCGATGGCCCCCGGGTTCTTGAAGATGAACTGTGAGAGGAAGCAGTCGATGTCGGGGCCGAGCAGCTCACCGAGCACCGCGACCAGGCGCGGGTCACGCGTGAACGGCCCGAACACCGGATCCCAGTCGTGGAGGATGAACACCTTCGAGACCCGGTCCTCGGGCTCGCGTGCGTCCACCCACGGGTTGCGCTCGGGATCGACGAGTGAATGCCGGATCGACTCGCCGGCCGCATCCTTGCGGCACAGCTCGACCGCGCGCTCGTGCATCGCGGCGCAGGTCGCAGCGTCCACGAACCGCGGGAGGACGAAGTAGCCCCGGGTCGCCCACGACTCGCGCTGCGCGTCCGCCAGTGGTCCGCCGACGTTCGTCCCATCGCCCATCCGGCGCACCCCCCGTACACTCGCGAGCCGGGGGGATCATGACACTTCGAGCAACGACCGGCGCCTGAGGTGCGCGGCGTCCGCAACACCGAGCGGGGCATCGAGGTGGCCGACGTCCCCGAACCCGAAGGTGACGGCGAGCTGCTGCGCATCCGGAGCGCGAGCATCTGTGGCTCGGACCTGCACCTCGCGGGCTTCGGACCCCTGCCCCACACGCTGGGACATGAGTTCGCCGGGCTGACCGAGGACGGCACCGCGGTCACGGTCGATCCGAACGTCCCGTGCGGCGAGTGCGACCAGTGCCTCGGAGGTGCTGCACACCGCTGCCGTACCGGCGCGCAGCGCGTGCTCGGGGTCGGCGCCGACGGAGGCATGGCCGACGCGGTGCGCGCCCGGCCGGCGTCGCTCGTCCCGCTCCCCGACGGGCTCGGCGTCGACGATGCATGCCTGGTCGAACCGCTCGGTGTCGCGACGCACGGCGTGCGGCTCGCCGGCATCACGGGCGGCGAACGCGTGGCGGTCGTCGGCGCCGGAAGCATCGGACTCGCCGCGGTCGCGGCCGCGCGCCCCTCGCCGGCGAGGTGGGCCTCGTCGCGCGCCACGACGCCCAGCGCGCCGCCGGTGAGCGGCTCGGTGCCGGGACCACGCGAGGCGAGTACGACGTGGTGCTCGAGTGCGCAGGCACCGAGTCCGCACTGGCGACCGCGGTCGAGCTCTGCCGGCCGGGCGGGCTCGTCCTGTTCCTGTCCACCCCGTGGGACCCGGTCCCGATGCCCGGGTTCGCTGCGGCGATGCAGGAGCTGGGCTTCCGGTGGTCGTTCACGTACGGCAGCCATGAGCACGGCACCGACCTCGGCGACGCGGCCGCGCTGCTTGCGGGCGATCCCGAGATCGCCGCGACCCTGGTCACCCACCGCTTCCCGCTCGACGACGCCGCGGAGGCGTTCCGCGTCGCGGCCGACCGGGCCTCGGGCGCGATCAAGGTCGTCCTCGAGGTCGGGAGTTGATCGACCTCGGGCTCGACGGTCGCCGCGCGCTCGTCACCGGCGCGGGCGCCGGCATCGGACGGGCGATCGCCACCTGGTTCGCGCGCGCGGGGTGCGAGGTCGCCATCGCGGACAAGGACGCGGCCGGCCTCCGGGCGACGGGTGATGCAATCCGTGGGCTCGACGGTGGCGGCACCGCCACCGCGGCGGAGGTCGTGGTCGACCTCCGCGCCGACGGCGCGGCGGCGCACCTGGTCGACCAGACGCGGGGAGCCCTCGGCGGTCTCGACGTCGCGGTGAACAACGTGGGGATGCTGGGCGGGCGGATGCCGGCGCCGTTCCTCGAGCAGGACGACGACCACGTGCGCGACGTGGTCGCCCAGAACCTGCTGCTCACGGCCGCGTGTTGCCGCGCGGAGGCACGCGCCATGGTCGCGGCCGGAACCGGGGGCGTGATCCTGAACGTCACCTCGGGCGAGACCACCCGCCCCGCCCTCGATCTCGCCGCGTACGGCGCAGCGAAGGCCGGCGTGAACCACTTGAGCCAGACCCTTGCCGCCGAGCTCGGACCCCACGGGATCCGGGTGAACGCGATCGCCCCGGGGACCACGCTCACGACCGAGGTGCGCGCGGCGCTGAGCGACGAGTACATCGACGCGCTCACGGCATCGATCCCGCTGCAACGCATGAACGAGCCCGACGATCTCGCCCGTGTCGCCGTCGCCCTGGCGTCCGATCTCGGGCGCGGCGTCACGGGCCAGTTCGTCCTCGCGGACAACGGCGCTCACCTGTCCCGGAACCGACCGACGCGCCGACCGGAGTAGCGTCCGCGCGATGGGTCAGTTCGACGGGAAGACCGCGGTCGTGACGGGGGCGGCGTCGGGGGTGGGCGCGGCGAGCGCGCGGCGACTCTCCGAGGACGGTGCGCACGTGATCGCCGTCGACATCGACGAGGGGGGCGACGCGATCGCTCGCCAGGTCGGCGGTCGGTTCGTCCACCTCGACGTCAGCGACGCCGACGCATGGAGCGTGCTGGCCACCGAGCTCCGGGGTGATAACGGTGTGCATCTCGCCCACCTGAACGCCGGGATCCTCGCCGCGCCGCAGCCCGAGCGGTTCCTCGACACCAGTGTCCACCGAGCCCGGACCATGGTGGGCGTGAACCTCTTCGGGGTGCTGTTCGGCATCCACGCGCTCGCACCGGCGATCATCGCCTCGGGCGGGGGTTCGATCGTCGCCACGGCCTCGGTCGCGGGGCTCCTCCCGTACGGGGGCGACCCCGTGTACTCGGCGACGAAGCACGGCGTCATCGGGCTCGTCACGAGCGTCGCACCCCAGCTCGGTCGCGCCGGCGTACGCGTGCACGCCATCTGTCCCGGCGGGATCGACACACCGATGGTGACCGAGCGCCAGAAGGCCGAGATGGCCGGCCAGCAACGGTCGATGCTCGACCCGTCCGAGGTCGCAGCCGCGGTCGCTGCGCTGTTGGCACGCGACGACAGCGGCGCGGTACAGACCATCACGAAGGAGGCCGGCGTCCGACCGGTCGACATCGCGACCGTCCTGGGCTGACGCGGCGCGCCCAGGGAACGGCATGACCGATCGCTCGAGCGCCCAGAAGGTCGTGTGTGTCGTGCGGGGCCCGTGCTCGACCGACCGCGCGCCCGACGACGCGTCGGTGCTGGCCTTCGCCGTGCACGTGCCGTGTGCGGACGAGCCGGCCGAGCACCCGCCCGAGGTCACCGCGCTCGCCACGGCCTGGCTCGACCACGCACCGGACGCGGCCACCGTCGCGGGGTGGTTCCCGGGCGCCGAGGTCGACGCGTACCTCGTCGACGAGCGCGTGCGCATCGAGTACGCGCGCGACTGGCCCGACGGAACGGAATCGCCGGGCGTGGTGCGCATCTCCTTCGTACGCGCCGCACCGGGGCTCAGCCGCGGCGAGATGGCCCGGCACTGGGGCGAGGTCCACTGGCCCATCGCCAGGGTGCATCACCCGGCCCTCTGGCGCTACGTGCAGAACGTGGTCATCGAGCCGATCACTCCGGGCGCCCCCGACGCCGACGGCATCGCGGAGCTGCACTTCCGCACGGTCGCCGACCTGCGCGCACGGTTCTACGACTCCGACGCCGGGAAGCAGGTCGTCGCCGACGACGTGCGCCTCTTCCTCGAGCGAGGTGCCGGCTGGCGTGTGCTCGCACGGGAGACCTGGCTGCGCTCGTGAGGCTCGGGCTCGGCCTCGGGACGCGGCCCTAGGCTGGCTCCCCGTGCCACTGCCCCCCGAAGCCCGTTCCACCTACGACGGGCACGATCCGGTCGAGAACGCGCCCCGAGCCGCGAAGCACGCGCTCGTCCGTGAGGTGAAGCGGCTCATCGAGCTCACGGCGCACGTCGACGTGGCGGAGGCCGATCTCGACGCGGTGCGCGCGGCCACCGAGTCGGTGCGCGCGGTCGCGGATCAGCTCGAGCCACTCCCGAGCCTGCACGCCAAGGGTGGGCTCGGAGGCGTGGGCGGTGACGACGGGGCCCTCCTCGAGCGCAGTGGCATCGCCGGGCGATCCAACCCGCTCGCAGCACCGTTGCAGTGGGAGTACCGCGAGGATCGCCTCGTCGGGTCGGCGACGTACTCCCCCGCGTACGAAGGACCGATCGGTCACGTGCACGGAGGGTTCGTGGCCGCGGCGTTCGACGACCTCCTCGGGACCGCGCAGACGCTCTCCGGCTCGGCCGGCTTCACCGGCACGCTCACCGTGAAGATGCTCCGCCCCACACCGCTGCGGAAGCGGATCGACTACGAGGCCGGCGTCGACCGGGTCGAGGGCCGGAAGATCCACGTGTGGGGCACCGCGTCGTGCGAGGGTGAGCTGCTCGCCGAAGCCGCGATCGTGTTCATCGCACCGAAGGACGGGCAGCGCCCCCGCTGACGGTCAGCTGCCGGGCAGGGTGATGTCGGGCAGCGTGATGCTGGTCCCGATGCACTTCAGCGCCGCGAGCGAGAGGGTCCCGAGGGCCGTGACGTTCGCCGCATCCACGAGGTCGCCGGCGTCACCGCTGTTCGGCGTAGCTCGCGAACGACTTCGCGAGGGTGTTGGCGGCGGACTTCGTCTTCCCGGACGACGCACGTGCGATCTTGCGGAGCTGCTTCGCCGTGGCCGCGCTCTTCTTCTTGGTCGTGGAGCCGTTGAGCGCCGGAAGGTCGAACTTCTTGAACGCCTTGCACTGCTTCGACGTCTTGGCCGGCGCGCTCGCACCCGCGGGCGCAGCGAGCGCCACCGCGCCGAGCACCAGTCCAACGGTCATGAGCACTGCTGCGATCTTGCGCATCTTGTCGACTCCGTTCGAGGGGGTGACTGCCGCCCGGCGGCCGGGACGACGCTACCGCGCCCTGAGGGCTCAACCGGACGCGGGGCGCCAGCTCGCGACACCGACGTCGTCGGCCGCCTTCGTGAACCAGACCTCGACCGGCATCCCGATCGTGACCTCGTCGACATCGCAGTCGGTGACGTCGCCGAAGACGCGCGGGCCCTCCTCGAGGTCGATCATCGCGATCACGTACGGCAGGGCGTCACGGAACGGCTTCATGCCGAACTGGCGGATGACCGTGAACGTGTGGACGGTGCCGCGACCAGAGCACTCGAGCCAGTCCGGGTCCGCGCCGCACGCCGTGCACAGCGCGCGCGGGTACCACTGGCGATGCCCGCACGCGGGGCACTCCTGGACCAGGAGACGACCGTCGGCCGCCGCCTGCCAGTACTCCCCGTTCACGAAATCGGGCTTGGGGAGCGGCTTGGACCACTCCTCGACCGTCTTGACCTCGTGCGTCGTCGTGCGCCCGTTGGATGGAGGGGTCATGCGGGTGCGTCCTTCCCGAGGATGGCGACCCCGATGCAGCTGAGCCAGCCGCCGGAGCCCGCCGCGAGCGCGACGTTGCAGTCGGGGACCTGGGCCTCACCGCCCTGGCCGCGCAGCTGCCGGACCGATTCGATGATCAAGAAGATGCCGCGCATGCCGGGGTGGCACGACGACAGCCCGCCCCCGTCGGTGTTGAGCGGCCACTTGCCACCCCGCTTGAGGTGCCCCTCGGCGACGAACGGTCCGCCTTCGCCCTTGGGCACGAACCCGATGCTCTCGAGCAGGATCAGACACGTGATCGTGAACGAGTCGTAGAACATCAACATGTCGACGTCGTCGTGGGTCAGGCCCGCCTGCTCGAACGCGATGGGCCCGGCCAGCGCGCCGGCCGACGACGTGAAGTCGGTCTGCTGGGAGACGTTCCAGTGGGTCTGCGCACCGGCCGCGCCGAGCACGTACACCGGCGGGTTCGGAAGGTCCTTCGCTCGCTCGGCCGTCGTCATGATGAACGCGCCGCCGCCGTCGGTGATCGCGCAGCAGTCGAGCTTGTGGAGCGGGTCAGCAACCATCCGGCTCGTGACGACGTCGTCCACCGTGATCGGGTCGCGGTAGATCGCGTGGGGGTTGAGCGAGGCGAACTCGCGGACCCCGACGGCGATCTCGGCGAGCTGCTCGGACGTGGTGCCGAACTCGTGCATGTGGCGCTGCGCGTGCATCGCGTACGACCCGACGAGCGAGTTGCCGTAGGGCACCTCGTACTGGACCGGACCGCCGACGCGCTGACCGGCCCGCTGGAAGCCGCCCGTACCCAGGCTGCGACCCATCCGAGAGAGCTGGTCGGATCCGTAGGTGACGAGCGCGGTGTCGCACACGCCGTCGCGGATCGCGCTGGCGAGGTGCTGGACGTGGAACTCGAACGACGAGCCACCGGTCATCGTGCCGTCGATGTACCGGTGATCGATGCGGAGGTACTCCGCCATCGTGACCGCGTCGTCGATCATCATCCCGCCACCGCCGCCGGCGTTGACGTAGCCGTCGAGCTCGGACTTCGGGACGCCCGAGTCCTTCAGCGCGCGCTGCGCGGCGAGGACGTGGTGCTGGACGCCGTCGAGGTCGGGGGCCTTCGGGTAGTCGGACAACCCGATGCCCACGATGACGGGCGTGCGATCTGGTGCGGCCATGTCTCCGGACGTCCCTTCCTGACGAGGGCGTCAGTCAATCAGGCACCGCCCGCCGTCCGCCAGACGACCGCCCGGACGGGGGCAGGTCGCCCCGTATGCTCCTGCGCATGAAGCTGGGACTGCAGTTCGGGTACTGGACCGCGCAACCGCGACCGGCGCGCGAGCTCGTCGCCGCGGCGACCGCGGCCGAAGACGTCGGGTTCGACTCGATCTGGACCGGCGAGTCGTGGAGCTCCGATGCGTTCTCTCCCCTCGCGGCGGTCGCGGCCGCGACGAGCCGCGTGAAGCTGTGCACCGGGATCGCGCAGATCTCCGCCGCGCACGCCCACCGCGATGGCGATGCACGCGATGACGCTCGACGGCCTGTCCGAAGGACGGGCGTGCCTCGGCATCGGGGTCAGCGGACCCCAGGTGGTCGAGGGGTGGTACGGGCGGCCGTTCTCGAAGCCGCTCGCCCGCACGCGGGAGTACGTGCAGATCGTCCGCGACGCGATCGCGCGGGCGGAGCCGGTGCAGAGCGACGGGGAGCACTACCCACTGCCGTACCGCGGCGAGGGTGCGCTCGGGTTCGGGAAGCCGCTCAAGATGATCACGCACCCCTTGCGCACCGAGATCCCGATCTTCCTCGGCGCAGAGGGCCCGAAGAACGTCGCGCTCGCATTCGAGATCGCCGACGGTTGGGTTCCCCTCTACTACTCGCCGTACCGAACCGACGTGTACGAGGCGAACCTCGCCACGATCAAGCCCGGCTTCGAGATCGCGGTGAACGTGTTCGTGAACGTCAACGACGACGTCAACGAAGCCCTCTGGCCGGTCAAGGCGACCCTCGGCTTCTACATCGGGGGGATGGGCGCGAAGACCAAGAACTTCCACACCGAGCTGATGGCACGCATGGGCTTCGAGGAAGATGCCCACCGGATCCAGGATCTCTTCTTCGAGGGCAAGCGCGACGAGGCGATCCTCGCGGTGCCCGACGCCTTCGCCGACGAGATCTCCCTCGTCGGCCCCAAGGAGCGCATCGCCGAACGGCTCGAGGCGTGGCGCGACACCCCGGTCACCACCATGCTCCTCGGCGGGACCGATCCGGACACCATGCGGCTCCTCGCCGACCTGACCCGCTGACCGGAGCGGAGCGAGGGAGCAGGGCCGCGACACGCTTCTGACGGAGCGTCAGGTCGTCGCGTACATTGACCCCTGGGCCCGAGCGGCCCGGCACCCCGAACGCCGAACGCCCGAGAGCGGAGACGATGGAGTTCAACCTCGCAGACCTGTTCGAGAACGCGGTCGACCACTTCGGCGGATCGTGAGTACCTCGTCTGTGACGGCAAGCACCGCACCTACGCCGAGATGGAGCAGCGGGCGAACCGCCTCGCGCACCACCTGGGCGAGCACGGCGTCGGTCCCGGCGACCACGTCGGGATCTACGCCCAGAACTCGGTCGAGTGGGTCGAGACGCTGTGGGCGGTCTTCAAGCTCCGCGCGGTGTGGGTCAACATCAACTACCGCTACGTCGAGGACGAGCTCGCGTACCTCTTCGACAACGCGGACCTGAAGGCGCTGATCTACCAGCGCGAGTACGCACCCCGTGTGCGCGGGGTGCTCGATCGCCTTCCGTTGCTCACCCACTCCATCGTGATCGACGACGGCTCGGCCGCCGACCTCGAAGGCCTCGGCTCGATCGACTACGAGGCCGCGATGGCGAGCGGATCACCCGAGCGCGACTTCGCGCCGCGCTCGGCCGACGACCGGTACATCCTCTACACGGGTGGCACGACCGGCATGCCGAAGGGCGTCGTGTGGCGCCACGAGGACGTCTTCTTCGCCCTCGGCGGCGGGATCGACCCGGTCACGAACACGCGCGTCGAGCGCCCGGAGGCGATGGTCGAGAAGGGCCTCGCCAATCCGGCGCAGGCGGTGATGATGCCGATCGCGCCGCTCATGCACGGCGCGACGCAGTGGGGCGTGATGGGCGGCAGCTTCGTCGGCAACAAGATCGTGCTCCTCCCCCAGTTCGACCCGAGCACCGTGTTCGAGCTGATCTCCGACGAAGGCGTGCACGCGATCATGATCACTGGTGACGCGATGGCGCGCCCGCTGCTCGAGGCGCTCGAAGACCCCGGCAAGCCGGCTCGCGACCTCTCCACGTGGGTCTCGCTGTCGAGCACCGCGGCGCTGTTCTCGCCCTCGGTCAAGGAGCAGTTCATGGAGCGGTTCCCGAACCTCATCGTCACCGAGGCCATCGGGTCTTCGGAGAGCGGCTCGAACGGCTACACGATGGTGCAGAAGGGTAAGACCGCCATGAAGGGCGGGCCGACCGTGAAGCCGATCATGGACACCGTCGTGCTCGACGAGAACCTCGAGATCGTGCCCGTCGGCTCCGACGTCATCGGCAAGGTCGCTCGACGCGGCAACATCCCGCTCGAGTACTACAAGGACCCGGCGAAGACCGCGGAGACGTTCGTGACCGACAAGGCCGGCGTCCGGTACGCGATGCCGGGCGACTTCGCGACCGTACGAGTCCGACGGCACGATCACGCTGCTCGGACGCGGCTCGGTGTCGATCAACTCGGGCGGCGAGAAGATCTACCCCGAAGAGGTCGAGGGCGCGGTCAAGGGGCACCCCGACGTCTACGACTGCGTGGTCGTCGGCATCCCCGACGAGCGCTGGGGCCAGCGCGTCGTCGCCGTCGTGCAGCCGCGCGACGACGGCGCGCCGCCGACGCTCGAATCGATCCAGGACCACTGCCGCACCCACATCGCGGGCTACAAGCTGCCGCGCGAGCCTGGACTTCGTCGACGCGATCGTCCGCTCACCGAGCGGGAAGCCCGACTACCGATGGGCCAAGGAAGTCGCCACCACGAGCGTCGCAACCAAGAGTGAGGTTTCGTCATGAAAACCCGTGCGTGCGAGATGTTCGGGATCGATCTGCCGATCTTCGCCTTCAGCCACTGCCGCGACGTCGTCGCCGCGGTGAGCAAGGCGGGCGGCATGGGAGTGCTGGGCGCGCTGGCGTTCACGCCCGAGGAGCTCGAGATGGAGCTCAACTGGATCGACGAGCACGTCGACGGCAAGCCGTACGGCGTCGACGTGGTGATGCCGGCGAACTACGCGGGCAAGGGTGGCGACCTCGATCCCGACCACATGGACGAGCAGCTCGCGGCGATGATCCCGCAGGAGCACAAGGACTTCATCGAGAAGGTGCTCGCCGAGCACGACGTGCCGCCGCTCCCCGCCGATGAGGAGGCGGGAAGCGGACTGCTCGGCTGGACCTACGAGGGCGCGCGTCCGCAGGTCGACATCGCGTTCGCGCACCCGATCAAGCTGCTCGTCAACGCGCTCGGACCGCCCCCGCCCGACATCATCGAGGAGGCGCACGCGCACGGCGTGAAGGTCGCGGCGCTCGTCGGCACGGTCGCGCAGGCCGAGCGCCAGGTGCAGCAGGGCGTCGACATGATCATGGCGCAGGGCTACGAGGCCGGCGGTCACACTGGCGACGTCGGCGTGATGATCCTCGTGCCCGACGTCGTCGACGCGGTCGGCGACCGGGTCCCGGTGCTCGCGGCCGGTGGTGTCGGCAGCGGCCGGCAGATGGCCGCCTCGATGGCACTCGGCGCCGAAGGCGTGTGGACCGGCTCGATCTGGCTGACCACGGCGGAGAGCGGAACCACGCCGTTCGTGATGGACAAGCTCCTCGCGGCGGGTCGCGCGACACCGTCCGCTCGCGCGTCATCTCGGGCAAGCCGGCGCGGCAGCTGCGCACGGCGTGGACCGAGGCGTGGGAGCGCGAGGACTCGCCCGGCTACCTGCCGATGCCGCTGCAGTACATGGCGACCTCCGACGCGACGCGTCGGATCGCCAAGTTCCAGGTGCAGGAGCTCCAGGGGATGCCGGTCGGCCAGATCGTCGGTCGGATGAACGAGGTCAAGCCGGTGCGCGACGTCGTCTTCGACCTCGTGGAAGAGTTCGTCGAGGCGACCGAGCGTCTCGATCACCTGCGCGACGAGGCGTAGTCCGAACCGGGAGGGATCATGCCCATCGTCTTCGTGCACGGCGTTCCTGACACGGCCGCCGAGTGGGATCCCCTCGCCGCGGCCCTCGGGGCGCGCGGCGTCGCGGAGGCCGACCTGCTGCGCCTCGCCCTCCCCGGGTTTGCGACCCCGGTGCCGGACGGCTTCGCGTGCACGAAGGACGAGTACGCGGCCTGGATCGTCGAGCAGCTCGAGGCGATCGGCACCCCCATCGACCTCGTGGGGCACGACTGGGGTGCGCTGTTCATCGAGTACGTGGGTTCGAGCCGACCCGAGCTCGTCCGGAGCTGGGCTGCCTTCGACGCGGCCCTCGCCGCGGACTTCGTGTGGCACGACCTCGCCCAGATGTGGCAGACGCCCGAGGTGGGCGAGCAGATCATGGAGGCCATGGTGGGCGACGCGTTGGTCGCCGGCCTGCGCGACGGAGGCCACCCCGACCCCGAGGGCGCGGCGCGCTTCGTCGACGATCGGATGAAGGCTGCGATCCTCGCGCTGTACCGGTCCGCGATCGACGTCGGCCCCGAGTGGCACCCCACGCGTCGCGGGGAACACCCGTCCCGCGATGCTCGGTTGGGGTGAGCTCGACCCGTACGCGACCGCCGAGCGAGCGCAGACGGTCGCGGAGCAGGCCCACGCCGAGTTCTTCCTGATCGCCGGCGCCGGCCACTGGGCGCCGATCGAGCGGCCCGACGAGTGCGCCGCCGCCCTCACCCGCTTCTGGGGCTCGCTCAACTGACGTCCCCGATGGTCCGCGGGCGTCCGTCGCCTGCGTGCCATGCTCCTCGGCCCATGCCGCTCGATCCTGCCCTCGCCGAGTACCTCGCCCCCATCAACGCGATGGACAACCCCGGCATCGAGACGATGCCGGTCGACGACCGCCCGCGCCCTCGGCAACGCCAGCGTCGAGCTCGGCGCCGGTGAACCCGTCCCGGTCGGCGAGGTCGGCGACCGCACGATCCCCGGGCCCGCCGGCGACATCGCGGTCCGCACCTACGCACCGGACGAGCGCGGCACCGTTCCCCGTCGTGGCCTACTTCCACGGCGGCGGGTTCGTCCTCGGCAACATCGCGACGCACGACCGCATCACCCGGCGGCTCTGTCGAGCGTCGGGCGCGCTCGTCGTGAGCGTCGAGTACCGCCTCGCACCCGAGCACCACTTCCCCGCACCGCTCGACGACTGCATGGCGGCGACGCACTGGCTCTCCGATCACGCCGACGAGCTGGGCGGCGACCCGGCTCGGATCGCCGTGGCCGGCGACAGCGCCGGCGGCAACCTCGCCGCGGCCGTCGCGCTCGCGTCGCGGGCCGACGACGGCCCCGGGCTGGCCGCGCAGGTGCTCCTCTACCCGGTGATCGACGCCGCGTGCGCGACGCCGTCGTTCGTGCAGAACGCCGAGGGCTACCTGCTCTCGGCTTCCTCCATGCGCTGGTTCTGGGAGCAGTACCTCGGTCCCGACGGCGACCCCGACAGCGGGTACGCCTCGGTCCTGCGGGCGCCCGACCTCTCCGGCCTCCCGCCCGCGTTGGTGGTCACCGCCGAGTTCGACCCGCTGCGCGACGAGGGCGAGGCCTACGCCGAGCACCTCGCGCGAGGCGGGCAACGACGTCACCGGGCGTCGCTACGACGGCATGGTCCACGGCTTCATCGGGATGGACGCGCTCGTCCCGGCCGCCGACGCGGCGATGAACGAGATCGGCGCGTTCCTCAGCTCTCGACTCGGCTGAGCAGGGCCCCGCCCAGCGCCCGGTCTCCCGGCGCGCCTAGAGGCGTTGGAGGACGCTGGCGGTGCCGAGCGACCCACCGCAGCACATCGTGACCAACGCGAGCTCACCGTCGGTGCGCTCGAGCTCGTGCAGCGCGGTCGCGATGAGCCGCGATCCCGTCGAGCCGACCGGGTGGCCCAGGGCGATCGCCCCACCGTTGATGTTGACGCGGTCGAGGTCGGGCTTGTGCACCTGCGCCCAGCTCAGGACGACCGCGGCGAACGCCTCGTTGATCTCGAACACGTCGAAGTCGGCCATCGCCATCCCCGAGCGGTCGAGCAGCTTGCGGGTCGCGTCGACAGGACCGTCGAGCAGGTAGTACGGGTCGGTGCCGGTGACGAGCTGGTGGAGCAGCTTGGCGCGCGGCTTGAGGCCGAGCTCCTTCGCCTTGTCCTCGCTCATCCAGAGCACCGCGGCAGCGCCGTCGGAGAGCTGCGATGACGTGCCGGCCGTGTGCTTGTAGCCCTCGACGACGGGCTTGAGCTTCGCGAGGCCCTCCATCGTGGTGTCGCGCAGGCCCTGATCGCGCGCGATGAGCTGCGTCTCGCCGGTGGGCTGTCCGTCGTCGCCGAGGACCGGCGTCTCGATCGGCGCGATCTCGCGCTCGAAGCGGCCCTCGTCCCATGCGACCTTGGCCTTGCGCTGGGAGTGGAAGCCCCACTCGTCGAGGTCCTCGCGCGTGATGCCGCGGTTGTCGGCGATGCGCTCCGCGGCGCCGAACTGACCCTCGGGCGGGTCGTCCCACGGCCACGGCTCGGTCTTCGGGGTACCCGGGCCGTTGTAGACGTTCGCACCGAGCGGCACGTGGCTCATCTGCTCGACGCCGCACGCGATGCCGACCTCCATGCCGCCGGCGGCGATGAGCCCCGCGACCAGGTGGTTCGCCTGCTGGGCCGAGCCGCACTGGGCGTCGACCGTCGTGCACGCAGCCTGGTACGGCAGGCGGTCCTGACCGGCGCTCAGCCACGCATTGCGGGTGACGTTCGAGCCCTGCTCGCCCGCCTGGGTGACGCACCCGCCGATGACCTCTTCGACGAGCATGGGGTCGATGCCGGCACGCTCGATGACCGAGAGCTGCGTGTGGCGGAGGGTCTCGGCGGCCTTCAGCCCGGACAGCCATCCATTGCGCTTCCCGATCGGGGTGCGGACGGCTTCGACGATCACGGGCTGGGACATGGCCATGGCCTCCGGTCTGGGCGCAGGCGCCCGAGGTGACGAGGTGCCAGGTCCTTCCTGGCGGATGCGGGGGTCAGTTTAGGATCGCCGCTCACTCCCATGACCGGTCCGGACACGACCCCGATGACCCTCCCCGACGAGGACCTCCCCGACGAGGTCGTCGCGTCCCGGCGCGCAGGAGCGGCGGCACGGGCCTTGATCCGGAACCTCGTGGGGAGCCGGGCGCCGGCCGGGGACCTCACGGCGGCCGCTGAGCTGCTCGAGGAGCTCAACATCCGCCTCGAGCCCTACGCCGTCACCAGCCGCTACGCGGAGGGCGACCTGTTCCGCATCGCGCCGACCGGCACCCAGGCGATCTTCGAGCACCACCCGTTCGTCGGCCCGTCGAACCCGCTCTCGCCGCCGCTGGAGCTGGTGCGCGGGCCGGACGGATCGCTCGCCACCGTCACCTACGACCATCGGGCCGAAGGGATGCCCGGCATCGTGCACGGGGGGGTGCTCGCGGCCGCGTTCGATCTCGTGCTCGCGGCAGCCGCCGCCACGGCCGCGGCGCGCCCGGCGCCGACCGGGACCCTCACCATCCGCTACCGGCGACCGACCAAGCTGCACGTACCGCTGCGCTACGAGGCGCACGTCAGCCGCGCCGGTGGGCGCACGCTCCGGGTCGACGGCACCGTGTCGGATGCCGATGGTGTCACCGCCGAGGCCGAGGGCGTGTTCGTGATGGCGCGCCCCGACCAGGCGCGTGCGATGGGGATCGGTGACGCGTGAGCGGGCCGCTGGACGGGGTGCGGGTCGTCGAGCTCGTCGGGCTCGGGCCGGGACCGTTCTGCGGGATGCTGCTCGCCGACCTCGGTGCCGAGGTGCTCACCGTCGACCGCGCGGACGCGGCCAGGGCCGTCGACCGCTCCCGGCCCGCGACGAGCGCGATGACGCGCTCGAAGCGCGCCATCGGCCTCGACCTGAAGGCCTCCGAGGGCGTGGAGACGTTCCTGCGCTTGTGCGACGCGGCCGACGTCGCGTTCGAGGTGTTCCGCCCCGGCGTCGCCGAGCGGCTCGGCATCGGACCCGACGTCGCTCGCGCGCGCAACCCGCGCCTCGTCTACGGGCGTCTCACCGGGTACGGCCAGACCGGCCCCCTCGCCGACAAGGCCGGTCACGACATCGACTACCTCGCGATCGCCGGTGCCCTGGAGCCCCTCGGGCGCGCCGGGCAGCCGCCAACCCCGCCGATCAACGTGCTCGCCGACTTCGCCGGCGGGGGGATGCTGCTCGCGTACGGCATCGTCGCCGCGCTGTTCGCGCGGGGGCACTCCGGGGTCGGTCAGGTCGTCGACGCCGCGATGATCGACGGTGCAGCAACGATGCTCACCCCGTTCTACGCGGCGCGCGCGTCGGGCTTCTGGGGTGAGCGCGGCACGAACATGCTCGACACGGGATCGCCCTGGTACGACTCGTACGAGACGAGCGACGGCAAGTGGCTCGCCCTCGGTGCGATCGAGCCGCAGTTCTACGCGCAGCTGCTCACCGGGCTCGGACTCGACGGGGCCACGCTCACCGACCAGCACGACACCCATGGTTGGCCGGCCCTCCGCGAGTCGTTCGCTGCCGCGATCGCGACCCGCACCCGCGACGAGTGGGAAGCCCACTTCGCCGACCTCGACGCGTGCGTCGCTCCCGCGCTGACCCCGACCGAGGCACCCACCCACCCGCACAACGTGGCCCGCCGGGGGTTCCTCGAGCTCGGGGGCGTCCCCCAGCCCGCACCGGCCCCGCGGTTCTCCGGCACCCCCGCCTCGACCCCCCGCCCACCCGAGCACCCGGGCGAGCACACCCCCGAGGTCCTCTCCGACTGGGGGTTCGCCGCCGACGAGGTCGCGGCCCTGATCGAGCACGGCTCGCTCGTCTGATCCCTCCCCCTCATCGACCCGACCCGTTCTCGCCGACCCGACCCGTTCTCGCCGACCCGACCCCGACAGGAGCACCGGACATGCCCATCCCCGAACAGCGTGATCTCGAAGCGGCACGCGGCATCGTCGCCGGCTGGCTCGCCGGCGTGGTGCCGGGTGCCGCCGATGTCGAGGTCGGCCCGATCAGCGGGCCCGCGTTCACCGGGTTCTCCAACGAGACGCTGCTGTTCGACGCATCGTGGGCCCCCGGGGGTGGCGGTGCGCGCGTCACCGAGTCGCTCGTCCTCCGCGTCGAGCCCACGCTGCACACCGTGTTCATGGAGGCCGACTTCGAGAACCAGTACCGGGTGCTCGAGACGCTCGGAGCTCGCACCGACGTCCCCGTTCCGAGGATGCGCTGGTTCGAACCCGATCCCTCCTTCCTCGGTGCCGCCTTCTTCGTGATGGATGCCGTCGACGGCCGCGCGCCCACCGACACGCCGCCCTACACCTTGGGCGGATGGTTCTTCGAGGAGACCACGCCGGCGCAACGCCGGGCGGTGGTCGAGCACGGACTCGAGGCGATGGGCAAGGTGCACGCGGTCGACTGGAAGGCGCTCGGGCTCGGGTACCTCGACAAGCCCCAGTACGGCGCACTCGGCTTCGAGCAGCAGCTCCGCTACTACGAGGCCGCGTTCGAGTGGGCCAGCCCCGACCGGGAGCCGCCGCCGATCGCCTTGGCGTCGCTCGAGTGGGTCCGTGAGCATGCGCCCGCGAAGGATCCGGAGCTCAGCCTCTGCTGGGGCGACGCGCGCATCAACAACCAGCTGTTCGACGCGAACTATGACGTCGCCGCCGTCGTCGACTGGGAGATGGTGACGATCGCGGATCCGATGATGGACCTCGGCTGGTGGCTGTTCCTCGACCGCCACTTCCACGAGGGCATGCCCGCGCCGCGCCTGGAAGGCTTCCCGACCCGCGAAGAGATGGTCGCCCACTACGAGGGGAGCACGGGGCGGACCGCACGCGACCTCGAGTTCTACGAGATCTTCGGTGGCCTGCGCTTCGCGGTCGTGATGATGCGCCTGGGCACGCTGCTCGTCGACTTCGAGCTGTTGCCGGCAGACACCGACATGGCGATCAACAACGCGGTCACCCGGGTCCTCGCCGACATGCTCGGGCTCCCTCAACCCGGGCCCGCGCCCGAACCCACCTGGTGAGATGAGCAACGCGCTCGGGATCCGCGTGGTGGACACGATGGTCGCGCTCCCACCCGCGCCGGGCGACGAGTCGTGGCGTGACCAGCTGCGCCCGCTCCTCAAGGACCGCGAGTCGCTCGAGGGGTTCGCGCACCCGGCGTCGTACATGTTCAAGAACCTCCCCGACGCCCGGTTCGCCGACGACCCGATCGCGGCCGTGCTCTCGGAGATGGACCGCTTCGACGTCGAGCACGCACTCGTCGGGGTCTCCGCGGCGAACGAGCCCGGGCTCGCGGCACTACGTACGCATCCCGACCGGCTCTCGGGCACGGTCGACGTCGACCCGAACGCGATCACCGCGTCGGTCCGGGCGCTGCGCGAGGCAGTCGACGAGTGGGGCGTCGTGGGCGCGATGTCCTTCGGCGCCGGGACCTTCCCGCAGCGTGCGTACGACGACCCGGCGTGGTTCCCGATCTACGCGGCCTGCGTCGAGCTGGGCATCCCCATCCTGCTCACGGTCGGCATCCCCGGCCCACGGGTGCCCTTCGCTCCCCAGCGGGTCGAGTGCCTCGACACCGTCTGCTACGAGTTCCCCGACCTCACCGTCGTGATGCGCCACGGTGCCGAGCCGTGGGCGGACCTCGCGGTCAAGCTGATGCTCAAGTGGCCGGGCCTCTACTACTCCACCAGCGCGTTCGCACCGAAGTACTACCCGAGCGAGATCGTGGAGTACGCGAACACGCGCGGGGCCGACAAGGTGATCTTCGCGGGCTACTTCCCGATGGGGCTGTCGTACGACACCATCTTCGAGCAGCTCCCGGCGGTCGCGTTCCGCGAGCACGTGTGGCCGAAGTTCCTGCGGGACAACGCGGCTCGCGTGTTCAAGCTCCCGCTGGCCGGTCGGGCCGGTCCTGACTCGGCCAATCCCGCGTCGGCCAGTCCCGGGTCGGGCTGAGCGTCCACTGCGGCGGTCGCCGCTCGAGGTACGCGAGCACACCTTCCTGCGCGTCCTCGCGCCCCATCACGACCCGGTGGTACTCCGTCTCGAGCCGGTCGGTCTCCTCGGCGGAGAGCGGCGGGTCCGACCAGAGGATCTTCTTGCTCAGCGCCACCGACAGGGGCGCGGTGTTCACCGCGATGTCATCCGCGATGGCGAGCGCGGCGGCGAGCACGGCGGCGGGCGGGAGCGCCTGCTTCGCGATCCCCATCGCGACAGCCTCCTCCGCGCTGAAGTGGCGGCCGGTCAGGAGGATGTCGGCTGCGTGCGCGAACCCGGCCACGCGCGGCAGCGTCCAGTGCGAGTGCGCGTCGCCGAGCACCCCACGACGCACCTGCACGATGCCGTACTTCGCCCCGGTGGCCATGATCCGCAGGTCACAGTGCAGGGCGAGCGTCATGCCGATCCCGATCGCGTGGCCGTTCATCGCCGCGATCACCGGCTTTCGGATCTCCCAGGCGCGTGGCCGCACCGGGGAGGAGGTGAACGGCTTCGTCGCCTCGTCGTCGTCGCCGACGGCACCGAAGGTCGCGCCGCCGCTCCCCAGGTCGGCGCCGGCGCAGAAGGCGTCGCCGGCGCCGGTGAGCACCACGGCCCGGATCTCGTCGTCGAGATCACAGCGCTCGTAGGCTCGACCGAGCGACTCGCCCATCGCGCCGGTGAAGGCGTTGCGCTGCTCGGGTCGATCGAGGGTGATCACCGCTACCCGGTCTCGGACCTCCAACGTCAGGTCGGGCAACGTCAGGTCTACGCAGGTCGAGATCACTCGGGCCGGTGTCGTCGGAAGGACTGGACGGGGAGGTCATTTCGCTAGTCTGACCGACATGTCACCTACCGCTGTGGGCGCACGCCTGCAATGTGCGAAGTGCGGGACCGAGATCATCGTCGTGAAGGCCACCGACGCCGACGTGTCGTGCTGCGGCGAGCCGCTGGCCCCGCGGGAGGCCTGAGCGCCATGGCCAACCTCCTGGGCAAGCGCTACCAGTGCAGCGAGTGCGAGGTCACGGTGCTCGTCACCAAGGCCGGCGACGGCGAGCTCGTCTGCCACGGGCAGCCGATGGAGATCGCCACGGCAAAGCCGCTGCCGTCCTCGGACTGAGCACTCGATGGGCGTCGTCGAGCTCGACGCCCGGCTCCTCCGTGCGGGGCCGCCCGCGATCGAGGCGGCCGTCGGGGAGCAGGTCGGCGAGCCGCTGCTGCTGCGCGTCGACGGTGACTGGCGCACCGCGCCGGACCCCGACGCCGTGCACGCGACGCTTCGGGGCATCCCGGCCCTCACGCTCGCGATCGGCGCGCCCCGCCCCCTCGCCGCGGCATTCGACCTCGCCGCCGACGACCTGGCACTCGCGCAGCGATGGTGCGAAGCCTTCGCCGGAGCCCCGCACGCCGCGGTCACCGCTGCGCTCCTGTTGCGCGATGCTCACTCCCGCGACGACCGCGATCCGGACCGGGTCGTGTGGACCGGACTCACGAACGAGTCCGCCGCGTACTCGATGCTGCTCGGGAGCCCGGAGTTCGCGCGCTGGCGAGCCGCGCACCCGCCTCGGTCGGTCGACCCGACGGATGCCACGGCACCACGCGTCGCCGTCGAGCAGGACGGCCCGATCACCCGCATCACGTTGACCCGTCCGGGGCGCCACAACGCGGTCGACGCGCGGATGCGCGACGAGCTGCACGTCGCGCTCGGCGAGGCCATGGCCCGGCCGGGGCCGGTCGTGCTGCGGGGTGACGGGCGGTCGTTCTGCTCGGGGGGCGACCTCGACACCTTCGGCACGCTCCCCGACCCGGCGACCGCCCACGTCGTCCGGCTCGCCCGCTCCGTCGCCTGGCGGCTCCACCAGCTCGCGCCTCGGCTGGTGGTGGCGCTCCACGGCGCCTGCCTGGGTGCAGGCATCGAGCTCCCGGCGTTCGCGGGCCGGGTGGTCGCGGCCGACGACGCGCGCATCGGCCTCCCGGAGCTCGGGCTCGGCCTCATCCCCGGGGCGGGCGGGACGGTGTCGATCGCCCGCCGCGCCACTCCGGCACGGGTGCTGGAGCTCCTGCTCGACGACGGTACGATCCCCGCGGCCACGGCCCACGAATGGGGCCTCGCCGACGACGTCGTCCCCCGCGCCGAGCTCGACGAGCGGGTCCAGGAGATCGCAGAGTCCCTCGTATGCGCCGACACCACGTGAGCCGACAGCCATGAACCGAAAGCCATGAACCGACAGCCATGAACGTGGCGATGCTCCTCGACATGGCCGCCGACGGCCTCGCCGACCGGATCGCGTTCGGCGCACGGCACGACGGCATCTCGTTCGCCCGCATGCGTGACCACGCGACGGCGATCGGCGCCCGGCTCGCGGGTGCTGAACCGCACACGCTCGCCCTGGTGTCCGAGACGAGCCCGGTCGTCCCGGCCGCGCTCTTCGGTGCGGCCTGGGCCGGCGTCTCCTACGCGCCCCTGAACTTCCGCCTGCCCGAGGCGGCCCGCCTCGAGCTGCTCCACCGGCTCCGCCCGGCCGAGGTCGGGGACACCTCGTGGCTCGAGCTCCCCGCGGCGCCGGGGCTGGCCTTCGTGGACGCCCCCGAGCGCCCGGCAGTGCTCCTGTTCACGAGCGGCACGTCGGCGGAGCCCAAGGCTGCCGTGCTCGAGCACTCGCAGCTGCTCGCATATCAGTTCAACACGATGGAGTTCGCGTCCGCCGACGAGGACGAGGCCGTCCTCGTCGCGGTGCCGCCGTTCCACATCGCCGGCGTGACGGCCGTCCTCACGAGCACCTACGCCGGGCGGCGCGTCGTCCCGCTCCCCCGCTTCGATGCCGCCGAATGGCTCCGCGTCGCGCGCGAAGAGCACATCACGCACGCGTTCCTCGTGCCGACCATGCTCGCCCGGATCGTTGCCATCCTCGACGACGACCCCGATGCCACCCCGACGTCGCTGCGCGCGCTCTCCTACGGTGGCGCGCGCCTCCCCGCGCCCGTCCTGGAGCGCGCGCTGCACCTGCTCCCCGACACGGGCTTCGTCAACGCGTACGGGCTCACCGAGACGAGCAGCACCGTCACGGTGCTCGGTCCCGACGACCACCGCACCGCGTTCGAGAGCTCCGACCCCGCAGTGCGGGCACGCCTCGCGTCGGCGGGTCGGCCGGTCCCGGGCATCGAGGTGCGCGTCGTCGACGAAGACGGGCGCGAGTGCTCCACCGGCGACAACGGCGAGGTGCTCGTCCGCGGTGATCAGGTCTCGGGCGAGTACGTCGGGCGGGGCTCGCAACGGCACGACGACGGCTGGTTGCCGACGGGTGACCGCGGACGCGTCGACGCCGACGGCTTCGTCTTCATCGAGGGCCGCGGCGACGACACCATCATCCGCGGTGGCGAGAACATCGCACCCGCCGAGATCGAGGACGTGCTGCTGGAGCACCCCGCGGTCGACTCGGCCGCGGCGGTGGGCATCCCCGACGAGGAGTGGGGCGAGCGCATCGGGGCGATGATCTCGCTGCGATCGGGCGCGTCGGTCGACTCCGGCGAGCTGCAGGCGTGGGTGAAGGAACGGCTCGGCTCGCTCAAGACCCCCGACCTCATCCGGGTGAGCGACGACCTCCCCCAGACCGCGACCGGCAAGATCCTCCGCCGTCAGGTCAAGGTCGACCTGCTCGGCGACGCCGACTGACGCTCGATCTCGGGCTATCCCCGGGGCGGCCAGTCGGGGGTGGGGACGACCGTCGTCGGCATCTCGGGCGGCGGGCCGAGCGCGACCGCGATCTTCGAGAAGCCCATGAACAGCGCGACTCCCGCCGCGAGCTCGACCATCTCGCCGGCGTCGAAGTGCGCCAGCAACGCGCCGCGGTCCTGATCGCTCAGGGCCCCCGGTGCTCGGAGGAAGCGGTCGGTGAAGCGGATCGCGACCTTCTCGCGCTCGGTGAGCTCGTCGGCCGACGCGTAGTCGTCGTCGATGCGGGCGACCCGGTCCTCGGTCAGCCCGTCGGCGACCGCGCCCTCGAAGCGGACGTTCCGGCAGTACGCGCAGTCGGTCACCCTGGCGTTCCGGAGGCGGGCGACCTCCTTCACCGACTGCGGGAGGCGCCCGTGACTCCACAGGGTGCCGTAGAGCTCGAGGAACCGCATGAGCGCCTCGGGCTGCTCGGCCAGCACGCTCCCGCTGATCGCGTCATCGGACTCGCCCGGGGCTCCCTGGTCGGACCGGTCGGCTGCCATGGGCTCAGGGTAGCGGCGCGTCGGGTCTGGAGGGATCGACCCGCACGCGACCTTCCGCGCCGGCGTCGGCGCCGTCGACACCGAGGACGAGTCGGAACCGCGTGAACCCGTCGAACAGCGCGAGCGCCTCCGTGAGCGCCACGACCTCCGGGAGCTCGAACTGCGCGCGCAGCTCGTCGCGCACCGGCCCCCGGATGCCCTTCGGATCGATCACGAACTGCTCGGCGAACGCGAGCGCGGCGCGTTGGGGAGCATCGAAGCGGTCCGACGTGGGCCATTGCGACAGCGCGCCCACCTGCTCCTCGCTCACCGTCTCGCCCCCCTCGGGCGCGTACCGGACGACGAGCTCGCGCTCGCAGCCGAGCAGCTGTGCGACGCGCAGCCGACAGAGCTCGAGCACCACCGGATCGACGAGGCGGTCGCGCCAGAACACGGCGTAGAACTCGCGGAAGGGCCCGTACAGGTCGGGGCGCAGGCCGAACACCCGATCGAACCCGGTCGCGCCCGGCGAGTCCGGAGCCAGCTCCGGGAGCCAGGTCATCCGAGTCCCATCGGCATCAGCGACCTCGGGCTCACAGGCCCATGAAGCTGCCGCCGTCGCAGACGATCGTCTGCCCGGTGACGTAGCCCGCATCGTCGCTCGCGAGGAACCGGGCGACTGCGCCGATGTCGTGCTCGGGATCGCCGATGCGACGCAACGAGGTGCGCGCCTCGATGCGCTCCTTCAGCACCGGGTTCCGCTCGAACGCGGAGGTGAGTGCAGGGGTCTCCGCGACGGGTGCGACGCAGTTCACCGTGATGCCGTGCTCACCCCACTCGCGCGACAAGCTCTTCGCGATCGGCGCGCTGGGCGGCCTTCACCGGCGAGTAGATCGGGATGTTCACGCTCCCCTCGACGCCGGACGGCGAGGTGATGAGGATCAGCCGACCCCTCGCGCCGGCGGCGCGCAGGTGCGGAAAGGCCAGCACCGCGCTGTAGTACGAACCCCACACCGCCGTGCGTGAGTTCTGCTCCCACAGCTCCTGCGACAGCTCTTCGAGCCGGTGGTTCGTGCCGCCGCGGAACGCGTTGTGCACCATGATCTCGAGGCCGCCGTAGCGACCCACCGTCTCCTCGACGCAGCTCGCCATCGATGCGCGCTTCGTCACGTCGGTGACGATGCAGACGGCTTCCTCGCCCCGGTCCCGGATCGCCGCGGCCACCGGCTCACCGGTCTCCGCACGGCGAGCCGCGACGACGACGTTCGCGCCACCCGAGGCCAGCGCCCGGGCGATCCCCTCCCCCACGCCCTGGCCCGCGCCGGTGACGATCGCGGTACGTCCGGCCAGGGGCTCCGACGCGACGGTCACGGGGCCATCCAGACGCCGCCGTCGGCGCACAACGTCGCGCCGGTGAGGGCGTGGGAGGCGTCGCTCGCCAGGAAGACCGCCACCGGACCGAGATCGAGCTCCGCGTCGCCGGGCCCGCCGAGGGCCGCCGGCGCCAACGAGACGTCGGTGCTCACCACACCGATCGGGACGTGTTCCGGCGCGGGCGCGAGGCAGTTCACGGTGATCCCGTCGGGACCCCACTGCCGCGCCGCCGACTTGGCGAGCAGGCGGACCCCTTCGACTGCGGTCGTGTACGGCACCAGCCGCGCTGCGCCCGACATCGACACCGTCGGGGTCACGAACACGAACCGGCCACCGCGTCCGCGCATCTGCTCGAAGCCGAGCTGCAGGGCGTGGATGGCCGAGCCCATCGTCACCTCCCACACCGCCTCCCAGCGCGCGTCGTCGACCTGCTCGAAGTCGATCGCCTCGAACGCGATCTCCGGCATCGCCGCGTGCACCACGATGTCGATCGGCCCGCCGAGCTCCTGGACCGAGCGCGCGAACGCGGCTTCGGTGCGATCGCGTGCGTGCAGGTCGTCGCTCGACACCTCGCCGACCGCCGCGCCGGCGGTGCGCAGTGCCGCGCTGAGCCCCGCGGCGAGCGGACGCTCCGCGCCCGTGACGACCGCGACCTTTCCTTCGAGCATCCCGCTCGCCAAGTTGCCGCTAGGAGGGCTGACCACTGCGGCGAACCTACTATCGCCCTCGATGACCGGTGCTCCCGCATGATCGATCCTCGGGACGACGTCGCGATCCGATCGCTGCTCGCCGACATGCTCGACGCGGTGGCGCGCGGCGACGCCGATGCCTGGGGTGCGTGCTGGACCGACGACGGCGTCTGGGTGATCCCGGGGTACGGCGAGCTCGCGGGCCCTGACGCGGTCGCCCGGTTCGCGGAGCTCCGACGCGGGTACGACCTGTGCCTGCAAGCGCTGCTCTCGGGAAGCGCCGAGGTCGACGGCGACCGCGGGACCGGTCGCTGGTACTTCCGCGAGCTCCAGCACAGCCCCACTGCGGCCGGGGAGGGCGTCGGATCGGAGCTGTACGGGTGCTACGACGACGAGTACGTGCGCACCGACTCGCCGCGCAACGGGGGCTGGCGGTTCGCGCGGCGGCGCTTCTGGGTGCTGTACCGCGGCTCCGTCGCGCTCGGCGGCACCGTGCGTCGCCCGCCGCCCCCGGCTCGCTGAACGACGCGAGGTCTCAGGCGACGCGGACGGGGAGGGCCTTGATGCCGTTGATGAAGTTCGAGCCGAGCCGGCGCACCGGGCCGGCCGGCGTGAGCGTCGGCATCCGGGTGAGCAGCTCCTCGAAGATCACGCGGGCCTCGAGGCGGGCCAGGCTCGCGCCGAGACAGAAGTGCGGCCCCCCGGCGCCGAAGGCCACGTGGTCGTTGGGGGTGCGGCCGACGTCGAACCGGGCGGCGTCGGGGAAGGCCCGCTCGTCGCGGTTCGCGGACGTGTACCAGAGGACGACCTTGTCGCCGGCGCGGACCTGCTGACCTGCCAGCTCGACGTCGTGGGCCGCGGTGCGGCGGAAGTGCATGACCGGCGTCACCCAGCGCAGCATCTCCTCGATCGCCGAGGGCAGGAGCGTCGCGTCGGCCGCGAGGCGGGCGCGCTCCTCCGGGTGGTCGAAGAGCGCCAGCATCCCGCCGGTGATGAGGTTGCGGGTGGTCTCGCTCCCCGCGTTCATCAGGAGCATGAAGAAGACGTCGGTCTCGATCGGGGTGAGTGCCTCACCGTCGACATCGGCCTGCAGGATGAGGCTGAAGAGATCGTCGCCCGGGTTCGCCTGACGATCCTGGGCCATCGCGTCGGCATAGCTGAACATCTCCCCGATCGCGGCGCGCGCGTCCTCCGCGGTGTAGCCGAGCTCGGGATCGCCGATGCTCATCATCACCTCGGTCAGGGCGAAGATGCGGTGCCGGTCCTCGTGGGGAACACCGACCAGCTCCGCGATCACCTGCAGCGGCAGCTCGACCGACACGTCGGTCACGAGGTCGAACTCGCCCCGCGCCTGCGCGTGGTCGAGGAGCCCGACGACGATCTCGCGCACCCGCGGCTCGAGCACCGCGACCTGGCGAGGGGTGAACCCGCGGTTCACGATCTTGCGCAGCTTCGTGTGGCGTGGCGGGTCGATGTTGATCAACAGGTGCTCGTCGTCGGCCGGGCCTTCGGGATCCGCGATGAACACGCGCGGCGCCGACGTGAAGGTCGCGGCGTCGCGCGAGACCGCGACGACGTCGTCGTAGCGGGTGACGGCCCAGAAGCCCGGGCCCTCGGGCTCGGGCAGGAAGCAGACCGGGGACTCGTCACGCAGCCGCTGGAACAGCTCGTGGGGCGGCCCGTCGGCGAAGAGGTCGAGATCGAAGAGATCCAGCTTTCCGACCTGCGACGAAGGGATCGTCATGCTCGTCTCGCCACGCTCGAGCTCGGGAATCAGGTGGTGGCGCGGAGCCGGACCTCGCACGCCTCGTCGAGGTCGAGGAGCATCGTGAGGCGGCCGAACGCGACCCAGTTGCCGATGCAGATCGTGAGGTCGAGGATCTCGGGGTCGGTGAACTGCTCCTTGAGCCGGTCGTAGAACGCGTCGTCGAGCGACCGATGATCGAGCGCGAACTTCTCGGCGTACTCGACCGCGAGCCGTTCCTGCACCGAGTACTGCGGATCGTTCGCCGCGTCCTCGACTCCCGCGTACAGCTCTTCGGTGACCCCCTGCGCGGCGAGCTCGGGGATCCGCCAGCCCATGCACACGACGCAGCCGTTGATCTGCGCGATGCGCATCCGGGCGACTTCCTTGACACGTGCCGGCAGGATGCTCTCCGAGTAGACGGCGTGCGACAGCCCGGCGACGGCAGCCCCCATCTCGGGCCGGAGGCTCCAGATCTTCACGATCTCGGGCTGGTCGGCGACGTCGGGGCCATCGGGCAGTGCGAGTCGGGCCATGGCGATGCTGCTCCTCGTCCTCGGAAAGCTCGGGAGACGTTCGACGGGTCAGGCCAGCGTAGCGGTGGCTCGCGCGACGGCGTCGCCCACGGCATCCCGCATCGAGACGTCCAGGAACGCCCCCCGCTGCTGCTCGAGGCACTCCAGCACCGCGCCGGCGGCATGCAGGCCGGCCAGGGGATCAGCGGGAGCGTCACCGACGAACACCGGGGCGTCGGGACCCCCGGCCGTCACGGCGAGCCCGCCGGCGACGGCCGCGTCGTCACCGAAGGCCACCCGGTCGTGCCACGCGCCCGCGAAGCCGTAGCCCGTGATCGAGACCCAGATCAGGCCCTGCGTCGCGCACCCGGCGATCGAGCTCCAGCCCGAGCTGCTGCAGCGCGCGCGGGCGCGCACCCGTGACGACCACATCCGCGGCGTCGAGCAGGGTCTCCAACGAGGCGGCCTGCTCGGCGTCGGCGCGATCCAGCGTCACCAGCTCCTTCTCGGCATTCAGGCACTGCCAGAACCGCGGGTCCCCGAAGCGCGCGCCGTCGGGCCGTCCGGCGAGCTCGACCTTCACGACGCGCGCCCCGTGCATCCGGAGCAGACGCGTGCACAGTGGCCCGGCCCACAGGGCCGAGAGGTCGATCACGAGCGGGACGTCCGGGCGACCGGACTGCACCCCCCGACCTGCGCCACCGACCCGCACCGGCGTGGCCCGGCCGGGTTCCGGAGCGCCGACGGCACGCGCGGCGGGGATCCCGAGGAGCTGGGCGCGCTCGACGGCCTGCGTCGAGTCCGCGGCGCGCAGATGCGCGGCCACCACCTCCCACGGCGCGCCATCCCACTCGTGCTCCACCCACGCGGCGAGCAGGTCGACGTCGCTCCGCCGCGCGAGGTTGAGGGCGACCCACACTCCGTCGCCGGCGAGGAAGAGCCGAGCGCTTCCCCCGGCCGACACGGTTCCCTGCGGCGCGATCCCCAGGATCGCCGAGCGCTCACGCAGGATCTCGGGACCATCGACCCCGAGGCGCGTGCCGAGCCGGTCGGCCGCGGTGTCGAGCGCCTGCTCGGCTCCGGCGACCCCGAGCACCCGATTCCTCACGAGGCCGTCGTCCGTTGGGTCCGGTCCGCGGGCTTCGTCGGCCGCGGGCTAGTGGAAGACCTCGCCGCCGTTGACGTCGAGGGACTGGCCCGTGATCACCCGCGACATGTCGGACGCGAAGAACAGCGCCGCGTTCGCGCAGTCACCGTCGGGTGGGATCTCACCCAGCGTGATCTGCGACGCGACCTCGTCGTAGGACTCCTGATGCGTCTTGCCGGTCTGGCTCTCCATCATCTGGAAGTACATCTCGACCGACGGGCCCATCATCCAGCCCGGGACGATCGAGTTGACCCGGATCTTGTGCGTCCCGAGCTCCTTGGCCAGCACCTGCGCTGCGGTCATGAGCGCGCCCTTCGACGTCGCGTAGCCGCCCTGCAGCGGGAGCACCTTCCTCATGATCATCGAGTTGACGAAGATGATCGAGCCCCCCTGCGCCTCGCCTGCCGCCCGGGCTCCCTGCGCCTTCATGGTCGGGAGCACCGACTTGGTGAGCTGCAGGCTGCCGAAGAGGTTGACGTCCATGATCTGGCGCCACGCCGCCAGGTCGACGTCCTCGAAGAGCTGGAAGACGTCGCCCGCGAACGCGTTGTGGACCAGCACGTCGATGCCGCCGAACGCATCGACGCACGCCTTCGCGAGCGCGTCGCACTGCGACTGCTCGGTGATGTCGGTACGGGCGACGACCGCCTTGCGGCCCAGCGCCTCGATCTCGCCCTTCACCTCTTCGAGGTACGACTCGGTACGGGCGCCGAGCGCGACGTCGGCACCCTCGCGTGCGAACAGCAGTGCGATCTCCCTGCCGAGTCCGGGCCCCACGCCCGACACGATGCAACGCTTGCCTTCCAGGAGCATGTGCTCGTCCTTTCCTGCTTCGTCGTATGAGATTGTGGAGAGGTAGGGTCAGTCGAACGTTCGGCCGCAGTTCACGTCGAGGGTCTGGCCGGTGATCACCCGCGACAGGTCGGACGCGAAGAAGAGCACGGCGGGCGCGATCTCCTCCGGGCTCGCGAGATGGTGGATCGCGTTCTGCGCCGCGATCTCATCGGCGACGTCGTCGGGTGCGATCCCGCGCTGCTCGGCGATCCAGTCGAAGTACTCGTCGAGTGACGCGCCGCGGATGTGGCCGGGGGCCACGCAGTTCACCCGGATCTTCGCCGAGCCCAGCTCCTTCGCCAGCACCTGCGCAGCGGTCGTGAGCGCGCGCTTCGACGCGGCGTAGCCCGCGAGCAACGGGATCGGGTTCCGCACCGAGAGCGTGGTGATCATCACGATCGATCCACCGCCCACGGCGCGCAGGTGCGGCACCGTCGCCTGACAGAGCGACAACGTGCCGAACACGTTCACGTCGATCGGTTGGCGCCAGCGGTCCGGATCGAACCCGTCGAACGGGTCGTGCCAGTCCTCTTCGGCGAACGCGTTGTTGACGAGGACGTCGACGCGGCCGAGCTCGGCTGCCGTGGTGTCGGCGAGCCGGCGACCCTGGTCCGGGTCGGTGATGTCGGTGGAGACCCCGATGGCGCGTCGCCCGAGCGCCTCGACCGCCTCGGCCACCGGGCGCCACGACGCCTCCCGTCGGGCCCCGAGGGCGACGTCGGCCCCGGCGCCCGCGAGCTCGAGCGCGATGGCCCGCCCCATCCCGGGACCGACGCCCGAGACGATCGCCACTCGTCCCTCCAGGATCCCCATTTCCCTCCGCTCGAGCTCGTCACCCCGGTCGATGGACCCGGCCGGGCGGTCCGCGGTGCTTCGCCGGGACCGCCTTGCCGCGCCTGACAAGAACGTGTTCTACTCGATCCCCGTGGAGTTCAACCTGGCCGACCTCTTCGAGATCGTCGCCGACACCGTCCCGGACCGCCTGGCCCTCGTCGCGGGGGTCACCCGGCTGACCTACCGGCAGCTCGACGAGCGGGCGAGCCGGCTCGCCCATCACCTCCTCGACGCCGGCATCGGGCCCGGGGACCACGTTGCGGTGTACGCCTGGAACCGCGCGGAGTGGATCGAGGCCGAGCTGGGCATCTACAAGGCCCGGGCCTCGGTGATCAACGTCAACTACCGCTACGTGGCCGCGGAGCTGGGCTACCTCCTGGAGAACTCCGACGCGGTCGCGGTGATCTTCGAACGGGGCTTCGCCCCGCTGCTCGCGGAGGTCCATGGCGACGCCCCCAAGCTCCGCCACTTCGTGGTCATCGAGGGTGGGGTGCCCGGCTCGGGTGCACCGACCGAGACCCCGGCCGAGCGCGACGCGATCGACAAGGCGCTCGCGGCGCTCGGCGCGGTGGCCTACGAGGACGCGCTCGCCGCGGCGAGTCCGGCCCGCGACTTCGCGCCGCGCTCCCCCGACGACCTCTACGTCCTCTACACCGGCGGCACGACCGGGCTGCCGAAGGGTGTGCTGTGGCGCCAGGAGGACATCTTCTTCGCGGCCCTCGGCGGTGGCGGCTTCGGCCAGCCGCCCATCACCACCCCCGAGGAGCTGGCGACCCGGGTGAAGCCCGACGCCGAGGCCACCGTGGGGATCGTGAACGCGCCGGTGATGCACGGCGGCGGCCAGTGGACCAGCTTCATCAGCTTCTACGGCGGCAACACCGTCGTCCTCAACACGTCGCACCACTACAGCGGTGAGGGTGTGCTGCGCCTCGCCGAGCGCGAGGGCGCGCACTCGATCATGGTGGTGGGCGACGCGATGGCTCGTCCGCTCACCGACGCCCTCGCCGCGCCCGGCGCGCGCTACGACCTCCCGAACCTCGCGATCATCGGGTCCGGTGGGGCGATCATGTCGAAGGCCGTGAAGGAAGAGCTCCGGAAGCACTTCCCCGACGCGTTCATCGCCGACTCGTTCGGCGCGACCGAGACCGGAGCCGCGGGCACGGTGATGGACTCCGACGGACCGGCCGCCGGCCCGAAGTTCACCATCAGCGACGTCGTGAACGTGCTCGGGGAGGACCGCCGCCCGGTGGCACCGGGTTCCGGTGAGGTGGGGATGCTCGCCCGCCGTGGCCACATCCCCCTCGGGTACTACAAGGACGACGAGAAGACCGCGGCGACGTTCCTCGTCGATCCCGACGGCGTGCGCTGGGTCGTCCCCGGCGACTTCGCGACGATCAACGAGGACGGAACGCTCGAGCTCCTCGGCCGGGGCTCGGTGTGCATCAACACCGGTGGCGAGAAGGTCTACGTCGAGGAGGTCGAAGCCGTCCTCAAGGCCCACCCCGAGGTCTTCGACGCCGTCGTCGTCGGTGTCCCCGACGACCGCTTCGGCCAGCGGGTCGCCGCGATCGTCGAACCCCGACCCGGGACGATGCCCACCCTCGCGGACCTGAGCACGTACTGCGACAAGCACCTGGCGCGCTACAAAGTTCCCCGGCAGCTGCACCTCACCGACGACATCCCGCGGACGCCCGTGGGCAAGCCCGACTACCGCTGGGCCAAGCGCCTGGCCACCGACTCCACCGCTGCAGCCGATTCCGACGACACAGAGAGCGAGTAGCACCTCATGGCAGACGCACCCCCCACCCTGGGCTTCTGGAAGATCGCCGAGGCGAACCCGGACCACCTGGCCCTGGTGGATCCCGACGAGCGGGAGATCCCTGCGGGTGAGCTGCTCGCGTCGTGCAACCAGCTCGTGCACGGCCTGCGCGCCATGGGCTTCCAGCCCGGCGACGCGATCGCCATGCTGCTGCCGAACTGCGCCGAGGTCTTCGAGCTGTTCCTCGCGGTCACGCAGGCCGGCTTCTACCTGATCCCGATCAACTGGCACCTCGTCGGGCCCGAGATCGCGTACATCGTGGGCGACTGCGAGGCCAAGGCCTTCATCGCCCACGCACGGTTCGCCGACGACGCGAAGGCCGCAGCCGACGAGATCGACTTCCCCGCCGAGGGCCGCTTCGTGGTCGGCGGCGAGATCCCGTCGTTCCGGGCGTACTCGGACATCACCGACGGTCAGCCGTCGACGGCGCCCGAGGACCGGACCGCCGGGATGATCATGAACTACACCTCCGGCACCACGGGGAAGCCGAAGGGAGTCCGCCGCGCCCTGTCCGGGATCGACCCCGAGACCGCGGGGAACGGGTTCGGCGGGATGCTCTACATGTTCCAGCTGCAGCCGTTCGACGACAACGTGCACATCGTCGGCTCGCCGCTGTACCACACCGCGGTCCTCAACTTCTCCGGCTCCGCGATCAACATCGGGCACACCATCGTGCTGATGGACAAGTGGACTGCGCCGCAGATGCTCCACCTCATCGACAAGTACAAGGTGACGAACACGCACATGGTGCCGACGCAGTTCGTGCGGCTCCTCGGTGTGCCCGAGGAGGAGCGGGCCAAGTACGACGTGTCGTCGCTCCGCCACATGGTGCATGCCGCGGCCCCGTGTCCCCCCGACGTGAAGCGTCAGATGATCGAGTGGTGGGGCCCGGTGATCGACGAGTACTACGCCGCGAGCGAGGGTGGCGGGACGATCGTGTTCGCCGAGGAGTGGCTCGAGCACCCGGGCACCGTCGGACGGGCATGGCCGATCTCGGAGGTCGTGATCCTCGACGACGACGGCAACGAGCTGCCCCCGAACGAGATCGGCACCGTCTACATGCACATGATGACGGGCAACTTCGAGTACTACAAGGACAAGGACAAGACCGACAAGTCCCGCCAGGGCAAGTACTTCACCGTTGGTGACGTCGGCTTCCTCGACGACGACGGCTGGCTGTTCCTCTCCGACCGCAAGATCGACATGATCATCTCGGGCGGCGCCAACATCTATCCCGCCGAGATCGAGAGCGAGCTGATCATGCACCCGAAGGTCGCGGACGTCGCGGTCTTCGGGATCCCCCACCCCGACTGGGGCGAAGAGGTGAAGGCGGTCGTCGAGCCGATGGAGGGCGTCGAGGGCAACGACGAGCTCGAGGCGGAGATCCTCGCGTGGTCGACCGAGCGGCTCGCGAAGTTCAAGCGCCCGAAGTCGATCGACTTCACGACGGAGATGCCGCGCGACCCCAACGGGAAGCTGTACAAGCGCAAGCTGCGCGACCCGTACTGGGAAGGCAAGGAGCGCGCGATCTGAGCCTCGTCCCATGATCGACGACGAGCACTGGGACGAGTACGCAGTCGCCGGGTTCACCTACTGGCCCGGCGATGCGGCGCCCGTCTCGGTGGCACCCCGCGCCGACGGCCGCTTCGTCGGGTCCTTCCCCTTCGTCGTGCCGACGTGCTTCGTCACCGCGCACAACCCGGGCGGCCCCGTGATCGACGCGGCCGAGAACGACCTCCGCCACCTGGCGTTCCTCGACGACATCGCCTCCCACGGCTGGGCCTGGTTCCCCGCGGTCGGTGGTGACCCTGCGGGCTCGCACACCGAGGACGGCATCCTCCTCCTCGACGCCGACCCGGCCGACGCGCTCGCGCTGGCCGCCCGCTTCGACCAGGACGCCATCTACGTGTGGCGGCCCGACGACTTCGAGCTCATCGCCTGCGACGGCACCCGCCACGACCACCTCGGCTGGACCGCCCGGGTCGGCGTGACCGGCCTCCCGCACCCCGGCTATCGCTGACCCCCGGTGATCGCTGACCCCCGGAGATCGCTGACCCGGCACGTACGTTCGGACGCGTCGGGCCGCGGCGGATCTTCGATTGTCAACGAGCGGTCGGAGAAGTCGGGATCCAGAGGGGGAAGGTGGAGTCCCGGGTGATCGGGTGCGCGCTGCCGATCAGGGCGCCGGGCCGGCTCGATCGTTGGGACCGGTCCGCGTGTCTTTCACGGTGAGGCCATCGGGGAGGTCCGGGTCGCCGATGAGGCGTTCGGTGCCGTGGGGCTCCATGCGGTGGTGGTGCTCGGGGCAGAGGCGGGCAAGCTGCTTGCGACCGGTCCGCCCACCCCAGGCGACTGGTTCGAGGTGGTGCCGCTGCAACCCGCGGGTGTTCTCGCACCCCGGGTAGCGGCAGTGCGGGTCGCGTCGCTCCAGCTCACGCTCGAGCGCCACCGGGATCGCGATGCGCCCGGCACCGTGATCGACGGGCGGTGCGGCATCGTCCTGCACGACCACCCGCGCATCCTTGCGGAGCGTCTCGACGGTCGCCTCGGCGATCGGGATCCCGTCGACCTCACCACCGGGCACGCCGGCGTTCGTGTGCACGACCAGCAACGGCTTCGACCGCCGGGCGCCAGGCTCCGGCGTTCCAAGGCAGAGCCTCACGAGCGCGTCGGCCTTGCGGTGCGCCAGCGAGTCCCAGGGCTGTCCCTTCGCCGGGCGCATGCGCTCGGCCAGGCCGTCGAGCACCTTCTCGACCAGGATCCCGTCGACATCGGGCAGCGCCCAGCGGCCGAACACCATCCCCTGCTCCGCGTCACGCCACGTCGTGAGGTAGCGGGCCTGCCGCCGGACCTCGGCGTCCGCTGCAGTGACCCGCCGGGTCGAGCGCGCCATCCGCTGCAGATCCACCGGCGCCATCCGCGACCCGCGCACCGACCACTCCGCGTCGGTCGCAGGCGTCGCCACCTCCGCAACCGGCTGCAGCTGGTCCCACGTCAGGTCGCCGGCCCACGCCGCGTAGGCGACCTTCGGCAGCTACTCCAACGACCGCGCGACTTCCCGCTCGGACTTCGCCGTGCGCGCCGACATCGTCGGATCCGGGATGCCGTCGAGGGCGCCGAGCGGTCCTCGAGAGCACGCGTCACCGCGAGCTCCTTCGAGCTTCCACCGGGCCTGCTCGCGCCGACCTCCCGCATCCGCGACCGCAACGCCGCCACACCGAGACACCGCAGCTCGTCCACACGCGCGCGGAAGTCGAACTCCTCCTCCGGCGACGGCGAGACGGCTCGGTTGCTCATGCCTCGATCCAACCAGGGGGGTGTGACACTTACCCCCTGATCGGGCCCCTCGCGCGAAGAACTCTCAGAAGCTCCTCGGCGGCTGCGCCGCGTCACACGGCCACGATGCGCGTGTCACAAGCCGGCCGACTCGACGTCGTAGAGGTGATGGATCGGGTCGTGCACGAAGTACCGCGCGAACGACTCGATGGTGAAGCTCGCGCCATCGCTCCGTCGACCGGCGCGCTCCCACTGCGTTCCCTCGACCGCACCGAACCCACCTGCGATCGCCTCGCCCGCGGCCGCGAGCTCGTCGGCGACGACCGCGGGATCCTGCGATGCGTAGCCGTCGTCGATCGCGGTCGCGTCCTGATCCCAGTTCGCGAACAGCGGATCGTCTTCGAGGAGCATGCGGGCGAGGCGCTGGTCGAAGATCCGGAACACGTCGCGGACGTGGCAGGCGTACTCCACCGTCGACCACCGATCATCGAAGAGCCGCTCCGTCGCGTCGTCGGCGGTCAAGACGCGTCGCCATGCCTCCACGTTCGCCCGCACCATGTCGGCGACGTCGTCGCGGTCGAAGGCCGAGGCATCGAAACCGCACTCGGGACACGGGCGCTCGAGCACCCACGTCCAGTCCTTGGCGTCAGGCTCGATCGGCACGACTCGGCCGCTCCCCGGGCAGCGCTAGGGCTGCCGGCCGGACGACGCGACGAGGCGCTCGCCGACCGACGCGTCCTCGGACACCGGGACCGCCGCCGCGAAGCCGGGGCGGGGTCCGTCCCCGAGATTGCGCTCGATGAACGTGAGCACCTCGGCGCCGGGCGCCTCCGGGATCTCGGCATCCTGACCGGTCGCCGTGGCCAAGTCCCACCCGTGCAGGAGCGCGTCGCCTGCACACGGGTACACCAGCACCGAAACCGGCGCCTCCTGCGGCCCGATCGAGACCATGCGGCCGAAGGCACCGGGCGCGCCGAACGCCTCGAGCGTGTGCGCCACCCCCGCGTCGTAGGCGGCCACGGGATCACCGGTGTACGGGGTCTCCGACCACGACTCGACGTCGAACTCGGTCACCGACCCGTCGACGATCGCGGCGAACCCGTCGGCGCTGGCGATCGTGTGGTTGAGGAGCTGTCGCACCGTCCACTCCGAGCAGGGCGTCGGCGCATCCGGCGACGCGTCCCGCGCGCCCTCGATCTTCGAGCGGGTGAACGCGAACGACGCCTCGAGGAGCTCGAGCGGGGTCACGAAAAGCTCTTCGTCAGCAGCTCGCCGGCCCGCCGCACGGTCGCGGCGTCCTGGAACGGCATGTTGAAGATCGGCTCCTGGATCCCGGCGTCGAGGACTGCGGCGACCTGCTCGACGACCTCATCGTCCGTGCCGATCGTGCAGGCCGAGGCGAACTCCTCCCCCGCCATGCCGACGATCATCTCCCGGGTTTCGGTGACAGCCTGCGCGCTGTCGACGAGGAACAACCCGCCGAGCCGGGTGGTCGTGACCTCGCTCGGATCGCGTCCGACCTCCGCGCAGTGGTTCCGCAGCACCTCGACCTTGTGCCGAACCGTCTCGAGGTCGCCGGCGACGTTGCACTGGTCGGCGTACTGAGCGACGAGGCGGAGCGTGCGCTTCTCGCCCCCGCCGCCGATCATGATCGGGATGCCGCTCGGCCGGATCGGCCGCGGGAGGTTCTTGACCTCCTCGACGCTGTAGTAGGTCCCGGAGAAGGTCGTGACGTCCCGGGTGAACATGCCCTTGCAGATCTGCACGGCCTCCTCGAGCCGATCGAGCCGCTCGCGGTCGGACGGGTAGTCGAAGCCGAACGCCACGTGCTCGATGTCGTGCCACGCCGCACCGATCCCGAGGATGGCGCGACCGCCGCTGATCACGTCGAGGGTCGTGACCTCCTTCGCGAGCAGCGCCGGGTTTCGATAGGTCACGCCCGTGACGAGCGTGCCGAGCTGCGCCGAGCGCGTGCGCGCGGCGAGGGCACCGAGCAGCGTGTACGCCTCCAGCATGGGCTGGTCGGCTCCACCCAGCCCCGGCAGCTGGTAGAGGTGGTCCATCACCCAGAGCGAGGAGAACCCACTCTCCTCGCCCGCGACCGCCAGGTCGACGACGGCGTCGAAGAGGGCGGTGTCGGGCACCCCGAGGGTGAAGTTGGGGAGCTGGAGTCCGAAGCGAGTCATCTCGCGACCCTACGACCCTCCGGCCTCCCGATCATCCGTTCGCTGCTCGGGTGCGAAGCACTTCGAGAAGAAGGCGGTGACCGGTTCCGTCATGACCGGGTCGGTCGTCGAGCCGATGAGCCGGTTGACGTCGGCGTGGCTGTAGCCGCTCGCGTCGATCACCTGCACGTCGACGCCCGCAGCCCGGAGCGCGTCGGCGAACGTCTGCATCTGAGCGACCCGGCGAAGGGTCCCGCGCTGAGTGAGCAGCATGGGTGGGATCCCCTTGGCCGACTCCACGTGATTGATCGGCGACGCCTCGGCCCAGGCCGCGGGGTCGGACCCGAACGCGTTCTCGTAGAGCCGCGCGACCCGTCCGCCGTCGGCGATCCGCCCCGCGACGTCGAAACCCTCGGTGTCGTCGGGGAACGCGCACCGAAGCGTGTCCAGGCCGACGCCGGCCTTCTCCAGGAACTGCTCATCGGTGGCGATCGCCGCGACGATGCCGGCGCCGGCCGAGTGACCGAGGACGCCGATGCGGTCGGGGTCGATGCCGTACCGCTCGGCGTGGTCGGCGAGGTGTCCCACCGCGTTCGCGACATCCTGGTTGTGAGTCGGATACGTGACCCGTGGCGAGTCCTCGGGACGGCTCAGGCGGTAGTTCACGCTGGCGAACGCCCAGCCCTGGTCGTTGAAGAGCTTCGCCTTGTCGCCGGTGAACCCGCGCTTGTCGCCCACGGCCCAGCCGCCGCCGTGGACCCCGATGACGAGCGGGACGGGATCACACCCCTTGCCGGTCGTCGGGAGGTAGAGGTCGAGCGACAACAGGTTCGGGTCGACGCCGGCGACGGTGTCGTACCGGAGGTCGCGCAGGACACGCGGTGTGTCGGTGCAATCGTCCTTCGGCGCGGCGCCCGCACCGGAGGCGAGCACGCCGAGCACGCCGACGAAGACGCCGGTCGAGACGAGTGCGGCGAGGATGCGACGAGTGCTCATGGACCCCAGCATGCCGGGGCCCACGCGTGCGACCGTGAGCGTCCGGTGAGGATCGTGTGAAGGCGACCGCCGACCCGTCCGGGCCGAGCCGTCACCCCGAGCCGAAGTTGGGCCACAGGTCGAGGTCGATCTCGGGGTGGGCCGCCACCAGCCGCTCCACGTCGGGTCGATACAGGTCGGTCAGCGTCCTCCGACGGTCCGCCGACAGCGGCACCTTGTCGGCGCGGGCATTCACCGGCTCGCGCAGGTTCTCGATTTCGACCGGGTCCACGCCGAGGAACTCGAAGGTCCGTGCGAGCTCGACCTCGGGCTGCTGCACGCACCGCTCGTACTGGAGCACGAGGAGGCGCTCACTCCCGACGTGCGGTTCGAGCATGCCGAGCCACTGCGCGTAGCGCCCGCGCTCCACCCACGACTCCTCGCCGTCCCCGAATGGTCGCCCCATCGCGAGCGCCATGGCACGCTCGGAGATGAACCGCTCGACGGGGTCGCGCACGAGCATGAGGAGCTTCGCGTCAGGTGCGAGTCGCGCCAGGGCGGGTCCCATGAAGCAGTGCGCGTAGTACCCCGGGGTCCACTCACCGGCGAGCATCCCGGGCGGTCGCGCGAACCAGCCCGCATACCGGGCCGAATCGGCTGCCGTGGGCTCGCGCGACACGAGCTCCTCCCGCAGGAAGTTCCGCTCCTTGTTCGTGTTCGGCGTATGGACGATGCGCGGGTGCTGCACGAGGAGCCCGTACCACCACGTCGTGCCCGCCTTCGCAGCACCGATCCCGACGAAGTCCGGCTCGGCCGCGACGAGTCCCGGCGGGGGCCGCGGCGGGGTGAAGTCGAAGCCCGGATCCCACGGCTCGAGGCGCCGGGCCCGCCGGTAGCGGGCCACACGGCGACGGATCCCGACCGGGACCAGCTGCCAGGCCCGCCGCGTGAGCGCGGTGTGCGGTCGTGCCACCCGCCCGCCGGGGTGGAAGTCGTCGCGCTTCGTCACGCGAACGACTCCCACGCCGCGAGGTCGATCTCGGGGTGCCGCCCGACGAGCGCCTCGACGTCGGCCCGGTAGGCCTCGACGAGCAGTGCGCGCCGCTCGGGAGTCAGCGCGCCGCCGGCTCCCGAGTCGATCACCCGTCGGCCGGCCCGGGGACCGACGTCCACGGCGAACGGCTCGAGCTCGAGGAACTCGAGTGTGCGCGGCGAACTCGGCGTCCGGAGCCGCCACGCACCGCTCGTATTGGAGGACGAGGACGCGCTCGGCACCGACCTCGGCTTCGAGCCCCTGCAACGCGCGCCCCGACATCCCGAAGGCGAAGCACCGGCTCTCGTCGTTCGCGGTCGCCCGGCCGGCTCGACGGGTTCGTCCGCTCCGCCATCGCCCGACCCGTCGCCGGCGTGCCGCGTCGGCCATCTCGGACGCGAACCGTGCCACCGGATCCCGGAGCAGCACCAGCAGCTTCGCATCCGGCGCCACCCGGTTGGTCGCGGCACCGACCCAGAACCGGAACAGGAGGTGCGGTGCCCACTCCCCCGTCACCGTCCCTGACGGACGGGCGAACCGCCGCGAGAACGCCTCGGCGGCCGCGTCGTCGGGATCGACGAGCTCGAACTGCTGGAGTGCGCTCTCGGCCGTCCGGCCGTCGACGCGCACCGGATCGTGGAACCGCGGATGCTGGGCGAGCAGGCGGTACCACCACGCCGTACCGGACCGCGGCGCACCCAACCCCAGAAAGTCCGGAGGCGACGCGATCAGGTCGGCCACCTGGCTCAGGGGCGCGGCTCGAGCAGATGGGTCCGGACGTCCTCGACCACGGCGGGCTCGACCCCGTGCTCCTCGGTCCAGCCGTCCCAGCCTCCCCAGCGCTCGCGGACGGCCTCGAGCATCGCCACCATCGTCTCGCCCTCCGCGCCGATCAGCGCCTTCGGGAGGTCGGGCCACGAGTCCGCCGCGTCGGGATAGTCCCGGCGCGCGCGCTCGTGGATCGCCCCGAGGACGTCGTCCGTCAGCACGTAGTCGGCGACGATGTCGGCGTCACTCACACCGAGCAAACCCAGCACCATGGCCGAGAAGATGCCGGTGCGGTCCTTCCCGGCCATGCAGAAGTACACCGCTGGGAGCGTCCCTGGCTCCGCCAGCACGCGCAGCGTCGCGGCGTAGGCGCCCGAACCGCTGCGCAGCATCTGCACGTACACCTCGCCGGCGGACTTGGGGACCTCCCAGCCGGGATGGCGCACGGTGTGGAGCGCCTTGTCGACCGTGGGGAGGTGCAGGTGGTGGATGTCGAGCTCACCCAGCCGCCCGACGCCGATGCGGTCGACCTCGTCGCCGGCGCGGAAGTCGATCGCGGTGGCGATCCCGAGATCATGGAGCAGCGGACCGTCGGACTCCTCGAGCCGGTGCAACGAGTCGCTGCGGTAGAGGCGGCCCCACGCGACCCGCCGACCGTCGGCCGCCGGGTACCCGCCGAGGTCGCGGAAGTTGACCGGGCCGGCGAGCTCGACCCGTCGTCGGCTCACGTTGCCTCGTTCCTGCTGACGAGTCATGCAGGGGAACCGGCCGCGCCGTGCCGCCGGGTCTGGTCGGTGAACCGCTCGCGGTCCACGAGGATGAAGATGCCGTTGGCCTGCGCGCACAGCCGTTCGCCGGCATGCACCGTGCCCACCGTGTGCACCTTCCGACCCTCGATGCGCTCGGTGTGGGCCGCGAAGCGCAGCTCGGTGTGAAGCGGCGTCGGGCTCCGGTAGACGATCGTGAGCGTCCCGGTCATCGCACCGACCCCGGCCGCGATGTTCGCGATGCCGAGGAGCTCGTCGAAGAGCCCGGCGAGGATCCCGCCGTGCACACAGCCAGGAGGGCCCTCGTAGGCGGCACCCAGCGTGCCGCGCCCGACGACCGCGCCGTCCCGGAACTCGACGGAGACCGGCGCCGACAGCGGGCTGTACCACCCGATCATGGGACTGAAGGGGAAGAAGTCGTGGGGGTCGGTCTCGGTGAGCGGCGCGGCGGGCACCGACGGTGCCCACGGCGGCGAGACCGGGTCGAGGAGAGCCACGGCCTCCTCCACCGCCGCTGCCGCGGCATCGAGGGTCGCCGGGTCGGCGTTCGTGCGCACCATCCGGTCCGTCACCCCGCGCATCGCGTCCGCGAGGCGGCGGAGCTCCGGACCGGGTGGATGGGCAGCGTCCGGTCCGTGACCGTCGACGATGCCTGATTCGGTCGTGCGCGACGGACCGTCCTCGGGGGGTGCGCTCACTCCTCGACGATCGAGATCGCCTGCTTGGGGCACTGCCTCACGGCCTGCTCGACCTTCGGCCGCAGCTCGTCGGCCGGGTGCTCCTCGAGGATGTAGAGGAAGTCGTCGTCGCGCACCTCGAAGACCTCGGGCGCGACGCCCATACAGATCGCGTTGCTCTCGCAGACATCGAAATCGACGACGACCTTCCAGGACATCACGCCTCCTCGGGGAAACCGGTTGGCATCTTACTCACGCGGCAGATTCGTGAAGTCGGCCTCACGCTTCTCGAGGAAGGCGGCGATGGCCTCCCGATTCGCGGGAGCGCCGGTGACACGCGAGAAGACCTCCTCCTCCCGGACGCGAGCGGAGCGGGCCGCGTCGAGGCGGGTGGCCATGAGCAGCTGCTTCGTCTCCACCAGCGACACGATCGGCATCTTCGCGATCTTCCCGGCGAGCTCGAGCGCGTCGCTCAGCAGCGCCTCCGGTTCGACCACCTTCCACACCAGCCCACAGGTCTGGGCCTCGACGGCCGAGAGCCACTCGGCGGTGAAGAGCACGTGGGCCGCGGCCTGCCAGCCCATGACGCTGGGGAGCGTCCAGCTGCTCCCGGCCTCGGGGACGACACCGAGGCTGGCGAACGGCAGCCGGAACCGGGCGTCGCTCGAGGCGAGGACGAGATCGCAGTACGGGAGCATCGTCGTGCCGACGCCGACGGCGACGCCGTTGACTGCGGCGACGATCGGCTTCGGGAAGGTCTCCATCGTCTTGATGAACTTGACGAACCCGTACTCGCCCGCCTCCTCGGCCTCGGCCCGTTCCGACAGCTGACCCAGACGCCCCATCTCGGCGAGATCCTGACCGGCCGAGTAGGCGCTGCCCTCACCCGTGAGGACCGCGACCGCGAAGTCGTCGCTCGCGCCGGCCTCGTCGAGTGCATCGGCGACCGCACCGTAGAGGTGCGTGTCGAAGGCGTTGCGCGCTTCGGGCCGATCGAACGTGATCAGGCGAACGCGCGCGGCCCCGTCCGGGTGATCCTCGATCCGCAGCATCAGCCGGCGAACGGATCGACGGTGAGGTGGCGCGACAGGTCGCCGACGAGATCGCAGAAGATCACGCGCTCGGAGAGCCGCCACTGGCCATCGACGCGGGCGAAGGTGTCGTGGTAGCGCCCCGCGATGATGGGTTGGAGGGGCGTGTCGCCGACCTGCTGGAACACCGTGTAGTAGCAACGCGACGTCGCGGCGCCTGCGTCGTCGTCCGCATCGATGATCAGGTTCGTCGTGACGTGCTTGGTGCGCGGCGTGCCGTCGTCGTAGCGGCGCACCATCGTCTCCAAGATCTGCTGCACGGGCGCCGCGCCCTGCACCCCCGGGTCGTCCGGTCCACCGCCCTTGTACAACGCATCGGCGAACAGCTCGGCAACGCCGGCGAGATCACCGAGGTCGATCCGCTCCGCGTAGCCGTACACGATGTGCTCGATCGCGGTCCGGGCGTCGCCGGTCAGGTCGAGGTGCGGCGGCATCCTGCCGGTGGCCACGGGCTTGCTGGTGTCAGGCACGGGCGCACGTTACCGTCCCGCCCCTATGCCGATCGGCGCCTCGCACGTCTTCCACCTCAACGTGAACTGCTCCGATCTCGACCGGTCGCTGGCGTTCTACCGTGACGCGGTCGGGCTCACCGCCGGCGCCCACACCGTCCCCCCGGCCCAGCCCGGCGCCGCGTTCGGGCTGGACATCGCCCAGTGGGACGCCTGGATCCTCAGCGACGACCGGGGCATCGGCTCGGGCGTCGCCGTCGACCTGCTCGAGTGGCTGGAGCCGAAGCCCGTCGGGTCGCCGCCGCGCCCCAACCAGCTCGGGTTCGCCCGGCTCGGTTTCACGACCGCCGACATCGACGCGACGCACGTCCGAGTGGTCGACGCGGTCGACCGGCTGGGGGGCTCGGGTCGGGTGACCGATCCGCACGAGGTGAGGATGGACGGAGCGCCGACGATGCGAACCTTCGTCGGCGCGGACCCCGACGGCACCGCGTTCGAGTTCGTGAGCGGGAACGCCGAGCGATTCTCGTTCGTGGCGATCAACTGCTCGGATCTGGACCGCTCGGTCGCGTTCTACTGCGACGTGCTCGGGTTCCACTCCCGCATCCGCTTCGCGCCCGGGCCACGCGACGAGACCGGGCTCGGGCTCGGCACCGACGCCGAGTGGGAGATGGCGTACCTCGACGATCCGCGCGGTGACGGCACGTTCGCCATCGACCTCGTCGAGTGGAAGCGCCCGCGGCCCACGGGTCGCCCGTCGAACGAGGCGAACCGCATCGGTCCGTTCCGCCTCGCGCTGATGACCGACGACATCGACCGGGACGACGCTGCGTTGCGATCCCTCGGCGTCGAGCCGATCACCCCGCCGGCCGAGCTCGACATGGGGCCGGGGCTCCCGCACCTGCGCGCGCTCCTGTTCCCCGACCCCGACGGGACGATCCTCGAGCTCATCGAGACCCCGAAGCTCTAGGGCCAAGGTGTTTTGGCGTCAGCACTGGGTGTCTCAGACGCCCTTGCTGACGCCAAAACGCCTCTCGTCGGTTGGTCAGACGCCGAGGCCGAAGGGGAGGGTGCGGCCGAGGCGGGTGCGCTGCTGCGCGTGGTCGGGATCGTGCTCGGCGGCCAGCTCGCCGTACTCCTGCGCCGCGCGCATCGCGCCCTGGAGGTCCCACCAGTCGTCCTCGCGCGAGAACATGCCGTCGCCCGCGTACTGCAGGATCGTCACCCCCGCGAAGTCGATCGGCGGCCCGCCCAGCTGCGGGTTGTCGCGACGGTTGTTGGCGTCGAACACCACCCGGTCCCCGTCGACGACGTACCAGTCGATCGAGTTGTAGATCTCGGGGAACTGGTCCATGAGCGGCGTGATCCACGCGAGCACGGTGTCACGACCCTGCATGAAGCCCAGCTGGTGCTCGTGGTACTCGACGTCGGGCGTGAAGCAGCGGGCCCACGCGTCCCAGTCCTCCTCGACGATGCCGCACACGAGGTAGTTCCGGAACGCGCTCTCGACCTCGGCGCGGGAGAACGCCGGGTCCGCCATCAGAGTGCGCCCTTGGCCGCCTTGACCGGGACGAGGAAGGCGATGTCGACGTCGTCGACGAAGTCGCCCAGCGACGCACCGAACGCGGCCATCGCGTCGCTCGAGGAGTGCGCGTCGAGTGCGGCCTGGTCCGCATAGAGCTCGGTCATGTAGAACACGTTCGGCTCGGTGATCGAGCGGTGCAGCACGTAGTGCTCGGTCCCGGGCTCGTTCGCGTCGATGTGGGCGAGGAAGTCGTCCACGCGCGACGGGAACTCATCGGCCTTGTCCGGCTTGATCGTCAGCTTCGCGACTGCAGACACCTTGCTCATGTCACTCCTCGGTCGGACGGATCGGAACGGTCGGCTCAGCGGGTCTGTGCCCCGCGCACCAGGGCACCCGGTCGGGCGCCGGTGTCGGCACCGTCGCGCATCACCACGGTCCCAGCGACGATCGTGGCGTCGTACCCGGTGGCGTGCTGCAGGAGCCGGCGAGCCCCACCCGGGAGGTCGTACACCATCTCGGGTCGGTGCAACGTCAGGCCGTCGAAATCGATGACGTTGACATCGCCGCGGTACCCGGTCCCGATGACACCGCGGTCCCCGAGGCCGTACAGCGACGCGGTGTCGCTGGTCATCTTGCGTACCACCAGCTCGATCGGCAGGCGCTCGCCCCGGGTGCGGTCGCGCACCCAGTGCGTGAGCATCGTCGTCTCGATGCTGGCGTCGCAGATCGCACCCACGTGCGCGCCACCGTCGCCGAGTCCGAGCGCGGTCGTCGGGTGGAGCAGCATCTCGCGGATCGGCTCGAGGCTGAAGTTCGAGTATCCGAGCAGCGGGCGCAACAGGAGCTCGCGCCCTTCGTCCCCGAGCAAGAGGTCGTAGAGCAGCTCCTGGGGATCGCGACCCTCACGCTCGGCGCGGCCCGCGATGCTCTGCTCCTCGGCCGGCTCGTAGTCGGGCGGCTCCCCGATCGGGAACGTGCGGTCGAGGCCCATCCCGATGAACGCCATGCGCGGGTCGCTCACCGACTGCTCGCCCAGGATCGCGGCCCGCAACCCGGGGTCGCGCATCCGCTCGACGCGCTCCGCGAGCGGCAGCTCCGCGATCGCCTGATAGCTCGGCCGGTCGCGGAACGCGTGGAAGGTCTGGAGCCCCAGGAGCAGACCCGTCGGGCGCCCCGCGATCTGGGGCCGGATCGGGATCCCTGCATCCCACGCCTCCAGCGCGAGCTCGAGCTGCGCCTTCCACTGGTCGGGCGCGAGGTCGTGCTGGGACATCGCGAACGTGACCGGGCGTCCGGTGGCCGCGGCCAGCCTGCGCATCCAGTCCATCTCGCGGGCCGGTGCCGCGAGGTCCTCGCCCATCACCCCGGCCGGCGCGAGCTCGAACACGCCGGCGCCGACGTCGCCGAGCGCTCGACCGAGACCGAAGAGCTCGTCCTCCGCTGCGAAGGTGCCGGGGACCGGCTCGCCGTCGATGGCCCGGTGCGCGATCGTGCGCGACGTCGAGACGCCGAGCGCGCCGGCCTCGATGCCGCCGCGGACGATCCGCGCCATCGCCTCGATGTCGTCGGCGGTCGCAGGCTCGTTGCGCGCCCCGCGCTCCCCCATCACGTAGCCGCGCACTGCGCCGTGGGGCACCTGGGTACCGATGTCGATCGCGAGCGGCTGGTCGTCGAGGAAGTCGAGGAACTCGGGGAACGACTCCCAACCCCAGCGCATCCCCTCGGACAACGCGGCGCCGGGGATGTCCTCGACACCCTCCATGAGCCCGATCAGCCACTCGTGCTCGTCGGGCTTGGCCGGCGCGAACCCGACACCGCAGTTCCCCATGACGACCGTCGTGACCCCGTGCCAGGAGGACGGGGTGAGCAGCGGGTCCCAGGTGACCTGGCCGTCGTAGTGGGTGTGGACGTCGACGAAGCCGGGAGTGACGACCTTGCCGGTGGCGTCGATCTCCTCGTCGCCGGCCGCCTCGACCCCGCCCGCCTCGGCCCGGGCCACCAGGGTGATGACGCCGTCGTCGATCGCCACGTCGGCGGCGACCGGTGCTGCCCCCGTCCCGTCGACGACCGTGCCGCCGCGGATGACCAGATCGTGCATCACATTCCCCCTGATCCTGACCCTTTGCCTCACTCGCTCAGCGGCGGATACCCGCCGCTGCCTCGGGCCGCTCGTTCGGCCCTGGCGTGAGGACGTTGCCGAATCGTAACGTGTTCCAGTCTCGGGCACTGAGGGCCCGGACGTCCGATGCAGGGACCAGCCCGAAGCACGAACCAGGGGGAACCGTGGCACTCACGATCGCCGACGTCGATCTGACCAACCTCGACACGTTCGTGCAGGGGGTGCCCCACGACCAGTTCGACGTGTTGCGCCGCGAGGCACCCGTGTACTTCCACCCCGAGACCGAGGGCGCCGGCTTCTGGTGCATCACGCGCGCCGACGACCTCGCGACGATCAGCCACGACTGGGAGCGCAACTCGAGCGAGTGGGGCATCACGCTGCACGAGCTCCCCGAGGCGCAGCTCGAGCAACAGCGGATGATGATGCTGCAGATGGACCCGCCGCGGCACACGAAGCTGCGGCTGCTCGTCAACAAGGGGTTCACCCCGCGCATGATCGGCCGTCTCCACGACTCCGTGCGAGAGATCGCGCGCGACATCGTCGACGGCATCGCGGACCGCGGCGAGTGCGACTTCGTCGTCGACGTCGCGGCCGAGCTCCCGCTCCAGGTGATCGCCGAGATGATGGGTGTTCCGAAGGAGGACCGCGAGAAGCTGTTCGACTGGAGCAACCGGATGATCGGCTCGGAGGACCCGGAGTACGCGGTCTCCGAGGAGAACGCGATGGAAGCCGCGACGGAGATGTTCCTGTACGCGAACGACCTCGCGGCCAAGAAGCGGGCCGACCCCGGCGACGACATCATCAGCGTGCTGCTGCAGGCCGAGGTCGAGGGCGAGACGCTCTCCGAGATGGAGTTCGACCTCTTCTTCGAGCTCCTGACCGTCGCCGGCAACGAGACGACCCGCAACCTGATCTCCCACGGGATGCTCGCGCTCCTCGAGAACCCCGACCAGCGCGACCAGCTGCTCGCGAACCCCGATCTCCTGCCCGGCGCGGTCGACGAGATGCTCCGCCACGCGTCGCCGGTGATGTACATGCGCCGCACCGCCCGTGGCGACATGGAGGTGCGCGGCCAGACCATCAGGAAGGGCGACAAGGTCGCCCTCTGGTACATCGCCGCGAACCACGACCCCGACGTGTTCGAGAACCCGCATGCCTTCGACGTGACCCGCGACGCCAAGGACCACGAAGCGTTCGGCGGCGGCGGTCCGCACTTCTGCCTCGGCACGCACCTCGCCAAGCTCGAGATCCGCGTGATGTTCGAGGAGCTGCTGGCGCGCGTCCCGCACATGGAGTTCGCCGGCGACGTCGAGCGCCTCCGCTCGAACTTCATCAACGGCATCAAGCACATGCCGGTGAAGTTCGATCCGGTCCCCCGCTCGACCTCGTGAGCGATCCGCATCCGGGCCTCGATCCCGAGGCGGTCACGCCGTGGCTCCGTGACCACGTCGACGGGATCGACGGCGACCTGACCTACTCGCTCGTCGCGGCCGGCGGCTCCAACCTGACCTACCGGGTCGAGGACGCGGGCGGACACGCCTGGGCCCTGCGCCGTCCACCCGTGACCGCCGTGCTCGCGACGGCCCACGACATGGACCGCGAGTGGAAGATCCTCTCGGCCCTCGCCCCCACCCCGGTGCCCGTCCCCGCGCCGGTCGCACGTTGCGACGACGTCGAGGTGACCAACGGCCCGTTCTACGTGATGGCGTTCGTCGACGGCACCATCCTGCGCACCGAGCCCGACGGTGCTGCGCTCGACCCGGCCGCAGCCGAGGTCGCCACCGACTCGCTCGTCGACGTGCAGGTGGCGATGCACGCGCTCGATGCGGACGAGATCGGGCTCGGTGACCTCACGCGGAGCCACACCGGGTACGTCGAGCGCCAGCTGCGGCGATGGCAGACCCAGGTCGAGCGCGCCAAGGTCCGCGACCTCCCGGTGCTCGACGACCTCCACGACCGCCTCGCGAAGACCGTGCCCACCGAGCAGGGCGCGCCGTCGATCGTGCACGGTGACTATCGGTTCGACAATGTGGTGCTCGGCACCGACCACCGCCTCGTCGCCGTGCTCGACTGGGAGCTCTGCACCATCGGTGACGCGGTGGCCGACGCGTGCTGGTCGCTCCTCTACTGGATCGATCCCGGCGATTCGTGCCCGTTCCTGGAGTCCGCGCCGACGCTCGCGTCGGCGTTCCCGCGTCGCGACGAGGTCGCGGCGCGGTACGCGGCACGCTCGGGTCGCGACCTCGAGCGCCTCGGCTGGTTCACCGTCTTCGGCTACTGGAAGATGGCGTGCATCGTCGAAGGCGTGTACGCCCGCCGGCTCAAGGGCGCCCGCGGCGGTGCCGCGCAACAGGACCCGTCGTCCATCGCGGATCGGGTCGACACCTACCTCGCCTACGCTGCCGACGCCGCGGTCGGCGTCCTCTGAACGATCCCGATCATCGGCCTGATCATCGGCCTGATCACCGACCCCTTCCAAGGAGACATCGAAGATGGCGTTCTCGTACGACGGCAAGCGCGTGATCGTGACCGGCGCGGCATCGGGCATGGGTGCTGCGACCGTGGCGATGCTCTCGGAGTGCGGCGCCGAGGTGCACGCGCTCGACATCGCGCCCGTCGAGGCCGAGGTCGCGGGCTCCCACGAGACCGACTGCGGCGACCCGGCCTCGATCGAGGCGACGATCGCGAAGATCGGCGGCAAGATCGACTGCCTCTTCAACGTCGCCGGCGTTCCGCAGACGCTCCCGCCCGACCGGGTCTTCGGGGTCAACTTCCTCGGTCTCCGCCACATCACCGAAGTCGTGCTCGACGGACACATGGAGGAGGGCGGTGCGATCGCCAACGTCGCCTCGAAGGCCGGCTCCGGCTGGCGCAACCACCTCCCGGCGATCCTCGACGTGCTCGCCACCGACGGTGTCGCCAGCGGTGCCGCGTGGGCGACCGCGAACCTCGCCGAGCAAGGCGACCCGTACTTCTTCTCCAAGGAGTGCGTGGTCGTGTACACGATGCAGCGGGCGCACCAGCTCCTCGAACGCGGGATCCGGGTGAACTGCCTGAGCCCGGGGCCGGTCGAGTCGCCGATGATGCCGGCCTTCAAGGAGGCGCTCGGATCCTCGCTCCTCGACTGGACCGCCGAGCAGGTCGGGCGCATGGGTCGCCCCGACGAGATGGCCGGCCCGCTCGTGTTCTTGAACAGCGACGAGGCGTCGTACGTGAACGGCTTCGACCTCATGGCCGACGGTGGCTTCACCGCCGCCATGGAGCTCGGCCTCGTCGACTTCAGCACGCTGCCGACCGGCTGATCATCGGACCAGCCGGCCGGCTGCGCACCGTGGGCTACGCGGCCTCGTACACCGCCTCGAGGTACTCCCCGGGATCGCGAGCGCACCGTGCTTGGAGGTGTTCCACGATCGGGCGAGCTCGAGCAGGTCGTGCTCGAGCGCGTCCTGCCCGCCTGCGTCCAACGCCGCGAACGCGCGGTTCGTCGGGCCGTAGTACGTGCGGAACGTCTCGACGAAGTCCTCCGCGCTGCGGTACCGGAACACGAAGTCGCGCTTCTGCACCGACACGGGCGTCATGCGCTCACCGAGCAGCTCGGCGAGCAGCTCCGGGTTGCCCCAGTCGAAGACCGACGGGAGCCCGGCGGGCGGCGGCACGTGCCGGCTGATGACCCGGAACATCTCGGCCACGAACGACGTCGACGTCCAGCTCGCCAGACCGACGCGACCGCCTGGGCGGCAGACCCGCACGAGCTCCGCAGCGGCCGTCCGCGGGTCCGGGACGAACATCACGCCGAACACCGACAGCACGAGGTCGAACGAGCGGTCGGGGAACGGCAGGTCCTGGGCGTCGGCCGTCCGGGTGGTGATCTCGAGCCCGTCGGCCGCGGCGCGGGCCTCGGCTCCCGCGAGCAGCTCCGGGACGAAGTCGATCGCGGTCACGACGCCACCCCGCGCGCGGCGGCGAGCGTGGCGTTGCCGTTGCCGGCCGCCACGTCGAGGACGCGAGAGCCGGCCACGACATCGGCGGCCTCCGCCAGCCACTCGCCGGAGGCCTGGAGGGTCGTGCCGATCACCGCGAAGTTGCCGGACGACCAGGCCGTCTGCTGGCGGGTCGTGATCGCGGCCAGATCCGGGATGGCCTGGTCGGAGGTCGGCGTGTCGGTCGTGGTCATGGGGGTGCTCCTTGCGTGCAGGGTCCGGGCCCGACGGCGTCGGGGCTCGTTCTCACCCCGATCGTCCGCGTCCCGGCCCCCGCCAACCAGTGACGATCCTGGACCAAACCGGTACAGATCCTGGACTGGCAACTGCCCGGGGTTTTGGCACACTGGTGGCGATGGCCAGCTACGAGGAGTACTGCCCGATCGCGGTCGGAGTGGAGTTCTTCGGCGACCGCTGGACACCCCTGATCCTGCGCGAGCTGCTGGTCGGCTCCCACCGGTTCAACGAGATCCACCGGGGGATCCCGAAGATCAGCCGCTCGCTCCTCTCGCAACGGCTGCGCCAGCTCGCCGAGCGCGGACTGGTCGAGCGTGACGACGCCGGGAGCGGACAGGCCGTCGAGTACCACCTCACGCCGGCCGGGAAGGACCTCGAACCCATCATCTGGGACCTCGGGCGCTGGGCCGCGCGCTGGGCGTTCGGCGATCCCGAGCTCGAGGAGCTCGACGTCGCGTGGCTCGTGTGGCGGATGCACCAGTTCCTCGACCCCGAGCGGCTCCCGCGCCGCCGCACCACGATCGAGTTCGCGGTGACGGGACCCGCCGGCGGGCGGGCGTGGCTCGTCGCCGATCCTGCCGGGAGCACCGCCTGCATGATCGACCCGGGCTACGAGGTCGACCTGCTCGTGCGCGCCGACAACACGGCACTGCACCGCTGGTACGCCGGGCGGGCCGACATCGACGCCGAGGTCGCGGCCGGGAGGATCGAGTTCCACGGGCCGTCGAAGCTCGCGAAGGACTTCCCGACGTGGTTCCTCGACAGTCCGCTCACCGCCGCCGTGCGCGAGCGGGCGCGGTCCGACGACGACGCCTCGCTCCTCGCCCGCTAGCTCGCCCGCCCGCCCGCCTCGACACTGACATGGCCGTCGCGCGTCGGGCCGCGCGGGTCCTCCTGCTCGCCGACGACGCGGTGTTGCTGGTCCGCGGGTTCGATCCCGCCCGACCGGACGCGGGCACCTGGTGGCAGACGCCGGGCGGTGGGATCGAGGACGGCGAGTCGCTCGAGGCGGCGGCCGTGCGGGAGATCCTCGAGGAGACCGGCTTGGCGCTCACGGCGCCCGCGCTCGGTCCGGTCGTCGCCGAACGGTGGACCGAGTTCGAGTTCGACGGGGTCTCGTTCCGCCAGGAGGAGTGGTTCTTCGCGGTCCACGTGCGCCGGTTCGAACCGTCGTCGGACCATTGGGACCCGGTCGAGCAGCGGTCGCTCCTCGAGCACCGCTGGTGGAGCGCCGACGAGCTCGACGCGACCAGCGACACGGTGTACCCGCGGGAGATCGGCGAGGTCGTGCGAGCTCTGCTCGACGGTCCCGTCGACGAGGTGATGGTGCTCGAGCCGGACTGACGCGAGACCGCGCCGAAGATTGCTCGAGATTTCTTCGCGCGAGGGGTTCGATCCCGGGGGTAACTGTCACACCCCTCTGCTTGGATCGGAGCATGAGCAACCGACCCGAGCAGTCGCAGCCGGAGGAGCAGTTCGATTTCCGCGCGCGCGTCGACGAGCTGCGGTGCCTCGGCGTGGCCGGGTTGCGGTCGCGGATGAGGGAGGTGCGGCGAGAGCAGGCCCGTTGGAAGCTCGAAGGACTCGCGGTGACGCGTGCGCTCGAGGAGCTCGGCGCCCTCGACGGTCTGCCGGATCCGACGGTGTCGGCCCGTACGGCGAAGGCGGAGCGAGAGGTGGCGCGGTCGTTGGAGTCGCTCCCGAAGGTCGCGTCGGCGGCGTGGGCCGGCGACCTGACGTGGGACCAGCTGCAGCCGGTCGCCGAGGTGGCGGCACCCTCGACCGACGCCGAGTGGGCGGTGAGGGGATCGCGGATGGCTCCGGTGGATCTGCAGCGGATGGCGCGCTCGGCCCGACGGGTGACCGCGGCCGACGCGGAGGCGCGGCGTCAGGCGCGGTACCTCACCACCTGGCGTGACGCGGAGCAGGGGATGGTGTTCGGGCGTTGGGCGCTGCCCGACGTCGACGGGCTCCTGGTCGAGAAGGTGCTCGACGGTCTGGCCGAGCGGATGCGCCCGGCCAAGGGACGACCCTGGGACTCGCTCGCGCACCGCAAGGCCGACGCGCTCGTGAGCCTCTGCGCCGGCGCCCCCGAGCCGGGCGCGCGCCGGTCCAAGCCGTTGGTCGTGGTGCACACGAACGCCGGCGTGCCCGGCGGTGAAATCGACGGGATCCCGATCGCCGAGGAGACCGTCCAGGCCTTGGCCCGCGACGCCCGGGTGGTCGTGCAGGACGACGCGGCGCCGGTGATCGACCACGGCACCGGGCGGATCACGATCCCGGTCGCGCTCGAGCGGGAGCTGGAGCGTCGCGACCCACACTGCCGCTACCCGGGGTGCGAGAACACCCGGGGGCTCGAACGGCATCACCTCGACCCGGTCGCTTGGGGCGGCACCACGAGCCGCAAGCAGCTCGCCCGCCTGTGCCCCGAGCACCACCACCGCATGGAGCCCCACGGCACCGAACGCCTCATCGGCGACCCCGACCTCCCCGACGGCCTCACCGTCAAGAACGCCCGTGCCGACCCCACCGATCGAGCCGGACCCGCACCCTGATCCCGCAGATCGACGAATCCGACGCCGCCCCGAACCCGTCCGGTTGGGTCGCTCAGCCACGTCCACGGTCGCCCGGCGACCCGCCGCGGGCCGACGCGAGCCGACGCGCGCGCTCAGCCGGTGCCGTAGACCCAGTCGAGCTCGCCGCCGTGGAAGCCCGTCGTGGCGAGGAGCTCGTCGTGCGGCTCGGGGCTCGAGCCGTCCCACCAGGTGGCGCGCACCTCCGGGGGGAAGAAGTCCTCGGCGTGCGGCTCGAGGCGCACCCAGGCGACGGGCGTGTCCGGAGTCGCGGCTCGGCCGGCCTCGTGGAGACTCGAACGGATGACCTCGCGCGTCACGTCGTCGAGGTACTGCCACATGATCGAGTGCAGCACGACGGTCACACTCCCGGCAGGGCGGTTCGCGAGCTGGTCCGGCACCCAGCTCCGCGCGTCGGCGCGGTCGATCGCCACGGGGAGCGTCTTCGCCAGGTCGATCGCGGCTCGGGCTCGGTCGAAGCGCTCGGACGGCTCGGGCCAGAGGTACGAGAGCAGCGTGAGCGCACCCTCGCGGGTACCGGCGTCCACGGGGTCGCGGTCGCAGCCGCGCCGGTCGGCGATCTCGACGTTCGCATCGAACGGCGGCGCGCCCCCATGCCACAGGTCGACGAAGCGCACGGCCGAGTCGGGATCACCGAAGCCGACGTTGTCCTGCTCGTACCAGAACCGGTCGAGGCGGAGGTTGAGCGCGGCGCTCGAACCGATCTCGCGGAGCCGCAACGGCAACCGCAGCGCGTCGGCGACGACGAGGAGCCCCGACATCAGCGCCGCGGCGCGTCCGACCTCGTTGGTCTGGGGTGGTCGCGCATCCCAGTCCCCGAGCACCCCCGGATCCGAATCGAGGAGTTCGACGAACGCGGCGAAGGCCGCCCGCGCGTCCCCGTCACCGCCCGTCGACGGAAAGTGGGCGGCGACCGCGGGAGCCCGGCCGTCGAGCACACACCGATGCAGCGCGCCGTAGAGGCGGACGACGTAGACGTGCTCGAACGGCGCGCCGGCGTGCGGTTCCAGCAGCCGTGCGACGGCACCATCGTCCTCGACATCCGTCTCGAGACACGCGCTGAACGCGTCGTAGAACGGACACCCCAGGTCCTGGAAGCCGACCCGCTGCAGAGTGATGGTCTCGAGGAGCTTCGAGCGGGAGGTTGCGTCCATCGACGGACTACCCGTGCGAACGTCGCCGCGCCGCCGGCGCGAGGCCGGGCGGTTGCCACGGGTCGCCGCCGCTGACGTCGGTGCCCGGAGTGACGATCTCGTCGATGGCGTCGAGCGTCGCGGTGTCGAGGCGCACCTCCACACCCGCGAGCGCGTCCTCGAGCTGCTCCATGGTGCGCGGCCCGATGATGGCTGACGTGACCGCGGGGTGCTCGAGCACGAACGCATGCGCGAGGTGCGTCAGGCTCACACCGGCCTTGGCGGCCACGACGACGAGCTCTTCGACGATGTCGAGCCGGTGCTCGTGGACGAGGCGCTGGCGCTCGCTCTGGTGCTGCGACCCGAAGCCACGCGCCATGCGAGAGTCGGCCGGCGTCGGCTGGCCCTTCCGGTGGCGTCCGGTGAGGAGCCCGCCCGCGAGCGGGCTCCAGGGGATGACCCCGATGCCGTACCGCGCGCAGGTCGGGAGCACGGCCTTCTCGATCCCACGCATGAAGATCGAGTACGGCGGCTGCTCGCACCGGAACCGCTCTCGCCCGCGACGCTCCGACACCCACTGCGCCTCGATGATCATCTCGGCCGGCCAGGTGGAGTGCCCGAAGTACCGGATCTTCCCCTGGTGCACGAGATCGGAGAGCGCACCCAGCGTCTCGTCGAGATCGGTGTCGTCGGCCGGACGGTGGATCTGGTACAGGTCGATGTGGTCGACGTCGAGCCGCTCGAGGCTGGCCTCCACCTCGCGCATGATCCAGCGGCGCGAGCCACCGCGCTGGTTGAGGTCGGACCCCATCGGCGCGAAGAACTTCGTCGCGACGACGACATCGTCACGACGACCCTGCAGAGCCTTGCCGACGATCACCTCCGACTCCCCCGCCGAGTACACGTCGGCGGTGTCGATGAAGTTGATCCCGGCATCCAGCGCGTGGTGGATGATCCGGATCGAGTCGTCGTGGTCGGGGTTGCCCCACTGACCGAACATCATGGCGCCGAGGCAGTACTCGCTGACCTGGACGCCCGTCTTCCCGAGCGGTCGCATCTCCATGCTGCGTACCCTATGCGCCATGACCGAGGCGCTTCCCCCCCACGCTGCTGCAGTCGAGATCTCCTCGATCAGCAGGCCATCCGCGACGTGCTGATCCGTTACACGCGCGGCATCGACCGGATGGACGTCGACCTCGTGCGTTCCACGTACCACCCCGACGCGCACGACGACCACGGCGCATACCAGGGTGACCTCGAGGGGTTCCTCACCTGGGTCCAGGAGGCCCTGTCGTACTTCGACTCGACGATGCACTTCATCGGGAACCAGCTCGTCGAGGTCGACGGCGACACCGCGTACGCCGAGTCGTACTGCGTCGCGTACCACCGCCGCCGCTCCCGAGCAGCGTCGGCGGGCAGGCCGGCGAGCAGGGACACGACCTGATCACCGCGCTGCGCTACGTCGACCGGATGGAGCGCCGAGACGGCGAGTGGCGCATCGCGGACCGCAGGTGCGTGTTCGACTGGACGCGCCGCGACCCGATCGTCGGCGAGTGGGAGCTGGGCCCCGAGGTGCTCCAGGGCTCTCGGAGCCGTTCGGACCCGGTGTACGACCGCTAACCCGGCAGACCTCGGAAGAACGTCCGGACGTCGTCGGTGAACAGCGTCGGGCACCTCCATCGCGGCGAAGTGGCCGCCATGAGGCGGCTCGGTCCAGTGCACGACGCGGTATCGGTGCTCGACCCACGCGCGCGGCATCTTGGTGATCTCGGCCGGGAAGTTCGCGATGCCCGTCGGCACGCGCACGAACTCCTGGGGGAGCGCGGCCTTGCCTGCCTGGCGCATCTCCCAGTAGATCCGACACGACGACGTCCCCGTGCCGGTGACCCAGTAGAGGGTGATGTTGTCGAGTAAACGGTCCAGTCCGAAAGCGCGCGCGACGTCGAGCTCACCGTCGTCCCGGACGCAATCCGACCAGGCCCGGAACTTCTCGACGATCCATGCCGCGAGCCCGGCCGGCGAGTCGTCGAGGCCGTAGCCGAGCGACTGGGGCCGGGTCCCCTGGATCTCCTGGTAGCCGGCACCATCCCGACGCCACTCGAGGAGATCCACGAACCCTGCTTCCTCCTCCGGCGTGAGCGGGGGGTCGTTCCCCTCGTTCGAGGATCGGGGCCGCGCCACCGTGACGAAGTTCAGGTGCAACCCCAGCACCCGATCGGGGACGAGGTCGGCGACGTTGGCCGCGACGATCGAGCCCCAATCGCCGCCCTGTGCGCCGTACCGCTCGAAGCCCAGCGCGTCCATCAGCTCGACGCACGCTTCGGCGATCCGGCGCGGGTGCCAACCCCGCGCCGACGTCGGACCCGAGAACCCGAAGCCCGGGAGCGACGGGCACACGACGTGGAACGCGTCGGCCGGGTCGCCGCCGTGTGCCGCGGGATCCGTGAGCGGGCCGAGCACGTCGAGGAACTCCGTCACCGAGCCCGGCCAACCGTGCACCATGAGCAACGGCGTGGCGTCGGGATCCGGTGAGCGAGCGACGATCGCGTGCAGGCGCTGGCCGTCCACCTCGGTGACCACCTGGTCGAACGCGTTCAGGCGTGCTTCGCACGCGCGCCAGTCGTACGACTCTCGCCAGTAGGTCAGGAGCTCGCGCAGGAACTCGAGCTCGGTCCCCTGCTCCCACCCGATGCCCGCGATCTGGTTCGGCAGGCGCGCGTGCGCCAGCCGGCCACGCAGGTCGTCGAGCACGGAGTCGTCGACGGCAACGCGGAAGGACTCCAGCTCCAGGGTCATCCGTCGCTCCGAGTCGAGGGGGACCGGCTCAGGAGAAGCCGGTCGACGGTGGCAGCTCGTGGGCGAGCAGCGCGTCGTAGCGGCCGCGGATCAGGGCCTGGTAGCCGTCCTCGTCCATGGTCGTGATCCAGAACTGCCCCGCACGCACCCCGGCGAACACGATGTCGGCCGCGTCCTCGGGCGGGCGCCCGGTCTGGGACGTCATGTCCTGTAGGGCCTGCCGCACCAGATAGTGGTCCGGCGCCTGCGACTCCCCCGGGGCCTCGGTGCCCGTCGTCGCCTGGCGGTTCCGCTCCGACCACCCGATCTTGGTGTCGACCGCACCGGGCACGAGGCACGAGATCCCGACGTCGGAGCCCTGCGCCCTGAGGTCGTGCGCGACGCACTCGGCGACCGACGCGGCTCCGAACTTCGAGACGACGTACGGCCCCGAGTACGCCACCGTCATCATCCCGGCCATCGACGAGGTGATGACGACGTGCGCGGGACCGCCCTGCTCGACGAGGCGGGGCACGAACGAGCGCACCCCATGGATCGGACCCCACAGATTCACGCCGAGCACCCACGCCCAGTCGGCCTCGGTCCGCTGCCACGACACGCCGGCCTGGAACACGCCCGCGTTCAGGCACACGAGGTGCACCGCGCCGAAGCGATCGAACGCGGCGTCGGCGAGCGCCTCGACCGCGGTCGCGTCGCTCACGTCGGTGGGCACCGCGAGGGCCTCAGCACCCATCAGGGCGATCTCCTCCTCGACCTCGGTCAGCGCGGCGGGCTCGACGTCCGCCAGCACGACCCGCATGCCCTCGCTCGCAGCCTTGCGCGCGAGCCCGCGACCGATGCCGCTGGCCGCACCGGTGACGACCGCGACCTTCCCCGCGAAGTCGTCCAGCACGCCGTCACACCTCGCCGGAGCGGACGGAAGCACTCGCGGAGGTCGGGGACGAACAGGTCGGGCGACTCGAAGGCGGCGAAGTGCCCGCCACGCGACTGGTCCGCGAAGTACGAGATCGGGTGTTGAGCCTCGGCCCAGCGCTTCGACGTCCGCATGATCTCCTTCGGGTACCGCGTGTACCCGACAGGCACCGTGAGCGGCGAGAAGATGTCGAGCTCACCATTGCGGAGCCCCTGGTCGAACTCGTAGTACATGCGCCCGGCCGAGTGGGCGGTCGTCGTCGTCCAGTACATCATGAGGTTGTCGATGAGCTGATCCTTGGTGAAGGAACGCTCGACGTCGCCGTCACAATCGGACCAGGTGCGAAACTTCTCCACGATCCACGCCGCGAGGCCGACGGGTGAGTCGTCGAGCGCGTAGCCGATGGTCTGCGGTTTGGTGGTCTGCTCCTTGTAGTACCCCGAGTCGCGGTCGTTGTACGCGGCCATCCCGGCGAGGCACTCGTCCTCTTCCGCGGTGTGGTCCTCGGTCATCGCGATCGGCGCCAGCATGTTCACGTGCACGCCGGCGCAGTGCGTGGGATCGGCGAGCCCGACCTGGGTGGTGACGAAGGAGCCCCAGTCGCCGCCCTGGGCCACGTAGCGGTCGTACCCGAGACGCGCCATGAGCTCGGCCCAGGCGCGAGCGACGCGTCCCGGGTGCCAGCCCCGGTCGCGCGTCGGCCCTGAATACGCGTAGCCGGGCAGTGACGGCACGACGACGTGGAACGCGTCGGCCGCGTCGCCGCCGTGCGCCGCCGGATCGGCGAGCGGACCGATCACGTCGAGGAACTCGACGAACGAGCCCGGCCAGCCGTGAGTGAGCACCAGCGGCAACGCGTCGGCCTCGGGCGAGCGGACGTGCAGGAAGTGGACGTTGGTGCCGTCGATCTCGGTCGTGAACTGCGGGAAGGCGTTCATCCTGGCCTCACGCACCCGCCAGTCGTAGGCCTCGGACCAGTAGGCGACGAACGAGCGCAGGTACTCGCGCTCGGTGCCGTAGTCCCAGCCCGCGTCCGGGAGCTGCTCGGGGAACCGGGCCCGGCGGAGCCGCTCCTGGAGGTCGACGAGCATCGCGTCGGACACGTCGATGTTGAACGGCTCGATCTCGTCCCCCACTGCTCCGCTCCCGCTCAGTACTTCATCAACATGCCGTCGCGCAGTGGCGCGCGGCCGTCGTAGAACGGCGTGAGCGCGGCGCTGACGTTGTCGGGCGTCCACTTGTCGGTGACCTCGAACTGCTCGTCGGCCGTCGGGCCCGCGAGCACCGTGATCTGACGGCCGTAGACGATGAAGCACTGACCGGTGACCTTCGCGGCCTGTGGCGAACCGAGATAGCAGACGAGGGGCGACACGTTGTCCGTGGCGAAGACCTCGAAGTCGCCTTCCTTGGCGTCGAAGCCACCGAGGCTCTCGGTCATCTGCGTGTGTGCGCGGGGTGCGATCGCGTTCGCGTTGACGCCGTAACGACCGAGCCCCTGTGCGGCGACCAGCGTGAGCTGGATGATGCCGCCCTTCGCCGCCGAGTAGTTCGCCTGCCCGGCGCTGCCGAGCAGGCCCGCCTCCGACGACGTGTTGATGATGCGCCCGTAGACGGGGCCGTCGGCGGCCTTGGACTTGTCGCGCCAGTACTCCCCGGCGTGGCGCATCGTGCAGAAGTGGCCCTTGAGGTGGACCCGGATCACCGCGTCCCACTCGTCCTCGCTCATGTTGAAGAGCATCCGGTCGCGGAGGATGCCCGGCGTTGTTCACGAGGATGTCGAGACTGCCGTACGTGTCGACGGCGAGCTGCACCATCGCCTTGGCGGTGTCCCAGTCGGCGACGTCGCCGGTGTGCGCGGTGGCGTCACCGCCGGCACTGCGGATCTCGTCGACCACGGCGTCGGCGGGGCTCGGGGCGCCGGGTGGGGCGAAGTCGTTGACGATCACCCGGGCCCCCTGGCGCGCGTACTCCAGCGCCTCGGAGCGTCCGAGCCCCTGCCCGGCTCCGGTGACGATCGCGACCTTGCCTTCCAAGCCTTCGAGCACGCTGCTTCTCTCCCTCGGATCCGGATCGGGTGGCTCCGCCGTCTCGGACGGTGACCGTGAAAGTGGAATACGTTCTACTTCATGGCACCCCAGAAGCGCGTCGCCGTGGTCACCGGCGCGAGCCGTGGCATCGGCAAAGCCACCGCCCTCGCCCTCGCCGAGGCCGGACTCGACGTGGCCATCACCGCCCGGACCGTCCACGAGGGTGACGGGGTCGACGACTCCGACACCGCAGGCCGCCCCATGCCGGGGAGCCTCGACACCACGCTGAGCGAGATCGAGGCTCGGGGCGGACGGGCGTTGGCCGTGCCGATGAGCCTCCTCGACCGCGACTCGCTCACCGGCGCGGTGCAGACCGTGCTCGACGAGTGGGGCCGGATCGACGTGCTCGTGAACAACGCGGTGCACACCGGGCCCGGCAGCATGCTGCGCTTCGACGACACCACGATCGAGATGATCGAGACGAAGCTCGAGGCGAACGTGGTCTCGCAGGTGATCCTGATCAAGGCCGTGCTCCCCCACATGGTCGAGCGCGGCGACGGGATCATCGTGAACGTCACCTCAGCGGTCGCGATCACCGACCCTTCCGCGCCTGCGGGTGAAGGGGGTTGGGGTTCCGCGTACGCGATGTCGAAGGGCGCGTTCCACCGGCTCGCCGGCATCCTCGCGGTCGAGTACCCCACGCTGCAGTTCCACAACGTCGAGCCCGGGTACGTCGTCACCGAGCGCATGGAGGTGAACGCCAAGAACCTCGGGCTCGACGGCGTGTACCCCGGTGCGCCACCGAGCGTCCCCGCGGCCGTCATCGCCTGGTGTGCGACGTCCCCCGACGCGGCCGGGCTCAACGGCGAGACCATCTCCGCCCAGCGCTTCGCGAGGCAGCGTGAGCTGCACCCCGCCTGGAAGCGCGGCTGACGCGCTTCTCCAGGGCCCCTACTTGAGGGCCATGGCGTTGGGGGGTGAGCCGATCCCGCCGGGGATGCCGAGGGGCTTGCTCGTGAACAGGAACTCATAGACGCCGTCGGCCGCGCAATCTTCAGCGAGCGCATCGAGGTCGAAGAACTCCCCCAGCGGGATGCCGAGCTCGACCATCACCTTCACGTGCACCATGTCGTCCATCGTGAAGCCCTCGGCCGCATCGAAGCTCGGGGGCATCGGCTCGACCGTCGGGTTGTCGGCGGCGAGCGCGGCGATGCCGTGGTCCCAGCACCACTCGGCGACCTGCGGGCCGGGCCCCACTCCCGGGATCTCGAAACCCACGAACGTGCGGCTCTTCTCCGCGAGGTCGGCCCGCCCGTCGACGTCGAGCGTCCGGTACCACGACATCCAGCCCGTGCGGACGCAGAGCACGTCACCGGTCTGGATCGTGACGCCCTGGGCCGCCGCGGTCTCGTCGAGCAGCTCGGGCGTGATCGTGAACGCCCGGTCGCCGGCGATGTCGACGCGCCGCGCGACGTCGAGGAGCACGCCACGACCGGCGAGGCCGACCGCGGCCCACGCCTCGATGCCGGGCGCGCCCCCCTGCACCTCGGCCGCGTCGCGCCCCATGAAGTAGCCGTCCGCCGAATGGGAGTAGTGCCCGAAGCTGTCCCACTGCGTGGAGCCCTGCGGGAAGAAGTTGTCGAGCTTGTCGTCGAGCACGTGGTCGAGGATGAGGAACACCTCGTGGCGCATCGGCTCGCGCCCGAACATCGGCGGGTCGGGCTGGTCGAGCGGAAGGTCGAGCGCGAAGCGCTTCCCGGTGCGCACGAGCTTCGCCGCCGCGGCGACGCGCTCGGGGGTCAGCAGCGCGAGCGAGCCGAGCCGCGGGTCGAGGTGTCCCCACGCCCGCCCGCCGGGCAGGTCGCGGTACGCCGGACGAGCCGCGGACCCGCTCACGGGCCGGCGCCCGACAGCTCGTCGACGTTGTGCACCTGGCCGTCGCGCTCGAACAGGACGTCGTTGTACCCATGCCCCTCGCCGACGAACGCTCGCGTCTCCGGCCGCACGAAGCCGACGTAGAGCGCACGTCGTCCGCCGGCGCCGGTCGGTGCAGGTGCGGCGTGGAGGATGTGCCCGTAGTGCACGGTGACGTCGCCCGGCTCGGTGGTGATCGCGACCACCGGCTGCGTCGCCTCGGACCCCTCGGTGCCAGGGGGGCGCAGGGGGTGCGACGACCCGAGATGGGACCCGGCGTGGAAGTGCAGCTGCCCGGTCTCGGCGGTCGCGGCATCGAGCTGGATCCCGATGTTGAAGCCGGGACAGATCACCGGGTGGCCACCGAGCCCGCAGTCCCGGTGCCATGGCAGGTCCGAGAGCCCGGCGGTGACGTCGGGGTGCTTGAGCACGACCCCGAACCCGTCGAGGCACTCGGGCGCGGCCTCGAGCGCGTCCTCGGTGTGCAGCGCGGCGAGCCGGGCGAGGCGCGGATCCTCACCGAGAGTGCGGATGGGTTCCGAGCGCAGGCTCGTGTAGATCAGCCGACAGCAGACCTCGGTGCCGTCGGCCTGGGTCGCCCACCACGACTTCCCGTCGTCGGGTCGGGCGTCGGCTCGCAACCGCTCCACCTCGCCGTCGAGCACCGCGATCTCGTCGGGCGAGAACACGCCGCGGAGGTGGAGGAACCCGGCCTCCCGGAGGAAGCCCCGAAGATCCTCGTCGGGGTCGTCGAGCGTGAAGGAGCGATCGAGGTCGGTCCGCATGTCGCTCGCGCCCGGGTCGACGATCGGACGGCCGTGGTACAGGGCGCGAAGCGCGGGCTCCCAGCGCTCGAACGCAGCGAAGTCGCCCCGCGTGACCTCCGCGAGATCGGCGTACAGCAGTCCGAAGCACGTGCGCAGCTCGTTGGCGAAGTCGGAGAACGCTTCGCGCGAGAGCTCGACCACCGTGTCGGCGGCGACGTCGGTCGACCACAGCTCGACGGTGTCCTGGCCGGGGACGTACGAGTACGAGGCGCCGTCGGGCACCTTGAACGCGATCGGGCCGATGCCCTGCAGGTCGGGCGCGGCCAGCTCGCCGTTCCCCGCGTCGATCAGCTTCGGCAGCGTGATCTGGTGGAAGTCCTCGAAGTCGATGTCGGGGAAGACGATCGCCGGCGAGCTCATCGGGTCCTGCTCATTGGGGCCCGCTCATCGGGGTCGGATCTTCGGGAGGACCTGCTGCTCGAACAGCTCGAGCGACTCCCACGCGAGATCCGGCGTGATCCCGCCCATCAGGGGATGCAGGTGGAAGCCCCCGGAGTCCTGCCCGAGCTTCACCGCCTCGTCGGGGGTGAGCACCTGGTAGATCCCACTTGCGCGCACGTCCTCCCACGTCTCCGCGTCCGGGACGTCGGTGGCATGCCCGCGCGTCGCAGCCGACTGCCACGACGCGTACGTCTGCGCGTCGAACAGGGCGTTCGCGCCGATCTTCGCCCACGTCGCGTCGGGGTCCTCGGAGATCATCACGAACCCGGGCCCCGACGGCAGCGCGTAGAACCCCTCCGCGAACCCGACCCGCTTGGCCTCGTCCTCGTAGGCCTCGCCCAGCTCGGCGTGGCCGGCCGACGGGAAGAACCCGCAGCGGAGCCGGGCGGCGCGGCGGGCCGCGGCCACGCTCCCCCCGCCGATCATCAGCATGGGCCCACCGGGCGTCGCCGGCTTGGGCGTCACCACGATCTCGCGGCCGCGCCACTCGAACGGCTCGCCGGTCCAGGCCTGGCGGAGCACTCCGACGTACTCCTCGAGCACGTCACCCCGGCCACGCTTCTCGACGCCGGCCATCGTGAACTCGGCGTCGCGGTAGCCGATGCCGCCCACGATGCTCAGGCGTCCCGGCGCCGCATTGTCGAGCACCGCGAGCTGCTCGGCGAGCCGGATCGGATCGTGCAGCGGCACGAGCACCGCAGCGACGTTCACGCCGATGGTCTTCGTCCGCCCGAGGACGACGCCCGCGAGCTCGAGCGGTGCGGGCAGGTAGCCATCGTCGGTGCCGTGATGCTCCGACAGCACGATGGCGTCGAAGCTCATGCGCTCCGCCCACTCGCACATCTCGAGACAGGCCCGGTACTGGTCCGCGTGTGTCGTCGCCGCGAAGTCCGGGACGCGCAGGTCGAACCGCAACATCAGCATCGGCTCTCGTTCCCCCCGGGATTCAGACGGTCGGCGACGGGCCGACCGTAGAGGGCGAGATTGTCACACGCTCCCGGTGCGGGCGAACGCGACCATGTCGGCGTACACCTTGAGCACCTTGCCCGAGTACGCCTTGTCGGTGGCCCAGTTGCCGTGGCCCATGTCGTTCCAGGTCGGGGCCCAGCCCTTCGCGAAGAAGGTGTCGAACTTCCGGGCCGCGACGATCGGGTCCGCGCTGTACCAGTACGGCGACGGCGGGTGCGCGAGACCGGCCGCGGTCGAGGTGGAGTCCGCGTAGTTCTTCAGGTGCTGCACCTGGGCCCGCACCGCGTCGCGGGGCGTCGGGAAGCGCGTGCCCTGGGAGCAGCTGTCGCACCAGCCCATCCCGGCGTAGTTGTTGTCGGGGGAGGCCGCGAAGCCACCGGTCTCGACCACCGACTGCGCGAACGCGAGATCACCGCGGAGCCCTTCGTCGTTCCCCTCCTCGACGTAGATGTTCGCGAGATCCTCGATCGAGGTCTGCAGTCGGGGGTGGTAGCCCTTGGCGTGGATCCATGCGGCCATCTGGGCGCCCGTGAGGACGGTCGGACCGAGGACCGGCTCACCGCGGGCGCGGAGCGCACCGAGCAGCTTGGCGCGCTCGAGCGCGGCATTGGCGGCCGCGACCCGACGGTCGACGTCGGCCTGCTGGGCCTGCAGCTGGGCCTGCAGCTGGGCGAGCTCGGCCTGCTGCTTCGCGAGGTCGGCCTGCTCGACCTGGAGCTGCTGCTCGGCCGCGTCGAGCTGGGTCGCGGTGTTCTCGAGGTCGGTCACCATGTCGTCGTCGTGGCGGGCCGCGGCATCGGCGAGGATCTTGCGGCGCGCATGCTCGAGTGACGGGACGACGGACAGCGGCCCGTAGACCGCGGCCGGACCGCCGCTCGAGTACAGGGCCGCGGCCCGCTCGCGCAGCACGCCGCGGACCTGCGCCGCGTGGGCCCGGAGCGCCGGGATCTTGATCTGGAGGTCGGCGACCTGCGCCGTGACGACGTCGACCCGCGCCTGCACCGCGGCGCTGCGCTCCTCGGTCGCCGCGAGCTGGTCGGCGGCGGCGTGCGCCGCGGCCTGTGCGGACTCGAGCTCGACCCGGGCCTGCTCGATCTCGGCGTCGAACGGATCCGTCTGGGCGGCGGCCGGGGTCGCCACCGCGACCGCGACCGGCACCGCGAGCAGCCCGGCCGCGGCGAGCGGCAGGAGCGCGCTGAGCGCGACGAAGCGAACGGCCCGGGGGGCCCTGGTCGACATGAACCCACCAGGCTAGGCAACACCGGCCACACGGACAACATCGCCCTACCGAGGTGTTCTGGCGTCGGCAACGGTGTCTGAGACACCCGATGCTGACGCCAAAGCGGGGAACGGTGCGGGGCCTGCGTAATCTCTGCGCCATGCATCCCGAAGCCGAAGCGACCCTCGATCAGGTCCGACAAGCCCTCGACGGCAAGGTCGCCGGCGAGGTCATCGCCGGGGCCCTGATGGGTTCGGCGAGCACCCGCACCAAGAAGCAGGTCGCACGAGGCGTGGGCACCTCGCCGAAGCTCGGCCTCTACCAGCTCCTCGCAGCCACCCCGACCCGGCTGGTCCTGTTCGACGCCAAGCCGGCACCCAAGGAGAAGTTCGTCACGCCGGCGAGGCTCCTCGGAGACTGGCCGCTCGACCTCGCGACGGTCGACGCCTGGCCGGTGCAGACCAGCAACAAGAAGGGCCTGAAGGTCGGGATGTGGGCGGTCGTGGTCACGGTGCCGAGCGAAGGCCTCGAGATCGTGCTCGACTGCGCCGCCGTCCCCGCGGTGAACGAGCTGCTCGAGACGATGGTGACCGCCACGGGCGGCACCATCACCCCGTAACCCCCGGCCACCCCGTAACCCCCGGCCACCCCGCAACCCCGCGACCCGGGTCACCCGGCCGAACAGATCCCGCTACGTGCGGGGGATCTCCTTGAGGTCGTACGTCTCGATGACGTCGCCCGGCTTGAGGTCCTGGAAGTCCGAGAGGCCGATGCCGCACTCGAAGCCGGCCTGCACCTCGCGGACGTCGTCCTTGAACCGCTTCAGCGTGGCGATCGCACCGTTCCAGATGACGGTGCCCTCGCGCAGGAAGCGGACCTTCGAGCCCCGGGTGATGACCCCGTTGAGCACGAAGCAACCCGCGACCTTGCCGACGCGCGGCACACCGAACACCTCGCGGACCTCGGCGTCGCCGGTGACGACCTCCTCGAACTCGGGCTGGAGCATCCCGAGCAGCGCCGAGTTGACGTCCTCGAGCACCTTGTAGATGACCTCGTAGAGCCGCAGCTCCACCTTCTCCGCGTCGAGCGCGCTCCCGGGCCTTGCGGTCCGGGCGCACGTTGAAGCCGATGATGGTCGCGTTCGCCACCGCGGCGAGGTCGACATCGGACTCGGTGATGCCACCGACCGCCCGGTGCACGAACGACAGCCGCACCTCTTCGTGGTCCTGGTCGAGCTTGCGGAGCGCGTCGGTCACGGCTTCGAGCGATCCGTGCACGTCGGCCTTCAGCACGATGTTGAGCGTGGCGACCTCGCCGCGCTGGACCATCGCGAAGATGTCCTCGAGGCGGGTCCCTCCTGCGAGCGACATCGGGTGCGACAGGTTCGCGGCACGACGCCGGCGGGCACGGGCCTCGGCCACCAGGCGGGCGACCTTGTCGTCCGGTGCCACGCGGAGCTCATCGCCCGCGAGCGGGACATCGTCGAGCCCGAGGACCTCGACCGGCATGGACGGTCCGGCTTCCTTGACCGACTCGCCCTTGTCGTTGAAGAGGGCGCGCACGCGACCCCAGCCTCCGCCGGCGACCACGGACTCCCCGACTCGCAGGGTGCCGCGCTCGACGAGCGCGGTGACCACCGGGCCCCGACCAGGGTCGAGGTTGGACTCGAGCACGAACGCTCGCGCCGGTGCGTCAGGGTTGCTCGCGAGCTCTTCGACCTCGGCGACCAGCAGGATCGCCTCGAGGAGCTCGTCGACGCCGCGACCCTCCGGCGCGGCGACCTCGACGACCATCGTGTCTCCACCCCACGCCTCGGGGACCAGCTCCCGCTCCACCATCTGCTGGCGGACCCGGTCCGGGTTGGAGTCCTCGCGGTCGACCTTGGTGATCGCCACGATGATCGGCACGTCGGCGGCACGCGCGTGGTTCAACGCTTCGACCGTCTGCGGCATCATGCCGTCGTCCGCCGCGACCACGAGGATCGCGATGTCGGTCGCCTGCGCACCACGGGCGCGCATGGCGGTGAACGCCTCGTGACCCGGGGTGTCGATGAACGTGATCGGCTTGCCGTTGCGGACGGCCTGGTACGCACCGATGTGCTGGGTGATGCCGCCGGCCTCACCCTCGACGACGTTCGCCTCGCGAATCCGGTCGAGGAGAGTCGTCTTGCCGTGGTCGACGTGGCCCATGACCGTGACGATCGGGGCGCGACCGACGAGCAGCGACTCGTCCTCTTCCTCTTCCTCGTTGTCACCGAGCAGCGCCTGGAGCTCGAGCTCCTGCTCCTGGCCGGGCTCGACGAGGAGCACCTCGGCGCCCAGGGTCTCGGCGATGAGCTCGATCATCTCGTCGGCGAGCGACTGCGTGCCGGTGACCATCTCGCCCGCGTCGAAGAGCAGGCGCACGAGGTCGGCGCTGTTGCGGTTGAACTTGGGTGCGAGCTCCTGGATCGTGATGCCGCGCGACACCACGATCTCGCCCTCGGGAACGGGGGCGTCGAGCGGCGTGAGGATCGGTGCGGACGCCGGCCCGAGCTCCTCGAGGTTGCGACGACGGCGCTTCTTGCGTCGCGGGCGCTGCCCCTGCGGACCGGGACGACCACGACCGCCGGGACCGCCGCCACCACCGGGACGACCACCGGGACCGCCGCCTGGTCCACCCGGACCACCGCCACCGCCGGGACGGCCGGCGAAGCCGCCACCGCCACCGCCGGGAGCGCCGCCGGGTCGGCGCTGGAACCCGCCACCGGCACCGGGACCGCTCGGACCGCCGCCGGGACGCGGCCCCGCGCCACCGCCGGTTCCGGGTGTGAAGGAACGGCCACCACCGGGCGGCGGCGGGAGGCGCCGCTGGCCGGGCGGAGGCGGGATCGGCTTGCCGGTCGCGGACCGCAGCGGGTCGGCCGACTCGGGCTCGGGCTCGGGTGCGGCCTCGGGAGCCGGCGCGTCGGCGGGCGGCGCCTCGGGCGCCGGTGCCGCGGCTGCAGCCGCAGCGGGTGCCCCAGCAGCCGCGGGGCGCGCGGGCTGACGCGGGGGCATCGGCGGGCGGGCCGGCTCGGCCGGAGGCGCCTCGGGGATGCCACCGGTGGAGCGCACGACACGGTGCGGCGCCTCGGGCTCGGGGAACGGCTCGGGCTCGGGGAGCCCGCCGGTCGAGCGCACGACACGGTGCGGCGCCTCGGGTGCGGCGGGTGCCTCGGTCTCGGTGGCCACGGCGGGCGCGGGCGCGCCGTCGTCGTCGGGCGCGCTGGCCTGCTTGGGTGCGGCCTTCGCGGTCGACTTCTTCGCCGTCGACTTCTTGGGCTTGGGCGGCTCGGGCTCGTCGACGATCGGCTCGCGACGGATCCCCTTCGAGTCGGCCAGACGACGGACGCGGTCCGCCATCGGGTCCTCGATGCTCGAAGAGTGGCTCTTGACGCCGATCTTGAGCTCGGTCGTGAGCTCGAGCACATCCTCGTTCGAGATGCCCAGCTCACGCGCCAGCTCGTAGATCCGAATCTTCTTGACTGCCAAGTTCTGCCGTTCCGCCTAGATGATGTGCTCGTGCCCCGGACGGTTCGTCGTCAGGGGTGTTGCCGAATCAAGGGTGTTCCAGTTTCGCGCGTACGGCCTCGAGCTCCGCTTCGGACACGGTCGTCCGCAACGCCTTGTCGAGCACCCGCCGCTTGACCGCCTGGTCGAGGCAGACCAACCCGTCCGGTGGCGCGCAGAGCCACGCGCCGCGGCCCGTGCCGGGCCCGACGTGCACGGAGCCGTCGGGCGCACACGAGAGCCGCACGAGCTCGTCGACCGGCGCGTTGCGCCGACAGCCGATGCACATGCGAGCCGGGAGCTGACCGTGATCACGCGTCGGTCTCCTCCTCGGCGATCTCCTCCGCCACCTCGGCCACGATCTCGACCTCGATGGCCACCTCGACCGCCTCTTCCGCGACGACCTCTGCGACGACCGCTTCGGCGACAGCCTCCTCGGCCACCGCCTCTGCCACCGCGGCGAGCTCGGGGTCTCCGCCCGCCTCGGCCTCGATCGCCTCGGCGACCGCTTCCTCGGCGACGGCCTCCGCGATCACGGCTTCGACGACCGCTTCCTCGGCGACGGCCTCCGCGACCTCCGCGACCGCACCTGCCTCGGCGGCCACCTCGGCCGCCTCCTCCCCGCCGACCGGCGAGGCGTACCCGGCCTCGGCCGCGGAGATGGCGTCGCCACCCCCGGCGGGCTGGAAGACCAGCTCGCCGGAGTCGCTCTTGACCCACTCGCCCTCGGCGTAGTCGACCTCGCCGGCTTCCTCTTCGGCGAGCTGCGTCTCGCTCTTGATGTCGACGCGCCAACCGCTCAGGCGCGCGGCCAGACGGGCGTTCTGGCCTTCCTTGCCGATCGCGAGCGACAGCTGGAAGTCGGGGACGATGACCTCGGCGGTGCCGGTGTCCTCGTGGATCCGCACCTCACGCACGCGCGCCGGCGCGAGCGCCTTCTGCACGAACTCGGACGGGTTGTCGCTGTAGGGGACGATGTCGACCTTCTCGCCCCGCAGCTCGTTGACGACCATGCGGACGCGCGAGCCGCGCGCGCCGACGCAGGCGCCGACCGGGTCGACGTGCGAATCGTTGGACGCGACCGCGATCTTCGTGCGGTGACCGGGCTCACGGGCGATGGCCTTGAGCTCGACGACGCCGTCGACGATCTCGGGGACCTCGAGCTCGAACAGCCGCTTCACGAGGCCCGGGTGGGTGCGCGACACGACGATCTGGGGGCCCTTGGCCGTCTTGCGGACCTCGACGATGTAGGCCTTCAGCCGGCTGCCGTGCTCGTAGCGCTCGTTCTGCACCTGCTCGGCCTGCGGGAGGAGCGCCTCGACCCGGCCCAGGTCGAGCAGCGTGTAGCGCTGGTCGGTCTGCTGGATGATCCCGGTGACGATGTCGCCCTCGCGGCCGGCGTACTCCTCGTACTTCATCTCGCGCTCGGCGTCGCGGATCCGCTGGAGGATGACCTGCTTCGCAGTCTGCGCGGCGATGCGACCGAAGTCGTCGGGCGTGTCGTCCCACTCGCGGACGACGTTGCCCTCCTCGTCGAGCTCCTGTGCGATGACCTTGATGTCGCCGGTCTCGACGTCGATCTCGACGAGCGCCTCCTCGGCGGCGTTCGGCATGCGCTTGTACGCGGTGACCAGCGCGTTCGCGAGCGCCTCCAGCATGATCTCGACGGAGATGCCCTTCTCGCGCTCGATGTTCTCGAGCGCTTCCATCATCTCGGAATTCATTGCGTCACCTTCTCGCGCTTGCTCCGGCCGCGCTTGCCCGTGCCGGCGCTCGGCTTGGCCTGAGCGCCCCACTCGAACACGGTGCGGGCCTGGACGATGTCGGAGTACGCGACGTGTTCGCGTGCACCGTCGAACTCGAGGTCGACGCCGTCGTCGGTGACGGCCAGCACGACGCCGTGCCGACGGACGGTCTCGCCCGCGGCGCCATCGGCTGCGGGCACGGTCGACTTCACGGATGCTTCTGCGCCGACGGCTCCACGCCAGTGCTCGGGACGCCGCAGCGGGCGCTCGAGCCCGGGGCTGCTCACCTCGAGCGTGTACTGGCTGCGCAGCACCGCGGCCGCGGGACCACCGGCCGCCTCGATGCGATCGAGCTCGGTGGAGACGACCCGAGTGGCCTCGGTGATGGTGTCGAGGTCGAGCGGCGTGGCGGCCTCGCCGTCCCCCTCGGTGGCGGCCAGGTCGGTGGCGGCCCGGTCGACCGGGCGGTCGACGAGGACGCGCAGCGCCCGCGACTTCCCGGCGGTGCCGACGAGCTCGAGGTCGTAGAGGCTCAGGCCGAGTGCACCCAGGACGGGCTCGATGGCGGCCACCAGCGCCTCAGGGGCTTCACTCACGACCGCTCACCTCCCGTCCTCACTCGTGGCCCGTGCGGGCCCTTGCCTGCGCCTGTCAAGAAAAAGACGTGGGCATGAAGCCCACGTCGAGGGCGGTCACCTGAATCCCCCGAAAACGGTGGAAACCGGGCCGCTCGCCAACGAACGAACGGCTTGCATGGTACCAGATCCGCACCCTCTCTTCCCCCGGTCGGTGGGGTGTGGGGCTCGTGGGGCTGGTGGGGTTCGTGTGGCATGAGAAATTCTTCGAGGAATCCTCGCGGAGCTGCCCGATCCGGGGAGGTAGCTGTCACACCCCCCTGTCATCGTGAGGCCATGTTCGAGATCGAGCGCATCGAAGCGGAGCTGGAGCGGGTCGTTGCCGCGCTCGATCCCGCGTGCCTCGAAGGCCGCGACGCCGCCAGGCTCACCGAGACCGCGGCGCGGATCGAGCGCTTCGGCGGAATCGGCCAAGATGCTCCTGGCCAAGCGCGCCGCGGACACCAACGCGTGGCGCGGCCGATCCCACGCCGCATCGCCGGAGCAGTGGCTCGCCGAAGCCACCGGATCGTCAGAGGGCGTGGCCCGCGAGACGTTCGCCACCGCGACCCGACTGACCGACCTCCCGGCGACCGAAGAGCAGCTCCGGTCTGGCGAGCTCTCGCTCCAGCAGGCCGCGCACGTCACCGCCGGCGCCGCGGCAGACCCGTCCGCCGAGCAACGGCTGCTCGCCACCGCGCAGTCGTTCGGGCATGCGCGAGCTGCAGCGCCGAGAACGAGCGGCGTGATCGCCGCGGCATGCGACGAGGTCGCAGCCCGCCGCAAGGCGCGAGCGCGACCGTCACCTGCGCACCTGGACCGACGGGTTCGCCACCCGAGGGCAGTTCTCCGGCCCGACCGAGGACGTCGCCAAGCTCCTCGCACGCGCTCGAGCCCCTCGAGCAGGCGCTTCGAGGACGCCCGCCGCTCCGGCGAGCACGAGCAGCGCGAGGCCTACCGCTTCGACGCCATGATCGACCTCGCCGACTCGGGTACCGGCCGCACCAAGACGCAACCCGCACGGGCACAGTCCTGGTCGGCCTCCCGGTCCCTCCTCGACGGCCGCTCCGCCCCGGGCGAGATCTGCGAGATCCCCGGAGTCGGACCCGTCCCCGTCGCCCACGCCGCGAGTCCTCTCCCACGGGCTGCTCCAGCTGGTGATCACCGACGGCGTCGACGTCCAGACCGTCGTGAGCCCCACCCGCCACGTCCCCCACCGCCCTCAAGATCGCCATCGCACGAGCGCGACCGCACCTGCAAGATCCGCGGCTGCGACCGCACCATCGGCTTGCACCGTCACCACACCACGACCGTTCGGCGATACCCACCACACCACCTACGCCGAGCTCGGCAACGTCTGCGACCAGCACCACCACCTGATCCACGACCGCGACTACACGATCGACGACCACCGCGACGGCACCTGGAGCCTGCGCGCCCCACCCGGCGAGGCGGCGGCCTGACGCACCGGACCACAGACCGGGGCGCTAGACCCCGAAGACCTCACGGAGCTCGACGGGCACCGGCACGTCGAGCTGCTCGTAGGTGCACGACGACGGCTCGCGGTCAGGGCGCCACCGGACGAACCGCGCGTTGTGGCGGAACCGGTCGGCCTGCATGTGCTCGAACGCGACCTCGGCGACCCGCTCGATGCGCAGCGGCACCCACGACATGTCCTTGTTCGCGTTCCAGCGGTTGAGTCCCCCGGGCATGCGCCCCGACTCCCCTCGCTCCGACTCGCCGGCTTGCTGCTGCCACTCCCGCCAGGGATGCTCGTCGGCGGCGTTCTTCTCGAGCGGCTTGAGCTCCTTCGCGAGCGCGGCGCGCTCGGGCGCCTTGAAGTTGCTCGCCACGCCGACGTGGTGCAGCGTTCCCGCGTCGTCGTAGAGGCCGAGCAGGAACGACCCGACGCCGTTGCCGTCCTTGTGCACGCGGTAGCCGGCGAGGACGACGTCGGCGGTGCGCTGGTGCTTCACCTTCTGCATCGTGCGCTTGCCCTCGTGGTACGCCTCGCCGAGCGGCTTCGCGACGACGCCGTCGAGCCCGGCGCCCTCGAATCGATCGAACCACCCGCGAGCGACGTCGACATCCGTGGTCGCGGGCGTCAGGTGCACCGGCGACTTCGCCTTGCCGAGTGCCTTCTCGAGGAGCTTGCGCCGATCGGCGAACGGCATCGGTCGTAGGTCGGTCTCCATGAGCGCGAGCAGGTCGAAGGCGACGAACGAGACCGGGGTCTCCCCCGCGAGCATCTCCACGCGGCTCGCGGCCGGATGGATGCGGTTCGAGAGCGCGTCGAAGTCCAGACCGTGGTCGGTGGCGATCACCAGCTCGCCGTCGAGGACGGCCTGCTCGGGCAGGTGCTTCCGCAGCGGTTCGAGGATCTCCGGGAAGTACCGAGTGAGCGACTTCTCGTTCCGGCTGCCGAGCTCCACGTCGTCACCGTCGCGGTAGACGATGCAGCGGAACCCGTCCCACTTCGGTTCGTACAGCCAGCCGTCTCCCGTCGGGAGCTCACGGGCGAGCTTGGCGAGCATCGGCGAGACGGGGGGCCGCACGGGCAACGTCACCCCGGCACCCTGCCACACACGCGAGACTCCCCCGGTGCTGGAAGCCGGGCTCTGGGCCGCACTCGGGCAATCGGCGTTGATCGTCGGCGCGTTGCTCGTCGCTCGCTTCCCGAGTCTCCAGGAGCCCCGTCGCCTCGGGCTCGTCATGGCGTTCGGCGCCGGCGCCCTCATCAGCGCGATCACCACCGACTTGGTGGTCGAAGCGTACGAAGAAGCCGGCCGTGCTCCGGCCGGGATCGGACTCGCGGCCGGTGCCATCGGCTACTACGTGCTCACCGAGTGGCTCGACCGTCGCAGCCGTCGCGAGGATCCCGAGGAACCCGAGGAGCTCGAGCTCGACGAGGAGGACCAGATCGGTCAGCAGACCGCCGAGCCCGAGCCGGAGGCCGTGGCCGCCGACGCGGCGACCGCCCGCAACCTGACCGTCGGCATGGTCCTCGACGGCATCCCGGAGTCGATCGCGATCGGGCTGACGCTCCTCGGCGGGGGCTCGATCTCCATCGCTCTCGTCGGCGCCGTGTTCCTCGCGAACCTGCCCGAGTCCATCGGCGTCGCCGCCGCCATGCTCGCCGGCAAGCGCTCGCTGCGGTCCGTCCTGGTGCTCTTCGCCGGCATCGTCGCGGCAGGTGGCATCGCCGGTGCGATCGGCTTCGGTGTGCTCAACGAGTCGGAGAACGACCTGATCGCGATCATCCAGTGCATCGCCGCAGGGGCGATGATCGTGGTGGTCGTCAACGAGATGATCCCGCTGGCCGTCCGCGGCGCGAAGCGCCACGCCGGGCTCGCCGCGGCCGCCGGCTTCGCCGCCGCCGCGTTCCTCTCCACGCTCAGCTGACGGCGCTCACCCCAGCACGGCGGACCGGCGCGCCTCGGGCGTCGCGCCGAGCAGGTCGTCCTGCAGCGCCAGCTCGGTCTGGTCGCCGCCCGCCCGGAGCTTCCGCTCGACGACGCCGCGGGCAAAGCCCTTCGCTCCCAGCGTGAGGCGCACCGGCATGCCGAGCAGGTCGGCGTCGGCGAACTTCACGCCGGCGGACACCTCGCGGTCGTCATAGAGCACCGATACGCCGGCCGCGGTCATCGCGTCGTACAGCTCATCGGCGGCTGCCGCGACCTCGGCGGCGGCGTCGCCCCGACCGGCGAGCACCACGAGGTGCACGTCGTACGGGGCGAGACCGATCGGCCACGCGATGCCGTCGTCGTCGTGGTGCTCCTCGACGATCGCCGCGACGATCCGGGAGATCCCGATGCCGTAGCAACCCATCACCATCGGGTGCTGGGCGCCACCCTCGTCGGTGTACACGGCGTCGAGGCTCTCGGAGTACTTCGTGCCGACCTGGAACACGTGGCCGACCTCGATCCCGCGGTCGACCGACAGCTCCTTGCCGCAACGGGGGCACGGGTCGCCCGGCACGACGCTGACGAGGTCGGCCCAGCGCCCCACGGCGAAGTCGCGTCCCACCACCGCGTGGCGGACGTGGTGATCGACCTCGTTGGCGCCGGTGATCCACTCCGGGCGCTCACCGAGCAGCGGATCGGCGACGACGAGCGCGGCGCCGGCGAAGTCCGGGCCGAGGTACCCGCGGGGAAGATCGTGTGCCTTCGCGAAGTCCTCGTCGTCGTAGAGGCGCGCGCTCCGCGGTGCGACGGCCTGGGCGAGCGCGTACTCGTTGACCTCGCGGTCACCGGGGACCAGCGCGAGGGCGAGCTCGCCGTCGAGGTCGAACGCGATGCACTTGATGAGCTCGGACGGCTGGGCCCCGAGGTGCTCGGCGACACCCTGGATACCCGGGAGGTCGGGCGTGTGGACTCGCTCGCGCTCCGGGGCGTCGGAGGCCACCGGGCCTTCGGGCTCGCCCGTGGACTTTCGGCGAGCGGCCTCGACGTTCGCGGCGTAGTCGCACGACGGGCACCATACGAAGTCGTCTTCGCCGACCGCGGCGACCGCCATGAACTCGTGGTTCACCTCGCCGCCGATGTCGCCGGCCTGCGCCTCGACCGGACGGAACGTGAGCCGACACCGCTCGAAGACCCGGTGGTAGGCGTCGTACATCTCCTGGTACGTGACCCGGAGATCGTCGACGTCGACGTGGAAGGAGTACGCGTCCTTCATGAGGAACTCGCGCGAGCGCAGCAGCCCGAAGCGCGGGCGCAGCTCGTCGCGGTACTTCCAGTTGATCTGGTACAGGTTCACCGGCAGGTCGCGGTAGCTCTCGTACTCGCTCGCGAGCAGGCTGGTGATCGCCTCCTCCGCGGTGGGCGACAGGCAGAAGCCGGTGTCCTTGCGGTCCTGCAAGCCGGAACATCAGCGGGCCGTACGTCTCGTCGCGACCCGAGCGCGACCACAGCTCGAGCGGCTGGGTGATCGGGAGCGTGACCTCTTGCGCTCCGGCGGCGTCCATCTCCTCGCGCACCACGCGCTCGACGTTGGCGAGGACTCGCTGGCCGAGCGGCAGCCAGGCATAGATGCCGCTGGCCATCCGGCGGATGTACCCGCCACGCACGAGCAACCGGTGGCTGTCGATGTCGGCGTCGGCCGGGTCGTCGCGCAGGGTCCGGGCAAACAGGCGCGACATCCGCATCCGGCCAACCTAGAGGTTGACCCCCCAGCAGGGCCGCACAGTTCCGGGCCTCGCCTGCCTCGGGGGCACCGGACAGAAATATGACTTCTCCGGTGGCATTTGCCGGGCGATTCCCGTACAGTGACGTCGTGATTCGGGACCGAGGCGCACCCTCCATCGCGATGGGCATCACGCCTCACGAGATGTACGACGAGATGTGTCGTGCGGCTCACCCGGGTCGCGCCGCGTAAGAACCTCCGGCGCCCCGACCCTCCGGCGGCCCCACTCCGGGCCGACTCCGTTCGAGGGACGCGCGCTGTGTCTCTCCCGCACCCCGAGGCTCCCGCCTCCGAGGTCCGAACATGACGATCGACGTTGCCACGCTCAAGCTGCAGCCACTCGACCAGGAGATCGCCGACGAGCTCGACCGCTTCGAGGACGGCGTGGCGCGCTACCTCGCCGGGGAGATCGAGGACGACGCGTTCCGGGTCTTCCGCCTGAGCCAGGGCATCTACGGGCAGCGCCAGGGCGGGTACAACCAGATGGTTCGGGTGCGCGTGCCCCACGGCAAGATCGAGGCCGACCACCTCGAGATGATCGCCTACGTGGTCGACAACTACTCCCGCGGCTGGGCGCACTTCACCACCCGCCAGAACATCCAGTTCCACTTCGTGCAGCTGCAGGAGATCGGCGAGGTGCTGCGGCTCCTCGCGTCGGTCGGGCTCACGAGTCGCGAGGCGTGTGGCGACACCGTCCGCAACGTCGCCGGCTGTCACCTCGCCGGCGCGTGCCCGTTCGAGGTCCTCGACATCAGCGCGTGGGCCCAGGCCACCAACGACTGGTTCATCCGCAACCCGATCAACCAGCGGATGCCCCGCAAGTTCAAGATCAACTTCTCCGGCTGCGCGACCGACTGCGGCCAGGCGATGTTCAACGACGTCGGAGTGATCGCGGTCAGCCGACCGCTCCCCGACGGCACGACGGAGCCCGGGTTCCGGGTGTTCGTCGCCGGTGGGCTCGGTGCCAACCCGCATCCGGCCCAGGCCATCGAGGAGTTCACGCCGCGCTCGGAGCTGCTCGCCACGATCGAGGCCGCGCTGCGGGTCTTCGACCACCACGGCAACCGCGACAACAAGATCCGGGCCCGCATGAAGTGGCTCGTCGACACGATGGGCATGGACGAGCTGCGGGAGCGCATCCTCAAGGAGCGACGCTTCCTCATCGCCTCGGCCACGTACCCCGGCGGGGTGCCCGAGATCGTCGAAGCCCTCGGCGACGCGCCGGCCGGTGCCGGCGAGGTGATCTCCGGCGCGCCGGGCGTGCAGGTCACGCTGAACGGCGCCCAGGGCTTCGCGGCCTGGGACCTCGCCAACGTGGTGCGGGGTCGCGCCAACGGCACGGTCAGCGCCTACGCCCACTGCAAGCTCGGCGACATCACCTCCGACCAGCTCCGCGGTCTCGCCGATGTCCAGCGCGACTTCGCCGTCGAGCTGCGGGTCACCAACCGCCAGAACGTCGTGATCCGGAACCTCACCGAGGACCAGCTCCCGGCGCTCCACGAGCGGCTCGTCGGGCTCGACATGGCGACACCGGGTGCCGAGCTGGTGCGCGACGTCGTGTCGTGCCCCGGCGCCGACACGTGCAACCTCGCGGTCACCCAGTCCCGTGGGCTCGCGGCCGACATCGACCGAGCCCTCGACGAGGCCGGCCTCGCCGACGTGAACGGCATCCGCATCAACATCTCGGGCTGCACGAACAGCTGCGGCCAGCACCACACCGCCGACATCGGCTTCTTCGGACTCGAGCGTCGAGCACACGACCGCACCGCGCCGGGCTACCAGATGCTCCTCGGGGGCCACGTCGGCGCCATGGAGATCGCGTTCGGGCAGAAGGCCACGAAGCTCCCGGCCAAGGTCGCCTCGCAGGCGGTCGTCCGAGTCGTCGGTCGTTACGCCACCGAGCGGGAGCCCGGCGAGCTCTTCCAGGATTGGCTCGCCCGGTCCGGCGGCGCGGCCGAGGTCGGCAAGGGACTCCGAGATCTCGACGCGTTCCCGACCCCCGACGCAGGACCCGAGTTCTATGTCGATTTCGACGAGACCGGCCCGTACGAGGCGTCCGTGGGCGAGAGCGAGTGCGCGACGTGACCCTCCTGTCCGAGTCGCTCGCTGCAGCCGGGGATGCCCCGGACGCGAACCCTCCGTCTGGCTCGGTCCCGGACCTCGCGGAGCTCCAGGCGGTCAACGCCGACCTCGAGCACCGTCCCGCGACCGCCGCCATCGAGTGGGCGGCCGACCGCTTCGGCGACGGCCTCGTGCTCGCGGCATCGTTCCAGGACTGCGTGCTGATCGACCTCGCGTCGCAGGTGGCGCCCAGGGTCGAGGTCGTGTTCCTCGACACCCAGTACCACTTCGCCGAGACGCTCTGGTACGTCGAGGCGGTGCGCGCCCGGTACGACCTCAACCTCCGCACCCTGGAACCCGACGTGCCCCGCGACGACCGCTGGCTCGCCGACCCGGACGCGTGCTGCCGCGTGCGGAAGGTCGAACCCATGGCCCGTGCGCTCGAGGGCAAGGACGCGTGGATGACCGGTCTGCGCCGAGCCGAGACCGCGACCCGCGTGTCGACCCCGGTCGTGCACTACGACATCGCGCGCGACCTCGTGAAGGTCAACCCGATCGCCACGTGGACCGACGCCGACGTCGCCGGGTACACCGCCGAGCGCGAGCTCCCCGTGCACCCGCTCGCCGACAAGGGCTACGCGTCCATCGGCTGCTGGCCGTGCACGCGGCCGGTCGAGGAGGGCGAGGATCCGCGTGCGGGTCGCTGGTCCGACTTCGACAAGCGGGAGTGCGGCCTCCACAGTTGATCCGTTCACGGTGGGGCGTCGACCCGACACCCCATACGGGGCCCGGCCGCACGCCGGATCGTTGCCGGCGGCATTGCCCCGTGGCACGCTCGTGGTGTCGTGATCCCCCGCCGGGTGCCCCCCACCCGTGCCGCCAACCGTGCGGCGCTTGCCGTCCTCGCCCTCCTGGCCCTCTTGGCCGTCGGCTGCGTCCCGGTGACGTCGACGGGATCGGGCTCGACGAGCACCTCGTCGAGTACGAGCACGAGCACGTCGACCACGACCAGCACCTCGACCAGCACGAGCACGACCACGAGCACCACGACCACCACCACAACGGGTCCACCGCTGCCCGACGAGCTCGGGTTCGCGGTGGTGGGCGACGCGGGCAACGCGAGCGTCACCCAGCAGCAGGTGGCCGACCAGATCGCGAGCTGGGCCACGACGCACCGCGTCGACGCCGTCCTCACCGCCGGCGACAACGTGTACCCCGACGGCGACCCCGCGGACTACGCGGCCGCGATCGACACGCCGTACGCCGCGCTGGCGCCCCGACCGTTCTGGCCGGCGCTCGGGAACCACGACGTGCAGACCGGCCACGGAGCCGACGAGCTCGCACACCTCGGCATCACCGCCGACGTGCCGGGCACCGGAGCCTACGAGCGCGACGTCACCCAGGGCTCGGTGACCGTGCAGCTGCTCTTCGCCGACTCCAACGCGATCACGCAGACCCAGACGACGTGGCTCGCCGACCGACTGGTCGCGGGCACGTTCGACTGGCGCGTCGTGCTGTTCCACCACCCGGCGTGGTCGTGCGGTCCCCACGGCAACAACGCGACGGTCATCGCGCAGTGGGTCCCGGCGCTGGACGCCCACGCCGACCTCGTGCTGCAGGGCCACGACCACCTCTACGAGCACTTCGACCGCACGGCCGGCGACCACACCGTGCCGTACCTCGTCACCGGCGGTGGTGGTGCGCCGCTGTACGACAGCGGGACCTGCACCGCGACCCCTACCCGGACCGCCTGGAAGAAGCGCCACCACTTCCTGTGGATCGACGCCACCGACACGGGCCTGAGCGTCACGGTGGTGGCCCGCACCGGCGAGGTCCTCGACCTGTTCTCGCTCGCGGCCTGATCGGGACCGACCTCCCGACGGGTCGTGGCAACATCGGTCCAGTGGGAGCCTCCGACACGACCGTCCACGACGTCGCTCAGCGCGGGTTCGACGCCGGCGCGAGCGCATACGCGCGGGCCCGTCCGTCGTACCCGCCCGACGCGGTCGCATGGCTCGTCGACCACTGCGGGATCCGGACCGGCGCGCGCGTCTGCGACCTGGCTGCCGGAACCGGGATCTTCACCCGGCTGCTCGCCCCGACCGGCGCATCGCTCGTCGCCGTCGAACCGGTCGACGGCATGCGCGAGGAGCTGGAGCGCACGCTCCCCGGTGTGCCGACCCTCGCCGCGACGGCCGAGGCACTGCCCTTCACCGACGCTTCGCTCGACGCCGTGACGGTTGCCCAGGCCTTCCACTGGTTCGATGCCGACCGCGCGTTCGCGGAGCTCGCGCGCGTCGTGCGCCCGGGCGGGCACGTCGGGTTGATCTGGAACGCGCGGGAGCGCTCACCACAGTGGGTCGACGACCTGTGGTCGATCATGGACCGCGTCGAGAAGCGGGCGCCGTGGCGCGACCACGAGCGCTGGAGCGACTCCGCCCTGGGCGAACGCCGCGGCTTCGCCACGCTCCACGAACGCACCTTTCGCCACGAACAGGTGCTGTCCCCCGACGACGTCGTCGCCCGGTTCGCGTCCGTCAGCCACGTCGCCGTCCTGCCCGAGGCCGAGCGCAACGCGGTGCTGCACGAGATCCGGGAGCTGCTCGCGACCAACCCCGCCACCGCCGGCCGCACGGAGCTCGCGATCCCCTACCGGGTCGACGCCTACTGGTGCGAGCGTCGCCCGTGAGCCGAGGCTCGGCACGAACACGAGTGGCGGTCGGCGCCGGGCGTGCCGCGGGCGTCGCGTCACGCCTCACCGGCCGCGGCCAGGGCGCGACCATCAGCGGGCGCGTCATGAACCTGATCGCGCCCGACCTCCTCGCCCAGGTCGCCGTCGACCAGCGCGTCGCGATCGTGTCGGCGACGAACGGCAAGACCACGACCACGCGCCTCCTGGCCGTCGCACTCGAAGCCGAGGCGCGGCACGGTGGGCCCCCCGTCGTGAGCAACTCGACCGGCGCCAACCTCACGTCCGGCATCGCACCCACGCTGGCCGCGGCCGACGAACCCGGCATCGCCGTGCTCGAGGTCGACGAACGAGTCCTGCCTCGGGTCGTCGACCCACTCGGGGCAGAGCTGCTCGTGCTCGGCAACCTCAGCCGCGACCAGCTCGACCGCTTCGGCGAGGTGAACGCCGTCAGCGACCTGTGGCGGGCCGTCGCCGAGGCCCATCCGGACCTCGCGATCGTGGCCAACTCCTCGGATCCGCACGTCGTGTGGGCCGCGAGCCCGGCGAAGGTCACCTGGGTCGAGCTCGGGCTGCGCTGGCGCCAGGATGCGGCGACGTGCCCGTCGTGCGGCGCGCTCCTCGACTGGTCGGCCGACCGGTTCGACTGCCGGTCGTGCGGGTTCGCGCAGCCCGAAGCACCGCACCGCCTCACCGAGGACGGCCTCATGGTCGACGGCCGGCTGGTCCCGATCGAGCTCGCGCTCCCCGGTGCGTGGAACCGCGACAACGCCGCGCTCGCGATCGTCGCCGCCACGTCGCACTTCGGGATCGACCCCGGGACGGCGGCCGCGGCGATGGCCGAGGTCCGTTCCGTCGCCGGGCGCTTCATGCGCGTCCCCCTCGGCGGGGTGCGCGAGGCCACGGTGATCCTCGCCAAGAACCCCGCGGGCTGGAGCGAGGCGCTGCGCCACGTCGCCGTCCGGCCCGACTGCGGCGTCGTGATCGCGGTGAACGCGCACATCGCCGACGGCAAGGATCCGTCGTGGCTGTGGGACGTCCCCTACGAGTGGCTGGTCGGCCACCCTGCGGCCGCATCCGGTGAGCGGCGGCTCGACGTCGCCGTGCGCCTCCGGTACGCGGGCGTCGAGCATCTCGTCGACGTCGATCCCCTCGCCGCGGCGCGGCGACTGGACCGCGACGACGTGAGCATCATCGCGTCGTACACCCAGTTCTCCGCCCTGTACAAGAAGCACCGATGAGCGCCCCGTCCCCGCACTTCGGCCCTACGCATCGGGCTCGTGTACCCCGAGCTGCTCGGCACCTACGGTGACCGCGGCAACGCGGTCGTGCTCGTCCAGCGCTGCACGTGGCGCGGCATCCCCGCCGAGCTCGTGGAGGTTCGCGCCGATGAACCGATCCCCGACTCGCTCGACGTCTACCTCTTCGGCGGCGGCGAGGACGACCAGCAGCTGATGGCCGCCGACGGCATGCGCGCGTCGCGCGACGCGATCGTGCGGGCCCACGCAGGTGGCGCGGTCGTGCTCGCCGTGTGCGCCGGCTTCCAGCTCGTCGGGCACCGCTACGAGACGGCCGACGGCGCGGTGCTCGAGGGTATCGGTCTGGTCGACATGGTCACTCGCCCCGGCCCCGATCGCCTGATCGGTGAGGTGGTGGTCGAGCCGGGGCCCTCGGTGCACTGGGGTGCTGCGGGGCCCCCGCCCACCCTCACCGGCTTCGAGAACCACGGCGGCCGCACGACCCTCGGCACCGGCGTCGAGCCGCTCGGCCGCGTGGTGGCCGGTGGTGGCAACGGCGACGGCTCCGGGGTCGACGGTGCACTCGCCGAGCGATTCGTCGGCACCTACCTCCACGGGCCCGTCCTCCCGCGGAACCCCGCGCTGGCCGATCAGCTCCTCGCGTGGGTGGTCGCGCCGACCGAAGGTCGGTTGCCGGAGCTCCCCTCACCGCTCGAGGACGCCCTGCGCGCCGAGCGGCTCGAAGCCGGGACGAGCACGGGCCTGAGCGCCTGGTACCGACGCCGCCGACTCGCACGCGGCTGACGAGAGTCGAGGACCGGATATGAGCGGCGACGCCTGGTTCACGCTGGTCGTGGTGATCGTGACGATCGCGCTCCTGGTGAGCGAACGCATACAACCGTCGGTGGTCATGGTCGGAGCCGTGATCGTGTTGCTCATCGGCGACGTCATCACCCCGGACGCCGCGTTCTCCGGGTTCTCGAACGAGGCACCGATCATCGTCGCCGCGCTCTACGTCCTCGCCGGCGCTACCGAGACCACCGGCGCTCTCTCCGGGCTGACCGAGCGGATCCTCGGAGCGCGCCGCTCCGAGGAATCGTCGGGTGAGCGGCGCGATCTGACCCGAGTGGCGCTCCCGGGAGCGCTCGCTTCGGGATTCATCGCGAACACGCCGCTGGTGAGCATGATCGCTCCGCGTCTCGTCGCGTGGTGCCGACGGACCGGTCGTTCGCCGTCGCGCTTCCTCATGCCGTTCTCGTACGCGGCGGTCTTCGGCGGCGTGATCACGGTCATCGGCACCTCGACCAACGTCACCGTGTCGGGACTGCTCAAGGAAGCCGGGCGACCGCAGCTCGACATCTTCGAGATCACGCCGGTCGGCCTACCCGTCGCCATCGTCGGCGTGGTGGCCTTGATCCTCCTGACCCCGCTCCTGCTGCCCCGGCGTGAGTCGCCCGGCGACAGCGACTCCGGCGGCGAGCGCGCCTACACCGTCGAGATGGTCGTGCCGGCGAGCTCCTCGTTGATCGGTCGCACGGTCGCGGACGCGGGGCTGCGGAACCTCGATGGCGTGTACCTCGTCGAGATCGAGCGGGCGACCCAGATCATCGCCCCCGTCGGGCCCGACGAGCTGCTGGTCGCCGAGGACCATCTGACGTTTGCGGGCAACGTCTCACGCGTCCTGGACCTCCAACGCATCTCCGGGCTGGTCTCGGCCGAGCACCGGCACTTCTCGCTGGCTGCGAGCAGCGGCGAGTCGCGAACGTTCGAGGTCGTGGTGGCCGAAGGCTCACCGCTGGTCGGCATGAACCTGAAAGAGGTCGACTTCCGCGCCCGGTACGGCGCCGCGGTGATGGCGATCCACCGTGCCGACGAGCGACTGACCGCCAAGCTGGGTGAGGTTCGGCTCCGTCCCGGCGACCTGCTGCTGGTCGTCGCCGACACGGACTTCGGCCGGCGGTGGCAGGGGCGCGAAGACTTCCTGCTCGTGTCGGCCATGGAGGGCGGCATCCCACCCCGCCGGAACCGAGCGCGGGCGGTCGAGCTGATCACGCTGGCGCTCATCGTGCTCTCGGGAGCCGGTGTCCTCACGCTCCTGAAGGCCTCGTTGCTCGCAGTGCTCGCCTGCCTCGTGATCGGTGCGATCACGCCGGGCGAGGCACGTCGGGCGATCAACTTCGACATCATCGTGCTGATCGCCGCGAGCTTCGGGCTCGGCGCCGCGATGGAGGCCAGCGGCCTCGCGGCCGAGATCGGCAAGCTCCTGGTCGACGGCTTCGAGCCACTCGGCGACGTCGGCATCCTCGCCGGGGTGCTGCTCGCGACGATGGTCCTGACCGAGCTGCTGTCGAACAATGCCGCAGCCGTGCTCATGTTCCCCGTCGCGCTGGCGACCGCGGGCGACGCGGGCCTCAACTTCCGCCCGTTCGCGATCGCGATCCTCATCGGCGCGTCGTGCTCGTTCCTGACGCCGATCGGTTACCAGACCAACCTGCTCGTGTTCGGGATGGGTGGCTATCGGTTCCGCGACTTCACTCGCCTCGGCGCGCCGCTCACCGTGCTCACGGTCGTTGTGTCGCTGATCGCGATCCCGATCGTGTTCCCGCTGACCTGAACGCCGCCCGCGCTACCCGGTGAAGCGAGGGGTGAGCACGATCGCCTCGAGCACCTCGACCGCTCCGATGTCGCACGACCCCTGCTGGGGTCGGGTGATGCCCCGCTGGTCGGTGGTGATGTCGGCGTTCGGACCACCGCATGCCGCGGCCGGGATCTTGTTCAGCAGCGGGCTCGTGAGCGTTGGCAGGCGAGTCTGGGTCGGCCCACCGTTCGCTGCGAGCGCAGCGAGCTGCGGGTCTGGCCCGTCGCTCACGTCACCGGGGCCGGCGCCGAAGCCGCACGACGTCCCACCGGACTCGTAGTTGTAGCCCTGCGATGCCGTCGACGGGTCGAACCCCTCGCAGTTCTGACCGCCGCCCTGTGGGTCGGCGACGACCGAGCCGAACGACGTGAGGATGTCGGTGTCGGTCGAGTCGAGGTTCGCACCGGACGGCGCGCTGTTCGAGACGACATCGCTGTAGATCAGCGTGCGCGGTCTGGCCGTGGATGCCACCGCCGCCGCTCCCAGCGACGTTGTTGCTGATCGTCGAGTTGGTCGCAGTCGTCGTCGGTGCCGGCGTCGATGCCGCCACCGTCGAACTCCGCGGTGTTGCCGCTGACCGTCGCCCGGAGCAGCGTGACGTCGGAGCCGGCCGAGACGCCGCCGCCGTCAGTCGCAGAGTTGCCGACGACCGAGGAGTCGATGAGCGTGATGTCGTCCTCGGCCCAGAGGCCGCCACCGTCGCCGCCGCCCGTGGAGTCATTGTTCGGACCGATCGTCGAGTTCGTGACCCTGATGCTGCCGCCCTGCGCGTAGACGCCGGGGCCGTCACCGCCGGTCGAGTTGTCGTGGATCCTCGAGTTGTTGATCATCACGTCGCCGACGGCGTAGACCCCGGCACCGAGGTTGCTGCCGGTGTTGCCGAACACGTCGACGTTCTCGAGCGTGAGGTTGCCACCCTGGCCGATGCCCGCGGAGTTGCCGCCGCCCGCGAGACCTCCGGTGACCGTGATGTTGCGCCAGATGCCGTTGCCGCTCGGGTTGAAGAAGTCGACGACGCGGTCGTTGGGGGCGGCGGTGAGCGTGTGGCCGTTGCCCTCGATCGTGATATCGGACGCACCGAGCGGGCGGGTCGGTGCCGTGCCCACCAGCGTGATGTCGTCGAGGAGCACGATCGACGTCGTGGTGCCGAGCTCCCACGCGGTCTCGAACTCGGCCGCCGTGGAGACGTCGGTCGCCCCGGCGGTGCCGGTGGACGCCACCGTCACGAACGCACCGGCGACCAGCACGAGCACGCCGAAGACCGCTACCCGAGCCCGCATGACTCCTCCGCAAAGTCTGGATGGGTGGTTCGGGGGACCTTAGTCGTGCGGCGTGATCCCACGCAGGTTCTCGGTCTCGGGGTCCGCGACGGTTCCGGATGACCGGATCACTCGGGAGCTCGAGCGGCAACCCGGGATCAGCACGCCTCCTCCGGGAGCTGCGCCGCGATCACGTTGTCGATGGCGTACCCCGAGTGATCGCCAGGAACGTTTCGGCGGCCGGCGACACCGGTCCCGACCGCCGCACGATCGCCACTCGACGCGTGATCGAGGGCTCGATCGGCCGCACCACGGCCCCTTGGGTCGCGGCCCCGGACCCGAGATGCGCCGGCAGCACCGACACGCCCGCCCCGGCGAGCACCAACGGCACGATCACGTCGCGGTGGCTCGTCTCGACCGCGATCGTGAGCGTCTGGTCGGCCGCAGCGAACGCGGCGTCGACCAGCCGCCGGGTCGACGTCCCGATCGGCGTCGTGACCAGCGCCATCTGGGCCAGGCGCTCGACCGACAACGCCCGGCCGCTCGTGCCGACGCCGGTCGTGCCCGGCGGGAGCACCGCGACGTAGTCCTGCGCGGCCAGCTCGAACGCCACCAGCTCGTCGTCGCGCGACTGGTCCGCTTCGGTGACGCCGAGCTCGCAGGCACCGCTCCGGACGAGCACGCGCAGCGCGCCGGGCTCCTCGGGGGCGCGCAGCCGCACCATCACGCCCGGCGCGGCGCGTCGGAACGCCCCGACGAGCTCGGCGGTGGGGTCGATCGCCAGCGTGGGCAGCGACGCGACGTCGAGGTATCCGGCCGAGAGACCCTGCACAGCAGCGGTCGCGGCCCGCGCGGTCTCGACCGCCCGCAGGGCCTGGCGAGCCGGCTCCACGATCGCCGAACCCGCCGCCGTGAGCACCACGCCCCGCCCGACCCGGTCGAACAGCCGCACCCCGAGCTCGCGCTCGAGCCGGGCGACGGTCTGGGACAGCGAGGGCTGGGCAACGTGGAGCGCGGCCGCGGCCTTGGTGAAGCCGCCTTCGTCGACGACCGCGACCACGGCTCGGAGCTCCCGTAGATCCATAGGTAGTTCCTATGCTACTGAGTGTTACTCGGTCTTGGACATATGGATCGGGAGCCGGTCCAATGGAGCCATGGACGCCTCCGCCATCGGGATCATCGGATTGGTGGTCGGGCTCGTCTACGGCCTCTTCGGCGTCGGCTCCGCCTTCGCCACCCCGGCCCTTGCCCTGCTCGGCATCCCGGGCATGGCCGCGGTCGTCGGGCCGCTGCCCGCGCTGGTGCCCGGCGCGGCAGCGGGCGCCTGGTCGTATTCGCGATCTGGGAGCGTCGACTGGCGCATCGCCCGGCGCACGATCGCCGCGGCCGTCCCGGCGGCGGTGCTCGGCGCGTTCGCCAGCGGCTTCGTCGGCGGACCCGCGCTGCTCGTGCTCTCGGGTCTGATGCTCCTCGCGATCGGCATCCGCGTCCTGCGCAGCCGCTCCGCAACCGAGGCGACCGCGGTGCAGGACCGCCGGCGTGAGTCCTTCGCGTTCGTCGTGGTCGCCGCGTTCGCGATCGGGTTCGTGTCCGGGTTGCTCTCCAACGGAGGCGGGTTCCTGCTCGTGCCGCTGTTCCTGCTCGCGCTCGGGCTCGACATGCGGGTCGCGACCGGCACCAGCCTCGTCGTCGCGTCGGCGCTCGCCATCCCGACCTTGGCGACCCACGCGCTCCTCGGCGACGTCGACTGGGCGGTGTCGGGCCTGTTCGCCCTCGGCCTCGTCCCGGGCGCGCTGCTCGGCGCCCGCCTCGCCCACGCGGTCCCTACTGCTCGTCTTCGGACCCTCTTCGGGTTGCTGCTGACCGGCTTCGCCGCGTGGTTCCTGGTGCGGCAGCTCGGGGTGCTCGGCTAACCAGCCGCGAGGCGATCCTCGAGCCGGCGCCGCACGTCGGGCCACTCGGTGTCGACGATCGAGAAGTAGACGCTGTCGCGCCACGTGCCGTCGGGCAGCAGCATGTGCTTGCGGAGCGTGCCTTCCTCCGTCGCGCCGAGTCGGCTGATCGCGTCCCGTGATCGCTGGTTGCGCGCGTCGGTCTTCAGCTCGACGCGCACACACCCCAGCACCTCGAACGCGTGCCTGAGCTGGAGGAGCTTCGCCTCGGTGTTGGCGCCCGACCGCTGGTGGGTCGGGGTGATCCAGGTCGCACCGATCTCGACCCGGCGGTTGCCCTCGTCCGCGGCGAGGAACGACGTGCTCCCGATGGGCGTGTCGGTCGCCCGCAGCACGGTCGCGAAGCCCTGCCCCACCGCGCCGACGTACTCGACCATGAACGCGAGCTCGTCGCGTGTCCGCACGGGAAGCGGGATGTAGCGCCAGATCTCCGGGTCCTGGGCGACGGCCCACAGCGCGTCGACGTGCTCGAGGGTGAGCGGCTCGAGGCGGACGTGGTTCCCCTCGAGGACGACCGGCTCCGGCCAGGTCACACCGTGCTCCTAGGCCTCGACGGCCTGGTCCTCGGCGGCCTGCCCGTCCGCAACCTGCCCGTCCGCAACCTGCCCGTCCGCAACCTGCCCGTCCGCAACCTTGCGGATCTTGGCGATCTTCTCGGCGGAGTGGTTGGCGTCGGTCCCCTGGATCTGGAGGAGCTCGTCGCGGGTCTCGGCCGCGATGCGCTCGGCGTCGAGGTCGCGATCCGCGAGCACCGCGTCGATGCCCTCCGCCACGATGCGCTCGGCGGCCTCCACCAGCGCGGCCACCATCTCGGCCTCCGGGACGACCCGCACGACCTGGCCCTTCACGAACAGGTGGCCCTTGCCGCGGCCCGCCGCGATCCCGAGGTCGGCTTCGCGCGCCTCGCCCGGACCGTTCACGACGCACCCCATCACCGCGACCTGGATCGGGATGTTCATCGACTCGAGCGCGGCCTGGGCCTCGCCGGCGACCGCGATCACGTCGACCTCGGCGCGGCCGCAGCTCGGGCACGCGATGAGATCGAGGCCCTTGCGCTCGCGCAGGCCGAGCGCCTCGAGCAGGGTGCGCCCGGCGCGGGCCTCCTCGACCGGATCCGCGGTGAGCGAGTAGCGGATCGTGTCGCCGATGCCCTCGGCGAGCAGCGTGCCGATCCCCGCGGTCGACTTCACGAGCCCCGCCGGAGGCGGGCCCGCCTCGGTGACGCCGAGGTGGAGCGGGTGGTCGACCGTCTCCGAGAGCAGACGGTACGCGTCGATCATGAGCGCGACGTTCGACGCCTTCACCGAGATCTTCACGTCGTCGAAGCCGACCTCGCGGAAGTACGCGAGCTCGCGCACCGCGGACTCCACCAGCGCTTCGGGCGTCGCGCCGCCGTGCCGCTCGGCGATCTCGGGGTCGAGGCTCCCGGCGTTGACCCCGATGCGGATCGGGAGGCCGCGGTCCCGCGCCTCGCTCGCGACCGCCTTGATGTGCTCGGGCTTGCGGATGTTCCCCGGGTTGAGCCGGAGGCCGTGCACCCCGGCCTCCATCGCTGCGAGGGCGAGGCGGTACTGGAAGTGGATGTCGGCGATGATCGGCACCGGTGAGCGGGGCACGATCTGCGCGAGACCCTCGGCGGCGGCCTCCTCGTTGCAGGTGCAGCGGACGATGTCGCACCCGGCGGCTGCGAGGGCGTAGATCTGACTGAGCGTGCCGTCGACGTCGGCCGTCTTCGTGGTCGTCATCGACTGGATCGACACCGGCGCGTCGCCACCCACGGCGACCTTGCCGACGTGCACCTGCCGGGTCTGCTTCCGCTGCCTCATCGCCTCACCAGCCTACGGGCGCCGCCCGCGGCCCCTCACCCCGGCGGTGTGGAGATGTGGTGCAGGACCGCAAGACCACGCGGCGAGATCCGGTACCCGGTCGGGAGGCTCTCGGTGAGCCCGAGGTTCTTCAGCTTCCGCACGTCGAGCTTGAAGGAGTCGCGGTCGCGGCCGATCGACTCGGCCAGTGTGGCGGCCAGCGTCGCAGGCCGGTCGCGCACGAGCTCGAGGACCTGGCGGGTCCACGGACCGCGCGAGCTGGCCCGGTCGAGGCGGTCGAGACGAGCGGTGACCGCGGCAAGCACCGTTCGCATCGAGGTCGGCGTCCTCGCGCAGCGCAACCCGCGGATCCTCGCCGACGTATCGGAGCCGGATCCGGTACAGCTCGCCCGCACGACCTCGTGCCTGCACGCGCGCGTCCTCGGCCAGCAGCTCGTCGACCGATCCGCAGCCCGCTCGTCGCGCGTCGGCGGCGTTGAGCTTCGCCGGGTCCACCACGTCGACGCCCAACACCTCGAGCACGCCGACCGCGGTCTGCATCGTCCCGCCGACCTTCGCCATCGGACGCCGCCACCGGCGGAACTGCAGGTCGACCGAGCCTTCGACGATGCCGTCGAGGAAGCGGCGCTTGATCAACATCGGTGCACGATCCTGCGGAATGACGGTCCTGCGGAGCGACGGGCTACTTGCCGACGGCCTGCTTGATGTCGAGGAACATCGCGCTGAGCCCGAGGGTGAGGAAGATCGCGAGCACCACTGCGGTGACCGGCATCAGCTTGCGGAAGTCGACCCGCACCGTGCGGTGCTTCACCTTCGATGCGATCGCCTCGTAGATCACGACCGCGGCGTGGCCGCCGTCGAAGGGCAGGAGCGGGATGGTGTTGAAGAGCGCCAGCACGAGGCTGATGCCGCCGAGCAGCCAGAGCAACGCCCAGATGTTGCCGTCGATGATGCTGCTGCCCTGGTCGACGATGCCGACGAGCGACATCGGACGCTCCTGGGCCGCCGCGCTGCCGGCCTTGGGTGCTGACCCCGTGAAGTTCTTGGAGTACTGGGCGACGCCCGACGGCGAGAAGAGCCGCCCGATCCCCTCGGCCGTCCCGACGGTGATCGTGCCCATCGCGTCGAGCGACTCCGGCACGGCCTCGAACACGCCGACGTCGCGGAACTCCGTCGTCGGCGACACGCCCAGGAAGCCCTGACCGCCCTCCTCCTTGAGGGTGGCCGGCACCTCGATGGCCAGGCCGTCGCGCTCGACACCGAACGTGACCTCGTTGCCGCCGTTCCGCTCGATCGCAGCCTTGAGCTGGTCCCAGCTGCTGATGGCGCGTCCGTCGACCGAGACGATCTTGTCGTCCGGCTTGATCCCCGCCGCGGCGGCAGCCGAACCCGACACGACGGTGGAGATCGTCGTGCTCGGCCCGTCGGCGACCCGGCCCTGACCGGCGATCACGATGAAGAAGAGGAGGAAGGCGATGATCGCGTTCACGGTGACGCCCGCCATCACCGTGATGAGCCGGTTCTTGGTGGAGCCCTGCCGGAACGTGCGGGGCTCGTCGGCGGGGTCGACCTCCTCGAGGTTGCTCATCCCGAGGATGCGCACGTAGCCCCCGGCGGGGATCGCCTTCACGCCGTACTCGGTCTCGCCGCGGCGGAACGACCACAGCCGGGGCCCGAAGCCGACGAAGAACTCCGAGGCCTTCATGCCGGAGCGGCGGGCGGCGATGAAGTGGCCCGCCTCGTGGAGCATCACCATGAGGATGATGCCGATGACGAGCGCGAGGGCGTCCTGGCTCGACGGGCGGACGACCGCCAGGAGCGCGAGGCCCGCGAGCACCGCGATCAGGATGAACGTGGCGCCGCGCCGGTTGACGTCGACCGATGCTTCTTCGAGCGGATCCTTCACGCGGCCTTCCCGAGTCGTTCGACGACGGCCCGGGCCCGCTCGCGTGCGAGCCCGTCTACTTCGAGAACGTCTGCGACGTCCCGGACGTTCCCGGCCCGGCCACCGCCCACGACGTCGCCCACGACCTCGCCGTTGACGTCGCCGATCGCGACCCAGGGTATCCGCCGGTCCAGGAAGGCCTCCACGGCCACCTCGTTGGCGCCCGAGAGCACTGCCGGGGCGCCACCGCCGGTGCGGCCGGCCTCGTAGGCCAGCGCGAGGCAGGGGAAGGCCGTGAGATCCGGGGTCTCGAAGGTGAGGGATCCGAGGGTCGACCAGTCGATCGCGCCGAACGGCTCGTCGAGACGGCCCGGGGCACCGAGGGCGAGGCCGATCGGGAGGCGCATGTCGGGCATCGAGAGCTGGGCGATCACGGCACCGTCGCAGAACTCGACCATGCCGTGGACGACGGACTGCGGATGCACCACCACCGACACCTGGTCGTAGTCGACGTCGAAGAGCTCGTGCGCCTCGATCACCTCGAGACCCTTGTTCATCAGGGTCGACGAGTCGATGGTGATCTTCGCACCCATGGTCCACGTCGGGTGCTGCAGGGCGTCCTCCACGGTCACCGAGGCCAGCTGCTCACGGGTTCGGCCCCGGAACGGCCCGCCGCTGGCCGTGAGGATGAGGTTGCGCACCTCGCCGCGGTCACCGCTGCGCAGGCACTGGTAGAGCGCGGAATGCTCCGAGTCCACCGGGACGATCTCGCCGCCCCCGCGCTCGCGCGCGGCGCGCACCACCGGTCCGCCGGCGATGAGGCTCTCCTTGTTCGCCAGCGCCAGGCGCTTGCCGGACTCGAGCGCGGCGATCGTCGCGGGCAGGCCCGCGAACCCGACGACGGCGTTGAGCACGACGTCGGCCTCCGGCAGGGCGGCCAGCTCGGCCAGGGCGCCCGCGTCCTCCAGCCCGGAGCGGGCCCGATCTGCCGGGACGTCGAACTCCGCGGCCTGGGCCGCGAGCAGCTCGGTGTTGCGACCCGCGGCGAGCGCGACCACCTCGTAGTCGTCGCGGTGGGTGCGGACCACGTCGAGGGCTTGCGTGCCGACCGACCCGGTCGACCCGAGGACGGCGATGCGCCGTCGGCTCACGAGAAGATCTGCAGCGCCAGGTAGTACGCAGCCGGCAGGGTCAGCAGGATCGCGTCGAAGCGATCGATGAACCCACCGTGGCCGGGCAGGAAGGTGCCCATGTCCTTCACGCCCAGGTCGCGCTTCACCAACGACTCGACGAGGTCGCCGAGCGGCGACATGATCGCGACGACGATGCCGAGCCCGATGCCGGCGATCACGCCCTGGTCGGCCCAGGGGTGCAGCCCGACCCCGACCGCCCCGCCCAGCACGATGGCGGCGATGGCGCCGCCGATCGCGCCTTCCACCGTCTTGCCCGGCGAGACGTGCGGCATCAGGGGGGTGCTGCCGATCGCCCGCCCGACGAAGTATGCGACCACGTCGGCGCCGACGACACAGATCACCACGCCGAGGAGCAGGCCCGTGCCGCCCGGGTCCGGCGCGAGGAGCATCCCCGCGAACGAACCGAGGAAGCCGACCCAGCAGAACACCAGCAGCGTGAGCGCGATGTTGACCGTCGGGCGCGCGTGCACGACCTCGAAGAGGTACCAGAAGAAGGTGAACACGATCACGAGCACCGAGACCATGACGATCCCGCGCTCGCCCTGGTTGTACGCGACCGGCACCGCGGCGACGCACCCGAGCAGCCCGATGACCGTGGCCGTGTGGTACCCGGAGCGGCGGAAGGCCTCGTAGAGCTCGAACGCGCAGACCCCGACGATCACGGTGACGAGGAACGTCGCCGCGGCACGTCCGGCCGCGAACGCCGCGAGCCCGACGGCCGCGATGATGACCGCGGTGACGACGCGGCTGCCGAGGTCGTTGCGACTCCCACCGTCGTCGTGGGCCTCGTCGCCGTAGCCTCCACCACCCTCGAGCCCACCCGGGTCGTGCGCCATCTCCTCCGGGGGCGCGCTGCGCCCCCGACCCCGGCCGCGCCGACCGCGCGCCGGCGGTGCGTACGCGTCGTGCTCTGCGTACTCGTCGTCGGCGAGTGCGCCGACCGAGGTGCTGTCATCCCTGCGGAGCTCGCCACCGGCGAAGTCCTCGTCGGCCCAGTCGGACTCACCGACGCGGAAGCGAGGACCCGGGGAGGCTGGACCAGGAGTCGAAGTCGTCGGCGTTGCCGGTGCCGCCGCCACCGCCGAGCACGCTCGGCACCTCACCCGTCGCGGGCTCGGTCCAGTGCTGCAGCTCGGGGCTGGCCCCGGGCGCGGCCGGGTCCTCCCAGCCACCGACCTCGGTCGGCCAGGCCTCGCCCTCACCCGGGAGCGGGAAGCGCCCGGTGGCGTCCGGGTCGGCGTACTGCGGATCGGCGTACTGGCCCCCGGCCTGCTGGGGATCGGTGTACTGGGGGTCGGCGTACTGCCCGGCGGCGGGGTCGGCCCACTGGGCGTCGTCGCCCGCGCCGGCACCCATGATGCGGACGCCCTCGCCCGCGGGTGCGGGCCGGTCGTCGAACTCGTTGTCGCCGAACTCGTCGTCGCGCCAGTCGGACACGCCACTCCCCTCACATCCGCCACAGCCGTGACAGACCCGTAGCCCCTTCAGGGTAGACCCCCGGACGCCCGATGGGGACCCTCCTCGCCCGGCGCAGCCCGGATCGGGCCTATGCCGCTTCCGGTATGGCGCAATTCCCCGCCCGACGGGGCGGGAACGGACCGGCTCAGACGGAGAGGAGCTCCTGCTCCTTGTGGCCGAGCATCTCGTCGATCTCGGCGATCACGTCGTGGGTGTGCTTCTCGAGCTCCTTCTCCACGCGCGTGAGGTCGTCCTCGGAGATGTCGCCGTCCTTGCGGAGCGTCTCGAGCTCGGAGCGGGCCTGCCGGCGCACGTTGCGCACGGCCACCCGGGCCTCCTCGGCCCGGTTCTTGACCACCTTCACGAACTCCTTGCGCCGCTCCTCGGTGAGCTCGGGGAAGGCGAGCCGGATGATGGCCCCGTCGTTGTTCGGGTTCACGCCGAGCTCGGAGCCCTGGATGGCCTTCTCGATCGCCTTGATCTGGCTCTTGTCGTAGGGGTTGATCACCATCAGCCGCGCCTCGGGGACCGAGATCCCCGCGAGCTGCTGCAGCATCGTCGGCTGGCCGTAGGCGTCGACCATCAGCTTCTCGACCAGCGCCGGGTTCGCTCGCCCGGTACGCACGGCGCCGAACTCACCCTTGAGGTGGTCGATCGCCTTGCGCATCTTCTCGTGGGTGTCCTCGACGACCAGATCGCGCATCTCGGCGCCTTGGTCACTCATCGCTGCACCTTTCCGTTCGAGGTCGTCGTCACGCGGTGCTCACGAGGGTACCGATCGGCTCCCCCAGGAGCGCGCGGTTGATGTTGCCGGGCTCCATCACGTCGAAGACGATGATCGGCAGCCGGTTGTCCATGCAGAACGTGATCGCGGTCGAGTCCATCACCTGCAGGCGCCGGTTGAGCACCTCGAAGTGCGTCACCTCGATGAGCTTCACCGCGTCGGGCTCGAGCTTCGGGTCCGCGCTGTACACGCCGTCGACGCCCGAGTGCGTCCCCTTCAGGATCGCCCCGGCGCCGATCTCCGCGGCACGCAGCGCGGCCGTCGTGTCGGTCGTGAAGTAGGGATTGCCGGTGCCGGCCGCGAACACCACGACCCGGCCCTTCTCGAGGTGCCGGATCGCTCGCCGCGGGATGAACGGCTCGGCCACCTGCGCCATCGCGATCGCGGTCTGGACGCGCACCTCCTGGTCCACCGACTCGAGCGCGTCCTGCAGGGCGAGCGCGTTGATGACGGTCGCGAGCATCCCCATGTAGTCGGCGCGGGCGCGGTCCATGCCGCGCGTCGCGCCGCTCATCCCCCGCCAGATGTTGCCGCCACCGACGACGACCGCGATCTCGACGTCGAGCTCGGCGCGCGCGACCGCGATCTCCTCGGCGATCCGCTGGACCACCGCGGCGTCGATGCCGTACCCGATCGTCGTGTCGGCGAACGCCTCACCCGAGAGCTTGAGCACCACTCGTCGGTACTGGCTCTGGGGCATGTCGACGCGTCCTCCACTCCCCGGCCCGGGATCCCCCGAACCGATCTGGCCGGACCGATCCGGCTGGCCTATTCCTCGCCGATCTTGACGCGCGCGAAGCGCTTGACGGTGACACCGTCGCCGAGACCCTTGAGCAGGGTGCCGACCGTGGTCTTGGGTTCCCGGACGAACCCCTGCTCCAGCAGGCAGTTGTCCTTGAAGAAGCCGTTGAGCCGGCCCTCGATGATCTTCGGGAGCGCCGCCTCGGGCTTGCCCTCGTTGCGGCTCAGCTCCTCGAGGACCCCGCGCTCCTTCTCGACCACGTCGGCAGGAACGTCGTCGCGCGACACGTACCGCGGCGCCGCCGAGGCGACGTGCAGGGCGATGTCGTGCGCCACCTCCTGGGCCTTGGCGTTCGAGCCGTCGACCCCGCCGAGCTCCACGAGGACGCCGATGGTGCCCCGGTCGAACTGGATGTGGCGGTAGCCGTCGAGCAGCCCGTCGGACGTCTCGTACACGACGACCCGACCGAGGCCCACGTTCTCGCCGACCTTCGACGCGAACTGGGTGACCCACTCCGCAACCGTGCCGCCCTCGAACGGGGCATCCGCGATGGCGTCGCTCTTCTGGTCGACCGCGAGCTGCGTGAGCCGCCCCACGGCCTCGGTGAACTCCGAGCTCTTCGCCACGAAGTCGGTCTCGGCCGTCAGCTCGAGCACCGCGCCGACGCCGGCGTCGACGACGACGTCGATCGCACCGTTCTCGGCCTCACGACCCGCGCGCTTGCTCGCGCCCGCGAGACCCTTCTTGCGCAGCCAGTCCTTCGCCGCGTCCATGTCGCCGTCGTTCTCCGCGAGCGCCGTCTTGCAGTCCATCATCCCGGCGCCGGTCGCCTTGCGGAGCGCGGCAACGTCGGCCGCCTTCACCTCAGCCACGGTCACTCTCCTGCACTTCCGTCTCCGCTGCCTGCTCGTCCTTCACTTCGGCTTCGACCGTCGCGGCCGCCTCGACCTTCTCGGCCTTCGTCTCGGTCGCAGCCGCTGCGGGCTCCCCCGCTGCCGCGGGCTTCGGGTCGTCCTTGGCCGCCAGCAGGCGCTCCTCGCGCTCCTTCTGCTGGCGCGCGGCCTCGTTGCGCGCGGCCTGCTGCTCCGCGGCACGAGCCTGCTGCTCCTCCGGGCTCAACGGCTTGGGCGCCGGCTTCGGCTCAGCCGGCTCCGCGAGCACCTTGCCCTTCTTCTTCGCGAGCAGACGGCCCTCGATGACCGCGTCCCCGATGATCCGGCACATCAGGTTCGCCGACCGGATCGCGTCGTCGTTGCCCGGGATCACGTAGTCGATGACGTCCGGGTCGCAGTTCGTGTCGACCACGGCGATCACCGGGATGCCCAGGCGGTTCGCCTCGGTCACCGCGATGTGCTCCTTCTTCGTGTCGATCACGAAGACGACGCTCGGGATCTTCTCGAGCTTGCGGATGCCGCCAAGGTTGCGCTCGAGCTTGTCGCGCTCGCGCCGCATCTTGAGGCCTTCCTTCTTGATCATCTGGTCGGCTTCGCCGGAGCTGATCATGCGGTCGAACTCGGTGAGCTTCCCGACGCGCGCGTGCACGGTCTGGAAGTTGGTGAGCATCCCGCCCAGCCAGCGGTAGTTCACGTACGGCATGTTGCACCGCTGCGACTCACGCTGGATCGGCTCCTGGGACTGCTTCTTGGTCCCGACGAACAGCACCGTGCCCCCGTCCTCCACCGTGCGGCGGACGAAGCGGTAGGCGGTGTCGATCCGCTCCAGCGTCTGCTGGAGGTCGATGATGTAGATCCCGTTGCGTTCCCCGAAGATGAATCGCTTCATCTTGGGGTTCCAACGGCGCGTCTGGTGGCCGAAGTGCACACCGGCCTCCAGCAGCTGCTTCATGGTGACGACAGCCACAGGTTCTCCCTCAGGTTGTACTTCCGCCCGCCATTGCGTGGTTGAAGAGCGACCACGACCCTGGGTGTGCCCCCGTCGGCGGGGGCGTGCGGGCGTGTGAGATCCCGAGTCGAAACTCGAGTCGGGGCCCAGTGTAGTGGGCGCCTCTCGGGCGACTTCTGGCCGGAGATCTCGCGACGGAGAGCGGTCGGATGACCCCGCTAGGAGGTCGAGAGCATCCAGATCTCGCCGGCGCCCCGGCTCCGCCCCATCAGGAGGTAGAGGCGATCCGCCACTGCCGTCGATCCCTCGACGGTGACCTCGAGCTGCACGGGTCCCGGGGAGTCGTTCGGGACGGTCGATCCGTCGACCGATGAGAGCACGACGAGACCGGTGCCATAGGTCGTCATGGCGAACGTGCTCCCGACGAGGCGCGGCTCGGCCACGTACTGCAGCCGACCCGTCTTGCGGCGCCATCGAGTCGATCCGTCTCGCGGGTCGAGCGCGGTGACGACACCCGGCACGTTCACGACTCCGATGAGGTCCGGGCCGACCGCGACACCGACCAGAGGGAGAAACGGACCAGCGAGCTCGTGGATCCATTCGCGTCCGCCCGTCGCGAGGTCGAACCGAACGATACGAGCCGTCCGGCCCACGTCGTCGAGGTTCTCACTCACCACGACCGCGTCGTCGGTGACGGCGGGCGTTCCCGTGTAGTTCGGTGCCTGCACTGACCACACTTCGCGCCCGCTCGCGAGGTCGAAGACCTGGAGATGCCCGCCGTCCCGACCTCCCCAGGCGACCACGACGCGGCGCGACCGGACGTGAACGCTGATCGGCCCGGCGTCCTGCGTGAATGGCAGCTGTACCGACCACCGGGCGGTTCCGTCGGAAGCGTCGAGCACACGCAGGAGTCCGGCCGCCGTGAGGACGGCCACCGACGCTGGACCGGACGGATCGGCACCGAGCTTCAATGGATCGGCGATCGAGACGCTCCATCGCGTCGCGCCGCCAGCTCGATCGAGGGCGACCACGCGGTCGGGCGTCACGACGGTCACCGCGACCCGACGGGTCAGGGCGAGCGGTCCCAGCAGCTGCTCACCGGGCATCGCGACCTTGGCGTGCCACTTCTCGCGACCGACAGCGTTCCGTTCCACCATCGGTCCGTACCGCCCGACGGCGACGACGCCCGTCCGGTCCGCGGCGACAGCCTGCGGATTGCGCGGTCCGGGCGCAACCCAACGTCGCTCCAAGTCTGGTGACGAAGCCTGGAGGTGCTCGGACCGGGACGCCCGGCTGACTCGATGCGACCCGCCGCAAGCCGTCAACGTCATGACGACCAGGACAGCGAGTGCCTGAGCGCGGTGGTTCCTCGTGGTCGTGATCGTCATCGTGGAACTCCATCCGGAAGCGGCGCTACGACGCGCACACTCGGGCTCTCGGGAAGGTGCGACACGACACGCGTCGCGACGGCCACCGCGCCGCTGTACTCGGTGCCGATCAGGTCGACGAGCGGGCCACACGAGTCCGCCGGACTTCCACCCGACAGGTGCGCCTGCGCGGCGCTCAGCGCGTCCGAGTCGCGCAAGATCCCGCTGTGGTCGTCGGGAACCAGCGCCATCCCGACCGGAACGACGATCTTGGACTTGTCGGGGACGTCGCCGACGTTGGACGGCACGACGGGGTCCAGGGAGCCCATGATCGACAGGTATCGGATCTGCTCCGGCGGGCCGCCCTTCGACCAGAGCCGAGTGACGGTCGTGGATCGGGTCGAGAGCTCGCGCAGGGCCGGGGAATCGAGCTGGATCCCAGAGGCAGCGTGCACGCGGCGTTGCACCTCCGGTCCTACGACGCTCTTGGTCGCCATGGCTCCCAGCCCGGCGGTCGGCGTCCCTTCGTGCGGCGAGGCGAAGGTGACCACGTTCTCGATCGGTGGGTACTCGGACTCATGGCCTCGATAGACCTCCATGACGAAGAGATCGATCACGACACCTCCCTGCGAATGGCCGACGAGATCGAGGCCTCGACCGGGCTGCGTGAGTGCCGCGGTCTTGATCTGGTCTCCGAGCAAGCGCGCCGCGGCGTGAAGGTCGCCGTAGGTCGCGGCGCGGTCGTACGTCGGAGCGTTCGCCTCGTACGAGAAGTACGAGACGTCACCGCGGTGGTAGCCGAGGACATCGGCCTCCAGGTGCAGACTCGGGGTCACGCTGCCGTCGGCGCGCCGCTTCCGCGAGCTGCCCTGCCCCGCGACCGCCACGACGAAGTTGCCGGAGCCAGCCGGGTTCGCGACCGGATCGGGTTGCGGACACGAGGTGAGCCGTTCGAAGATCTCGATCCCGAGGTCCACCAACGCCTGGACCAGCCCCACGACCGATGCGGCCGCCGTACCCGCGACGGCCGTCGCGGCTTCGCCGAGCGTCTCCCCGAGGGTCTGCATCCGATCGACCACCGCATTGGCGATCGCGCCGGCCCGAGTCACCGCGTCGGCCGCCGCGTCTCCGGCGCGGCGCAGGAGTTCCAGTCCCTTCTCGACGGCCTTCCCGACCGCGTCACACGCCGAGTCGGCCTCGTCGCCGAGCCCGAACGCTCCCGCGAGGTCACCGATGAGATCGCCGCACGAGGAGTCGCCCGGGTCGGGATCTTCCCCGGGCAACCACCTGGCGAGCTCCAGGCCATCACCGGCCGGGTCGACCACCCCCGCCGCGTCGCGCTGGTCGACCGGGACGAGCCGGACGAGCTGGGTGAGGTCGTCCGGCTCGAACAGGAGCATCGGGTCGACGTACCGCTCCCCGATGCGGACCCCGAAATGGAGCACGCCGCTGCCGTGCCCGTCGCCCGATCCGCCCGCGGCACCCACGGCTTGGCCACGCTCCACCCGATCACCGACGTGCACGTCGACACGCTGGAGGAACGAGTACGAGGTCCGGATGCCTCCGCCGTGCGCGACGACCACGTGCAGTGAGCCTGCGACGCTGCCGGCGAACGAGACCACACCGGCGTTCGCGGCCCGCACTGCGCTCCCCGCAGGTGCCGAGAAGTCGACGCCTCGATGCCCGGCTGCGTACACGGCGAGCGGCTCCTGGAAGGGGCGCACCACGCCGCCCGGGACCGGCGGCACCCATTCGGGACCCGCGGCGACGATGGGTGAGGCCGCGACGACTTGGCCGACGAGCACCGCGGCGCAGACCGACGCCATGCACGATCGCCGGGACGGGCAGAACGACACCACGGGCTTCCCCCGGGCTCGAAGAGTGGCCGGGGAAGGCGGGTGCGTTGCAGCTGAACGCGCGGATCAGGGGAACGTGTTGGTGAGGGACCGGGGCATCGGTCCCCGGTGACAGATCGCGATCAGGCGGGTTCGACGAGCCGTGACCGGAGCTGCAGGATCGCCTTCGTGTGGATCTGGCAGACGCGGCTCTCGGTGACGCCGAGCACCTGCCCGATCTCCGCGAGTGTGAGTGCCTCGTAGTAGTAGAGCGTGAGCACGAGCCGCTCGCGGTCGGGCATCCGGTTGATCATGTCCGCGAGGAGGTGCTTCATCTCGTCGACCTCGAACGCTTCGACGGGATCGTGCGCGCGGTCCGACACGGTGTCGCCGACGGTCGCACCGCCGTCGCCGTCGCTCCCCCGCCCGATGAGCTCGTCGAGGGCGACCAGACCGGTGAACGACACCTGCGAGAGGGTGTGGTCGAGCTCCTCCTGCGTGACGCCGAGCTCGGCCGCGACCTCCTTGTCATCGGGGTTGCGCTTGAGCTCGTTCTCGAGCTTCGAGTACGCGCGCGCTCGATCGCGCGCGCCTTTGCGCGCACCGATCGCGGCACCCAGTCGATCGAGCGGAGCTCATCGATGATCGCGCCCTTGATGCGCGAGATCGCGTAGGTCTCGAACTTGAACCCACGCTCGGGATCGAACTTGTCGATCGCGTCGATCAAGCCGAAGATCCCGTAGCTCACGAGGTCCGTCTGCTCGACGTTCTGCGGCAACCCGGCCGCGACGCGCCCGGCCACGAACTTCACGAGCGGCGAGTAGTGCAGGATCAGCCGCTCACGGACCTCTTTGGTCTCGTTCGCCTTGTACTCGTCCCAGAGCGCGGCGATGGCCGCGGCGACGGCGGCCTTCTCGGTGGCGTCGATCTCGTCAGGCACGGGGATGCGTCGCGTCGTAGACCGCCTGGAGGCGGTCGCGGGTGAGGTGGGTGTAGATCTGCGTGGTGGCGAGGTCGGCGTGTCCGAGCAGCTCCTGGACGGCACGCAGGTCGGCGCCCCCTTCGAGGAGATGGGTCGCGTACGCGTGGCGGAGCGCGTGCGGGTGGAGGGTCTGACCGTCGGGGAGCGGGTGCGCCCGAACGACCCGGTGCGCCTCGCGCGGCGACATCGCGCCGCCCCGCCGAGCGAGGAAGACGAGGTCGGGCGGCGAGTCCGATGTCGCCAGCACCGGCCGACCCACCTGCATCCAGTCGGCGATCGCGCGAAGCGCGGGCTCGCCGACCGGCACGCGTCGGATCTTCGACCCCTTCCCCAGGACGGTGAGCAACCCTCGATCGAGGTCGCAGTCGGCGATCCGAAGCCCGACGCACTCGCTCACGCGGAGCCCGGCGCCGTACAGCACCTCGAGGACGGCGAGGTCGCGTCGGGCGAGCGCACCGGCGACCCGGTCGTCACCTTCGCCCGGCAGCGCCGCGACCTGTGCCACCGCGTCATCGAGCAGCGCTGCGGCATCTCGCGACCGGGGGACCCGGGGCAACCGGGCGTCGCCCTTGGGCGTGCGCAGTGCCCTGCCTGGATCGGTCGTCAGGATGCCGCGGCGGTAGAGATGACGGAGGTAGCCGCGCACGGCTGCACCCTTGCGCGCGATCGACCGTCGCGAGAAGCCGCGGGTCGTCAGGTACGCGAGGTATCGGCGCAGCGCTCGGTGATCCACCGCCGCCGGCTCGCTGCAACCACCGCGCTCGGCCCACGCCACGAACTCGCGCACGTCGTGCTCGTAGGCCCGGCGCGTGTGCCCGCTGTAGCGGCCCAGCGACGCGAGGTAGTCGTCGACGCCCCACGTCATGGTCCGAGGGTACCCGTCTCGGGGGGCGAACACGCGCAACTCCGCGTTCGACGGGGGCTGGCGAGCTGTCACACCCCCACGCGACACTCCCGTTCACCGTCGAGGTCGCCGCGGTTCGGCCCTCCTGATCAGCGCCCCTGAGCCCTCGGGCTCACGGTCTCGCACCAGGGAGGTTGTCGTGCTCGCGTCCGTCATCAGTGCCACGTTGCTCGGCGTCGACGGGCAAGTCGTCACCGTCGAGGTCCACATCGCCTCGGGCCTGCCCGGTTACCACGTCGTCGGGCTCCCCGACACGGCGGTGCGTGAATCCCGCGAACGGGTGCGCGCCGCGGTGCAGTCGTCCCAGCTGAAGTGGCCGCCGACTCGCATCACCGTCAACCTCGCACCCAGCGCCATCCGAAAGGCGGGGGCGGGACTGGACCTGGCCGTCGGAGTCGGGGTGCTGCTGGCGTCCGACGAGCTCCCGCCGGACGTGCTCGACGGCGTGGCGGTCCTCGGTGAGCTCGGACTCGACGGGACGGTCCGCCATGTTCCGGGCACGCTTGCCCTCGTCGACGCCGTCTCGCGGGCGGGGTGCAGCACGGTCATCGTCCCGCCTGCCGATGCTGCCGAAGCGGCGCTCGTGCCCGGCGTCACCGTCCGGGTCGCGCGCGACCTGGCCGAGCTCCGCGCCTGCCTCAAGGGCGAGTCGGCGTGGCCCGATCCGCCGGCGGAGCCGTGCGACGAACGATCCTGACGAACCCTTCGACGAGCCGCTCGACCTCGGGGAGGTGCGCGGCCTCACGTGGGCTCGCCGCGCGCTCGAGGCCGCCGCAGCAGGTGGTCACCACCTGCTGCTCGCGGGGCCGCCCGGTGTGGGCAAGACGATGCTCGCTCGCCGCCTCGCGACGATCATGCCCTCGCTGACCGACGTCGAGGCCCTCGACGTGACCCGCGTCCACTCGGCCGCGGGGCGCGCCAGCGCCGGCCTCGTGCGCCGGCCGCCGTTCCGATCACCGCACCACACGGCGTCCGTCGCCGCCCTCGTCGGCGGTGGGAGCGGGCGTCCGAACCCAGGAGAGGTGACGCTCGCACACCATGGGATCCTGTTCCTCGACGAGCTCGGAGAGTTCCCGCCGCGCGCCCTCGACGCTCTGCGCCAACCGCTCGAAGAGCGCGCGGTGTGGATCGCCCGGCAGCCGATCACCCTCTGCTTCCCTGCCGACTTCGTCCTGGTCGCGTGCACCAACCCGTGTCCGTGCGGGCTCGGCCCGCCGGCCTGCGTGTGTGGGGAGGCCGCTCGAGCTCGCTACCGACGGCGGCTGTCCGCCCCGCTGCTCGACCGCTTCGACCTGCGCCTCTCGGTCGGACCACCGGAGCCGGCGGACCAAGCCGGCGAGTCGTCGACGAGCGTCCGTCGACGGGTCGACGCCGCGGTCGCACGCCAGCGCGCCCGCTTGTCGGGAACTCCTTGGCGTCGCAACGCGCACGTGCCGGCCGGTGCGCTCGAGCGGCTGCTCCCCCTGTCGGCCGAGGCAACCGATGCCCTGAGGGGCGAGACCGAGGCTCGGCTCCTCACCGGCCGGGGCGCGGCGCGGATCCGCCGCGTGGCCCGGACGCTCGCCGACCTCGACGACGCGACGGAGATCTCGACGGGCCACGTCGTCCTCGCGGCTCTCCTGCGGGAGGACGTGCCGTGACCAAGGAGCGGAGCGCCGACGAGATTGCCGCGGCGACGTTGGCATGCCTTCCCGCGCATGACCGCGGCGCGACTGCGCGCGGTCCTCGCACGCTTCGAGGGCCCCGTGGGCGCGCTCCGGGCAATCGGCTCCGGCTGCCTCGAAGACGAGGTCTGCGAGACGTCGGCGGCGACTCGTCGTATGTGGCAGGCACACGCAGCAGCCGGGACGGCACGGCGTCGCATCGACGAGCGCGGGACTCAGGTCTGGATCGAGGGCGCCGCCGACTACCCGATCGTGGACGCGGTCCCGGACCTCGCTCCCGTGCTGCTCGGCGAAGGACGACGTCCGGAGGCGTTCGAAGCACCACGGGTCGCGATCGTCGGCACGCGCGCGGCAACCCCGCACGGCCTCGCCGACGCGCGCGAGCTCGGCGGCTTCCTCGCCGCCGAGCAGATCACCGTCGTCAGCGGCCTGGCCATCGGGATCGACGGTGCGGCACACGAAGGAGCGCTGGATGCCGGCGGCCTGGTGGTCGGGGTGGTCGCGACCGGGCTCGACATCACCTACCCGCGCCGCCACACCGTGCTCTACGAGCGCGTGCGAGCCAACGGCGTGATCGTGAGTGAGCAAGCATTCGGCGTCGGACCGCGACCCGGTCTCTTCCCCGTCCGGAACCGGATCATCGCCGCGCTCGCCGACGTCGTCGTGGTCGTCGAAGCGACCATGCGCGGCGGCGCTCGCATCACCGCGCAGTACGCCCTCGAGTACGGACGGCCGGTGCTCGCGGTGCCGGGCTCACGACGCAACCCGTCCGCGGCCGGGACGAACGCGCTCATCGCCGACGGAGCGCACCCGCTGGTCGACTGGAGTGACGTCGTCCTCGCCATGGGGATGACGCCGGCGCGCACGCGGTCGACGCCGGACCGTAGAGCGACGCCGAGCGCCGGCGGCCGCGCGCTGCTCGACGCTCTCGGTGGAGAATCCGCGAACCCGGACCAGCTGGCGAGTCGAACCGGACGGACGCCCGAACAGATCGCGATCGTGATCGTCGAGCTCGAGCGGGCGGGCTGGATCGAACGAGCACAGGGCGCCGTGTGGCCGCGCTAGCCGTCGACGAACCGCACAGCGCGCCAGGTGCTCCGCGACGTCCAGGAATCCCCGTCCGCGGTCACACCGTCGCGCCACAGCGACGCCTCGATCGCCACGGGCACGGCCACGGCTACTCCCCGGTGAAGTTCGGCTCGCGCTTCTCGACGAACGCGAGCATCGCCTCGGCGGTGTCGCGCGAGGAGAACGCGAGTGATTGCGCAACGTCCTCGAACTCGACGGCCTCGGCCATCGACACCGAGAGCGACTGGTTGAGCATCTTCTTGATGATCGAGATCTGCACCGGCGGCTGCTTGGCGATGCGCCGCGCGATCGTGGCGACCTCGGTGTCGAGGTCGGCAGCGGGGACCACCCGGTTCACGATCCCGTACTCGGCCGCGTCGTGGGCCGAGATCACCTCGGCGAGGAAAGCGAGCTCCTTGGCCTTGTGCAGACCGATGAGCCGTGGGAGCACCCAGGAGCCGCCGAAGTCGAGTGAGAGGCCGCGCCGGGCGAAGATCTCGGAGAAGCGGGCGGTGTCGGAGGCGATGATCAAGTCGCAGCCGAGCGCGAGGTTGCATCCGGCGCCGACGGCGACCCCGTTCACCTTGGCGATCGTGGGCTTGGGCAGGTCGTGCAGACGGAGCGCGCAGCGACCAACCAGGCGCATGGCGTGGAGCGCGGCCCCCGCGCCCTGGGTGACGTCCTCGGGACTCATCGCGGTCAGGTCGGCCCCCGACGTGAATGCATCGCCCGCGCCGGTGATCACCAGCACCCGGTCGTCGCGCGACTCGGCCACCTCGTCGAACACCTCGAGGAGCTCGTGCCACATGGGCGTGTCGATCGCGTTCTTCTTCTCGGGGCGGTTCAACGTCAACGTCACGACGCCTTCGTCGTCCCGCTCCACGGTCACTGCATCCCGACCACTCGTCTCCATGCCGGTACCGTATCGCCGTGGGCCTCAACCCCTTCCGGGAGCAAGTGAAGCGACGCAGCGACATCGTCCTCGTCGTGGCGGCGCTCGTCGTGGTGGCACTGCTCGTCGCCTGGGCCCTCTTCTCCTAGGCGAGGAGCGATCGTGCCCGACCACGACTGGTCGCCGGATCCGTGGGAGCGCGAGCAGGCCGCTGGCGAGGTCGAGGTACGCCACGTGCAGCCCTACGAGGCCGAGAAGCCCTACCGCTGCCCGGAGTGCGACCACGAGATCCGCGTCGGCGAGGGCCACGAGGTCGTCGTGCCCCGGCACGATCCCGACGCGCGGCGCCACTGGCACTCGGCGTGCTGGCGACGGGTGTCGACGCGCAACACGGGCGGTGCGCGTCGCAAGAAGCGCTAGTCGGTCATCCCGACTCGCTCCGCTCGCGTCAAAACGCGGCTTCGAGCACCTCGATCACGGGCGCGCGCCCGGGCTGCTGGAGCACCGCGGCGACGTCGAAGCGCAGTGACGGGGCGCGGGCGCCGCGAGCACCGAGCCAACGGATCGCGAGGCGACGGATGCGCAGCTGCTTCTCGCGGGTGACGGCCTCTGCGGGGACACCGAACGCGTCGCTGCGCCGAGTCTTGACCTCGCAGAACACGACCACGCCCGGGCCGGCGACGACGAGATCGAGCTCACCGTCGCGGCAGCGCCAGTTGCGGTCGAGGACCTCGTAGCCGGCAGCTGCGTACCAGGCCGCGACGGCGTCCTCACCCGCCGCGCCCAGGGCGCGACGGTGTCCGGACACGTCAGAGGTCCTTCTGACGAAACCCGGGCACCACTAGAGATCCTTGCCGGCGAGCTCCTCGATGTTCACGTCACGGAATGTCAGGACCTGCACGTTCGTGACGAAGCGAGCCGGGCGGTACATGTCCCACACCCAAGCGTCGTTCAGGGTCAGGCGGAAGAACTTCTGGCCGCCCTCGTGCTCGACCTGCACGTCGACCTCGTTGGCGAGGTAGAAGCGTCGCTCGGTCTCGACGACGTAGCGGAACATCGGGAGCACATCGCGGTACTCCCGGTAGAGCTGGAGCTCGATCTCGGTCTCGTAGCGCTCCAGGTCCTCGGCGCTCACGGGTTAGTCCCGCTTCTCCTTGATCTTCGCCGCCTTCCCGACGCGGTCGCGCAGGTAGTACAGCTTCGCCCTGCGCACGTCACCGCGGGTGACGACCTCGATCTTGGCGAGGATCGGTGAGTGGACGGGGAACGTGCGCTCCACACCGACCCCGAAGCTCACCTTGCGAACGGTGAACGTCTCGCGGATGCCACTCCCCTTGCGACGGGTGACCGCGCCCTGGAACACCTGCACCCGCTCGCGGGTCCCCTCGACGACGCGGACGTGCACCTTGAGGGTGTCGCCCGGGGCGAAGTCCGGGACGTCGTCGCGGAGGCTCGCGCGGTCGACGAGATCGGTGGCATTCATGAGGGGGCTCCCGAAGCGGTTCGAGGTGGAGCAGACCAGGTGGACCCGGTAGGCCTCTCATCGTAGTTGCCGTGCCCCGGGCCGATCCTCTCGCGGGAGCCCGCCGACGGTCGCGCCGTCGGCGTCAGGCCGGGCGAGGCGTCAGGCGCTCGGGCGGGAACTCGTCGAGCAGGCGTCGGTCGGCGTCGGAGAGCGTCGCCTCGGAGGCGAGGTCCGGACGGCGCTCGAGGGTCCGACGCACGGCCTGGGCCCGCCGCCAGCGCTCGACCCGGCCGTGGTCGCCCGAGCGGAGCACCTCGGGCACGGCCCAGCCCCGGAACTCGGCCGGCCGCGTGTACTGCGGATACTCGAGCAGCCCGGCCGTGAACGACTCCTCGGTCGCGGAGGCGTCGTTGCCGAGCACCCCGGGCACCAGCCGGGTGACGGCCTCGATCACCACGAGCGCAGCGGCCTCGCCGCCGTTGAGCACGAAGTCGCCGATCGACAGCTCGCCGTCGCAGAGGTGATCGGCCACCCGCTGGTCGACGCCCTCGTAGCGGCCGCACACGAGCGAGAACCCGTCACCCGCAGCGAGCTCGGCCGCGAACGCATGATCGAGGCGGCGTCCCCCCGCCGCGAGCAGGAACAGCGGTCGCGGCGGCTCGTGGGCCTCGACCGCCGCGAACAGCGGTTCGGGGGTCATCACCATGCCCGGTCCCCCACCTGCGGGGACGTCGTCGACGCTCCGATGCCGGTCGGTCGTGAAGTCGCGCGGGTCGTGGACGCGCAGGTCGAGCAGGCCGCGACGCGCGCGCCTTGCCGATCAGCGAGATGCCGAGGGGCCCCTCGAGGTAGTCGGGGAAGATCGAGAAGACGTCGACGCGCACGTCAGAGCTCGAGCAGTCCGTCGGGGAGGTCGACGACGACACGCCCGGCGCCGTGCTCGACCACGAACGTGACGGGGATGAGCACGCCGTCGGCGAGGACGAGGAGGTCGTGCGCAGGGTTCGCCTGCACCGCGGTCACCTCACCGATGGTCGTCCCCACTCCGTCGACGACGGTCGCACCGATGAGCTGATGCACCCAGAGCTCGTCGGCCGCACTCGGCAGCTCGTCGGCGCAGAGCACCACGCCCCGCAGCGCTTCGGCGGCGGTGCGGTCCTCCACGCCTTTGAACCCCAACAGCCAGCGGTCCTGGTGGGGGCGCGCGGTCTCGAGGACGAGGGTCTGCTCGGAACCGTCGGGGCGGGACACGTTGAACACCGCACCAGGGGTGACGCGCTCTTCGCGGTCACTCACGAACGTGACGGCGACCTCACCGCCGAGGCCGTGCGCACGCCCCACGCGGCCGACCTCGAGTCGGCGCGGGGGTCCGTCGGGCACGGGTGCCTCCGAGGGTGTCGAGGTGCGGCTACTCCGCGACGTCGACGCCGGCCTTGACGCCTTCGGCCGCGCCGGCTGCGCGCGTGACCTGACGCATGGCCTGGATGACGCGTCCGCGTCGACCGATCAGGCGGCCCATGTCGGAGGGGCTGGCATGCACGAGGAGGAAGACCTCGTCGCCACCCTTCTCCTGTACGTCGACCTCGACGGCGTCGGGCTCCTCGGCGAGTGCGCGCGCGATGTGCTCGACCACGGCCTTGGCGCGACCACCGACGATCCGGTTGCCCTCGCCGCCGATCTCGTCACCGATCTCGTTGTCGAACTCCGCGACCGGTGCATCGTCGATGCGGTTGCCTTCGCCCGCGATCTCGTCCTCGAAGTCGTCGTCGGCGAGGTCGGCACCCAGATCGGTCATTCCGCGGTCTCCTCGCCTGTCGTCGCGTCGGCAGTGGTCGCCTCGGCCGGTGCGTCGTCCGCGGGCGCTTCGTCGGCCTCGGCCGGTGCGTCGGCGGGCGCCGCGGCAGCCGGTGCTGCTGCCGACTCCGGCACGGCCTTCTTCTTCGTCCTGGCGGTGAAGCCCCGGCCGGTGGAGTACGCCCGGCGGTTGAGCTTGGTGACGATCGGGCCACCCTTCTCGGCCTCGAACGTGGCCCAGACCCCGGAGATCGTGAGCAGCTTCTGCACCGATTCGCTCGGCTGGGCACCCTTGCGCAGCCATTCGAGGGCGCGCTCGTCGTTGATGTCGAGCTGCGACGGCTCGCTGCGCGGGCCGTAGTGGCCGATGGTCTCGATGATGCGGCCGTCGCGGGGGCTGCGCGAATCGGCGACGACGACGCGGTAGGTGGGCTGCTTGCGCTTGCCCACGCGCATCAGGCGGATCTTCACGGACACGTCGGTGGGTCCTCTCACGTTCTCGGTCGAAGGTTGCTGCGTCGGTGGAGCTCGAAGTGTGCGCTCGCCCATGACCCGGGCGGCAGGAAGAGTCCAGGCTAGCGGGCCGGGGGCTCCCGTCGCGAGCCGTGGCCCGGGGTGCCGATCAGCCGGGCAGGCCCGAGATCCCACCGCCGCCACCAGGCATGCCGGGGAGGCCGCCGAGCGCACCGGGATCCATGCCGGGCGGGAGCTGCATGCGGCCCTTCTTGCCCCGCTTCCCTTGCTTGGTCATCGACTTCATCATCTGCTGGATCATCTTGAACTGCTTGAGCAGCGCGTTCACCTGCTGGGTGCTGGTGCCGCTGCCGTTGGCGATCCGCAGGCGTCGCGAGCCGTTGATCTTGGACGGGTCGCGACGCTCCTCGGGCGTCATCGAGCAGATGATCGCCTCGACCCGACCCAGCTCCCCGTCGTCGATCTCGGCCTGCTTCAGCTCCTTGGGCATCCCCGGGAGCATGCCGACGATGTTCGACAGCGGACCCATCTTCTTCATCTGCCGCATCTGGTCGAGAAAGTCCTCGAGGGTGAACTGGCCCTTGGCCATCTTCTCCTGGGCCTTCGCCGCCTCTTCGACGTCGAACGCGGCTTCGGCCTTCTCGATGAGCGTGAGCACGTCGCCCATCCCGAGGATTCGGCTGGCCATGCGGTCGGGGTGGAACGGCTCGAAGTCCTCGAGCTTCTCGCCGACGCCCGCGAACAGGATCGGGAGACCGGTCACCTCCTTCACCGAGAGCGCGGCGCCGCCGCGAGCATCCCCGTCGAGCTTCGTCAGCACGAGGCCGGTGAGCGACACGGTCGCGCCGAATGCCTCGGCGACGGCGACGGCCTCCTGGCCGGTCATGGCGTCGACGACGAGCAGGGTGTCGTCGGGCTGTACCGCGTCATGGACACGCCCCAGCTCCCCCATCATCTCGTCGTCGATCTGCAGCCGGCCCGCGGTGTCGACGATCACGGTGTTCAGCCCGATGCGCTGGGCCTCACGCACACCGGCCTTCGCGACCGACACGGGATCCGAGGCCTCGGAGAACACCGGCACCCCCACGCGCTCGCCGAGGACGCGGAGCTGCTCGACCGCCGCGGGCCGCTGCAGGTCGGCTGCGACGAGCAGCACGCGCTTGCCCTGGTGGTGCTCGAGCAGTCGCGCCAGCTTCGCGGCGGCGGTGGTCTTCCCGGAACCCTGGAGCCCGGCGAGGACGATCACCGTCGGAGGCTTGGACGCGACCGTGAGCTTCCCGGTTGCGCCACCCAGGGTGGCCACCAGCTCCTCGTGCACGATCTTGATGACCTGCTGGGCCGGCCCGAGGCTCTCGGCCACCTCCGCGCCGGTCGCGCGCTCCTTGAGCCGCGCGATGAAGCTCTTCACGACGCGCACGTTCACGTCGGCCTCGAGCAGGGCGAGGCGGATCTCGCGGGCGACCTCGTCGACGTCGGCGGGGGTGAGCTTCCCGCGCGTGCGCAATCGCTTGAAGATCCCGTCGAAGCGGTCGGCCAGCGCGTCGAACATCGGGCTAGCCCACCAGCGCGGCCGCGAACTCGGCCGGGTCGAAGTCGATGAGGTCCTCCGCGCTCTCGCCCACGCCGATGAGCTTCACGGGCACGTCGAGCTCGGCCTCGATGGCGAGGACCACACCACCCCTGGCGCTGCCGTCGAGCTTTGTGAGCACGACCCCGGTGACGCCAACGGCGTCGGCGAACTCGCGTGCCTGGGCAAGACCGTTCTGCCCCGTCGTGGCGTCGAGCACCAGGAGCACCTCTTGCAGCGCGTCCGGGGTGCGCTCGACGACGCGTCGGATCTTCTTGAGCTCCTCCATGAGGTTGACCTTCGTGTGGAGCCGACCCGCGGTGTCGACGAGCACGAGATCGATGCCACGGGCGCCGGCCGCCTGCACCGCGTCGAACGCGATGGCGCCCGGGTCGCCACCCTCCTGACCGCGGATGACGTCGACGCCGAGCCGGTCACCCCACGCGGCGAGCTGGTCGGCGGCGGCGGCGCGGAAGGTGTCACTCGCGGCGAACAGCACCGAGTGACCGAAGGCGGTTTCGCGCGTCGCGAGCTTGGCGGCCGTGGTCGTCTTCCCGACGCCGTTCACGCCAACGAGGATCCACGCGTTCGGCCGGCCGGGCACGAGCTGCAGCGTGCGGTCGACGTGCGTGTCGAGCTGCGACGCGATCTCGGCCTCGAGGAGTGCAGGCAGCCCGTCGGCATCCGACAGACCTTCGGAGCGTGCACGGTCGCGCACGCCCGCGAGCAGGCTCGCGGTGGTCGGGACGCCGACGTCGGCGAGGAGCAACGTCTCCTCGAGGTCGTCCCACGCCTCGTCGTCGAGCTGGCGGGCCTTGAGCCGACCGCGCATGCCGGCGAACGGCGCTCGGCTCTTGCCCAGGCGATCACGGAGTCGTCGCTTCGTCGGAGCGACGTCGTCGGGCACCTCGTCGGGTCCGGCGGCCTCGACGAACCGGACCCGCGACGTCGTCGACCGGGGTGGCTCCTTCGAGCCGGTCGGCCTCCTCGGCCGCGCGGCGGCGCTTCTCGCGACGGTTCAGCATCCGGGGCAGGGCGATCAGCAGTCCGGCGAGGACGAAGATCCCCAGGAAGAGGAAGGTCTCGAGGGTGTCCACACGAAACCCCGAGGCTACTGGCCGCCTCCGGAGCTTCCGTCGTCGGGGTCGGCGTCCTGGAGCGAGTCGACCGGGGGCGGCGTCGCGCCGCCGACCTCGTAGGTGATGCGCTGGCGCTGCACCGGCAGCTTCACGCCTGCCGCGTCGAACGCGGCCTTGATGCGGGCGCGCAGCTCACGCGCGACGTCCCACTGCTCGAGCGGGACCGTCTTCACGACGAGCCGCAGGAGGATCCCTGCGGACCCGATGTCCTCCACACCCCAGACGTCGGGCTGATCCGAGCATCCGGTCGTGCCAGTCGGGATCGCGCCACATCGCGTCGGCGGCCTCCTGGATCGACCTGGGTCGCGGTCGGGATGTCGGTGTCGGGCGCGACCGCGACGTCGAGGAGTGCGCGCGACCACTGTTGGGACTGGTTGCCGACCCGGTTGACCTGGCCGTTCGGGACCCACCACACGACGCCTTCGACGTCACGGAGGCGGGTCACGCGCAGGCTCACCCACTCGACGGTGCCGGTCGCCTCACCCATGTCGATGCAGTCGCCGACACCGTACTGGTCCTCCATCAGCATGAAGAGCCCGGAGAGGAAGTCGCGCACGACCTGCTGCGCCCCGAACCCGATCACGATGCCGGCGATTCCGGCGCCGGCGAGCAACGGTGCCAGGTCGATCCCCAAGGTGCCGAGGATGATCAACCCGGCGATGGACCAGATCGTCACGGTCGACACGTTGCGGAACACGGACGCGAGCGTGTCGACCCGTTGCTCGCGGCGTCGCTTCTCGAGCTCGCTCGGCGGTGGGAGCGCACCGGTGTCGCGAAACGGTGTGATCGCGGGACCCGAGCGCATGTGGCGCGCCACGCGGGTGACGAAGCGCCGCGCGACGTGGGCGGCGATCCACGCGAGCAGCAGGATGAGGACGATGCGCAGCGGCTTGGCCAGCGTGTCCGCGACTTCGGCGGCGTTCTGGTCGCCGGTGACCCGGAACACGGTCCGGCAGAGCCAGTCCTGGCGGCCGCTCGGCCCACAGGCCGCGATCTGCTGTGGATCCAGCGCCATCAGATCACCCGAGCCCGACTAGCCGACGACGTCGGCCACGCGTTGGCTGATGACACGCGTCGAGCCGCCGGGTGGCATCGACACGCCGTACAGCGCGTCGCCGGCCTCCATCGTCCGCTTCTGGTGCGTGACGATGAGCAGCTGCGCCTCGCCGCGGAACTCGTGGACGAGATCCAGGAACCGGTGCAGGTTGAGGTCGTCGAGCGCGGCCTCGACCTCGTCGAGCAGATAGAAGGGCGACGGACGGGCGCGGAACACCGCGAAGAGGAACGCGAGCGCGGTGAGGGACCGCTCACCGCCGGAGAGCAGCGAGAGTCGGCGGACGTTCTTCCCCGACGGCCGGGCCTCGATCTCGATGCCGGTCTCGAGCATGTCGTCGGGGTCGATGAGCGAGAGCCGACCGGTACCGCCGGGGAACAGGGTGACGAACAGCTGGCTGAAGTGCTCGGCGACGTCCTGGAACGCCTGGGCGAAGACGGTGATGATCTCCTTGTCGACCGCGCGGATGACGCGGTTGAGCTCGCGGCGCGTCGAACGCACGTCGTCGAGCTGGCCCTGCAGGAACTCGGCCCGCTCCTGCAGCGTGCGGTGCTCCTCGAGCGCGAGGGGGTTGATCGGCCCCATCAGGCGCAGGTCGCGCTCGAGCTCGCGCGCCCGTCCCGCGAGGGTCGTGCCCTCGGGCACCGGCGGAGCCGGCGCGTCGAGCGCGACCGAGGCCTCGACGTCGAACTCGGCCCGCAGCCCCTCGATCGACGCCTCCAGCTTCATGCGCGACTCGGCGTCCTGGATCTCGGCGCGTGAAGAGCGCTCCCGCACCTCCAGCAACCCCTGCTCGAGCTGCGCGCGCTCACCCCGGAGCTCGTCGAGCTGCTCGGCGGACGCGCGGGCCGCCTCGGTCTCCCGACGGCGCCGGTCGCGCAGGCGGTCGTGCAGCGCGTCGACGCCCTGGCGGTGCTCGGTGAGGCGACCGACCATCGCCGCGAACACGGCGTCGCGCTCCAGCAGGGTCCGTCGCTGCTCCTCGGCCACGTGCTGGGTCTCCGGGTCGCGCGCGGCGAGGCGGACCTCGACCTGCTCGAGCCGGGCCGCGAGTACCGCCCGGCGCTCCTCGCTCGCCGCGCGACGGACCTCGGCCTCCCGGGCCGCACCGAGCGCAGCCCGGGCCGCCTCGACCGTGCGCTCGGCCTCGGCGCGGGCGACCTCTGCGCTCGTGGCCCGCTCCTGCGCCTCGTCGAGCGCGGCCTGCGTGACCGCGGCGTCGTGGGCGCCGCCGACGTTCCAGGGTCCGTCGCCACCGAGGCGATCCCCCTCGGGCGTGACCGCGACGAGATCGGGGTGCGCGAGCACGAGGTCGAGTGCGATCTGCCAGTCGGCGACGAGGACCGCACGCGAGAGCAGCCGGGTGAGGGTGTCGTCGAGCCCGGGCACGCGGCGAGCGCACGACCTCGGCCAAGGGGCGCGCGCCGGCCGGCACCGCGAGCCCGGCGAAGGGGATCGTGCGGGCCGGATCCACGACGAGCACCAGCGCGTGCGCGTCGCCTCGACGCAGGCGCTCCACCGCGTTACGTGCTGCACCGTCACCGCTGACGACGACCGCGCGCACCGCTTCCCCGAGCGCGGACGCCACCGCCGCCTCGGCTCCCGGCTCGATCTCGAGGTGGTCGACCAGCGGGCCCATCACCCCGTCGATGCCCTCGAGCTCGTCGGCCGCGGCATCGGCACGGGCCATCCGCAGCTGGGCCTCGAGCGCGTCGGCGCGGGCGCGGGCGCGGGCTGCGTCACCTTCTGCCCCACGCCAACGTTCTTCTGCCGCGTGCATCGCGGTCTCCGCGACCTCGACCGCGAGCACGGCGTCGGTCCCGGGGAGCGTGAGCCCTTCGGTCTCCGCGTCGAGCAGCGCGAGCTCGTTGCGAAGTGCACCCGCATCGGCGACCAGCGTCTCGACCACACCTTCGTCGGCCGCAGCGTTGAGCTCGCGCTCGAGCCCGCGCCGCTTCTCGTCGAGGAGTGCCCCGAGGCCACGACCGCGCTCACGGAGCGCTTCGACGCGCACCATCCAGTCGGCGAGACCTTCGTCGCCGAGCGCGGTGAGTGAGTGCTCGGCGTCGATGACCGCGTCGTCGAGCCGTCGCAGCTTCTCGCGGAGCTCGTGCTCGCGGCCGTCATGGTCGGTGCGCTCGTCGCGCAGTCGCTCGAGGCGCGTCTGGAGCCCGGCGATCTGATGACCCGCGAGATAGAGGCGAATGGCCCGGAGCTCGGCGACCACCGAGCCGTGACGTTCGGCGGCCTCGGCCTGGCGCTGCAGCGGCGCGAGCTGACGCCGGACCTCGCGCAACAGGTCGTTGAGTCGGAGCAGGTTGCCCTCCGTCGCGACGAGGCGACGCTCGGCGCGCTCCTTGCGCTTGCGGTACTTCAGGATCCCCGCCGCCTCTTCGACGATCGCTCGCCGCTGCGCGGCCGAGGCGTTCAGGATCGTGTCGAGCTGCCCTTGCCCGACGATGACGTGCTGCTCACGACCGATGCCCGAGTCCGACAACAGCTCCTGGATGTCGAGCAGGCGGCAGGGCACGTCGTTGATCTGGTACTCGGACTCTCCCGTACGGAAGAGGGTGCGCGTGATCGTGACCTCGGAGAAGTCGATCGGCAGGAGCCCCGCGCTGTTGTCGATCGTGAGCGCGACCTCGGCGCGCCCGAGTGCCTGACGCTGCGCGGTGCCCGCGAAGATGACGTCGTCCATCTTCCCGCCGCGGAGCGAGCGCGCACCCTGCGCGCCGAGCACCCACGCGACCGCGTCGACGAGGTTCGACTTGCCCGAGCCGTTCGGACCGACGACGACCGTGACCCCGGGCTCGAAGTCGAGCGAGGTCTTCTCCGCGAACGACTTGAAGCCCTTGATCGTCAACGACTTCAGGAACAACCGCTTGGCTCCTCATCCCGGGCGGGTCCCGTCCATCGGGACCTCGTGCAACGGATCGTAGCGACGAGGCCGCTGAGCCCCGCGGAGGGGACGTCGTACCTGGTCACGGGCCTGGTCGACGCCTCGGACGCGTCAGCGGACGGTGAACCCTCGCTCGTCGATCGGCAGCTCGTCGCGCACCTCGACCCTGCTCACCCGAGCCCGGACCGGGCCCTCGTGGCACCACTGCACCACCCGCGCCACCGCGTCCGGCTCGCCCTCGAAGGCCGCCTCGACGCGCCCGTCGGGGAGGTTGCGGACCCACCCGTCGACGCCCGACGCGCGGGCCTCGGCTGCGCAGCCGTCACGGAACCACACGTTCTGGACCCGCCCCGACACCCAGAGATGTCGTCGAACCCTCGGGCCTAGACCTGGCACGCCGGGCAGAAGAAGGTGGATCGCCCACCGACACGCTCGCGCACGATGATCTGCCGACAACGTCGGCAGGTCTCGCCCTCACGCGCGTACACCTTGTGGTGGAGCTGGTACTCGCCCGGCTTGCCGAACAGGTCGACGTACTGCTCGTCGGCCAGCGACGAGCCGCGGTACTTCACCGCGTCCTGCAGCACCTCGACCATCGACCGGTACAGCCGACGCACCTCCTGCGCGGAGAGCGAGTCGCTCATACGGTCCCAGCGCAGCCCCGCGCCCCACAGGATCTCGTCGCTGTAGATGTTGCCGATGCCGGCCATGAACTTCTGGTCCATCAGGAGCGGCTTGAGCTTCGCGTGCTTCTGGGTGATCAGCGACCAGAACTCCTCCCACGACACTGCGTGCTCGAGGGGGTCGATGCCCAGGTGTGAGAGCTCACTCACCTTCGAGAGCTCGTCCGCCTCCGTCACGAACATCTCGCCGAACGTGCGCGGGTCGACGAAGCGGAGCTGCCCACCCTGCTGGAAGGTGATGATCACGTGCAGGTGCTTCGGCTTCGTCTCGCGCGACGTCTTCGCCCGCAGCAGCTGACCCGACATCCCGAGGTGGATCACCAGGACGTCGCTGCCCTCGAGCCGTACGAGGAGGTACTTCCCCCGGCGCTCGACGCCGGTGATCTTCTTGCCCTCGAGCCGGCTGATGAACTGCTTGCGGTTGTGGTGTCGACGCACCGACCGCATGGCGTCGACCTCCACGGCCTTGACGCGACGCCCCACGACATCACGTTCGAGGTCGCGTCGGACCACCTCGACTTCCGGAAGCTCAGGCATGTGTGTCCTCTCCCCCCGCACCGACCCGTTGAGGCATCGGTGGTTCTGCATCGTCGGACACTTCGGGAACCAGGTGCTGCCACGCGTCGCGAGCCGCCGCTTGCTCCGCGTGCTTCTTCGATCGCCCTTCGCCGTCGCCGCGCGGAGTGCCCGCGATGCTCACGGTGGCGAAGAACCGCTTCGAGTGGTCGGGCCCCTCCGCGCGCACCTGATAGCGCGGGAGCTGGTCGAACTCACGCGCCGCCAGCTCTTGGAGGCGCGTCTTGTAGTCGTCGCCGCCGGGGCCCGTGGCCCCGTCGCGGATGCGGTCGCCGAGCAGACGCAGCACCAGCACGTCTGCCGCGTCCCAACCGCCGTCGAGGTACACCGCGGCGATCACCGCCTCCATCGCGTCGGCGAGGATCGACGGCTTGGCGCGCCCGCCGGACGCGTCTTCACCCTTCCCGAGCACGAGCGCGGCACCGAGCTCCACCTCGACCGCGAGCTCCGCGAGCACCTCGGCGTTCACCACGGACGCGCGCAGCTTGGCGAGCTCGCCCTCTGGCAACCCCGGGTAGGCGTGGAAGACGTGGACGGTCACGGACAGGCCCAGCACGGCGTCGCCGAGGAACTCCATCCGCTCGTTCGACTCGGTGTCGGGGTGCTCCGCGCAGAAGGAGCGGTGGACCAGGGCGTGCTCGAGGTGCTGGCGGTCGGAGAACTCGTGGTCGAGGGCTGCCTCGAGGCGAGCGAGCGCCTCGTCCCGGCTCATCCGTCCCCAGCCCGGGCGTCCCCAGCCCTGGCGTCCCCGGCTCCGGCCGCGTCGAGTCGTGCGACGACGTAGTCGACCGCCTCACCCACGGTGTGGAGCTCGGCGAGGTCCTCGTCATCGACGCTGAAACCGACCGTGCGTTCACCGAGCTCGGCCTCGATCACCTCGACCAGCTCGATGAGCGCGAGCGAGTCGGCGTCGAGATCGTCGCGGAAGCTCGCCGCCCGCGTGATGTCGGCCTCGTCGATCTCGAGGATCTCCCCGAGCCGCTCGCGGACCAGCGCGAACACTTCGTCGGGACCGAGGGGCTGCTGCTCGACGTGCGTCTCAGCCGGCATCGGTCACCGCCTTGCGGACCCGTTCGACCATCCCGCGATCCGCGCAGTCCGCGGCGATGCCCACCGCGTTCGCGATCGCGACTGCCGAGGACGCACCGTGCGAGATGACCGTGAGCCCCTTGACGCCGAGCAGCACCGCGCCGCCGATGTGGTCGGGACTGAAGCCGGACGCCGCCTCCAACAGCGGGCCCATCATCACCTTCGCCGCTTCCCGCGCTTCGGGGCTCGTCTCGAAGACACCGAAGATCACGGTCGAGGCGGCGCGCAACGCACCCTCGAGCGACTTGAGCGCGACATTGCCAGTGAAACCGTCGGTGACGATGACGTCGACGACGTCGCTGTGCATGAAGTCCCGGCCCTCGACGTTGCCGACGAAGCCGGCCACGGACTCGAGCATCGGGTACGCGCTCTTGCGGAGCTCGTCGCCCTTCCCGGCCTCTTCACCGTTCGACAGCAGGCCGACGCGCGGCTCGGCGATGTCCCAGCGGGCCTGGGCGTACTCGCGGCCCATGAGCGCGTACTGGACGAGCCGCTCGGGGGCTGGGTCGACCACGGCGCCCCCGTCGACGAGGAGCTGCGGGTGATGGCCGGGAACGGGGATCGGTACCGCGATCGCCGGGCTCGGCACGCCCTTGAAGCGACCGAGGCGCAGCACCGCGCCGGTGGTGACCGCGCCGGTGTTGCCCGCGCTCACCATCGCGTCGGCGCGCCCGTCGCGCACGGCGTCGAACGCCCGCATGATGGACGAGTCCTTGAGGCGCCGCACCGACGCGAGCGGCTCGGCGTCCATCTCGATGACCTCGCTCGCGTCGACGAGCTCCACGCCCTCGGGCACGGCGCCGCCGGGGAGCAGCGGCGTGATGGCGTCGCTCCGTCCGACGAGGAGGACCTGGACGTCGGTCTCGAGCGCGGCCTGGAGCGCGCCGGCGACGATCGCGTCCGGCGCGCTGTCGCCGCCCATCGCGTCGACGGCGATCGTGCGGCGCTGCGCGGAGTCGCCGTTCTGGTGTGCCGTCGTCATGGATCGACTCAGTCGACCTCGACGGCCTGCCGCCCCTTGTACCAACCGCAGTTCGGGCAGACGACGTGTGGGAGCTTGGCGTCGCCGCAGTTCGGGCAGTCCGAGCGCGACGGCGGCGCGAGCTTCCGGTTCGCCGAGCGGCGACTGTGGGTGCGGGATCGTGGGGTCTTGCGCTTGGGGACTGCCATCGTGGCTCCTGCTGTCTGCTGGGTCGAAGGGTGCTGGGTCGAAGCGTGCTGGTCGAAGGGTCGAGAAGCGGTGGCCCGGTCAGAGCTCGAGCTCGGAGAGCGCGGCCCACCGCGGGTCGCTCGCCTCGCCCGATTCGAGGTCGGACTCGGCGTCGGCGGCCGTGGTGAGCGCGACGCCATCAGGGACCGCGGCGGGCGCGCAATCGGTGGCGCAGTGTGGCGCGAGTGGCAGCTCGAGCAGCAACGCGTCGCGAGCGAGCTGCTCGAGGTCGATCTCGGCGCCCTCGATCGGGTAGGTCTCACCCTCGACCGGATCGGTCTCGAAGAGCTCGTCGACGACCACGTGCATCGGCTGCTCCAGGTCGACGAGGCACACGCTGCACTGGGACTGCCAGGTCGCATCCATCGCACCCCTGGCGACGATGCCGTCGGGGATGCGCTCGAGCACGAGCGCCACGTGCACCGGCGCCTCGATGCGCGCCGAAGACCCGTGCAGGTCGTCGAGGACCTGATCGATGGTGACCTCACGGCGGGCTCCCGAGTTGGCGAGCAGGTCGGTGACGTCGATGCGGAGTCCGGGCATGGTGAGAGGTGCCGGAGCCGGCGGGCAGCGGCGGAAGCCCGGTTGGCTCCGCACGCCCCGCGGACGGGCGACGGGTCAGGATAGCGCAGGCATCACGAAACCCCGATTTTCCGGGCGTTTCGGGCGGTCGCGACGTCGCGGCGCCTAGGCCTGGTCCTGGTCGAAGAAGTCGCGCTCGGGTGGGTCCGGCTCCGGGGCGCCGGCCCCCGTGCCACCGGGGTCCGCGTCCGGCTGGAGCCGGTCCCGACCCTTGCGCACCGACTCCAGCGTGCGCTCGAGGGTCTCCTGGAACGTCTGGAGCCGAGCGTCGATGAAGTCGTCCGCCTCGTGGCTCAGCCGGCGTGCGTCGGCCTCCGCGTCGGCGACGACCCGTTCCGCCATGCGACGCGCCTCGCGTGCGATCTCGGTGCGTTCGACCATGCGCTCGGCCTGGGTGCGTGCCGCGTCGACGATGACCGCGGCGTCGCGGCGCGCTTCGGCGAGGAACTCGTCGCGCTCCTTGAGGAGCCACCTCGCCCGCCGGAGCTCCTCGGGCATGTGCCCGAGCGCGTCCTCGATCATCGCGAGCGCCTCGTCGCGGTTGACCAGGACCGACGCCGACATCGGCATCATGCGAGCCTGCTCGATCAGCTCTCGAAGATCGAACAGAAGGTCCTCCAGCGCGCGGGCCTCCTGCTCACTCATGCGAGGGCCTGCTCATGCCTTGCCGGACTCGTCCCCGTAGCGCTCGGCGAGCCGCTCGGCGACCATCGGCGGGACCATGCTCGACACGTCACCCCCGAACCGCGCGACCTCGCGCACGAGGCTGGACGACAGGAACGAGTGCTGCGGACTCGTCGAGATGAAGAAGGTGTCGATGCCCGACAGGCGCTGGTTCATCTGCGCCATCTGGAGCTCGTAGTCGAAGTCCGAGATCGCGCGCAGCCCCTTCACGATCGACTCGGCGCCGTGGTCGCGAGCGAACTCGACCAACAAGCCCTTGAAGAACTCGATCCGCACGTTGGGAACATGGGCCGTGACCTCGTAGAGCATCGACTGCCGCTCTTCGAGGGTGAACAGCGACTGCGACTTCTGCGGGTTGCGGATGACCGCGACGATCACCTCGTCGAAGTGACGCGCGGTCCGCTCGATGATGTCGAGATGTCCGAGGGTCACCGGGTCGAACGACCCCGGACACAGCGCGATGGCCACTCCGGCGTTCTCCTTGTCAGCGCACCTGCGACGGACGCAGGACCGTGAGGAGCGTATCCCCGTACCTGCGCTCCCACCCCACGATCCATGTCGGGCCGAACGATGGGGCGGCCGCCGGCTCCCCGCTCCCCCGGCGGCGCGTCGGGCGTTCCAGGACGATCCGGGCGTCCGGGGCGACCCAGCCGGGCCGGGCGAGCCCGGCCAGCACCTCGTCGAGCTCGGTGGCGCCGAGGTCATAGGGCGGATCGCAGCAGACGAGGTCGAACGGCGCGTCGCCCGGGACGGGACCCGCCAGGAAGGCGCCGACTGGCCGTACGACCACCTGGGCGCGCTCGACGAGACCCGTGGCGTCGAGGTTCGTTCGGCACGCGTCGGCCGCGCCACGATCGCGGTCGACGAGCACCCCGCGGTCGGCGCCGCGTGAGAGCGCCTCGATCCCCAGCGCACCGCTGCCCGCGAACAGGTCCAGCACGCTCAGGCCCGCGACGTCACCGAGTGACGAGAACAGTGCTTCGCGAACGCGACCCGACGTCGGGCGGGCGTCGGGGGGCGCCACGAGCGTCAGCCCCCGGGCCTCACCCGCGATCACGCGCATCCGTCCAGCCATCGGCGGCCACCTTCGCGCAGTCCTCGAGGATCGACACGATCTCGTGAGCGATCTGGTCGCCGGGGCAGCCACAACGCTCACCGGAACGGTGACGACCTCAGCTCTTGAAGAGGAACTCGACCGCATCGCCGAGGAGGTCCTCGACCTCTTCGCGCAGCTGGTCGTGCACCTCGAGCCCCGGGTCGTCGTCGAGCAGCTGCTCAGCCACCGCGCGCGCGTCGATGACGATCGGCTCGTCACGCGGCAGGCGCCCCAGCTTGAGGTCGCTGAAGCCGGACTGCCGCTCGCCGAACACCTCGCCCGCACCGCGGATCTCGAGGTCGCGCTCGGCGAGCTCGAAGCCGTCGGTGCTGTCGCGCATCGCCTCCAGCCGGGCTCGGCCCTCCGCAGTCGACGGGTCCGCCAGCAGGTAGCAGAACGACGCGTGCTCACCGCGCCCGATGCGCCCACGGAGCTGGTGCAGCTGGAGCAACCCGAACCGGTCGGCGTCTTCCACGATCATCACGGTCGCGTTGGGCACGTCGACCCCGACCTCGATCACGGTCGTCGCGACGAGCACGTCGACCTCGCCGGACCGGAAGTGGGTCATGACCGCCTCTTTGTCCGCCGACGGCATCTGCCCGTGCAGCAGCCCGAGCCGGAGCCCGGCGAGCTCCTCCTGGTCGAGCCGCTCGAACTCCTCCGTGGCCGCCTTGGCCTCGAGCTTCGTGGAGCCCTCGACGAGCGGACAGACGACGTAGGCCTGTCGGCCCGCCTGCACCTCGGTGCGGAGCCGCTCGTAGACCGCGACACGCTCGAGCGCGCTCGGGCCGACGACCTCGGTGGTGATCGGCGAGCGGCCGGCCGGGAGCGAGCGCAGCTCGGACTTGTCGAGATCGCCGTAGATGAGCATCGCGGCCGTGCGCGGGATCGGCGTCGCGGTCATCACCAGCACGTCGGGCTCGTGACCTTTGCCGCGCAGGAGGTCGCGCTGCTCGACGCCGAAGCGGTGCTGCTCGTCGATCACGACGAGCCCGAGGTTCGCGAACTCGACGCCCTCGTAGATCAGCGCGTGGGTGCCCACGATGATGTCGATCTGCCCGCCGCGCAGTCCCTCCGCGATCCGGCGACGGCCCGCCGCGTTCGTGCGGTTGGTGAGCAACGCCACCCCGATCGGACGTTCCCCCAGGAGTGAGCCCTCTTCGCGCACGGTCAGGCCGGCGAGCAGTGAGCGCAGGGTCAGCTCGTGCTGCTCGGCGAGCACCTCGGTCGGCGCCATGAACGCACCCTGGTAGCCGCCCTGGACCGCGATCAGCAGCGCCACCAGCGCGACCACCGTCTTGCCCGAGCCGACCTCGCCCTGCAGGAGCCGGTGCATCGGCGCGGGCGACGCCATGTCGTGCCTGATCTCGTCGATCACACGCGCCTGGTCCTCGGTGAGCGGGAACGGGAGGCTCGCGAGGAACGCAGGGGTGAGATCGCCGTCGACCCGGTGCTCGATGCCGCTGCGGTCGCGCTCGATCGCCCGCTTGCGCGCGACGAGCCCGACCTGCATCCGCAGGAACTCGTCGAAGGTGAGCCGGGCCCGCGCCATCGCGGCTTCGTCCATCGTCTCGGGACGGTGGATCGTCGTGTATGCCGTCGTGCGATCGACGAGGTGCTGGGCTCGTCGCACTGCGTCGTCGAGGGGATCGGCGAATCCTCTGGGCTGCGAGCGCTTCAGCATCTCCGCGGCAACCTTGCGGATCTCCCAGCTGTTCACGCCGGCCTTGCCCGACTGCGGGTAGACGGGCAGCAGCACCCCGGTCGTCGGCTCCGCGACCGTGTCGAGCACGTCGATCGCGGGGTTCACCATCTGCCGGCGACCGCGGTACAGGTCGACCTTCCCGAACACCGAGACCTCGGTGCCCTCGGTGATCTTCGCTCGGTACTCCTGGTTGAAGAACGTCAGCTTCAGGTACGACGTGCCGTCGTACAGCTCCATCTCCACGATCGGGCGGCCCTTGCGGGGACGCCGCACCGCGACCTTCTTCACCTCACCCGCGACCGTCGCCTGCTCGTCGACCGCGAGCTCCGCGATGTCGGTGGTGTTGGTGCGGTCGTGGTACCGGCGGGGGTAGTGCTCGAGCAGGTCGAGCACGCTCTCGATCCCCATCGTCGCCAGCCGCTCGGCCAGCTTCGGTCCGACGGTCCGCAGGTCGGAGATCGGTCGGTCGCGCAGCTCGCGGAGGGTGAGGCCGGGTGCCACCCGGGCTACTCCACCCCGATGAGATACGGGTACAGCGGCTGGTCGCCCTCGTGCACCTCGACCTCGACGTGCCCGTGCTCGAGCCCGAGGTGCTCGCGCAACCGCGCGGTGTCGGCGGGACGCGCGTCGCTCCCGAGGAGCACCGTCACGAGCTCGCTGTCCTCACCGACCAAGCGGTCGACCAGCGCGATCGCCGCGTCGGCCGCCGAGGCGGTGGCCGCGCAGATTCCCTCGCGCGTGATCGCGATCCAGTCGCCGGCCTTGATCTCACCGCACTCGGCGACGCTGTCGCGGACGGCCTGCGTGACCTCGCCCGCGCGCACACGCGCCGCGGCATCGGCCATCGCGGCGACGTTGGCCTCGAGCGCCGCGTCGGGGTCGTAGACGACGAGCGACGCGAGCGCCTCCACCACCGCGTGCGTGGGGACGACGTCGACGTCGCGTGCCGTGAGCTCGCCGACCTGCTGCGCGACGGCAACGATGTTCTTGTTGTTCGGGAGGACCAGCACCGACTCGGACGGTGCGCGGTCGACGGCCTCGAGGATCTGCGCGGTCGACGGGTTCATCGACTGCCCGCCCGCGACCACCTCGTGCACCCCGACGGATCGCAGGAGCCGGCTGAGACCGTGCCCCACCGCGACCGCGACCACGGCCGTCGTGACGAGCTCCGCGGGCGCGGCGTCGCCGTTGCCGGCCCGCACCCACTGCTCCTCCTCGACCTGCTCGACGAGGTCGGTGACACGGATCTCACGCGGGCGGCCCGCCTGGATCCCGGCCTCGATGGCGCCGCCGATGTCGTTCGTGTGGACATGGCAGTTCCACAGTCCCTCGCCACCGACCACCACGATCGAGTCGCCGAGTGCACCCCAGGTCTCCTTGAACGCCGGCATCGTCGCGTCGGGCGCATCGAGGAGGTACATGACCTCGTAGCGCAGCGACGACAGGTCGACGTCGCGCTGATGCGCTGCGACCGCGGCCGGGGCGGTGACCAGCTCGGGCTCGGGTACGGGGCGACCGTCCACGACGTGCAGGAACGCATCGAGGAGCAGCGTGAACCCGTGGCCGCCGGCGTCGACGACGCCCGCGTCCTTCAGCACCGGGAGGAGCTCGGGCGTGCGGGCGACCGCGTCGTGCGCGGCGGAGACGGTCCGCTCGAGCAGCGCCTCCAGCGTGCTCGCGCCCGTGTCGCGCGCGGCCTCCGCGGCTTCGGCCGCGCTGCGCACCACGGTGAGGATCGTCCCCTCGACCGGTCGCATCACCGCTTGGTAGGCCGCGTCCGACGCCCGGCGCAGGCCGTTCGCGACGTCGGCAGCGCCGATGGCCTCGAGGGGCGTGAACGTGTCGGCCAGGCCCCGAAGGATCTGCGACAGGATCACGCCCGAGTTGCCGCGCGCACCCATCAGCGACCCGTGGGCGAGCGCCTTGCAGACGTCGTCCATCCGGGTGGCGTCCCCGACCTCCGTGCAGACGGACTCGATCGTGAGCGCCATGTTCGTGCCCGTGTCCCCGTCGGGGACGGGGTACACGTTGAGGAGGTTCAGCTCCTCCTGGTGCGCCCGGAGAGCATCCCGAAAGGTGCCGACGACCCGGGCCAGGGCCTCGCCATCGATCGTGGTCAGGGTGCCCATGTGCGGGAGGATCGTAGTGGCGCTCGCCTGCGGATCGGGCGAGGGCCACTGCTACCATCGTCTGTCCGGGAACGGCAGTTCCCCGTTTCGAGCAGGTGCGCGGCGAGCAGCCGCCCACGAGGTACGCGGCAGAGCCGCACGAGGAGTCGGTCCCCATGGCGTCGGTCTGCGAGGTGTGCGGCAAGAAGCCGCAGTTCGGCATGCGCCTCAGCCACTCGCACCGCCGCACCAAGCGGCGTTGGAACCCCAACGTGCAGAAGGTGCGTGCCATCGTCGACGGCACGCCCAAGCGCCTGCACGTGTGTACGTCGTGCCTCAAGGCCGGCAAGGTCCAGAAGCCGTAGCGCCGAGATGCAGGGCGTCGTCCGGACCTTCGATCCCCGCACCGGTGAGGGCGTCGTCATGAGCGACGCCGACCGGGCCGAGTACGTGCTCGCGGCCGACGCGCTCGAGGGGTCGCTCTTCCGGGCGCTGCGCCAGGGCCAGCGGGTCAACTTCGCCCTCGACGGTGACGGCCGAGCCACGCGGATCCGCATCGGCTCCGAGCCCGACATGGGGCTCCCCACCGCCGAGGTCTGAGCGGAGCGCACCGGGTCGGTGCGACGTCAGTCGCGCTTGGCGATCAGGCTCCAGCCGAACAGCAGGATCGTCGCTCCCACGAACGCGACCAGGAGCGACCGGATGCTGAAGTCGTTGATCCCCTCGTCGCCCGCGGCCGTGAAGATCGCGCCGCCGAGCAACCCACCCAGGATCCCGACGAGGATCGTCCCGAGGCAACCTGGCTTGTCCTGACCGGTGACGAGCTTCGCCAGCACGCCGGCGATGAAGCCCACCACGATCCACGAGAGCCAGCTCATGACCTCACGGTACCGGGCGCCGCCGCGCCGGGCTCACGTGCCCGGCAGCCCCAGCCCGGGCAGTGTCGGCAGGGTGAGCGGCAGCGACGGCACGGTCACGGCGGGGAGCGGCAGGTCCACCGGCGGGAGCGTGAGCGGTGGCAGCGCGATCACCGGGCCCGGCGGCGCGTCGAGCGACGGCCCCGACGGCACGACCGGGGTGGGTGTCGGCGTCCCCGGCGTGGTCGGCGTCCCCGGCGTGGTCGGCGTGGCCGGGGTCGCGTCGTCGATCGCCGCGAGCGCGGCGTCCGCCCGCTGCCGGTCCTCGGCGAGCACCAGGCGCGTCGTGCCCCGGGGCAGCCGCACGAGCGAGAGCCGCGAGAGGTCACGCACGGCGGAGACCTCGACCGGCCCGTCCGGCGTGATCGCCCATACCCGCAGCCGCGAGTCGGCATCGGCCGGGTCGGCCACCAGGAGGACCTGGGTGTCCGACACGACCGCGATCGTCACCTCGACACGCGAGCCGTCGGCCCGCAGGCGTTGGAGCGGCTCGCCACTGCGTGCCGCGGCCTCGCGCAACGCGGCGGTGGTCGCACTCGCGAGCTCGGTGTCGATGCTCTGCCCGTCGCCGGCAGAACGGAACGCGACGACTCCCAGCGCGACCGCGGCCGCGACGGCGACCACCCGCCATGCCGCAGCCCGCCGCACGCCGGACGTCGCGACGATCGGGACGACGGCGGCCCGCCGGTCGCGCGGCTCGGCGCGGGCCAGGATCGCGTCGAGGACCTCAGGACGCGGGTCCCCGGCGTCGAGCGTCGCGACCGCACCGGCGTAGGCCTCCACCGCGACGCGCGACGCGGCGTCGGTCGCCAGGTGCGCCTCGATCGCCGCACGTTCCTCCGCATCGACCGCGCCCACCGCGTAGGCAGCCAGCAGTGCGTCGCGGTCTTCGAGCTCCGTGTTCATTCGGCCACCTCGTGCTCACGTTCGTCGGCCAGCGCGACCCGGAGTCGGGCCAGCCCCTTGCGGATCCGGTTCTTGACGGTTCCCTCCGGGACACCCAGGCGCTGCGCCACCTCGCGGTAGGAGTACCCGACGAAGTAGGCGAGCCCGATCGCCTCTCGCTCGGGCTCGCTCAGAGCCGCGAGGGCGACGCGCATCTCGTCGCTCGCGACGACGGGGTCGTCGATGCCGCGGTCGACCGCACCGGCGACGGACAACCTCGCCTCCCGTTCCTCGCGTCGGGAGCGGGCCGTCTCCGACCGCACCAGATCGACGCTCTTGCCATGCGCCTGGGTCATGAGCCACGAGCGCAGCGACCCGCGCGCCGAGTCGAACCGCTCGGGCTCGTCCCAGAGGCGGAGGAAGACGTCCTGGACGACCTCCTCGGCGAGGTTCCGGCGTCCGACGACGCAGCGGGCGAAGCGGAAGACGGCCGCCGAGTGCAGGCCGTAGGCCCGGGTGAGCGCATCGGTGCTGCCGGCGGCGATCTCGTCGACGAGCTCCAGGTCGAGGGCGCGCTCGTCGGAGCGCCCGCGCGCCGACGGTCTCAGCTCCATGACGACAGACTCCCCCACGGACCGCTTTCGGAGCTGCGGCAGGGAACGGATCGCGTCGAACCCGATTGCTCCGATCGATCCATCAACGCCTCCGATACCCATGATCGCGGCCCCGTACCCGCTCGGCAGGCCGCTCCGGGCCGCCATTTCGGCCCCCGTCAGAGCCCGTCGGTACACTCGGCGCCACCGTTCCCGGCGCGTGGGCGCGTCGGACCAGCCGACAGGCGGAGGAACCCGTGTCGCTCGTGACGGAAGCACCCACCAAGCACGCGGGACTGCTGGCGTGGGTCCAGGACATGGTCGAGCTCTGTGAGCCCGACGCCGTCCACTGGGTCGACGGGTCCGACGCCGAGCACGAGCTGCTCTGCAAGCAGCTGGTGGATGCCGGGACCTTCCAGGAGCTGAACCCCGACAAGCGCCCGGGCTCCTACTGGGCCACCAGCGACCCGAGCGACGTCGCCCGGGTCGAGGACCGCACCTTCATCTGCTCCGAGCAGGAGTCCGATGCCGGGCCCACCAACAACTGGATGGCCCCGGCCCAGATGCGCACCAAGCTCCACGAGCTCTTCGCCGGCTCCATGCGCGGCCGCACGATGTACGTCATCCCCTACTCGATGGGTCCGCTCGGCTCTCCGCTCTCGTACATCGGTGTCGAGCTCACCGACTCCCCCTACGTCGCCGTCAGCATGCGGGCGATGACCCGGGCCGGCAGCAAGGCCCTCGACGTGCTCGGCACCGACGGCGAGTTCGTGCCGTGCGTCCACTCGATCGGCGCGCCCCTCGCGCCCGGCGACGAGGACTCCGCCTGGCCCTGCAACCCCGACGAGAAGTGGATCGTGCACTTCCCGGAGACGCGTGAGATCTGGTCGTACGGCTCGGGCTACGGCGGCAACGCCCTGCTGGGCAAGAAGTGCTTCGCGCTGCGCATCGCATCGGTGATCGCGCGCGACGAGGGCTGGCTCGCCGAGCACATGCTCATCCTCAAGCTCACCTCGCCGAAGGGCCGCGTGTTCTACGTGGGCGCCGCGTTCCCCTCCGCGTGCGGCAAGACGAACCTCGCCATGCTCATCCCGACCATCCCGGGCTGGAAGGCCGAGTGCGTCGGCGACGACATCTCCTGGATGAAGATCGGCGACGACGGCCGCCTCTACGCGATCAACCCCGAGAACGGGTTCTTCGGGGTCGCGCCGGGCACGAACCTCGAGACGAACCCGAACGCGATGCACACGGTCGAGCGCAACACCGTGTTCACGAACACGGCGCTCACTGACGACGGCGACGTGTGGTGGGAGGGCATCGACGGCGAGCGGCCCGCACACCTGACCGACTGGAAGCGACGCGACTGGACGCCGGCGTCCGACGAGCCGGCTGCGCACCCGAACTCCCGCTTCTGCGTCCCGCTGACGCAGTGCCCGATCCTCGCCCCCGAGTACGAGGACACCGCCGGGGTCCCGATCTCGGCGTTCCTCTTCGGCGGACGCCGCGCGACCACCGTGCCGCTCGTCTACGAGTCGCGCGACTGGCGCCACGGCGTCTTCGTCGCCGCGACCATGGGGTCGGAGAAGACCGCCGCCGCGACCGGCGGCCTCGGCGAGCTCCGACGTGACCCGTTCGCCATGCTCCCGTTCTGCGGGTACCACATGGGTGACTACTTCTCCCACTGGCTCACGATGCCCGAGCGCACCGACGAGTCGAAGCTCCCGCGGATCTACGGCGTGAACTGGTTCCGCAAGGACGAGGACGGCAAGTTCCTGTGGCCGGGCTTCGGTGACAACTCTCGCGTCCTCGACTGGATCTGCCGCCGCCTCGAGGACGACGCCGACGGCGTCGAGACCGCGATCGGCACCGTGCCCCGTCCCGAGGACCTGAACCTCGAGGGCCTCGACGAGGGCGACCGCGCCAAGACCACCGCCGCGCTCGAGGTGAACGCCCGAGGAGTGGAAGCGCGAGCTCCCCACGACGCGCGAGCACTTCGACCGCTTCGGCGACAAGCTGCCGGCGGCGCTGCTCGAGGAGCTCGCCGCGCTCGAAGCGCGCCTCGACGCCTGACGCATGGGTCGACCTGCGACACCCGCGTGCGTGCGGTGTGACGCGAACGCGAAGGCGAAAGAATTTCGAAGAATTCTTCGCGGCGTGCCCCGATTCGGGGGGTAAGTGTCACACCCCCCTGTCATCGTGAGGGCATGTTCGAGATCGAGCGCATCGCCCATGACCTCCGCGAGGCCGTCGCCGGGTTGGACCCGGCACGACTCGACGGTCGCGACGCGGCGCGGCTCACCGAGGTCGCAGCCGAAGGCGAGAAGCTCTTCGGCGCCGCGAAGGCGCTGCTCGCCAAGCGCGCCGCCGACACCAACGCGTGGCGGAGCCGCTCGCACGCGGCGTCGCCGGAGCAGTGGCTCGCCGAGGCCACCGGCATCCTCCGAGGGCGCGGCGCGCGAGACGTTCGCCACCGCGACCCGGCTGACCGACCTCCCCGCGACCGAAGGAGAAGCTCCGGTCGGGTGAGCTGTCGCTCCAGCAGGCCGCGCACGTCACCGCCGGCGGCGGCGGCCGACCCGTCCGCGGAGCGACGCCTTCTGGCGACGGCGCGAAGCGTTCGGGGATGCGCGAGCTGCGCGCCGAGCGCGAGCGCGTGATCGCCGCCGCGTGACCGACGAGGTCGAAGCCCGCCGCCGGGCCCGAGCGGGAGCGGCACCTCCGCACGTTCACCGAAGGCTTCGCCACCCGCGGCACCTTCTCCGGACCGACCGAAGAGGTCGCGAAGCTCCTCCACGCCCTCGAGCCGCTCGAGCAGGCCCGCTTCGAAGCGGCCCGCCGCTCCGGCGAGCACGAGGCCCGCGAGGCCTACCGCTTCGACGCCATGATCGACCTCGCCGAGTCGCGATCGAACGGCGCAGCGGCGAAGACCAACCCGGCCGGCACGGTCATGGTCGGCCTCGGGTCACTCCTCGACGGCAAGGTCCGCCCCGGCGAGACCTGTGAGATCCCCGGCGTCGGCCCGGTCCCCGTCGCCCACGCCCGCGAGGTGCTCTCCCACGGGCTCCTCCAGCTCGTCATCACCGACGGCGTCGACGTCCAGACGGTGGTGAGCCCGACCCGCCACGTCCCGAAGGCGCTGAAGATCGCGATCGCGGTGCGCGACCGCACCTGCAAGATCCGCGGGTGCGACCGCACGATCGGTCTGCACCGTCACCACACCGAGCCCTACGGCCGAGACCCACCACACCACCTATGGCGAGCTCGGCAACGTCTGCGACCAACACCACCACCTCATCCACGACCGCGGTCACACCATCGAGGACCACCACGACGGCACCTGGAGCCTCCGCGCCCCACCCGACGAGGCGGCGGCCTGACGCATCTGGTGCCCGCGCTCGCCGTGAGGAATGGCTGCCCGTCGCGGCCGGCGTCGGCCACCGCTACGCTCCGCGCACCCGCTACACGTCCGTGCGGCGGCCCACCGGGCCGGCCGTGAGGGACAGGAGGTACGGGATGGCCATCAGTGCCTACGTGCTCATCCAGACCGAGGTCGGCAAGGCCGCGCAGGTCGCCGGGTCGGTGCGAGCGATCGATGGGGTCGTCGCCGCCGACGACGTGACCGGCCCCTACGACGTCATCGTGCAGACCGAGGCACCGAGCCTCGACGACCTCGGCAAGCTGGTCGTGAGCCAGATCCAGTCGGTCGAGGGCATCACCCGCACGTTCACCTGCCCGGTCGTGAACCTGTAGGCGACGGCACCGGAACACTCACTCGTTGCGCTGCCGCCCCGCCCGGCGGGCCCGGCGCTCGTGGCGGGCGAGCGCCAGCGCGATCAAGCGATCGAGCAGCTCGGGGTACGGCACGCCCGACTCCGCCCACAACCGCGGATACATGGAGATCGGCGTGAAGCCCGGGATCGTGTTCACCTCGTTGATCAGGAACCCGCGGCCCGGCCCGCCATCGGGCGCCGCCTCCTCGAAGAAGAAGTCGACGCGCGCCATCGCCTCGCACCGACACGCCTCGAACGCACGCACCGCGAGCGCGCGCACCGCGGCCACCTCGTCGTCGGCGAGCGGCGCCGGAGCGAGGAGCTGCGCGGCGTCGCTCTCGTACTTGTCGGCATAGGAGTAGAACTCCGCGCCGGGCACGATCTCGCCGGGGACGGAGGCGAGGGGCGGGTCGTCGCCGAGGATGCCGACCTCCACCTCCCGGCCGACGATCGCCTCTTCGACCACGACCCACTCGTCGAAGCGCAGCGCGAGGTCGACGGCGGCGCGCAGCTCGTCGCGATCCGTGGCCTTCGAGACGCCGACCGACGAGCCGAGGTTGGCCGGCTTCACGAAACACGGGTACCCGAGCTGCGCTTCGACCGCATCGCACAGAGCGTCGACGTCGTGGCCCTCGCGATGCGCGAGCCACGCAGCCTGCGTGAGACCCGCGGCCGCGAACGCGTGCTTCATCATCAGCTTGTCCATCGCGACCGCGGAGCCGAGGACACCGGCTCCCACGTAGGGCACGCCGGCGAGCTCGAACAGCCCCTGCACCGTGCCGTCTTCGCCGTAGGGCCCGTGGAGCAGGGGCAGCACGACGTCGAACGGCGTCGAGGCGTCCGCAGCGGCCAGCCCCTGCGTACCGCCGTCGAGCGGGACCAGAGCGCGGGGACCCGGCTCGGGCAGCTCCGCGACGGGCGACCCTTCGACGCGGAACGCGCCCGGCAACGCGTCGCGCGCACCGGCGAGCTGCTCGCGCGCCTCACCGGCGAGCAACCAGCGACCGTCCTTCGTGATCGCGACCGGCACGACCTCGTAGCGGTCCGGGTCGAGTGCCTGGGCGACCGCCACGGCACTCACGCGCGACACGTCGTGCTCGGCCGAGCGACCGCCGAACAGCACGAGCACCCGGAGCCGCTCGCGCTTCACGTCGTCCGCCCTCACGTCGTCCGCCATCGGAACACCGCCATCAGGCCACCTGTAGCACGGCACGGATGCCGAGCCCCATGATGAAGAGCCCGACGAGTCCGTACAGCATCTCGCGTCGACCCCGCATCTGCCCGCGGTACTGGTACGCCAGCCCGACGGTGAGGAACGCGAGGAACCCGTAGAACATGTGGAAGCGCGGGACCGTGTAGTCCTTGCTCGCGACCAGGACGACGCCGATCAGGACCTGCAACATCATCACGGACTCGGCGACGATCGTCGCGATCCAGAGCCAACGGCCCCGGACCCTGGTGACCTGCCACGCGAGGAGCGCGGCCAGACCGACCAGCCCGTTCGCGACGATCGCGACGTAGCCCCACCAGGAGTGGAACGAGTGCAGGACGCTCACTCGGCGGCGGGTGCTTCCTCGTGCTGCACGACGTCGAACGCCCACAGGGCGCTCTGGTTGCTCACCGGGCCCTGGCTCGAGTGCGCCGCGTGACCCTTGCCGAACGCGGCGCTGCTCACCCACGCGTCGAAGTCGGCCTCCGAGCGCCAGCGGGTGTACACGAGGAACTCCTCGCGCTCGTCGGTCGGTCGCAGCAGCTCGAACGCCTCGAAGCCCGGGGACTTCGAGACCTCGCCGGCCCGGGCGGCGAACCGCCGCTCCAGCTCGTCGGCCTTGTCCTTGGGGACGGTGATGGCGTTGATCCGCACGATGCTCATGATGCGCTCCTGGTTCGGCGGGGTCCGGCGGCTGTTCTACCCGTTCGGGACGTTCGACCTTGAGGTGGGGTGCCGACGGCGCGAAGGTGGACGTGGAGGCCGACCGATTCGCGGAAACGCCACGGGACGCCTCTGGTCGTGGCGACGCTCCGCACGTGTCCCCACGGCCCGCCGGGCCCGGTGGTGGGCCGACCTGCCCCGGCCCATCGCCGCCCCGGCGCTCGGTGCGGGCGTCACGATCGTGGCTACTGCTCGCGCAGGAACTGCTCGATCTCCGCGGCGAGCTCGTCGCCGCTGACGTCCTCGGCGCTCTCCTCCTCGATCGCTTCGACGAGGTCGGCGACGTCGGGACGCTCCGCGAGGCCTTCCTCGACCTTCTCGGTGTAGGTGACGATCTCCTCGTCGAGGTCGTCGAGCTCCACCTGGAGCCCGCCGTACTCGCGGAGACGCTCCAGGAGCGCCCGGACCGCGGGCGGCGACGGGTTGCCGGCGACGTAGTGCGGGATCTGCGCCCACAGGCCGACCGCGGGGATGCCGGCCTCGCCGAGCGCGACCTGGAGCACCGTCTGGACGCCGGTCGGGCCCTCGTAGTCGGCCCGGACCGCGCCGATCTCCTGGGCGACCGAGTGCGCGGTCGCGGTCGCCAGCACCGGCACCGGGCGGCGGTGCGACACCATCGCGGGCATACCGCCGAGCGTGAAGGCCTGGGTGGCGCCGACGCGCGTCGCGACGTCGACGAGGTCCTTGGTGAAGCTCGGCCACCGCAGCGACGGCTCCGGGCCGGTGATCACGACGACGTCGCGCTCGGCGCGCCCCGCAGTGAGGTCGAGCTGCGGCCACGAGATGTGCCGGGTCACGCCCTCGACCAGCTCGACGCTCGGGCGCGTCTGCTGGAGATCGACGATCTCGTCGAGTGCGTAGCGGCCGAACGAACGCGCGCCCTCGAGCTGGTCGATCAACGTGGATGCGGTCAGCTCCCCGGCTTCGCCCGCGTCGACCCAGCCGGTGATCGCCACGACGAGCAACGGTTCCCGGAGGCGCGGCCACGCATCGATCTCGAGCATCAGACCACGGTACCGGGCGCGCGCTGCCCGCCGGGATGCGAACGGCGGGATGCGAACGGCGGGATGCGAACGGCCGCATGCGAACAGCCCGCTGCCCGGCGATCCGCCCTGCCGGCAGCCTCTAGCCTGCGCACCATGCGGTTCGGCGTGCACACCGGCCTCCAGAACACCTCCACCCAGGAGCTGCTCCCCCTCTGGCGGCGCATCGAGGACCACGGGTTCGAGTGGATCTCGATCTGGGACCACTTCTACGCCGCCGACGCCACGGTGCGGGACGGGGAGACGAGCTCGGGGTCCGTCTGCCTCGAAGCCGTCGCGAGCCATGCGGCGCTCGCGTGCACGACGTCATCGGTCCGGTGCGGGAGCCTCGTGTACTCCGTCGGCTACCGGCACCCGGCGGTGCTGGCCAACGCGATCGCCACCATCGACCAGCTCTCCGGCGGACGAGCCGTCCTCGGCCTCGGCGCCGGGTGGCACCAGGGCGAATACGCCGCGTACGGGATCCCCTTCCCACCCGCCCCAGTTCGGCTGCGCCAGCTCGAGGAGGGCATCCAGTGCGTCCGGCTCCTCCTCACCCAGGACGTCGCGGACTTCGACGGCGAGTTCTTCCACCTGGAGGACGCGCGCTGCGACCCGAAGCCGGTGCAGGAGCGCCTGCCACTGTGGATCGGCGGGGGCGGCGAGAAGGTGACCTTGCGCATCGCCGCTCGCCACGCCGACGGCTGGAACATCCCGTTCGTCCCGCCCGACGCGTACCGCCACAAGGTGGAGGTGCTGCACCAGCACTGCGAGCGGGAGGGTCGCGACCCGGCCGAGATCACCAAGTCGGTGAACCTCACGCTGGCCTGGCGCGAGGAAGACCTCCGCGCCCAGTTCGGCGGGATGACCGACTGGGTCCGGCCCAGCGCACTGACCGGCAGCGTGGCCGAGATCGTCGACCGCATCGGTGAGTACGGCGACGCCGGCGCCGAGTGGGTCAACCTCGCGCTGCGCGCGCCGTTCGACGTCGAAGGGCTCGATCGATTCGCGGCCGACGTCCTCCCGCAGCTGCGCGCCCGCTGAGGTCTGCCGTGCGAGCGTCGCGGTGAGCGGGCCCGAGCTCCGGTTCGACCCGCTGACCCGCGAGTGGGTGATGGTCGTCGGCGACCGGCAGGACCGACCGAACCTGCCCGAGGTCGGCTGCCCGTTCTGCGTCGGTGGCCTGGAGGCGCCCGAGCCGTACGACGTGCGCGCGTTCACGAACCGCTGGCCCGCGCTCGTCCCGGGCGACGCCGTGCCCCTGGGTGCGGGCACCGCCGGCCCGCTCCCGGCGCGCGGCGCGGCCGAGGTCGTGCTCTACACGTCCGACCACGACTCGTCCCTCGGCGCACTCGGCCCCGCGGGCATCCGCAGGGTCGTCGACCTCTGGGCCGACCGCACCACGGTCCTGCTCGAGCGCCCGGAGGTCGCGTACGTGCTGGTCTTCGAGAACCGCGGCCGCGACGTGGGCGCGACGATCGACCACCCCCATGGCCAGATCTACGCGTTCGGGTTCGTCCCGCCCGTCCCGAGGCGCGAGCTCGACGTCGCCGCCACCCACGGCTGCCCGCTCTGCACGCTCGTCCCCGAAGAGGCGCGGGACGGGACCCGCGTCGTGGCCGATCGCCCGGACGCCGGTGGTTGGCTGGCATGGGTCCCGAGCGCGAGCCCGTGGCCCTACGGGACGCTGCTCGCACCGCGTGCGCACGTCGCCGGTCTCGCCGGGCTCGACGACGCAGGCCGCGACGGGTTGGCGGCGACGCTCGCTGACGTGCTCACCCGGTACGACCGCCTGTTCGCGCGTCCGTTCCCCTACATGCTCTGGGTCCACCAGCAGCCGGACGACGAGCACGCACACCTGCACGTGCACCTGGCGCCACCGCGCCGGACTGCGGACACCCTGCGCTACGTCGCCGCGGCCGAGGTCGGGAGCGGGACGTACTCGAACCCCGTGGTACCCGAGCGTGCCGCGCAGGAGCTGCGCGACGCCTGAGCGACGGGCTCGGGAGCGATCGCGCCCGGGACCGACGGGTCCGGATCGGGGCTAGTTGTTGGAGGGCTTGCGCGGGCCGAACGCACCGCCGAGATCGACCTGGGCGAACGCACCCGGCGCCTGGCCGTCGACCGCGAAGCGGTACAACGCGATGCGGTAGATGCCGCTCATCGCCGCGATCACCACGGACACGATCAGGATCCAGATGACCCCGATCGCACCGAGCCCGATCATCGCCGCGACCTCGTCGGTGGCGATGCCGAGGGCGATCAGCGCGGCACCCGGGAGGCCGGCGAGCATCGCGAAGATCCCGAACCCGGCCTGCGCCGCGAGGTTCTCACCCCAGGTCTGCTTGAGCAGCGTGCCCGAGCGCTTCAGCGCGTTCCACGGACCGAGATCCTCCATCATGATGATCGGCACCGTGAGGAACGTCACGATCGCCCAGGCGGCGCCGATCAGCCGCACGATGATCTGACCGACGAAACCGGCGCGCTCCTCGATCGCGGAGATGATCACCGAGACGGTGCCCTGGACGATCGCCCACGGCAGGATGCGGTGCAGCTTCGCGTTGGCTGCGCCCATCGAAACACCGAGTGACGCGTCGCGACCTTCGAGTCGCTCGTTGGCCGCGTGCACGAGCGCCGCGAGGAAGTACGTCGCGACGAACGCCAGCACGATGTACGCGAGCACCACGAACACGTACCCGATCGCCTGCAGACTCTCCTGCCCGTTGGTCGTGTCGACACCGGTCGTCCACACGAGCCCGGCGAAGGCGGCGAAGACCGCCAGCGACACGATCCCCGAGAGGACGGGGAACCAGGCGAGGGTGCGGTCGGAGCGCAGCACCGACCACGAGATCTTGAAGAGCTCCCAGGAGTTCCGGATCCGCTGCATGGCAAGCAGTATGGCGCGTCGCGAACGGCCGCCGCGCTCGCACCCGACGCCCCTACGATCCCGACGTGGTCGACGCAGCGCGGGAGCGGGTCGTGCGGGCCCCGGGCCGCGTGAACCTCATCGGCGACCACACCGACTACGCCGAGGGCTACGTGCTCCCGATGGCCATCGACCGCGCCTGCACGGTGCGGTGCTCGCGCCTCGAGGGAACGAGCGTGCGAGCGACGTCCGAACAGCTCGCGGGTGCCGTGGACGTGGCCGCGGACGGACGCGACGATCCGCACCGGGTCGAGCCGCGCTGGGGTGGCTTCCTCGCCGGTGCCGTCCGCGCGGTCCGCGGGCGGGGCGGGTCGGTGCCGGGTCTCGACCTCGCCGTGGACTCGACGGTGCCGGCCGGCTCCGGGCTGTCGTCGAGCTCGGCACTGGCGGTCGCGCTGACGATGGTGCTTGCCGACGCGGCAGACGTCGATCTCGAGCCCGATGACGTCGCCCGGTCGGCGCTGGAGGCCGAGGTGCTCGCCACCGGCGTGCCCGGCGGCCTCATGGACCAGCTCGCGTCGGTGCACGGCGTGGCGGGCCATGCCCTCCTCATCGACTGCCGCACGCTGGCCATCGAGCCCGTCCCGCTGCCGCTGGAGCTCGCGGTCCTGGTGGTGCACTCCGGCGTCCCTCGCACCCTCGCAGGGAGCGAGTACGCCGAGCGACGCGCTGCGACCGAGGCTGCCGCCGCGCGCCTCGGCCTCCCGACGCTGCGCGACGCGTCGCCCGACCAGGTCGCCGACGATCCGTTCGCGCGCCACGTCGTCACGGAGAACACGCGTGTGCTCGCGTTCGCGGACGCGTTGCAACGGCATGACCTCGACGCGCTCGGACCACTCCTGCTCCAGAGCCATGCGAGCCTGCGCGACGACTTCGCGGTCTCGACGCCTGAGCTCGACCTGCTCGTGGACCTGCTCGTCGACCTCGGCGCTCGAGGCGCACGGCTCACAGGTGCCGGCTTCGGGGGCTGTGTGGTCGCCCTCGTACAGCGCAACCACGCCGACGACGTCGCCGCCAAGGTCGTGGCGCGCTACGGCGCCGACACCGGGCTCCACGCGCTCGCGTTCACGGTCCACGCCACCGACGGCGCTGCCTTCGTCGCCTGAGCACCTCAGCCGAGGGCCCGGCGAAGCCGCTCGATGGCGTCCGGTGTCCGGGTGCCCCACCAGAACAGGTCGCGACCGTCGACCAGCAGCACGGCAGCACCGGGCACCTCGCCGGCCACCTCGGCGCGATGGCGCTCGGTGAACGCGTACGGCTCGTCGGGGAGCAGCACGAGGGACGGAGCGAACGCCGCCACCTCGGCGAGGGTCGTCGCCGGGTACCGACCCTCGGCACCGAGCGGGACCTGGTCGTACCCGAGCCGCGCCAGCAACGACGCCGCGTAGGTGTCGGCGGCGAGCGTCATCCAGGGGCGGCGCCACACGAACACCACGCACGACCCTTGGTGGTGGGCGATGACGGGCAGGGGACCCTCCGGCGGCGCGGGCACCCCGACAGCGGCGGCGAGGGCACGCACTGCCGGTCCGACGTCTTCGACCGAGCGGGGCGACATCGAGTGGAGCGCGAGCCCGGCGTCGGCCAGCGCGTCGGCGTCCTCGCGACGGTTCTCCTCGTCGTTGACGACGACGAGGTCAGGGGCGAGTGCGACGACCGCCGCGACGTCGGGGTTCTTGGTGCCGCCGACGACGGGGATCCCCGGCGCGTCGCAGAAGCGCGTGCATGCGATCGGACGGACGCCGAGTGCGAGCAACGTCTCGGTGGCAGACGGAACGAGCGAGACCACCCGCACTCCGCTCGCCTACATCTTCTCGAGCAGCTCGCTCTTCTTCTTGTCGAACTCGGCCGGGGTGATGTGGCCCTGGTCGCGCAGCTTCGCGAGCGCTTCGATCTGCTCGGGGATCGTCTGCCCGCCGCCACCGCCGCCACCCTGGGCCTTGACGGCATCGGCGACCGCCTTGCCGATCTCGGAGGCGCCACGGCCGGCGTCGCGCGTGGCGTCGCCCTCCATCTGACGGTAGATCTCCTGCTGCACCCCGTCAGGGTGACGCACGTTCTCGAAGAGCGTCGTGCCCTGCTCGCCCGCAGACTGGATCTCGAGGTCGCCGGCGCCGATCATCCGCTCGAAGATGCGCTGGTGGAAGTTCAGGTTGTTGATCCGCTCGAGCGGGATCTCGACGCCGTGCCGGGAGATCACACCCGTCCGGTACACGACCCGCTGGTCGGTGACGACGAAGTACGTGCGCGTCCAGGAGATGAACTTCAGCAGGAGCCAGATGCCCCACCCGATCGTGATGATCCCGACGATCGCACCGGTGACGCTCCTGATCGTGTCGTCGTCGATCTGGAAGACGATGACGATCACGACCAGCAGCGGGATGCCGGTGAGGATGTGCTTGGAGAAGTACCACCAGTGTGGACGGAGGTCGAGGGCGACGTTCTCTCCGTCGTTGATGAGGTTGCGGGGGTACGGCATGGCCGGACTCTATTCCGTCGGCCCCGACCGCGCCCTCTTCCCGGCTCGTGCGGACGGCGCAGCGCGTACGACTACAGCGGGCCGAGGACCCGATCGAGGTTCGCGTTACGGAACACCCCGTCGGGGTCGAGCGTGCGCCGCACCGCCTGGAACCGGTCCCACTCCGGGTACCGCGACGCGAGTGTCGCCGCGGTCTGGAAGTGCACCTTGCCCCAGTGCGGTCGACCGGCGAAGCGGTCCATGATCGCCTCGACGCCGCGGAAGTACGGCTCGTACGGCACGCCGCGTGCCATGTGCACGGCGATGTAGCAGGACGCGCGGCCGTGGGCCGTGCTCAACGGCACGTCGTCGGGCGCGGTGAAGCGCACCTCGACCGGGAAGCTGACCGAAAGCCCCTCGTCGTCGATCAGGTCGCGCACCGCGAGGAGGGCCTCGGACGCGTGCTCCCGCGGGATCGCGTACTCCATCTCGGCGAATCGCAGGAGCCGCGTGCTGATGAGGATGCGGTCACTGCGGTCGATGAGCTGCGCCGACCCGACGGTGGAGGCGACGAGGCCCGCGACGCGCGGGACGAGAGACGGACGGGCCTTGCCCGCCGCGACGAGCGCCCCGAAGAAGTAGTTCGGGTAGAAGACCTCGGCCCGCCACCGCTTGTACGCGCTCTTGGGGCGGGGCGCGTCGTCGGTGCGGTCGTTCGCCAGCAGCGAGCACGTCTCGGTGTGCGGGAGCCAGTAGAGCTCGAAGTGGTCGTGCTCCTCCGGGAGATCACCGAGCCGCGTCGCGACCTCCGCGAGCCGGCCGGGTCGTTCCTCGTGCCGCAGCGTGAACGCGGGCTCGCAGGCCAGGGTGATCTTCGTGACGACACCGAGCGCACCGAGCCCGACCCGCGCGCAGTGGAAGACCTCGGGCTCTTCGTCGGGCGAGCAGCGGAGCACCTCGCCGTCGGCGGTGACCAGCTCCATCGCCCGGATGAATGTCGGGAGCCCCCCGAACCTGACGCCGGTTCCGTGCGTCGAGGTCGACACCGCGCCGGCGATCGTCTGCCGGTCGATGTCACCGAGGTTCGCGAGCGCGAGACCGCGTTCCGCGAGCTCGCGGTTCAGCGCGTTGATCGTGATCCCCGCCTCGACCGTGACGGTCATCGCGTCGTGGTCGACCTCGAGCACGCGATCGAGCGAGTCGATCGACAGCATGCGTCCCTCGGTGAGGGCGACATCGCTGAAGGAGTGGCCGCTCCCGATCACCTTCACCGTCTGGCCGGCTCCACGCGCGCGTCGCACGGCCTCGACGACCTCGAGGTCGGACCGGGCGGATTCGAACGCGGCCGGCGTGCAGCTCTGGTTCCGGCCCCAGTTCCTCCACACCGATCGCTCGCGCACGCCCAGGATCGTAGAGCCCCTCAGGCCCAACCGAGCTCGTGGAGCCGTTCGTCGCTCATGCCGAAATGGTGTCCGACCTCGTGCAGCACGGTGACGCGGACCTGGGCCGCGAGCTCGTCGCTCGTGCCCGCCCGCTGGCTGATCGTCCCCTGGAAGATCGTGATCCGGTCGGGCACCACGCCCGCGTAGTTGATCGGATCGCGCTTGGTGAGGGGAACGCCCTCGTAGAGGCCGAGCAGCGTGCCGCTGCGCCCCGCGAGCTGCGATGCGGTGGGCCACTCTTCGACGACGACCGCCACGTTGTTCATCTCGGCCGCGAGTGCAGACGGGATCTCGTCGAGTGCGTCGGCGACGAGCGACTCGAAGACGTCCCGCGACACCTGCACGGGCCGACCGTAACGCGTTCCGAAAATTCTCCTTGACCGCGGGACGGAGGTGAGTAGATTCGCTCGTGCTGGCGATGTGACAGCAACGGGACCGAGAGCGACACGCTCGACCGAACCGCAAGGTGAGGGAGGCGAGGCGCACCCGGAAGACGGTGCTGATGCAGCGGCAGTCGGTGAGCGACCCACCCCCTCACGGGGGAGGGATCCGAGCACCGGGATCGTGGCCGACGGGGCCCGGGTTTCTCACCCGGACCACGGATGCGGCGGCGGTCGGGCCCGCGAGGGCGCGGCGGTCGCTTGCGGGAGGTGCGAGACGAAGAGAACGGGCCCCGAGGAGTCCGGACGTTTCGGCGTTCGGCTACTCGGGGCCCACCCTTTTGTCCGACCGTGCGGGCTCGGGGGTCCGACGGCGGACTCAGACACGGTTCGCTGCGCTCACCCAACTCGCCGGCGCCGGACCTCCCGACCCCACGCTCCCTGCCTTCGTGGGCCCCCGTCGCTCTCGCCGACGCCCTTCCTGCGTATGGGTCGGCGGGCATCCCCGTAGGTGTCGTACCCCGTCGGTACGTTCGCTGGATGGACGACGCTGCACACGCGGCCCTGCTGGAGGGGCTGGACGAGGCCCAGGCCGGCGCGGTCACGACGGACCAGATGCCGCTCGCGATCCTCGCGGGGCCGGGCGCGGGCAAGACCCGGGTGCTCACGCGGCGCATCGCCTGGCGGGTCGCCACGGGGCGGGCCGATGCCACCAAGGTCCTCGCGGTCACCTTCACCCGGAAGGCGGCCGGCGAGCTCACCGCCCGCCTCGCGTCGCTCGGCGTCGGCCGCGACTCCGGGCCCGGGGTCACCGCCGGCACGCTGCACGCCGTCGCGCTCGCGCAGCTCCGGCGACGCGCCGCCGACGCCGACCGCACGATGCCCGCGCTGCTCGAGCGCAAGGTGCGCCTCCTCCTCCCCCTGGTCGGCGGCCGCGGCCCGAGCGCGCTCGTCGCCGCGGCCGACCTCGCGAGCGAGATCGAGTGGGCGAAGGCCCGGTTGATCGCACCCGAGGGGTACGTACCCGCGGCGGCCCGCGCCGGTCGCGAGCCCTCTCGTCCGGCCACCGAGGTCGCCGACCTCTACGCGCGGTACGAGACCGCCAAGCGCAAGAAGCGCGTCGTCGACTTCGACGACCTGCTCTGGTGGTGCGGTGATGCGCTCGAGACCGACGAGGAGTTCGCGGCGACGCAGCGCTGGCGGTTCCGTCACCTCTTCGTCGACGAGTTCCAGGATGTGAGCCCTGCGCAGCTCCGCCTGCTGCGCGGGTGGCTCGGCGACCGCACCGACCTCACCGTCGTCGGCGACCCCGACCAGGCGATCTTCGCGTTCACCGGCGCCGATCCCGGCGCCCTCACCGGCTTCGCGCGGGAGTTCCGGGGGGCCCGCACCGTGCGGCTCGACACCAACTACCGATCGACGCCCCAGGTCGTGGCCGCGGCCGAGGCGCTGCTCGCCGACGCCGGCCGGCCCCGTCCGGTCCGCACGGCCACCCGCACCGGCGGGCCCGCCCCCACGATCACCGACTACGACGACGACGCCGCGGAAGCCGAAGCCGTCGCCCGCAGGCTGCGCGAGCTGCACACGCCGATGCTCGGCTGGTCGGCGTTCGGGGTGCTGTACCGCACGAACGCGCAGTCGGCCGCGTTCGAAGCGGCCCTCGGGGCCGCCGGGATCCCGACGCGGGTGCGCGGCGACGCCCGGTTCCTCGACCGGCCCGAGGTGCGTGCCGCGTTCGACCAGCTCCGAGCCGCGGCCGACGCCGCGCCCGGCGCGACGCTCGCGGATCACCTCGCAGATCTCGACGACCCCGACGACGAGCACGACGCCGCCGACGAGTCGCGCCGGGAGCACGCTGCGGCCGTGGCGCGGCTCGGGCGTGAGTACCTCGCCGCCGAGGGCGGCACCGGGTCCGTCGAGGGCTTCCTGGCGTGGGTCTCCACCGCGCTGCGCGGCGACAACCCCTCGGTCGGTGGCGACGCAGTCGAGCTGCTCACGTTCCACCGGTCCAAGGGGCTCGAGTTCCACACCGTGTTCGTCACCGGACTCGAGCGCGGGTTGGTGCCCATCTCCCACGCCGACACGCCGCTCGAGCGCGCCGAGGAGCGTCGCCTCCTCTACGTCGCGCTCACCCGCGCCGAGGAGGGCCTGCACCTGTCCTGGTCCCGGCGCCGCGCGCTCGGCACGCGAATCGTCGGTCGGGCGCCGAGCCCCTGGCTCGCACCCATCGAGGTCGCGTGCTCCCCGCCCGGGTCCGGTGCACGCGAGGCCGCCGGTGCCGGCACGAGCCGCGTCGCCGGACGCGCCCGCTCGCGGCTCGACGAGGCGCGCGACCGACTCGCGCGCTCGGGGGCAAACGCCGACGACGGCCCCGAGCCGGATCCCGCGCTCCTCGAAGCACTGGTCGAGTGGCGTCGCAACCTCGCCCGGGCGTCGAGCGTCCCCGCCTACGTGATCTTCCACGACTCGACGCTCCGCGCCGTCGCCGCCGTCCAACCGACGACGCGCCCTGCACTGCTCGACCTGGCCGGCATCGGGCCGGTGAAGGTCGAGCGCTACGGCGACGCGGTGCTCGAGCTCGTGCGCAAGCACGCCCCCACACCCGCGGTCGCCCCGGTCTGACGCCCCAGTCGGACGCGCCGTTCGGAAGCGCCGGCGCACGAAGGACCGGTGCTGACGCTCCGCTCGGCCAGTCGCTACGGTCGGCCCCCGTGCACCACTTCGACGAGACCGCCGAGCGCGCCGCACAGGCCTGTCTCGACTACGCGCTCGAGCGGCTCCGGCTCGACCCCGCGCCACTGGACCACCCGGTGCCGTTCGCCGAGCTGCACGAGCGCGCCGGTGACTCGATCACGGCCGGCGGCAGGGACCCCGAAACCGTGCTGCGCGTCTTTTCCGATGTCCTCGCCCCCGCCTGCCTCTCCACGGACAGCCCCCGGTTCCTCGCCTTCATCCCCGCGGCCCCGACCAAGGCGTCGCTCGTCTTCGACACCGTGGTCGGGGCTTCGTCGATCTGCGCGACGTCGTGGCTGGAGGCCTCAGGTGCGGTCTACGCCGAGAACGAGGTCCTGCGGTACCTCGCCGACCTCGCGGGGCTCCCCGCGGCCGCGGGGGGATGCTTCGTCTCAGGAGGCTCGGCCGGGAACCTCTCGGCACTCTTCGCGGCAAGGGAGGCCGCGGCAGCGCGGCGGGGCAGCCGCCCCGAGCGCTGGCGCGTCGTGGTCGGTGAGGAGGCGCACTCGTCGATCTCGAGCACGCTCCGCATCCTCGATTGCGAGCCGGTCGTCGTGGCCTCGGGCGCCGACGACCGCTTCACCGGCGACGCCCTGGAAGCGGTGTTGACGAACGACCCCGATCCCTCCTCCATCTGCGCGATCGCCGCAACGGCGGGGACGACGAACGCCGGCATCGTCGACGACCTGGCGGGGATCGCCCGCGTCGCCCGGGATGCCGGGACCTGGCTGCACGTCGACGCCGCGTACGGCGGCGCTGCTCTGTGCGCACCCAGCGCGCGCTCGCGCTTCACCGGCATCGAGCACGCCGACTCGCTCGTCGTCGACCCGCACAAGTGGCTCTACGCACCGTTCGACTCGTGCGCGCTCCTCTACCGCGAACCGGCGCTCGCCCGGGCCGCGCACGCACAGCAGGCCTCCTACCTCGATCCGATGCGAGACCCGATCGAGGGCGAGGGGGCGTGGAACCCGGCCGACTACGCGTACCACCTGAGTCGTCGGGCCCGCGGGCTCCCGCTGTGGTTCTCGCTCGCGGTGTACGGCACCGACGCGTACGCCGACGCGATCGAGTCGGTGCTGGCCCTGACGCGCGCGGCGGCAGAGCGCGTCCGGAGCGCGCCGCACGTGGCCCTCGTCCGCGAACCCGAGCTGTCGGTGGTGCTGTTCCGACGACCGGGCTGGAGCGACGACGACTACGCGACATGGTCACGCCGGATGCTGGGCGAGCAGACCGCGTTCGTCCTCCCCACGCGTTGGCGTGGCGAGACGGTTGGTCGAGCCGTGTTCCTCCACCCGGACACCACCATCGACGTGTTCGACGACGTGCTCGACGCGATGCGCTGACGGGTGCGGTGATGAGCTGGGTTCCCGCCCCGACCGATGCGACTTCACGCCGCCGCTTCTACCTCGCACTCGCGCTGATCGCGGTCGGCGCGCTCCTCCTGCGACTCGTCTACGTCCTCGCGGTGAAGCACGGCGGACCGCTCCTCGGCGACGAGCCCTACTACCACGTCCAGAGTGACCGGCTCGCCGACGGCATCGGGTACAAGACCGGCCCCGGCCCCAACGGCGCGGAAGCCGCGACGCACCCGCCGTTCACCACCTTGGTGCTGTCGATCGCGTCGCGGTTCGCGTCCGGCGATTCGGTGCTCGAGCAGCGACTCGCACTCGTCGTGCTGGGCGTCACCGCCGTCGTCCTGCTGGGCCTGCTCGCGCGCGACCTCGCCGGCCCGCGGGCGGGGCTCATCACTGCCGGGCTCGCGGCCCTCACGCCCATGCTCTGGCAGTACGACGGTGTGCTCCTCTCGGAGCCGCTCGCCGCGGTGCTGATCGTCCTCACGCTCTGGTTCGCCTACCGGTACCTGCGCGAGCCACGCGTGCTGTGGGCTGCGTTGCTCGGCCTCTCGTGCGGACTCGCGATGCTGACGCGCGGCGAGCTCGCGTACCTCGTGCCGTTCGTGCTGCTGCCGGCACTGGTCTTCGGCCATCCCGCGACGCCGTGGCAGCGGGTGGGGCGGATCGCGGCCGCGGGCCTGGCCGCACTGCTCGTGGTCGGCCCGTGGGTCGGGTACAACCTGTCGCGCTTCGAGAAGCCGGTGTACCTGTCGGTGACGGTCGGGGGCGCGATCTGCGGCGCGTACAACGACGCGGCGTTCTCGGGTCCGCGGATCGGGCTGTGGGTGCCCGAGGACTGCCCGCTCCCGAACAAGCGGCAGGTCCCGCCGGGCAGCGACCAGTCGGTGATCGGGTCGTACTGGTCCACGGTCGGGCTCGACTACTTCACGGGCCACCTCACCGAGCTGCCGCCGGTCGTGGCAGCGCGGCTCGGACGTGTGCTCGGCGTGTACTCCCCGGCCCAGACCAACGACGAGGCGGTGCGCGAGGGCGTTCCCGAGAAGGTCGCGTGGGCGGCGTACGCGGTCCTTCTTCGTGTTCGCCGCGTTCGCGGCGTGGGGCGCAGTGGTGCTCCGGCGCCGGCGCGTCCCGATCTACCCGCTCCTCGGGGCGATCGCGGTCGTCATCGCCGCGACCGGAGCCTTCTACGGGCTGTTCCGGTACCGACTCGCGCTCGATCTCGTGCTGGTCGTGCTCGCCGGGGTCGCCGTCGACGCGCTGTGGACCGGGTTCGCCGAACGTCGGCTCGGGTCAACCGAGGTCGCGACCGCGTCCGTCCCCGTCGGCGCGGACGCGGAACACCACGAGGATGTGGAAGGCAGCCCACCGGCGCCACCAGCGTGATCCGCCCTCGAGGCGCTGCAGCCCGAGCAGGGCGCGCTCCGGGAGGAACCCGCGCGACGAGATCCCGCCGGAGAGCGCGTAGCTCGGTCCGTTGAGCGGGCCCACCTCGATGATCTCGATCTCGGGGAACAGCGTCTCGAACCGGGTGCGGTCACGGCGCAGCAGGAGATACGGCAACGCCTGGTTCGACGCCTCGAGCGGGTCGTCGCTCGCGAACGACCAGGACGAGGCGGTGTCGTCGAAGTCCTCCGGGTGCAGGTGCCGGTAGATCGTGCGCGCGACCGGGCTCCAGTACGGCTCGTAGCAGACCACCCCGCCACCGGGCACGCAGACGCGGCGCACCTCGTCGAAGAACGACTCGATGTCGGGGATGTGGTGCAGGCAGTCCTTCGCGAACACGGTGCCGACCGCCTGGGAGCGGAACGGCAGGTGCTCACTCGTTGCGAGGAGCTCGACGTCGGGACCGGGACGCACGTCGGTACACACGATCGTGCGGTCGACGTCGTGGAGGAATCCGCCGGCCGAGCCGATCTCGACGCGCACCGCGTCGCACCCGGGTCGACTGGTGAGGTGCTCGCGCTCGGCGTCGAGCATCGCGCCGTACGCCGCGCGGTACGCCGATGAGAGGTACGGGTCGGTGGAGACGATGTCGCGCTGCTCGCCGGGGTCGTGCACCCGGTTCGCCTTGCCGACCGATCCCATCTCGGGGGCCTCAGACCGCCTTGAACTTGCGGTGCGCGACCAGGACCATCTTGGCGAGCAGCAGCCCGTGGCGGAAGCGAGAGATCTGCGTGGTCCCGTAGACCCGGGCGCGGTAGCGCACCGGGATCTCGAGGATCTTGAAGTTCAGCTTGGCGGCCCCGAAGATCATGTCGAAGTCGCCGAACGGGTCGAAGTCGCCGAAGTACTCGCGACCCTCCTTGATGCGCTCCCAGTGCTCACGACGCAGCACTTTCGTGCCGCAGAGCGTGTCGGTGATCGGCTGGTTGAGCAGCCAGGTGAACAGCCACGAGAAGACCTTGTTCCCCCACATGTTGAGGAACCGCATCGCGTCGTCTTCCATCGGGTACACGAGGCGCGTGCCCATGACCAGATCGCCGCGGCCTTCGCGGATCGCCTCGTAGAACTTCGGGAGGTCTTCGGGGGGCATCGTGAGGTCGGCATCCAGGATCATCAGCACGTCGCCGCGCGCGAGGTCGAAGCCCTTGCGCACGGCGTCGGCTTTCCCGACGCCGTCCTGGCGGACGACCTTGATGTCGAGGTCGGGGTTCGCTGCGATGACGCGCTCCACCTCCTCGTACGTGCCGTCGCTGCTGTGACCCTCGACGAAGACGAACTCGATGTCGTCGCAGAACTGAGGGGTGCGCTCGATCGCTCCGACGATGTTGCCGGCCTCGTTGCGACACGGCACCACGATGCTCACCGACGGCGCGGGACCACCGGTCGGGTCCGGGCGGGCCACGGTGTAGCTGCGCAACCCGAGCGACGCGACGATCGGCAGGGTGCCGACGTAGCGGTTGACGATGTCTCCGACGCCGCCGAGCCGCTTCGGGACGAGCTGGCGGTGCTCGCTCGACACGACCTCGAAGTCGGCGAGGTCGAGCAGGTTCGCGAGGTCCCGATCGGTGAGCCAGTTCTGCTCGACCTGCGGCATGCGGAGCCCGAACTCCTCCGCGAGCACGAGCACCGGCTCCCACAACGGCGAGGAGTTCGCGATGACGATCCGCGTCTCGGGATGGCACAGCCGGTGAAGCCCCTCCAACAACGCCTGGCAGTCCTCGAGCGCGGCGAGCGTGTCGGCGATCAGGATCACGTCGAAGGATCCCTCGATCGGCGCGAGCGTCGCCGGGTCCTCGATGTCGCCGCAGATGAACTCGAGCTCCGGATGCGCGCGGCGTGCCGTCTCGATGGTGACCTCGCTGAAGTCCACCCCGACGCCGCGTCGCGGCTCGAGTCCTGCGAGCGTGCGACCGATGCCGCAGCCCAGGTCGAGCACCGCGCGGTCCGGCGGGATGAGGAACTCGAGGTACCGGAGATCCTCGTCGTGGAAGAACGCGTTGCGGGCGATCCAGCGCTCCCGCTCCGGCGCGAGGCGATCGGTCAGGGCGCGAATGGCCCGCTTGCGGCGCGTGTCGACGAGGTGAGAAGGACCGGTCCGGGCGCGCACGGGGAAATACTACGGGGCCGACCTCATGTGCAGTGGGCCCAGAGCCCACGGTCGTGGTGGCGGGCGTCGAGCTCCGCATCGAGCAGCTCACGTCCGTGTGCCCGGTTCGGTGCGATCACGAGGAGCCGGGCGTACCCGAGACGCAGCAGATCGTCGTTGAACCGGTGCCCATCGACGAGTACGTACGCGAGCCGGCGCCCGTAGATGTCACGCGGCTCGACATCGCCCTCGAGCACGACGAGTGCACCGGTGAGCCGTCGACGCGTGTAGGCGGCCGCCTCGGGCCCGTAGCACTGGACCGGCTTGGTCGGATGATGGGTCTCGGGCGTGTCGACGCCGAGCAACCGGATGACGTCGGTGTCGGTCCCCCGCCGCACCTCGATCGTGTCGCCGTCGTCGACCCGAGTGACCAGCCAGGGCGCTGCCGCGTCGCGGTGTGCGGCTCCGAGCCACCACCCGGCGACGGATCCCACCACCAGCACTGTGGCGACCGTCGCGAGCGTTCGTCGGCGCATGGGCGTGGGGACGCTCGACCGCAGTGGTGGTCACGACCGGTCCGCCAACTGGGCGTCCGCCAACCGCGTGACGGGCGCCGCTAGCGTCGGAATGCCCATGCGCCGCCTCAAATGGATCGTCCTCGCACTCGTCGTGCTCCTCGTCGCCGCCGTGGCGGCCGCGGCGTTGCTCGTGCGCCCCGACCTCGTCGACACCCAAGCGGCGGCCGACGCTCACTGGACGCCCCTCCGCGCCCCGCTCGCGGCCCGGTACACGGCACTCAGCGGCGTCGCCGACGCGCTCGTCGCGGCAGGCGAGGGCGACCGCGCGGTCACGAAGGAGCTGCAGGCCGAGCTGCAGCGTTGGGACGCGTTCGCGCTGCGGGGTCCGAAGCACACCGATCCCGCCGCGGAGACCGCGTCGGCCGACCAGCTCGAGGCGCTCGCACGCCGGGCCCGCGCGAACGTGTTCGCGTCGGCGCGCCTCGCCGCCGATCCCGGGCTCGTCGCGGCGTTCGCGGCCTTCGACCAGGCGGTGGTGCCGCCCGCCGCCGTGAAGGCGTACAACCGGGCCGTGCGCGCCTACCAGGACGCCCGCGAGGGCGCGATCAACGCGCTGGTCGCCAAGGCGCTCGGCTACGACGCCCGACCCGAGCTGCTGGTCGGCACCTAGGCAACGCGATCAGCGAGCGTTGCCGAGCAGTCCTTCGTTGCCCCGCTCGATCCGCGCCACCTCGCCGACGGGCGCGACGCGCCAGAAGGCGTGCAACGTCTCCTCCCAGTCGTCGAGCATCGCGCTCGCGAGCGGGGAGTCCGTCAGCTCGCGGTGCGCGGCGACGAGGAAGTGGAGCTCCGCCGCCTGGGCATCGTCGACGATCGACGCGTCGACGAGCTGCCGGTTCAGGCGCGTCGCGAGGGTCTGCTTCGGGTCGTACACGTACGACTGGCCGCCGGTCATGCCGGCGCCGAGGTTGTAACCGAACGGCCCCAGGATCACCACGGTGCCACCCGTCATGTACTCGCACGCGTGGTCGCCAGCGCCCTCGACGACCGCCGTCGCGCCGCTGTTGCGGACGCAGAAGCGCTCACCCACTCGACCGGCGACGAACAGCTGCCCGCCGGTCGCCCCGTAGAGCACGGTGTTCCCTGCGAGCACCGGGTCGCCCGCGTCGTCGGCCGGCGGACGGACGACGATGTGGCCGCCACCGAGCGCCTTGCCCACGTAGTCCTGGGCCTCACCGACGAGCTCCAGGGTGACGCCGGCGGGCAGGAAGGCGCCGAAGCTCTGTCCGGCCGAGCCGGTGAACCGCGCGGTGACCGACCCCGGCGGGAGGAGCTGACCGAACTCCAACCCGATCGCACCGCCGAGGGATGCCCCGACCGTTCGGTCGGCGGTCGTGATCTGGTACTCGAACGTCTCCTCGCCGCCACCCCACACGGTCCAGAACGCATCCTCGAGCAGCTGAGCATCGAGTGCGGACCGCGGTCGCTGCACCGGCAGGTGCGCGACGAAGCGACGAGCGGCGGCCGGGTCGTCGGGCACGCCCAGGAGCGGCCCGAGGTCGACCGAGTCCGCACGCGCGTCGTCGGTGATCCGCTGCGTCAGGTGCTCGACTCGACCGATCGCCTCGTCGAGCGATCGGAAGCCGAGAGACGCCAGCAGCCCACGAACCTCCTCGGCGATGTAGAGCATGTACGTCGCGACACCCTCGGGCGTCCCGGCGAACTTCGCGCGCAGGCCGGGCCGCTGCGTCGCGATGCCCGTCGGGCACGTGTCGCGGTGGCACGCCCGGACCATGATGCAGCCCTCGGCGAGCATCGCTGCCGTTCCGAACGAATACTCGTCGGCGCCGAGCAGCGCGGCGATCATCACGTCGCGTCCGGTCTTGAAGCCACCGTCGACGCGCACCCGGACGCGATCGCGCAGGTCGTTCACGATGAGGGTCGCCTGGGCATCGGCCAGCCCGAGCTCCCACGGCAGCCCCGCGTGCTTGATCGACGACAGCGGCGACGCGCCGGTACCTCCGTTCGCCCCCGAGATCTGGACGACCTCGGCCAGCGCCTTCGTGACGCCCGCGGCGATCGTGCCGACGTTGTCCTCGGCGACGAGCTTCACCGAGACCTCGGCCGACGGGTTCACCTGCTTCAGGTCGTAGATGAGCTGCGCGAGATCCTCGATCGAGTAGATGTCGTGGTGCGGCGGCGGCGAGATGAGCCCGACGTTGGGCTGCGTGAAGCGCAGCCGCGCGATCTCGGCACTCACCTTGTGTCCCGGGAGCTGACCGCCCTCCCCCGGCTTCGAGCCCTGCGCCATCTTGATGTTGAGCTCGTCGGCGTAGGCGCAGTACTCCGGCGTGACGCCGAACCGACCCGACGCGATCTGCTTGATCCGCGAGTTGCGGTCACGAGCGGTCCCGCGGCTGCGGAACCGCGCCGGATCCTCGCCCCCCTCGCCGCAGTTGCTCTTCCCGCCGACCATGTTCATGGCGATGGCCAGCGTCTCGTGCGCTTCCGCGGAGAGTGCGCCGTGCGACATCGCGCCGGTCGAGAACCGCCGCGTGATGGCCTCGACCGGCTCGACCTCGTCGAGCGGCACCGGGTTCGGCGACGGCACGAGGTCGAGGAGGTCGTGCAGCTCGGTCACCGGACGGTCGTGGACCATCTGGCGGAAGCGGTCGTAGAGGTCGGCGCGGCCGAGGTCGACCGCGTTCTTCAAGAGGTGCGCCGCGCGCACGTCGAGCGGATCGGGCTCGGGCAGTGGCTCGGCCTGATCCCCTTCGAGGAAGATCACCCGACCTTGCTCCTCCGGCGGTGCGGTCGGCACCGACGCGAACCTCCCGCCGTCCTCGGCCTTCACGCGCCGGGCGCTCTTCGTCGCCGGCTCGTCGGGATCCTCGACGGTCAACCCGATCGACGCGTGCAGTGCCTTGATGAGGTCGGGGTTGTTCCCGTGGTACTCGCCGCCCCGCTTGCGGAAGCGGATGATGCCGGGTTCGTCGAGTGCCGGCTCGTCGGAGAACGCAACGGCGTGGCGCGCGAGCACGTCGCTGCCCAGCGCAGCGAAGCCGAGCCCGCCGACGGTCGACGTGGTGCCGCGGAGGCACGCGTCGATCACCTCGGGACCGAGCCCGAGCGCCTCGAAGATCTGGGCACCCCGGTACCCGTCGACGGTGGAGATCCCCATCTTCGACAGGATCTTGAGGACCCCGTCCTCGATGGCCGCCTGGAGCTTCGCCTGCGCGTCAGCCGAGTGCACCTCGCCGAACTGGCCGTCGTCGGCCATGGACGCCACGGTCGCGAGGGCGACGCGCGGGCAGATCGCATCCGCGCCGTACCCGAGCAGGCACGCGACCGCGTGGGTGTCGCGCGCGTCGCCGCTGTCGACGACCAATGAGGCGTCTTGGCGGACGCGTGCCTCGACGAGCGTGTGGTGCACGGCACCGAGCGCGAGGAGTGACGGGATGGGGGCGCGCTCGGCGTCGATCGCCTCGTCCGAGATGATCAACACCGCCGCGCCGTCGCGCACTGCGCTCGTGCTCGCATGCACGAGCGCGTCGATGCCCGCCCGGAGCCCGTCGTCGCCGTCAGCGACCGCGAAGGTGGCGTCGAGACGCTCGGCGCGGAACGGTGAGCGGGCCGGGTCGAGCAGCCCGCGCACCGACTCCGGGTAGAGGAAGAAGGTCCGGAGCTCGAGCAGCCGGGCCGCAGCCGGATCTTCCGTGAGGAGCGGCCGCTTCGGGCCGAGGCACGTGCGGAGCGACATCACGAGCCGCTCGCGGAGGTGGTCGATCGGCGGGTTGCTCACCTGCGCGAACCGCTGCTTCAAGAAGCCGTAGACGGGCCGCGCTCGGGTGGCGACCGCCGCGAACGGCGTGTCGTCGCCCATCGAGAAGGTCGGTTCCTTGGCGTCGGTGGCCATGGGCTTGAGCACCATCGCGACCTCTTCGCGGTTGCAACCGAACGCGGCCTGCTGGGCGAGGAGCTCCTCGGGCGCGGGCGGCATCTCGATCGGCGCGACGACCGCCGGGTACGGGAGGAGACCGTCGCGTGCCCAGTCGCCGTACGGCGCGCGGCTCGCCAGCCAGCACTTCACCCGCGTGTCGTCCTGCAACGGCGCGTCGGCATCCGGGTCGACACACAGCATCTCGCCAGGGCCGAGTCGGCCGCGCTGCACCTTCCCGTGGCCGCTGATCGGCACCGCGCCGGCCTCGGAGCACACGACGACGAGGCCGTCCTCCGTGCGCTGCCAACGCAACGGACGCAGCCCGTTGCGGTCGAGGGTCGCACCGACACGACGGCCGTCGCTGAACACGACGCCCGCGGGACCGTCCCACGGTTCCGAGAGGGTCGCGTGGTACCGGAAGTAGTCGCGCACGTCGGGGTCGAGATCGCGAGACCCCTCCCACGCCTCGGGGACGAGCATCGAAGCGACGTGACGAAGATCGCGACCACCGCGCAACAGCAGCTCGAACGCGCTGTCGAGCTTTCCGGAGTCGGAGTCGAGTGGTTCCAGCACCGGCCGGTACAGCGAGTCCGGGCCGAGTCCGACCTCCTCGGTTCCGAGGATCCCGCGCGCACGCATGCGGTTCTCGTTGCCCTGGATCGTGTTGATCTCACCGTTGTGGCAGAGGTGGCGGAACGGCTGCGCGCGCTCCCAGGCCGGGGCCGTGTTCGTGGAGAAGCGGCTGTGGAACACGGCGTGCGGCGCCACGAAGTCCTCGGCCGCGAGGTCGGGGAAGAATCCCTCGAGGCGATCACTGATGACGAGTGCCTTGTAGGTGATCAGGCTGAACGAGCAGCTCGCCAAGTAGCAGCGGACGCCTTCCTCTTGGCAGATCGCCTCGGCGCGGCGTCGCACTCGGAACATCCGCCGCTCGGCCTCCTCGACGTCAACGTCGAACGGACGCAGGACGAGGGCTTGCAGCATCGCGGGGAGATCGGCTCGCGCCGCGCCGCCGATCTGGGATTCGTCGACCGGGACCGTTCGCCAACCCGCGAGCTCGAGGAGCTCGGCGGCGCAGGCGGCGGCAACCGCGTCCTGCGCCGTCTTGCGTGCATGCGGATCGTCGAGGTCGAAGTAGCCGGACACCACGCCCAGCCGGTCGGGGTCGAGCGGGCGGCCGAGCTCGGCCTCACCGACCCGCGCGAAGAACGCGTGCGGCAGTGGCACCAGGATCCCTGCCCCATCGCCCGACAGCCCGTCTGCCGCGATCGCGCCCCGGTGGCGCACGCAGGCCAGACCCGTGAGCGCCAGCTCGACGATCTCGCGGCTGGTGCGACCCTGCTCGTCGGCCACGAAGCCGATCCCACAGGCGTCCAGCTCGAGACGCTCGCGACGTTCGGTGTGGTGCTGGGACACGGACGCTCCTCGTTCAGACGGGCGGCGTCCGCGAGCGGGGCGAGAGCACCGAAGGGCGTCGCCGGCGACCCGGAGCACCGACCACCGGGCTGCTGCGGCAGCCGGCTTGCGGTTGGTGGGACTCGACTGGGGCGACGACGCTGTCGCGCCCACCAGAATAGGCGGCCACGCGTCGCGAGGCGACATCGTTCGGCCCATCTGCCCCACGATCGGACCGGCCCGTCCCTGCCGATGCACTAGACCTGCGGACGTGCGCGACGGCGACGACATCACCGGCCCGCTCGTCGCGGTGCTCGGCGGCGGACAGCTGGGTCGGATGCTCGGGCTCGCCGGCCTGCCGCTCGGAGTCCGGTTCCGGTTCCTGGACCCCACGACCGCGGCCCCTGCCCGGGCCGTCGGCCCGCTCGTCGTCGGTGCGCTCGACGACGAGGACGCGCTCGACGAGACGGTTCGGGACGCCACCGTCGTCACCTTCGAGTGGGAAGGCGTACCGGCCGACGCCGCCCGCCACGTCGAGCGTCAGCGGCCGATCCACCCTTCGCCTCGTGCCCTCGAGGTCTCGCAGGACCGGCTCATGGAGAAGGCGCTGTTCCTCGCGCTCGGCATCGACGTCCCCCGGTTCGCCGGCGTCGACAACCGCGACGATCTGGACACCGCGGTCGCGGAGCTCGGGCTCCCCGCGGTGCTCAAGACCCGCCGGGGCGGGTACGACGGCAAGGGTCAGCAGGTGCTGCGGCACGACACGGATCTCGATGCCGCGTGGTCCGAGCTCGGTGGCGTGCCGCTGATCCTCGAGACGCTCGTCCCCTTCGACCGCGAGCTGTCCGTGCTGGCGGTGCGTGGCACCGACGGGACCACGCTCTGCTACCCGCTGGTGCAGAACACCCACGCCGACGGGATCCTGCGCGTCAGCGTGGCTCCGGCGCCGGGCCTCACCGCCGAGCTCCAGGCCCAGGGTGCCACCATCGCCACACAGCTCCTCGACGAGCTCGAGTACGTCGGCGTGCTCGCGGTGGAGCTGTTCGAGCTCGACGGCAAGCTGCTCGCGAACGAGCTCGCGCCGCGTGTGCACAACTCAGGACACTGGACGATCGAAGGTGCCGCGACGAGCCAGTTCGAGAACCATGTCCGCGCGGTGCTCGGCTGGCCGCTCGGTGCCGTTTCCAACCACGGCACCGCCACGATGGTGAACTGCCTCGGCGCGATGCCCGAAGCCGCACGCGTGCTCGCGGTGCCGGGCGCGCACCTCCACGACTACGGGAAAGCCGCGCGTCCGGGCCGCAAGGTCGGACACATCACGGTCACCGCGCCCGACGAGGACACCCTCGACCACCGGGTGGCGCAGCTGCGCGCGACCGCGCCAGCCGTGTTCGACTAGCGGACCGCCCCGACCTCCCGCAGCTTCGCGACGTCGTCGGCGGCGAATCCCCACTCCGTCAAGACCTCGTCGGTGTGCTGACCTGGCGTCGGGGCCGCCGAGCGGATCTCGGCCTCGGTACGGGAGAAGCGTGGGGCGGGTGCCGGCTGCAGCACGCCCTCGAACTCGACGATCGTCCCGCGCGCCTTGATGTGTGGGTGCTCCGCCGCTTCGCTCAAGGGAAGCACGGGCGCGAAGCACGCATCGCTGCCCTCGAGCAGATCGCACCACTCGTCGCGGGTCTTCGTCAGGAACAGCGAGGTGAACCGCTCCTTGAGTGCCGGCCAGGACCCATGGTCACTGACGTCGGGCAGGCCTTCGTCGCTCAGCCCGGTCTTCTCGAGGAACTCCGCGTAGAACTGATCCTCGAGGGCGCCGAGCGCGATGAACTTGCCGTCGGACGTCTCGTAGGTGTCGTAGTGGGGTGCGCCGGTGTCGAGGAGGTTGGTACCGAGCTCTTCGCTGAACGCGCCGAGGGTCCGAATCCCCCACATGAACGACATCAGCGTTGCGGCCCCGTCGACCATCGCAGCGTCGACGACCTGGCCCCGGCCCGAGGAACGGGCCTCCAGCACGGCACACACGATCCCGAAGGCGAGGAACATGCCGCCGCCGCCGAAGTCACCGATGAGGTTGAGCGGCGGCGTGGGCTTGCCCCCGGCGCGGCCGAAGTGCGCGAGCGCACCGGCGAGCGCGATGTAGTTGATGTCGTGGCCGGCGGCGCTCGCCATCGGGCCGTCCTGGCCCCAACCGGTCATCCGTCCGTAGACCAGCTTCTGGTTCCGCTCGAGGCACGCGTCAGGGCCGATGCCGAGGCGCTCGGTGACGCCCGGCCGGTAACCCTCGAGGAGTGCGTCGGCCCCCTCGACCAATCGCAGCACGGTCTCGACACCCTCGGGGTGCTTGAGGTCGACACCGATCGAGCGGCGGTTGCGGTCCATGACCGGGACACCACCGGGGTCGACACCCCGCTCGACCGACTGCGCGCGGTGGACCCGCACGACGTCGGCGCCCATGTCCGCGAGCAACATCGCCGCGAACGGACCCGGCCCGATCCCGACGAGCTCGACGATCTTCACTCCCGACAACGGTCCCGGCACGCGCCCTCCTCGGCCATTTCTCGCGAATCGGGAGAGAACCTAGTGTCGGCGCATGCGGCTGCGCCTGGAGCCCTCGGACGAGCTCATGCACCCGATCGAGGACGCGACCAACTTCAACGAGAGCATGTACGCCAACGTCTTCGACCCGACGGAGCGCATCGGCGGTTTCCTGCGCCTGGGGAACCGCGTGAACGAGGGCCACGCGGAGATGACGACGTGTCTCTACCTGCCCGACGGGCGAGTCGCGTTCACGTACCAACGACCGGAGATCGCGAACAACGACGCGTTCGACGCGGCCGGATTGCGGTTCGAGGTGATCGAGCCGTTCGAGCACCTCCGTGCCTCCTACGAGGGCAAGGTCTGCATCCTCGATCATCCGCTCGAGATGGCCGATCCGCGCCGCGCGTTCACCGAGAACCCGTGGACCGATTGCTCCGTGCTGCTCGACTACCACGCCCGCTCCCCCATGCTGGGCGGTGAGCCGGTCAACGACGACGGTTCACCGATCGTCGAGCAGGCCGACCAGGGGTTCGCGCGCGGTCACTACGAGCAGCACGTGCACGCCAGGGGCACCGTGCGCGTCGGCGACGACGGCTGGGTCGTCGACGGCATGGGACTGCGCGACCACTCCTGGGGACCGCGCTTCTGGCAGTCCCCGTGGTGGTACCGATGGCTCACGGGCAACCTCGGCGACGACAGCGGCTTCGTGCTCTCGGTCGTGACGCGTCGCGACGGGACCCGCCGAGTCGGCGGCGTCTGGCTGGAAGCCGGGGAGTACGAACCGCTCGTCGACGTCGAGATCGACACCGTGTGGCGCACCGACGACTGCTACCACGACCGCATCCACGCGGTCGCCCGCACGCGTGACACCGAGCACGTGATCGAGGGCACGGTGCTCTCCCTGATCCCCCTCCGGAACCGACGCACGACGCCGGACGGCGAGCAGCTCGTCACCCGGATCTCCGAGGGGATGACCGAGTGGCGCGTCGACGACGGCCGGGTGGGTCACGGGCTCTCGGAGTACCTCGACCAGATCGTCGACGGGCGCCCGGTCGGCGCGGTCGCCGGGAGCGGCTAGGCCGGGGCGGTTCGGGGTGGCGCGTCGGATCCACCCGCGCGGCCCTCGACCATGCGTCGATCCAGGGAGAGTCGCCCGGGTCCGGCCCACAGCAGGAACAGCATCAGGACGATCAGGATCGGCGGGTACACGAGGTGGAACGAGCCGCCTTCGACGCGCCCGGCGGTCAACAGGGCGACGACCATGTTGCCGATGAGCGCCAGGGCCGCCGGTCGGGTCAGGAGACCGATGATCAGCAGGAGACCGCCGACGACCTCGACCGTCCCGGCGACCGGAACGGCGACCTCGGGCCATGGCACCTCGAACCCGCGGAAGTCGTCGACCTCCTTGGAGTAGTCGAGGAACTTCCCGGCGCCGGTCGAGACGAAGAACAGGCCCGCGACGACCCGAACCAGGGTCGGGGCCCACCCGGCGATCCCACGAAGCCGGGTCTCCTGCAGGCGATGGATGATGTCTGTCATGTGACGTTCTCCGGAGCGCGAGGGACGTTCGGATGACGGTTCACCAGGATCCACCGCCGCCACCACCGCCACCGCCACCGGAGAACCCGCCGCCCGACGAGAAGCCGCTCGACCCCGAGGTCGAGGGCGGTGTCGACGTGAGGGTCCCGGACGTCGTGACCGTGAACCCGTTGATCGCGCTCGAGAACGCCACGTACTCGAACGGTGTGCTCGACCGGTACCACGAGCTGGTGTCGGGTGGCTCGCCGTCGAGGCCCGCGAACGTGCGGGCCCACTTCTCGGTCGCGCCGAACACCACCGCGTACGGGAGGTACTCCGAGAAGAGGTTCTTCTTCTCGGCGAACTGCGCGCGGTCCTTCTCGGACTCCTCGATGAACCGGCGGAACCCGTTGACGCGTCGCAGCACGCCCGAGCCCTTGGCCGTGCGCGCGGGCGCCCAGCGAGCGCTCATCGTGACGACGATCCCCAGGATGATGATCGGCACGCCCAGGAGCGCCGCGTGCGTCCAGACCGCCAACGCGATCGTGATGCCGATCCCCGCGAGCAGGAGCACCAGACCGAGGCAGCCCGCGCCGAGTCGCGCGCCGTCGGGCCTGCGGGTGAACCAGCCTTGCTCCATCGCATCGTCCATCAGGTCCTTCTGGACCTTCGACATGCGGGTCGCGAAGTGCTGCTTGAGGTCGGAGAGCTGCACCTCGTTGCCGTCTCGGAACAGCCCGTCGAGCAGCTCCTGCTCGTAGGGCTTCAGCGCACCGGCCTTCTTGCCGGACGGGGGATCGAGCTTCGTGAGCTTCCAGTCGTTGCGGAGCCAGCGTGACTCGGTCTCGACCTCGTCGATCACCAGATACTTGCGGACCGCCAGGTCGATGATCGTCGCCGTCACGTCGAGCGGGTGCGCGGTGAAGTCGACGAGCGTCCCGACCTGCCCGGGCCGGAGATCGTCTGGGGGCACGAACTCCACCGGCGTCTCGGTGTGCCCCGCGAACAGCGGGGTGACCTCTTCGGGGCCGCCCGGAGTGCCGAAGGTCTGGTCGACAGCACCACCCTGGTAGCGGCGGTCGCGCGCCTTGCGGCTGAAGACCGCGACGTACCCGAAGATGCCGCCGAGCAGGAGCGCACCCGCGACGCCGCCGGTGATCGGCGTGACTGCGAACGCGCGGCCGACCGTCCATCGGTCCTCCAGGATCGGCTTCGGCGCGGGGGCGATGACGCCCTTCGGGATCGCGACGACGACCGAGAGGCCGCTGTACGGGAAGAGCTCGGCCTGCGAGAAGCTCGCGGTCTCCCCACTCGAGGACGCGCCGTCGCACGGCAGCGTGGACCCGAAGCTCCCCTGGAAGCAGGCGACCTGGGTGATGTCGGCCGGGGCTTCCACCGTCACGACCGCCTGGCGGATGAACGTCGACCACTCGGTGCCGATCGCGTTCCAGTAGAGCTCGTCGTGGTCGCGGAACGCATTGAGCGCGCCGCGCACGTCGTACGTGATCTCGTAGGTGTGCTCGCCGGTGATCGTCGTGTCGGGGTCGCCGATCTGGATCCGCTCGTACCCGACCCCGTTCTCGGAGAAGTCCGAGGTCTCGTAGTCGCCGGGCGTGCCCTTCGGACGCGCGCACCGACACCACGTCGATCGGGTAGACGCGGTCGGTGTCGGCCTTCTTGGGGTAGTCGAACTTCACCGGGATGTCGCGCCGGATGCCGTGCTTCGGCACGACGCCGAAGTCGTACCGGATGACCTCCTGGATGCGGAGATCGCCGTTCGGCTGGATGGTGATCTTGACCTCGTAGCGGTTGATCTGCTCGGTCCCGCTCTGCGCACCGGCAGCGCCGCCGACCAGCACCGGGGTGAGTGCCAGCACGAGCAGTGCGAGGGCCCGGCGCAAGGTCACGGCCGAGGACGCTACTAGCCTTTGCCCCAGTGCCGATCCGGATCGTCTTCGCCGAGGACACCTCCCTCGTGCGTGAGGGCGCCGTCCGGCTCCTCGATGGCGAGTACGTCGAGGCCCGCCGAGAAGAGAGCACGTAGCCGCGTGCCGCCCGACGCGCTCGACGAGGCTGCGCTTGCGGTCGCGGTCACGCGCCACCTCGAGGGCCCCGTGACCATCGAAGGCGTGCGACGGCTCTCGGGCGGCGCTTCACGCGAGACGTGGGCGTTCGATGCAGTCGACGACGACGGGCGTCGCCACGAGCTCGTCCTGCGCCGTGACCCCGGCGCCACGATCGGTGCATCGGCGCGCGTGACCGAGTTCGAGCTCGTGCGCGCCGCAGGAGCCGGCGGGGTCGCCGTACCCAGTGCCACGTTCGTGCTCGACCCCGAGGACGCCCTCGGGGCGGGCTTCGTCATGGCCCGGATCGAGGGCGAGACGATCCCCCGACGCATCCTGCGCGACGACGAGCTCGCCGCCGCACGCGAGCAGCTCGCGGCGCAGTGCGGCACGCAGGCGGCCCGTATCCACGCACTGCCCGTCGCCGACCTTCCCGCGCTCCCGACGCTCGGCGCGACCGAGCAGGTCGAGCAGTACCGCGACCTCCTCGACGCCATCGGGGAGCCGCACCCGGCATTCGAGCTCGGGCTGCGCTGGCTCGCCGAGCAGGCACCCGAGCCGGTCGAGCCGTGCCTCGTGCACGGTGATTTCCGCAACGGCAACCTCGTCGTCGGGTCCGACGGCCTGCGTGCGGTGCTCGACTGGGAGCTCGCACACCTCGGGGATCCGGTCGAGGACCTCGGCTGGTGCTGCGTGCGCTCCTGGCGGTTCGGTGTCGACGACCAGCCGGTCGGTGGCTTCGGGCAGGTCGACGATCTCCTCGACGCGTACGCCGCGGCAGGCGGTGGCGCGGTCGACGCCGAGCGCCTCCGCTACTGGGAGGTCTTCGGGACGCTGAAGTGGGGCGTGATCTGCGGCGTGCAGGCCCAGACGCACCTCACCGGGGCCGTGCGGTCCGTCGAGCTCGCCACGCTCGGTCGCCGCATCGCCGAGACGGAATGGGACCTGCTGCGGATGCTCGACGGTGGTGCCGAACCCGGCGACGGCGCCGATGCGGCCCCGCCGACGCACGCGCCGTCCACCCCGTCGTCCACCACGTCGTTGCAGGACCGGCCCACCGCGGCCGAGCTCCTCGAAGCGGTGCGGGAGTTCCTCGAGCACGACGTGATGAGCGCGACCGAGGGCCGCACCGCGTTCCACGCCCGGGTGGCGATGAACGCGCTCGGGATCGTCGAGCGTGAGCTCGTGCTCGGACCGTCGATCGACGCGCCCGTCGCGACGCGGATCCGCGAGCTGCTCGGTGATTCGGACGCGGCGCGGTTCGACGGACCCGCTCTCGTCGGCGCGCTCGCGACCCGCATCCGTGACGGCTCGCTCGACGGGTCGGAGGTCAGCGCCGTGGTGCGCGACCTCGTGCGGGCGAAGCTCGCCGTGGCAAATCCCCGCTACCGGTAACGTGCCCGCGATGAAGTCGCTCGCCGCCTCGTGGACGCTGAAGATCGTGGCCCTCGCCGCGCTCGCGGCGTCGCTCACCGCGGCGGCGCTCCTGCCCGCATGGGACATGCCCCGGGCGACGGCATCGGTCGCCCGCGATCAGGTCGAGCCGTGTGCCGACGGGAAACCACCGGCGCCGGGCCAGCGCTGCAAGGGTCCCGTCGACAACGAGTCGGGCGGGGGCGGTGGCGCGCTCACGATCGGCGTGTCGGTGCTCGTCGGGCTCACGATCGCCGGCGTCGCGTTCGTCGTGCTTCGCCGTCAGCTCCGCTCGCCCCCACCTCCCCCACGCCCGCGCTCGACCCCCGGAACCGGAGCAGCATCCTGATGCGGATCGCGACCTGGAACGTCAACTCGCTGAAGGCGCGTCTCCCCCGAGTCGAGGAGTGGCTCGACTACGCCGCGCCCGACGTGCTGTGCCTGCAGGAGACCAAGCTCGCCGACGACGCGTTCCCGCAGCTCACGTTCGAGGCGCTCGGCTACGAGGCCGCGCATCACGGACAGGGGCGCTGGAACGGTGTGGCGATCCTGTCGAAGGTCGGGCTGAGCGACGTGTCGTCGGGGTTCGGCGACCTCGTGGATCCCTACGAGGGGGAAGCGCGGCTGCTCGCGGCGACCTGCGGCGGCGTCCGCGTGGTGAACGTGTACGTGCCGAACGGGCGCGAGGTCGACACCGACCACTACGAGCGCAAGCTCGTCTGGCTCGAGCGCCTGCGCGACTGGCTCGACGCGACCGCGAAGCCGTCGGACCCGCTCGCGCTGCTCGGCGACTTCAACGTCGCGCCCGAGGACCGCGACGTCTGGTCGGTCAAGGCGTTCAAGGGCTCGACCCACGTCACCCCGCGCGAGCGCGCCGCGATCGCCGCGCTGGCGGACTGGGGTCTCGTCGACGCCTTCCGCTCCGTGTACGACCAGGACCAGCTCTACTCGTACTGGGACTACCGCCGCGGCGACTTCCACCAGCACCGCGGCATGCGCATCGACCTCGTGCTGGTCACCGAGCCGGTCGCCGAGCGGATCACGTGGGCGATCATCGACCGCAACGCGCGCAAGGGTCAGCAGCCGTCGGACCACACTCCCGTCGTCATCGACCTCGCGGACTGAACGAGATCAACCCCGACGACTCATCCGGGGCCGCGGTGAAGTCTCGCGTCGAGGTGGTGCTGCATCTTCTGGCCGACGGCAGCCATGTCGACGACCACGCGCAGATCGTCGCCGTCGAGCCACAGCTCGCGGCGGACCGCGGTGATCGACTTCGCCGTCGGCGTCGTCGCGACCGTCGTGCTCGTGAGCTCGAGGTGCGAGCCGTCGAGCGTGCCGGCATACACCTCGACGGCACCGAGCGGTTCCGCGACCAGTGCCTCCACGCCACCGGCCCGAGGCCGCAGGTAGCCGGTCTCCGAGTGCAACGGGCTGCCGTCGGGCGCCCAGGTCCGCTGCGTGTACGCGACGTAGGGCTTCCCCGGGCACACGAAGGTGCTCTCCTCGCGATAGGCGAAGTCGTCGACGGTCGGGTACACGCCGCGCCCGTCGCCCGCCCACGTGCCGAGCAACCAGCGCAGCGGTTCGACCTCGGGCGGCAGGGCATCCATCCCCGCCAGCCTCCCACCTCGCCGAGACCCCGGCAGATCCGGGGGTGCGTCGCGAACGGCCGCTACCGTCTCGGCCCATGGCTCACGTGCATCACGAGACTCCGGAGCAGCGGAAGCGCAGCCTGAACCTCTGGTTGATCTTCGTCGTCGTGCTCGTCCTGGTCGCAGTCGCCGCACTCGCGCTCGTCCTGATCCTCCGCGACGACGACAAGCAGGGCGGTCGTTCCTCGAATCCGACCACCACCGAGGCCGCGGCGCCGACCACGCCCGAGGAGTACGCGAAGGCGCTCTACGCGGACTGGCAGGCCGGCGACCGGGACGGTGCCGCGACGTACGCATCGCCCGAAGCCGTCGACCAGCTGTTCCAGTTCCCGTACGAACCCTTGAACACCGTCGACGGCCCGAAGGACCCGTACACGTTCCAGAGCTGTGAGGGGGCCGCCGGCTCCGAGGTCTGCACGTGGACCGGCGCGAGCAGCTCGCAGATCGTCATGACGGTGCGCAACACGACCGGCGGACTCCCGGTCCTCGTCGTGAACGTGACGCGACAAGGGTTCTGAGCGCGGCGACGCCGGCCTTCTCGTGAGCGATCTGGTCGCCAGAGCAACCGATTCGCTCAAGGGAAATGGCGACGCGACCCGCGGCGTAGCTGTCACACCCCCACGCGAAGGTTCGACGAACCGTCACACCTCCACTCCCCCGCGCTTCCCCCGACCTGTGCCCGACGCGGGCGCGGACTGTGGGAGGACACGATGGGAACGACCCGAGGGTGCACACGACCGGTCAACGATCCGACACCGAGCCCGCCCGGGCGCGTGCTGCGCCCGAGCGACGCGATCGCGCTGGTGCGGGCGGTCCTCAGCGATCATCCGGAGCCGACCGGCGAGCTGGTGATCGGCCTCGACGCCGAGCGCCGACTCACGGGGATGGGCGTCCGACCGGCGCCCGAGGAGCATGCCGCGGTCGACGCGGAGCAGCTGACCGCCCTCGCCCATGAGCTCGAGGCCGAGGCGTTGGTGCTCGTGTCTCTCCTCGCCGACGAGCGAGAGCTCCGGGCGGAAGCCGACGTCGAGGGGTTCCTCACGCTCGCCCGGGCGTGCCTGCAGGAACACGTGCTGCTGCTCGATCACGTGCTGTTCGCCGGATCGACGTGGTGCTCGATGTGGGACGCGGCCGTCGGGGACCAGCTCAGCGGAGAGGAGCGGAACGGCGAGCGGCTCAGCGAGGAGCGCGACGCATGAAGTACGTCGTGAACGCGTTGTCGGTCTCGGGCAGCGTCACCTCGTCGACCAGGTCGAAGCCGTGCCGACGATAGAAGGACACGTTGCCGGGCTTGTCGGTCTCGAGCCACACGGCCTCGCCGGCCGCGTCCATCCGCTCGCAGAACGGGTTGAGGAGCGCGCCGCCGACCCCGTGGCCCTGGAGGACGGGCTCGACCGCCACCGGCCCCAGGTGCCAGTGCCGCTCGTCGAAGTCGTGACGGCAGAAGAGGGACCACACGACGAGACCACGCGACGGGTCACCCGGTGGGCCGACCTCCGTGGGAGCGACGCGCAGCTCGTCGGGCGCGGTCACCCCGATGCACGTGCCGGGGGACGCCGCGGCGCAGACACCGACCACGACACCACCGAGGAACGCCCCCAGCTGTGGGTCGGCGAGGGGACCGACGAACCCGACGAACAGGCCGAGGGCACCTCCGACACGTGCGCGTGTGTCGTCGCCCCACACCCATCGGAAGGTGGGATTGTCGGAGAGCGCTCGGCCGGCGACCGCGCCGGCTGCGGGCTTCTCCTCTGCCCGCAGGTCCCGGACCTCGATCTCCATCAGGCCGGCACCCCGGTGCAGCGCATCCTTCGCAAGGAGCTCAGCCGTGCGCCTTGAGCGCCTCGATGAGCTTCGGGACGACCTTGTGCACGTCGCCGACGATGCCGAGGTCGGCCACCGAGAAGATCGGCGCCTCGCTGTCCTTGTTGATCGCGAGGATCGTGTCCGAGCCCTTCATGCCCACGAGGTGCTGCGTGGCACCGGAGATGCCGAGGGCGACGTAGAGCTTGGGCTTCACGGTCTTGCCGGTCTGGCCGACCTGCTTCGAGTACGGCACCCAGCCGGCGTCGACGATGGCGCGGGACGCTCCCGAAGCGCCCTTGAGCAGCTTCGCGAGCTCCTCGACGAGCGGCTCGTAGGCCTCGGCGCTCCCGATGCCGCGGCCACCCGAGACGACGACGGGCGCCTCCTCCAGCTTCGGCCCCTCGCGCTCCTCGACGTGGCGCTCCAGCACCTTCGCCTCGCCGGCACGGCCGGCGTCACCGGCGTCGGCGGCGACGACCTCGGCCGCACCACCGCCACTCGGCTCCGCGGCGAACGACTTCGGACGGATCGCCGCGAGGTAGGGCTTCTCGCCCGTGAAGACCGTGTCGACGAGCGTGTTGCCGCCGAAGATCGCAGTGCCGACCACGGCCTTGTCGCCGTCGACCTTGAGGTCGGTGCCGTTGGTGAGCACCGGACGGTCGAGCTTCACCGAGAGGCGCGCGAGCGCGTCACGGCCGTCGTAGCTCTGCGCGAACAGCACGAGGTCGGGCTGCTCGGCCGCGATCAGCGCAGCAAGCGCCGCCGCGCCGACCACGCCCTTCAGCACGTCACCGCCGTCGATCGCGTGCACCTTCGTCGCGCCGTGCTCACCCAGCGCACCCGCGAGCGCGGCCGCGTTGTCGCCCACGAACACGCACTCGACCGTGTCGCCGAGCTCGCGTGCCTTGGTGAGCAGCTCGAGCGTGGCCGTCGCGGGCTTGTCGCCCTCGGCCTCCGCGTACACCCAGATCTTCGGAATGCCCATCTCGTTGTGTCCTGTCTCGTTCGGAGTCGCTGCGGAAGTGGGAAGGAAGCGGGTCGGTCAGATGACCTTGAGCTGCTCGAGGAACGCGACGATGCGCTCGTGCGCGGTGCCGTCGTCCTCGATCTTCTCGCCGGCCTCGCGTGCGGGAGCGGCCTCGACGTTCGACGATCTCCTGGCGGGCACCGGCCCAGCCGACCTGGTCGGCGGAGAGACCGAGGTCGGCCACCTTGACCTCGTCGACCGGCTTGTTCTTCGCCGCCATGATCCCCTTGAAGGAGGGGTAGCGGGGCTCGACGACACCGGCAGTCACGCTCACGACGGCCGGCAGCGACGCCTCCACGACGTCGTACCCGGCCTCGGTCTGGCGCTGGATCGTCGCCTTGCCGTCCGCGATCTCGATGTGCTTCGCGAACGTGAGCGACGGCCAGCCGAGGAGCTCCGCGACCTGCGCAGGGATCGTGCCGGTGTACCCGTCGGTCGACTCGGTGGCGGTGAGCACGAGGTCGATGCCGCCGACCCGCTCGATCGCCTTCGCGAGCACCTTCGCGGTGGACAGCGCGTCGCTCCCGGCGAGGGCGTCGTCCGAGACGAGGATCGCCTTCGCGGCACCCATGGCGAGCGCGGTGCGCAGGCCCGAGACCTCGTTGTTCGGCGCCATCGAGACGAGCGTGACCTCGCCGCCACCCGCGGCGTCGGCCAGCTGCAGGGCCATCTCCACGCCGTAGCTGTCGGACTCGTCGAGGATCAGCTTGCCCTCCCGCTTGAGGGTCTTGGATCCGGCGTCGAGCTCGCCCGGCGTGGCCGGGTCGGGGATCTGCTTCACGCAGACGGCGATGTTCATGGCTCTCCCGTTGGAAAGTGTCGGAAACTGTGGAGATTCTGGCCGCCCGACGCCCCTGACGTCGAAACCGGCCGCGTAGCGTCCACGCCATGAACGGTGTCGGGCACCCCATCAGCGATCGGGAAGGGGATCCGGACGGAGGCACCTTCGACCTCCTCGTCGTGGGTGCCGGTCCCGCCGGGATCGCCGCGGCCCTGACGGCGCACGCACGGGGCCTCACCGTGCGGGTGATCGACCGGGCGGTCTTCCCCCGCGACAAGACCTGCGGGGACGGTCTCACCACGCAGGCCCTCCGACTGCTCGAACGTCTCGAAGTCCCGGTGACGGCACTCCCCGGCTACGAGGCGGTGCACGACACGGTGTGCATCTCGCCGTCCGGGCACCGGAGCGTGCTCCCCCTCCCGACGACCGGCGCGTATTCCGGGGTCGTGAGCCGGCTCGAGCTCGATGCCGCACTCGTCGCCCGGGCCCGAGCCGCCGGGGTCGAGATCGTCGAGGGCACCGAGCTCGTGGGCCTGACCGAGACCGCGACCGGGCTTCGGGCCGAGCTCGGCGACGGCTCGACCGTCGACGCCGCGTACGTCGTCGCCGCCGACGGGCACTGGTCGCGTGTGCGGCGGCTCCGCGAGCCCGACGCGCCCACGGACCTCGGCACCTGGCACGCGTTCCGCCAGTACTTCTCGCACGTGCCCGAACGCCGCCAGTTCGTGCTGTTCGAGCGCGACCTCCTCCCCGGATACGCGTGGGTGTTCCCCCTGCCCGACGGGCGCGCCAACGTCGGCTTCGGCGTGCTGCGCGACGGCGGCGTCTCCGGCAAGCAGCTCAAGGCGCTCTGGTCCGACCTGCTCGCGCGGCCGTCGCTGCGTGCGGTGCTGGGGCCCGACGCGCAGCCCGAGGGCACGCACCGCGCGTGGCCGATCCCTGCGTCGTACGACCCGTCGCGTCTCGCCGACGGGCGGGTGCTCTACGCGGGCGACGCGGCCAGCGTCGTGGACCCGATGACGGGCGAAGGCATCGCGCAGGCACTGGAGACAGGGATGCTCGCCGCGAAGGCGGTCGCGAACGGTAGCGCCCCCGATGCGGTGTCCGCCGCGTACCGACGCGCCGTGGCGCGTGCCCTCGGACGCGACCTCCGGTTCGCGCGGATGCTGCAGCACGTGCTGCGCACCGACCTCGGCGCGCGGCTCGCGGTCCGCGCCGCCGACCTGACCCCGTGGACCCGTCGCAACTTCGCGCGCTGGCTCTTCGAGGACTACCCGCGTGCCCTCGTGCTGACCCCCGACCGCTGGCACCGGAAGATGTTCACCGCACCCGGCGCGTTCCGGTCGCGAACCATACGCTGACCGACATGGCGCGAATCGTGATCTTCACCCGCCTGACCGCGCGAGCCGGCCGACGCGACGATCTCGTCGCCGCGCTGGAAGCGCTCGGTGCCGCGACCCGCGACGAGCCGGGCGCCGAGGTCTTCGTCCTGCATCCAGCACGCGACGAACCCGACGTCGTACTCGGCTACGAGGTGTTCACCGACGACGACGCGCTCGCGGCGCATCGGGCATCCGAGCACGTCGCCGCGATCGGCCCGAAGCTCCAGGACCTCCTCGCCGGACCACCCGAGATCACCTACGCGACCTGAACTGGCACTCGGCGGCCCGTCGAGCGACTACCCCTGGTCGGCGAGGACCGCATCGAGGTGGGCGATCCCACGCCGGATCGCCGGGTCGTAGCCCTCGGCCTCGATCCGGGGGCCGACCATCTCGAGCTCGAACGCACCGGTGTACCCCGCGCGCAGCACGACCCCCAGGATGCGCGCCAGATCGATGTCGCCGTCACCCGGGACCGCGCGGTCCGGCGTGCACAGGCTGCCGATCACGAAGTCGCTGAGCTGCACGTGACCGAGCGCCGCACCCGCGGCCTCGATGCGCGCTGCGAGGCCACGCTCGGCGAAGCAGCTGTTGATCTCCATGCACACCTGCACGTCGAGCCGGCGCGCGAGATCGAGCCCGTCCCGGAAGGTCGTCACGAAGCTCAGATCCAGGCGGAGTGGCCCGGTGTGCTCGATCGTGAGCGGCACGCTCGCAGCAACTGCGGCGGCCCGTACCGGAGCGAGCGCCTCGGCGAGGGCGTCGGCGGCCGCATCCCACCCCAGCGTCCCCGCCGGTCCCGTCGTGAGCACGAGACAACCACCGACCCGGCGCGCGACGTCCACCGCGGCGAGGAGCCGGTCCTGTTGGGCGGTCCACGTGGATCGCGCGTCGAGGTCCCACCAGCCGAGCTCGACGATGTTCGACACGCGCAGTCCGGCGTCGCGGATCCTCGCCACGGCGGCCTCGGTCCCCGCCTCCTCGAGCTTGCGGAAGGACAGTCCGACATGGTCGATCCCCGCGTCGGCCCAGAAGGCGAGGTCTTCGTCGAGCGACCACCGCCAGCTCGAGACCGCGCTCACCGAGAGTCGGGGATCCACCGCCGTTCGTCTACTGCGCGCTCCGAGGGGAGGCAAGGACGCGGTTCCCGGTCAAGCACTGGGTCGTTGGTCAGCCCAGGTCGATGTCGGCGGCCGAGAGGTCGGGGACGGGCATGCGGGCGGTCACGCCGCCGTCGACGGGAAGGATCGCACCGGTCACGAACGCGGCTTCGTCAGACGCGAGGTAGAGCGCGGCGTTCGCAATGTCCTCGGGCAGGCCGAGCCGGGTGAGGTGCATGGCTCGTGTCGCCCCGCCGATCACCGGGTCCTCCATCATCTGGAACGCACCCTCGCTGGTGAGGACCATCCCCGCGACGATGCAGTTGGAGCGGACGTTGTCGGGTGCGTACTCGACCGCGATCGATCGTGTGAGTGTGTTCAGCGCGCCCTTGGCTGCGGTGTAGGTGTCGAGACCCGGCGTGCCCAGGATCGACGCCGCCGAGGAGATGTTCACGATCGCGCCGCCGCCGGCCTTGGCCATCTCGGGGATCGAGTACTTGCACGCCCAGACGACGGCCTTGAGCGCGACCAGCATGATGGAGTCCCACGCGTCGTTCTCGAGCTCGGTGACGCGCCGGTCGGCCCGGCCCGGACCCATCAGCTCGGTCGGCGCCGCGTTGTTCACGAGCGTCGTCAGGCTGCCGTAGCGGTCGACGGCCGCCCGAACCATCGCGACGACGTCGTCCTCGTTGGCCAGGTCGGTCGGGACGAACGTGGCCTCGCCGCCGGCGGCGCGGATCTCGGCCTCGACTGCCGCTCCCGCGTCGGGGGTGCGACCGGTGACGATCACCGACGCGCCTTCCTGGGCGAACCGGATCGCCGTCCCGCGTCCGATGCCGCGGGTCGATCCGGTGACGATCGCCACCTTGCCGACCATGCGACCAGTCACGCCTGAACTTCCGTCAGCGATGCCGGGCCGCCCGGCTCGACCAGGACCTTCACGTGGTGCTCCGCGCGCTTGAGCGTCGCGAAGGCGTCGGCGACACCCTCGAACCCCACCGTCCCGGTGATGAGCGGCGTGACGTCGACCTCCCCCTCGGCGATCGCGCGCAAGGTCCTCGCGAACTCCTCGGGGTCGTACGCGTACACGAAGTGGAAGTCGAGCTCCTTCACGATCGCGAGCAACGGCCGGAAGGTGTCGGCTTGCATGCACACTCCGGCGACGACGATCCGACTCCGCGCCGGTGCGTCGAACACCGCCTGGTCGATCATGCCGGGGATCCCGACTGCCTCGAAGAGCACGAGAGGCCTCAGCCCGTCGACGCGACGCCACGCGTCCACGAGCGGCTCCTCGCGGGGATCGACGACGACGTGGGCGCCCATCTCGGTGGCGAGGGCGCGGCGCTGCTCGGAGAAGTCGCCGGCCACGATCGTCTCCACTCCACGCGCGCGCAACCAGGCGATGATCGCAAGCCCGATCGGACCACAGCCGATCACGACCGCCGCATCTCCGTCCTGCAGGCCGGCGCGCGCGACGGTGTGCAGCCCCACGGCCATCGGCTCGGTGAGCGCAGCGCGCCGGTGGTCGAGCCCGTTCGGCACCGTCAGGCACAACGGTGCGCTCAACAGCATCCGCTCCGAGAAGCCGCCGGGGAGGTCGTTCGAGAACCCGAGCGGCAGGAGCGAGTCGCCGCGCAGGAGGTACGGCACGGACACGACGAGGTCGCCCGGCTGCACGGACGCGTCACCGGTGTCCGAACCCAGCTCGAGCACTTCGGCGGACCACTCGTGCCCGAGCACGTAGTCGGCGTTGGGGTCGAACGCGAGGTCGGCGCCCATCGCCGCCCCGACCTCGGCGAGGTGCTCCGAGTGGTCGAGGGTGTGCAGATCGGACCCGCAGATGCCGCACGCTCGCACCGCGACGAGCACATCCCCCGGACCTGGCACCAGGTCATCGATCTCGTCGACCACCAGCCGACGCTTCCGGGCCACCACCGCTCGCACGAGCGCGAGCCTACGGCGCACGCCCTACGCTCCGCTCCTGATGAGCATCGACTTCACACTGCCACCCGAGGTCGAGTCGGTCCGCGCCCGCGTCCGCGAGTTCATGGACGCCGAGGTCCGCCCTGCGGAGGACGAGCTCGCGGCGAGCGCGGAGGGGGGTGAACCCGACCGGCGCGACGTCGTCGCCATGATCATCCGCCTGCGCGAGAAGGCGAAGGAGTGGGGTGTGTGGCTCCCCCACATGCCGAAGGAGTGGGGCGGCCTCGGGCTCAGCCCCACCGCGATGGCGTTCGTCTCCGCCGAGGCGGCGCGCACGAACTTCGGACCGTTCGTGCTCAATGCCCAGGCTCCCGACGAGGGCAACCAGCACACGCTGCTGCACCACGCGACCCCTGACCAGCAGGAGAGATACCTCAAACCACTGCTCGAGGGACGCATGCGTTCGTGCTTCGCGATGACCGAACCCGAGGTCGCGGGCTCGGACCCGACCGGCATCCGCACCACCGCGGTCGAGGATCCGGCGACGGGCGACTGGGTGATCAACGGCCACAAGTGGTTCATCTCGGGAGCACGCGGCGCGAAGTTCGCGATCCTCATCGCCAAGACCGATCCCGACGCCGACCCGCCGCAGGCGTCGAACAGCGCGTTCCTCGTCGACCTCCCAGCCGTTGGGTGGGAGGTCGTGCGCGACATCGACACGATGGCCGGCGCGCACAACCACTGCGAGATCCGCATCACGGACCTTCGGGTGCCTGCAGACGCGATGCTCGGTGGGCGCGGCAACGGTCACCTGCTCGGTCAGGCCCGCCTCGGTCCGGCACGCCTGGCGCACTGCATGCGCTGGATCGGGCAGATCGAGACCGCGCTCGAGCTGCTCGTCGCGCGCGCCGAGGAGCGTCAGCTGCACGGTGCACCGCTCGCCGACAAGCAGGCGATCCAGTGGATGATGGCGGACTCGGCGATGGAGCTCTACGCCGCGAAGCTGATGGTGCTGCACGCGGCCTACCGCATCGAACACGGTCTCCCGTTCCGCCAAGAGGTCAGCTTCGCGAAGCACCACGTGGCCAACACGCTCTGGCGCGTGGTCGACCGCGCGATCCAGGTGCACGGCGCGCTCGGGTACTCCACCGACACGCCGCTCGAGCGCATGCTGCGCCACGCCCGCTCGGCCCGCCTCGTCGACGGTGCGGACGAGGTGCACCAGGCGCTCATCGCCCGCAACGTGCGGGCGGCGTGGGCCGACACCGGCTCCCTCCACGTCGCCACCGGCGACCTCGACTTCTGAGGCGCGCCCTTCGGGACCCACCCCTGGGACGCCACCCCTGGGACGCCACCCCTGGGACGCCACCCCTGGGACCTTGGTCACAACCTGCTGCGGATGGGATGACTTCTCGGACACGGTCCGTACACTGGATCCATGACCTCGGTCACCGATCACCTCAAGACGCCGCACTGGTCCACGGAGATCCCGCTCGAGACGCCGCATCCGCGCCTCGACGTGCTCGCGGAGCGCGGGTACGTGGTGCTCGCCGACCTCGACCCGCCGATCCCCGAGTCGGAGTACCTCCCGCTCGAGTACATGGACTGGAAGAGCGGCGGCGACACGAACTTCGCGCCACTCGCCACCGCCGACGGTGAGCTCGACTGCCGGGGCTTCTGGAAGCCCGGTGAGGAGCAAGCCGACAAGGGCGGCAAGTGGACCGTCAACGCCGAGCGGTGTCCGACGATCGTCGACGCGGTCACCGGCGTCGGCGCCGACTTCGGCCGCGTGCGCGTGATCCGACTCGAGCCCCAGGGCTACGAGGAGTCGCTGCGCCACATCCACCGCGACGACAACAACCGCTTCAACCCCGACCCCGACGGCTGGGTCGTGCGCTCCTGGATCGAGCTCACCGACAACCCCGACAGCTCCATGGTGCTGATGGAGCAGGGTCCCGACGGACTGCCCGATCAGTCGACCGAGGTGCACCTCCCCCTCCACCGCGGCGCCCGCTTCGTCGTCGACACCCAGCGCCTCTGGCACGTCGTCTGCCACCCCGGGACCGACACGAGGTACGCCCTCATCAGCAGCTTCGAGTCCGGCCCCGCCCTCGACACCTGGATCACCTCCCAGCTGCCGTAGTCGGCAGCTCCAGCCCTCGCCGCCCGAAGCTTCAAGGGCGGCGCTGAGGGAACCCGACCACGGCGCCACGGAGGGCCGACGGGCCGCCGACGAGCGACTGGGCTTGCGGAGTCGAGGAGGTGGTCCGACGGCCCTCCGTCGTCAGCACCGGTGAACGCGCACCGTTACGCTCCGGCCATGAAGTTCGGCATCTTCCTCGCGCCCGTTCCACGCGACCGGTCAGAACCCGACCCTTGCGATCGAACGTGACCTCGAGCTCGTGGAGCACCTCGACCGCCTCGGCTTCGACGAGGCCTGGATCGGTGAGCACCACTCCGGCGGGTTCGAGCTCATCGCGTCGCCCGAGGTGTTCATCGCGAGCGCGGCCGAGCGCACCAAGCACATCCGGCTCGGCAGCGGCGTCAACTCGCTGCCGTACCACCACCCGCTCCTGCTCGCCGACCGCTTCCTGCTGCTCGACCACCTCACCCGCGGCCGGGCGATGCTCGGCTGCGGCCCGGGGCAGCTGACGTCCGACGCGCACATGCTCGGGATCCCCGCCGACACCCAGCGCCCCCGGATGGAGGAAGCGCTCGACGTGGTCGTGCGCCTGCTCCGCGGGGAGACCGTCACCGCGAAGACCGACTGGTTCGAGATCAACGACGCGCGACTGCAGCTCGCGCCGTACTCGCCCGGTGGCGTCGAGATCGCCGTCGCAGCATCGATCTCGCCGGCCGGTCCTCGGAGCGCGGGGCGATACGGCCTCGGCCTGCTGTCGGTCGGTGCGACCACCGACGCGGGCTTCGACATCCTCGGCGCTCACTGGGACGTCATGGAGCAGCGCGCCGAGGAGTTCGGGCAGGTGGCCGACCGGGCCAAGTGGCGCCTCGTCGGCCCGATGCACCTCTCCACCACGAAGGAGCAGGCGCGTCGCGACGTCGAGTACGGCATCGTCGAGTTCAGCAAGTACTTCCGCCACATCCTGCCGACGAGTCCGGTCGGCGAGGGCGACGACGTCGCGACCATCATCGAGCACTGCGACACCAACGGCTTCGCGATCATCGGAACCCCCGACGACGCGATCCGCCAGATCGAACGACTCGTCGCGCAGTCCGGTGGCTTCGGCACCTTCCTCCTGTTCGGTCACGAATGGGCCGACCCCGAGGCCACGCGTCGCAGCTACGAGCTCTTCGCCCGGTACGTGATGCCGCACTTCCAGGGCCAGCTCGAGCCGGTCCAGGCGTCGTACGACTGGATCGTCGGTTCCGAAGGTCGCTTCGTCACCGCGGCGACGAACGCGATGACCAAGGCGGTGGAGGACCACGCGAAGGAGCAGGCCGAGAAGGGCCTCACCTGAGCGCGGGCTCGACCTCTTCCTCTTCCGCCTGGCGCCAATCGCGGAGCTGCAGGTAGATCAGCACGCTGACGACGCCTGCCCACAGGCACCACAGCGATGTGAGCCCGGCCGACTGCTCCCACGCGATGGCGGCGACCGCAACCACGTTCGCGACCCCGAACCACACGATGCGACGCTGGCTCGAGAGCAGGAACGAACCGCAGGTCGCGAGCACGTAGAGCGCGGTCACGACGTTCCCCGAGTCGCCCACGCCCCGGTAGTCGATGGTGTGCCCGGTGATGTGCGCGCTGACCGATCCACCGGCGAGGGCGGCGAACAGGATCGCACTGACGACAGCGCCGATCGCGATGAGGACCAGCATCACCTGTTGCCGTCGTCTTCTCGGTTCGACGAGGTAGATGGCGAGGGGCGCGAAGCACGGGAGCAACGCCCACGCATAGAAGAGGTACGCGTACATCGCGACGTCCCCCACCGACCGTGGCACGTGGCCCTGCAGCCCCAGCCACACGAACCCCTCGGTGATCTGGTGCACGGCGAACGCCATGGGGAGCACCGCCAGGGGGACCTCACGGGCGTGGCGCACCTCTCCGAGCGACGCGACTCCGATCCCCCCGATCACGACGCCGCTCACGAAGTCGGCTTCCGGCGAGAAGCACATCAGCGTGGCTCCTGGGCGGCCACCGGCGACCCGTGGTGCACCACCATGTGCCACTCGTCGTCGGTACGGACGAACACGTTCGTCGCCGCGACCGACGCGCCGGAGAGCTCACCCTCGCCGGGATCCGACGGTGCGGCGGGATGCGACTGGAGGATGTTCTCGTCGAGCGTCACCCAGGCGACGTCTCCGGCGACGCTGACCACCTCTTCGGTGAGCACGAACTGGATGTACGGGGTGTTCGCGAAGATCGCATCCCACGAGCCCCCGACCCGCGCCCACCCGCGAAGCGTCGGCCAGCCGGGATGCGTGACGGTGACGCGGTCCGAGTGCTCCCAGATCTCGGACATCGCGTCGAGGTCGCGTGCCTCGAAGGCCGCGTAGAACGCCGCGTTCCGGTCGTGCACCTGCTCGTCATCCGCCATCCGCGCCATCATGACGGTCAATGACCCCCCACGCCATCACGACCCCGCTCGTTCGCCCGGACGCGCCGGCACTCGTGGTCCACGACTGGGGTGGTGACGGCCCCCCGGTCCTCCTCTGTCACCCCACGGGCTTCCACGGCCTCGTATGGCGGCCGATCGCCACCCGATTGGTTGCGGCGGGCAAGCGCGTCTGGTCGTTCGACTTCCATGGTCACGGCGACAGCGAACCGGCGGATCCCTCGCTCGGCGCAGGCGGCTACGGCTGGGACTCGTACGGCCGCGACGTAGCCGCAGTCGCCGACCACCTCGGGCTCGCGGGCGACCCGGAACTGGTGGCGGTCGGGCACTCGAAGGGTGCAACCGCGATCCTGCTCGCGGACGAACAGGATCCTGGCACCTTCCCGCGCGCATGGTGCTTCGAACCGGTGATGATCCGCAGCGACGAGCTGCTCCCACCGGACCACGACTTCCCGCTCGCGGTCGATGCGCGCAAGCGCCGCGCGGTGTGGTCGTCGCCCGACGAGGCCTACGCGTCGTACGCCGGTCGGCCGCCGCTCGACGCGCTCGACCCCGACGCGCTGCACGCCTACGTCGACGGCGGGCTCCGTCAGCGCGATGACGGCTCGTGGGAGCTGAAGTGTGCGCCCGAGGCCGAGGCCGCGACCTACGCGCACGGCGTCGCCCACGGCCTGTGGACCCGACTCGGAGACCTCACCGCACGCATCCACGTCGTCTGCGGCGAGACGACCGACGCCATCGTGCCGGCGTTCGCCGAGCGCATCGTGGAGCGCCTCCCCCACGGCTCCCTCGAGGTCATGAGCGGGGTCGGCCACTTCGGCCCGATCGAAGCGCCCGCGCGGGCCGTCGCGTCGATCCTCGCGTTCGACGAGCAGACGCGCCCCGACACTGACAGGATCGGCGCATGACGGACGTGCCTGAGCGGCCTCTCGAGGGTCGGGTCGGCGTGGTCACCGGCGCGAGCCGCGGCATCGGCAAGGGCATCGCCCTGGAGCTCGGCGCCGCGGGCGCGGTCGTGTACCTCTCCGCCCGCAGTGTGGAGCCAGGACCGATCCCGGGCACGGTCGGCGAGACGGTCGCAGAGATCGAAGCGCTCGGCGGGAGGGCCATCGGCGTCGCGTGCGACCACCACGACGACACGCAGGTCGAAGCTCTGTTCGCGCGGGTGCAACAGGAGCAGGGTCGCCTCGACGTGCTCGTGAACAACGTGTACTCAGCCATCGACCTCGCACCCTGGCTGGATCAGCCGTTCTGGCAGCTCCCGGTGGCGGCGTGGGACCAGGTCATCGACATCGGGGTGCGGTCGCACTACGTCGCGTCTGTGTACGCGACGCCGATGCTGCTCGCCTCCGAGCACGCGCTCATCGCGAACATCTCGTCGTCCGGCTCCACCCAGTACGCACACAACGTGGTGTACGGCGTCGGGAAGGCAGCCCTCGACAAGATGACCGCCGACATGGCGCACGAGCTCGCCGCGCACGGCGTCGCGGTCGTCTCGGTCTGGCCCGGCCTCGTGCGCACCGAGATCGTCGAGCTCGGCGCTCGACAGACCGACGACGGGCGCTCCGTGCTCGATCTCCCCGGCGAGGGGATCTTCGACCTCGCCGCCGTCGAGACGCCGCGCTTCGTCGGTCGTGGTGTGGTGGCGCTCGCTGCGGACCCCGACGTGATGCTGCGCTCCGGTGCCCCCGCGACGACCGCGTCCCTCGCGGAGGACTACGGCTTCACCGATGTCGACGGCACCCTCCCGCACGCCGACCTCCGCCTCGACACCTCATCCTGAACCGCCGAGCCAGTCGGCGAGCACAACCTCGCGGTGCTCGCCGAGGGACGGGCCGGGTGGTGCGTTCGGGATCCCGCCCCGTGCGGCGATGTGTGGGTCTTCCAGGAGATCGCCCGCGTCGTTGACCGGGGACACGGGAACCCGTGCTGCGACGAACGCCTCGAGCACCGCGTCACGCGGGTGGGCCCGGATCCAGTCGGCGACGAGCCCGTCGAGCTCGTCGCTCACCTGCAGACGGGCGGCCGCGGTGCCGAAGCGCGCACGATCCGCGTCGCCGTCGCGACCGATGACCGCCAGCACCCGTGCGACCTGCGAGTCGGTCGTGCCCGAGAGCGCGACGTAGGCGTCGTCGAGGGTGCGATACACGTTGCGCGGCACCCCACCGTGCACGCGACTGCCGGAACGGCGCGGCGGCTCTCCGTCCCCGTCCCACCCTGCGATCGTCCCGGCCATGATGGCCAGGATCGGCTCGTACATGCTCACGTCGACGTGACTGCCACTCCCACCGCGCGCGTCGCGCGACCAGCACGCCGCCAGCGCACCGATCACCCCGGAGAACGCGGTGACGGTGTCGCCGATGGCGACCGACGCGAGCATCGGCGGACCGTCGGCCTCGCCGATCATGTGGGTGAGCCCCCCGAACGCCTCCGCAAGGGTCCCCGCACCCGGGCGATCGGCATAGGGGCCGGTCAGGCCGTAACAGCTCACGCTCACCACCACGAGGCGCGGGTTGTGCGCGGACAGGGCCTCGTAGGTGCACTCCCAGCGGGCTCGCACGTCGGGCGAGAGGTTCTCGACCAGCACGTCGGCGGCCAAGACGAGGCCGGCGAAGAGCTCGGCGTCGGGCGCCGCACCGTCCGCGCCCGGCTCGAGGTCGAGCACGACCGAGCGCTTCCCCCGCGCGACGAGGTCCCACGAGGTGGTGCGGCCCATGCGCCGCATCGGGTCGCCCGAGGGCGGCTCGACCTTCACCACGTCGGCCCCGAGATCACCGAGCATCGCCCCGATCTGGGGCGCCGCGTACAGCGTCGCGACCTCGAGGACGCGCAGACCTACGAGCGGACGACCGGCGTCACGACCGGACGATGGCGACGCGGTCAATCCTTCAGCTCGACGAGGATCTCGCGGTAGGGCTGCTTGCCCGTGTTCTTGGCGGTCTCGATCCCACCCTTGGTCGTGTACCAGACGTTGCCCGGCGACACGTCACCCTCGACGATCCCCGGCGGGTACTCACCGTGGGTGTCCTCCTCGAAGATGCCGGCGATCTTGTCGCCCTCGAGTTGGATGAGGAGGTAGTCGTGCTCGTGCTCGTGCACGTCGGTCGTCTCTCCCGGTGCGAGCGCGAGCTCCCACACCTTCACTCGGTCGTTCTCGAACAGCACCTTCGTGCCGACACCACCGAGCTTCCGCTCACCGCTTGCTGCCATGCCTCTCCCCCTTGATTGCGAATGACCTCGGATCGTCAGAGCGCGGCGGCCGCGCCCACGAACGCCTCACCCAGGCGCGCGACCTCGTCGCGGATGCCGTCGGGGTCGAACCCGAACGCGGTGAGCACGAGCTGGTCGACACCGGCGTCGCGATAGGCGGACAGATGCGCCGGCTCGACGGGTTGCAAGTACGCGCCGATCGTCACGTCCACCTCGTCACGCTTGCGGCCCACCAGCGAAAGCGCCTGCTCGAGCCGCTGCACCGACGCGCCCGCGCTCTCGGGCAGGTGGTTGAAGCCGTGCCAACCGTCACCGAGCTCCGCGACGCGCCGGAGCGCGGCGTCGGACTCGCCGCCGAAGTAGATCGGCGGATGCGGCTGCTGCACCGGCTTCGGCTGCATCCGGCATGGCGGCAGCGAGTAGTACTCCCCGTCGTGGCTCGACACCTCGTCGCACCACAGCGACCGCATCACCGCGAGGTACTCGCGGGTGCGCGGCACGCGCTCGTGGAACGGCGCATGAAGGACGTCGAACTCCTCGCGCAGCCACCCGATGCCGATGCCGAAGTCGACCCGACCAGCCGAGAGCCAGTCGAGGGTCGACACCTCCTTCGCGGTGTACACCGGGTTGCGCTGGGGGACGAGGCACACCGCGGTGCCGAGGCGGATCCGCTCGGTGGCCGCGGCGAGGTAGGTGAGCGTGGTGAAGAGGTCGAGCATCCCGGACTCGGGCGGGAGCGAGAGACGTCCGTCGTCAGCGTACGGATAGCTCGACGAGTACTCGTCGAGGAACACGACGTGCTCGCCGGCCCACATCGAGTCGAAACCGGCGCCCTCCGCGGCCTGCGCGCACGTCGTGAGGTACTCGGGTGTCGCGATCGGACTGACCGTCGGGAGGAACAACCCGATGCGCATGCCGCCGATCCTACGGTGGCAACCGACCGCGGCGCCCCGACCGCACCGGCGGGCGCGACCGACCCCCGGTCCGGAACCGCCGCGTGCCCCAGGGGGGCGAGGGGACGAGGGGCCGGAGCCGGGGGTCGGTCGTGGAGCTCGTGGCAGCCGAGATCAGCTGCCCCGAGTGCTGGTGTTGCCCGAGCCCGACGACGAGCCGGGACCCGACGGCGACTGCGCGCCGCCACCGTTGTCGGTGCGGTCCTGGGTGCCGGGACCGCGGTCGTCGTTGCCGGACTGGGGGCCTTGCTGGCCACCACCCGGGAACTGGCGACCCCCGGGGAGCTGACCGCCACCCGGGAGCTGCCCGCCGCCGGAGCCCTGGCTCCGGACCACGGCGGGGCGGAACCCGCGGCCGTCGTCGGCCGTCGAGCGGCCGACCGCGAAGCCGGCGATCCCGATGAGGAAGGCCAGCACCACGACGAGGGCGCCCGCGAGCCAGGTGGGGATGTGGACGCCGGAGCGGGGCTCCTCGGCCACGCTCGTCGGCGTGGCCGGCGCGGGGGCCGCTTCGGTCGACGCGGGCTCGGCGGGGGTCTCGGGTTGTGCTTCGGTGCTGTCGTCGTCCATGCAGGTCTCCTGGTCGAGGGGATGCGACCTGCGCAGTGTGACGATCCGACCTGAGCCCGGCCTGAGAGCGAACCTGGGAAAGCCCTGAGCCCGACGCTGCTCGAGTCAGCGAGGCTGGTAGCGCGCGCGGGACTCGTCGACGATGCGGGCGGCGGTCTCGGCGTCCTCCCACCGACCCGGCTCCGTCGACTTCCCGGGCTCGACGTCCTTGTACACCTGGAAGAAGTGCTCGATCTCGTCGAGCAGGAACGGCGTCGCGTTGCGGACGTCCTCGAGGTCGCGGTAGCGCGAATAGCGCGGATCCTTGGCCGGCACGCACAGCACCTTGTCGTCGCCACCGGCCTCGTCGTGCATGCGGAACACACCGATCGGTCGGACGTGCACGTGGCACCCGGGGAACGTCGGCTCGTCGAGCAGCACCAGCACGTCGAGCGGATCGCCGTCCTCGGCGAGCGTGTCGGGCACGAACCCATAGTCCGCCGGGTACTGCGTCGCGGTGAAGAGCGTCCGGTCCAGCCAGATCGCGCCGTTGTCGTGGTCCATCTCGTACTTGTTGCGCGATCCCTTCGGGATCTCGACGATGACCACGAGCTCCATCGTCACTCTCGGAACCCGGTCACTGACGGAACCCGTTGAGCACCTCACGCCAGCGATCGGGGTCGCTGCGGTACGGCGCGTAGAACGAGATTCGGTCGACGATGTCGCCGTATCGGGCGAGCATCGCCTTGGGGATGTCCTCGGGCTCGGCGATCACCGCGAACACGTCGAGGATCTCGTCGGTGATGAGCTCGCCCATCGCGACCCACTCTCCCTGCTTCGACAGGCGGTTGAGGTCGTCCTGGAGGTCCCCCCAGCCGTGGAGCTCCAGCACGCCGCGATACGCGGGTGTCGAGCCGTAGAACGCGACCTGTTGCTTCGTTCCCTCTTTCGCTCGCTCGAACTCCTCGTCGTTGGACCCGGACACGATGAACAGCGGCCCCGAGATCTCGAAGTCGGCACGCGACTTCCCACCCTTGGCGAAGCCGCGCTCGAGCGCCGGGAGCGTCACCTCACGCACGTAGCGCTCGGTCGTGAACGCGTGGAGGATCACCCCGTCCGCGACCTCGCCCGCGACTTCGGTCATGTGCATGCCGACCGCGGCCAGTGAGACCTTCGGGTGCCCGTACGGGTTCGGTCCCGGCACGAAGAACGGGGTCATGAGGGTGTGACGGTAGAACTCGCCGCGGAAGTCGAGCTTGGTGCCGTCGTCCCACGCGTCCCAGATCGCACGGGTCGCGAGGATCAGCTCCCGCATGCGTGGCGCCGGATGCGACCAGGGCATCGAGAACCGCTTCTCGATGTGCGCCTTGATCTGGCTCCCGAGGCCGAGGCGGAAGCGGCCCTTCGAGAACGTCTGCAAGTCGTACCCGACGTTCGCCAGCGTCATCGGGTTCCGGGCGAACGCCACCGCGATCCCGGTACCGAGCTCGAGCCGCTCGGTGTGCTCGGCCGCGATCACCAAGGGCAGGAATGGGTCGTGGGCCATCTCGGCGCTGAGGCCGCCGTCGTAGCCAACGTCCTCGAGCTCCTTCGCCACCCGGGCGATCTCGTCGATCCCCGCCGGGGGGATCCCGCCGTCGATCTTCATGGAATGCTCCGTCCTCTCGGCGGGCATCCGCCCGCGGCTCCGCAGGGAGCGTACGGCGTTACGGGGCAAGGCGGGGCGGAGTCCGCGTCGGTGTCACACCCCGGCGGTACCCTCCGAAGCATGAGCCGTGAGATGCCCTCCTCCCTGTCCCCCAGCTCGATCTCGAGCTTCAAGGAGTGCCCCCTCGCGTACCGCTTCTCGTACCTCGACCGGCTCCCCGAGCCGCCGTCGGCGGCCGCGTCCAAGGGCACCCTCGTGCACCGGGCGCTCGAGCTGATGATGTGCCGTCCCGCCACTGATCGCACGGTCGACGCCGCGTTGGCCGACCTCGACTTCGCGATCACCGAGCTCGCCGCACACCCCGAGTTCGCAGGCCTGGATCTCACCGAAGAGGAGCGCGCGGCCTTCCACGCCGACGCCGAGCAGCTGGTGCGCCGCTACTTCGAGCTGGAGGATCCGACCACGGTCCACCCCATCGGTCTCGAGCTGAAGCTCCAGGCCGATCTCGGCAACGTGCGCATCCGCGGCATCATCGACCGCCTCGAGCTCGACGCCGACGGCGAGCTCGTCGTCACCGACTACAAGACGGGCCGAGTGCCGTCGGAGTTCTTCGAGTCCAAGAGCCTCGGTGGCGTCCACATCTACGCGCTGCTGTGCGAGGAGATGCTGGGGCGGCGTCCCGCCCGGGTCCAGCTGCTCTACCTCTCGAAGCCCGAAGCGATCATCGCGACGCCCACCGAGCAGAGCTGTCGCGGGGTCGCCCGCAGGACCACTGCGCTGTGGTCGGCGATCGAGGGCGCGTGCGCACGCGACGACTTCCGCGCCCACCCGAGCCGGCTCTGCGACTTCTGCTCGTTCAAGCCGTACTGCCCCGCGCACGGCGGCGATCCCGAGCAGGCCGTGGAGCTGCGCACCGCCGCCGAGCGCACGGAGCCCGTCGTTCCGATCGCGGGCTGAGCACCCCGATCCCGCCCCTCTCGTCGGGCGTCGGGCGTCGGCGGGCCGACGACGCGAGACTGCAATCGTGCAGGTGATCCGGTCGTTCGGCACGCTCGAGTCACCGGCCCGCGCCGACCCGCCGACGCGCGGCGCCCTGCGGGTCGGGCTGGTGCAGGAGCGCTGGCACGCGGACGCCGATGAGCACACGGCCGCGATCCGGGCGGGCGTGCGGGCCGCGGCCGACGAAGGTGCAGCGGTGGTGTGCCTGATGGAGCTGACGCTCTCGCCGTACTTCGCGGTCGACCCGGGCGGGCCCGGTGCGTCGGTGCTCGGCGTCGACGCGGTCCCGGAACCGCTCCCCGGTGGACCGACGTATCTGCTCGCTGCGGAGCTCGCCCGCGAGACCGGCGTGTTCGTCCACGCGTCGCTCTACGAAGCCCCTGCGGCGCCTGAACCCGACGGGGACGCGCGCGGGTTCAACACCGCGATCTGCGTGTCGCCCCGGGGTGAGCTCGTGGCGCGTACCCGAAAGGTGCACCTCCCCGTCACGGCGGGGTACTTCGAGGACCGCTGGTTCCGCCCCGGCGACACCGCGTACCCCCCGGTCGCGATCGCCGGTGCGACGTTCGGGTTCCCGACCTGCTGGGACCAGTGGTTCCCGGAGGTCGCCCGCGCGTACTCACTCGCGAACGCCGAGGTGGTCGTGTACCCCACCGCGATCGGCAGCGAACCCGATCATCCGGGCTTCGACACGGAACCACTGTGGGAGCGAGTGATCACCGGGAACGCGATCGCCAACGGGCTCCACATGGTCGTCGTCAACCGAGTCGGCGTCGAAGGACCACTCGAGTTCTACGGGTCGTCGTTCGTCTGCGACCCGTACGGTCGCGTGCTCGCCAAGGCGCCGCGCGACGAACCGTGCGTGCTCGTCGTCGACCTCGACCTGGACGCGCGCCGCGACTGGCTCGAGCTCTTCCCGTTCCTCCGGACCCGGCGTCCCGAGACGTACGGCCCGCTCGTCGAGGGTTGAGCGCGGTCGCGCCGGTAGGCTCGTCGGCCATGGCCGACGTCAGCGAACGCTTCGCCGCGTTCGACACCCGCGTCGACGCGTGGATCGAACCCCACCGCTCGCCCGTGCTCGATCGCGTGTTCTACGGCCTCTCCACGGCGGCCGACCACGGGCGGCTCTGGCACGGGGTCGCCGCGGGGGTGGCTCTGGTGCGGCGCGAGCCGAAGTACGCGGGGCGGTTCAGTCTGGCGCTCGGGATCGAGTCGGCGATCACCAACGGCGCCGTCAAGTCGCTGTTCCGACGCGTGCGTCCACAGGAGCACTTCGAGCACGACGATCCGCTCCCCTACGGGATGCGGCGCCCGATCACGTCGTCGTTCCCGTCGGGACACGCGGCGACCGCGTTCATGTGCGCGGTGGTGTTGAGCAACCGCCGCACTGCGCCGGCCTGGTTCACGCTCGCCGCGCTCGTGGCCGCCAGCCGCGTCTACGTGCGCATGCACCACGCGTCCGACGTCATGGCCGGCGCTGCGCTCGGGCTCGCGCTCGGTGGCGTCGCCAAACGCTTCGTCGACTGACCCAAGCAACCATCAGGGTGTTCTCGGGCTTTCACGTGCGGGTTAGCGTCTGGGTGAGCCGACGAGGAGTCCCCCATGCCCCGAGCCATCGCCGTCACCTTCGACTACCGGTGCCCGTTCGCGTACAACGGCAACGCCTCGGTGGTCGCCGCGCTGCGGGAGGGCGCAGACCTCGATGCCCGCTTCCTCCCGTTCTCACTCGACCAGATCCACATCGAGGAGGGCTCGCCCGACGTCTGGGACCGTGAGCCCGGCACCTGGGGTTCCGGGGTCCTCGCGCTCCAGTGGGGCCTGGCCGTCCGAGATGCGTTCCCCGAGCAGTTCCTCGACGCCCACCTCGCTCTCTTCGCCGCCCGCCACGACCACGGCCTGAAGCTCGGACATGAGGACACGCTGCGCGACGCCGTCGCCTCGGTCGGGCTCGCACCCGACGACGTCGCGGCCGAGGTCGCGAGCGGCCGTCCGCTGAAGACGCTCGCGACCGAGCACACCGAGGCGGTCGAGCGCTGGGGAGTCTGGGGCGTCCCCACCTTCATCGAGGGCGACGACGCGGCGTTCGTGCGGTTCATGGAGCGGGGCCGTGTCGACGACCTCGATCGCATGCTCGACCTGCTGAGCTGGACGCGCCTCAACGAGTTCAAGCGCCCCGCCGTCGAACGCTAGCCATCGAGCAGCCCGGCGTCGGCGCGGTCAGTGCACGCCGCGCGGCTGGTCGAGCAGTGCGTCGAGCGCCTCCCGCCACTCCGCGTACCCCGGATCTCGCCACAGGCGGTGCCGGCACGTCGCCACGAGGTCCTGGACGAAGCAATGCGGCGTCGGCGCGTCGTCAGCGAGCTCGAGCAGCTGCGTCGAGCGCGGATGCGGCGGGGCTTCATCGAGCAGGTCGACGAGGGCGGCGCACGCCAGGACCCGGCTGCGGCACTGCTGGCACGCCGACACCGTCGCCGGCTCGAGCCCGTCGGTCATCGCGAGGAGGCCAACGGCCTCGTCGTCATCGAGGACGATCTCGTTGCCCTCGTCGTCGAAGAACACGAGCGACTCTCGGGACACCCCGCGACGGTACCGCCGACGTAGCCTCCGGACATGCGCGCGGTCACGATCGACGACGGCACCCTGGTGTGGCGGGAGCACCCCGACCCCGAACCGGGTGACGGCGAGCTGCTCGTGCGGGTGCGCGCTGCCGGCCTCAACGGCGCCGACATCATGCAGCGGAGCGGCCTCTACCCGGCCCCTCCCGGCTCGCCGCCCGACATCCCCGGGCTGGAGCTCGCGGGCGAGGTTGCCGCGATCGGACCGGGCGTGACGCGGTTCGCGGTGGGCGATCGGGTCATGGCCATCGTGGGTGGTGGCGGGCAGGCCGAGCTGGCCGTCGTGCACGAGCGAATCGCGATCGCCGTGCCCGAGGTACTCGGCTGGAGCGAGGCGGGCGGTTTCCCCGAGGTCTTCACCACCGCGCACGACGCCCTGTTCTCGCAGTGCGGCCTCACGCTCGGGGAGCGCGTCCTGGTCCATGGCGCGGCGGGCGGGGTCGGCATCGCCGGTGTGCAGCTCGCCGCACGCGCCGGCGCGCAGGTAGTTGCGACGGTCCGCAACGCTGCGCTCCGTCCCGCGGTTGCCGAGCTGGGCGCGGCCTGCGGCGTGGTCGAGGTCTTCGAGCCCGAGGCCTTCGCCGAGCGAGGCCCCTTCGACGTGGTGCTCGAGCTCGTCGGTGGCCCGAACCTCGCGGCCGACGTCGCCGCTCTCGCGACCGGCGGCCGGATTGCGGTGATCGGCGTCGGCGGCGGCGCCACTGCCGAGCTGAACCTGCTCTCGTTGATGGGCAAGCGCGCGTCGATCCGTGGCTCCACGCTGCGCGCCCGCTCCCTCGAGGACAAGGCCACCGCGACGCGCGCGGTCGAGCGATCGGTGCTCCCCCTCCTGGCCACCGGCGCGCTCATCGTCCCGGTTGCGGCCGAGTACCCGATGGCAGACGCGCCGGCGGCCTACGACCACTTCGTCGCGGGCGGCAAGCTCGGGAAGATCGTGCTGCTCAGCTGAACCGGCGGAGCTGCACCGGTCGGCGGCCCGCCTGGCGGGCTCAGTGCATGATCAGGATGCTGACCTTCGGCGGCTGGTTGGACGCGTCGACGGTGAACGGGCGCTTCGAGTCGAGGCCGATCAGCCAGACCACCCGTGAGGTCGCGGGGTCGTTCGGCGCAAGCGTCGTCGTCGTGGTCGGCCCGACCGGTGCCACCGTCGTCGAGGTCGTGGTGGGCGCGGCCGTCGAGCTCGTCGTCGAACCCGACTTCGTGCCGGCCTTCTTCGTGCCGGGCTCCGTCGCGGTCGTCGTGCTGGTCGTGGTGGACGTCGACGTCGTGGCCGTGGAGGCGCCCGGCACCGAGGGCGGGGCCTTGTCGAGCCACTCGACGATGGTCGTGTGGACCATCCCCGGCTCCCCGGGCTTGTCGGGGACGAACGCGAGCCGGAGGTTCCCCTTGTAGGTGCTGACCCCGCGGGCCGACGCGCGCGTGTCCTTGGTGGAGACCGGCCGCAGCTCGACGTAGAGCACGTACTTGGCCTCGTCGAAGCCCTCGGTGGAGCTCTTGATCCCCTCGATGAACGGCGGCTTGCGGTACTCGACGGTGTAGCCGGGCGGGAGGTCGGGGCCGTCGCCCGGGTCGAACTCGAAAGTGATCTTGTCGTAGCACTCGGTGGGCTCGGTCACGGCGCTCGTGAGGTATTGGAGCGTGTCGCCGGCGGGTGTCGAGCGCGACTCCGTTCCCGCGACGATGTACCGGCAACCGGGACCGTTGAGCTCGCGGGTGTCAGCCTTCGCGGCCTTCGTGGCGGCGGTCGTCGATGCATCGCCCCCGGTCCCGCTCCCCGAGCAGGCGGCACTCATCGCGACGAGCGCCAGGCACGCGAGCGCGCCGGCCGTCAGGGGTCGGGGCCGCATCCGGCCAGCGTAGAGGGCGGTACCATCCGCGCCGTCGTCAGCAACGCGCCCCACCAGCACCGCACCACCCAGCCCCACCCGTTCCGAACCTGGCCCCAACGCCCTGGAGGCACTTCGTGCACCCACTCGCCGACTCCGACGTCGTCATCGTCGCCGCCCTGCGTACTCCGCTCGGGCGCCGCAACGGCGGCCTCTCGAGCGTCCACCCCGCCGAGCTGCTGGGGACGGTCCAGGCGGCTGCGATCGAGGAGGCCGGCATCGACCCGGTGGAGATCGGGCAGGTGGTCGGTGGCTGCGTGACCCAGACGGGTGAGCAGACCTTCGACATCGCGCGCACCGCGTGGCTCGCCGCCGGACTTCCGATGTCCGTCGCCGCGACCACGGTCGACGCGCAGTGTGGGAGCTCGCAGCAGGCCACCAACTTCGCGGCGGCACTCATCGCGGGCGGCGTCGTCGACGCGGCCGTCGGGTGCGGCGTCGAGTCGATGAGTCGCGTCCCCCTCGGGGTCGCGGTGTCGAACGGCCCGGGCCGACCGATCCCCAAGTCGTACTTCGAGCAGTACGAGTACGCGACGCAGTTCGAGGCCGCGGAGCGCATCGCCGAGAAGTGGAGCATCAGCCGCGAGGAGTGCGACCGCCTCGGACTCGCGTCCCAGGAGCGCGCGCAGCGAGCGTGGGCCGAAGGTCGTTTCGAGCGCGAGGTCGTGCCGATCGACGCGCCCGACCTCGGCGAGGACGGCAAGCCCAGCGGCACCACCCACCGGGTCGATCGAGACGAAGGCCTGCGCGAAACCTCGCTCGACGCGCTGGCGAAGCTGAAGCCCGTCGCACGTGACGACGGCGTACACACGGCGGGCACGTCGTCGCAGATCACCGACGGTGCCGCGGCCGTCGTCATGACCTCCCTCGGACGGGCGAAGGAGCTCGGGCTCACGCCGCGCGCCCGCATCGTCGACCAGTGTCTCGTCGGGGTCGATCCCGTCATGATGCTCACCGGCCCGATCGACGCCACCCACCGCCTGTTCGAGCGAACCGAGCTCTCGATGGCCGACATCGACACCATCGAGATCAATGAGGCCTTCGCTTCCGTGGTGCTCGCCTGGGCCCGTGAGCACGCCCCCGACATGGAGGCCGTCAACCCCAACGGTGGTGCGATCGCCATCGGCCACCCGGTGGGTGCCACCGGGGCCCGGCTCGTCACCACGGCGCTCCACGACCTCGAGCGCACCGACTCCACGCTCGGGCTCGTCACGATGTGCTGCGGCGGCGGCCTGGGCACCGGCACGATCATCGAACGACTCGCCTGAGGAGCAGCGACGTGACGACGCTCACCGAGCAGCTGGGACACGCACCCGACGCCAAGCTCGTCATCGTGAACTGCGATGACCTCGGCTCGACGCGCGCTGCCAACGTCGCGGTCTACGACGCTCTGCGCAACGGGCTGGGCACCGAGCGCGTCGCTCATGGTTCCGTGCCCGTGGGCGCGTGACGCCGCCGCGAGCTACCGCGGTGACGACGTGGGGGTGCACCTCACCCTGAACTCCGAATGGGAGACCTACCGGTGGGGACCGATCACCCGGTCGCCGAGCCTCCTCGACGGCGACGGCGGCTTCCCGCGCACGATCGAGGACACGTGGGACCACGCCGACCTCGACGAGGTCCGACGCGAGCTGCGCGCCCAAGTAGAGCGCGCCATCCTCTGGGGCTTCGACGTGACCCACCTCGACAGCCACATGGGCGCGCTGCAGCTGCGGCCCGAGTTCTTCGACGCTTACCTCGAGCTCGCGGTCGACTTCGACCTGCCCCTGCGCATGGGTTCCGCCGGTGGCGAGCGGATCGTCGGCTTCCCCTACCGCAAGCTCGCGGAGGAGGAGGGCATCGTGTTCCCGGACCAGTTCATCCTCTACTCCGGCGTCGGCGCGCGTCGGCACGTCGAGAAGGCGCTGTTCGACCTCCGCCCCGGTGTCACCGAGGTCTATCTCCACCCCGCGATCGACACCGACGAGCTGCGGGCCTCCCATCCGGACTGGGCCGGACGCGTCGAGGACCATGCGTTCCTCTGCGCCGACCCGTCGTTGCGGGACTTGGTCGAGCGCTCCGGGGCGACGCTGATCGGCTACCGGGAGCTGCGCGACCTCCAACGCGCCCGGTGACCGACCTCACCCCGGGCGAGATCGGCCCCGAGGAGCTCGCCGAGGTCTGCGCCGCGGCGCTCCCGGCCGAGCACCTGACCGCCGATGATCTCGCGACGTGCTGCTTCGGTCCTGACGCCCGGGTCCTCGGGAACGACGCCGGAGCGATCGCTTGGGTCAGCAAGGACTTCGACGGCGTGGCCGTCGCGTGGATCCTGCTCCTCGCGGTCCGGCCCGACGGGCGGCGCAACGGCGTCGCGCGGGCTCGTGGAGACCGTCGTGCAGGAGTGCCGGGCCGCAGGCGTGCGCGAGATCCACACCGGCAACTGCGCACCACGCTACGTGTGGCCGGGCGTCGACCTGTCCCAGACCGAAGCGCTCGCCTGCTTCCAGGACCTCGGCTTCGAGGCGTACGACCACGGACTCAACATGCTGCTCCCGACCACGTACCGCGCCGCGCCGCCGGACGGAGTCTCGGTGGAACGCGAGACGGGTGACGGTGCGCTCGAGCTCGCTCGGCAGGAGTTCCCCCACTGGGAGGACGAAGTCGCGCGCGGGATCGCGAAGGGCACGACGTTCGTCGCACGCGACGCGAACGGGGCAGCGATCGCGTTCGGTGCGCACTCAGTGAACCGCGCCACCTGGATCGGGCCGATGGCGACCGACCCGAGCCGACGTCACGGCGGGACCGGGCACGCGATTCTCGCCGCGCTCGCGTCCGACATCGGGGAATCGCATGGAGTAGCGGGTGCCGAGATCGCCTGGGTGGCTCCGGTGCCGTTCTACGCGAAGGCCGGTGCTGTCGCCCATCGCGCGTTCCGCATGCATCGTTTGCGGCTCGACGACGCCGCCCTCAGTGCTAGAAGGTCGTGACCCCGCGCAGCTCGCCCTGGAGTGCCTGGTACTCGCTCGACTGCGTGAGCGGGAGCAGCTGCATCAGCTTTCCCATGTTGCCCGCGACCTTCATCCGACCCTGCATGAAGGCGGCGTTCGCGTCGAGCTCGCCCTGCGCGATCGCGACCGAGTCCGCAAAGGGCAGGGTGAGCGTGAAGTCCGCGTCGGCGATCGTGCCGAGCTGGCTCTCCAGGAGCTTCCCGTCGGCGAGGACCCAGTAGTACTTGATGTCGCCGTCGGGACCGCCGGTCACGACGTACTGCACCTTCGCCGACGCGCCGGGACGATCGGGCTGACCCTTCGCGAGCTCGCGTCCCTGGTCGAGCCATTCCTGGGTCAGGTACTGGGCCACGGCATCGCTCCTCGTTCTCGCGTGACGATCGCTCGCCCGACGCGGCTAGCGCTCGATCGGGCTCGGGACCCGCAGGCCGCGGAAGAGGTCGTCCTCGACCTCGCCCGGCGGCAGCTCCTCGACGTGGGAGCGCGCCAGCATGTACTCGTCCCACGGGAAGATCTCACGGATCGTGCTGTCGGGCAGTCGCATCCAGAAGCCCTCGGGGTCGACCTGGGTCCGGTGCGCGAGCAGCGCTTCCCTGCGCTTCGCGAGCCAGTCCCCGACGTCGACGAACGTGGTGAACCGATCGTCGTTGTCCGGGAAGTCACCCTCGAACCACCGCGCGTACGGGCTCTCCTCCCCGCGGCGGAGGAACTCGTCGTGTAGCGCCTGCACCCGACGGCGGGAGAAGCCGACGTAGTACATCTTCGACGGCTGCCACGGTTCGCCCGCGTCGGGGAAGCGGTCGGGGTCACCCGCGGCGTCGAAAGCCGGCCCGGAGATCTCGTGGACTCGGATGTGATCCGGGTGCGGGTAGAAGCTCCGGTCGTCCGCGTACGTGACGATCACCTGCGGACGCTCGGCGCGGATGAGCGCCACCAGGCGACCGACCGCTTCGTCGAACGGCGCGTTGGCGAAGTTGTCGGTCCGCGCGTTGACGTCGGTGTCGGGCATGCCCGAGTCGTGGTAGCCGAGCAGATGCACGCGGTCGTAGCCGATCGCGTCGGCCGCGTCGCGCAGCTCCTGCATGCGGACCTCGAAGAGGTTCTCGCGGACCTCGGGGGTGTCGACGGCCGGATTCAGGATGTCGCCGGCTTCACCGCCGGTGCAGCAGACGAGGACCGTGTGGACGCCCTCCTCGTGGTATCGGGCGATGGTCGCGCTCCCCTTCGATGCCTCGTCGTCGGGATGCGCGTGCACGGTGAGGACCGCGAGGCGGTTGCCCGCGGCGTCGTTCGGCAAGTCCATGGGTCACGACGTTATCGGGCCCGGTGCCGGCCTTCGGACGGGACGCGACCGTTAACCTCGGCCGGTGCCGCGTCCCGAGGTCCGCCGCGTCGCGACCCGGCTCCAGGTGCTCGCGGTCGTGCTCACCACGCTCTTCGTCGTCCCCGTCGCCGGGACACTCCCCGAGGCCGGCGCCGCCCCCGCCACCACGACCACCTCCGTGGCGGCGCCCTCCGCCACGACCCCGCCCTCGACCACGGCGGCGACCGCGACCTCGCCACTCGCCTGGCACGACTGCGGCGGCGGGTTCGAGTGCTCGTCGCTGGAGGTACCGGTCGACTACTCGGCATCCACCGCCGAGCAGGTCGCGATCTCGGTCATCCGCAAGCCCGCGACGAACCCAGGTCCGCGACGTCGGTCCTTGGTCCTCAACTTCGGGGGTCCCGGCGACCCGGGCACCGAGACTCTCCGCCGCGCCTACGAGGCGCTCCCGGACTCGATCCGGGCCGCCTTCGACATCGTGAGCTTCGATCCTCGGGGCACCGGTACGTCCCGACCCCTCGACTGTGTCGACGACGCGACGTTCGAGCGTCTGTGGAGCGAGGACGGGACGCCTGCGAGCGACGCCGACCTCCCCGCCTACTACGAGGGCCGCGCCACCTCGGTCGACTTCGTTGCGTCCTGCATCGCCGCGCAGGGCGACTGGCTTCGCCACGTCGGGACACGCAACGTGGCCCGCGATCTCGACCGACTCCGCGCCGCACTCGGCGACCGCCGGCTGAACTTCGTCGGGTACTCCTACGGCACGGTGCTCGGAGCGGTCTACGCGCAGGAGTTCCCCGAGCGGGTGCGCGCACTCGTCCTCGACTCAGCCGTCGACCTGTCGGAGACGGGTACCGTGCGGCAGGTCGGCAACGCGCAGGGCTTCGAGCACGCGCTCGACACCTACCTCGCCGACTGCGCGGCCGACCCCACGTGCGACTTCCACTCAGACGGCGATCCTCGGGCTGCGCTCACACGCTCTTCGCGACCGGTTCGAAGCAGGGTTGACCATCCCCTCCGACGGCCGCTCGGTGAGCGTGGGTGAGTTCTACGTCGCTCTGCTCGCCGCGCTGTACACCCGCTCCTCTTGGGCCGTGCTCTCGCGGGGTCTGCACGACGCGACTCGGGGAGACGGTCACTACCTGGGTCTCTTGAGTGACGCGTACGCCGGGCGGCGCGACGACGGCACGTACAACAACTACCAGGAGGCGATCGGTCTCATCGTCTGCGCCGACCAGCGAGCGCCCCGCCCGACCTTCGACGAGTACGTCGCGCAGTACCACGACCTCGCGGCACGATTCCCGTTCTTCGGGCCGGTGCTCGGCGCCTCACCGGCCGGCTGCGACGACCGGCTCCCCCCGCCGGCGCCCTCCGAGTCCCTGGGTGATGTCGAGGCGAAGCACGCGCCCCCGATCCTGATCGTGGGGACCACCAACGACCCCGCCACGCCCTACCGCGGGGCCCAGGATCTCCGGCGGCGCATCCGCCGCTCGCGCATCCTCACGATCGATGACACGCAGCACGGTGGCTTCGCCGAGGGCAATGCCTGCGTCGACATCACGGTCAGCGCGTACCTCCTGCACCGCACGCTCCCCGCCCCGGGGACGACCTGTGCGCCCTGACCGCCACCAGATCTCGACGAGTGAACGTCAGCCGCGTTCGATGCGGCAGACGTCGACCCGCCCGATGTCGCGGATCCGTTTCGCCGAGATCCGGCGCACGGAGAACCGCGGATCGTGCTCGACGGCCGCGCCGAGCTCCGCCGACGCCAGGATCGACCCCGGACGCGCGAGCCCGGTCAGGCGCGAGGCGAGGTTGACGACCGGGCCGAAGTAGTCGCCGTCGCGCGACACGCAGCGCGCCGGACGCCAGCCCGCTGCGGGTCCGGGGCAGGACCTCGTCGACGCCGGCCCGCTCCGTGAGCAGCAGCGCGATCCAGGCTGCGGTGACCGGCGTGTCGGTGACGAACATCACCTCGTCGCCGATCGTCTTCACGATCCGCCCACCGCCTTCGACGATCGTGTCGTGGGCCAGGGCACCGAACTGCGAGACCAACGTGCCCACCTCGCGCTCGTCGAGCGACTCCGAGAGGGCCGTGAAGCCGACGAGGTCGACGAACCCGATCGCCCCGTCGACCGTCCCGGGAGCTCCCGGATCGGCCCCGGCGAGGCGACGCCAGAGGGCGGCGCGCATCTGGAGGCGGAAGACGTAGCCGATGAGCAGCGTGATGCGGTCGAAGTCGACCCGCTCGGCGAGCATCTCCGCGAACAGCTCGTCGCTGAGCCCCGCTTCGTGGGCGACGCGGAACGATGCTGCGACGTCGTCCGTGAGCGCATCGGCAACGCGCGCCATCGCAGCACTCACGACCCGGGTCTGTGGAAGCGCGAGGTCGAGGGACCACTCGGGGAGCCAGGAATCGGAGAATGACTGGAGGAAGAGCTGCAGTGTCTCGACGTCTCGGTCGGTGAACGCCTCGAGGTCGTCGGGCATCGATGGGAAGCCGACCGCACGCCAGATCGCGCGCGCCGTCTCGATGTCGGTTCCGCCGCGCGCCGCGAGCTCGAGCATCGTGAAGCGCTGCTCTCCCGGCGTGACAGCCCGATCGAGCACGAGGAGCGCGAGGTAGCGGCCGCGCGCCGCGTGCTCGATCTCGAGGTCGGTGGCACCACGTCGCCGGAGGAACCGACGGAGCCCGCGCTGCATCTTCGATGCCCCGAGTGGTCCGGGCTCAGCCCGACCGGGGAACGTCCCTCCACGGCAGCTCGCGCGAGTTGTCGGGCTCTTTCGGGAGGCCGAGCACGCGCTCGCCGAGGATGTTGCGCATCACGTTCGAGGTGCCGCCCTCGATGGTGTTGGCCTGGGCCCGGAGGAAGCTGCGCACGATCTCGCGGCTCGTGTCGCCGCCGGAGCTCGTGAAGCCGATCACGCCCTTCTCGACGAAGCCCTCGCCCTCCCACGCCATGCCTTCGGCGCCTTCGAGGTCGACCGACAGCTTCTGGAGCCGTTGGTTGAACTCGGCCTGCATGAGCTTGGTGATGGAGCCTTCCGGTCCCGCTTCCCCACCGCTCTTGCGTCGCGCCGCCGCGCGCTGGTTGTTGAGCCGGATGAGGCGCTCCTCGATGTAGAGCTGCGCGAGTCGCTGGCGTTCCAGCGGGTCCTGCACCGGGCTGTGCCGGGCGACGAGCTTCTCCGCCGGACTGCCGCCCGCGGCGTCCCCCGAGAGCGAGCCGGCCCCCGAGAGCGCGATCCGCTCGTTCATGAGGGTCGTGATCGCGACGCGCCACCCCTCGCCCTCCGGCCCGACTCGCATCGAGTCCGGGATGCGCACATCTTCCATGAACACTTCGTTGAACTCTGCGTCGCCGGTGATCTGGACGAGGGGTCGCACGTCGACCCCTGACGCCTGCATGTCCATCACGAAGTAGGTGAGGCCCTTGTGCTTCGGCACGTCGGGGTTCGTGCGAGCGACGAGCATCCCCCAGCGCGACAGGTGGGCCAGCGTCGTCCAGACCTTCTGACCGGTGACGACCCACTCGTCGCCGTCGCGTACGGCGCGGGTCGCGAGCCCGGCGACGTCGGAGCCCGCGCCGGGCTCGGAGAAGAGCTGGCACCAGATCTCCTGGTTGGCCGCCATCGGTCGCAACAGCCGCTGCTTCTGTTCCTCGGTGCCCCAGGTGATCAGCGTGGGGCCGCCCATGCCGATGCCGATCAGGTTGAACGGGCGCGGCGCTCGGTACTGGTTGAGCACCTCGTTGACGTGCTTCGCCTGACCGGGTGAGAGCGAGAGGCCGGCGCCATACTCGGCGGGCCACGTCGGCGTGGCGTACCCCGCCTCGCCGAGCGTCGTGCACCACGCGTCGTAGTCGAGATCGGCGCGGAGCTTCGACCAGGCCGCGAGATCGCCCGAGTCGAGTGCCTCCATCCAGCCCGCAGGCAGGTGCTCCCGCAGCCAACCGAGGGTCTGTTCGCGGAGCTGGTCGGCGGTGAGCTCGTCGGCGTGGACGGCCATGCGCAGGTCCTCTTCTTCGCAGTGGGTGGAATCTTCGGCAGGTCCGGTCTTCGGTACTGGTCCTTCCGGAGGCCGGGGCGGTGGCCGAGATCGTACCCGCAGCCCCCTCGGCGTCCGAGGTGCTCGTAGGCTCGCCTCCGATGATCCACGCCGTGCACTACGACCACGCCGGGGCGCCCCCCTCCACGGTCGAGCTCGGCGGCGTCGCCGACGCGGTCGACGCGAAGGCGGGGCTCGTCTGGATCGACTGCGAGCATCCCGATCCGCAACAGCTCACGTCGATCATGGACCAGCTGCACATCAACGAGTTCGCGAAGGAAGACGTCGCCAAGGCCGGCCAGCGCACGAAGCTCGCGCACTACAGCAACCACTACCACGTCGCCGTCTACGACTGCGCGGTGCACGAGAACGGTCTGCGGACCCGCGAGATCGACATCGTGTTCGGCGCCGGCTGGCTGCTCTCGGTGCGCCAGCCGCCCGAAGACGGGCATCCCGGCGAGTTCCCGATCCAGCACGTCACGCGGACGTTCGAGCTCCAGCGCTCGCAGCACGGGGAAGCCCACGTCGGCCTGCTCCTCTGGGCCATCCTCGACACCGTGGTCGACCGCTACTTCATCGTGACCGAGCATGTCGACGAACAACTCGACGAGGTCGAGGAAGCCGTGCTCGCCGAGGACGAGACCCGAGGGCAGCGAGCGGCCAGACCGATGGAACTGTTCGCACTGGGGAAGGCGCTCGTCCGCTTCCGCCGAGCCGCCGTCCCGCTCCGTGACGTCGTGGCCGAGATCGTGCGTCGGGAGGTGCCGTGCATCGACGACCTCGCGATCGTGCACTTCCAGGATGTCAGCGACCATGTGCTGCGGGTGGCCGACTTCGTCGAGAGTCAGCGCGAAGTGCTGACGAGCCTCCGCGACGCGGAGCTCGCACTCGCTTCGAACCGCATGAGCCTCGTGCAACAGCGCATCGCCGCCTGGGGCGCGATCTTCCTGGTTGCGACGCTCGTCACCGGCGTGCTCGGGATGAACTTCAAGGACGCGCCCGAGATCGGCTGGCGCGATGGGTTCTTCGCCATCACCGCCGTCATCCTCCTGCTGTGCATCCCGATGTACCTCTTCTTCCGTCGACGAAAGTGGCTGTGATGTTGCCGCACCGCGAGCGCCATCGCTTCACCAGGATCGGCTGGCTTCGAGCTGCCGTGCTCGGTGCCAACGACGGGATCGTCTCGACGGCGAGCCTCATGATCGGCGTCGCCGCGTCGAGCGCTTCGAACAGCGCGGTCGCGGTCGCCGGTCTCGCCGGTCTCGTCGCGGGCGCGATGTCGATGGGCGTCGGTGAGTACGTGTCAGTGAGCAGCCAGCGTGACACCGAGCGCGCCGACATCCGCAAGGAGGAGGGCGAGCTCGCCAAGACACCCGACCTCGAGCTCAACGAGCTCACCCACATCTACGTCCAGCGCGGCCTGGAGCCCGTCCTCGCCCGAGAGGTCGCCGAGCAGCTCACCGCCGCCGACCCGCTCGGCGCGCACCTCCGCGACGAGCTCGGCATCACCGCCGCCACCACCGCGCGTCCCTGGCAGGCCGCGTTCGTCTCGATCATCAGCTTCGCCATCGGCGCGACCATCCCGCTGCTCGCACTGGCCGCGACGAGCGGGGACGCCCGCATCCCTGCCATCGCCGGCGCCGCGCTCGTCGTGCTCGCCATCACGGGCGCCGTCGGTGGGCGTCTCGGCGGCGCACCCATCGGGCGGGCCGCGCTCCGCGTCCTGATCGGCGGCGGCGCGGCCATGGCGCTCACCGCGATCGTGGGCGACCTGATCGGGACCGCCGTCTAGCGCGCGCAGTCCAGGAAGCAGGTCTAGGAGCGGGCTGCGGCGTCCGCTTCGGCCGCGTCCTCGTCGGCTGCTGCAGCGGCTGCAGCTTGCTCGTCGCGCCTGCGCCCGAAGCGCCGCGAGGCGCGCCAACCGATCTCGAGCAGGAGGATCCCGGCGACCGCGATCAACGCGGCCTCCCCCAGGACGCGCACGTCGGGCGTCTCCAGCGCGTAGAAGTCGCGCAGGAACCCGATCGCGAGGATGAAGGCCACGCACCCGGCCATCGATCCGACGAGCAGCGCCTTCCACCAGTTGAACGGCCGCGCCAGGATCACCAGCACCCACAGCCCGATGGCGACCAGCACGAGCGCCGTCGTCGTCCGGGCCTGCTTGAGGGGGAGATCCTCCTCGAACCGGGTCAGCCAGTACGTGGCCAACGACGCCAGCCCGGCGACGACGCCGGCCGGGATACAGAACCGCAGGACGCGATCGAGGAACCCGGGGACGTACCGGCGGGTGTTCGGAGCGAGCGCGAGCACGAAGCCGGGGATCCCGATCGTGAACGTGCTGACGATCGTGAGGTGGCGCGGCAGGAACGGGTACCGGATCCCGGTGGCGACGACCGCCACAGCCAGCAGCAGTGCGTACACGGTCTTCGTCACGAACAGGTTCGCCGACCGTTCGATGTTGGCGATCACGCGGCGGCCCTCGGCCACGACGCCGGGCATGGTGGAGAACTTGCCGTCGAGCAGCACGAGCTGGGCCACCGCTCGCGTCGCAGCCGCGCCCGACCCCATGGCGACGCCGATGTCGGCGTCCTTCAGTGCGAGCGCGTCGTTCACGCCGTCGCCGGTCATCGCGACGACGTGGCCGCGTGACTGCAAGGCAGCGACCATCGAGCGCTTCTGCTGCGGTGTCACGCGCCCGAACACCGAGTGGTGCTCGAGCACGTCGGCCAGCTCCGCCTCGTCCTCGGGAAGCTCACGTGCGTCGTACGCGTCGCCGGACCCCGGCAGACCCACGCGCCGCGCGACGGCACCGACCGTGCGCGGGTTGTCGCCCGAGATCACCTTGAGCTCCACACCCTGGTCGGTGAAGTACTGCAGCGTCTCCGCGGCGTCCGGCCGGACCTGCTCCTCGAGGAGGACGAGTGCAGCGGGAGTGAACCCCTTCGGGAGCTCGTCCCCCGCGACCGTCTCATCGGCATGGCCGAGCAGCAGCACGCGATTGCCCGCGGCAGCGAGCTCGTCGGCACGCGCGCGAACCTGTTCGTCGGGGGCATCGGCGAGGATCATCTCGGGCGCACCGATGACCCACGACCCGTGGTCGACGAACGTCGCCGCACTCCACTTGCGGGCCGAGGAGAACGGGATCACCGCGCTGCGCCGCCAGCCGGGCGAGGGACACGCCGCCCCGATCGCGCCCAGGGTCGCGTTGCGGTTCTCATCGTCGGCCAGCGCGCCGAGCGCAGCCCGCACCTCGGCGTCGTCCGACCGCTTCCCGTCGGTGGGGACCAGCTCGGTGGAGCCGAACGCCACGTCGCCCTCGGTGAGCGTGCCGGTCTTGTCGAGGCACACGACGTCGACGCGAGCCAGCACCTCGACCGCAGGCAGCTCCTGCACGAGCACGTTGCGCCGGGCGAGCGTCACCGCCGCGATGCCGAAGGCGAGGCTCGTGAGCAGCACCAGGCCCTCCGGCACCATGCCGACGACCCCGGCGACCACGCCCACGAGCGCCTCGTTCACGTCGTTGGAACCGAGCTGGCGCCAGAGCAGGAGTGCCGACACGGGGAACAGCGCGTACTGGATCCAGCGCAACAGGGTGTTGATGCCGTCCATCAGCTCGGACTGCACCAACGTGAACCGCCGCGCCTCGATCGCGAGCTTTCGGGCGTATGCGTCGGAACCGACGCTCGTCGCCTGGAAGCGACCGGACCCGGCCACCACGATGCTCCCCGACAGCACCTCGGCGTCGACCGTCTTGTCGATGGGATCCGCCTCACCGGTGAGCAACGACTCGTCGATCTCGAGCCCGTCGACGAGGCGCACCGTCCCGTCGGCCGGCACCTGGTCCCCGGTCCGCAGCTCGAGCAGGTCGTCGAGCACGACCGCCTCGACCGCGATCTCAGCCACCACACCGTCGCGCACGACGCGCGCCCGCGGGGCGTTGAGCACGGCGAGCCGGTCGAGAGTCCGCTTGGCGCGGGTCTCCTGCACGATCCCGATGAGAGAGTTCGCGACGAGGATGATGCCGAACGTCGCGTCCTGGATCTGCCCGACGAACAGGATGATGACGAGCATCGTGCCGAGGATGGCGTTGAAGCGCGTGAGGACGTTGGCGCGGATGATCTCGCCGTACGTGCGGCTCGTGCGCTCCCCCGCATCGTTGGTGAGGCCCCGCGCGACGCGGTCCTGCACCTCGGCTGCGGTCAGCCCGGCCTCACCCGTCACGCGCGGCTCCGACGTTGGGGGTGACGGCATGGCTGGCAAGGTACCCCGCTGGTCCCGCTCGCCCGCGCCCTGGCGCGCGGAATCGCGTCAGGGGCTGGGGACGAGCGCGATCTCGCCGGTGTCCTCGTCCTCGAGCACGCGGTAGCCGCACCGCTCGGCGAGCACCGGTTGCCCCTCGTCGGGGCCGCTCGCGATGAGCTCGTCGCCGGCCTGGAGTCGCACGTGCCCCCGGGGCCGGTAGATGTAGCGCCCGTCGCGGAGGATCGCGAGCAGGTAGAAGCCGGTCTCGACCTCGAGCCGGGCTTCGGCCAGCGTCACCCCGTCGAGCGCCGCGCCCGGCGCGACGGGCATGCGCGTGATGACCTCGTCGGACTCCCCGAGCGCGACCCGCAGGATCGGGTGCATCTCCTCCTGCTCCTCGACGAGCCACACCATCTGCTGCGCCGCGTCGCCGAGCTCCTCGGCCGCCGCACCCAGGTGGAGGAGACCCCGCAACGGTGACGGGTCGACCTCGTCGGCGGCGGACCGCAGCACCCACACCTCGAGCCGCTCCCGCATCTCGTCGAGACGATCCTCGAGGTGGTTCACCTCGGCCGCGAGGCTCTGGTCGTTGAACAGGAGCGCCGAGTAGGCAAGGCCGATCGCCACCTCGGACACGTTCTTCATCTCGACGAGCACGTCGACCGCCCGGTCGAGGTCGGTGATCGCCGGATCTTCGACGACGGTCGGTCGGCGCCACTCGGGGGCGCCGGCCAATTCACGAAGCTCGTTGATGCCCGCAGGCGCGCCGCGGAGGATCAGGACGTCCTCGTCGAGCATCGTCTCGTCGCCGTCGGGGTCGATGATCCACTCCTTGCCGCGCCGCATCGCGACGACGCGCATCCCGACCTCGACGGGCAGCTCCACGTCGGCGAGCGAGCGATGGGCGAGCGCCGACTCCGGGCGCACGCGCACGCGGTGTGACACCTCCTCGGCCGCAGCGAGGTCGGCGACCAATGACGCCGGGATGCCGAGGTGGTGGGTCACGATCCGCGAGACGTCGACCGCGGCGTTGGCCATGCGCTCGATGGCGGACACGACGTGGAGCACGCTCGACATCTGCTCCGCATCGCGCGGCGAGCGAGCGGCGAGCACGCAGACTTCGCGCATCTCGTGGACGAGATCGCTGAGCCGTTCCTCGAGCTCGTGGACCTCCGCGGCCATCTGCTCATCGGCGAAGAAGAGCGCGGCGTACGCGAGGTCGACCATGAGCTCGGAGGTGTCCTTGCTCTCCGAGAGCATGGCTTTCAGATTTCGTGGGGGTTTGTCGTCCATCACTCTTCGCCAGTCTTCAGGGTTTCAGGTTAGGTCAGGTCAGGCCGAGCGCCACGATGACGAGGATCAGCGACAGGGCGCCGAGCAGGTCGAGCGACGAGGTGACGATCGGGATCCCGTGGGTGTCCGGATCCAGGCCCATGCGGTACGACAGCACCGCGCCGTAGTAGCCGACGAGGACCGCGAACGTCGTCGCGATCAGTCCGGCCAGCATCGAGAGGGCGATCATCTCGAGCACGCCGGGGCTCTTGAGGCCGACGATCGCCGCGACGATGTCGGCGGAGACACCGAGCAGCAGGAAGACCGGGATCGCGTAGGCGAAGATCAGCAGCACGTCGTCGCCGACGGCGCGCAGCGGACGCCGCGACGGTTCGAGCGTGCCGAGGTGGAGCTTGGTCGCGACGCGCGCGCTCGAGGATCCCGCCGAGCGAGCCGGAATCCTCGAGGAACGGGGGGACGAGGACGAGCAGCGCCGGGTAGACGAGGAACGACTCGAAGCGCTTCTCGATGGTCAGTCCGGCGACGATGTCGATGATCCCTGCGATGAGCAGGATCGGGACGGACTCCCGGACGATGCGGTGCAGCACGGGCAGCTTCGACCGGAGCGCGATCATGAGCGCGGCGACGCCGGCGATCGTGCACCCGATCGCGACGACCGGCGTCACGATCGGGACCTGCACCAGGAACGTCGCCAGGAACAACGCGGGCAGCGTGACCATGTCGCCCGCCGCGGTGACGATCGGCGCGGCGACGTTGTCGAGGTCCCATCCCCGACGCACGCTGAGCGCCGCGACGCCCACGGTGATCCCGAGCACCACGATCGACGACAGCACACCCCCGATCACCGAGATCACCACGAAGTCGGCGACCGAGATCGTGTTCTCCAGGCCGAACCCGATGCAGATGGCCTTCGCCAGGAACGCCAGCGCGAGCGAGATCGAGATCGACAACGCCACCGACGCGGCGAGGTTCTGACCGACGACCGTGTCGCTCCGCCGTGAGAGGCGGAACGTCCCGGCGTGGATCGACGTCCCCAGGCGACTCCCGAGGGCGCCGAAGATGTTGCCCCGCATGCCGATGGCAGCCGGGACGAGGACGAGGAGGCCGGGGAGCGCCTCGAGGGTGCCGGTGATCGATCCGAGGGTGAGACCGGCGAGCAGGTCGCCACCCGAGGAGATCAGGAGCGCGATGAACCCCGCTCGGACACCGGCTGGGTCCGCGAGCACGAGCGCGCGGAACCGCCGCACGAGGCGGAAGCGGTCCATGAGCTGCTACTCGGAGGCTCGTTCATGGCTTGCTCGAGACGTCGGGTCGGCGGATCGGGCCGTGGCCGGACAGGGTGCGGCCTGCACCGTGCGGCCATCCAGGGTACCGCGACTCAGGATTCCGATCCTCCGGAGGCCTGATCCTCGTGCCAGTACCCGCGCATGATCTCGTGGCTCCAGTCGGGCTGGCGCACCACACCGCGCGGTCCCATCTCCATGAAGTGCGCCTTCACGTCGAGCACGGGTGTCCCGTCGATCGCGTCGAGGCCGCGCACGTGCAGCGTGAGCCCGTCGACGCGCAGCAGCGCACACGTGCTCACGCCGATGCGGTTGGGCCGCCCCTTGCCGCGCTGGGCGAGGATCCCGACGCTCGGCCAGTCGGTCCGGCCGCGCGGGTGGCGCGCACCGCGCTCGATCTCCTCGTCCGACACCAGGTGGAACGCGAAGACGACGTCGAGGTGCGAGAACTCCCCGAGCCCCGCGGTCGCGTCGGCCCCGAGCTGCGCACCGTCGAGCACGATCGTCGCGTCGACCGTGTCCCAGTCGTCGTCCAGCGGCTCCTCTCTGCCTCCCTCCACCCTGCCGATCGGCGTGACGGTGATCTCGTCGGTCATGGCGCCGACGCTACGCCGGACTCAGCGGAAGTCGCGGGAGCGGAGACGGAACGACGCCGACAGGGAGGCCGGGGAGAGGTCCAGGGGCTCGATGCGGCGGGCGAGGAGGTTGATGACGCCCCGGTGCCGCTCCAAGACCCCCCGCACGCACAGCGCGGGGGCCGTGCGGGCCACCCGGTGGAAGCGCCGCCACACGTCGGGAGTGCAGATCACGTTCACGAGCCCGGTCTCGTCCTCCAGGTTCACGAACACCACTCCGCTGGCGGTCTCGGGCTGCTGGCGGTGGGTGACGACACCGCCCACCTCCACGATCGTCCGGTGCGGGAGCGTGCGCAGGTCCGCGGCCGTCACCGCACCACGCGCGAGGAGCAGCTCGCGCGCGAACTCGGTGGGGTGCCGGTTCGCCGACATCCCGGTGGCCCACAGGTCAGCAGCCGTCTCCTCGATCGGGTCCATCACCGGGAGGTCCGGCGCGTCCACCCCCGTCACCATCCCCGGGAGCCGCTCCATCACCATCCCCTGGCCCGCCGCGCCGACCCCCTTCTTGCCGACCCGAGCAGGCCGGGCATCGCTCAGCGCGCCGGCACCCCACAGGGCCTCGCGACGCTCGATCCCGAAGCACCCGAACGCACCCGCGGTCGCGAGCGCTTCCAGCGCGTCGACCGGCGCGCCGGTCCGGCGGCTGAAGTCGGAGAGGTCGGCGAACGTGCCGTCGGTGTCGCGGGTCGTGTCGATCCGGTCGAGCAGCCCGTCCGACAGCCCGCGCACGTACCGCAGCCCCGTGCGCATCGCGTGGGTGGATGCCGCTGCGTGCCAGCCGGGTAGTGGGCGGCCGATCGGCCCCGCCCCCTCGGTGCGTGGCTCGAGCGTGCAGTCGCGCCGCGACGCGCGCACACACGGCCCGAGCACCTCCACACCGTGGCGGACCGCATCGCGCACGATCGTGTGCGGTGAGTAGAACCCCATCGGCTGCGCGTTCAGCAGCGCGCACGCGAACGCGTCCGGATGGTGGTACTTCACCCACGAGCTGGAGTACACGAGGTAGGCGAAGCTCACCGAGTGGCTCTCGGGGAACCCGAAGTGCGCGAACGCCTCGAGCTTGGTGGCGATCTCCTCGGCCGTCTCCCCGGTGATCCCCCGCTCGGCCATCCCCGACAGGAGCCGCTCGCGCATCGCGGCCATGCGCGCCTTCGAGCGCTTCGAGCCCATCGCCTGGCGCAGCCGGTCGGCGTCGCCGGGAGTGAACCCGGCCGCGTCGATCGCGATCTGCATGAGCTGCTCCTGGAACAGCGGGACCCCGAGCGTCTTCTCGAGGCACGCCTCGAGGCTCGGGTGCGGGTAGGTGACCGCCTCCTCACCGGTGCGCCGGCGCAGGTACGGGTGCACCGAGCCGCCCTGGATCGGGCCGGGACGGATCAGCGCGACCTCGATCACCAGGTCGTAGAAGGTGCGGGGCCGCAGGCGCGGCAGTGTGGCCATCTGCGCGCGGCTCTCGACCTGGAACACCCCGACCGTGTCGGCCGCGCAGAGCAGGTCGTAGACCTCCTCTTCCTGGGGGATGGTCGCGAGGTCGACCTCCACCCCTTCGTGCTCCCGGATGAGGTCCACCGCGAGATGCAGCATCGTGAGCATCCCGAGCCCGAGCAGGTCGAACTTCACGAGGCCTGCTGCCGCGCAGTCGTCCTTGTCCCACTGGAGCACCGAACGGTTCTCCATGCGAGCCCACTCGACCGGGCAGAACTCGACGAGCGGCCGGTCGGCCATCACCATCCCGCCCGAGTGGATGCCGAGGTGGCGGGGGTAGTCGAGCACCTGTTGCGCGAGGTCCAGCACCAGCTCCGGCACCCGGACGGTCTCGTCCTTCCCCTCCGCCTCCCCGCCCCCCTGCTCCGACCGGCCCAAGCCCTCGAATGCGGCTTGGTCCCGATGATGGCGATCGACCCACTTGGTGAGCGCGTCGGCCTGGCCCGGGGAGAGGCCGGCGACCTTGGCCATCTCGCGCATCGCGGAGCGCGGGCGGTAGGTGATGACGTTCGCGACCTGCGCGGCACGGTCGCGGCCGTACTTGCCGTAGACGTACTGGATGACCTCCTCGCGCCGCTCGTGCTCGATGTCGAGGTCGATGTCGGGGGGCCCGTCGCGCTCGAGCGAGAGGAATCGCTCGAACAGGAGCCCGAGCGCGACCGCATCGGCCTTGGTGACGCCGAGCGCGTAGCAAACCGCGCTGTTCGCAGCGCTCCCCCGCCCCTGGCAATAGATGTCGGACCGGCGGCAGAAGTCGACGATGTCGACGAGGAGCAGGAAGTAGCCCGGGAAGTCGAGCTGCTCGATCACGTCGAGCTCGTGGACGATCTGCACCATGGCCTCGTCGTGCTGCGGGTGCGTCGACGGGTACCGCACCGCCGCGCCACGCCGGGTGAGCTCGCGCAGCCACGACATGTCGGTGTGCCCGTCGGGCACCTCGAGGTCGGGCAGGTTGGGCGCAGCCAGCCGGAGGTCGAACGCGCAGGCCTCGGCGATCTCGACCGTCCGCTCGACCGCACCGGGCCAGCGGGCGAACCGTCGCTGCTGCTCCCCCGCCGATCGCAGGTGCGCGAACCCGGCGGCCGGCAGCCACCCGTCGATCTCGTCGAGTGACCGGCGGGACCGGATCGCCGCGAGCGCGGTCGCGAGCGGGCGCTGCCGCGGCGTCGCGTAGTGCACGTTGTTGGTCGCGACCACCTCCACCCGGGCCTGCGCCGCGACCAGGGCGAGCTCGTCGTTGCGGTGCCGGTCGAGCGGGTCGCCGTGGTCCCACAGCTCGACGAGCACCCGTTCGCGCCCGAACGCCTGCACCAGCCGGTCGAGCTCACGCCGCGCCGCGGCCGGGCCGTCCGCGACGAGCGCGCGCGGCACCGCACCCTTCCGGCACCCGGTGAGCACGAACCAGGTCTCACACGCTGCGCTGCTCGCACTCACCCGGTTGCCGCCGAGGTGCACACCAGCGCGCGACGCGTCGGCCAGCCCCGCGACCGTGAAGCGCGGTGCGCCCTTCTCGCCCGCCATCTGCCCCTCGCTCACCGCGCGGGCGAGCCGGGCGTATCCCACCGGCCCGTCGGCCAGCACGACCAGGTGCTCCCCCGCCGGATCCGGCTCGCCTGCCTTCGGGGGGCCTCCGGTTCCGAGGTCCAGGGTCAGCTCCGCGCCGAACACCGTGGGCAGGCCCGCGGCCCGCGCCGCCTCCGCGAAGCGCACCACGCCGTAGCAGCCGTCGTGATCGGTGACCGCGAGCGCGGCCAACCCGAGGCGCGCGGCCTCGTCGACGAGCTCCTCGGGGTGGCTCGCCCCATCGAGGAACGAGAAGTTCGTGTGGCAGTGCAGCTCCGCGTACAGACCGGCACCGTACCGAACGTACGTTCGATCAGCAAAGGGTGCGCTGGGCATCGGGCTCAGGGCGCCGGCCCCGCCCGGGCCTGGGCACCGACGTGGATGACCCGCAGGCCGTCCGGGAGATCGGGGTCGCCCACCAGCCGTTGCGTGCCGTGGGGCTCCATGAGGCGGTGGTGGTTCCTGCAGAGGTACGCGACCTGCTTGCGGTGCGTATGCCCGCCCCAGGTCACCGGGACCAGGTGGTGTGCTTGGAGCCCGTGGGTGCGCTCGCAGCCCGGGTACCGGCAGTGCAGGTCGCGCCGCCGGAGCTCGCGCTCCAGCGCGACCGGCAACGGCTTGCGACCCGAACCATGATCCACGAGCGCGACGTCATCGTCCTCGAACACGACGCGCGCTTCCTGGCGCAGCGACCGCACGGTCTCCTCGGCGATCGGGATCCCTTCGATCTCCCCGCCCGCCTCGCCGTGCTTCGTGTGGACCACCACCAGCGGCTTGGACCGCCTGCCGCCACGCGGTCCGGTCCGACCGGCAGAGCTGCACGAGGGCGTCGGCCTTGCGGTGCGCGAGCGAGTCCCACGCCATGCCCTTCGCCGGTCGCATCCGCTCGGCCATCTGGTCGAGCACCTTCTCGACCAGCACACCGTCGACGTCGGGGAGCGCCCAGCGGCCGAACACCATCCCCTGCTCCGCGTCGCGCCAGGTCGTGAGGTACCGCAGCCTTTCGGCGGGCCGCGGCGTCGGCCGCGGTGACCTTCCGTGCCGCACGGACCTGGCGCTGCAGGTCGACCGGCGCGGTGCGTGCCCCCCGCTGCGCCCATTCCGCGTCGGTCTCGGGCGTCGCGACCTCGGTGACCGGCACGAGCTGGTCCTTCGAGAGCTGGCCGTCCCACGCCGCGGCCGCGACCTCGGGCAGCGACTCGAGTGAGCGGGCGACCTCTCGGTTCGTCTTCACGGTGCGGGCCGACACCGCGGCGTCGGGCACCCGTCGAGCGCCTGGCGGTCCTCCAGCACCCGCGTCGCCGCGAGCTCCTCGAGGTACCAGCGCTGCTGCTCGCGTCGGGCGTCGGACACGATCGACCGGAGCGACTTCGTGGAGTGGCAGCGCAGCTCGTCGACACGCGCGGAGAAGTCGAACCTCTCCTCGTGCTCCGGGATGGGCGTGCTGCTCATGCCCTCATCCCAACACGGGGGTGTGACACTTACCCCCCGAATCGGGCCCTCACCGCGAAGAAATCTCGGAAGTTCCTTCGCGCCGCGATCGCGTCACACCACAAGCGCACGCGTGTCGCGCACTCCTCGCGACTCAGGTGCTGCGCAGGACGTCGAGCGCCTGGTCGGCGTGCACGTTCATGCGCACCTCGCTCTTGATCACCCCGAGGATCTTCCGGTCGGGGCCGATCACGAACGTCGCGCGCTTCACCGGGCTCAACCCGAGGAGGCCACGCTTCTGACCGAAGAGCTCGGCAACGGTGCCGTCGGCGTCCGAGAGCAGCGGGTAGTCGAACTCGTGCTTGTCGGAGAACTCCTTCTGCTTCTCGACCGTGTCGCCGCTGATGCCGACCCGCTGGGCGCCGGCCGCCGCGAACTCGGCGCCGAGATCCCGGAAGTGACAGCTCTCGGCCGTGCACCCCTTCGTCATCGCCGCCGGGTAGAAGAACAGCACGACCGGCCCGTTCCGCAGCAGGTCACTGAGCTTGCGCATCGTGCCCGTCTCGTCGGGGAGCTCGAAGTCGTCGACCACATCACCTACGTCCAACATGGCCGCGAACCTATCCCGCTCCGGTCCCGCTGCGCCCGGGAGCGAGCCGTGGCCCCGCGTCCGGGAGCGTCCCGCTCGCCTGGCACACTGGGAGGGATCAAACGTTCACTCCCCGGCTCACGCCAGCTGCGTGACGGGACCTTCGTGCACTGGTGGATCGAGCTCTCGCTCGTCCTGACCGTCGTCCTCGTGACGGTCCTGGTCGCGCCCTTGTTCGCGAGCGGTGTCACCCCACCGAGCGCACTCGGCCACGGCCTCGCCATCGTCGACGCGGAGCGCTTCTTCGGGATCTTCCACGAGGCCACCATCGAGTCCTGGGCGCTCCACTTCACGCCGCTCGTGATCGCCGCGAACTGGTGGTACGGCGTCATGCACTTCGCAGTGACCGCAGCGGTGGCCATCTGGCTCTTCCGCCGCCACCCGGACGACTACCCGCTGTGGCGGAACACCCTTGCGGTCGCAAGCGTGCTCGCCCTGGCGACGCAGGCAGTCTGGCCGGCGACCCCGCCCCGTCTCCTCGCCGGCGCCGGACACACGCCGGCGTTCGTCGACACGCTGTCGAGCTACTCCTCGCTCTGGTCGTTCCGCGCCGGCGGCTCGGGTGGGGTGGCGAACCAGTACGCGGCGATGCCGAGCATGCACTGCGTGTGGGCGCTCTGGTGTGCCTGCGTGCTCGTGCCCCGGGTCAAGCACCGTTGGGCGCTGGTCGCCGCGGTGATCTACCCGTGCGTGACCGTCGCGGCCATCGTCGTGACCGGCAACCACTACGTGCTCGACGCCCTCGGCGGCTTCATCGCCCTCGGCCTCGGCTACGGCATCTCCCGACGGTTCACGAGGACGGGACGCGGCCCGGCAACCGAGACCACCGGCGAGGTGCGCTCGGGCACCGACTCCGAGCGCGTCCTGACCGGCAGCACGACCTGAACGAGGAGCCGACCCGAACGCGTGCGAGCCGGGACGGCCCGGAGCGCGACCATGGAGGGTGCTCCAGGCCAGGAACCTCTCGGTGGAAGTCGGCGGTCGGACGACCCTGCTCGACGCCTCCTTCTCCCTGCGCGCCGGCGACACCGTCGGCCTGGTCGGGCGCAACGGCGTCGGCAAGACCAGCCTCCTGAAGGTGCTCGCCGGCGAGGCGCCCACCGCTGGTGGCGTAGTGCTCCGATCCGACGCCATCGGGTACCTCCCCCAGGACCCGAAGCCCCGCGCCGAGGCCGACACCCGTGGCCTCACCCACGTCCTCTCCGGGCGCGGGCTCGACGAAGCCGCCCGGCGGCTCGAGATCCTGCGCCAGCGCGTCGAGGAGGACCCCACCGACCGCAACGTCGCCCGCTTCACGCGTGCCGAGGAGCGGTTCAACCTCGAGCGGGGGTACTCCGGCGAGTCCGAGGCCCGCCGCATCGCGCACGGGCTCGGCCTGCCCGACGACCGTCTCGACCTCCCGATCGCCGCGCTCTCCGGTGGCGAGCGGCGGCGCGTCGAGCTCGCGCGCATCCTGTTCGCCGGGAGCGAGCTGCTCCTGCTCGACGAGCCGACCAACCACCTCGACACCGACGCGAAGTCGTGGCTCTTGAAGTTCCTCCAGACCTACCGCGGCGCGCTGCTCGTCGTGAGCCACGACCTCGAGCTGCTCGACGAAGGGATCACCCGCGTCCTGCACCTCAGCGACGGCGAGCTCGCCGAGTACCGCGGCACCTACTCGCAGTACCTCGTGTCACGCGCCGCCGACGAAGAGCGGCTGAAGCGGGTCGTCACCCACCAACAGGCCGAGATCAAGCGCATCAAGACGCTCGCCGACACGATGCGCGGGCAGACGGCCAAGCGGGCGAAGCAGGCGAAGGCGCTCGACACGCGCATCTCGCGCATGCGGCGCGACGCGCTCGAGGGCCCGAAGAGGGAGTCCGGGATCGCGGTCAAGTTCCCGGAGCCACCGCGCCCGGGCAACGTCGTGCTCCGCGTCGAGGGGCTGAAGAAGGGCTACGGCGGCCCGCCGGTGTTCTCCGACGTCACCTTCGAGGTCGGGCGCGGCGAGCGGTTGCTCATCATGGGTCTCAACGGAGCCGGGAAGACCAGCCTGATGCGCATCCTCGCGGAGCGCACCGAGGCCGACTCCGGCTCCGTCGAGCGCGGCCACAACGTGTCGGTCGGCTACTACGCGCAGGAGCACGAAGGCATCGTCGGCGGCCGCGACGTGCTCTCCCACCTCGCAGAGCAGGCGTCGATCTCCCCGCAGGACCAACGCAGCCTGCTCGGCACGTTCGGACTGCGGGGCGAGATCGCGTTCCAGGACGCCGCGACGCTCTCGGGCGGCGAGAAGACGAAGCTCGCGCTCGCCCAGCTCGTCGCGGGGCGACACAACACCCTGCTCCTGGACGAGCCGACCAACAACCTCGACCCCCCGTCGCGCGACGCGATCGGCGATGCCCTCAGCCGGTGGCCCGGCGCGATCGTGCTCGTGAGCCACGACGCGGAGTTCGTCTCGCGCTTGGCGCCCAACCGCGTGCTCCTGATGCCCGAGGGCGACCTCGACCACTGGTCCGACGAGCTGCTCGACCTGGTCGCGCTGGCCTGACGCGATGGCGGCCGAGCTCCCCGATCCGGACTACTGCTACCTCACGACCCGCGGCCGGGTCACCGGCGACCCGCACGAGATCGAGATCTGGTTCGCCCGTGAGGGCGACACTCTGTACCTCCTTGCCGGCGGTGGCGAGCAGTCCGACTGGGTGCGCAACCTCCAGCGCGACTCGGCCGTGACCGTCCGCATCGACGACACGACCTGGCCGGCGCACGCTCGTGTGCTCCAGCCGGACACCCCGGAGGACCAGCGGGCGCGCGACCTCGTCCACACCAAGTACGTGTCGGCCGACGACGACCTCGCGGCCTGGCGCGAGCGAGCGCTCCCCGTCGCGCTCGACCTGGCCCCGAGCGAGCTCGGTCAGTCGTAGACCGCCTCCACCGCGGCACGTCCGCCCTCGACCGCGACCAGGCACGCGACGTCTTCTTCCTCGCGGCACCGCGCGACCACCTGCCACAGCACCCGACGGCGGCGGGTGACCCGATCCCACCAGCGCAGGTCGTGGGCCCACGGGCCCGCCCAGGCCACGACCACACCCCCGCCGCCGGGCAGCACGGCGCTGCGCAGGTGCTCGGGTGGTGCGGACGGCTCACCCCGGCCCGACACGCGCACCGGCGCACCGCTCGCGTCGAACAGCTCCGCGGGGACGGGCGGCGCGTGCACCCGCGCCGGTGGCGGGCCCGGCACCACCCCCGGCCACGGCGCGGCGCCGGCAGTGCCCGCCTCACCCGAGGAAGCGGGAGCGGAGGGCTCGTCACGCGGCTCGCCCCACGGCACCCACCGGAACCGCTCCGACGGTGCACGACCACCGCCGACGACGGCCGTCGCCACCGTCTCGTGGCCGAGCATCCCCTGCACCCGGGCCAGCGCCCGCTCGGCGCGGTCGACTGCAGCGGCGTCCCCGCCCCACAGCCCGAGCTGCCGCCCGGTCGCGGGCAGCACCCGGTCGGGCGCGAGCCGTAGCAGCGTGAGCCCCGCAGTCGCGCCTTCCTGGTCGCACTCACTCGGGTCGTTCGCCGCTCCGATCCAGGCGTCGAGCTGCCAGCGCACGCGGGTGGTGAGCGCGGCCGCGGTCAGACCGCCCTCGTGGCGCCAGCACCGGGCGTGGCGCTCCCCGTGCTCGGTCTCGGCCTCCACCACCACCTGGGAGCACGTGAGCCCGAGCGCGGCAAGCCGGTCGAGCAGACGATCCGCGAGCTCCTTCGCGGCGAAGGCCACCTCGTCGACGCGCGTCGCGGGCGGGTCGAGCTCACAGGTCTCCACCAGCTCCGGCGGGGGCGCGACGGGCGTGACGGTGACCTCGTCGAGCCCCGACGCGACCCGATGCGCCCGCGCGCCGTCGGTACCGAACCGGGCGAGCACCGACGGGGCCGGGAGCACGGCGAAGTCTCCCAGCGTGCGGACCCCGAGCCGCACCAGCAGGCTCGAGAGCGCCTCGCCGGCGTCGTCGCCGAGGATGCCGCGTAGGACCGCCACCGGCCACGGCGCGAGGAAGCCGGCCGAGGACCCCGGCGCGACCACGTGGGCCGCGTTCCCCGTCGCACGCCTCCCCGCGAGCCGCGCCGCGAACGCGCCGTCGGCGATGCCCACCCTCGCGTCGGGCACGGCCAGCGCGCTGATCACCTCGAGCAGCCGCGTCGCGAGCGCGTCGTCACCCCCGAAGTAGCGCGACGGCCCGCGGGTGGGGAACGTGAGCACCCCGGGACGTTCGAGCACCACGGCCGGGGTGACGGGTTCGGTCGCCCGCGCCACCGCCTCGAAGGTCCGCGCCTCCGCGGCAGGGTCGCGCTCCAGCACCACCAGCTCGGCGCAGCGCGCCTCGGCCTCCCGCCGCCGCAACCCGACGGTCACCCCCGCAGCGGACGCCTCCACCGACGCCGCCTGCACCTGCAGCCCGCGGGCGCCGCGCTCCACCACCGCGACCGGCACGTCGAGCAGCCCGGCATCGGTCTGCCGGGCGGTCGTGATCGCCCACGCCGGACACCACAGCGCGAGCGTGCGCGTCGGGTGCACGCTCAACCGGCCCGGGCGAGCTCACCTCGTCGGACGCGCCCCGCCGCGCCGCGTCCCTCGACGCGCACCTGCAACGCGCGCGACGTGAGCAAACCCGCCCCGGGCTCGAGCCCCGACCAGGCACCTCCCTCGGCGACGAGGTGCAGCCCCACGTCGCCCGGCCAGCGCGCGACCGCGCTCGGCAGCACGACCAGCACCGCGCCCCGCTCGCGCGCCCGGGCCGCGAGCCGCCGGGCGTCACCCAGGCGTGCGTGACGGGGCAGCTCGGTGAGCACCAGCCCCACCCCGTCGAGGAGCGCGGCGACCACCGTCGCCCAGCGGTCGGTCGAGTGCCCGGGGAGCCGCACCACCGGGAACCGCTCGAGCGCGACCCCGGCCGCGGCCGCGGCTTCCACCCCCAACGTGCCCGCGAGGTCGACCGCACCCACCCACTCCCCGGCCGTCGTCGCCGCAGCGGCGAGAGCGAAGGCGACTGACGTGGCCCCCGCACCGGGCGTCCCGTCGACCTGCACCACGGTCCCCCGCACCAGGCCGGCACCCGGGAGCAGCTCGCCGAGCGCTCCGGCGACGGGTAGTGCCCGCTCCCGGGCCAGCGTCACCGGCCGGGCGTGCTCCGCGACGGCCCGGAGCCGGGCGCGGGCCTCCTCGTCCCGCCGGGGCAGCGCTGCCGTCATCCCCCCGTTGTACCGAACATGTGTTCGATCCGCAAGGTGAGGACGGCGGGCGCGTCAGTGGGCCCCGGGGTGCACCTGGATCACCCGGACCGCCCGCTGCGCGGGGGTCCCGGCATCGTCCGGCAACGACGCCGCGGCCGAGCGCAGCGCCTCGTGCTCGGCCCGGTCGCCCTCGGTCGGGAAGTCGAACCGCCACCGACGCGCACGCTGCGCGATCGGCTCCTGGTCGCCGTCGGGTTCGATCCCGGTCGCGGGGAACACTCGGCAGTCGTAGGTGCGACACGTCCGCGGCCGGTGCTCGTAGATCGAGCACCCGTCGTCACGCAGCATCGGGCACCGTCCCTGCTCGTCGTACCCGAGGATCGACGTGGCCGGCGGGCATGCGAGGAGCGGGGAAGAGCAGCTCACGCGGGATGTGCGCGAGCGCATCGGTCTCGTCGGGCGCGACGTGCACGAACTGCGACGACGCGCAGCATGCGATGCACGTGCCGCACGGGACGTCGGCGTCGCGCGCACCACGCAGCGCCGCCTCGATCGTCAGCGGAGCCACGCGGAGAACCCGCCGGCCTCGATCGGGGAATCGTCAGGACCGGTCACGGAACGATGTTCTCATCTGTGTGTGCACTCTCTGAGCCCCTGACCCCACGGGGTGCACCAACAAGATGGTGAGCAGCGGCGCTCGTCTCCGGGCGGCGGGTCAGAGCAGCCGCCGCCCACCAAGGCAAACGTGCCCCGGAACCCCCGCGGCCAAACCTCGTGCGGAGGGCTACGAGTCGAAGAGTCGGGGCAGCGGCTCGACGCCGATCGACCGGAGCGCGTCGTCGGCCCAGCCGGCGTCGTCGCCGTAGAAGCCGAAGAGGTGCTCGATCGCCTCGACGACCTTGGGCTCGAGCTCGGCCCACGCCGCATCGGGCGCCGCGACGATCACGTCGCTCGAGTACACGGTCACGCCGGTCGCGCCGAGATCGAACAACCGGCGCGCGAGCACGTCGGGAGGACGGTTCCCGGTGGTGTCGTCCACCGACCCGTACGACTCGATCGCCATGCCGGTGATCGAGCGGTTGCACGAGAAGAAGCGGACCGCGGGCGAGGCGCCCGGACGCGCGGTGACGGTGATGTCCTGACCCATGCGAGCGAGCCTATGCGTCAGTCTTCTCGGCCCAGCAACGCGAGGAGGGTCGCCTGGCGGTCGCCGCCCGCCGGTGCGGGGAGCTCCTGGAACATGCCGCTCGCGCGGAGCATCTCCATCTGGGGCTCGACGACCTCGAAGCACGCCTCGACGAGCTCCTCGGGGAGGTTGGTGTCCTGACCGGTCGGCTTCGCGACGTCCCACCCGTGGATGAGCACGTCGACGAACCGGTGGCCGCAGTAGACCGAGCCGGGCACCGGCCCGTACGAGACCGCGACGGAGGTATCCATCGCGCCCGGGGCCCGGAACGCCGCGGCCGCGCCCGCTGCGGACGCGTCGTAGACGGCGATCGGGTCACTGCCGAGCAGGTCGCCGTCGAGCGCGTCGCCGATCTCCTCGATGGTCTTGCCCCCCACCAGCTCGGGGACCCAGAGGTTCCCGCCGACGATGTGGTTCACCATCGTATGGACGTCCCAACCGTCGCAGGCCGAGTCGATCCCCCACTGGTCGTCCCCGACGCCAGCGACGTACCGGCGTGTGTGGTCGAGGGCCTGGGCGTGCACCTCGGGAAGATCGACGGCCATCAGGACTCCTCCGCTTCCATCTCGAAACCACGAGGCTACGCGTTGTTCCCCGCGAGTTGGCGGTACGTCCGGTGATTTTCGAACGGTTTGCGCCCCGGTCAGGCGAAGAGTCGTCCCGGCGGCGGCGGGAGGCCCCGCCAGCACAACCCCTCCATGAACACCCACGACCGCCGGTGGATCGCGCTCGGGCCGTACCCGGCGAGCGCCACCTTGTGGCGGGGTGATGGGTACCCGACGTTCGACTCGAAGTCGTACGGGGGGTACTGGTGGGCCTCGGCCGCCATCATCTCGTCCCGGGTCACCTTCGCGACGCAGGACGCGGCGGCGACGGCCAGCACCGAGGCGTCGCCCTTGATCACCGTGGTGACCCGGCCGCCCAGCCCGAGGTAGTCGTGGTTGCCGTCGAGGATCACCCGGTCGGGCTCGTACCCCTGCGCCGACAGCTCACCGAGGGCACGGAACGCCGCCGTGCGCAGCGCGGCCGTCATCCCGAGGGCGTCGCACTCGTCGTGCGACGCGTGCCCCACGCCCACCGCGACCGCCCATGCCCGCACGTCGGCCGCGACCCCCGGGCGATCCTGGCGCGAGACCTGCTTCGAGTCGCGCACGCCCCGCAGGTGCTCGGGTGCCGGCACGACGGCGGCGACCGTGACCGGCCCGGCCCACGCGCCGCGCCCCACCTCGTCGATCCCGACGACGATGCGCTCGCCCGCCTTCCAGCAGCGTCGCTCGAGCCGGAGGGTCGGAGTCGTCACCTCGGCGACGGTATCCGGTCCGGCCCCGGGCCTCGGGGACGGACGACCCTGCCTCAGGCGTCGTCGACCAGGGCCCGCTGCACGTCGGCGAGCGTCTCGAACGGGACGAACGCCACGCCGTTGCGGGCGCACCACACCGCGAGCCCGGCCTTGGCGAACACCACGTCGGCGAGCAGCGCCGCCTTGCGGTCGCTCGTACCGTCGCCGATCAGCACGGTCGCCTGTCCACGATGGCGGGCGTCCTTGATCGGCGCCTGTTTGCAGGTCCCGCACGAGGAGCACGCGCAACAGCGGTCCTCGTTCGGGAAGTCGAGTCGGCCGGTCGAGAAGTCGACCGCGTTCGTGACCACCGGGACCCCGAGGTCGCGCGCCACCTCGTCGGCCGGGAACCCGAACCCGTCGGAGACCACCACGACCTCGGCCCCCGCGGCTCGAAGCGCGTCGACGAGGGGACGGGTCGCCGGGTCGAGCGGTACCTCACGGGCCACCTCGCGGAGCTGCGCCTCGTCGCGCTGCACGTCTGCGGGCAGCAGATCCCACTCGTCGAGCAGGCACTCGCGGCTCTCGATCTCGCCGCGCCGGTAGGCCTCGGCGATCGCCTCCCACTCGGGGGACGCAAGGCGCGCCAGGAGGTGCACCCCCGTGTCGGCCTCGCTGATCGTGCCGTCGAAGTCGAGGAAGACCGACGTGCGAGCGAGGTCGAGCATCCGTGCAGCGTACGGCGCGGGCTCGCGCGCGGACGCCGCCGGACGCGGAGGGGCCGGCCGGGCTGACGCCCGACCGGCCCACTCCCACTCCCCTCGGGGGGACGGGGGAAGTGTGGTCCGTGCTCCCTACCGACCGGTCGTGGGATCGGGAGAGTCGCCCCCGGTCGCCAGTACCTTGTCGTCGGCCGGATCCATGCCCACCACGTCGATCTCGCGGATCTGGAGGTTGTCGTATGCGAGCACCCCCATCTCCGGACGGTCGAGACCAGCGATCTCGTCGGCCTCCGTGGAACGGATGCCGCCCTTGGTGAACTTGTCCTGGAGCTTGAAGAAGCCGTAGGCGATGCCACCCATGATGAAGATGATCACCAGAGCACCGATCGCCTGCGACGCGAGCTGGCCGAAGCCGAGCTCACCGAAGGACCCACTGCCGAAGAGCTTGCCGTTGGTCCCGTACAGGATCCCGGTCAGGCCCTTCGCCGAGCCGGCAGCACCCTCTGTCGTGGAGTTCCAACCACCGCCGTAGCGGCCGTCGGCGAAGATCCCGATGCAGAGCACACCGAAGATGCCGCCGACGCCGTGGACGGAGATCGCCCCCACCGGGTCGTCGATGCCGCGCTTCTCGAAGAAGCCGATCGACTCGTACACGATGATCGCGGCGAGGCCGCCGATCACGGCTGCCGCCCATGGCTGCACGAACGCGCAGGGCGCCGTGATCGCCACGAGACCGGCGAGCATGCCGTTCATCATCATGCCCGGGTCGGGCTTCCCCATGCGCTTCATCGCGTAGACCATCGCGATTGCCGCACCGAACGCCGCGGCGATCGCGGTGTTCACCGCGACGACCGTGAACCGAACGTCGGTTGCCGCGAACGTGGATGCCGCGTTGAACCCGAACCAACCGAACAGCAGGATGAACACACCGATCCCAGCCATCGGGATGTTGTGCCCCGCGAGTGCTCGTGGCTTCCCGTCGGGTCCGTACTTGCCGATCCGAGCCCCGAGCACCATCGCTCCGGCCAAGCCGGCGATGCCGCCCATGGCGTGCACGACGCCGGATCCGGCGAAGTCCACGTAGCCGAAGCCCAGGGAGAGGTTGTTGCCGAGCTGGCTCAGCCAGCCACCACCCCAGGTCCAGCCGCCGAAGATCGGGTAGTACAGCGCACCGCAGAACAGCGCCCAGCCCACGAACGCCTTCCACTTCCACCGCTCCGCCATCGCCCCCGTGGGGATCGTGGCGGTGGTGTCCATGAAGGCGACCATGTACAGGAAGAACGCCGCCATCGGGGCGCTGTACGCGGCCCCGCTCAGGCCCCAACCCGACCGCGCCCAGAGGAACGTCCAGTCGCCGTTCCCGAACTGGATCAGCCCGAGATCGGGACTCAACGCCTTGTCGAGGCCGAAGTACCCGGCATAGCTGAAGCCGGAGAACATGATCGGGAACCCGATCAGGAAGAACGCCACGAACCCGAGTGCGAACACTGCGAAGTTCGTGCTGAACACGTGCGATGCATGCTTGGCCCGGCAGAACCCGGTCTCCACCATCGCGAACCCGGCCTGCATGAAGATCACCAGGATTGCGCCGATGACGATCCACAACAGGTTCAGGCTCGTGCCGACCTCCCCGATGCCCTTCGCAGAGGCACCCTTGGGATCGATCGTCGTCGACGGATCGACCCCTGCCGCGAACGCAGCGCCCGACATCGCGAGCACTCCGATCACGGCAAGGACCGTGATGATCCCTACCTTTCGTTTCGTCAGTCTCACTCCACCCTCCTGATTTCCCGGCAGCGCCGGGGAACACGGACCACGCCGAGGCGCCGTTGCCCAGTCGTGAACTTGCTGAGGCGGACGATAAAGAGGTGTCGTTACGCCGGTCGTTCACTGTCGTGAACGTCACGCGACACGAGGCTGACCGGAACCTTTCAGACCGAGCCCGAGGGGTCATCCCCGGGGCGGCCCGTAGGCTGCCCGCGATGACGGTCACCTCCCGCCCCGGCGCAGCCGTTCCCGTGCACGTCGCGATCGTTCCCCACACCCACTGGGACCGGGAGTGGTACCTCCCCTTCCAGGCGTTCCGAGTGCGCCTCGTCCGGCTGCTCGACCAGCTGCTCGACCTGCTCGAGCGGGACGAGACCTACGCCCGCTTCCTCCTCGACGGCCAGACCGCGGTGATCGACGACTACCTCGAGATCCGGCCCGACGGCGCCGAGCGCATCGCCCGCCTCACCGCCAGCGGGCGTCTGCAGGTGGGACCGTGGATGGTCCTGATGGACGAGTTCATGGTCTCGGGCGAGACCATGGTCCGGGACCTGCAGCTCGGCATCGCCCGGGCCGAGGAGCTCGGTGGGCTCATGGAGGTCGGGTACCTGCCCGACATGTTCGGGCACGTCGCCCAGATGCCCCAGCTGCTCCGGCTCGCCGGCTTCGAGGACGCCGTGCTCTGGCGGGGCGTGCCGGCGGCGATCACCCAGACCGCCTTCTGGTGGGAAGCGCCCGACGGCTCCCGGGTGCGGGCCGAGTACCTGTACGGCTCGTACTCCAACGGGCGCGACCTCCCACCGGACGCCGCCGGGCTCGTGGCCCGAGCCGACGGATATGAGCAGGAGCTCGGTCCCGCCCGGCTGCCCGGGGGCGGGATGCTCCTGATGAACGGGAGCGACCACCTCCTCCCCCAGCCCTGGCTCGGTGACGTGGTCGCCGCCGCGAACGAGGCACAGGACCGCTACCGCTTCGTCGTGTCCTCGCTCCCCGAGTACCTCGCCGCGCAGCCGATCGAGGGCCTCGACGTGTGGAGCGGCGAGCTGCGCTCCGGGGCCCGCTCGAACGTGCTGATGGGCGTCGCGTCCAACCGGGTCGACGTGCACCGTGCCTGCGCGGCAGCGGAACGGTCCCTCGAACGACGAGCCGAACCCCTGAGTGCGCTCCTGCTCGATCCTGCGCAGTACCCGGACGCGCTGCTGGACGTCGCGTGGCGCAACCTGGTGCTCAACAGCGCGCACGACTCCTCGTGCGCCTGCAGCGCCGACGAGGTCGTCGACGCGGTCATCGTCCGCTACCAGGAGGCGCGACAGGTCGGCGATGCGCTCACGAAGGACGCCGTACGCACGCATGCTGCCCGCGTCGACGCGCCCGCCGGTGCGACAGTCGTCGCGAACCCGACGCGCTCGGCGCGGAGCGGGCTGGTCCACGCCTTCATCGACGGCGACGGGCCCGTGCACTTCGTCGCGAACGACGGTACCCCGTGCCCGACGCAGGTCGTGGAGACGGTCGACACCGCCGGCTTCACGACGCTCGTCATCGGCCAGAAGGTGCGCTGGGTCCTCGAGATGATCCGCGGTCCGGAGTTCGCCGGTGCGCGCATCGCACACGTCGACCGGGCCGAGACCGCGCCCGACGAGTGGGAGTACGTCTTCCACGCGGTGCGGCCCGGTGAAGCCGCGATCGACCTCGACGACGTGCGCGACGAGCTCCTCGCACTCGGGGAGACCGGAGCGACGATCCGGTTCCGACAACAGCTCCCGTCGACACGGGAGGCGGTCTTCGACGCGGCTTCCGTTCCCGGGTTCGGATGGCGCACCTTCACCCCCACCGACGGCGCCGGCCCGGCCGGAACGGCACGCGCCGCCGATCGGACGCTGAGCAACGAGCACCTCGCGGTCGAGGTCGATCCCACCGACGGCACGCTCACCTTCACCACCGCCGATGGCGTCGTCACCACGGGCGCCAACCGCCTGGTCGACGGCGGCGACGGCGGCGACACCTACAACTACTCGCCACCCGACACGGACCAGATCGTCGAGCAACCCGAGCGCGTAACGATCGACGTCGTCGAGACGGGTGACGTCCGGGCGCGCGTGGCCGTCACCTCCGAGTACACCTTCCCGACGCACGCGATCGGCGATCGACAACGGTGCACCCACCGCAGCGACCACACGGTCGCTACCTCCGTGCGCACGACCCTCGAGCTCCGCGCCGGGGAGCGCTTCCTCCGGGTCCGGGTCGAGCTCGACAACCAGTGCCGCGACCACCGCCTCCGGGCTCACTTCCCGCTCCCGGCGCCGGTCGACGGCTCCGACGCCGAGTGCGCGTTCACGGTCGTCCGCCGCGGGTTGACCGCCGAAGGCGGTCCGAACGAGTTCGGGCTCCCCACCTTCGTGTCTCGCCGCTTCGTCGACGCGTCCGACGGCTCGCTGGGCCTCGCGCTGCTCCATGACGGGCTGCTCGAGTACGAGGTGCTCGTCGACGACCAGGGCCGGGGCCACGAGCTCGCTCTCACGCTCTTGCGAGCCACGGGCTACCTGTCCCGCGGCGAGATCTCCCTGCGACCGAACCCGGCCGGACCGTTCGACCCGCTGGAAGGACCGCAGCTGCAGGGACGACATGTCGTGGAGTACGCGGTGCTCCCCCACCGCGGCGACTGGCAGGCGGCGCAGCTCTACGAGGCCGCCGATGAGCTCCTCGTACCGCTCGAGCGGGCGCGAGTGGTCGGGTCCGGTGGCGCGACGCCACCCGATGGGCAGATCCTCGAGGTCGAGGGGGCTCAAGTCTCGGCCGTGTTGCGCGAACGCGGTGCACTCGTCGTGCGAGTCCTGAACGCGTCCCCCGCGGTCGCGACTGCCCGGATCGCGCTGGGCGACGCGAACGCGACCGGCGACATCATCGACCTCCGCGGTCGCGTCACCGACACGTTCAGCGGGGCCCTGGAGCTCCTCCCGTGGGAGATCGCGACACTGCGGGTCGCGAACGCCTGACTTGCACGCAGGCGGGCATGCGGTTCGGTGGTGTGCCCAGCCGCCGGAGGGTGGAGTGGCGACTGGGCACACCACGCGAATGGTGTGACCGAACCGTGTCCGGTCAGCCCACGGGCACCTCGTCCTCCTCGACGAAGGTGAACACCTCCGAGTCGTAGCCCGAGTACCCGTGCTCGATCCGGTCGAGCCCTTCGGCCTCCTCGTCCGGTGTCACCCGGAGCCCGACGGTCTTCTTCAGGATGAAGAAGAGGATGCCGGAGGCGATCGCCACCCAGGCGACGACGCTGACCACGAGGATGATCTGGGCGATCAGCTGGTCGGCGTTCCCGCCGTAGAAGATCCCCGCGTCACCGGCGTTGCCGGCCGCGAAGAACCCGACCAGCAGCGTGCCGATGATCCCGCACGTGCCGTGCACCGAAACCGCACCAACCGGGTCGTCGACCTTCACTCGGTCGAAGAACCAGATGCTGCCGACGACTGCACCGCCGCAGATCGCACCGATGATCAGCGCTCCGGTCGTGCTGACCGCGTAGCAGCCGGCGGTGATGCCCACGAGGCCGGCGAGCGCCCCGTTGGCCGCCATCCCGACGTCGGCCTTCCCGTGCGTCGTCCACCACGCCACGAGCATCGCGACGACCGCTCCCGCTCCTGCTGCGAGCGTGGTCATCGTCGCGATCTGGCCGATGGCCAGACCGTCGGCAGCGAGGTACGAACCCGGGTTGAACCCGTACCAACCCACCAGCAGGATGAACGTCCCGAGGACGGCGAGCGGGATCGAGTGCCCACGGATGGTGCGCGCAGCCCCGTCCTTGCCGAACTTGCCGATGCGCGGTCCGAGGGCGATGGCACCCATCAATGCTGCGACCCCACCGGTGACATGGACGATCGTCGATCCGGCGAAGTCGATCGGCACGGTGTCGAGCTGCGCGAGCCAGCCGCCGCCCCACAGCCAGTGCACGACCACCGGGTAGATGAACGCGGTGATCCCGATGCTGTACAGGAAGTACGACTTGAACTTCGTGCGCTCGGCCATCGCTCCCGACACGATGGTCGCGGCCGTGGCCGCGAACGCGAGCTGGAAGACGAAGAACACGAACACGTTCAGCGTCGACCCACTCGTGTAGCTGTCGGCACCGGCTCCGAGGAAGAACCCTTTGACCCCGATGAACTGCTTGATCCCTTCGTCGGCAGCGGGCCCGAAGGCGATCGCGAAGCCGACGACGTAGAAGGCGATCAGGCCGACCATGAAGTCCATGAGGTTCTTCATCATGATGTTGGCGACGTTCTTCGCCCGGGTGAAGCCCGCCTCCACGAGCGCGAACCCGGCCTGCATGAAGATCACGAGCACCGCGGCCAGCAGGACGAACGTGTTGTCCAGGTTGCCCTGGACGATCTCGGGGCTCAGGTTCTGTGCTCCCGCAGGGTTTGCTGCCACGAGGACTGCGCCGCCGCTGATCGCGGCAACGAGCGCGGCTCGTCGTCTCATGTCGCTCCTTCCGATCCCCCGGAGTGCACCGGGATCCAAGAGACGGCGCGCGTGCCCACGATCGAGTCGATCGCACGGTGCGCGGGCCGGGCCCCGAGAGTCGGGTGCCTGGAGAACCTCACCATGAGCTCGCCGGCACGAATCCCGTTCGGGATCCGGCATCCACTCATTTCGGACATCTCTGGTCGGCTCCTCCCCACGGGGGACGTAGCTGTCCGTCGCTATTGGCGACGTGCCGACCAGACTTCCCGGCTCTCCTGAGGGCAACGTAGGAAAGGTCGCAGGTCGCCGGGATTGCCGCGACGTGAACGGACCGTTCCTGCGATCCAGCAGCCACCTGAGCGGTACCTGTCGGTTCAGTGAACCGTCAGCCCTCGGGCGGGATCGAGGTCACGGTCCGAGCCGGCGACGAGAAGACGTCGATCGGGTCCGGGAAGCCCGCGACCGACCGCGCACCCGCCTCATGCAGGTCCGCGCTCGGTCCGAGGCGGCGGGCCGTCTCGGCGTCGGCGACGATGCCGCCAGGTGCCGCGAGCTGCACCAGGCGTGCCGCGAGGTTCACGACCGAGCCGTAGAGGTCGCCCTCCACGGAGACGACCTCGCCGGCGGCGAGCCCGACCCGCAGGTCCGGCAGCTCGGGATCGGCGATGAGTCCCCGGGCGATGTCGAGGGCATCCGAGGCATCGCCGGCGACGAACATCACCTCGTCGCCGATCACCTTCACCAGGCGCGCGCCGGGCCGCGCGATGACCGTGAGCGCGCGCTCCTCGAACCCGACGACCAAAGCGTCGATCTCGACCGGCGCGAGCTGCTGGGAGAGCGCGGTGAAGCCGACCACGTCGGCGAACCCGACGACGGCCTCGGTCGTGCTCTCCTCGGTCGGCGCGACCCCCCAGAGCGAGTAACGCCGCCCGGTATCCATGAGGTGGCGCCGATGCACGGTCTCGAGCATCGGGTACAGCTGCGGCACCACGTCTTCGGCCACCCCGAGGAACGTGCGCGCGATGTCGACGCTGGTGGCGCCCTCCGAGCGCAACGGGGCCTCGAGCATGGCGCGCGCGCCGGAGATCGCCGCGTCCGCGAACCGCGCCATCGAGCTCCCCGCCGTCCGGGCGAGGGCGACGGCTGATTCCGTGGTGAAGACGGTGGTCGCGAGCTCGAAGAACCGGAAGATCTCGACGTCGGCGTCGGTGCACAGCGGGTCATCCGCGTCCGGTACGACGAACCCCAGGGCGCGCCACACTCGCAGCCCGAGTGCCGGATCGATCCCGCTCCGGAGGATGGCGTCGTCGAGGGTGAGGCGCTCGTTCCCGCCGATGATCACGCGCTCCGCGGCGACGGCGTGGAGCCGGCGCTCGGCGATCGCCCGGCGGATCTCGTCGTACGTCGCCCCGTGCTCGAGCGACAGTGTCACCAGCTCCAGCCGTTCCACCGCGTCGTGCGCGCTCGGGTCGTACAGCCCCGCCGCCTCGAGCTGTGACGGCGTCGGGAGCCTGCTCACGGCGTCGTCGTGGGAGCCGCCAAGAGCGCGTCCCCGGTCGGCGCGCCGCTCGACCAGTTCGGATCCAGGCCCGGCGCACTGCACCACCGCGCGGCGGGTGCCTCCCAGAGGAGCGCCGGTCGCTCGCCGTGCCACCGCACCGCGTACGAGACCGGGCCGTCGCGCGTCGGGGCGTCGTGCACCTCGATCCCCTGCCCCTCCCAACCCGGCGGCAGCTCGGAGAGCAGGGTGATCTCTTGGTCCGGACCGTCGAACGCGAGCAGGCCGCGGAGGCCGAGGAGCAGGAGCGCCGGTTCGTCCAGGTCGAGGAGTGCCACGACCTCGTTCCAGGTCGCGGGTCGGCGCGGTCTCGCGCCCGCCCGTCGTCGCTCACGCCCCGACAGCAACGGGAAGGCATCCGCGGCCTCGGCGTCGAACCCCCAGTCCTCGAGCGCGGCGACGACATCGCCGGTCGGACGCCGCAGCCCGCCTGCGAGCAGCACCTGGGCCCGAGCGGCACGCACCGCGGCGGAGAGCCGCGGGTCGGGGAGCTCGACCCTCATGGCGCGGTCGAGCTGCGCGGTCCAACCCCGCGCCACCGCGTCGGGCGCGGGGAGGCGGTCGAGGTCTCCACGCGTCAAGGCTTCGTCGCCCAGCGCGATCGCGACCCGCAGGCCGCGCTCGGTGCGGCACCGGGTGGAGGAACGCGGCTTCGATCCGGCCGCCGCGGTCGGTCGTGGACGGGAACGGACCTTCGCGTGCCGCCCCGCTGCAGACCTCCACGTCGGTGGAGTGCCCCTTCGCGACCGACCAGCGCGACGGAGCACGCGGCATGACCAACGCTCGGCGGCGGTCGAGAAAGGCGGTGGTCTCCTGGACGCCGACGGCTCGGGCCTGACGGACGACCAGTGCGACGACGAACGGGGCGGGTGAGTCGTTCTCGAACTCCACGACGATCGAACCGTCGGGGACTCCCGGCGCCGTCGCACCGTACGCGTACTGCACTGCGTCGCCACCGGGGACGCGTACCGCGGTACGCACGATCGGCGCGTCGCCGACGAGCGTCTGGCGCACGGTCGACTCGCGCTCCGGGACGTACCAACGGTCGTCGCCGCCGATCCACCACTCGAAGGACCACCCGAGTCGGTCCGAGGCGATCCCACCGTGTGCGTCGACCCGCGCGTGGCCGCGCCCACCCAACGTACCGACCAAGGTGGAGCTCAACGGATGCCGTGCAGCTCGGCCTTGGCCTCGCGCAGCATGAGCGAGGGGACCAGGTTTGCCGGAGTCGCATCCTCGTACAGGACAGCGCCGACCATCGCGGCGATCGGCATCTCGAGATCGTGCTGGCCGGCGAGCTCGAGCACCGCACGCGTGCTCTTGACCCCCTCCGCGACCATCTGCATCTCCGTGACGATGTCGTCGAGCCGGCGGCCGCGACCGAGCTCGACGCCGACGTACCGGTTACGGCTCTTCTCGCTGGTGCAGGTCGCGACGAGGTCGCCCATCCCCGCGAGACCCGAGAACGTCAGGGAGTCACCACCGAGCGCGACGCCGAGACGGGCGAGCTCGGCCAGCCCACGCGTCATGAGGGCGGCCTTCGTGTTGTCGCCGTAGCCGAGTCCGGCGGCGATGCCGGTCGCGATGGCGATGACGTTCTTCAACGCACCCGCGATCTCACACCCGACGACATCGGGGTTCGTGTAGACGCGGAAGGTCCGGCCCATGAACATCTGCTGGAGACGCTCGGCCACAGCTGCGTCGGGGATCGCGACGACCGATGCCGTCGGCTGACCCTGCGCGACCTCGCTCGCGAGGTTCGGCCCCGTCAACACGCCGATGCGATCCACGCGGTGCGACGTGAGCACGTCCGCGACGACCTCGGTCATGCGCAGGTGCGTGCCCTGCTCGACGCCCTTCGAGAGGCTCACGACTGGAACGGAATCGCCGATCTCCTCGGCCGCGTCGGCCAGCACTGCTCGAAACCCGTGCGACGGCACACCGATCACGACGACCTCCGCCCCGGCGCACGCGGATGCGAGGTCTGCCGTCGTGTGGACCCCGGTGGGCAACACGATGCCGGGCAGGTAGCGGGCGTTCTCGTGATCGGCCGCAATGCTTGCTGCGAGCTCGGGGTCGCGCGCCCAGAGCCGGACGTCGGCGTGCTCGGCGACGATCGCCGCAACCGCGGTCCCCCAGGAGCCGGCGCCCACGACCGCGACGGTCGGCCGCTTCACTCCGGCACCCCGTCGGCGGTGCGAAGCGCGGGTCGTAGCTTCGCCGTGGCCGGGGTCCGGACCCACCACGCGTCCTCGCCCTCGGTCGGGCGTTGCGGATAGATCTCACGGGCCCGCGCGACGCACGTCGCGATCGCCGACATGATCCGGTCGGTCGCCTCGTACACGTCGTCGCCGGGCTGCACCCGCACCGGGTCCCCGACGACCATGGTCTCGGCGACGCCCCACCGCCACTGCGGGCGCCGCCCCTTGAAGAGCATGCGGTGCAGGCCCCACACGCCGACCGGGATCACCGGCACGCCGCTCTCGGCGGCGAGCCGTGCGGTGCCGGTCTTCCCGGCCATGGGCTCCAGGTCGAGCGAGATCGTGCCCTCGGGGAAGACGGTGATGCACTCCCCGGACCGGAGCGCGGCGACCGCCGGATCCAGCGCGGCAGCCGCGCCCTCGGAGTTCCGCGCCACGGGGATCTGGTGGATCTGGTGGAGCGCCCACCCGAGGCCGGCCTTGTCGAACAGCTCGGCCTTGGCCAGGAAGCGGACTCGGCGATGGCGGACATCGGCGAGGTAGCCCAACGCCAGCGGGTCGAGATAGGAGACGTGGTTGCTCGCGACGATCGCCGGCCCGTGGATCGGGATGCGGTGCGCCCCTTCGATCGTCCAACGGACCCCGAGACGCATCGGACCGAGCAGCGCGACGCGAGCCACGTCGTAGAGGGGCTCCACGCCGGTAGCATACGCAGCCCGATGCATCACGACTCCGTGTCCGACCGCCCCCGGTCGAGCCCCCGTGCCTGACGACCCCGGGCGCCCAGGCGTGGAGCGGGCGAGTCTGGAGCGTGCTGCGGTCGTGATCCCGATCCGGTCGTTCGTCGCGGCGAAGGCCCGCCTCGCCGAGCACCTCACCGAAGCGCGACGCGCCGAGCTCGCCCGCGAGCTCGCGACCCGGGTCGTCGGAGCAGCCGCCGGCCTCGACGTGATCGTGGTGACCGGTGCGCCCGAGGTGCGGCAGTGGGCCACCGACCTCGGGCTCGACCTCGTCGACGACCCCGGAAATGGGCTCGACGGTGCCGCCGATGCCGGCCGGACGCGTGCGGCGGGGCTCGGGTGCGTCCGCGCGATCGTCGCCCACGCCGACCTTCCGTACGCCGAGTCGCTCGTGCCGCTGGGCCGCGACCTCAGCCGGCCGGTCGTGGTGCTCGTCCCTTGCCACCGCGACGACGGCACCAACGTGTGCTCGGTCCCCATCGACGTACCGTTCCGCTTCTCGTACGGCCCCGGGTCGTTCCGTCGTCACGCGGCCGAGGCGCGACGGCTCAGGCTCGGTCTCCGTGTCGTGCGCCGCACCGACCTCGCGTTCGACGTCGACATCCCGTCCGACCTCGAGCGCCTGACCTCGCCGGCGGCGCCGTGACCGCGCCGGACGTCGACCTCACCCCTCCCTCGCGTGCGCTCGCCATCGGGGCGCACCCCGACGACGTCGAGTTCGGCTGTGGTGGCACCCTCGCGAAGTGGGCGCGGGCGGGAACCGCCGTCGAGCTCCTCGTGCTGACGGACGGGTCGAAGGGGTCGTGGGACCCCGAGGTGGACGTCTCCGAGCTCGCCGGACGGCGACGCGTCGAGCAGCGCGCCGCCGCCGACGTCCTGGGAATCGGCGCCATCCACTTCCTCGACGCGGTCGACGGCGAGCTCGAGCACGACGCGGGCATGCGCCGACGCGTCTGCGAGGTGATCCGGACCGCGAGGCCCGACATCGTGCTGGGACACGACCCGTGGAAGCGCTACCGCCTCCACCCCGACCACCTGCACGCCGGGCAGCTCGCCATCGACGGCATCGTCGCCGCGCGCGACCCTCACTTCTTCCCCGACACCGGGGTGCCCCACCGGCCCGAGCGCCTGCTCCTCTTCGAGGCCGAGCTCGTGGACCACCTCGAGGACGTCGAGAGCTCCATCGACACCAAGGTCACCGCACTCCTCGAGCACCGCAGCCAGTGGCGCTCGACGATGGGCATCGACGCCGACGACCCCGCCATCGGGGCGACGACCGTGACCGCCCAGCGGCAGGCGTTCGAGCAGCGGGTGCGGGCCGTCGCGGCCGAGGCCGGGGCGCCGGCCGGGCTCGCCTGCGCCGAGGCGTTCAAGCTCCTCGACGAGCTCTGACCCCACCTCCCGAACGGCTCCGGACCGAGTCCGGACGCGACGAGGGGGCCCCGAAAGGCCCCCTCGTGTGCGTTCGATGGAGCTGACTAGCGACGCTTGCGACGCTTGGCCGGAGCCTTCTTCGCCGCAGCCTTCTTCCGACGCTTGGCCGGAGCCTTGGCCGGAGCCGCCTTCTTCCGACGACGCTTGGCCGGAGCCTTCTTCGCCGCTGCCTTCTTGCGACGCTTGGCCGGAGCCTTCTTCGCCGCTGCCTTCTTCCGACGACGCTTGGCCGGAGCCTTCTTCGCCGCTGCCTTCTTGCGACGCTTGGCCGGAGCCTTCTTCGCCGCTGCCTTCTTGCGACGCTTGGCCGGAGCCTTCTTCGCCGCTGCCTTCTTCCGACGACGCTTGGCCGGAGCCTTCTTCGCCGCTGCCTTCTTGCGACGCTTGGCCGGAGCCTTCTTCGCCGCTGCCTTCTTCCGACGCTTCGCGGGCTTCCGTGCCGTCGACTTACGAGCGGTCGACTTCTTGGCTGCCCGGCGTTTCGCCGGCTTCCGTGCGGTTGTCTTCTTCGCCGCGCTCTTGCGTGCAGTACGTCGCTTTGCCGGAGGCACGGTCACCACCTTTCTTTGACGGGTTTCGGTCTCCGAATGCTGCTCACTGGAGCAGCTCGGTCTCAGTCCTTCACCTCGCTCTTGAAGGCGGAAGCTACCGAGAACTTGACGGCCTTCGAAGCCGGGATGTGCACCGGCTCACCCGTCCGCGGGTTGCGGCCCTCGCGCGCCTTGCGCTGGCTGCGCGAGAACTTTCCGAAGCCGGGGATCGCGACCGGGTCGTCGACCTTGACGGCTGCGATGATCGCCTTCACGAGGGCATCCAGCGCCTTGTCGGCGTCGGCCTTCGAGAGACCAGCCCCTTCGGCGATCTTTTCGATGAGCTCTGCCTTGTTCACGCTGTTGCCTCCATGGTGTGCGTGCGTGCTGCAGGAAAGTCGAACGCAATCCGACACGAGTGTCAAGGGTTAACGGCAGTTCCACCGTCGTACTTGATCGCTCGATCGTGGCTGCGTGGCTTGGCTCCTCTGTGCTTGCTTGCTGTCTTGCGTGCTCTTGTTGCCACGTCCGCGCACGCGCGTTCGAATGCACGTGCACGTACCAGGGACGGTAAACGATTCCGCACCGCAAGTGGTGGATTTCGCGGGGTTTTCACGAGCGCGACCTCCGACCGAGATGTGCGCGCGGTGTGCTCGGTGCGCGTACGACAGCCTCGTCGCGTCGCGATCGTCGCGATCGGTGCGGGCCGCGTGACCCGCACCGATCGCGCGGTCCCCGCTCGCGTGCTCCGCGTCGTGTATGCCCGCGTGCTCGGCGTGCCGCCGCGCTGCGTTCCGTCCGAACGCGAAGCGGTCCGCACCTCGAGCGAGGTGCGGACCGTGTTGCAGCCCCGAGCAGGTTCGAACTGCCGTTTCCGCCTTGAGAGGGCGGCGTCCTAGGCCACTAGACGACGGGGCCGGGCACGACCACCCGGTGGTGCGGGTCCGGGGAGTCGGGCGGCTCGGGGGGGAGGACTCGAACCCCCAACGACTGGACCAGAACCAGCTGTGTTACCGATTACACCACCCCCGAAGGTCCGATCAGGATAGCCAGTCCGGGCACCACCTTTCCCACCCGCGAGGCCCGGGCGAGGGCCCCGAAGCCGAAGATCCGCCCGAACCCGACGCGCAGCGCCTCCGAGGCGAACCGCCCCCACTCCTCGAGGCCCGAGATCGGGCTCGTCCGCGTCGGCGAGGTCGACGCGTCGAATCCGAGCTCTTCGGCGATGAGTCGCAGCCGAAGCATGTGGAACGGGTCCGAGACGAGCGTCACGCGTGACACCCCCTCGTCCTGGAGGAAGCGCGCCGACGCACTGAGCGACTCCCAGGAGCTGCGACTCGTCGTCTCACGTTGGATCGCGGCATCCGGCACGCCGAGCTGGTGGAGGTACTCGGCGCCCGCGCCGGCCTCGGTGAAGCGATCGCCCGGCTGGCCGCCGCCGGTCACCACGATGGTCGGCGCGACGCCTTCCTTCCAGAGCTCGTACGCGTGGTCGAGTCGGGCGGAGAAGACCTCGGTCGGCCGACCGTCGTACTGCGCGGCACCGAGCACGATGATCGCCTGGGTGTGCGACCGGTCGTCACCCTCCGCCGCGCGCCAGACCTGGAAGAGCGTGACGAGGTAGTAGCAGAGCAGGACGAGCAGCACCGCGAGCACAACCCGCCGCACCAGCTTCCAGGTGAGCCACGTCATGCCCGGTGCTTCGCTACTCGGTGAGGCGCGAGCGGGCCGCGATCACCCGCCCGCGCGCCCGGTCGCGCCCGAGGAGCACCATCGAGTCGAAGACCGGGAGCCCGGTCGGTCGACCCTCCACGGCGACGTAGACGGCGGGGATCAGCTTGCGCGGCTTCAACCCCGCTTCCTTCAGGGGCTCGAGGGCGTCGCGGAAGTCCGTTCCCTCCGGGGTCCACTCACAGGTCTCGAGGTGGGCCGCGACGAGATCGAGGACCTCACCGACGCGCTCGGTGCCGGCGAGCTTCTCCCATGCGCCATCGGGGATCGCGAAGTCTGCGTCGGCGACGAACAGGAAGTCCATCTGCTCGAGGAGCTCACCGATCGTGACTGCCCGCTCCTGGCCGAGCGCGAGCGCGGCACGGAACAGCTCGGGGTCGAGCTGATCGCCGAACCGCGCCTCGGCGAGGGGCGCTGCTCGCGCCTCGAGCTCCGGGACCGTGAGCCGGCGGATCCACTCGCCGTTCATCCAGTCGAGCTTGGCGTGGTCGAACGCGCCTGCGGCGTGGGTGACCCCTTCGAGCGTGAACGCGCCGACGACCTCGTCGAGGCCCATCACCTCGCGGCCGTCGTCTGGTGACCAGCCGAGCAGCGAGAGGTAGTTGCAGACCGCCTCCGGCAGGTAGCCGGCGTCACGGAACTCCTCGAGCGCGACGGCGCCGTGGCGCTTCGACAGCTTCGCTCGGTCAGGCCCCAGGATCAGCGGCAGGTGGGCGAAGACCGGTGGCGGCCCGCCGCCCAGCGCGGACCGCAGGGCCAGCACCCGATGGGTGGAATCGATGAGATCCTCGCCCCGGATCACGTGGGTGATGCCCATCTCGAGGTCGTCGACCGCGTTCGCGAGGAAGAAGATGGGGCTGCCGTCGGCCCGTTGGATCACGAAGTCCGGCACGGTCGACCACTCGACCCGCACCTCGCCCCGCACCTCGTCGACGAAGCTGCTGAACCCGTCGTCGGGGGTGCGGAACCGCAGCGTTCGGGGTCGGCCGTCCGCTGCGAGCGCGGCCCGCGCCTCGACGGACAGGTCCCGGCAGTGACCGTCGTATCCCGGCGGGCGTCCGGCGGCCTTGGCCGCCTCGTTGCGCGCCTGCACCTCGTCGGCCGTGCAGAAGCACTCGTAGGCCTGGCCCCGCTCCAGGAGGTCGGCGGCCGCGGTGCGGTACTGCGCGAAGCGCTCGCTCTGGAGCACCGGGCCCTCGTCCCAGTCCAGGCCGAGCCAGCGCAACGTCTCCTGGATCCCGACGACCCACTCGTCCCTCGAGCGGGCCTGGTCCGTGTCCTCGATGCGGAGCACGAACACGCCGTCATGGTGCCGCGCGAAGAGGAAGTTGAAGAGCGCGGTCCGAGCCGAGCCCACGTGGAGCGAACCGGTGGGTGCGGGCGAGAACCGAACGCGTACGGGTCCGGTCATGAGGGGTCAGTCTACGGGGCGGGGCGTCGCGTCCCGATCGGGACCGACTCTCTCGGCTACGCCCTCGTGAGCTCCTCGAGGAGCCGGCGCGCGATCACGATGCGCTGGATCTGGTTCGTCCCCTCGTAGATCTGCGTGACCTTCGCGTCGCGCATCATGCGCTCGAGAGGGAAGTCCTTGGTGTACCCGGCGCCGCCGAGCAGCTGGACCGCATCGGTGGTCACGTGCATGGCGGTGTCCGAGGCGAAGAGCTTTGCCATCGCGGACGCCTTCCCGCCGCCCGGTGCGCCGACCTCGGCCATCGAGCAGGCGCGGTACACGAGGAGGCGCGCCGCCTCGACGCGAGTGGCCATGTCGGCGAGCATGAACTGGATGCCCTGGAAGTCGGCGATCGACGAGCCGAACTGCTTCCGCTCGGTCGTGTACTGCACCGCCGCGTCGAGTGCACCCTGCGCGATCCCGACGGCCTGGGCACCGACGATCGGGCGCGAGCCATCGAGTGCCTCCATCGCATAGCCGAACGCTGCTCCTTCTTCGCCGATGAGGTTCTCGACGGGCACGGCCACGTCGTCGAAGAGCAGCTCACCCGTCGGGGACCCCCGGACGCCCATCTTGGACTCGATCTTGCCGACGCTGAACCCGGGCGAGTCGCACTCGACCACGAAGGCACTGATCCCGCGCGTTCCGGCTTCGGGATCGGTCTTGGCGAACACGGTCGCGAAGCTCGAGATGCCGGCGTTGGTGATCCAGGTCTTGCGGCCGTTCAGGACGTAGTGGTCGCCGTCGCGCACCGCCCGTGTCGTCATCGAGCCGACGTCGCTCCCGGCGTTCGGTTCCGAGAGGCAGTACGACCCTTGCCACTCCCCCGACGCGGCTTTCGGGAGCACGCGACCCCGCAGATCCTCGGAGCCATGGGCCAGGATCGCGGCGCACGCGAGCCGGGTGATGAACACGAACAGCGACGACGACGCACAGACCCGGGCGACCTCCTCCACGAGCATGGCGTACGCGACGCCGTCGGCGCCTTCGCCGCCGTACACCTCGGGGTACGGGATGCCGAGGAAGCCCGAGCTCCGGAAGGCCTCGAACGACTGCCAGGGGTACTCGGCGCGCTCGTCGGCCTCCGCCGCGTGCGGAGCGATCTGCTCTTCGGCGAAGCGACGCAGGGCACGGCGGAGCGCTTCGTGCTCTTCGGAGAGGAGGAAAGCGCTCATGAGGATCGTCAGGCTACCCCGGGACCCTGACGATCCTGTCAGGTTCGAAGGCTGACGGGCCCTCCGCGTCAGGAGAGCGCGGCGAGCTCGCGCTCGGCGGAAGCGCGCACGTCGCGACGCACGTCCTCGACGCGCGGCGTGAGTGCCTGCGGTGCGAGGCGGAGCGCGTCGAGAGGAACCGCGTCGCAGAACACCCGCCGACGGGCGTACTCGTGGTGTGCACCCTCCACGGCCTCGGCGCGCCACTCCGCGAAGTCGGGAGCGCAACCACCCTGGTAACCGAACGCGAGCATGGCGCACTCGATGTCGGCCATCACCGGGGCTCGACCGTAGGACGCAGCTCGTTTCATGGCCGTTGCTCCGACGACCGCGGACGCGTCGTCGACGTGCTCGTGAGGCGCCAGCGCGAGGCGGTCCTGGGCCCGGTGCACGAGGGTGAGCGCGTAGCCGACGTTCGGCCCAGGTGAACCGAGCATCTCGCCGCGCGGCTGCGCGCCGTGGAGGTCGCCCGGCCGGTTGGCCGACCACGCCGTCGCCGGCGGCATCGTGACGCCGGGTGCCAGGTTCTGCTCCTGGCGCGGGGCGTCGCCGTCGGTAGGTACGACGAACGGGTCGGTCGGCATCAGGAGGTTCCTTTTCCCGGGCTCTGTTCGGCTGCCTCGTGCAGCAGCAACCCGAAGACGAGTGAGTCATAGAGAGCCTGCCACGACGCGTCGATGATGTTCTCGCTCACGCCGATCGTGGTCCACGTGCGCTCACCGTTGGTGCTGTCGATGAGCACGCGTGTGACCGCGCCGGTCCCCTTCTGGGTATCGAGGACGCGGACCTTGTAGTCGGTGAGGTGCACGCGCTCCAGCCCTGGGCATCGATCGCCGAGCGCCCGCCGCAATGCAGTGTCGAGCGCGTTCACCGGGCCGTTGCCCTCGGCGGTCGCCACCAGCCGGTCCCCGCCGGCGTGCACCTTGATCGTCGCCTCGGTGCCCACCCCCGCGATCGTCTCGCCGACGCGCGGCTCGGCCGTCTGGAGGTCGTCGGTGATGACTCGGAACGACTCGACGCGGAACCACGGCTGCTCCCACCCGGTCGCCCGGCGCATGAGCAGCTCGAGGGAGGCGTCGGCCACCTCGAAGTGGAACCCCTCGTGCTCCATCCGCTTCAGCGTGTCGACGATCTCGTTCGCCTGCGGCCCGTCGAGCTCGAGGCCGAGCTCCGCGGCCTTGAGCATGACCGTGGACTTCCCGGCCATCTCCGACACCACGAACCGCGTCCCGTTCCCGACCGAGTCGGGCGGGACGTGCTCGTAGGCGTCCGGCCGCTTGGCGATGGCGCTCATGTGGAGGCCGGCCTTGTGGGCGAACGCAGACTCACCCACGTACGCCGCCTGGGGGTTCAGCGCCATGTTCACGAGCTCGGCGACGTGGTGCGCGACCGGGGTCAGCCGTTCCATGCGATCCGCAGGGATCGTCGCGATCCCCATCTTCAGGCTGAGGTTGGGGATGATCGTCGTGAGGTTGCAGTTGCCGGTGCGCTCGCCGTACCCGTTGATCGTCCCCTGGACCTGATCGGCACCCGCACGGACACCCGCGAGCGCGTTGGCGACGCCGGTGCCCGCGTCGTCGTGCAGGTGGACACCGATCTTCACATCACGCTTGAAGTACTCGACGACCTCGCTGACGATGCGCTCCACCTCGTCGGGCAGCGTCCCGCCGTTGGTGTCGCAGAGCACCAGATGCGACGCGCCCCGCTCGGTCGCCCCTTCGAGGACCCGCAGCGAGAACTCCGGGTTGCGCTTGTAGCCGTCGAAGAAGTGCTCGGCGTCGAACAGCACGCCGAGCCCATTGCCGCGCAGGAACTCCACCGAGTCCGCGACCATCGCGACACCCTCGTCGAGCGTCGTCCCGAGGGCCTCGGTGACGTGGTAGTCCCACGCCTTGCCGACGATGCAGACCGCAGCGGTGCCGGCCTCGACGAGATGACGCAGCGTGTCGTCGGAGTCGACCTTGCCCTTGACGCGCCGCGTCGAGCCGAACGCCACCAGCGTGCTGGTGGAGAGCTGCAGCTCGGTCGTCGCCCGGCGGAAGACCTCGTCGTCCTTCGGGTTCGCGCCCGGCCAGCCGGCCTCGATGAAGTCGACGCCGAGCCAGTCGAGCTGCTCTGCGATGCGCAGCTTGTCGTCGACCGTGAGGGAGATCCCCTCGAGCTGCGACCCGTCGCGCAGTGTCGTGTCGTAGATCTCGACTCGGCGAACGTCGTCGTCATTCATCGTTCGCGTACTCCAACCAGTCCGTGTACTTCTCGACCTCGCCGTGCACGGCCGCGAAGTACGTCTCCTGGATCTTGCGCGTGATCTCGCCCGGGTCACCGATCTCTCGGTCGTCGACCGCACGGATCGGGACGACCTCGGCCGCGGTCCCGCACAGGAAGGCCTCGTCGGCGAGGTAGAGGTCGGTGCGGAGCATCGTCTGCTCGCGCACCTCGTACCCGAAGTCGCGCGCGATGGTCATCACGGCGTCGCGGGTCAGACCCTCGAGGGCGCCGGCCGAGAGCGGCGGTGTGATCAACACACCGTTCTTCACGACGAACACGTTCTCGCCGGTCGCCTCCGCCACGTCGCCCTGGGTGTTGAGGAGGATCGCCTCGTCGTAGCCCCCGTGGAGTGCCTCCACCTTGGCGAGGCTCGAGTTCACGTAGATCCCCGTGCCCTTGGCCGCCACCGGGTTGACGTTCGGGTCCATGCGGCGCCAGGTCGAGATCTTCATCCGCACGCCGCGCTCGAGGCCCTCGTCGCCGAGGTACGAACCCCACGGCCAGACGGCGATGGACACGTTGACCGGGCACGGCAGCGGGTTGAGACCCATCTCCCCGTAGCCGAGGAACGCGAGCGGACGGATGTAGCAGGAGTCGACCTCGCACGCCCGGATCGTTGCCTTCGTCGCTTCGACGAGCTCTTCGACCGAGAACGGGATCTCCATGTGGAGCAGCGACGCCGAGTCGTGCAGCCGCCGCATGTGCTCGGTCAACCGGAACACCGCGGGGCCGCGGGAGGTCGGGTAGGCGCGGATGCCCTCGAAGACGCCCGAGCCGTAGTGGAGCGTGTGCGTGAGCACGTGGATCTTGGCGTCGTCCCAGTCGACGAGCTCGCCGTCCATCCAGATCTTCTTCGTCTTCTCGATCGGCATCTCGGGTTCTCCTCAGCCAGCGGCCCGCTCGGCGATCGCGTCGCCGAGCTCGCTCGTCGTTCCGGTCAGGTCTTCGGACTTCGCCACCGCGTCGCGTACTCGCGCCGCCGCTTCCGCTTCGCCCAGGAAGTCCAGCATCATCGCGGCCGAGATCACCGCCGCGCGCGGATCCGCCTTGCCGGTACCGGCGATGTCGGGCGCCGAGCCGTGGACGGGCTCGAACAGCGACGGGCCGGTGCGGTCGGGGTTCAGGTTCGCCGACGCGGCGCGACCGATCCCACCGGAGATCGCGCCACCCAGGTCGGTGAGGATGTCGCCGAAGAGGTTGTCGGTGACGATCACGTCGTAACGGCTCGGGTCCTGCACGAAGTAGATGCACGCTGCGTCGACGTGGTGGTACGCCGTCTCGGTCCCGGGGAACTCCGCGGCGACGAGGTCGAACGTTCGCTCCCAGAGGTCTCCGGCGAAGGTGAGCACGTTCGTCTTGTGCACCAGCGTCACGTGCTTGCGGTCGCGGGCCTGCGCCAGCGAGAACGTGTGCCGGATGCACCGCTCGACGCCGAATCTCGTGTTCACCGAGCCCTGGGTCGCGATCTCGTGCGCGGTCCCCTTGCGGAGGAACCCACCCTCGCCCGCGTAGGTGCCCTCGGTGTTCTCGCGCACGACGATCATGTCGACACCGTCGTTCAGCGCGCTCGGACCGGCGGTGAACGGGCGCACGTTGGCGTACAGATCGAGCTCGAAGCGGAGGCGAAGCAGCAGGCCCCGCTCGATCACCCCGGGCGGGACGTCGGGAGTCCCCACGGCGCCGAGGAGCACGGCGTCGCAACCGCGGATCGCCTCGAGGTCGGCATCGGGGAGCACCTCGCCGTCGCGCAGATAGCGCGCGCCGCCCAGGTCGAACACGATGGGGGTGTAGTCGACCCCGGCCTCGTCGAGGACCTTCATGGCCTCGGCCACGACCTCGGGGCCGATGCCGTCGCCGCCGATGATCCCGATCCTGTGCGTCACGGTGCTGCTCTCTCCGAGAGGTTCCGGGCAATGAAAAACCGCCCACCGGAGTGGACGGTCGAGGGCGAACGCCGGTGGTCCGGCGCTCGCTAGGAAATGAGGATGACGGTGAGGTGCGTCATGAAGCAGCCATTTTCGCAGCCGTACCCACCCGGGTCAAACCCCTATTCCGGGCCCTCACGTTCCCGCGATGAGCACGACCGCCACGCCCGCGAGGACGAGGCCGACCAGCTGGTGCCGGGCGAGCCGCTCGCCGAGGAACACCTGGGCCAGGAAGATCGTGCTCGCGGGGTAGAGGGAGGTCACCACCGCGACCAGGGCGAGCAACCCTGACCGGTTCGCCACGAGGAACAGCGCGTTCGCTGCCATGTCCATGATCCCCGTGCCGACGGTGGCGAGGCGCGCGTCGCGTGTCGGAATCACCGCATGGGACGTCACCACCGCGACCACCGCCGCGAGCGCGAACGTGACCGACCGAGAGGCGACGAGCGGCCACAGCCCGGCGTCACCGCCCGTCCGGTCCAACAGCACGAAGAAGCCCCCGAACCCCAGCCCGGCCCCGAGCGCCAGCACGAACGCTCGCCGGCGGTCCCCCTCGACGTGCTCGTTGGCACCGGGCGCCTCGCGCGCCAGGAGTGCGACGGCACCGATCGCGAGCGCGACCCCGAGGAGCGCCCACCCGCCGGGCCGCTCCCCGAGGAGCAGCCCGGCCGCGACCGGCACTACTGCCCCGGTGACCGCGGTGACCGGGGCGACCACGCTCATGACCCCGGTCGCGAGGGCGACGTAGAAGAACATGACGCCCGTGCCGCCGGCGATCCCCCCGGCAGCACCCCAGAGGAGATCGGCCGCGGTCGGGTCCCCGGGGACGACCCACACCAGAACTGCCAGGAGGCCGAGGCCGACGAGCGACGACATCGCGACGACCCCGAGCGAGCTCCCGGAACGCTTGGTCGCGATCCCCCCGAGGAAGTCGCCCGCGCCGTAGGTGAGCGCTGCCGCGAGCGCGAGGACGAAGGCCATACGGCATCTTGTCGCAACCCGCGGATCCAACGGCTCGATTCGAGGGTGTGGCGGGTACGCTTGGACGGTGGCCGACGAACAGCACTTCTCCCGTGACGCGTACGAGCGCCTGCGTCAAGAGCACGAGTGGCGCTCGGGTGAGCGTCGCAGCGAGATCTCGCAGTGGATCGAGCGTGCCCGCGAGCACGGCGACATCCGCGAGAACGCCGACTTCGACGCGGCCAAGAACGAACAGGGTCTGAACGAAGGCCGCATCCGGCACCTCGACCAGATGTTGAAGGCCGCGGTCGTCGTCGACAACAACGCCGACACCGGTGTCGTCGCGCCCGGCTCGGTCGTCGAGATCCGGATGGACGACGACGACGACACGACCCTGTACCTCGTCGGGTCGATCGAGGAGCGCCACGACACCTACGACGTGCTCTCCTCCTCCTCGCCCCTCGGCAAGGTGCTGATGGGTGTGAAGCCGGGCGACAAGGTCGAGTTCGAGGGTCCGCGCCGCAAGTTCGAGGTCGAGGTGGTCAGCGTCCGATCGGTCGACGCCTGATCCGCTCGACGCTGCGGGCTCGGACGTATCGGTGCGCGTCGTCGGCGTCGACGGCTGCAAGGGTGGTTGGTTCGTCGTGGAGCTCACCGGCGGCAGCGTCAGCGACTCGCGAGTCCATTCGACGTTCGCCGATGTCATCGGCCGAGACGCCGAGGTGATCGGCGTCGACATTCCGCTGGGCGAGCCGATCGACATCGCTCACGGTGGCCGGAAGACCGACCAAGCGGCCCGCGACTTCCTCGTTCACCACAAGAACGCCGTCTTCAATGCACCGCCTTGGGCAGCGCTGCAGCTCGATGAGCACGACGTCGCGAACAGCGAGGCCCAGCGCCTGACGGGAAAGGGGCTCTCGGCACAGTCCTTCGGGCTGCGCCACAAGATCCGCGACGCGATGCCCTCGTGGCGTTCCGATCGCCGTGTGTACGAGGTTCACCCCGAAGTCTCGTTCCAAGAGCTGGCGGGTGGACCGATCCCGGCCACGAAGAAGACCGACGAGGGCAATCGTGCTCGCGTCACGGCCTTGGCGCGCGTGGGGATCGAGCTGCCGTCCAAGCAACTGTTCCGTGGTCTCGCGGCGGCCGACGACATCGCCGACGCGGGCGCCGCGGCGTGGTCAGCGGCACGCATCGCGCGGGGCGAGGGCCGGAGCCTCCCGGACCCGCCCGAGCGCGACGTCGACGGCCGTCCCGTCGCGATCTGGTACTGAGCACGATGCCGGTGATCCGTATCACCGCAGCGGAGTCGGCGCGCGACCAGCGGCGGGCCGCCGCAGCGCTCTTCGCGCTCGGCTGTACCGCCGGTGACCGGGTCGCAGTGGTCGCGGCGGCGTCCCGGGCGTACCTCGGCGTCGTCCTCGGTGCGCTCCGCGTCGGCATCGTGCCGGTGCTGCTGAACCCCGCCGCTCCCGCCTGGCCGACGATCTCGGCCTCGACGGCTAGCGGCGGCGCGAGAGCATCCGGCGGCGCGGCACGACTCCCCCGGTGATCGCGACGACGATCGCGTCCTTGACCTCCGTGTCGAGCTTCCGGCCGGTGCGGTCGGTCAGCTCGAAGCGGTCGACGGCCCGGCCGTCGGTCGTGACGAGGCGGGCCGAGTGCACATCGGCACCCGCCGACGCGAGCCCGACCGTGATCGTGTGCAGCAGCCCCCGACGATCCGGGCTCCGCACCTCGCAGAGCGTGTACCAGGGAGACCCGCTGTCGTCGAAGATGACCTCGGCGTCCGGGTTCGGTGGTGAGGTGAGCGGCCGGTCGAACGCCGCGACGATCTCCTGCTCGAGCCACGAGGCTTCGGGTGGGCGGGCCCGGGCGATCTGCTCGTCGTCGAGCTGCGCCGGCTCGAGCAGCGCGCGCCGCACCCGAAAGCTCTCCAGTGCGGCCCCGTCGTCCCAGGTCGCGATGACTGCGTCGAGCACGTCGAGACCGGCCTCCGCGAGGACGCCGGACACCGTCGCGAGCAGGGCCGGGCGGTCGCGCACTGCCACCTCCACGCGCCACTCGTGCCGCGAGCCGCTCGGTGCCTCGATCGGCACGACGCCGACGCGGGCGCGGCTCCGGCCCGGCAGCGGCTCGAGGAGCGCGGCCTGCCGCGCCACGTCGGCCGCGTCCTGGTTCAGGAGATACGCGCGGGGCGCGTGCTGGACACGGTCGATGACGCCCGGATCCGACCCGGCCAGTCGCAATGCCTCGGCGCGACGTCGCTCGACGAGGTTCCTGGCATCGAGGCCCGTGAGCTGCGGACGGTCGAGCACCACGAGCACGAGGTCGAGCAGGTCGTCCAGCCGCTTGCGATCCCACGGCTCGAGATCGTTGATCGCCACGCTGAGCACGTAGAGCGCGCGGGCGCGCTCGGCCGTGTCGAGGTGGCTCGCGATCTGCAGGACCCGCTCCTCCTCGAGGCCGTCGATGCGCGACGCCGCGGCGCGGAGCAGCTCGGAGTCCCCGACGAGCAGGGCGATCTCCTGTTCGGCGGCCGCGCCGAGGTCGAGGCGATGCACGAGCCTGCGAGCGACATCGACCGGAGACGTGTCGTCCCCTGCTGCGTCGAGGATGAGCGCGGCGAGCACGAGCCACTCCGGGTGCGCGAGCCGCGGGTGCTCGTCGGCGGCCCGCGGGTCCTCCACGACGATTGCACGAAGCCGCTCGACCAGCTGGAACGTCAGGACGTGCGCGGGCTCGAGCACGAACGGGTCGGCGCGCCGCTTGGTCACCGCGTCGGCGAGCTCCGGCAACGCCCGTTCCAGCAACCCGGTCGTCTCGAGGAACCGCCAGGTGCGCGGCGTGCCCCGCCCCAGCACCGCGAACAGCTCGTTGGTCGCTCCGTCGTCCCAGGGCAGGGCGGCGTCGCCGAGGTTGCCGAGCCAGTCGAGCAGGCGCGGCCCGGGCCGGACGTCGTCGGCGACGAGCAGCGCGGCGTCGAGTCCGACGTGCAGGGCTCGCGCGGCCGGTGGTCGGGCTGCGAGCTCGACCACGCCGTCTTCCACCTGCAGCCAGCCGCCCTCGGGCATCGAATCCGACGGGGCTTCCGGACCCCGATGCACCCTCATCCGGAGCAGGCGTGACTTGAGGAGCGGTGGGGCCAGCATCGTCGTCGCCAGCACGACCAGCAGGACCGCGGCATAGAGGTCGTCGCCGAACACCCCCTGCTGCAGTCCGATCGTGGCGAAGATCAGGCCGACCTCACCCCGGGGGATCATCCCGAACCCGATGAGCCACTTGTCGCCCGGCGACCCGAAGACCCCGAGCGCAGACACGAGCTTCCCGATCACCGCGACCACGAAGAGCACGGCCGCGACGCCGAGCACATCGGGCGAGAAGAACTGGCCGACGTCGACCGCGATCCCGATCTGGAGGAAGAACACGGGGATGAACAGGTGGCCGACCGGCGCGAGCTCTCGCTCGATGCGGTCCTTCACCTTGCAGCGCGAGAGCGCGACGCCGGCGACGAACGCGCCGACGATCGGGGCGAGCTGCGCCGCCTCTGCGAGCTCGGCGAACCCGAGCGTGAACGCGAGGGCCAGCGCCACCAGGGTGCCCGCGGATCTCGAGCGTTTGTGCAGCCACTCGAACGCGGGCGGCGCGATCTTCGAGCCGACCAAGGTCGCGACCACGAGGAAGCCCACTGCCACGCCGATGATCTCGAGCAGGCTCGCGATCGAGATCGTCCCCTCCGAGACCACCCTGACCACGACGGTGAGGATCACGAGCCCGAGCACGTCGTCCGCGACCGCAGCACCCAGCACGGTGCGTGCCTCCACCGTCGCGAGCGCCCGGAGATCGCTGAACACCCGCGCGGTGATGCCGACGCTGGTCGCTGCGAGTGCCGCACCGAGGAAGAGCGCGGTGTTGTCGCCGTAGGAGAAGATCTCGGCGACGGCGAAGCCGGCCATCATCGGTACGACGACGCCGATGACTGCCACCGAGACCGAGGCGCGCCCGACGGCACCGAGCTCGCCGAGGTCCATCTCCAGCCCCACCTGCAGCAGCAGCAGGATGACGCCGATCTCGCCGAGCACGCTCAACGTCTCGTTGAGGCCCACCATCCCGAGGACGGACGGCCCGATGAGCACCCCTGCGAAGATCTCCGCGACGACGCCCGGGATGCCGACCCGTTCGGCGAGCTCCGCGGCGATCTTCGCCGCGACGAGCACGATCAGGATGTCGAGGAGTACCGCGCCGACGTCCATGGGGTCGCTAGCCGACTTGCTGGAGCAGGTACCCGCGCGACCGCACGGTGCGGACCTCGAGCCCCAGTGACTCGATGCGCCGGCGGAATCGAACCATCTGCACGTCGAGCGCGTTGCGCGTCGGTACGCCTTCGCGCCAGGCGCTGCGTGCCAGCACCTCCCGGCCGACGACCGCACCGAATCGCTCGACGAGCACCTCGGCCAGCGCGGCCTCGACGGGTGAGAGCGCCACCCATCGACCCCCGAAGTGGAGCAGGCCCGAGCCGTCGACCAGCGGCCGCTCGCTGTGCCGCTCGGCCCGGCGGTGCAGGGTGCTCACCCGGGTCTGCACGTCGCGGGGGTCCGCGGTCGTGCGGGTCCAGTCCTCGAGCGGGTCGACGCTGGACGGGGGCACCACCGAGTCGTCGACGAGGAGCAGCCGGGGCTGCCCGGAGGAGCGCAGGCGCTCCAGCCGCTCCTGGTCGTCGGGCCAACGCAGAATCTCGACCTCCATGCCGGTCGAACCTATGGGTGAAGTGTTTCGCGTGTGTTTCACGAGAGTGAACGAACGCTGCCGCGAGCGAATCCGGGCGGATGGGCCCGGGGAGGCTCCCGGCGAGCGCACGAGGGAAGGCGGGGCAAGGGTCCGTGCCAGAATCTGAGGGTGATACAGACGCTCGCCGACAAGGTCTGGGAACGCCACGTCGTCCGGCGCGCCGACGGTGAGCCCGACCTCCTCTACATCGACCTCCACCTCGTCCACGAGGTCACCTCGCCCCAGGCCTTCGAGAGCCTGCGGATGCAGGGGCGCCGGGTCCGCCGCCCCGACCTCACGGTGGCGACCATGGACCACAACGTCCCCACCGCCGACATCGACCAGCCGGTCGCCGACCCGATCTCGGCGAAGCAGATGGACGCCCTGGCGAGCAACTGCGCCGAGTTCGGGATCCGGCTCGCCAAGATGGGCGAGGCCGGGCAAGGGATCGTCCACGTGATCGGCCCCGAGCAGGGCCTCACACTCCCGGGGATGACGATCGTCTGCGGCGACAGCCACACCTCGACCCATGGCGCGTTCGGCGCGCTGGCGTTCGGGATCGGTACCAGCGAGGTGGAGCACGTGCTGGCCACCCAGACGCTCCCCCAGGTCCGGCCCGGCACCATGGCCGTGACCGTCGAGGGCGAGCTCCCCGCCGGGGTGACCGCCAAGGACATCGTCCTGTCGATCATCGCCCGCATCGGCACCGGCGGCGGGATCGGCTCCGTCATCGAGTACCGGGGCAGCGCGATCCGCGCCCTGTCGATGGAAGGCCGCATGACCGTCTGCAACATGTCGATCGAGGCCGGCGCCCGCGCGGGCATGGTCGCCCCCGACGACACCACGTTCGCGTACCTCGAAGGTCGACCGTTCGCACCCAAGGGCGCGGCGTGGGAGCAGGCGCTCGACGACTGGCGCTCGCTGGTCACCGACGAGGGCGCCGGCTTCGGCATCGAGGTCGAGATCGACGCGGCGACGCTGCGGCCCTCGGTGAGCTGGGGCACCAACCCCGCCCAGACCGTCACCATCGACGACGTCGTCCCCGACCCCGACTCGTTCACCGACCTGAGCCAACGGGAGTCGGCCACCTACGCACTGCGGTACATGGGCCTCGAAGCCGGGACCGCGATCCGCGACATCGACGTCGACACCGTGTTCATCGGTTCCTGCACGAACGGGCGACTCGAGGACCTGCGTGCCGCGGCCGCCGTCGCACGCGGTCGCAAGGTGCGCGACGGGATCCGCACCCTCGTCGTCCCCGGTTCCATGCTCGTCAAGGCCCAGGCCGAGGCCGAGGGACTCGACCGCGTGTTCACCGATGCGGGCTTCGACTGGCGCGAGGCCGGCTGCTCGATGTGCCTCGCGATGAACCCCGACAAGCTCGCGGCCGGCGAACGGTGTGCGTCGACGTCGAACCGCAACTTCGAAGGCCGGCAGGGCAAGGGCGGTCGAACCCACCTCGTCTCCCCGGCGGTCGCCGCGGCCACCGCGATCGCCGGCCACTTCGCCACCCCCGAGGACTTGTCGTGAACCCCCGGCTGGTCGCGACGCGGCATCGCAGTGAGCCAAGCGAACGAAGGTGCTCGCCAGCGAGCGAACGACTGCTGCGCACGCATCGTGTCCCGCAGAGAGCGAGCGCGGACTGATGGAACCAGTGCAAGAGATCGTCGGGCGGGCGGTGCCGTTGAACCGTTCCGACGTCGACACCGACCAGATCATCCCGAGCGACTGGTTGAAGCGGGTCGAGCGCACCGGCTTCGGTGAGGGACTGTTCTCGGAGTGGCGCGAGAGCAGCGACTTCGTGCTCAACCGCCCGGAGTACCAGGGCGACGACGTCCGCGTCCTCGTCGCCGGTCCGAACTTCGGCACCGGCTCCTCACGAGAGCACGCACCCTGGGCGCTGGAGGACTACGGCTTCGACGCGGTGATCTCGTCTCGCTTCGCCGACATCTTCCGCAACAACTGCCTGAAGATCGGACTGCTGCCTGTCGAGCTCCCGCAGGACGTCGTCGACCGCATCATGACCGCGGTCGAGGACGATCCCAACGTCGAGATCGTGGTGGACGTCGTCGACCGGCGGGTCGCGGTCCCTGCACTCGACCTCGACGAGCCGTTCGAACTGAGCGACTTCCACCACTACCGACTCACGAACGGCTTGGACGACATCGGCATCACGCTGCAGCACGACGCCGAGGTCGGCGCCTACGAGCAGACGCGCGCCGCCTGGCTGCCGACCGTGTCGCCGGGCAGCTAGCTACCCGGCCGAACGCACCGAATCCAGGCTGACGACCTCGCCGACGGTGCCGCCGACCGGGGTCGCGGTCGAGAGGTCCCAGGTGAGCCGCGCGACCTCGAACGCCTCGGCGGCCACGACCCGACCCTGGAAGCCGCGGAACCGGGCCTGAGCCTCGACCACCTCGAGGTCGACCGGGCCGGCACGGAGCACCTGCGAGAGGTGCGACCGGAGCGAGCGGATCTTGGCGGGCAGTGACGCCTCGATGTCGATGAAGACCGTCGGATCGAAGTGGCGCGTGGACGGGGTCTCGTACTGCAGGATCGTGGGGAGCCGGCGTCCGGCCGAGAGGCTCGCGGCTGCGGTCGCTCGGTGGTCCTGGTGCGTGTCATCGGGGGTGTGGGTGTAGAGCACCTGTGCTCCGGTCTCGGCGAGCACGCGATCGATCACCGAGATCGGCTCCGGGCCGTCGGGCACGAAGCCGTCGTGGAAGCCGCCCCAGTAGAGATCGGCGCCGAGGAGGCGCGCGGCCGACTCCTGCTCGGAGCGACGCGACATGTCGTCGAGCCGGGCGCGGTCGCCGTCGGTCATGACGAGGATCGCGACGTGGTCGCCGCGTGCGGTGTGGCGCAGCAGCGCGCCTGCGCAACCGAGCTCGATGTCGTCGGGGTGGGCACCGATGGCCAGGATGTTCATGCTCGCAGCTCCTCGGCGACGTCGGCGACGACGCTCGGAGTGACTCCGGCCTCGTGTGACGCGATCGTCTCGGAGTCGCGCTCATCGGCGATGACCAGTCGGTCTCGTCCGGCCTGCTTCGCTCGGTAGAGCGCGGCGTCGGACAGCTGGACGATCACCTCGAACCCGACGGCAAGGGTCGAGTCGGCGAGCCCGAAGCTCGCGGTGAACGTCGGCACTTCGCCCGTCGAGAGTGCCTGCGTCAGGGACTCACGGACGCGATGCACGATCGCCGCAGATTCGACGAGCGAGCAGTGCGGGAAGACGACGACGAACTCCTCGCCGCCGTACCGGCAGACGACGTCCACGTCGCGCACGGCGTTCCGCAAGGTCTGCGCGAAGAGACGAAGGGCGCGGTCACCGGTCTCGTGGCCGTAGGTGTCGTTGAGCTTCTTGAACTCGTCGAGGTCGGCCATCGCGACCGTGTACGGTGCAGCCTCCTCGTTGAGACGACGGACCTCCTCCTCGAGCGCTCGGCGGTTGAGCAGCCCGGTCAACGAGTCGGTCGAGGCCTGGAGCTGCGTGCGCGACATCGCGCGGAGCACACCGATCCGGGCGCCCGACTGCATCGCGAGCCCTTCCAGTGCGATGACCTCGTCGTCGTCGCGCGGCACTCCATCCGCGCCGATGACGTGCAGCACGCCCACGGGGGTGCCGAGCACGCTGACCGGGACGCAAGTCGCCGAGCACGGTCCGGTCGGACGGTCGCGCAGCTTCGGACACGCGGCGAGCACCTCGCTCGAGGCGAAGCGCAGGGTCTGGCCGCGGCGGACGGCCGGGCAGGACCACGGCGTCGCGACCGGACACGACGGCGGCCCCGAGGAGCCGGACGGTACCGACTGCACGACCCGGCGGAGGTGGGCTCGGCTGGAGTCCGCGAGCAGCACCTCCCCCGGCGCGTTTGCGATCTCGGCGAGCGCGCGCTCGACGACGCTCAGCGCCTGGTTCTCCGTCTCCACCATCTCGAGTGCGTCCTGCAGGTTGTTGGCGAACTGGTGGCGGCCGGCCTCCCGGATCACCGTCTCCTCGTGCTCGACGATGGCTCGCCGCTGATCGGTGAGCGCAGCGCGGATCGGACGAGCGGAGGTGAGGTAGATCGCGACCGCTCCGAAGCAGGCGAAGACGAGGCCCTCGACGACCACGGCCTGGACGCTCTCGCCGGTGAGGCCGATCGCGTCCATGGTGAAGCGGGCGAGCAGGAAGGCGCAGAACATGCCGATGACGGCGCGCACCAGCTGGAACAGGAGTCGCGCGACCGAGTCGTCGATCTCCCGGAATCGACCACCCTCCCAGATGGGGTGCTCATCGAACTCGCCCAAGGCCCAGACCTCCCGATCGCAGACGGTGTGCCTGCTGTTGCCCACTGTGGGTATCGGCGGGTCGGGGGCCAGGATTGAGCGCGGATCGTCGGCATCGCCCACAACGGACCCGGCGCACGGACCGCCTGACGGTGCAACGGATCGGGTGGGTCAGGGCGCCGCGACGTGCTCCATCAGCCACGCGTCGCGGGGCAGCCCGTCGATCTGCTCGTGGCCCGCGAGCACCCGCACCTTGCGGAACCCCGCACGCTCGTAGCAGCGGACGGCTCGGAGGTTCTCGACGACGGGGTCGGTGACGACGCCGCGGGCGCCCGGGCCGTCCGGGCCCAGGAGCCACGCGCAGACGGCCCGCACCTGGGCCGTGCCGATCCCCTGGCCGTGGAGGCGCGATTCACCGATGAACTGGTCGATCCCGAACGCGCCGGTCCCGGCCTCGAGCCCGAACGCGTCCAGCGTCTCGGGCTCCGGGTCGACGGGGTACCACTGCTGGAAGCCGATCGGCTCCCCCGCGCGCTCGACGATCGTGTGCACCGTCCACGGATCCCGGTCGTCGAGCACGTGCTCGATCACGAACCGCTCGTCGTACGTCTCGGTGACGCCGTGCCACCACGCGCCGACCTCGGGATCCCGCAGCCACCGTGCGAGCCGCGCGATGTCGTCGTCGCGTGGGGCGCGGAACGTCAGGTCGCCGGCGGTGAAGTAGGCCACGGCGCGACGGTTCAGGCCGGCTTCACGCCAGCGAGCAACGCGACTTCCCGCCACTTGTAGTGACAGTCGACGTCGTGGAAGCCGACGTCCCGCAGCCACTCGAGCTGGGCGTCGACCGACGCCAGCTTGTTCGAGGGATCCTCCTCGGCACCGATCACGCGTAGGAACTCCTCGTGCAGCGGCACGGTCGCCGACGCGACGTGTTCGAGGTTGCAGAACACACCACCGGGCTCGAGCCGGTCGAACACCTCGCCGTAGAGCCCACGCTTGCGTGCATCGACCACGTGGTGGATCGCGAACGCCGAGACGACGGCGTCGAAGGTCCCCCACGAGTTCGGGAGCGGGTCATCGAGGTCGTGCTCCACGACCGTCACTGCCGTGACCCCCACGAAGCGGGCGCGGGCGCGCGAGAGCATCTCGGCCGAGAAGTCGCACGCGACCACCTCGGCGTCGGGTCGGGACTCGACGATGCGCGCCGCGACCAGCCCGTCACCGGTCCCGAGGTCCAGGACCCGCCGGGGTGCTGCGCTCACGAACTCGAGCAGGTGCTCGTATGCAGTGTCCTTCCAGGGGAGGCTCGCCCGGCGGTCCAGGTAGCTGCGTGCATGCGCGGCCTCCGTCCAGAGGTTCACGTCGGCCACTCCCGGACTCACGGCCCGACCACCCGTTCGCGCGTCTCGTTCCGCTCGGAGAGTCGCACGATCTTGTTGACCGCGCTCAGGTACGCCCGTGCCGACGCCTCGACGATGTCCGTCGCGACGCCACGGCCCGACGCCTTGTGACCGTCGGCCTCGAGCAGCGCCACGACGTCGCCCAGCGCGTCACCTCCACCGGTGACCGAGGAGACCTTGAAGTCGAGCAGCGTGCCGGAGACTCCCGTGGCCTCGGCGATGGCCGCGATCGCCGCGTCCACCATCCCGTTGCCCTCGGCCTCGGCCTCGATCTTCCCGTCGCCGTCGGTCAGCGTCACACGCGCGGTCGGCTTGTGGATCGTGCCGCCGTGCACGTCGAGGCTCACCAGCGCGTAGCGGTGCACGACACCCGTCCCGAGCTCCTCGGCGACGATCGCCTCGAGGTCGGACTCAGTGATCTCCACCTTGCGGTCGGCGAGCTCCTTGAAGCGGATGAACGCCTGGTTCAGCGCGTCGCCCTGCACGTGCAGGCCCATCTTGGCCAGGGTGTCGGAGAAGGCGTGTCGGCCGGAGTGCTTGCCCAGGACGATCTGGGCGGCCTCCTGCCCGACGGATGCCGCGTCGATGATCTCGTACGTCTCGCGGTCCTCGAGCACACCGTGCTGGTGGATGCCCGCCTCGTGGGCGAACGCGTTCCGACCGACGACGGCCTTGTTGTACTGCACCGGGTAGCCGGTCAGCCGCGCGACCATGCGCGACGTGCGCGCCAGCTCCTCGGTGTGCACGTCGACACCGACCTCGCCGAAGAAGTCGCCACGGGTCTTGATGGCCATCACGATCTCCTCCAGCGCGGCGTTGCCGGCCCGCTCGCCCAACCCGTTGATCGCACACTCGATCTGCCGCGCCCCGGCCGCCACGCCCGCGAGCGAGTTCGCGACCGCGAGGCCCAGGTCGTTGTGGCAGTGCGTGGACACGACGTAGTCGCCTTGCACGTTCTCGATCACGTAGGCGATCAGCTTCCCGAACTCCTCGGGAACGCCGAAGCCGACCGTGTCCGGGATGTTCAGGGTCGTCGCGCCGTGGTCGACCGCGATCTGGAGCACTTCACGCATGAACTCGGGATCCGAGCGGCTGCCGTCCTCGGGCGAGTACTCGATGTCGTCGCAGTAGGACTTCGCCCGGCCGATGCCGGCCGCGACCTCGGCCTTGACCTGATCGTGGGTCATCCGCAGCTTCTTCGCCATGTGGATCTCGGACGTAGCGATGAACACGTGGATCCGGGGCCGTTCGGCATGGCGCACGGCCTCCCACGCCCGGTCGACGTCCTTGAACCCGGTGCGAGAGAGCCCGGCGATCACCGGGCCGCGGACGTGCTTCGCGATCGCCTCGACGGCCTCGAAGTCGCCATCGCTCGCGATCGGGAACCCGGCCTCGATGATGTCGACCCCGAGGCGTCCCAGCTGCTCGGCGATCTCGAGCTTCTCGGGCACGTCGAGGGAGATCCCCGGCGACTGCTCGCCGTCTCGCAGCGTCGTGTCGAAGATGCGTACCTGATCAGCCATGTCACTTCGCTCTCTGCTCTGTGGTTCCGGGTGCTGGTTCGGGAAATCGGCAACAAAAATCGGCAACAAAAAGCCTCCCCGGCCCGAAGGCACGAGGAGGCGACCGCGAGCACCGACGGGTGCTCGCGGCTACGTAAGAAGGAGGCTGGTGCGAGTGGAGGCGTGCAGTTCCTTCGTCATGGTCAGCCCATTGTGCCGACTCCTCGACCCCTTGGCAAGTCACTTCGCAGTGACGAGGTCGGCACCGGGTCGCGTGCGACAATCGTTGCTGATGGCAAAGCATCGCTGGCTCCGACGCACGATCGGCGCCGGTGTCGTCGCCGGGATCGCGTACGCGGTCTGGCGTGCCGTCGAGACCAACCGCCTCCCGGGCAGTCCGGAGTGGGAGCCGCAGCCGTTTCCGTTCCCGCCGCAGCCCCGCAAGGCAACCGCGACCGACACGACGTCGGCGCGCCCGACGGCCGCCACGGCGTGGACGGCCCCCACCGACGGCGGCTGCCCGCCCTCGCACCCGGTGAAGGCAAAGCTGGCGAGTGGCATCTACCACGTGCCCGGCGGGCAGAGCTACGACCGCACCACCCCCGACCGCTGCTACGTGGATGCCGCGGCGGCCGAGCGCGACGGGCTGCGAGCCGCCAAGCGCTGACTGTCAGTCGAGCTCGATGCCCTTCGCGTCGAGCACACCCTCGACCGATCGCACCCGCTCGACCACGTCGGCCGGTACCTCCGAAGACGCGGTGATGACCATCAACGCGGACGCACCCTCGGCGTTGGTGCCGACGTCCATGTCGGCGATGTTCACCTCGGCGTCGCCGAGGATCGAGCCGACCCGTCCGATCATCCCGGGCGTGTCGTCGTTGCGCACGACGAGCATGTGGCTCGACGGTGGGATGTCGACGTTGTGGTCGAGGATCCCGACGATGCGGGGCCGCGCGTGCCTCCCGAACAACGTGCCCGACACGTGGACCGGACGGTCGCCGGCGATCCCGCGGAGGCTGACGAGGTTCACGAAGTCGGTCGACGAGGACGACGTCGTCTCCCGGACGTCGAGCCCCCGCGCCTCGGCCAGCTGCGGGGCGTTCACGAACGACACCGGCTCGTCGACCACGCTGCCGAGCACGCCCTTGAGGACCGCCAGCGTGAGGACCCTGCAGTCGTAGTCCCCGATCTCGCCCTCGTAGCTCACCTCGAGCGTGTCGACCGCCGCGCCCGCGATTGCAGTGAACAGCCGCCCGAGGCGCTCGGCGAGCGGCAGGAACGGCTGCACCGTCGCGTTGGCCTCGCTCGCGGCGACGTTCACCGCGTACGGGACGAACTCACCGCGGAGCGCGAGCACGACCTGCTCCGCGATCGTCTGTCCCGCCTTGTCCTGGGCCTCGGCGGTCGAGGCACCGAGGTGCGGAGTGACGACGACGTTCGAAAGCGCGAACAACGGCGACTCGGTGGTCGGCTCCTGCGCGAACACATCGAGCGCGGCACCCGCGATCCGCCCTTCCCGAAGCGCGTCGGCGAGCGCGGCTTCGTCGATGATCCCGCCGCGAGCGGTGTTCACGATCCGCAGCGTTGGCTTCGCGTTGGCGAGGAGCTCCGCATCGATCAACCCGAGCGTCTCGGGAGTCTTGGGGAGGTGCACCGTGATGAAGTCGGAGTCGCGCACCAGGTCGCCGAGGTCGGGCACGAGTCGCACACCGAGCTGGCGAGCCCGGTCCGCGCTCACGTACGGGTCGTAGGCCAGGAGCTGCATCCCGAACGCAAGCAGCCGCTGGGCCACGAGCACTCCGACGCGGCCGAGGCCCACGACGCCGAGCGTCTTGCCGTTGAGCTCGACGCCCTCCCACTGCGAGCGGTTCCACTCCCCCGCCTTCAGGTCACGGTCGGCCTGCGGGATGTTGCGGGCCTGGGCGAGGAGCAGGGCGACGGCATGCTCGGCTGCCGACAGCACGTTCGACTGCGGCGCGTTCACGACCATCACGCCCTGGCGCGTCGCCGCGTCGACGTCGACGTTGTCGAGCCCGATGCCCGCCCGCCCGACGACGACGAGGTCGGTGCCGGCCTCCAGCACCTCGGCCGTGACCTGCGTCGCCGAGCGGATCACGATCGCGGCGGCTCCCTGCACTGCTTCGAGCAGCGCGGCCGGCGACAACGACAGCTGCTCGTCGACCTCGAGTCCGGCGTTGCGCATCGCGTCGAGACCACGCGGGGCGAGACGTTCGGCGACGAGGACGCGAGGGGCCACGAATCGAGGGTAGCGGCCGAGGTGCCGCCGACCGGGTGTTGTACTCCGCCCCCTCGGACCGGGGCCTCGGCCCGAAGGTGGCGGTGATCAGATCCGGGGCAGGGCGATCTCGGTCATCGACTCGACGTTCGCCTTGATCGTCGCCGGATCGTCGGATCCCATCGCGACGTACTGCACGTAGAGGAGGGTGTCGCCCTTGCGCACGTAGAGGGCGTTGAGCCCACCCGCGGCGTAGAAGGCGTGCTTGCCGAACCCGGTCACGGGCTCGAGCTGGTCCTTGAACGCCTTCCTCGCGGTCTTGAAGCCGACCTTGGCGACGGACGTCGAACCCGGCTGCACGTAGATCGACACGTTGCGCACCGTTCCGGGGTCGGTGAGCGTGTAGCCACAGATGCCGGCGTCGGGCGGCCCCTGCTGCTGGGTGGTGTCCTTGGCCGCGGGGAACCCGGTGACCGTCGTGACCTCGGAGGCCTTCACGACCTTGCAGGCATTGGGCTTCCGCGCGACGGAGGCACCGGCCGGCGCCGCGAGCGACGCGGCCGTGGCGACGGCGATCGCGAGGAACAGGGCGCGGGTGACGAGCTTCATGGACGAGGTGCTCCTCGGGGCGTGTGACGGGGGTCCGTCCAGTATGGGGCGATCTGCGTCGCGACCGAAGTCACCCCGGCGCGGCGGCCGCCAGGGCCGCCTACCGCGCCTCGCCGCTCACCGAGCGAGCAGCTCCGCGATGCGGCCGACGCCCTCGACGAGGTCGTCGTCGGAGAGCGCGAACGAGAGTCGGGCGTAGTCCGGCGCGCCGAACGCCTCACCCGGGACCATCGCGACCTTGACCTCTTCGAGGAACAGCTCACAGAGCTCGAGCGTCGTCGTGGGTGTGCGGCCGGCGATCGGTCGTCCGAGCACGCCAGCGAACGACGGGAAGCAGTAGAACGCGCCCTGGGGCTGGAGGCATTCGACGCCCGGAATCGCCGACAGCATCCCGTGCATCGTCTTCCCGCGACGGTCGAACGCCGCACGCATCTCCGCGACCGCGCTGAGGTCGCCGGTGACGGCTGCGAGCGCGGCGCGCTGGGAGACGTTCGCGACGTTCGACGTCGAGTGCGACTGCAGGTTCGCCGCCGCAGCAGTCACATCACGCGGCGCGATCATCCAACCCACGCGCCAGCCGGTCATCGCGTACGTCTTCGCGACGCCGTTGACGACGATGCACGACTCGGCGATCTCCGGGACGAGGGTCGGCATCGACGAGAACTCGTGGTCGCCGAAGGTCAGGTGCTCGTAGATCTCGTCGGTCACGACCCAGAGGCCATGCTCCGCGGCCCACCGACCGATCGTGGTCACCTCGTCGGGCGTGTACACGGAGCCCGTCGGGTTGCTCGGCGACACGAAGAGCAGCGCCTTCGTCCGCTCGGTGCGCGCGGCCTCGAGCTGCTCGACCGTGACGCGGAACGCGGTCGCCTCCGTCGTCGGGAGCACGACGGACACGCCGTCCGCGAGGGCGATCGACTCCGGGTACGTCGTCCAGTAGGGCGCCGGCAACAGGACCTCGTCGCCCGGGTCGAGCAGGACCTGGAACGCGTTGTAGACGGCCTGCTTGCCGCCGTTCGTCACGAGGATCTGGCTCGCCTCGCACTCGTAGCCCGAGTCGCGCCGCGTCTTGACCGCGAGTGCTTCGCGCAGCACGGGAAGCCCCCCGGCCGGCGTGTAGTGGTGGCTCGCCGGGTCCCAGCACGCCTCGACCGCCGCCTCGACGATGTGCTCGGGGGTCGGGAAGTCGGGCTCGCCGGCACCGAAGCCGATGACGTGCTCACCGGCTGCCTTGAGCGCTTTGGCCTTGGCGTCGACCGCGAGAGTCGCGGACTCGGTGATCGCGCCGATCTTGCGGGAGATCCGCAGCCGTTCGGAGATTCGGGCCATGCCCCATCCTCGCACGCGGGGTGCTCGCGACCCCGAGTGATTGGATGCGTCGCTCACCCGGCCATGCCGGGGTGCGAGACGCAGGTCCGAGCGGTCGGGCCTAGACCGCGACCTGGTCTTCCTCCGTCGGGACCCAGGCCCGCAGGTCGGCCAGGCGCGGGTCGTTGGAGAAGACCTCGACGATCGGCAGCGACAGTCCGAGGCGGCGCTGCACGGTCCGGATCGCGTTCTCTTCGTTCCAGAGCATGAGCGTGACGGCCACACCGTCCTCCCCCGCGCGCGCCGTGCGACCCGAGCGGTGCAGGTAGGCCTTGTGGTCGTCGGTCGGCTCGTAGTGGACGACGATCTCGACGTTGTCGACGTGGATCCCTCGTGCCGCGACGTCGGTGGCCACGAGCACGGGCACCTTGCCGGCCTGGAAGTCGGCGAGCGACTTCTCACGGGCCGCCTGGCTCAGGTCGCCATGGATGGCGGCGGCCTGGATGCCCTCCTTGCGTAGCTCACGCACGAGCTTGTCGGCCGTGCGCTTGTAGTTGCAGAACATGAGCGTGCGGTCGGCCGAGCGTGCGATCGCCGCCGCGACCTTCACCTTGTCCATGTCGTGCACGAAGAGGAAGCGGTGCTCCATCTCCTCGACGGTCGGCTCGTCGGACTCGACCTCGTGGAAGACCGGGTCCTTCATGTACCGGGCGACGAGCTGCTTGACCGCACCGTCGAGCGTCGCGGAGAAGAGCATCGTCTGGTGGTCGCCCTCCATCCGGAAGAGGATCTTCTGGACCTGCGGCATGAAACCCATGTCAGCCATGCGGTCCGCCTCGTCGAGCACGAGCACCTCGACGTCGGCGAAGGAGATCTCGCCACGGTCCATCAGGTCGATGAGGCGGCCGGGCGTTCCGACGATGACGTCGACGCCGCGGCGCAGCGCGTCGATCTGGGGGTCGAAGCCGACACCGCCGTAGATCGCCTGCACCTCACGACCGCGGACCTTCGCGAGCGGCGCGAGGACGCCGTACACCTGGTTCGCGAGCTCGCGGGTCGGGGCGAGCACCAGGGCTCGGGGGCGACGGGGCTCGGCCTTGCCGATGCGGTCGAGGAGCGGGAGGCCGAACGCCAGGGTCTTGCCCGACCCGGTCTTGGCCTTGCCGCAGATGTCGCGCCCGGCAAGAGCGTCGGGGAGCGCGATCGCCTGGATCGCGAAGGGGGCGTCCTTGCCGTCGGCCTTGAGGGCCGCGACGAGCTCGGACGAGACGCCGAGCGCCTCGAAGGTGGTGGTCACGTGTGGATCTCGCTTTCTGCTGGGGTGGTCGGCCTCGTCGTCGCCCTCGGGAGAGGAGGGTTGGGCCGACTCCCGGGAGCGGTCCCCGGGGAAGGCCGTGCAGAAAGCGAGGAAGACCTGCGGGGGCCGACGGCACCCGCTGGAACCCCATCGTACCGCACTCCTCGCCCGGAGCGCGGTTCCCGGGGGCCCTGCTGGCCCCACTACTGGGCTTTGGTCTTGCCCTTCGCCTTCTGGGCCTTCTTCCACGTACGCACCTCGGCGAGGGCCTCGGGCGAGTCGATGTCGGCGACGGAACGCTTGGTGGCATCCGAGAACGGCGTCGCCGCGGACTCCCAGCCCTGCGGACGGACACCGAACTGCTTCGCGAGCAGGGCGAGGAAGATCTTCGACTTCTCCTCGCCGAAGCCGGGCAGCGCACGGAGTCGGGCGAGCAGCTCGTCGCCGGTGGCGGCGTCCTTCCAGACGTTGGCGGCGTCGCCGCCGTACTCCTCGACGAGCACCTGGCACAGGGCGTGCGCACGCTTCGCCATCGATGCCGGGTAGCGGTGCAGTGCCGGCTTGGAGCGAAACGCCGCCTCGACCGCGTCGGGGTCCATCGCCGCGATCGCGCCGGCGTCGAGACCGCCGAGACGCTCCCGGAGCGTGTACGGACCCATGAACGCCCACTCCATCGGCACCTGCTGGTCGAGCAGCATGCCGAGGAGCAGTGCGAGCGGGTCGGTGTTGAGGAGGCGATCGGCGGCGTCGTCCCCGGTCACGGCCAGTGCACCTTCCATGCCGGGAGATCCTACGGGAGCGGGGACCGGGGAGTGCCGTGGGAAACTGGCCCGATGATGCAGACCGGGATGGCATCCCGACTCGTCGCGCTGTGCGTCGATGCGAACGATCCGCACGCGCTCGCGAGCTTCTGGGCCGCCGCGCTGCGCTGGGAGGTCGGCGGAGCGACCGATGGCGTGGTCCCGCTCGTGCCGACGGACGGAACCAGGTTCGTGATCGAGTTCGCGACCGTGCCGGAGGCGAAGGCGGGCGTCAACCGGCTCCACCTCGATCTGACGACCACGTCCGCCGAGGACCAGGACGAGACCGTGGCGAGACTGGTCGAGCTCGGCGCTCGCCACCTCGACATCGGCCAGCGCCCGGAAGAGGGTCATGTCGTGCTCGCCGACCCCGAGGGCAACGAGCTCTGCATCATCGAGCCGGAGAACAACTTCCTCGCCGACTGCGACCGTCTCGGATCGATCACGTGCGACGGGACGCGGGAGGTCGGGTACTTCTGGAGCGAAGCGCTCGGATGGCCGTTGGTCTGGGACCAGGACGGTGAGACCGCGATCCGCGCGCCGGACGGCACGGGTCCGCTCATCACCTGGGGTGGGCCGCCGGTCGCCCCGAAGCTCGGGAAGAACCGTCTCCACCTCGACATCGCTCCACCCGAAGGCGTCGATCAGCAAGCGGAGGTCGACCGGCTCGTGGGGCTCGGGGCGACCCGGATCGACATCGGCCAGGGCGACGTCAGCTGGGTGGTCATGGCCGATCCCGACGGCAACGAGTTCTGCGTCCTGAGCCCGCGGTAGCACCGTCGGAGGCGGGACAACCCCTGCGCTCCGTCGTACGCTGGCCCCATGCCGACGCTCCACCACGTGAACCTCTGCGTCCCCCCGACCGTGCGCGACGAAGCGGGTGCCGAACGTCCCGGTACCGATGCCGAGCGGGCCTGGCTCGAGATGCTCGGGTACCACCGCGTCGAGGCGGGCCCCGAGATCGCGGCCATGGCCCAGGTGCACTGGTTCGAGGGCGACGACGGCACCCAGGTGCATCTCACGGTCGACGAGGACCATGCGCCCTCGGCGCGTGCGCACACGGCGATCCGCCTCGACGACGAGCTCGACCCGACCGTCGCGCGTCTCGAGGCCGCCGGACACGGCTGCAACACCATCGCCTTCGACGGCGACCGGCACGTGTTCGCGAACGACCCGGCCGGCAACCTCTGGGAGCTCATCGGCCCGCTCCCTTCCTGAGCCCGCTCTCAGGAACGACCGCACGGCGTCGTCCCGCGCCGGGCACAATCGACACGTATGCGCATCCTGCTGGTCGAGGACGAGGTGGCCCTCGCCGAGGCGATCCGCGACGGGCTCGTCGCCGAGGGCTTCGACGTCGACGCGGTCCACGACGGCAACGACGGGCTCTGGCGTGCGCGCGAAGGCTCGTACGACGCGATCGTGCTCGACATCCTCCTGCCGGGGATGAACGGCTACAAGGTGTGCCAAACCCTCCGCGAAGAGGAGATCTGGACGCCGATCCTCATGCTCACCGCGAAGGACGGCGAGTGGGACGAGGCCGAGGCGCTCGACACCGGCGCCGACGACTTCTTGTCGAAGCCCTTCTCGTTCGTGGTCCTGCTCGCCCGACTGCGTGCCCTCTTCCGCCGGGGTGCGCCCCCGCGTCCGGCCGTCCTGGAGTACGGGCCGCTCCGCCTCGATCCCGCGACGCGCAAGGCCAGCCACGGCAACGCTGAGATCACACTCACGGCGCGCGAGTTCTCGCTCCTCGAGTACCTGATGCGCCGCGACGGCAGTGTCGCGTCGAAGAGCGAGATCCTCGACCACGTGTGGGGCATCGACTTCGCAGGCGATCCCAACGTCATCGAGGTGTACGTCGGATACCTCCGCAAGAAGCTCGACCAGCCGTTCGGCACGCAGCTGATCCGCACCGTGCGCGGTGCGGGATACCGGCTCTGCGCGGACGCGGCGTGAGGTGAGCCGGCTCCGCACGGTCCGGGTGCGCGTCACGCTCGCGGCGGCCGGCCTGTTCGCGGTAGCGCTCGTCCTCGCTTCCTTCGGGCTCGTGCGGTCGGTGCACGACAACCTGGCGGACGAGATCGCCCAGACGAACCAGCAACAGCTCGAAGCGGTGGCGCGCCAGCTCGAGCGGGGCGTCGATCCCCAGGACGTGCAGGTCCCCAACGGGGGGCCCGGCGGGTCGCCCCAGCTCCGGGCGAGCGGTCCGGGCGGTCGTCAGGTCGCGCTCCCCGGGACGAACGGACGGCCGCGACCGGCCGACAACGCCCAGGTCCGGGCCCAGCGGCAGGTCGAGACCGCGCAGGGCACCATCACCCTCGTCGCGGAGAACTCGTTGCAAGAGGTCGACAGCACGGTCGACAGCATGACCCGGGTGCTCGTGTTCGGCGTCCCGGTCCTCGTCGCACTCCTCGCCGGACTCACCTGGTGGCTCACGGGCCGTGCGCTCAAGCCGGTCGAGGCGATCCGCGCCGAAGCCGCGGCGATCACGGGTTCGACGATCCACCGTCGGGTGCCGGAGCCGAGCACCGACGACGAGGTCGGAAGGCTCGCTCGCACCATGAACTCCATGCTCGACCGGCTCGAGGAGACGTCGCTGCGTCAGCGACGGTTCGTGTCGGATGCGTCCCACGAGCTGCGTAGCCCGGTCGCGGTCATCCGCGCGCAGCTCGAGGTGGCGCTGCGGCGCGGCGACGCCGCCGACTGGCCCGTGGTCGCCCACAAGGTCCTCGCGGAGGACGAGCGCCTCGAGCAGGCGGTGAGCGAGCTGCTCGAGCTCGCGCGCACCGAGGAGGGAGCGGAGCCCACCCCGGTCGTGGTCGATCTCGACGACGTCGTGCTCGAGGAGACCGCTCGCACCCGTCGGGTCGCGGTCGACACCTCGCACGTCCTCGCCGGCCGGGTGTACGGGACGACAGCCCAGTTCTCCCGTGTGGTGGCCAACCTGCTCGACAACGCGTGCCGCCACGCCGCCGCGCACGTCGCGGTCACGCTCACCCAGGACGGCGACGAGGTCGTGCTCGTCGTCGACGACGACGGGCCGGGGATCCCGCCCGAGCAGCGGGACCACGTGTTCGAACGCTTCACGCGCCTCGACGAGGGTCGCAGCCGAGATGCCGGCGGTGTCGGGCTCGGTCTGGCGATGGTGCGCGCCATCGTGGAACGTCACGGCGGCACGGTCGACGTCGACGACGCGCCCATCGGCGGCGCCCGCTTCGTCGTGCGTCTCCCGGCGAGCGACTGACCGGCGCCGCGGGCCCGGACGGGCGGTAGCGTCCGCGTTCCCCATGGCCACGATCTCGCTCGCGTCGTACAACACCCACTTCGGCGTGCTCCCGGTCCGCCACGCCCCGCGGCCGCCCTACGACGTCACTGCGGCGATCGCGTCGCTCGACGCCGACGTCGTCGTGATCCAGGAGTCCCTCCGACCCGACCGGGCGCGCGGTGCGGTCGACGACGCGGCAGCTGCGCTCGGATACGACCTGCTCTACGAGGCCACCGGCCCCACGAGCGGCGACCCCGGCTGGCCCCAGCTCCAGGTCGGGGGGACGGCCGAGTCCGGGATCAGCGTGCTCAGCCGGCTCCCCGCACGGCGCGTCGGGACGCTCATCGTCGGGCCGACCCCACTCGACCCGGCTCCGCTCCGAACCGTGCTCGACGTCGAGCTCGATCTCGGGGACGCGACGCTTCGGGTCATCGCGGTGCACCTCACCTCACGCCTCCCGTTCGGGCCGCCGCAGCAGATGCGCCGGATGGCTCGCCTCGTCCCACCACCGGGCACGCCGACCGTCGTCGTCGGCGACCACAACTTCTGGGGCCCCGGCGTCGTCACCTGCATGCGCGGTTGGAAGCGCGGCGTCACCGGGCGCACGTGGCCGGCGCACCGCCCGCACAGCCAGATCGATCACGTCCTGTACCGACCCGGCGACCTGGAGATCCTCGAAGGGCGCGTGCTCCCGAACATCGGTTCCGACCACCGCCCCGTGCGCGTCGTGCTGCGCGTCGAGCCTGCAGAACTCAGGCAGCCAGACCTCGGGCGGCCAGACCCCGGGCGGCCAGACCTCAGGCGGCCAGACCCCGGGCGGCCAGACCTCAGGCGGGAGGAAGACCGTTGAAGGAGCGCGCCTCGTTGTAGAGGCGAAGGATCGACGACGCGTAGGTCGTCGACGACGCCCAGTTCCCGTTCCCCATCACGTTCCAGGTCGGGGCCTTGCCCTTCGGCGCCACGAGGTTGAACCGTGGGTCGACGCACGGGTTGTGCAGCGGCGGGATCGTGCACGATCCCGCGCTCGCATCTCCGTACGCGCGCAGGTGCTGGATCTGAGCCCGCACGCCGGTGCGCGCGTCGGGGAAGGACGCGGGCGCCGGGTTGGTGTCGGTGGCGCCGATGCCGGCGAAGTTGTTCTTCCACGCGGGCACCGAACCGGTGAATCGGTACCAGCCGGTCTCGACGATCCCCTGGATGAACGCGACGTCGCCGGCCACGCCCTCGGCGGCGCCTTCGGTCACGTAGAGATGGGCCAGGGTCGCGGGATCGACCGACGCGGCGTACGGTCCCGACGGCTGCGGCGAACGCCCGGTGAACCATGACCACAGCTGGAGTGGGGTCAACGCGGACGCACCCATGATCGGCACGCGGCCGGCCGGCGCGGCCGGCGGGACGCATGCCGCGCCCACCACGACGAGCGCGGCGAGCGCGCACGAGAGGAGGACGTGTCGCCGAGGGTGCTTGAGCATGGTTCGGGTGATCGACCGACCTCCGGACGAGGTTGAGCGGGATTTCCCCACTCCCCGGGGCGTCGGTCTCAGTGGCTCCGGCCCGAGCCGACGGGCTCCGCGTCCGGCCCCGGACTGAGGTGACCGCTCGGGAGCCTGGCGGTGCTCGACGGTCGGGTCGTCGGCGTGGTGGTGCTCGGGACGACCAACGGCACCGAGACGGGCACGCCGGGGAACGCAGAGTTCTCGGTCGCAACGCCGGGAACCGGATCGGCCGCGGCGGCGTCGGGCGGGGCCGAGCGGAGGCGGAGCCGGCCCGAGTCGACGAGCGCTTCGATGCCCGGACCGAGGTCCACGTCGCCGGCCGAGCAGCGACCGTTCGGCCCGGTGCGGACGACGGTGCCGTCGGGCAGGTCCAGCCCTCGGGCGCCGGTGACGAGACTCCCGTCGGGGAGCTGGACGGTGGTGTCGACCGCGACGGCGAGCGCGAGGGCCCGGTCCTCGGCGCCTCGGCCGTACACCCCCGTGAGCGCGCCCACGAGCACTGCTGCTGCCGCGGCTGCCGCGACACCGGTGAGGACTGCCGGCACGCGCGACCGTCGCACGCGGCGCGGCAGCGCGACCAGGCGCCCGGGCGGGGCCTGGGCGGCCAGGTGCGCGTCGAGTGCACCCAGGAAGGTGGAGCGTGGCTCGGGGACGGGGCGGGTCGCGGCCTCGAGGAGCAGGTCGCGCATCGCGCGTCGGGAGACCCTGGGGGTGCGGGGCCTCATCGTGTGCCCCCACCGCGCTCGTACGACCGCTTGAGCGCGCTGAGCGCGCGGTGGAGCGTCACCGCGAGCACCGGCTTCGAGCACCCCATGGCCTTGGCCGCGTCGTCGGGGCTGAGGCCGCCGAGGTACCGGAGTGTGAGGACCTGCTGGTAGCGCGGGCGCAGCGTGGTGAGCGCCTCGAGCATCTGATCGACGTCTTCCTCGCGCTCGAGGGAGTCGTGGTCGTCGATCGTCGCCTCGTCGGCGAGGGCGCGCAGGGCGCGCTGTCCCCGCCGGGTCTTGGAGCGACCTTCGCGTCGGTAGTGGTCGACGAGCTCGTTGGCGGCGATCCGGAACAGCCACGGCCCGAAGCCGGCGCCCGAGGGATCGAACCGATCGAGGTTTCGGTAGGCGCGCTCGAAGGTCGCCGCGGTGACGTCCTCGGCGGACTCGCGGTTCCAGGTCCGTCGGTGTGCGAAGGAGTAGATGCGGTCGACGTAGCGGCGGTACAACGCGCCGAACGCGCCCGGGTCACGCCGCGCGCGGACGACGAGCTCGCCGTCGTCGGGCAAGTCGGGATCCTCGGAATGCTGCTGCAACGCTTCGGCTCGCCCCATCGCCTCTCAGTCTCGCCGATTGCGATCCTCGCCGTGGAAGCCCGACTCGAATCCCCCCGGATTCACGCTTCGGGGCCGGCGGACAGCCGTCCGTAGGCTGGGGCGGGGCAGACAGCGCCACCGGCCCCGAACACGTGATCTGGGGGTGGAACGAGCAGGTCGACCGACGTCACGCCCCCTGCAACGGTGTGGCGCCGCCTCGATTTCGGCCGAGCCCTCGGGAGACCGGGGGGTTAGGTTCCGCGGATGCGCGTCGGCTGCTATCTCGACCTCAGGAACCCGCCCCGCTGGGAGCGTCCCTGGGACCAGCACTACGCCCGGACCCTCGAGCGCTGCGTCGAGGTCGAGCGCCTGGGACTCGACTCGGTGTGGTGCTCCGAGCACCACCTCTTCGAGGACGGCTACCTCCCCCAGCCCCTCACCTTCCTCGCCGCCGTCGCCGCGGTGACGGACCGGATCCGCCTCGGGACCGCGGTCTACCTCGGGGCGCTCCGACCCCCCGTCCAGGTGGCCGAGGAGGCCGCGGTGGTCGACCTGCTCAGCGGCGGACGACTCGAGCTCGGCTTGGGCGCCGGATACCGGGTCCCGGAGTACGCCGCGTTCGGTGCCGACATCGCGCGCCGGTACACCCTCACCGATGCGTGCGCGCGGGAGGTGCGGCGCCTCTGGCGCGAGGGGGCCGTCACGCCGCCGCCGATCCAGGACCCGGTCCCGATCTGGATGGGCTACCAGGGGCCGCAGGGTGCGCGGCGGGCCGGGCTCCTCGGCGAGGGGCTCCTGTCGGTCGATCGCGCGCTCCTCGAGCCCTACCGCGCCGGCCTCGTCGAGGGTGGTCATGACCCCGCGACCGCGCGCATGGCGGGTGTCGTGAGCTTCGTGCTCGCCGACGACCCCGAGGCCGCGTGGCCGCGCATCCGCGAGCACCTCGCGTACCAGTGGGACAGCTACCACGCGTACGGCGCGGAGGGCACCGGGCGTGACGCGCCCCGCCCGATCGATCCCGACCGCTGGCGGACCGGCAGCGGTGACCGCCCGCCGCGCTTCGAGGTGCTGAGCCCCGAGGACGCCGCGGCCCGGCTCGTCGCGCTCGCCGACGGCGTCCCGCTCGAGGAGGTCTACTGCTGGGCGAGCATCGCCGGGATGCCCGACGACCTCGTCGACCGGCACCTCGAGCTGCTCGCGACGCGTCTCCGCCCCCTCGTCGCCTGAGGGCGGCGCTACCCTGACGGCTTCGTCAGGTTGCTCCCTGGAGGCCGCACCATGGCTGACGCCGCGTACCCCGAGACTCCTCCCATCGGCACCCCGAGCCTCGGCGACGGGCTGTTCGTCGACGACATGTCGGCGTGCCCGCAGCCCGTCTACCAGATGATGCGCGAGCACTCGGCGGTGATCCGCACCGACGACTCGGTGCTCCTCACGCGGCACGACACGGTGATGGAGGCGCTGCGCACCGCAGAGACGTTCTCCTCCGACATGGATGCGATCGCGCTCGGCAACGTGCGGCCCCTGATCCCGCTGCAGATCGACCCACCCGACCACCTCAAGTACCGCAAGCTGCTCGACCCCCTCTTCGCGCCGCGGGAAGTCGCGCAGCTCGAGGCCGAGGTCCGTCGGCTCACCAACGAGCTGGTGGACGCGTTCATCGCCGACGGCGAGGTCGAGTTCAGCAACGCATTCGCAGTGCCGCTGCCCTGCACGGTGTTCCTCGCGCTGCTCGGTCTCCCCCAGGACGATCTCCCGCGCTTCCTGCGGATCAAGGACGACATCATCCGCCCGCCCGGGATGGTCGGGCGCGAAGCCGACCGGGTCCGCAAGCGCGCGGCGCAGGAGATCTACGACTACTTCCAGCCGGTGATCGACGCCCGCCGCGTGGAACCGCGCGACGACCTCATCACCCGGCTGCTCGGCGCCGAGGTCGACGGCCACCGGCTCACCGACGAGGACATCCTCGACATCTGCTTCCTGTTCCTCATCGCGGGGCTCGACACCGTCACCGCGACGCTCACCTGCAGCGTGGCGTACCTCGCCCAGCACCCGGAGCACCGCGCACAGCTCGTCGCCGACCCGTCGTTGATCCCCGCCGCGGTCGAGGAGCTCCTGCGTTGGGAGACGCCGGTCCCCGGCGTCCGCCGGGTGCTCGCCACCGACACGGAGATCGCCGGCGAGACGTACACAGCCGGCACCAAGGTCACGGTCCTGATCGGGTCCGCGAACACCGACGACGCCGAGTTCGACGACTCCCAGCGCGTCGACTTCCACCGCGAGGGCAACCGTCACCTCGCGTTCGGGGGCGGCATCCACCGGTGCCTCGGCTCGCACCTCGCCCGCCTCGAACTGCGCGTCGCGCTCGAAGAGCTGCACCGGCGCCTGCCCGACTACGAGCTCCCGACCGGCACGACGCTCGTGTACGCCGACGGGCTGCGCGCGGTCGAGCACCTTCCGCTCGTGTTCAGCCCGGCCACCGCCGGAGGCGCCGCGTGAAGGTCGCCGTCGACTCGGACGCCTGCGTCGGCCACGGCCGCTGCTACGCGCTCGCGCCCGACGTCTACGCCCCCGACGACCGGGGCCACTGCGAGCTGCTCGTCACCGACGTGCCGCCCGACCTCGAGGAGCAGGCCCGCGCCGGCGAGGCCAACTGCCCCGAGCGCGCGATCACCATCACCCCGTAGCACCCCTGCTACCGGCTTCTTGGCACGTTCGCAGCGCGCATATGCGCGACGTCAGCGTGCCAAGAAGCCGGGGGTCTGACGCTCAGGCGTTCTCCTCGGGGTCGACGGGGCCGACGTTGAGGTTGGTCGTCGCCTCCTCGGTGTCGAGGCGTCGCAACAGGCTCTTCGCGCGGGCCCACGCGAGGAACAGCCCGAGGAGCACGCCGTCGATCACGAGCACGACCCGGATGCCGATCGCGTCGGCCAGGATCCCCTGCACCAGGACGCCGAGCGGGTTGAAGAGCCCGAAGCTCGTCAGCCAGATGCCCATCACCCGTCCGCGCATCGCGTCGGACGACAGGTGCTGGATGCAGCTGTTGTTGGTGGCGATGACCATCAGGAACCCGGCCCCGACGCCGACGAGGGCGACGATGCCGGCGCCGAACGCGGCGCGAGCCCGAGCGCGACGACGAAGCCGGTGTAGACGAGGAAACCGATGGACAGGATGACGCTCGGGAGCCGCCGACCGTCGAGCCGCCCCAGGATGACTGCGCCGAGGATCGCGCCGAGGCCGAACGCGCTCGCGAGGAGTCCGTACTGGACCGCGGTCGCGTCGAACATCTCGAGCGCGATCACGGGGATCAGCGGGACGATCGGTTGGCTCACGAACGCGGTGAACGCATTCGTGCCGATCGCAGTGCGCAACCCGGGTTCGCGCCGGACGTAGGCCAGCCCCTCCGTGAAGTCGCGCCAGTACCCGCCGCGCCCGACGACCGGGGCGACCGCACCCGGCGCAGGCCCGTGCATCATCAACAGGGCGACGAGCACGAACGCAAAGCTGAACGCGTTCAGCAGGAAGCACCAGCTCGCGCCCGCCGTGTTGACCAACAGCAGCCCGGCGACCACGGGCCCCAGCGCCTTCGAGATGTTGAACTGTGTCGAATTGAGCATCACCGCGTTCGGGAGGTCGCGACGCGGCACGAGCGAGGGGATGAACGCCTGCCACACCGGAGCGTTCAACGCCGCGGTGATCCCACCCACCATCGCGAGCGCGAAGAGCAACCAGAACGAGCGCATCCCGGCCACCCAGGTCCCCCAGAGGACGAACGCCTGCACCATCTGCACCGTCTGGGTGATCAGCAGGACCTTCCGCCGCGGGAAGCGGTCGGCGAACGAGCCACCGACCGGACTCAGGATCACGAGCGGGATCACCCCGGCGAAGGCGATCAACCCGACCTTCGCCGCGCTCCCCGTCAGCAGGGCGACGACCCAGCCGAGCGCGGCGAGCTGCATCTGCGTGCCGCTGCTCGACACGATTGCGGCGAACCACAGCAGTCGGAAGTCGCGCGACGCGAACGAGCGGAGCGCGTGCGGCCAGCTCCGGCCGCCTGGCGCGAAGGTCTCGGTCATCGCGCGCCGGGACTCAGTTGAAGTCGGTCATCACCGGATCGCCGCCGGCCACGGTCGCTCCCCGCAGCTCCATGAACTGGGCCGCGCGCTCGGGATGCGTCGTGACGAAGAACCGGCCGTCGTCCATCGCGTCGAGCAACGCGTCAGCGAGCAGCTCGGGCGGCAAGCCGCCCTCGACCAGTCCGGTGATGATGCCCTTCACGACCCGCGACGTGTCCTCGTCGCGTTCGGGCAGCGGATCGAGGTGCGCGGGCCAGTTCCGCTCCGACTCGTGGATCCCGGTCTTGAGGAACCCGGGAGCGAGCACGTGCACTCGCACCTGGGAGCCCTGCAACGTGAGCTCGTGCTGGAGCGACTCCGACATCCCGAGCACTGCGTGCTTCGACGTGCAGTACGGGCCCATGCCCGGCGCACCTTGGAGGGCGGCCAACGAGGCGGTGTTCACGATGTGGCCGGCGTCGGCATCGAGGAGCAGCGGCACGAAGGCTCGGATCCCGTGGAGCACGCCGTAGAGGTTCACGCCGAGCACCCAGTCCCAGGTCGCGAGCGGGCCGTCCCAGACCATGTCGCCGAGCCCACCGACGCCGGCGTTGTTGCACACGACGAACGGGACACCGAACCGCTCCACGGTCGCGTCGCGCAGACGTTCCACCGCTGCGGGGTCGGTGACGTCGGTCGCCACCGCGAGCACCTCTCCCGACGCGGAGAGCGCCTCGGCGGTCGCGCCGAGCGCGCCCTCCTCGACGTCGGCGAGCACGACCCGCATGCCCTCGCGCAGGAAACGCTCTGCGAGCGCGCGCCCGATCCCGCTCGCGCCACCCGTCACCACTGCAACCCGGCCCGACAACTCATCCATGCGCCCACCGTACCCAGCGGGACGCACCGGGCGCGGGGCTAGCCTGCGCGCATGTCTCCCGCGTACGACCCACCGGACGACGGCTCCCTCGACGGCAAGCTCGTACTGATCACCGGCGGCAACGCCGGCGTCGGCAAGGAGACCGCGGTGGGGCTCGCACGCGCCGGCGCACGCGTCGTGTTCACCTCTCGTGACGCCACGCGCGGCGCTGATGCGCTCGCCGACATCCGCGCCCGTTCCGGTTCCGATGCCGTCGACGTGCTCCCACTCGACCTCGCGAGCTTCGCGTCGATCCGCGGCTTCAGCGAGCAGTTCCTCACCGAGTACGACCGCCTCGACGTGTTGGTCAACAACGCGGGGCTGGTCCAGCAGTACCCGGCCGTCACCGACGACGGCTTCGAGATGACGTTCGGGGTGAACCACCTCGGCACGTTCTTCCTGACGTCGCTGCTCCTCGATCGCCTCCGTGCCAGCGCACCGGCCCGGATCGTCGTGGTCTCATCGCACGCGCACAAGCACGTGGGCAACGGACTCGACTTCGACGACCTCCAGTCCGAGCGGTCGTACAAGCCGTTCCGCGTGTACGGCAAGACGAAGCTCGCCAACATCTACTTCACGCGCGAGCTCGCGCGCCGGCTCGACCCGTCCGCAGTCACGGTGAACGCGTTGCACCCCGGGTTCGTCGCGAGCCGCTTCGGTCGTGACGGCGACGGCGGCCGCCTCGGCGAGCTCGCGATGGTCATCGCCCGACCGGCGGCCATCAGCCCGGAGAAGGGTGCCCGTACGTCGATCTGGCTGTCGTCGAGCCCCGATGTCGACGGCGCAACCGGTGGCTACTACTACAAGTGCGCGCCATCGACGCCGACGAAGCTCGCGCAGGACGACGCGATCGCGGCCCGTCTCTGGGCGGTCAGCGAGGAACTCGTCGCCTCGGTCCCCGCCTGATCCCTCAGCCGCTCTTCGAGATCCCGAGCACCGGGATCACGCCGGCGAACAACGGGAACGGGCGTCCGCCGCCATCGGGCAGCGGCGGGCCGGCCACGCCCTTGATGTCGTTCTGGTACGCCACGGCCCACAACGTGTACCAGCTCCACAGGTTGTAGAGCTCCTTGCTGAAGCGCTTGTTCAGGTCGCGGTAGATCGCAACGCGCTTGGCAGCGTCGGGCTCGGAGCGCCCCTCGTCGAGGAGGCGGTCGATCTCCGGGTCGTCGATGCGCCCGAAGTTCACGGGCGAGCCGCTGTGCCACCAGTTGTAGTTGGTGTCGGGGTCGCCACCCGGGTGGTTGCGGAAGCCTGCGGCCTGGAAGCTCCCGGCGATCGCCTCGTTGATGAGCGTCGACTGGTCGACCGTCCGGATCGTCACGTTGATGCCGGCCTGGGCCTCCTGCTCCTTCAAGAGCTGGGCGATCGCGACGGTCTCGGGCTCGGGTTGGGTGAGGTACTCGAACGAGATCGGCTCGCCGTGCGCCTGCTCGTACTGCGCGTTGAGCTTCTTGGCCTGCTTCACGTTGTGGATGCGCGTGTTGTTCTTGACGAACGCCGGGCTGTCGGGGGGGAACGGCCCGGTGGCGATCGTGTTGAGGCCCTGGTTCCGGATCTCGTTCGTCTGGCGCGCATCGCCGGCCATGGCGACGGCGCGCCGGGCGATCGGATCGTCGAACGGCGCTTTCGACACGTTGAGCATCGCGTAGGCGGTCTCGGCACCCTTGTCGGAGACCACGAGCTTGATCTCACCGGAGGCCGCGCGGCCCTTCAGATCCGCGATCGCGCCCGAGTTCGACGTCGTGACCAGGTCGAGATCGCCGCTCTGCAGGCCGTTGAGTCGGGCTTGGCTGTCTGGCAGGGGCCGGAACGTGATCCCGTCGAGGTACGGCAGACCCTTCTGCCAGTAGTTCGGGTTCCGTTCCACCGTCAGCGACTCGTTCTGGCGCCACTCCACGAGCTTGAACGGGCCCGTGCCGATCATGTTCGTGGCACATACCTCTCGGTTGACGAGCTGCGCGGGTGCGACCATTGGGTACCGACCCGACAGGTAGGCCGGGAACGCGACCCACGGCACCTTCGTGGTCACGACCACGGAGAGCGGATCGCTGACCTCGACGGTCGCGATGTTCTCGAACACGAACACGTTGAGCCGCGGGCTGATGGCGGGGTTCTCCCCACGGTACGTGTCCAGGTTCAGCTTGACGGTCTGTGCGTCGAGCGGGGTGCCGTCGTGGAACGTGATGCCCGGACGCAGTGTGATGGTCCACTGCGAGAAGTCGGCGTTCGGCTCGACCGACTTCGCGAGGTACGGGACGTACTCCCCACGCGAGTTGATGACCGTCAGCGTGTCGTAGATGGCCCCGATCACCTGGAGACCGGACGCCGCGAACGTCGAATCCGGCGGGCAGAATCCGGTCGTCTCGGCCTCGAGGCCGAACTCCGCGGTCCCGCCGCGTTGCGGTGCGTCGGCGACCCCGAGCGACCGGCCGGCGCCCGCAGGCGCCGCGATCGCCACCAGGGAGGCGGCGCTCATTGCACCGACCACCAGGACAGCCGTCCATCGCGAACGAAGGTTCCTCGACATGTGTCCCCCCTTCCGCACCGGACGGTCACCGGCGACCGGCGGGTGCGGATGAGCGAACTCTAGGGCCCGGCGGGAGCGGCGGGTTCGCGGGTCCCTGACCTGGCGCGCGGCATCGGTGACACTTTGCGGTCAGCGGGCACCACGGCCGCATCTGTACCCGAGCACGAGGGGACCCATGGCTCTACGACCCCGCATCGTGATCACCCGTCCAGGGCGGCGTAGCCGTTGACGGACGCGCCCGAGCACCATCGCCGGCTGTGGCCGAGGTTCGCGGTCAAGTCCGGGAACTTCGTCCACCACCTCGACGTCTTCCTCGTCCTCGCGATCTGCTCCGTGCTGGGAAACCGGCTGTTCCTGATCATCACCGGCTACCCACAGCTCGGGAACGGCACCCTGCACATCTCGCACGCGATCTGGGGTGCAACGATGATGGCCGTCGCGATCGTGTGGTCGATCTCGTACCTCGGCCCGTCGACACGCACGTTCGTCGCGGTGCTCGGCGGCATGGGCTTCGGCTGGTTCGTCGACGAGCTCGGCAAGTTCGTCACCCGCGACGTCAACTACTTCTGGCAGCCGACGATCGCGCTCATCTACATGATCTTCGTGGGCATGTACCTCGTGTTCCGGTCGCTCGGTCGCCGGAGGTTCGGACCCGAGGAAGGGATGCTCAACGCACTGGAGGCGCTCAAGTCCGCGTCATTGGGTCAGCTCAGCGAGCCTTCGCGTCAGGACGCGCTCGAGATCTTCGACACGACCCAGCCCACCGGCGCGCTCGCCGAGAAGGTGCGCTCACTGCTCGACGACGTCGAGACGCTGCCGGCGGTCCGCCCCGGTCGCTTCACGCGGTTGGGACACGTGCTCCGAGAGCACTACCTCTCGTGGACCGAGCGACGCTGGTTCCCCGTCGTGCTCGACACGATCTTCGTGCTCTACGCGGTGCTCGCGCTCACCAGCGTGGTGGCGCTCGCGCTCGACGGACCGGGGATCACGACATTCCCGGAGTGGGCCACCGTCATCTCGTCGTCGGTCTCGGGTGCGCTGATCCTGATCGGTGTGACCCGGCTGCGTCACTCGCGCCTCCACGCCTACCGCTGGTTCGACCGTGGGCTGCTGATCGACATCTTCGTCACCCAGATCTTCGTCTTCGACGAAGAGCAGCTCGGCGCCGTCATCGGTCTCTTCATCACGCTCACCCTCTGGGTCATGCTCCGCTCGGCGATCAAGGTCGAGATCGCTGAGCGCCCGGCAAGGCCGAGAGCACGCCTGCTCGCTGAGAGGCACGGTCTGGGCACCGCACGCTCGCCCGGAGCCGTAGGCCGTCGGGCCCCCGGGGCGCCACTGCCAGGTTGAAGCGCGTGTAGAAATGAGGTCCCACCGCAGCAACCTCAGGAGCCAGTCGTGCCCGAAGCCGTCATCGTTGCCACTGCTCGGACCCCGATCGGACGGGCCAACAAGGGCTCCCTCGTCGAGTGCCGACCCGACGACCTGTCCGCCACGATCGTCCAGGCGGTGCTCGACAAGCTCCCGGGCCTCGACCGCGGGCTGGTCGAGGACGTGATCTGGGGCAACGCACAGCCGGCCGGTGAAGCCGGGTACAACCTCGCCCGCGTCGTCGCCATCCTCGCCGGGATCCCGCAGTCTCCGGGCGTGACGCTCAACCGCTACTGCTCGTCGTCGCTCCAGAGCATCCGCATGGCCGCGCACGCGATCAAGTCCGGTGAGGGCGACGTGTTCGTCGCCGGAGGCTGCGAGACCGTCAGCCGCTTCTCGAAAGGTCTGTCCGACGGATCGCCGGGCACGCACAACGACAAGTTCTCCCCCGCCGAGGCACGCACCGCGCAGCGGCACGAGGGTGGCCAGGGCACGTGGGCGCCGCTCGACGGGTTGCCCGACGTCTACATCGCGATGGGTGAGACCGCCGAGAACGTCGCCGAGTACAAGCAGGTGACGCGCGAGGAGCAGGACGAGTTCGCGGCACTGTCCCAGCAGCGCGCGGTCGAGGCCCAGTCGAACGGGTTCTTCGAGCGTGAGATCACGCCGGTCACGACGCCGGCAGGCGACGTGGTCACCAAGGACGACGGTCCCCGCCCCGACACCACCGCCGAGAAGCTCGCGCAGCTCAAGCCGGTGTTCCGTCCCGACGGCACCGTGACCGCCGGCAACGCGTGTCCGCTGAACGACGGCGCCGCGGCCGTCGTCGTGATGAGCGACACGAAGGCGAACGAGCTCGGCATCACCCCGCTGGCACGCGTCATCGCGTCGGGCGTCTCCGCGCTCGACCCCGAGATCATGGGCCTCGGCCCGGTGGGCGCGAGCAAGCAGGCGCTCGGGCGGGCCGGACTGTCGATGGACGACATCGACCTCGTCGAGATCAACGAGGCGTTCGCCGCCCAAGTGGTCCCGTCGGCCAAGGAGCTCGGGATCCCGTACGACAAGCTGAACGTCAACGGTGGGGCGATCGCGCTCGGCCACCCCTTCGGCATGACCGGCGCGCGCATCATGACGACGCTCCTCAACGGGCTCGAGGACCGCGACGCGCGCTACGGGCTCGAGACCATGTGCGTCGGCGGCGGGCAGGGCATGGCGATGATCGTCGAGCGCCTCAAGTAGGAGCGTCACGATGGCGGCGCGGGTTCCTCCTGCGTGGGTGATCCGCCCGCTGCTCGCGGCGCGCAACGGGATCGCGAGGCTGCACCGGGCGATGGTGCCGCCGGAGGTGCCGTTGCTCGAGCGATCGCTCGGGATCGTCGACACCAAGGCGGTCGCCGTCGCGGCAGAGCTCGGCGTCGCGGATGCGTTGGCGGACGGGCCGCGGTCGGCTGCGGAGCTCGCGGGAGCCACGTCTGCCGACCCCGACGCGTTGGCGCGGCTGCTCCGCTACCTGGTCGGACGGGGTGTGTTCCGCACCACGCGTGACGGCCGGTTCCGCAACAACAAGACGTCGGAGCTGCTGCGCGACGACGTCCCGGGCTCGATGAGGGCCTGGATGCGGTTCTACGGCGCCGAGTGGCACGTGGCCGGCTGGAACCATCTCGAGCACTCCGTGCGCACCGGCGAGGCGGCGGCGGACCTCGCGCTCGGCCATCCGTTCTGGGAGTACCTGACCGAGGTGGACCCGGCGGCCGGCACGCTGTTCGATGCGGCGATGGCGTCCACCTCGTCGCTCCAGATGGACGTGGTCGCCCGCAAGTACGACTTCGTCGGCCGGGTCTGCGACGTCGGGGGCGGTACCGGCACGCTGCTCGCCTCGGTGCTGCACGCGAACCCTGGCGTCACCGGCGTGCTCTTCGACCTCCCGACCGTCGTGGCCAAGGCGCCGCCCGTGCTGGAGGCGGCGGGGGTCGCGGATCGGGTGGAGGTGGTCGGAGGGAGCTTCTTCGACGCGGTGCCCACCGGCTGCGATCGCTACCTGCTCCAAGCGATCGTGCACGACTGGGACGATGACTCGTGCGTCCGCTTCCTGGCCCGGTGCCGGGAAGCGGCGGCGCCGGGAGGGCGGATCCTGGTGCTCGAGGCGATCGTCCCCGAGCACGACGGCGACCACTTCGCGAAGGCCGTCGACCTCGAGATGCTCGTCGACACCGGCGCCGGCCGTGAACGGACCCGGTCCGAGTTCGACGAGCTGTTCGCGCGGGCCGGCCTGCGCGTCCGCAAGGTCTTCCCCATCGCCCTGTCCGTCCTGTTCGAGCTCGAACCGGCCTGACCCACCAGACGCCGCGAAGATCTGGATGCGAGAAACAGTGGGTTCGGGCTACTCCGCTCCGTAGACAGGGTCGGGGTCGCGCACCTCGGCGAGCAGGTCGCGCACCACCGGGCCGAGCTCGGCCGGATCCCAGCGGTCGGCCTTGTCGCGCGACGGGCCGTGGTGCCAGCCGTCGGCGACGCTCACGATCCCGCCCTCGACCTCGAAGACCCGCCCGGTCACGTCGCTCGACTCGGTGCTCCCGAGCCACACGACGAGTGGGGAGACGTTCGCCGGATCCATCGCGTCGAAGCCCGATTCTGGTCGCGCCATCATCTCGGTGAAGACACCCTCGGTCATGCGCGTGCGCGCCGACGGCGCGATCGCGTTCGCCGTCACGCCGTAGCGACCGAGCTCTGCGGCCTGCACCAGCGTGAGCGCCGCGATGCCGGCCTTCGCCGCGGCGTACGCCGCCTGGCCGACGCTCCCCAGCAGACCGGCACCACTGCTCGTGTTCACGATGCGTCCCGCGACCGGATCCCCCGCCTTCGCGCGGTCGCGCCAGTACGCCGCAGCATGGCGGCTCGTCGCGAAGTGCCCCTTGAGATGCACACGCACGACGGCGTCCCACTCGTCCTCGGCGGCGTTGGCGAACATGCGGTCGCGCACGACCCCCGCGTTGTTCACGACGACATCGAGCCCCCCGAACACGTCGAGTGCGGTCTGCACGAGCCGTCCTGCGCCCTCGAAGTCGGCGATGTCGTCGGCGTTGGCGACCGCTTCGCCACCCCCGGCCTTGATCTCCTCGACGACCTCCTCGGCCGCGTCGCTCCGTGGGTCCGAGCCGTCGAGCGCGACCCCGAGGTCGTTCACGATCACCTTGGCGCCCGCCGCGGCGAAGGCGAGCGCATGCGCGCGCCCCAGACCGCGTGCTGCGCCGGTGATGATCACGATGCGTTCGTCGCAGAGGCCCATGGGGCGGAGAGCGTACCCGCCGCACCCGGCCGATTACCGTGTCGGCGTGCACTACGGGATCACGATGTTCGCGACCGACACCTCGATGTCGGTACCCGACCTGGCTCGCGAGGCCGAAGCGCGCGGCTTCCACTCGCTGTACATCCCCGAGCACACCCACATCCCCACCAGCCGCCGCACCCCGGCGCCCACCGGGACGGCCGAGCTCGCCGAGGAGTACCGCCGCACGGTCGACCCGCTCGTCGCGCTCGCTGCGGCCACGGCCGTGACCGAGCGGATCCGGCTCGGCACCGGCATCTGCCTGATCGCGCAGCGTGAGCCCATCGTCACCGCCAAGGCGATCGCCACCCTCGACCAGCTCTCGGGTGGCCGCTTCGAGCTCGGGATCGGGTTCGGTTGGAACCACGAGGAGATGGAGAACCACGGCGTCGACATCAAACGCCGGCGCGAGCTCGTCCGCGAGCGCATGCTCGTGATGCGTGCGCTCTGGACCGACGACGTCGCAGCCTTCGACGGTGAGCTCGTACACCTCGACCCGTCCTGGTCGTGGCCCAAGCCCGTGCAGCCGGGTGGGCCGCCCGTGCTCCTCGGCGGCGCGGCCGGGCCGAAGATGTTCGCCCACATCGCGGAGTACGGCGACGGCTGGATCCCGATCGGCGGCGCCGGCGTGCGCGCCGCGCTCCCCGACCTGCACCGGGCGTGCGAGGCCGTGGGCCGTGACCCGGCCGGCCTGCGCATCGTTCCCTTCGGCACACTCCCCGACCCCGGCAAGCTCGAGTACTACTCGTCGATCGGGGTCACCGAGATCGTGCTGCGGGTGCCCACCGGTGACGCCGACACGGTGCTCCCGATCCTCGACGAGCACGCGAGCCTCGTCGCCGCTGACCGGGTGACCGGCTAGGTTCCTCGCCCATGGGTTCGAGCGGAATGAAGAAGCGGCGCAAGGGTGGCGGGAAGAGTGGCCATCAGCCCCAGCACCTCGCGAAGGTCGGCACGTCCCGCGAGTCGGCCGAGCACGAGCAAGCGCTCGAGCGTTCCGCGATCGCCGACACCATGGGCCTCGGGAACACGCCGGGCTGGGTGAAGGTCGGCTGCCTCGTCATCGGCGCCCTCATCCTGATCGGCGCCGTGATCTCCCTCATCGCCCTCGACTGACGCGTGTCCCGAGTTGGCGACGAGCGGCGCCTCGCTCAGCCGAGGCGCTCGATGATGGTCACGTTGGCCTGACCGCCGCCCTCGCACATCGTCTGCAGTCCGTAGCGGCCGCCGGTGCGCTCGAGCTCGTTCAGCATCGTGGTCATCAGGCGGGTACCGGTCGCACCGAGCGGGTGCCCGAGCGCGATCGCCCCGCCGTTCACGTTGACCTTGGCGAGATCGGCGCCGGTCTCCTTCTGCCACGCGAGCACCACCGACGCGAACGCCTCGTTGATCTCGACGAGGTCGATCTGGTCCAGCGTCATGCCCGTCTTCTCGAGCGTGTACGCCGTGGCCGGGATCGGCGCGCTCAGCATGTAGATCGGGCTGTCGCCCCGGACGGAGAGGTGGTGGATCCGGGCGCGTGGTGTGACGCCGTGATCCTTGACCGCCTGCTCCGACATCACGAGCATCCCGCTCGCACCGTCGGAGATCTGTGACGCGACCGCGGCGGTGAGACGACCACCCTCTTCGAGCGTCTTGAGCTGGGCCATCTTCTCGAGCGACGTGCCGCGGCGCGGACCCTCGTCGGCGCTGATGCCCTCGAGCGGTGCGATCTCCGGCTCGAACCGGCCCTCGTCCTGGGCACGGATCGCGCGCTCGATGGCTCTCGAGCGCGAACCGCTCCATGTCCTCACGCGAGACGTCCCACTTCTCGGCGATCATCTCGGCCCCACGGAACTGCGAGACCTCTTGGTCGCCGTAGCGCGCCGCCCAACCCGCAGAACCCGAGAACGGGTCGGTGAACCCGAACTGCTCGGCTGCGGTCATCGCCGCGGCGATCGGGATCATGCTCATGTTCTGGACGCCGCCGGCGAGGATCACGTCGTTGGTACCGCTCATGACCGCCTGCGACGCGAAGTGGACGGCCTGCTGCGACGATCCGCACTGCCGGTCGATGGTCGTGCCGGGCACGTCCTCCGGGTACCCCGCGGTGAGCCAGCACGTGCGCGCGATGTCGCCGGCCTGCGGACCGATCTGATCGACACAGCCGAAGAACACGTCTTCCACCGCGCCGGGGTCGATCCCGGTCCGCTCCACGAGCTGCCGGATCACGTGCGCGCCGAGATCGGCCGGGTGCACCTGGGACAGACCACCGCCCCGCTTGCCGACGGGGGTGCGGATCGCATCGACGATGTACGCCTCGGGCATGTGGTGATCTCCTTCTCGGCTGTTCACAGGATCGCGCGTCCGACGCGGTCCCGGTGCAACGCAGCGTCTCCCCATGCCGCGGCCAGCGCCCAGGCCCGCTTCATGAAGAGATGCAGGTCGTACTCGTACGAGTAGCCGATCGCCCCGTGGCACTGCAGGGCCTGCTTCACGGTGAGCAGCGCAGCATCCGAAGCAGTGGCCTTGGCCATCGACACGTGGACGCCGGCATCGGGATCGCCGGTCGCCAGGGACCATGCCGCTCGGTAGACGAGCGGCCGGGCGAACTCGAGGGCGATGCGCGCGTCGGCCAGGTGGTGCTTGACCGCCTGGAAGCTCCCGATCGGCACCCCGAACTGCCGGCGATCCGCCGCGTACTCGACGGTCAGGTCGAGCATGCGCCGGGTCAGGCCCACGAGCTGCGCCGCGGTCCCGAGCGCGCCACGGTCGAACGCGGCAGCGGCCGCCGCACCCTCGGCCAACGGGACCCGGCCCGCAGGGTCCCATCGCACCCGGGCCAGATGTCGGGCACCGTCGACCGACTCGGCCGGTGTCAGCTGCACGTCGGCGCGGGGCACCAGGAACCAGCCGGCGTCGTGCACCAGCACGAAGAAGTCCGCGCGGTCGGCGTACGGCACCACGGGTTCGTGGAAGAACGGCGCCGTGATCGTCTCGGCCCCGGACAGGAACGCGTCGGCGGCGTCGGTCAGCAGCGGCATCGCGACCGCGGCGTGCTCGACGATCGGTTCGGGCAACGCGGCGTAGCCCGTCTCCTCGAGCAGGAGCACGAGGTCGACGAAGCCGAGCCCGAGTCCGCCGACGGACTCGTCGGCGAGCACCCCGAACACGCCCATCTCGCCGAGCGCGGCCCACGCACGCCCCACCCTGCCGGCGTCGGGCTCCCAGGCCTCGCGCACCACCGATGCCGGGCACTCCTTCGCGAGCAGCTCCCGCACCGCGTCACGGAACGCGAGCTGTTCCTCGGTGAAGGCGAAGCGCATCGCTACTTCCTCGGGAGTCCGAGCACGCGCTCGGCGATCACGTTGCGCTGGATCTCGTTCGTCCCGGCGTAGATGGGTCCCGACAGTGCGAACTGGAACCCCTTCATCCACCCGGTCTCGTCGGTCTCGGCATCGGTGCCGAGCAGCTCCAGCGCCGCCTCGTGCAGCCGGACGTCGAGCTCGGACCAGAAGACCTTGGTCATGCTCGACTCGGCGCCGAGGTTCTCGCCGTCGGTCATGCGTGTGACCGTCTGGAACGTCTGCCAGCGGTAGGCCTCGGCGTCGATCCAGGCCTTGACGACCTCGTCGCGCACTCGAGGCGTGTCGTCCGAGCCGCGCTCACGGTGCAGTGCGAGCAAGCGCTGCGCCGTCGCCATGAACCGGCCCGGGCTCCGGAGGGTGAGGCCGCGCTCCGCACTCGTCGTCGCCATCGCGACGCCCCAGCCCTGGTCGATCTCTCCGAGCACCGCGTCGTCCGGCACGAACACGTCGTCGAGGAAGACCTCGGCGAACCCCTCGTCGCCGTCGAGGCGCCCGAACCCGCGCACGGTGATGCCCGGCGCGTCGAGCGGGACGAGGAAGTAGGTGAGGCCGCGGTGTCGCTCGGCCTCGGGGTCGGAGCGGAACAGACCGAAGAGGTGGGTGCAGAACGCGCCGCGGGTCGTCCAGGTCTTCTGCCCCGACAGACGCCAGCCCCCGCCGGGTGCGTCGCGAGTGGCCTTGCTCTGGATGCCCGCGAGATCGCTCCCCGCGTTCGGCTCGGACCAGCCCTGACACCACAGGTCCTCGGCGCCGGCCATGCGCGGCAGGATCCGGTCCTGCTGGTCCTGGGTCCCGAACGCGAAGACCGTCGGCGCGAGCAGGAAGATCCCGTTCTGGGTCACCCGCTGCGGCCCGCCCGCGGCGTAGTACTCCTCCTCGAAGATCAGCCACTCCATCGGGGACGCCCCGCGTCCGCCGTACTCCTCGGGCCAGGACACCACAGCCCACCGCGCGTCGAAGAGCGCGCGCTCCCACTCGAGGTGGAGATCGAAGCCCTCCCGGGTGTCCCCCGACGGCAGGCCGCGCGGGACGTTGGCGGCGAGCCAGTCCCGGCACTCGGCGCGGAACTGCTCTTCCTCGGGGGTGAACGTGAGATCCACGGGCGGCGACGCTACCCGGTCGACCCCTCAGACCCGCCCCTCAGACCGGCCCCTCAGACCCGTTCTCGTGACCGACCACGCCCTTCTCGGCCTTTCCGTGACGCTCCCAGCCCCCATGACGGCGCGGGCCGTCACAAGAACCGGGGTGGGGCGTCGGCCGTCACGAGAACACCGGTCACGACCGGTACCGCATCCGCCTGCCATGGCCCGTTCCCTCGACGATCGTCTCGCGACCCGAGCCGCGCGACACCACGGCATCGTCTCGCGCGCCGACCTGCTCGAGCTCGGCGCGAGCGAGAAGGCGATCCGCCATCGGGTCGACGCCCGACGCCTCCTACGCGTCCGGCCCGGCGTGTACCGCGTCGCCGGCGCGCCGAAGACGTGGCTGAGCGAAGTCCTGGCGATGGTGCTCGCCGCGGGTTCCGGTGCCTGCGCGTCCCACCGCACCGCCGCTGCGCTGTTCCGGCTTCCCGGGTTCAGTCGCCGCCATCTCGAGGTCGTCGTCCCGCGTGGCCGTCGGCCGCGACTCTCTCGGGTCGTGGTGCACCACGTGCTGGTCCTGCCCGAGCACCACCACCTGGTGATCGACGAGGTAGCCGTCACCTCCGTGGCGCGCACGCTCTTCGACCTCGGCTGGAAGTGTGCACCCGTCCCGTGCTGAACGGGCGCTCGATCACTGCTTGACGCGGCGAATGGTCACGGTCCCTGCGTGCTGGCGCGTCCTGGACGATCTGGCCGAGCACGGCCGATCGGGAACGACGGTCACCCGAGCGCTCCTCGAAGCACGAGGGGCCGGGTACGTCGCGCCGGCGAGCGAGCTCGAGCGGTCGATGCTCGACCTGCTGGACGACGCAGGCCTGCCCCCGCCTGCCCGCGAGATCGATGTCGGCGACGCTGACGGCTGGGTGGGACGAGTCGAGCTCGTCTACCGCGACGCCAAGATCCTGATCGAGGTCGACAGCCGCCTGCACCACAGTGCGCTGGCGGACCTCGAGAGCGATCGTCGACGCGACAACCGGCTCGTCGCGGGCGGCTGGCGGATCCTCCGCTTCACGGCCGACCAGATCTGGAAGCACCCCGACGAGGTCGTGCGCACCGTCCGAGCCGCGCTGAGCAACACGTTTTCGTGACGCCTGTGCGCCCCTCCCAAGGTTCGGTGACGAACCGCGCCGTCGGGAGGGCCGGACCCGTCACCAAAACGGTGTTGGGGCGCGATCGGTCACCGGAACGCGCTCGCTGGTCCGACCGCGTTCAGGCGTCGCCCCGGGCGGCCTTCGCGAGCGCAGCCGGGTCGCGGTAGTACTCGCGCCACCAGGCGATCGCCCCGTCGCGCAGCTCGCAGGCGCTCATCCCCTGCCACTCGACCCGTCCCCCGTCCGACCGACGCTCGACGGCGATGGTCCAGTCGGCCAGCACGACGTCGCCGTCGACGGCCAGGTGGTGGAAGTCGAACGAGACAGGTTTCGCCCACTGGAACGACATCCGGGCCATCGGCTCGTACTCGGCATGCCCGCGAACCGTGCGGCCCGGGGTCTCGAGCACGACGTCCTCGGCGAAGCAGCCGAGGTAGGCGTCGAGGTCCTCGGCGAGCCAGGCCGCCCGGCGCCGGTCGAACACGGCCCGGGCATCGGCGATCGTGAGTGTCATGGCGGCATGCTGACACGCCGGGAACACCCACGGGGTCGCCGACGTTGTGAGGAACATGACCATCGCACTCGGTGCCCTCGTGATCGCCGTGGCCGGCGCCATCGCGGCGGCAGTCCTCGACCGCCCGCAGGCCCGCCTCGCGCCGGCTCGGGTCGAGCGTGCTACGACCGCGCGTCGAGGGCGGCGTACGTCGCCTCGATGAGCCGCTGACCGCGCACATCGACCTCCGACATCGAGAACTTCATCTGGTTCATCACGTAGGCGAACGTGAGGCCCCGCTCCGGGTCGCAGAACGCGATCGACCCGCCCGCCCCCGAGTGCCCGAACGAGCCGGGCCCGGTCGTCGGGCCGAACGTGGGGGGCAGTGCGAACCCGAGGCCGAAGCTGAGCGGCTGGCCGATGACGCAGTCCGTGCCACTCGACTGCACCTCGGTCGCGCGCGCCACGGTCTCGGGCGACAGCAAGCGCACCCCGCCGACCTCGCCGATGCACGCCGCGTACATCCGAGCGAGCGACCGGGCGTCGCTGTGCCCGTTCGACGAGGGCATCTGCGCACCCCGCAGCCGCCGCGTGTTCCACATGTCGTCGTAGCGGAACAGATCTGACGGTCCGCCCATCACGCGCCCCAGCAGCGTTGACGGGTCACGCAACGCCTGCTCGACGAGCGCCGCGAGCTCGGGATCGTCCGACACGGCCGGGATGATCGGCGCGACCCGTGGATCCTCCGACGCCGGCAGCCCGAGGAAGAGATCGAGCTCCAGCGGCGCCACGATCTCGTCGGCGACGTACACCCCTGGCATCTTCCCCGTGACGCGCCGGATCAGCTCGCCCACGATCCATCCGTACGTCCGCGCGTGGTACCCGTGCCTCGTCCCCGGCTCCCAGTTCGGCTCCTGCGCCGCGATCGCGTCCATCACCGGGTCCCAGGCCGCGACGTCGTCGAGCGTCAGCGTGCCGTCGATCGCGGCAAGCCCGGCCCGGTGCGACATGACCCACCGCACCGGGATCGCGCCCTTGCCGGCCCCGGCGAACTCGGGCCAGTACTCCGCGACGGGCGCATCGGGATCCAGCAGTCCGCGCTCGATCAGCTGGTTCGCGGCGACCGCGGTGACGCCCTTGGTGCAGGAGTAGACGATCACGATCGTGTCCTGCGCCCAGGCCCGCCCGTCGACCGGATCCGCGAGACCACCCCAGAGGTCGACCACGGGTTGCCCATCGAGGTACACGCTGCACGCGGCACCGACGTCGCCGCGCCGCTCGAAGTTCTGGTCGAACGCGTCGATGACCCCGGCGAACCCGTCGGCGACGTCGCCGTGCACCTCGACCGTCGTCACGCGCCCAGCCGTCCCAACGCCGCGTCGGCCTCGTCGATGATCCGCTCGAGCAGGTCGGCGACCGTCGGCAGGTCCTCGATCACCCCGACGACCTGGCCGCTCGCCATCACCCCGAGGTCCGGACGTCCGTCGACCATCGCCGCCTTCAGCAACATCGGCGTGTTCGCCGCCATCACGACCTGGCTCCACGACAGGTCCTGCGACTTCCGCATCGCCCGACCCTCGCGCAACATGTCGGACCACGAGATGCCCGACAGCTTCTTGAACTTCATCGCGTTGCGGACGGCCCGCGGCAGGCTCGTGACCGACGAACCCCGGTCGAGCTTCTCGGTGAAATCGGTGCGCAACACGCGGTGCGGCACGCCGTCGACCTGTGTGGTGACGAGCGTGTCGGTGACGGTCTTGTCCAGGTACACCTGCTTCACGGCTTCGCCGACCGACGAGTCCTGCGTGAGCAGGAAGCGCGTGCCCATCGCGATCCCGGCGGCGCCGTACGCCAGCGCGGCGACCAGGCCGCGCCCGTCGAAGAACCCGCCGGCTGCGATCACCGGGAGGTCGACCGCGTCGACGACCTGTGGGAGCAGCAACGTCGTCGGGACCGAGCCGGTGTGACCACCACCCTCCCCGCCCTGGACGAGCACTGCGTCGACACCCCACGCCGCGACCTTCTCGGCGTGGCGGCGGGCGCCGATCGACGGGATCACGACGACCCCGGCGTCCTTGAGCCGCTTGATCAGCGCTTCCTTCGGCGCGAGCGCGAAGGACGCAACCTTCACCCCCTCGCTGATGAGGAGGTCGCATCGCTCGGCGGCGTCCGGCGCGTCGGCACGAAGGTTCACCCCGAACGACTTGTCGGTCTTCTCCTTGGTCTCGCGCACCGCGACGACGAGCTCGTCGTAGTCCATCGTCCCGGCCGCGAGAATCCCGAGCCCACCGGCGTTCGACGTGGCAGCAGCCAGACGCGGCCCGGCGACCCACCCCATCCCCGTCTGGACGATCGGCTTCTCGATGTCGCAGAGGTCGCAGAGCGCGGTGTGCAGGGACCGGTGCATCAGTCCGCCCGGATCAGGACCGACATCAGGGCGCGGCGACCTCGGACTCGCGCAGCCCGTTCGGGTCGAGCACCTCGTTGATCAGCCGCAGGTCCTCGTCGGACGGCTGACGCGTCTCGGGGACGTCATCGGGTACGACGAGCGCGAAGCCAGTCGCCTCGACGATCTGCTCGACGGCAACGCCGGGGTGGACCGATCGGATCCGCATCGCGTGGTCGGTCGTCTCGAAGTCGAAGACCCCGAGGTTCGAGATCACCCGGCGGATCTCATGGAACTCCGACGCCGCCGGGCCGGCATCGGCCGCGCGGTCGTACCCGACACCGGAGACACAGTCGACCGTCTCCACGAAGACGCGCGGCCCGTGGGCCGGGACGAAGTAGCTCGTCGGGTTGTTGACCGTGTTCCCGGGCGCGCCGCGCACGCCGAGGAGCTGCGCCTTGGGCTTCGCCCACGGCCCGATGCACGCGATGTTCTGGTTGCCGAACCGGTCGACCTGGGTCGCACCCATCATCACGTGGCGCCGCCCGGACCACACGATGTCGAACATCTTCCCGAACGGGAGCCACGCCTCGGCGATGCGCGGCACGTCGGGGCCGGCACCCGCAGGGAGCGGCGCGCCGAGCTGCACGGCGTCCCCGTCGGAGTACACGAGATCGGGTTCGAACGTCAGAGCGGCGAGTCGCGCGCCGATCGTCGGGATCGTCCCGATCGGGCTCGCGAGGATCTCGCCGTCGCCGCGCCACGCTTCGGCGCACGCGACCACGCAGATGTCGGCCAACGTCGGAGCGCTCATGCCGACACGCCCTGGAGGGAAGCCTGCGCCAGCGCGCGGTACTCCGACTCCGGGATGTCGATGTACTTCCCGCGAAACGCAGTCCACGCGTCGGGATCCTTCGCGGTCGCGGCGTACTCCTTCTGGATCTGCTCGTCGCGCTGATAGTCGGGCACGCAGTGGGTGAAGTGCGCACCGAGCGGGGCCTCCACCACACCCGTCGTGAAGATCCGGCTGACGCGGATCGACTCGAGCGGGCCCTCGTCGAGGAACTCCTCAGGTGCGATCACCCGCTCGCACGAGACGTAGGTGCGCTCGGCGGCCATGGCGAAGAGGTCGTCGAAGTACCAGTCGGGGCCGAGGTATTGCGCGTCGCCGCGCTCGTCGGCCCGGTTCGCGTGCAGCAGCGCCACGTCGAGCGGGAGCGCCGGCATCGCGACGAGCTCCTGGCCGTCGTAGGGCGAGACCACAGTCTTCATTCCCTCGTTGACCTCCATGATCGCGGAGCCGAGGCCGGAGCGACACGGGAGGAAGGACACGCGCCACGCAGCCGCACGCAGGCCGAGCTGCAGCATCCCCTCGTCGAGCTCCATCGCCTCGATCGTCCCGTTCTGGCGAGCGGCTCGGAAATGCGGTTCGAGCGGGATCGAGTCGAGGGACACGAAGCCGTAGACCACCTTCTTCGCCTTGCCCGCGGCGCAGAGCATCCCGACGTCGGGGCCTCCGTAGCTGACGATCGTGAGGTCCCGGAGGTCCGAGCGGAGGATCGCCCGCACGATCGACATCGGCTTGCGGCGAGAGCCCCAGCCCCCGATGCCGATCGTCATGCCGTCGCGGAGCTCGGCGACGACCTCCTCTTCGGTGCAGCGCTTGTCGGTCACGTCCAGCTTTCGGTCTACGAGGGTGCCAGATGATGGACACCGGATGAGCGGCCGCAGGCTATCTGACACCGCGTCAGGTCCCCCGGGCCCCGTGCCCCAGCTCCACGACCGTGCCGCCCGCTGGGCGACACCCTCGACGAGTGCCGGGCCGAACTCGAGGCGGCGGCTGCGCTCAGCGAGTGACGATCACGCAGCTGCCGTGGCCGAACAGTCCCTGGTTGATCGAGAGCCCGACCTTCGCGCCGTCGACCTGACGCTCCCCTGCCTCGCCGCGAAGCTGCGTCGCGAGCTCGCACACCTGGGCGATCGCCTGGGCCGGGATGGCCTCACCGAAGGACGCCAACCCGCCGCTCGCGTTCACCGGGATGCGTCCCCCGAGCGCAGTGGCACCGGAGTGCAGCAACGCCTCGGCCCCGCCCGGCTCGCAGAGCCCGATGTTCTCGTACCAGTCGAGCTCGAGCGCGGTGGACAAGTCGTAGACCTCGGCGCACGACAGGTCGTCGGGCCCGAGTCCGGCCTCCTCGTACGCAGCGTGCGCGATGGAGTCACGGAACGACCGCTCGACCGGCGGTGCACCCACCGCCGAGTCGGTCGCGATGTCGGGCATGTCGAGGTAGGTGTTCGGGTACGTCGGCGTGACCGTGGAGATCGCCGCGACCTTCACCTGCCGCGACCGGTCCCGGCGCTGCGCGGCAAACTCCGCACTGGCCAGCACGACCGCCGCTGCGCCGTCGCTGGTGGCGCAGATGTCGACGAGACGGAGCGGGTCGGCCACCACCGGCGACTCGTCGATCTGGTCGGCAGTGAACTCCTTGCGGTAGCGGGCGTTGGGGTTCGCGACGCCATGGCGGCTGTTCTTGATCTTCACGGCGGCGAAGTCCTTCACGGTCGCGCCGTAGAGCTCCATCCGCCGACGCGCGTACAGCGCGAAGTAGGTGGGGTTCGTGGCTCCGAGGACGTGGAACCGCAGCCAGTCGGGGTCCTCGGGACGCTCGCCCGGCAGCGGGCCGAAGAAGCCCTTCGGCGCGGTGTCGGCGCCGACGACGATCGCGACGTCGGCGAGCCCCGAGAGGATCCGGACGCGCGCGGCCTCGATCGCGACGACTCCGCTCGCGCAGGCCGCGTAGCTCGACGACACCGGGACGCCCTGCCAACCGAGCGCCTGCGCGAAGGTCGAACCGGACACGTAGCCCGAGTAGCCGTTGCGCATCGTGTTGCCCGCAGCCAGGTAGTCGACGTCGGACCACTCGAGCCCAGAATCAGCCAGGGCTTCGCGCGCCGCGACCGCGCCGTACTCGACGAAGTTCCTGCCCCACTTGCCCCAGGGGTGCATGCCCACCCCGAGGACGACGACCTCATCGCCGGCCATCAGACTGCCCTCCACTTCCACACGGTGCGCACCTCGTCGTCGGTCTCGTAGAGCGGCTCGACGATCAGCTCCATCTCCCGACCGAGCGCGAGCGCACCGACGTCGGTGCCGGCGGCGAGCTGGCCGAGGACCACCATCTGCTCCTCGGCGAGCTCCACTGCGGCGACGCCGTACGGCTCGAACGGCTCGCGGCTCGGGTAGGGCGGCGGAGGCGCGTACCGGTTGTCGGTGAACGACCAGAGCGTCCCTCGCGTCGACAGCTCGACGTCGTCGAGCTCGGTGCCGCCACACGTTGGGTTCCGACAGAACGACCACTGCTTCGGGAAGAACGAGGCGCCGCAGGTCGGGCAACGCCCTCCGAGCAACCGCCCGCTGCCGTCGGCCTCCTCGCGGAACATCCCCTCGATGACCGGGACGCGCGGCTTCGTCACTTCGCTTCCTCCTTGCCGGACGCGGGTCCGCCCACGTCGGCGTCGCGCTTCTCGACGAACGCCTGACGCAGCTCGTCGGAATCGCCCCACAGGTTCAGCTCGAAGGTGAAGCCCTGTTCGAACCGGTACGAGCGCTTCACGTCGATCGGGTCGATCGCGTTGAGCGACTCCTTGGCCCGACGGATCACCAGCGAGCTCTTCTCCGCGATGACTGCAGCGATCTCCCGGGCCGCGTCCATCAGCTCGGCTCGCGGGACGACCCGCTCGCAGGTCCCGAACTCGAACAGCTCCGCTGCGCTCACCATCGCACCCGTGAAGTACATCGTGCGCATCTTCTTGTACGGGACGAGGCGCGCGAGGTGGGTGGCGACCCCGAGGGCCCCGCGGTCGACCTCGGGGAGACCGAACGTCGCGTCGTCGGCCGCCACCAGGATGTCGGCATTGCCGGCGATCCCGACGCCGCCACCGAGGCAGTACCCGTGCACGGCCGCGATGACCGGCACCTCGCAGTCGTAGACCGCGCCGAACGTCTCGTAGCAGCCCCGATTCACCCCGATGAGGCTCTCGTGGGTGGGGTCGGCGGCCAGCTCCTTGATGTCGACACCGACCTGGAAGGCACGGAGCTCGGGGTTCGCGGCCACGATGACGACCCGCACTTCGGGGTCACGCCCCGCGCCGCGGATCGCGTCCGCGAGCTCGAACCAACCGGCGACCGGGAGTGCGTTGACCGGCGGGTTGTCGATCACGATCTCCGCGACGTGGTCGCGCACCTCGTACCGGATCATGTCGGGCAGCGTACCTGAGGGGGTGTCAGGTACCGTCGGGCCATGGCGACGCGCGACTCCTGGTCCAACCCTCGAGAAGCCGACCTGCCCGGGTTCGGCCCGCTCGACTTCACCGGCAAGGTGGTGATCGTCACCGGCGGTGCGCGGGGCATCGGCCGGGCGATCACCGAGACGTTCCTCGGCGCGGGCGCCGAGGTTGTGGTCTGTGGTCGCAACGAGCCCGACGATCTGCCGACGGCCGACGGTCGGAAGGCGGTGTTCGTGGCGGCCGACGTGCGCGACCCCGATCAGGTCGACGCGCTCGTCACCGCGACCACCGAACGGTTCGGGCGCCTCGACGTCCTCGTGAACAACGCGGGAGGTTCACCGCCCGCGGATACGGCCACCGCGTCGCCGAAGTTCACCACCGCGATCATCGCCCTCAACCTCGTCGCCCCCCTCACGTGCGCGCAGCGCGCGTACGCAGTGATGAAGGACCAGCCCGAAGGTGGGGTGATCCTCAACATCGGGAGCGTGAGCGGCAACCGGCCGAACCCGGGCAGCGCCGCGTACGGCGCCGCGAAAGCCGGGCTCGTGAACCTCACCCAGACGCTCGGGATGGAGTTCGCGCCGATCCGCGTGGTGTGCGTCACCGCTGGGCTCGTGATCACCGAGCAGGCCCACCTCTTCTACGGCGACGAGGCGGGCATCGCCGCGGTCGGCGCGACCGTCCCGCTCGGTCGGATGGCCGACCCGTCCGACATCGCCGATGTCTGCCTGTTCGCCGCGTCGTCGCTGGCGCGCTACATCACCGGTGAGCAGATCATGGTGCACGGCGGCGGCGAGAAGCCCGCCTACCGCGACGCCGCGACGAGCTGACCCGACTCGTCGCCCGCGGCCGCGGCTCAGCGCAGACCGAGGTACTGGTACCACCGCTGCTTCGAGCGATCAGTCAGCTCGACCACACCGCTGCGCTTCGGCCAGCTCACCAGCACGCCCGCGTCCTCGAGGAACGCGGCCACGTCACCGTGCGGCCGGGCCGAGAACGCCAGCCAGAGGCTCACGCTGAGGCGCAGCGTCGCGCGGCTCACGCTCGATGCGCCACCGGGCCTCGAGGAGCGGCCCGATCGCCGCCAGCGCTTCGTCGCGTCCCCGACCGGCCGGCACGCGACACACGTCGACGAGCACGACGTCGCGCACGCGCCTGGCGATCAACCGCGGCTCCGGTCCCGCCGCCTTGGCCACCCCGATCGCGAAGTCCTGCGAGCGGACCAGCCGGGCGATCGGCCCGATCACGTCGTGAGCCGCCGGCGACCCACCGCGACCCCCGGCGTTGCGCCACGCGGTGGCGCCGAGCGACGCGAGCAGCTCGGTGTCACGCTCCGGGCGTTCGTGCTGCCACGAGTCGAGCACCGCGAGCGCACGCGGGCGGAGATCCAGGTGGACCGCGCCGTCGCGCAGCTCCGGCACCCACCGCCGGATGGTCGCAGCCGGGAGCGGGTCGCCCGCGAAGAGCTTGCTGCGCGCCTTGTCGAGCGCGACGACGATCGAGGAGTCGGGTGCCTTCGACACAGGACCCTTCCGCTCGCCGGCCTTCGGGGCGCGGGCCCGCCCGACGAGCACGACGCCGATGTCGTGCTCGGCGGTGGTGAACCACACGCGGTCCCCCGCCACCAGGTCGACGAGCGCACCCCGCACGTCGAGCGTCACGCTGTCGAGCGTGCCCGCGAGCATCGCGTCGCGAAGCGCGTCGTACCCCGGATCCACGGCATGACCCGACCGGTCTGCGAAGCGAAGCCGGCGCGAGACCGGAACGAGCCACTCACTCACGGCCACAGTCTGGCCCGAGCCGGCCCCCGAGCGGCTCAGGGGTGCTGGCTGCTGACGGACACGATCTCTCCCGTCATGTAGGTGGAGTAGTCGCTCGCCAGGAACACGATGACGTTGGCGATCTCCCACGGCTCCGCGGCCCGACCGAACGCCTCGCGCTCCGTCAGCTCGGTGAGCAGGTCGTCGCTCGTGACCTTCGCGAGGAACGGGTGCATCGCGAGGCTGGGTGCGACGGCGTTGACCCGGATCCCGTTCGGGGCGGCCTCCATCGCCGCGCACCGGGTGAGCGCCATCACGCCGGCCTTCGCTGCCGCGTAGTGCGCCTGTCCCACCTGGGCGCGCCACCCGAGCACCGACGCGTTGTTCACGATCACCCCGTGCCCCTGCGAACCCATCTGGCGCAGTGCGGCACGCGTGCAGCGGAACGTGCCGTTGAGCGTCACGTCGAGCACCAGGTTCCACTGCTCGTCGGTCATGTCGACGAGGTCGACGGTCCCGCCGAGGCCGGCATTGTTCACGAGCACGTCGAGCGCGCCCTGCTCCGCGACGGCCGCCGCGACGAGCCCCTGCACGTCGTCCTCACGCGTCACGTCGCACACGACCGCCTGCGGGCGGGTCCCCGAGAGGTCCGCGAGCCGGTCCGCGGCCTCCCCGAGTCGGCGCTCGTGGTGGTCGCTCACCACGACGACCGCGCCTTCCTCGACGGCCCGCTTCGCAGTCGCGAACCCGATCCCGGTCCCGGCCGCCGCGGTGACCACGACGGTCTTCCCCGCGAGGAGACCGTGGGCCGGGGGCTCGGGGGGCGGGGTTGGCCCTGGTGTGGCCGGCGCGTTCGTCATGGTGCTCCCTGTGTCACTTGGGCTCCTTCGGCAGACCGAGCGCCCGCTCGCCGATCACGTTGCGCTGGATCTCGTTGGAGCCGCCGTAGATCGTGTCGGCGCGCGAGTAGAGGAACTGGCGTTGCGCCAGGGTCAGGTCGTACGGGCCGCTCGTCGCGTCGAGCGCCCCGGCGACCTCGGCGTCGGGCCCGAGGACCGTGAGCGCCAGCTCGCCGAGCGCCCGGTGGAACGACGCCCAGAAGAGCTTGTGGACCGACGACAGGGGCGTCATCTCGGCGCGCTCGAGCGCGGTCATGGAGCGCAGCGCGTTGTACCGCATGATCCGCAGGGAGATCCACGCGTCGGCCAGACGCTGACGCAGCACCGGGTCGTCGCTCACACCGCGCTGCTTGGCGTGCTCGAGGATCGCCTGGAGCTCGTTCTCGAAGTCGAGCTGCTGCCCGAGCGTCGACGCGCCGCGCTCGAACGCGAGAGTCCCCATCGCGACCTGCCAGCCGCCGTTGACCTCACCGACGACGTTCTCCTCCGCCGTGCGTGCGCCGTCGAAGAAGACCTCGTTGAACTCGGACGTGCCGGTGATCTGGGTGATCGGCCGGATCTCGATGCCGGGCTGGTCCATCTCGACCAGGAGGTACGACAGACCCTTGTGCTTCGGCGCGTCTCGGTCGGTGCGACAGATCACGAAGCACCACTGCGCCCAGTGCGCGAGTGACGTCCACACCTTCTGCCCGTCGATGACCCATTCGGCGCCGCCACCGTCGGTTCCCACGAGCTCGGCGCGGGTCGCGACGTTGGCGAGGTCGGAGCCCGCATTGGGCTCGGAGTACCCCTGGCACCAGATGGCGGTGCCGTCGAGGATCCCGGGGAGGAACGCTCGCTTCTGCGCGTCGCTGCCGAAGTGCACGATCGTCGGGCCGAGCAGACCCTCACCGACGATGCCGACGCGTCCGGGACCGTGAGCGCGCGCGTACTCCTCGTAGAAGATCACCTGCCGTGTGAGCGACAGGCCGCGCCCGCCGTACTCCTGCGGCCAACCGATGCCGATCCAGCCGGCCTTGCCCAGGGCCCGCTCCCAGGCGGAACGCTCGTCGAACAGCTCGTGCTCGTCGCCGGGGCCACCCCGCCCGCGGACGACCGCGAACTCACCGGCCAGCTGTTCGGTGAGCCAGTCGCGGGCCTCTTGCCGGAAGGCCTCGTCCTCGGCCGAGAAGTGCAGATCCACCGAGGCCGGAGCGTAATGGAGCCCGGCCGTTTCCCTACCATGAGCCGATGGCCGCCGATGGGGAACGCCGCGAGTTCACGACCGCCGACGACCTGCGCGGGGCGATCGGCGCGCACCTCGGGCACAGCGACTGGGTCGAGATCACGCAGGAGCGCATCAACCTCTTCGCTGAAGCCACGGGCGACCACCAGTGGATCCACGTCGACCCCGAACGGGCGAAGGACGGACCCTTCGGGACGACCATCGCGCACGGCTACCTCACGCTCTCGATCACGAACCTCTTCCTGCCCGAGCTCCTCCGGGTCCCGGGCGCGTCGATGGGAGTGAACTACGGCGCGAACAAGGTGCGCTTCCCCGCGCCCGTCCCCGTCGGCTCTCGCATCCGCATGGCCTGCGAGATCATCGACGTCGCCGACGTCGCCGGTGGCGTACAGGTCACGACGCGCAACACGGTCGAGGTCGAGGGCGGCGAGAAACCCGCCTGCGTCGTCGAAGCCATCAGCCGCTTCCTCTTCGACTGATCGTCGGAGTCGGCAATGGCAGGAGAACGTACCGAGGTCTGCATCGTCGGCGCCGGGCTCGCGGGTCTCGCGTGCGCGCGGTTCCTGACCCGCAGCGGGATCGAGACGCGGGTGCTCGAGGCTTCCGACGCCGTGGGAGGTCGCATCCGCACCGACGTCGTCGACGGCTTCCGCCTCGACCGCGGGTTCCAGGTGCTGCTCACTCAGTACCCCGAACCCCATCATCAGCTGCGCATCGGAGAGCTCGACCTCCGGCGCTTCGACCCGGGCGCCCTCGTGCGACGGGACGGCCGTTTCCACCGCTTCGCCGACCCGCTGCGGCGACCCGCCGAGCTCTGGAACGCGGTGCGCGCGCCGGTCGGTTCACTCGCCGACAAGGCGCGGCTGGGTGCACTGATCCTCGACGTGCGCCGAGCGACGCCGCGCGAGCTGCTCCACCGTGCCGACCGCAGCACGCTCGACGAGCTGCGCGCTCGCGGCTTCTCCGACCAGATGATCGACAGCTTCTGGCGTCCACTGTTCGGCGGGATCCAGCTCGATCCCGACCTCGAGGTCTCCAGCCGTCGCTTCGCCCTCATCCTCGCCATGCTCGCCGAGGGTGACGCGGCCGTTCCGGCGCAGGGCATGGGCGAGATCCCCGCGCAGCTCGCGGCCGATCTCCCCGACGGCACCGTCGTGCTCGACGCCCGGGTCGCCGAGGTCGACACCGACGGCGTCACGACCGCCGACGGCCGACGCGTCGGCGCGCGGGCGGTCGTCGTCGCCGTCGAAGGTCCCGCCGCAGCCCGGCTCCTCGGTCTGCCCGATCCGGGCTCGCGCCCGGTGTCGAACCTCCAGTTCGGCGCGGACGCCGCACCGATCCCGGACCGGCTGGTCGTCCTCGACGGTGAGCGGCAGGGCCCGGCCACGAACCTCGCGGTGATGTCGAACGTTGCACCTGCATACGCACCACCCGGCCGCGCGCTGATCTCGGTCGAGGTGCCCGGCGCGCTCACCCCGACCGACGGTGACCTGCTCGATGCCGTGCGGACGCAGCTGCGTGGGTGGTTCGGTGCTGCGGTCGACGGATGGGAGCACCTGCGGACCTTGCGCATCGCACACGGCCACCCTGACCAGCGACCCGGCTTCTCCCCGAAGCGTGCAGTCCGCCTCGGCGACGGTCGCTACGTGTGCGGCGACCACCGCGACACTGCCTCGATCCAGGGCGCGCTGTACTCGGGGCGGCGCGCTGCGAGCGTCGTGCTGGCGGATCTCAACCGCTAGCGCCTCCGACCCACGCGCGCAGCTCGGCGCGCACGGCGCGGCAGCTGCCCGTCGGGAGATCACGCCAGTCGGGTACGAGGTCCGGCTCGAGGTCGGGGGCCTGCCAGCCGGACGCGAGTGCGTTGACGCCGTCACCGATCGCAGACCAGAACGACGACCCCTCAGGCGCGGGCTCTCCGGCCAGGACCTGCTCGACGTGACGCGCCGTCGTGTCGTCGCCCAGCAAGCCGCCGTGGAACGCGGGGACCACTTCGTGCTCGTACGCGACCTCGGCCGGCGCGGGTGCAGCGACGCCCGCGTCGAGCGGGAGCACCGCGAACGACCGGATCCCGGGCGGCGGGCAGGCGAGCAGTGCGCCGAGCGTCGGGCCTTCGTCGACGATCGAGCGGAACAGCGGCGTGTCGGCCGAGACGTCGACGGGGCCGACCGTGCCGAGCGCAGCCGCGATGCCGCCGAGCAGCGTGCCCGACACGACGCCCCATCCGTTCTCGCCGAGCGGCGGGTAGGAGACGCGGCCGGGTGCGAGCAGCGGGCTGAGGAGCACGACGGCGTCGACTGGCGCGTGCGGCGTCGCCGCGAGATAGGTCTGGGCGACGAGTGCGCCCTCACTCTCGGCGACGATGCTCACCCGCTCCCCCGTCGCCTCGTGGAACGCGGCGATCTGTCGGCGCATCTCGCGCGCGAGCTCGGGGAGCGACTGATGCGTCGCCGACCGCTCGTAGGGGCGGGGCTCGTCCTGCACATCGAGACCGGCGTACGAGAAGCGGCGGAGCCGGTGCCCACCCCGGACCCACCGGCGCGTCACCCCCTCCCACTTGGAGTTGAAGCCCTTCACGACGAGCACGGGCGACCCGGTCGCGTCGGGTGACGCGGCGGCGAGCGGCGTGCGCCCCGCCTCCACCGCCACGGAGACCGCGAACCCGACTGCGGTCCCGACGACGACCAGTGCCAGCATCGCCGCCAACCCGACGACCGCGAACGGGCGACGGCGGGTCGTGGGCTCCCGTCCCGCCAGCGCGTGGACTCCACGCAGGCGACACCGCGCGACGGCGACGCCCGCGATCGCAGCGACGAACGGTACGAGCACCCGCGGGACGGCCGAGAGCACTGCACCGGCGAGGGTGAGGACGACGAACGCCTGCAGGATCGCGGTAACGCTGCGGCGCGTCGGCGTCGCACGCCACCAGTCGGTGGTCACCTCGCCCTGGTGCACGAGCAGTGCCACCATCACGAGCACCGGCACCGCGACGAAGAACAGCCACGAGAGCGACGTCACTGCCATCGCGAACACGAGCACCGCGAACGGCAGCAGCACCACCATCGTGAGTGCGGTGAACCGCGCCGCGTGCCGGATGTGCTCGCGTCGCGGGAGGAGCGCGACGCCCTGAGGCCACGCGGCGCGCACCAGCCAGACGTCGAGCGCGACGCGTCCCGCGAGGAACGCGGCCGCGAGTACGACGAAGAGCTGCCAGGACGGGTGGTACACGAGCAGCCAGCGCAGGTCGTGGAACACACCGAACGGTGCGGGCGCGCTGATCTGCGGGGCGAGCGGGACCGCCGATGCCGGGCCGAGCGTGACGACGAGGAGCGCTTCGAGCGCCGCGAACGCGGCGGTCGCGACGACCAGGAGCGGATGGCCGGCGAGCCGGACCGGCTCGAGGGCCGGGACGACGTCTGGTGCGACGCGATCCGGCACGAGCGGTGCGGTCAGTGGCGCTACTTGGTGGCGCGGGTGCGCTTGGCGGTGGCCCGCTTCGTGCCCGTGGTCTTGGTGGCCTTGCGCTTCGTCGCACTCGCCTTCGCCGGGGCCTCGTCGGGCGCAGCCTCGATCTCGACGGTCGGGTCACCGGCGGGCAGCTCGCGGCCGAGGCGAAAGCCCACGCCGGTGCGCTGCGAGAGCAGGTTGTAGAGCCACAAGATCGCAGTGACGATGCCCACGATGAACGCGGTGAACACCGCGCCGACGAACAGCACCAGGATCCAGTCCGCGAGCGTCCCGGCGTTGAAGCTGTCGAAGCCGACCTGGTTCATCATCCCCTCGACCGCCGCGGTCATCCCGTTGGCAAGGAGCCACGGTATGAACGCGAGGAGGAAGAAGATGAGGAAGAGCGACCCGATCGCGGCGCCGAGCACGGTCGCGGCCGACCGGAGGTCGAACTCACGGACCGTCTCACCACCCTCTTCGCGTCGGTCGCGGGTGATCGTGTTGTTGATGGAGCTGCGAACGGGCACGTCGCCAGCCTAGACGGAGCCTCGGTTTCCGGCGGGGCGCGTCGCGATGGGCCCGGTCAGCGCGAGACCGCGGTGAGGTCGATCACGCTCGGGACGGGTCGCAGCTTGCCGCTGCGCCGTCCGGCGACGTCTGCCCCTACAGCCAGACCGAACAGCGTCGTCCCCGCGACCACGAGCCGCAGCACCGCGGACCCGTCGGTGACGAGGACCCCGATGGTGACCAGGTTCATGACTGCATGCGCGGCGACCGTCGGCCACAGCGCACCCGTGCGCAGCACCACCCAGCCGAGCACGAGGGCCAGGCTCGCGAACGGCACGATCGTCATCACGCCGGCCATCTGCGCCACATGCCCGGGCAGCACGCTGAACATGAACGCCGCGACGACCAGCGCGGCGACCCCCGGTCCGGTGCCCCAGCGGGCAGGACGGCGCCAGTCGCGGCCGGCGAGCGCGGCAGCGAGCGCACCGATCACGATGAGCGCGGCGAGCCGGTACACCAGCTCCTCGCCGAGGGCCGCGACGACGAGCCCGAGGGCCTCGCCGATCCCGGCGACGCCGAGCGCGTAGACCACGACGCAGACGGTGAGCATGAGCGCCGCCGCGACACCGAACTCACGCCAGCGGTGCCACGCGTCGCGCGACACGCCGAGCGCGGGGAGGCCGATGCGGAGCGCGAGGAGCAGCGCGATCGGGAGTGCCGGCGAGATCGGGATGCGGCCGAGGTGGCCGAGATCGACGTCGACCCAGGCGGTCAGGACGTCGACGGAGAGTGCCAGCGCTGCGAGCGCAACGATCGAGGGATCGAGGCGCCAATCGGCCCATCCGTACCACCGCCGCGCCCACCAGGCGGCGTCGGTGGCCTGCTCGACCTCGGATCGCGCCGAGGCGCCGTGCCGTGCTGCCGTGCCGCGCAGCCCCTCGGCGCGCGCCGTGCCTCCCAGCATCGCCTGCTTTCCGGTTCGTGGTCGTCGGTCCGGTGGTGCCCCGGCGAGATCATGCCACGCTCCGTCGTCGGAGACCGCGCACCGTGGCGATCTTCACCGTCCCCTTCCGTGTTCTTGGCACGTCGAGACGCGCAGACCGCGGGTGAGCGTGCCAAGAAGGCGGAGTGGCGACGTCAAGCCCGGGTGGAGGCGCGATCAGCCGAGGTGGGCGTCGAGCCAGGTGAGGGTGCGGGCCCAGGCGTCGGTGGCGGCCTCGGGGTGGTACGCCTCGCGGCGGTCACAGTGGAAGCCGTGCTCGGCTCCCGGGTACCGGACGACCTCGGCCGGCACCGGAGCGGCCCGCAGCGCCTCGCGCAGCCGTTCGACGTCCTCGACCGGGATCCCGCCGTCCTCGTCGCCGAACAGTCCGAGCCACGGCGTGGGAAGGGTGGCGGCCTCGTCCACCAACGGGTCGAACGGCAGGGCGCCCTGGTTCACGATCCCGCTCCCGTAGAAGCCGACGCCCGCGCCGAGCGTGCGCCGGGCCGACACCAGGAACGTGACCCGCCCCCCGAAGCAGAAGCCCACGATCGCGGTGTGCCGGTCGTCGAAGCCGCGCTCGTGGAGGTAACCGAGCGTCGCGTCGACATCCATCAGGATGCCGTCGTCCGAGACACCCTCGAAGAGCGGGATCACGGCGCCGAAGTCCCCGTACTCCGCAGTTCCGCCACCGGCCCGGTGGAACAGCGCGGGCGCCACCGCGGTGTACCCGGCCGCCGCGAACCGGCGCGTCACGTCCTGGATGTGCTCGTTCACCCCGAACGCCTCCTGGATCACGATCACGGCGCCGCGCGCGTCGCCCTCGGGCGTCGCCTCGTAGCAGTCCATCGGCCCGTCGGCCGTGGCCAGCGTCACCGTCGACTCGCTCATGCCGGCCTCCTCGTCGCCTGGTGTCACCTTCTCGCCTGGTGCCGCGCTCAGATGCGGCGGGACTCGCCCTCCCAGTGTCGCTCGCGGAGCTCCCGCTTGCGCACCTTCCCCATCGGGTCACGGGGCAGCTCCTCGACGAGCTCCACGCTGGTGGGGCACTTGGCCTTCACGAGGCGCTCCCGGCAGAACGCGAGCAGCGCGTCGGGGTCGACCGATCCCCGCCCGCTCACGACGGCGTGCACCCGCTCGCCCCACTCGGGGTCGGGAACGCCGATCACCGCGACCTCGCGCACGTCGGGATGCTCCCGCAGCACGGTCTCGACCTCGGCCGGGTACACGTTGGCACCGCCGGTGACGATGACGTCCTTCGCTCGGTCGACGAGGTAGAGGAACCCATCGGCGTCGAGATACCCGATGTCGCCGAGCGTGAAGAGGTCGTCACGCCAGATCGCCGCGCTCCCCTCCGGGTCACCCCGGTACGTGAAGCGGACCCCGGCGTTCGGAGCGAGGTACACGAGCCCGCGCTCGGCGACGGGGAGCTCGGCACCGTGCTCGTCGAGGATGCGCACCTCGTTGACGGGGAGCCCGACGCTGCCCGGGTGCTCGCGCCAGTCCGCGGGCGAGATGACCGACGCGAGCCCCTCGCTCCCGCCGTACGTCTCCCAGATCGCGGCCGACCCGAACAGCTCGAACATCCGCCACTTCACGTCGACCGGGCACGGTGCCGACCCGTGCAGCACGACCCGCACCGAGGAGAGGTCGAACTGATCGGTGACCCCTCGGTCGAGCGCGGCGAACCGGATGAAGTGGAGGGGGACGAAGTTCACGTACGTGATCCGCTCGCGCTCGATCAGCGCGAGCGCCTCCTCGGGATCGAACCCGTCGACGAGCACGGTCGTCTGTCCGATGGTCAGCGCGGAGTGCGGGTAGCTCCAACCCGCGAGGTGGTGCATCGGCGACACCGCGAGCACGACATGGGCGGGGCCGCCCACGCCGAACCGCTCCTGGAACTCGAGCGTGTTCGCGAGCGTGTGCCGGGGGCTGAAGCCGGGGAGCTCGATCGCCTTCGGGTGGCCGGTGGTGCCCGACGTGTACGCGTGGCGGTACACGTAGTCGAGGCGCGGGGCGTCCTCGAGGGAAACGTCCGACTGCGCGGCGAGCGCGGCCTCCCACTCTTCGCCCAGGTGCACCACCGGGACGTGCAGGTCGGCGGTCACCAACCGCGACTCGGGCTCCGCGACCACGACGGACACGCCGGCGTCGGCGACGAGGTACGCGAGCTCTTCGGCCGTCGAGCGCCAGGGGGCGGGGACGACCTCGGCCCGCAACCGAGCGGCGCCGAACGCCGCCTCCAGGTGCTCGGGCCGGTTCCGGGCCGCGATGAGCAGCCGGTCGCCGCGGCGCAGCCCGAGCGCGGTCAGTGCCCGGGCTGCTCGGTTGATGCGGGCGTCGAGCGTGCCGTAGGTGATCCGGGTGCCGCCCGCGACGATCGCCACGGCGTCGGGTCGCGTGCGGGCGTGGGCGGAGATCCCGTACGCCGGCTCGGCCGCCGCGCCTGCGGCTGGATCGATCGGCTGCTCGGCCACGTTGCTTCCGCCTACGGCGTGCGGAAGTCGAACGCGACCTTGATGGCGCCGGTCGTGGCCTGCGTCGCGATCGTCGTGAACGCGTCACGCCATGCGTCGAGCCCGAACGTGTGCGTGAGCATGCCGGTGAGATCGATGCGGCCGCTCGCCACCAGCTCGAGGTAGTGGTCGATGCCGTGCTTGCGCACGCCGCCCACCTCTTCGAACCCGAACGCGTTCGAGCCCGTGAAGTTGAGCTCCTTGAAGTAGAGCGGCGTGTCTTCCCAGTAGGTCGGACCGTGGACGCCGGCCTTGACGATCGTGCCGCGCGCCCTTCGCGACGCGAGCGCCGACCTCGAAGGTCTCCTGCTTCCCCACCGTGTCGTACACGACGTCGATCGCCCCGGGGAACGCCATCGGCAGCCGATCGGCGGGCTGGAGCACGCCACCCGACCACGCTGCGGCCTCCTCGATGACCTGCAGCGCGGGCGTGTGACGGATCACGGTGGCACCGAGCTTGCGCGCCATCTCGGCCTGCGCGTCGAAGCGCGCGACGACCAGCACGTCGACGTCGGGGTACAGCGAGCGAAGGATCGCGGTCGCACACGTGCCGAGCGCGCCGGCGCCGTACACCATCACCTTGCCGCCCGGCGGCGGTGGGTTGCGGGTGATGGCGTGCAGGCTCACCGCGAACGGATCGGCGAACACCGCGAGCTCGTCGGAGATCGTGTCGGGCACCTTGAAGAGCATGGAGTCGTGAGCGGGCATGAGGGTCGCATACCCGCCGCTGGCGTCCTTCGACGTGCCGGTGTGGATCCCCGGCGCGATCGGTCCGACCGCGAAGCTCGAGCACATCGAGAAGTCGCCGCGCTCGCACGCGGGGCAGATCGGTGAGACGCCGCGCGGCCCACACGACAGCCACGGGTTGAGCACGACGCGGTCGCCGATCTCGAAGCCCTCGGCCTCCGGACCGAGCGCGACGACGTCGGCCACGACCTCGTGCCCGAGCACTTGCGGGAGCGAGAACCATCCCTTCATCGGGTTGTCGGGGGACCCGACCTCACCCCAGTCGCTGAACACCTGCTTGGAGTCGGAGCCGCAGATGCCGGTGAGGCGCGGCTTCGTCACGACCCAGTCGGGCAGGAGGAAGCCCGGATCCTCCACCTCGGCGAGCTTCATCGGCGTGGCGTTGAGCCCGGCGAGCAGGTGGTTGTCGCCCGGGTCGGGGACGTCGGCCGGAGGATCGGGGCGGACCCCGTAGAGCAGTGCGCGCATGGGCGCACAGTACGCGGGAACTGACGTCGGTGTCAGGTGCGGCCGCGGGGCGGCGCGGCGATGGTCAGCCGCCGGTGGTGAGCAGCGTGACGTCGCCGGCGATCTGCACCGAGTACGGCCAGGCGTTCCCCGTCGCGGCCGCCGCGGCGCGTGTCCCGGCAGCGAAGCGACCGGCCGCGGCGGAGTCGACGGCGCGCAGCCCGAACGCGAGGCCGGGCCAGTAGCCGGTCGGTCGAACGGTCCCGTCCACCAGGTCCAGCGCGTTCGGGTCGTGCGCGTTCGGGTGCCGGGCGAGGAACTGCCCGAGCAGCGGTGCGACGCGATCGCGTCGCACCAGCCCGTACCGGACGGCCCACACCTGGCTCACCGCGTCCGGGTAGAGCTGCGACCAGTTGGTCGGCTGCCGAACGCCGTTCGGGTGCACCGCCCAGTCGTACGAGCGCGTCGCCGGGTTCCACAGCTTGTCGACCGCTCGAGCGACGCGCCCTGCGACCGAGCTCGCGTCGCGGGCGGTCGTCCGGTCACCGAGCGCCGTCGTGAGGCGGGCGGCGGCCTGCAGGCCCGCGTAGGCCTCGGCCTCGTTCATCAGGTACGAGACCATCCAGGTCGGTTTCGCACCGGTGAGCCCGTCGGCGCGTTGCGTCGCGCGGATCGCGGCGACGGCGAGGCGCAGCTTCGGAGCGAGCGCGGCGAGACGCGCCGGGTTCGGGGCCGCGCCGTTCACGGCCTCGACCGCGAGCAGGAACATCCCCGAGTACGCGTCGGTGGAGTCCTGGTCGCCGGTGGAGACGAGCCCGGTCGGGGTGACGCGGAAGTCGGTGACGAAGCCGCGTGCGTCCATGTTCGCGGCGTACCACTCGATCTCGCGCCAACCTGCCTCACCGAAGCGCGGGTCGCTGGTGGCCCGGGCGGCGTTGGCGAGCCCGAGGACGGCGAAGCTCGCGAGGTAGGGGTCCACGAACGTGCGGTCCGCGTGACTGGCGATCGCGCCCTCGGGCCCCTGCGCGAGCAGGATCCACTCGGCCTCCGGGTGCGGCGGCGCGACCTGGGCTCCCGCCGCCGGCGCCAGCCCGAGCACGACAGAGATCGCCACACAGATCGGGACGAGCGCCCCCGCCGCGCACGACGTGCGGGCGCGTGGCGTGCACCTCCGGCGCTGCTGCTCGACGCGACGTGCCACCCGCGGTCACCCCCGTCCGCCCTGGACGCTCGACCACTCACGGTAGCCGACACCCCCGAAGTCGCCACCCTTGGTGGCACGGCGGGTGGACGCCGGTACCACCGCTACGCTGCGGGGCGATGCCCGACGTGGAGACGATGCCCGAGACGATCACCCCGGAGGTGATCGAGCCGGTCCAGTCGCCGAGCGACGTGGACACCGACTCCGGCGACCACGACCGGTTCGCGCACTACTGCCGCAAAGAGGACATCACTCGGGCGATGGTCACGGGCGAGGCCATCACCGCGCTGTGCGGCAAGAAGTGGGTGCCGACCCGCGATCCGTCGCGCTACCCGATCTGTCCCACCTGCGTGGAGCGGAAGGCCGCGGGCTGGCAGCTCTGAGCGCGCCATCGGGCAGCGCGACGCCCCTGCCGCCGATCCGGCCGACCGAGATCGTCCGGTCGGTGTTCCGGATCCTCCGGGCGCGACCGTTCCACATCCTCACGCTCGCGGCCGTGGTGTTCGGCACGACGGGCGCGCTCCAGTCGTTGGTCGAGGTCAAGGTCGTCGAGGGCTCGTTCAGCGGCGAGATCCAGGCGGTCGCGAGTGTGGCGGTCGCGGTCATCGGCGCGTTCGGGTTCGTGTTCTACGCGGGGCTGCTCGATCTCGTCCTCGGCGCGTACCACCGGGGCGAGCCCGACCCGACGGTGCGCCAGGTGGTCCGGCAGCTGCCGCACGGCAAGCTCGTCCTGGCCGACGCGATCCTCGTCACGATCAGCGGTGTGCTCGCGCTGTTCTTCGTGATCCCGGGAATCATCGCGCTCACGTTCTTCTGCCTCGTCGGGCCACTGATCGTCACCGAGCAGCACGCGGTGCTCGGCGCGTTCCGCCGGTCGTACGCCTTGGTGCGCCCGCACTTCTGGATGGTGCTGTTCATGGTGGTCATCCCGTTGCTGGTCGAGGACGCGGTGATCCACACGGTCCAGCTCGACCTCGTGCCGTCGCGCTTCCTCGACAACTTCGTCGCGAACGCGATCCTGGGAATGCTCATCGGATCCGTCGTCGGTCTGCTCGAGGTCGTGCTCGCCCACGAGTTCCGGCTGCGGGATCCTCTGCCCGCCGCGGTCGGGAGCGCGGCGTGAGCGCGTCCGTCGCCGCGAGCGAGCTGACGGTCCGACGGCTCGGGACGATGCCCTACGACGAGGCGCTCGCGCTCCAGACCGAGCTGTTCGAGCGTCGTGGAGAATCGTGGCTCCTGTTGCTCGAACATCCCCACGTGTACACGCTCGGCGTGCGGGCGCGGCCCGAGCACGTGCTGGTCGACCCGGCGTCCGTCGGCGCATCGCTCGTGCGGACGAACCGCGGCGGCGACGTCACGTACCACGGCCCCGGCCAGCTCGTCGGCTACCCCATCCTCGACGTGCCGTTCCGTTCGGGGGTGGTGCACGCGTACGTGGCATCGGTGGAGCAGCTGGTGATCGACGCGCTCACCGACGTCGGGCTCGTCGGCGCGGGCCGCAAGGCGGGGTTCGCCGGCGTGTGGGTGGAGGACCGCAAGATCGCCGCGATCGGTGTCCGCCTGAGTCGGGGCCGGTCGATGCACGGCTTCGCGATCAACGTCGACCCCGACCTGACGATGTTCGAGCACATCGTGCCGTGCGGCCTGTCGCAGTTCGGCGTGACGTCACTCGCGGCCGAAGGCATCCGGGCATCCGTCTCCGACGTCGCCGACGCCATCGAGCACCACGCCCCGACCACTCTCTTGGGAGTCAGGTGCGCGTGACGGGGACGTTGCTGAAGCCGGCGACGTTCGACATCTGCACTCGTTCGAGCCCGGACTCGTCGACCTCGTAGCTCGGCATCCGCGTCCGCAGCTCGTCGAACGCGACCCGGCTCTCGAGCCGAGCCAGGGCGGCGCCCAGGCACGAGTGGATCCCGTGGCCCAGACCGACGCGCAATCCCACCTCGCGGTCGATGTCGAAGCGGTCGGGATCGTCGTACTCGCGTTCGTCGCGGTTCGCGGCGCCCGTGATCAGGAACACCGGCTCTCCCTCGGGGATCGTCCCGTACTCGTAGACGGCCGGCTGGTGCGTGAACCGCCCCTGGTACTGCGACGGCGCCCAGTACCTCAGCACCTCTTCGACGGCCGGCGCACTCTTCCCGGGATCGTCGAGCACCTTGCGCCACTCGCCGGGGTTCTGCGCGAACAGCACGACGCCGCTCCCGATCAGCTTCGTGACCGTCTCGCTCCCCGCGGCGGCGAGCAGCGTGCAGAACCCGGCGATCTCCCCGTCGGTGAGCTTGTGGTGCGACCCGTCCTCGTCCTCCACCTCGACCTCGGTGAGGCGCGTCACCATGTCGTCGGTCGGATGCTTGCGCTTCTCCGCGATCAGCTCGAGGAAGTACCCGATCTGCAGCAGCCCTGCCTCCAACGACGCGTGGCTCGGCTCCACCTTGCCGGGCTCCCGGAGCAGCATCAGGTCGGTCCAGTGGCGGATCTGCTGCCGGTCGGGTTTCGGGACGCCGAGCATCACCGAGATCACCTCGACGGGGAACGGCGCCGCGAAGTCGGCCACCGCGTCGAACGACTCGGTGCCGTCGAGCGGGTCGAGGTACGACGAGATCACGTCGCGCACCATCGGTTCGAGCGCGGCCATGGCCCGCGGCGTGAACACGCGGCTCACGAGCTTGCGCATCCGGTCGTGCTCGGGCGGGTCCATCATGATGATCGACGTGCCCTTGACCCCCGCGTCGGGGTTGGTGAGCTGGTCGAGCGTCAGGCCGTGCTCGCTGCTGAAGGTCTTCCAGTCGCGGTGGGCGGTGACGACATCGGAGTAGCGCGACAGGGCCCAGAACCCGTACTTCTCGTTGTGGTACACGGGCGCTTCGTCGCGTAGCCACCGGTACGTGTCGTACGGGTCGTCGAAGAAGTCTGGCGACAGCGGGTCGAACTCCACGGAAACGTCCCCCTCGATCAGGCCATCGTTCGGCCGTCGCCCGGAAGCGTACGGCAACGGGCCCCTGCGGCGATCCGCTGCCATGATGTCGCCCGTGAAGATCGACACCATCGCGATGGGGCGGCCGCTCGGCCAGGTCACCGACCTCACCAACGAGGTCGCCGACTGCGGTTTCGACGGGCTGTGGTTCACCGAGGGCGGGCGCAGCGCGTACACGGGTTGCACGGCCGCCGCGCTCACGCCGACCGACCTCACCGTCGGCACCGCGGTCGCGCTCGCGTTCCCGCGCAGCCCGATGGTCACCGCGCAGCTCGCCTGGGAGCTCGCGGAGACGACCGGCGGCCGGTTCGTCCTCGGGCTCGGCACCCAGGTGAAGGCCCACATCGAGCGCCGCTACGGGGTCACGTACGACCACCCCGGCGCTCGGCTCAAGGAGTACGTGCTCGCGCTCCAGGCCATCTTCCGCGCGTTCCAGGGCGACGAACCCCTCGACTTCGAAGGTGAGTTCTGGTCGATGAACCTCCTCCCCCAGATGTGGAGCCCGGGGCCGATCGACGTGCCGGCACCGCCCGTCTACGTCGCCGCGGTCCGCCCGTGGTCGGCGCGCATGGCGGGCGAGGTGGCCGACGGTGTGCACGTGCACCCGCTCCACTCGACGCGCTACCTCGAAGACGTCGTGTTGCCGGCCGTCCGCGAAGGCGCGGCCAAGGCCGGGCGGGACGCGAGCGAGGTGCAGATCGTCTGCCCGATCATGGCGATCATCGGCGAGACCGACGAGGAGCTCGCCAAGGCGCGCGACGAGACGCGCCTTCGCCTCGCCTTCTACGGCTCGACCCGCACCTACTCCGGCGTCTTCGAGGTGCACGGCTGGGAGGGCACTTCCGACCGGTTGCACGCGCTCCAGCGCGAGGGCGACCTCGCCGGCATGGCCACGACGATCACCGATGACATGCTCGACGTGTACGCGGTCACCGCCACCTGGGACACGCTCGCCGACGAGCTCGTGTCGAAGTATCACGGCGTGGCGGACCGCGTCGTCATGTACGACGCGACCGGTGGCTGGTCCTACGGCGAAGGCACGCTCGACCGCTGGCGTGCGGTGACCGCCGCGGTCGCGAAGGCCACCGCGTGAGCGAACGCTCGCGCGAGCTCGCCGGACGGGTCGCGATCGTCACCGGCGCCGGGCGCGGTCTCGGACGGGCGCACGCACTCGCACTCTCCGCGGCCGGCGCGTGCGTCGTGGTCAACAACCGGTCGCGGGCTGCCGCGGAGACGGTGGTCGAGGAGATCCGCGCTGCGGGCGGCGAGGCGACCGCACACGTCGGCAGCGTGGCGGAGTGGTCCGTCGCCGAGTCGCTGGTGCAGTGCGCGATCGACACGTTCGGCGACCTGCACATCCTGGTCAACAACGCGGGCATCACCCGCGACCGCATGAGCTTCAAGATGACCGAAGACGAGTGGGACGACGTCGTCGCCATCAACCTCAAGGGTCACTTCGCTCCGACGCGTTTCGCCGGCGCGTACTGGCGGGAGCACGGAGCCGCCCCGGGGCGCCGGGTGGTCAACACGGCGAGTGAAGGTGGTCTCTTCCCCGGCCGCGGGCACGCGAACTACGCGGCAACGAAGGCCGGGATCCTCGGATTGACCCTCGAGCTCGCCGCCGAGCTCGAGAAGTACGACGTGACCGTCAACGCCGTCGCGATGCGAGCCCGCACGCGGATGACCGAGAGCGTCGAGATGTTCGCGGCACCCGAGTCCGGGCCCGACGCGTACGACCCGGCACACGCGGCGAAGGTCGTCACCTGGCTCTGCGCCGACGACGCGGCCGACGTCACCGGTCAGATCTTCCTCGTCGTCGGCTGGAAGGTCGGGGTCGTCGGCCCGCTCACGGTGAACGGCCGCGTCGAGCTCGAGCCCGACTGGCGACCCGCCGACCTCGCGAAGGCGAAGGCCGAGCTCTTCGCCGGCGCCCGCCCGGGCCTCCCCCGCTTCGCCGACCTCGCCTGAAGGAGCCCTCAGGCTTCTTGGCACGCTGGTACGCGTATTGCGCGTGTCAACGTGCCAAGAAACCTCGCACCATCAGGTGAAGTCGCGGGCGGCGGACTCCCGCAGGGCGTCGCGGAACTGCGGGTGGGCGATCTCGGCGAGGGCGGCGGCCCGCTCGCGCACCGTCATCCCCGCGAGCTCGACCGCCCCGAACTCGGTGATCACGACGTCGGCGTGGTGCCGCGGCGTCGTGACCGCCGTCCCGGTAGGGAACCGGTCGACGATGCGCGGCAGCAGCTGCCCTTGTACCTCCGACGCGGACGGTACGCAGATCAGCGCGCGGTCCGACAGCTGGAACCCCGACACCGACACGAAGTCCTCGTGGCCACCGATCCCCGAGTACTGCTGCGATCCCAGCGAGTCGGCCGCGACCTGGCCCTCGAGGTCGACGAGCAGCGCGCCGTTGATCGTCACCATGTCGCGGTTCTCTGCGATGAACGTCGGCGTGTTCACCGCGTCCACGGGGAGGAACCGGACGTCCGCGTTGTCGTCGAGCCAGTCGTAGAGGTCTGCCGTCCCGGCGGCGAACGTGGTGACCGAGAACCCGTCGAACCGACTGCCCTTGCGGTTCGTGACCTTGCCCGCTTCGTGCAGGTGCATGAGCCCGGTCGTGAACATCTCCGAATGGACGCCGTAGTCGCCGCCGTCACCCTCGGACAGCAGCTTGGCGATCGTGCTCGGGATCCCACCGATCCCCGTCTGGATCGTGCAGCCGTCGTGCACATAGCTCGTCGCGTGCTCGGCGATCGCCCGCTCGGCATCGGTGGGTTCGGCATCGGGGATCACGAACGGATCCGACTCGGCCTCGACCAGCACGTCGATCTCGTCGACGTGGATCGCGTTTGGATACTCGGGCGGGATGCCCATCGTCCGCGGCAATCGGGCGTTCGCCTCCACGATCAGCACACGATCGGGGTCACGGCCCGCCTCGCGGATCAGGTCGACGGTCGCTCCGGCGTGGAGCGACAGGCTCACGAACCCGTCGGCATCCGGCGCGCTCGCTGCGGTCGCCACCACCCGCGGGTGAACCCGCTGCGCGACGAGCGAGAAGCGGCGGAAGTCCGCGGGCACGAACTGCACGTCGTGGCCGGCGTCGCGGCAGGAACCGCTCCGCGGGCCCGAAGAACCCACTGCGCAGCCGGACGCCCTTCCGCGTGAACACCGTGTAGAGGTCGACGAGCAGCGCCCCGTGCACCACCAGGTCCTCGAAGTCGTCCCGATCTCCCAGGGCCTGCAGGACCTTGCTCGGCTGGCCCGGCCCGAGCGGGATCGCCAGCACGTCGCGCGCCTCGATCCTGGCGGCGGCCTCGGTCGGGTTCAGGTGCTCCGGCACGGGGCAAGGTTAGGCGGGAGTGTCACGACGACCCGAGGTGTTGGCGTGATCATGGACCTTGCCCGCCCGCTCCAACGCCTCGCCGATGCAGCCCTCGAGGCGACCGTCATCGGCAGTTTCACCGACGTCGGGATCAACGTCCGCCGCCACCTCGGGGACTGGGCCGACCTCGAGACGATCGACGCGACCGGCCGCGTGGTCCTCGTCACCGGTGCCACCTCCGGCCTCGGCCTCGCGACGGTCCGACAGCTCGCCCGCATGGGAGCCGCGGTGCGGCTCGTCGGCCGCAATCCCGAGAAGACCGCTGCCGCTCGCGCCACCGTCGAGGCCGACGTGCCCGGCGCCGACGTGGCGACCTACCTTGCCGATCTCTCGAGCCTGGCCGACGTGCGACGGCTCGTGTCCGAGGTGCTGGAGCGCGAGCCACGCCTCGATGTGCTGGTGCACAACGCGGGTGCGCTGCTCCCGGAGCGCACGCTCTCGGTCGACGGTCACGAGATGACGTACGCCACCATGGTGCTCGGCCCGTTCGCATTGACCGAAGGCCTCCGACCGCTGCTGGAGCGCACTGGCGAAGCACGCGTGATCACCGTGGCCTCCGGTGGCATGTACACGCAACGGCTCGCCGTCGACGACCTCGAGTCGGAGCACGAGTACCGCGGCAGTGTCGCGTACGCCCGCGCCAAGCGCGCGCAGGTCGTGCTCAATGAGCTCTGGGCCCAGCGCGACCCCGCCCGGCGGATCGTCTTCCACGCGATGCACCCGGGCTGGGCCGCGACCCCCGGCGTGCACGACGCGCTGCCGAAGTTCGAGCGCGTGCTCGGACCTCGCCTCCGCTCGCCGGACGAGGGAGCAGACACCATCGTGTGGCTCGCGGTCGCGCCCGATGCGGCTCGCACCACCGGCCGCTTCTGGCTCGACCGCCGTCCTCGTGGCACCCACCGCATCCCGGGGACCAAGGAGTCGCCCGTCGACCGGGCGAAGCTCTGGGACGCGGTCTCGTCAGCCGTCGCCACCTGACTCGACGTGCCGGCGCACCGCGTCGGCGGCGTGCACATGGAAGTGGTGCGGACCGATCCGCTCCGTGAGTCCGTGCTGGTCGAGCAGCTCGCGCGCCCGGTCCGAGATGCCGGCGAGCGAGAGCTGCACGTCCATCCCGTTGAGCTCGTCGATGAGATCGACGAGGACGTCGGCTCCGGGCACGTCGAGATCCGCGGTGAGCTCGAGATCGAGCACGACGCGCCGGACCGGGGGATCGGCGGACCGCACCAGGTCGACGATCCGATCTCTGAGCGGGGAGGCGTTGGCGAAGAACAGCGGCTCGTTGGGGCGGACCACGAGCAGCCCCGGGACGGTCTCGTAGTCGGGGTGGCGACGAAGGTCGCCCAGCACCGCGTGATCCGGTGACCGACCCAACACCGCGAGGTCCGGCCGACTCGCCCGCGCGATGAGCAACACGAGAGAGAGGACGACGGCGACGACCAGGCCCTGCAGAACCCCCAGCACGAGCACGCCCAGCATCGCGGTCATCGCGGCGATGAAGTCATGTCGACGCAACCGCCAGAGTCGCAACATCTCGCCGACGTCGAGCAACGGGAGGATCGCCACGATGACGACGGCCGCGAGCGTCGCCTCGGGGAGGTTCTCGAACAGTGAGGTCAGGAACAGGGCCACCAGCGCGGTGACTCCGGCTGCCACCACGAGCGCGAACGCACTCTGCGCGCCGGCCCCGTCGTTGGCGGCCGACTTCGAGAGGCTCGCGCCGATCGGGAAGCCCTGGAAGAACCCCGCGCCCGCATTGCCCGCACCCATCGCGACCAGCTCCTGGTCGGGATCGATCGTGTAGTGGTGACGGCGGGCGAACGAGCGGTCGGGCCCCAGCCCCTCGGCGAAGACCACCAGCGCGATGCCGATGGCCCCGGGGAGCAGATCCAACAGGTCCTGACCGGTCACGTTCGGAACCGACGGGCCGACCAGCCCTGCGGGGATATCACCGAGCACGGCGACACCCTTGGCGCCGAGATCGAAGAGCGTCGCGATCGCGATGCCGTAGACCAGTGCGACGAGCGCGGCCGGGAGCCGCGGGACGAAGCGCTCGAGCACGAGCATGAGCACGATCGATGTCGCGCCGACCAAGAGCGTCCACCCCTGCGTGTCGCCGAGGTGGACGACGAGATCCCATAGCCGCTCGAAGAACCCACCGTCACCGGCAGGGATCCCGAAGACCTTCGGAACCTGCTTGATGGCGATGAACAGCGCGAGCCCGAAGACGAAGCCGGTCATCACCGACTCCGAGAAGAACAGCGCGATCCGTCCTGCACGGAGCAGCCCGGCGACGATGGACACGACACCCACGAGGATCGCGAGCGCCGACGTGAGGGCGAGGTACCGCGCCGAGTTGGCGTGGGCGAGGTCACCGACGACCGACGCCGAGAGCACCGCGACGGCCGAGGACACTGCGAAGACGAGCTGACGGGACGTACCGAGCAGGGCGTAGAGGAGCAGTCCGACGGGTGCGGCGTAGAAGACGGTCTCGGGAGGCACTCCGGCGAGCTGCGCGTACGCCATCCCCTCGGGGACGAGGAGCGCGACCACGGTCAGCCCCCCGACCAGGTCGCCGCTGAGCCACGCCCTCTGGTAGTGCGGGGCCCACCCGAGCGCCGGCACGTGGCGGACGATCCTCGAGCTGCGCAACACTCCCCCGGCCCCGCCGACGGTCGCCGGCTCGGCCCGAGGATAAGCCCATCCGCGAGGCCATCCACCGGAGCCCTCGGCCGCGAAGATTGGGTGTGGAGCCGGTGGAGGTCGGACCGCTCGGGGATGCCCGCCTCGCCGAGGAGATCGTCGCCCGACGGGCCGACGCGCTCGAAGAGGCCTACAAGCGCCACTCCGCGTCCGTCTTCGGCGTCGCCCGCCGGGTGCTCCGCGACCCGGTCCTCGCCGAGGAGATCGTGCAGGAGGTGTTCCTCCGTCTCTGGCGAAGCCCCGAGCGCTACGACGCGCAGCGGGGCACGCTCCGCTCGTACCTGCTGATCGACGGGAATGCCCGGGCCATCGAGCTCATCCGGAGCGACACCGCTCGGCGCGGGCGAGAGGACCGGACGCAGAAGCTCGCTCGACCGAACCCGGTCGACGTCGAACGAGCGGTCTGGGACGGGGCACTCGCGGATCACCTCCGCGACGCACTCGACACCCTCTCTGAGGGTGAGCGAGACGCGATCGAGCTCGCGTACTTCGGCGAGCACACCTACCGCGAAGTCGCGCTGATCCTCGATCAACCCGAAGGCACCATCAAGACGCGCATCCGCACCGGCCTCATGCGCCTTCGCGACCGCCTGCTCGCGGTCGACATCGGTGCCGACGACACGGGAGGTGAGTCATGGCGGATGAGCTGACGGCCGACGAGGCACGCGAGCTCCTCGGTGCATACGCACTCGACGCGCTCGACGACGACGAACGCCGTCAAGTCGAGGCTCACCTCCTCGCCGACGCCGACGCGCGCGCCGAGCTGCATGCCTTGCAGCTGGGCGCGTCCTGGCTCGCGCAGTCGAGCGACCGACCGACCGAGGACGGTTGGAGCCGGATCGCCGCGCAGCTCGACGACGCGGAGTCGAGCAACGTCGTCGAGCTCGGGACCCGCCGTTCGATCACCGGCACCACCGCGCGCATCCTGGGGATCGCGGCCGCACTCGTCGTGGTCGTCGTGGTCGTCGGCGGTGTGCGCAGCGCGGTTGTCGACGACACCAACGTGAGCGATGCCGCGCTCGCGGCAGCGGCACGCACAGCCGGGGACACGCCCGGCGTCACGAAGCTGCCGCTCCGCGACGGCGACGGCAAGGTGACCGCGAACGCCGTCGTGCTCCCCAGCGGCGTCGGGATCGTGACGGCCGACCTGCCGAAGCTCTCGGACCAGAGGACCTACGAGCTGTGGGCACTCACCGACGACGGACCGGTCTCGCTGGGGACGTTCGGGCGCGAGGGGCGGGCACGCACGTTCCGGGCCGACGGCCCGATGACCGGCATGTCGGTCACCGACGAGCCTGCCGGCGGGAGACCCGAGCCGACCGGCCCGGTCGTCGCCCGCGGTGACCTGGCGGACGCGTAGCGCCGACATCGCGTTTCCCCCGGCCAAGGAATCCCGACAACCCGGCTTCCCTGGCAGCAGGCTGCAGGTCGCGTACGGTGTCGCCCAGCGGCGACAGCGGGGGCACGTGGTGAGCGCAACCCAGAAGTCCGGGACCGGCGGGAAACCCGCTTCCGGTACCGGTCGGGCGAAGAAGGATCACCACGGCCCCGACGTCCATGGGCGAATGGAGCACTGGCGCCACGGCACCTTCGGCCCCGCCTCCGAGGAGCCCTACCGACGGCGCACGGTCGACTGGGTGCGGCTCACGTTCGCGGTCGTCGCGCTCGCGCTGCTCATCGCCCACGAAGGCGACCTCAGCAAGGCCGAGCAGAACCTCTTCACCTTCTTCAACACGCTGCCCAACGACCTGAACTCGCTCTTCGCCCTGCTCTACCGGCTCGGCGCACTCTGGGCCGTCGCCGTCATCGTCATCGCCGCGCTCGTCGCGCGGCGTTGGCGCCTCGCACGGGACCTCGCGATCGCCGGCGCGCTCTCCTGGTTCATCGGTCGCCTCATCGGCGAGCTCGTCGTCGGCGAGGCAAGCCTTGCGAAGAGCCTCGACGTCGTGACCCGCTTCGGCGACAACACCGCGAGCTTCCCACTCGTGCGCCTGGCCGTCATCGCCGCGGTGATCTCCACCGCGAGGCCGTACCTCACGCGTCCGATGCGTCGCCTCGGCCAGCTCCTGCTCGTCACGCTGGCGCTGTCCGCGATGTACCTCGGGACCGGTCTCCCGGACGGCATCCTCGCGGCGCTCTTCCTCGGCTGGGGCATCGCCGCGGTGGTACACCTGACGTTCGGTTCGCCGGGCGGGCGTCCGACGCGCGTCCAGGTCGCCGCCTCCCTCCGCGAGCTCGGTGTCGACGCGAGCGACGTGCAGCTCGCCGACCCACAACCGGCGTTCGGCACGCTCATGACCGCGACCGACGCCGACGGGGCGCTCAAGGTCTCGGTGCTGGGACGCGACGAAGCCGACACGCAGCTGATGGCAAAGGCCTGGCGATTCGTCGCGTACAAGAGCACAGGCGAACAGCTGCACCTCACGAGGCTCGAGGACGTCGAGCAGCAGGCGTACACGATGCTGCTCGCCGAGCGCGCCGGCGTGCGCGTCCCCGACGTCGTCGTCGCGGGCACCGCCGGTCCGGGTGCCGCGCTCTTCGTCGAGCGCCCGCTCGATGGTGTGCTGCTCGCCGACGCCGAACCGAAGGCGATCACCGCAACGGTCCTCAAGCAGCTGTGGGCCCAGGTCAAGGCGATGCAAGCGGCACATGTCGTGCACGGCCGGCTCAACGCCCACCACATCCTGCTGACCACCAAGGGCCCGGCCATCCTCGACTTCGACACTGCGGCCGGCGCGGCGCCGGCCGGGAGGCTGAGCAACGACGTCGCCGAGCTGCTCGCCAGCACGGCGACCCTCGTCGGACCGGAGAAGGCGATCAAGGCGGCGATCGCGGGCGTCGGCAACGACGCGATCGTCGGCGCGATCGGCTACCTGCAGCCGGCAGCGCTGAGCTCCGACCTGCGGGCGGCGAAGCGCCACGACCGCAAGGCAGCCAACCAGGCGCTCGGCGACCTCCGTGACGCGACTGCCGCGGCCACCGGTACAGAAACGCCGCAGCTCCAGCAGCTCTACCGCGTGAGCGGCACCAACCTCATGATGGCGGTCGGCACCCTGATCGCCATCAGCGCGCTGCTCAGCCAGGTCGGGGACCCCCAAGAGCTCTGGGACACGGTGACCAACGCCGACCTCGGCTGGCTGACGATCGCGATCCTCGTGTCGTTCGCGACCAACATCGCTACTGCGATCGCTCTCATGGGCACCGTGCCGGTGCGCCTCCCCTTGTGGCGGACGTCGGAGCTCCAGCTCTCGATGTCGTTCTCGAACCTCGCGGTGCCCGCCATCGGCGGCCTCGCGGCTCAGATCCGCTTCCTGCAGAAGCAGGGCGCCGACCTCGCGTCCGCGGTCGCGTCCGGCGGCATCCTCATGAACGCCGGCAACATCTTCGTGCAGATCGTGATGTTCTTCATCGCGATCGCGCTGTCGCCCACTTCGATCAAGACCGGGAAGATCCCGGTGAGCAGCATCGAGTCCGTCGTGCTCATCGCCGCACTCGTGATCGTGCTGGTGGTCGCGGTGATCCTCCTCGTCCCGAAGATCCGCGACATGGTCGTCGGTCCGCTGAAGAGCGCGTGGACGACGATCTGGACCGCGATCCGGTCCCCACGCCAGCTGTTCCTCCTGCTCACCGGCAACGCGATCAACGCGCTCATGTACGCATTCGTGCTGCTCGCGTGCGTCGAGGCGTTCGGAGGATCCGTCAACTTCTGGACCCTGCTCGCAATCAACATCTTCGTGTCGACGATCGCGTCGCTCGTACCCATCCCCGGCGGCAACACCGCGGTATCGGCTGTGGGGCTCTCGGGAGCACTCACCGCCGCCGGCGTGCCGACCGACGTCGCGGTCGCGGCCGTGCTCACCGACCAGCTCGTCGCGAACTTCATCCCGGCCATCCCGGGGTGGCTCGCGACCAAGAACCTGCTCGATGACGGCTATCTCTAGACGTTGCGGATGCACGCGTTCACCTCGCTCCCGGCTCGAGTCGTTCCGGCTCAGTCTTGCGTTCGTCCCGATGCTCTACGTGCTCGGGGCCGTGGTCCTGGGATTCGCGACGCTCTGGCTCGACCTGCGGTTGAGCGAAGACTCGGTGCACTTCCCGGTGCTGTTGTCGTCCACGGTCGAGTCTGCCGCGTGCGGTGCTCGCCACGGTCGCGGGCGCGACGATCACGTTCGCGGCGATCGTGTTCTCGATCGCACTGCTGATGCTGCAGCAGACGACGAGCCAGTACTCGTCGCGGGTGCTCACGTGGTTCTATCGGGACGCGTTCACCAAGCGCGTCATGGGCATCGCCGTCGGAACGTTCGCATATTGCCTGGTCGTGCTACGCAGCGTGCGCCGACCGATCGAGACCGACGGCGCCGCCGTCATCCCACGGGTCTCGGTGCTCGTCGCCGTCATCCTGGGGATCGTCGCGGTGCTCGCGATCCTCGCCTTCATCAACCACGTGGCGCACTCGATGGAAGCCGGCGAGGTGATCAGGAGGATCATCGACGAGGCCCGCACCCAGATCGTGCAACTGTGTCCATACCGCGCCGGGACGGCTCCACCGGTCCCGGTCGAGGGCCCGCTCGGCGACGGCGAGTCGGTAGAGGTCCGATCGTCCGGCGACGGCTGGGTGCAGCACGTGGACGCGCGGCGACTGACCGAGGCCGCGCCGCCCGGTGGCATCGTGGTGCTCGAGGCGGGTGTCGGTACGTTCGTTGCCAAGGGTCAACGGCTGTGCACGATCCGCCCGACCCCGGACGACGATCCCGCAGACAAGGTTCGGCGAAGCGTGCTCCTCGGGCGGACGCGCACGCCGACGCAGGACCTGGCGCTGGGCTTCCGCCAGCTGGCCGACATCGCGCTGCGAGCGCTCTCCCCCGGCGTGAACGACCCCACGACCGCCGTCGAGTCGATCGTGCATCTCGGTTCGCTGCTCCGCGAGCTCCTGGGGCGCGACCTCCCCGCCCGCATCATCGCGGGGTCCGAAGACCGGCGCCTGTTCCGACCGCACGATCTCGACCACGCCGACTACATCGCGCTCGCCTTCGAACAGATCCGGCGCTCGGCGTCGTCGGAGCCCGTCGTCAGCGCGACCGCGCTCGAGGTCATGGCGGAGCTCGCCGAAGATCTGGAAGCCGAGGATCTCACCGAGCGCGCCGTGCTGCTCCGACACGAAGCGCAGCGCTGGATGGACGGGCTCCGCGCGAGCGGCCTGGACGCCGACGATCTCACCGCCGTCGACCGCGCCGGCACGCGCCTCGGTCTGCAGACGTCCTGAATGAGCACGGAGCGGACATTGCTGCCAACGCGGGACCGAGTTCCTCGGCGCCGTGATCACCCTTTCGGCCGTCTCATGCATTCCGACCGGTGAGCCCGCACCCGCATTGGCGGCACTCCAGCGACGCCACGTGGTGGGCACCGCGGGCCCTCGACTGGTGGATGGGTGTGCTCTTCGCGATCGGTGCGTCCTGCTTCGCGCTCGGCGCGCTCCCGGGCTTCGTCGAAGCGGTCGGCGACCACGCCGACGGCGTGACCTTCTTCGTCGGCTCGATCTTCTTCACTACGGCCGGCTACCTGCAGTACCGCGAGAGCGGTGACGGGCGGGCGTTCTCGTGGCATCCGCGTCGTGCGGAGTGGATCGCCGCGACCGTGCAGCTCGCCGGCACACTGTTCTTCAACGCCAGTACTTTCCACACGCTCGAGCAGAGCTTGTCGGCCGACGCGGTCAACGACCTGGTGTGGCGACCCGACGTGTACGGATCGATCTGCTTCCTCGTGGCGAGCTCGATCGCCTGGTACTGCGTCGCCCGGAGGTGGTGGTCCTGGCAGCCCCGGGCGCTGGCCTGGTGGATCGCGGGCCTGAACCTGGTCGGGTCGATCGCGTTCGGTGTGTCGGCGGTGGCGTCGAAGGTCGTGCCCGGAGACCGACCAGGTGCGCAGACGTCACCCTCATGAACCTCGGGACGTTCGTCGGTGCGCTCGGCTTCCTGATCGCCGCCGTGCTGCTGCTCCCCGAGCGGAAGCTGCTCGAGGTGCAGACGCCCGACGGCGGGTCGTCCCGCTACGGCGTGATCGACGCGAGGTCGTGGGCGAACACGATGTCGCCGTCGAAGTGCTCGGCGGCCTGCGCGATCCACTCGTCGTCGCTGCCGGGCGCCGGCGGCGGGACCTGGTGCGTGAGGACCAGGGTTCGCACGCCCGCGCGCGCCGCGGTCTTGCCGGCGTCTTCGCAGGAGGAGTGGTAGTCGAGGATGTCCTGGAACCGCGGGCTCGGCACGTTGCGGACCAGGTCGGGGCGCAACACCGTCTGCACGTACACGTCGGCGTCCGCGCAGAGCACGTCGAGCCCAGCGCAGGGCACGGTGTCCCCCGCGATCGCGACGACCTTGCCCTCCGCCTCGATGCGGTAGCCGACGGTCGGGTGCACCGGGCGGTGGTCGGTCGGTGCGGCGGTCACGCGCACGGCGTCGGTCTCCCACGCGAGGCCGTCGACGACCTCGGTCGTCGCACACGAAGGGTTCCAACTGAGATCCGCGTGGTGCTCGAGCCGGTACCCGATGTCGTCCTCGAGCATCGCGAGGGTGCGCTCGACGAGACGCTCGGTGCCGGGCGGTCCGGTGACGGGGAGCGGGCTCTCGACCGGCGACATGACCCAGCGTGTGGTGAGGACGTCGTTGAAGTCCGTGATGTGGTCGCTGTGCAGGTGGGTCAGGAAGAGGTGGTCGACCATCGGCGGGAAGACGCCGGCCGCGGCGAGACGCAGGACCACGCCCCGACCGCAGTCGAACAGGAGCGTGGCCCCACCGGCTCGGACGAGTGTCGACGCGCCGGCGCGGTTCGGGTCCGGGATCGGCGAGCCGGTCCCCAGGGTCACGACCTCCATATGGCCTCCTGCTCGATGTGCGCGCAGACGGTACCGTCCTCCTCTGCATCGAAGGGGAGGCGCCAGTGTCGTCCGGGGTCGAAGCGCTCCGAGTGGTCCAGTGGACGACGGGGAACGTCGGCCGGCGGGCGCTCCGGGCCATGCTCCGCAACCCACGCCTCGATGTCGTGGGCTGCTTCGCCTGGAGCGAGGAAAAGGTCGGACGCGACCTGGGTGACCTGGCCGGCGTCGAGCCGGTGGGGCTCGCGGCGACCAACGACGTCGACGCGCTGCTGGCGCTCACACCCGACTGCGTGAGCTACAACCCGATCTGGCCCGACGTCGGGGAGATGTGTCGCATCCTCGAGTCCGGCGCCAACATCTCCTCGACCGCCGGCTTCATCACCGGCCACGCGCTCGGCGCCGACGCCCTGGCTCGCCTCGAGGCCGCGGCCCGCGCCGGGTCGTCCACACTCTTCGGGACCGGGATCAACCCCGGCTTCGCGAACCTCTTCGCGCTCGTCTCGGCCGGGATCTGCGACCGAGTCGACCGCATCACGGTGCTCGAGTCGGCCGACGCAACCGGATACGCGTCTGCCGACACGCAGCTCTCGGTCGGCTTCGCGCACGACCCCGAGGCGCCCGCGACCGCAGCGATGACCGAGGCGGGGAGCGCCGTGTTCGGCGACGCGGTCGCGATGATGGGCGACGCACTCGGCGTCGAGCTCACCGACATCTCGTTCGAGGTCGAGTACGCGCGCGCCACGCAGACGATGGACCTCGGGTTCATGGTGATCCCCGAGGGCACCGTCGCCGGCGTCTCGGCGTGCTGGTTCGGCACCGTCGGGGAACGACGCCTTGTCGAGTGCCGGGTGCAGTGGAAGATGGGCGAGCACATGGAGCCCGACTGGAAGCTCCGCCACGGCTACTTCGTCGACATCGACGGCGAACCCCGGGTGCGCAGCCAGCTCCAGATCCTGCCGCCCCGGGACTGGTCCGAACCCGACTTCATGGGGCTTGGCATGATCATGACGGCGATGCCCGCCGTCAACGCGATCCCGGCCGTGTGCGGGGCGCCGCCGGGCATCGTCACCCATCGCGACCTGCCCCTCGTCACCGCAGCCGGCTTCGCCGCCGACTGAGACCTCTTTCTTTGCTCGGCTACGCGCCGGTTGCGCGCCCAGTGAGCATTCGGGTTCTCGCGCGAGGATCTTCGGCAACCCCCGACAGGAGCCAGCCGTGACCGACGCCCCCGCGACGCCGAGCCCGGAACCCGGCTCGCCCGCGCGCCGTAGCCGCAAGAAGTGGTGGATCATCGGCGGCGTCGCCGCCGCGCTCGTCGTCGTCGCCGGGGTCGCGATCTGGTACTTCGTGTTCCGCGACGACGCGCCCGACGCGGTGAACATCGAGCAGGCGTCCGAGTCGGTCGAGTCCAAGCCCGGCTCAGGCTCGACGTCCCTCGACGGCACCTGGGCAGTGGATGACAGCATCGGGTCGTTCGACGACTTCTCGAGCGCGTTCGTCGGCTACCGCGTCAAGGAGGAGCTCGCCGGCATCGGGGCGAAGACCGCCGTGGGGCGCACGCCGGACGTCACCGGCACGATGGTGATCAACGGCACGACCGCGACCTCGGTCGACATCGAGGTCGACCTGACGACGCTCGAGAGCGACGAAACGTTCCGGGACGGCGCGATCCGCAACCAGGCCATCGAGACCAATCGGTTCCCGACCGCGACGTTCGAGCTCACTGAACCGATCGACTTCGGGTCGATCCCGAAGGAGGGCACGACGGTGAGCGTGGACGCCACCGGCAAGCTGACCCTCCACGGCGTCACCAACGACGTGACGGTCCCCCTCGACGCAAAGATCGTGAACGACACGATCGTGGTGACCGGGTTGTTCGACATCCCGTTCGCCGACTACGACATCGACAAACCGCAAGCCGCGCGTGTGCTCTCGGTCGAGGACCGGGGCCAGATGGAGATGCAGCTCTTCTTCACGAAGACGTAGCGACGACGCGGTCCGCTACGATCCCCTCGATGGGCTGGGGCCGGGGGTTCGTCGGGCTGACCTGCTGCGCGCTGATGCTCGGCGTGCCTGGCGTCGCGAGCGCAGGCGAGCGCGGAGCACCACCGCCGGCGGGCAGCACCTTTCGCGCCACGGCGAAGCTCGTCACCGTGGAGCTCACCGCCCTCGCGCCCGACGCCAAGGGCGGGATCCAGCTCCGAGGAACGGTGGCCGTCGGCGTGCGGCGCCAAACGAGGCTTTCGGCCGGGCCTCGAGGAGGCCGTGAGCGGTCGCGTCGCACGGGACGGCACGTACGACATCGACGCGACGCTGGTCGGACCCGCGGAAGGCATCCAGACCCGCGGGACCGTCCACCTGCGCGGCGCGTTCACGGACTCGGGCGCGACCGCGAAGATCAGCTACGACCTCACCCAGACCGACGACGAGGACGAGGTCATCGACGAGTGCTCGCTCGGTCCGATCCCGCTCGACGTCGCCGCGGGCCCCGTCGACCCCGGAGTCGCACTGGTCGCCGCCGTCATCCCGGTGATCAAGGAGTCCGACTCGCACTACCAAGGTGCCACCGCCACCACGTCGTCACACGTCTTCGTCGCGATCCGCAAGAGCGAGTTCGACCTCGATCAACTCACGACCGTGCTCGTGCGCATCGACCCGACGAACAACAGGATCGTGCAGCGACGCACCGTCGATCACGATCTCTGGGCCCTGGCAACCGTCGGCGACGAGCTCTTCGGGATCGACGCGAACGGCGGCAACGTCGTACCCATCGATGCCGACACGCTTCGAGCCGGGAACCCGGTCAGCATCGCGCGTGGCACCGAGAGCGGCGCGCTCGACCGGGACGAGACGCCGCTCTGGCCGTCCGCCGTCGGGGTCGACGGTGCACTGTGGCTCTCGGCATCGCGGGACCGCGAGATCGTCCGGTTCGACCCGGCCTCGGGCAAGGTCGTCGGACGCATCTCGCTCGAACGGAATCCGACCGAACTCGCCGCCGGCCCGGCGGGCGTGTACGCGGCCACGTCTCGCAAGGGGCCGGAGCTTGGGATCGGCGACGACGCGGTCGTTCGCGTCGATCCCATGACCATGTCGGTCGCGGCGACGGCGGACGGGTTCACGAACCTCGACACGGTCGTGGCCGACGACACGATGGTCGTCGCCGCCAACGAGCACCCGGACAGCTCGCGGATCGCGCAGCTCGATCCGACCACGCTCGCGGTCGTGTTGGCTCGCAACGGCAGCCACCCGAGTCTGTTGAGTGCGGCCCCGCCGGGCGTGTGGGGATACGAAGGTTCGTCGGGCGAGCTCGTCGCGTTGGATCGCACCCTCACCGACGCCGCCACCGTCATCAAGGTCGACACCGGGACCGTCATGGCGGCCCCGCCCGGGTTCGACGCGATCTGGATCTACGACGAGGAACTGCGCCTCGTCTACCGCATCGCGACCTTCTGACCCGCGTCGTCCCAGGCCGCGCCGGACGACACGAGCCGACCCATAGGATGCACAGCGATGTCGGGCTTCACCGTGCGGGCAGTGACGGCGCTGTCGCTCGTGATCCTGTCGGCCGGAGTCGCACCGAGCGCGACGGCGCAACCGGTCGACGATGGCGCGTCAGGACCTCCGGGCCAGACGGTCTGGCTGTGCCGACCCGGAGCGGAACCCAATCCATGCCTCGCGCCGCGTGCAGCAACCATCGTGTCGGCCGACGGATCCACGAAGGTCTCGTCAACCGGAGCCCCGAAGAAGACGCCGGTCGACTGCTTCTACGTGTACCCGACGGTCAGCGAACAGCCGACGCCGAACGCCGATCTCGAGATCGACCCGCAGGAGATCGGGGCCGCGGTCGCGCAGGCGTCGCGCTTCTCCGAGGTGTGCAAGGTGTACGCGCCGATGTATCCCCAGGCGACGCTCGGCGATCTCGGCACAACGTCATCGCCGGAGCGACAGCAGCAGGTCATGACCGCCTACGAGGGCCTGCTCCCTGCCTGGCACGAATACCTGGAGCAGTACAACCACGGCCGGGGGTTCGTGATCATCGGCCACTCGCAAGGCGCGGTGCTGCTCACCAAGCTGATCCAGGACGAGATCGACCACGACAAGGCGCTCCGTCGTCGCTTGGTCTCGGCGTTCATCGTCGGCGCGAACGTCGTGGTGCAGTCCGGCCGCCGCGCCGGCGGGAGCTTCGAGCACGTACCGACGTGCGCGAAGCCCAACGAGACCGGTTGCGTTATCGCATACTCCTCGTACGAAGGAGTGCCACCACCCGACAGCAAGTTCGGACGCGTCGGGCAAGGCACACCATCGATCACCACGGTGCCGACGAACGTGGCGCTCGACGTGGCGTGCGTCGACCCGGCCGCACTCAGCGGCCACCGCAAGGCACTTACCGCCTACTTCCCGACGACCACGTCGCCGGCCGAAGGCGCCCTGGAGTGGTGGCCGCCATACCCGGAGCCGACGCCCTGGGTGACGTTCCCGGGTCTGTACTCAGCAAAGTGCGCCGATCAGCAAGGCGCACAATGGCTGAACGTCACGACCGAGCAGGGCGCGGTTGCTCAACCGACGGTGCAGGCTCTTCCCAACGCAGCGTGGGGCCTGCACCTCTCGGACGTGAATCTGGCCCTCGGCGACCTCGTGACCATCGCCAAGCGACAGGCGGCTACGTACACCAAGTAGTCGGCCGAACTTCCGAACCGGATGCCAGCACCAACCTGCTGTTTGTGTCACCGTTTCGTGGTCCCCGCCCCCGTAGCTCAGGGGATAGAGCATCGGTTTCCTAAACCGTGAGCGCAGGTTCGAATCCTGCCGGGGGCGCAAACACGCTGGTCAGAGCGTCGCGGGTCTGACGCGCGATCACCGTTCGCGAGGCCATCCTAGGTTCCTTGTTTGGTTTTCCTCGCGCCGTTGACTAAGTCCGGACAAGTTCCGCCACAACACATGATGCAGAGCAGCGCCGGCATCGCGACGGCACTCGTTTGTGAAAGGGTCTCGCTCCATGCCCCGTCGTTCGCTCGCCATCGGGCTCATCGTTCTGCTCATTTTCTGGCCGTAGCGTTCAGCGTCGACGCATCCGCATTCAGCCGCGGGAGCGATTTCGAAGGTGCTCGAACCCGCGCTGTTTGTCCGCTCGACGACATCCATCCGGGTGGGCGCCCTTTCACCCTAAGCCGAGCCACGCCAAACGTGGTGTCTGCGGTCGACTCGTGGCCACAACCCCGAAGCAGCACACGGCATCGACAGCCTTCATCGACAGTGTTGGCGGCGACCTCATTGGCCAGCGCATCGAGGTCGTTGGCGTTCGAGCCGCCAAGCGATCCATCGCTCATCGCGTCGCTCCCGCTTCCCTGCGCGATGGTCGCAGTTCGGACCGCAACCGGCGCGCCGTGAAGGAGCCGCCGCTCGGACTCGGAGACAAAGACGTCGTCTACCGAATCGACGGTCTCTCGAATCCGAAGACCTACAACTACGAAGCCGCGATCCGACGCGGCGACACACCGCCTGCTCTTTGTGCTGAACACTGGCAAACGAGACCGGACACTGCTCGAGCACCTCGCCGCGGTCGCTCTAGACCGCTACGACCAGCAGTTCGCATGAACGAACGCACCAACACTCTCGGATGGCAGGTGAGGCATAGGGCTCACCTGACGCTGGTCAGCATCCAGCCAGGCCGAACTCCACCAAAATCGGGCCGAGCTGGGTTTTCTGCGATCGACCCACGTCGTATCGAGCATGCGCAGCAACCGAACTGATGGGTGAAGAGCAGGATCCGGAAGTCCTGACCGTCGATCCGGTTTCGGACCTCCCAATCGCATGCCATCGAAAAGGTGACGGATGCGGATACCCTATACAAGAGCTCGTCGACACTCGTTGTGGAACGTCGCTCGACCTCGACGCCACGTTCGTTCACGACCCAGTGCATCGTCTCGCCAGTTGACTCGACGAACGGGTACCCGAAATCCCTCGTTCGGCCGAAGGTCGGCAACAGGTCTTCGGGCGCATCGATGACCCTTCGAGCGCGTGCCCGAGCCTCGACATCGAAGAGCAGCACTGCCACCAAATGATTATCACCCACTACTCGAACACAGCGATCGCAAACATGCGCGTCAGGAGTCCAGCGTGGGCGGCGGTTGCATCGGGCAGCGAAGCGTCGTGCCTACGGTGTGCGGCGTGAGTTGGAAGGAGCGTCGTCACCTGCCCGCGGCAGGCAACCGAGCCGAAATCGGCAGGGCAACAGCCCCGGTTCGCACCAGGGATCCGCGAGGTCGACTCACCTCTCACGAAGGAAATGCTCGCTCCGCTAGAGGCGCAGTGCCGCGTCTGCAGTTCAACTCGATGTTGCGCGACGACGAATTCGTCGAGCTGCCGATCTGCTGCGCGCCGAAGCGACGTGAGCCTGCGTGTCTACGGGTCATACGACGGGTCGATCTCGGACCTCAGCTTCTTGCGGTTCTTCCCCGACACCCGCCGCCTCCGAGTTGATGTGTTCGAGCTCAGTCCGCTCGACGGCTTGGGCCTGTTGTCGATCGAGACTGAGTATCTCGGCCTCGGTCGCACTCGACGCCGGCTGGACCTCGAACCACTCCGCCGATTCGGCGGGTTGACGCAGCTCTTCCTCGAAGGGCACACCAAGAACTTCGAAGTCGTGAGTTCACTCGTGAACCTCGTGGACGTCACGCTTCGCTCGATCACGCTGCCCGATCTTGAGCCGTTGCTCCCACTGCGTTCCCTCCGAGCGCTGGATCTCAAGCTCGGAGGGACCTCGAATCTCTGCGCTGTTGCCACGGGTCGGTCAGCTGCAATACCTGGAGCTCTGGATGGTGAAAGGCCTGACCGACCTCAGGCCCATCTCCCAGGTCGAGTCGTTGCGATTCTTCCTGCAAGCGCTTCGACGCGTGACAGCGTTACCCGCGCTCGAGCGACTCGCTGCTCTCAGCGGGGTTCACATCGAGACGATGAAGGGTCTGGACGACATCTGCCCGCTACGCGATGCACCTGCCCTGACGGAGTTGCACCTCGTCGACATGGGCCACTTGCAACCTCGCGACCTCAACTGCCTCGTCGGGCACCCGACACTCCGCGAGGCGAGGATCGGTCTCGGCAGCACCAAGAAAAACCAGGAGGCGGACGCACTCCTGGTCTACCGCCGATCTCGGGCAGCACGAAGGACTGGCGACGAATCCGTTCCGAGGCCTAGGTGTGCGGCCCCTCGTCGGCTGGTGGGTCGATGTCGCGCACGTCTGGGACCAGCCGAGTTCTAGAAGTCGGTCGCGAAGAGCGCCGACCTCGATGGCGAGCGACGGATGGGGGCCGCGTTCGCACGGCTTCGACGGCCTTGGTTTGGACATGATGGCGTTCCCACGGCTCCGACTGCTGCGCCTCCAAGAGGTGCGAGATTGCAGAAAGCGACGAGACGGTGTGAGGACCTTCTGCAAGCCGGTCGACAACCTCGATGGGAAGCGAGATAACGCCTCCGGTGCGTGTGAGCGTATCGAGCATGAGTGCTTGGAACGCTGCTTCGTCAAGTGCCGTGACGAACGCCCACCTGCCGGAAGCGGACAACGTTTCAGCGTTGACTGAGCCTTGGTCGTAGCGGGTCACGAGTGTGCGCCAGAACTCCAAGGCGATGGTCAAGTGTTTGAAGTCGACTTCGCTTCCTTGCATCAACAAGGCGATCTGGTCGGCGCAGTCCGTCGCGGGGGCCGGCCCGGCGGGGCGCAACGTGTCAAGCAACGTGTTGGCGTCGAAGCCATCCACCGACCAGATCATTCCGACAAGGATCATCGAAATGGCGTGGTCAACTTGACGCCGGCGCTCGCTCATAGAGCTCGGCCCGAAAGGTGCCGAGGAACCAGGGCGAAGTGCGACTCGTCCACTTGATCGTCAGGTCGAATGTCGCTCTGCCCATGTCGTCAGGGGCGGAAGCACCAAACGGCCTGTCGCGATGACCTCAAGCCAGTCGTGTGCGAACGCTTCGAGGGCCGGTCGGCGTTGGGCGATGATTGCGCGGACTCAAGCCCAACCCAGCCAGGAATCTCGATGACTTCGTCGAGCAACTCCGTGAAGGTTTCGCTGTGGTTGCCGATGTTCCGTCGTTCCCACCAGCCGAGCGTGATCGTGGTCTCGAGCGCTCTCGAGTACGGGCGATCGATGGCACTTGCTAGTGGATCGGCTTCGTCGCTGTCGGATCTGCGGGATTCGATCGCAGGGTCGGCTACTTGGGACGGGCGCGGAGTGCAGACGTCGTGAGTTCCCAGGCCTTGGCGATGGATTCACCGAATGCAGCGTCGTTGTTCGCCAGGGCTCCGAGCATGTCGATCGCTGCTGAATCAGCTCCGGTCCAGTCCGGGTCGTATTCAAAGTCGTCGTTCCCGATGGGCTCAACGTCCCGCAAGGGTGGGTTGCCACATTCGTCGCGGCTCGAACGAGGGCGTGACCCGATCCCGCCACTTGTTTCGCGACCTTTGTGACCCCTCGAAAGTAGTGAGCGATGTAAGTCGGATGGCGCAGCTCTGGATGACAGCATCGGGCTCCGCTGTCCATTCGATCGGTGAGGACACGATGACTTCCTCAAGGTTCGACCGAGCTCCGCGCGCTTCCTGCAGAGCAAAGACGGCACGTTCATCCGGTCTCCACGACGCGATCAGCAGGGCAGCGTCAAGCACCTCCCTGCTCGAAAGGTCCTCAAAAGAGTGTGGGCTTCCTCCAGCAAGTGAGCCGAACAGCGGCTCTCGGGTCGCGAATCGGTCTCGATTGGGATGGCCGTGAACGGCTGCAACGTCAGCGAGTTGCTCGGACCACCCCTCAAGTACGGCTGCTGGAAGCACCACGGACCAGCGCCACGCCCGGGCCCAATCGTCGGGCAAATCGCCTTCCTCGACCTGTTCAGGGACGGCGAACCGACGGTTGCCCGAGCGCGTCTGCCCAGCTCTCGAGATGATCGGAGGTGGGGCGCTCAGCAACGATCGCGTCGATGAGGGCAACGTCGTCGCCTGTTGGGACCGGCTCCGAGAGTCTTGTCGCTGCGTACGCGACCTTGTCGGTGAGCGTCACGTCCGCTGCTGTAGCCAGGACCTGGCATCGAAGACGGCTGCCGGTTGCATCATCGATGCGGTCGACAAGGCCTATGAGTTCGCCTGATGGAATACCCGCTGCTTGCGCTTTGCGGAGCATCAAGGCGAGTCCATGCGACAACACGACGATCGGTTCCTCTTGGCCGACTAAGTCGGTCGTGAGCGCGGCGCCGTCCACATCGAAGTACCGAGCATGAGGCTGTCTCGCGAGTCGCCCTACCTTCCCAGCGACGATGCGGAGGCGATACATCGCATTCTCCACTCGGATACCTTGCTCGAGCATCTCAAGAAGCTCAGGCGTTCGATAGCCCATGTCGTCGTGTCGCGCCTCGGCCAAGGCGAGGTCTGCGACCTCGGCGACGACGTCATCGGCCGGGTCTGCCGGCGCGCAATCTCGACCTGCTAGGTACTTGAAAAACCCGGGGCGCCGACCGTGACGGTCGGCAACTGAGATGCCAGCTTTTATGGCTTCCATCCCGATTCGGATCCCCGCCGCGCCGATTCACGGCTCACGCGAGCGATGCCATCGAATCCCAGAATCTGTTCGTCGGGGGCCTCAGTTCGCCGCGCACGACCTGCAGAAGTCGATCGAGGAGCTCAACCATTCGGTCGGGCACACGGTCCCCTAGTGCCCCGATGAGATGGACTAGCGGCCATGGCTCATCGGCCCGAGGGGGTTCGATGAGCTCTGCTTCCCACAGCGGCTCTATCCACTCGGCACTTTCGATGTTGGAGAAGAAGAGCGCGAGGTCATGTGCATTCGCCGCGATTTGAACTTCCAACTCGTCGACATCTGCCTTCTCGATGGTTCGCAACGAAGCGAGGGCGACGAGTCGGTCATGGCGAGTCGTTGGCGGCATGAAGAGTCGTTCGAACAACACCAAGGAGTCGTTGTAGAGGTCGACCACGTCACCCAGCAACGCGTCTCCATGAGTCTGCGTATTCGCGCACTGACCAGTCGCTTGTACTCGTCGACTGGATCCTTTCGGCCAGCGAAGCCGCGATAGCCCGGTGTCACGCTCGAGTTGGCCGATCAGGCGCCGCCGCGATCAAGAATCGCGATTCCGCCGTTCTCGGTTGCGCTCGATCACTTCCTCAAATGAGGCTCGAGCGATCTCCTCCACCTCGCCTTGCCCACGTTCCCGGACATAGCGGTCCCATGCGTCAAGAACCTCCGGCAGGCCAGCGGGAGCTGGTTCGCTGGCCTTCGTGACAGAGTCAAGAGCCTCTCGAAGCGCGTAGCCGGCGGTCTCCGCTAGGCGCAGCTCGTCCTCTGGAGGGCTCGCCGCGCTTCGGATTTGAACCCGGGCCGTTCGAAGGAACGACAGCGTCTTCGGACCCCAAGGCTTCTCCCGAAGGCGATTGGTAACTTCGTCGGAGAGACCGCGTAACTCGATCGGTGGCGGGACTTCCGGCATTCCGTGATTGTGCGCCAAGGGTGTGACACAGCTGGTCCCGCGAGCCATCAGGTACTCTGCATTCACGATGTCGTGATATCATGACTACATGGCAAAGCAGACCACCGTTCGACTCCCCGATGAGCTCGCCGACGAGGCCGAGGCCGTTGCCCGCGTCCAGGGCACCAGCGTCAATGCGCTGATCGTCGATTCGCTGACCGCCGAGATCGAGCGGGTCCGGACCGATCAGACTTCACCGCCGGCGCCGCGAAGCTGCTCGAGCGCGACCAGGAGCTCTTGGACCGGCTCGCTCGTTGACCCGGTACCTGACCCTGGCCGAGTACTTCTGGCTGGCGGAACAGGTCACCGGCATCGAAGCCCACGTACTCATCAAAGCCGCACGCGTCGAGCTCGCCGACTCCGCGCTCCACGCACCCGCCGCCGGCTTCGGCGCAGACGACTTCTACCCCGATGTCATCGACAAAGCCGCGGTCCTGGTCTGCCGACTCTCGTGGAACCACCCGCTCCCCGACGGCAACAAGCGCGCCGCATGGGCCGCACTCATCCTCTTTCTCGACCTCAACGACGGGACCTGGGATCCCGACCCGCCAGACGTCGACGACGCCGAAGCCGCCATGCTCACCATCGCAGCTCGCGACTGCGACGAAGCCTGGGTCGCCGAGTGGCTCCGAAGCGAGTGCACTTCGCCTCACCGAGCGGCAGCCATCCCTAGTCCCATCCCTAGTTCTGGGTGGACGTAGTCGCACCCGGTGGACACAGTGGACGGAATCCAAGACCCAGTGGACGTACTGGACCCAGTGGACGGGGTTCGGAGTGTTCCTAAACCGTGAGCGCAGGTTCGAATCCTGCCGGGGGCGCAAACTCGCTGGTCAGAGCGCTGCGCGTGTGACGCCCGCGCCGAGCTCGCGACCGAATCCCTACTTTCCTCGGTTTTCTTTCCGCGCGTCGTCCACTGCGTCCACGGCTTCTATTGGGTACACGTCGAAGACGACCGCGACCGGAACGCTGGCGAGCCTCGCGAGAACTGCAGGCGGCAGATCAAAACCGACCTGTCCGGAGTCGTCCGGGAAAATGCCGATGAAGATGTCCATCTCCATCGGTTCGGGGAACCGATGCTTCGCGGTCCGAGATCGGACTGCGTCTTTAGTCGCCGAACTGTCTGAATCGCGCGTGGGCGTCAGTCCGCCAACGTGGTTGCGCAACCGCGTGCGATCGCGACAACGCTCGCCAACGAGACTGAAGTGCCAATGGATCCTTGCCCTAACGAGGCATGCCAGCGGTCGGTGCCTGTTTCGATCTCCACGCCGACGAGTTCGTCACTAGCGTAAAGCGCGAGAACGTCACCGCCGGGTCGCGCTGCAAGCTCGTCGACATCTGCTTGGTCCACACTGTCGAACCAGTCGCCATGTTCAATGCCGAGGTCGACGGGGGCGCCGGCCCGAGTGCTGTTGTCAGAAGCAGATGGCGTGTGCGATTGGTATCAGATCTGGTTCGTCCCGGTTTGCAGGTGTCGCCACTGCTCCTCGCCGCCCGTGAGCCCAACCGCGTGAGATCTCCGGAGAGCGTGAGGCCGACAAGGGTGTCGCGGACTGCCACGATCTGCGCCGGTGCCTGTTGAATCGTCAATCAGGCCATGCAACTTGGGTCGTGGGATTGCCGCTCACCGTGTCAATCGAGGTGATCGAGATATGGATTTCGGACTGACTCAGTGTCGCGACGACAATCCGGTTGCAGTCATGGTGAGGCGACGATCGACGGTCCGCCGGATGGGCGATACCAACGGGTTTTTCCTGGTCCCGGTCCAGCCAACCAGTTTGTCGGGTGGAGTTGCGGAGAGACTCGGCGTGTTGCTTGCCAGGACGAGTGTTTGGCGGGTTGCGCCGATGACGTCAAGGCTGGAGCGGTGACGAGACCACCGTGTGGTGCCGGTTCGTGGATCAACGCCGCTCAGCCTTTTGTCCCTGGCGCTCGTGAGCGGAGTGGTGCCTGGTGGCAGATCGATCCAGCTATTTCCATTGCCAGGAATGCGTGTGCCCGAAACGACGGCATCCTTGCGAGTCCAACGGGAAACCCCAGTCGCCGCATCGAAAACCCGAAGAGTGAGATCACCCGCTCGATACGCGCGGTTGTCGCTCTGGCAACGTTGGTCTGCCACGAAGAGCGATTCGAAGTCGGCGTAGACGACGGTCGCCGAAGCGCCAGACCTTCCCCCTATCGTTTTCTCAAATCGCAACGCGCCGTCGTTGGCGTCGTAAGCGACAAGGGAACCGCGCTGGTCGGCTCGGGAGCCTTGGCGATCCGAAGTCGAGGATGCAGGAACCGTTGTGGCCGCGCCGACGAGCGTGAACGCGGCGGCGATTGCGATCGCCAGCGAAGGAATCGATGGGCGTGTGATCACCGACCGCGCCCTGTGTCGTTGCTCACCAACTCTGCATTTCGTGGGCCGACTCAGACTGACTCGACGGCGGCGCCGTAGCGCTGCTGAGCTGCCTGGGCTGACGTGCCGAGAATGTCGCCGATGCGCTGCCACGACAGTCCCTTGCCCCGCGCGGCGGTGACAGCTTCGATGATCTGCCGTTCGCTGCGGGCTCGAGCGATCGTCGCCCGTTCGAGGAGGTACTCCTCCAGGACGCGCTCGTCTCCCGGCTTGGGCTCGTAGTCCTCGAAGCGCTTGGCGAGCTCGTCGCCATGGTCGAGGATCTCCTGAATCGATCGAGGCATGGGCTACTCCAGGAACTTGGGTCGGGCGGCCATTGCGTGGACGATGAAGTCGATGCCCTCGCCATGCGCGACGCCGATCTCGAGGAGCGTGGCCGACTGGTCAGGACCGATGAGCATGATGAGCTCATCGACGTCGAACACTCGGATCGGGTTTCGGTAGGCATGCAGCATGTCGTCATCCAAGACCCCGTGCCTCCGAGCACTCGCCAGGATCGCCGGGTCCATCACACAAGTTACCTTGATATCAGTCGTCAGGGTTGGAGCCGCCAGCTCATCGCTACCCGAATCCCTACTTCTCCCTGGACGTGGTCACACCCAGTGGACACAGTGGACGGAATCCAAGACCCAGTGGACGTACTGGACCCAGTGGACGGGGTTCGGAGTGTTCCTAAACCGGGAGCGCAGGTTCGAATCCTGCCGGGGGCGCGAAGTGCTGGTCAGAGCGTCGCCAACGTGACACGCGACGGCCGAAGGCATCGGTTCGGTAAACCGGTGCTTGTACCTTCGAATTCTCCGTCGGTCTCATTCAGGCATCATTTAAGGACGTCGCCGAGCAGTAGATAAGTCCCGGTGACAAATCTTGATGCCTCGAATCGGCTCACAGGCGTGTGCGCACCCTTGTTGCCTGCGTCCAACGGGGCATCCAGGCGAGGCCCGAGCGACTGGAGATCTGCCTCGATGAAGTCGCGAGCTGTTCCGCTCGCCTCGTGATCCTCAATCGACGCGCAAAGTTGGT
>CAVRGH010000004.1:0-215016 GCA_963720675.1 uncultured Acidimicrobiia bacterium | reverse complement strand
TCGTACGCGACGTCCCAGAGGCAGAGGCCCTGGGGCGGCGCGATGCGCCCGGCCTGGGACCGGTCCCTCGACCGCAGGACGCGCAACAGGTCACCGGGGCGCCGCTTCGCCATCCCGGCCTCGACGATGGTGCCGACGAGGGAGCGCACCATCTGCCAGCAGAAGGCGGTCGCCTGCACCTCGTAGACCAACACCCCGGACCGGTCGTCGGGGATCCAGCGCGACGCGAGCACGCGCCGCGTGGTCGTCGAGCCTTCGGGCCCGCGACGGCAGAAGGCGGCGAAGTCGTGCTCGCCGATGAACGGGTCGGCTGCGAGGCGGAGCAATGCCACATCCAGCGTCTCGGGGACCCACCAGGCACCGCGCGCGAGGAACGGGTCGGGGACGTCCCGGTTGACGATCGTGTACCGATACGTGCGGGCCGTCGCCGAGTGTCGGGCATCGAAGTCTCCGGGAACCCGCTCGACCGAGCGCAGGACGATCTCGGGTCCGAGCATCTTGTTCACGGCGCGTCGGACCCGGTCGACATCGGTGTCGGGCGGCATGTCGATGCTCACCACCTGACCCCAGGCGTGGACGCCGGCATCGGTCCGTCCCGCGCAGGCGAGGTTCAGCATCTCGCGCGGTGAGCGCAGCACCTTCTCGAGCGCGTCCGACAGGACTCCCTCGACGGTCCGGACGTCGCGCTGCGCGGCGAACCCGTGGAAGTCGGTGCCGTCGTATGCGACGACGAGCTTGAGTCGCGCTGCGGCTTCCCTGGTCGGCGCCGCGGGCGGCGCCTCCCCCGGGCTCGGTGCCGGCGGCTCGAAGAGCGTCATGCCGGCCTGGTGGTGCGACTAGACGAGCTCGATGCGGGCCATGGGCGCGTTGTCGCCCGGGCGCGGACCGAGCTTCAAGATCCGCGTGTACCCGCCGGGCCGCGAGGCGTACCGCGGCCCGATCTCCGAGAAGAGCTTGTGCGTGACCTGCTTGTCGTGGATCTTCGCGATCACGACACGACGGTCGTGCACCGACCCCGACTTCGCCTTGGTGATCAGGTGCTCGGCGTACGGGCGGAGCACCTTCGCCTTGGTGACGGTCGTGACGATCGCCTCGGCCTCGAACAGGCTCGCGGCGAGGTTGGCGAGCATGAGCCGCTGGTGAGCAGGGTCCTTGCCGAGGCGAGCGCCCTTGCGCGGAGTGGGCATCGTCCTACTCCTTCACGCGCAGCGACAGGCCACGCTCGTCGAGCTTCTGCAGCACCTCTTCGAGCGACTTCGAACCGAAGTTCGTGATCGCGAGGAGGTCGTCCTCGGTCTTCTGCACCAGCTGCCCGATCGTGTCGACGCGGGCCCGCTTGAGGCAGTTGCGGGGGCGCTCCGAGAGGTCGAGCTCCTCGATCGGGAGCTCGAGGTCGGGCGACGCCGCCGTGGTGGGCGAGATCTCACCCAGCTCGAGCCCCTTGGGCTCGTCGGAGAGGTCGGCCACGAGGGCGACGAGGCTGCGCAGCGTGTCGCCGGCCGAGGCCAGGGCGTCGCGCGGCGTGATCGAACCATCGGTCTCGATCTCGATCGTGAGCTTGTCGTAGTTCGTGGCCTGCTCGACGCGGGTCGGCTCGATCGAGAACGACACCCGCCGGACCGGCGAGAAGATCGCGTCGACCGGGATGACGCCGATCGTCGACGTGCGCTTGTTGCGCTCCGCCGAGAGGTAACCACGACCCTGCTCGACCGTGAGGTCGACCGCGAGGCGGCCCTTCGCGTTGACCGTCGCGAGGTGCAGGTCGGGGTTGAGGATCTCGACGTCCGACGTGGTCTGGATGTCGGCCGCGGTGACGTCGCCGGGGCCCCGCTTGTCGAGGCGCAGGTTCACGCCCTCGTCGCTCGAGCAGGTGAGCACGAGGTCCTTGAGGTTCAGGATGAGGTCGGTGACGTCCTCCTTCACCCCCGGGATCACGTCGAACTCGTGCAGGGCCTCGTCGAAGCGCACCTGCGTGACGGCAGCTCCGGGGATCGACGACAGCAGCGTGCGACGCAGGCTGTTGCCGAGGGTGTGACCGAAACCGGGCTCGAGCGGGGCGATGACGAACGACTGCGTGTTGCCGTCGGCTTCGCCGGACTCGACCTCAGGACGCTGGATGATGAGCATGTGGGGCTACGACTCTCTCGCTACAGGTCTCGGGACTACTTGGAGTAGAGCTCGACGATGAGCTGCTCGCGCACGGGAACGTCGATCTGCTCCCGGAGCGGCAGGTCTCGCACCGTCGTCTCGACCGCGTCCTTGGAGACGTCGAGCCAGGCAGGGACGGCGCGGTCGATGGTGTCGAGGTTGTGACGGATCACGATGTTCTTCTTGATCTTGTCGGACAGGCCCACGACGTCACCCTTGCGGCACTGGTAGGACGGGATCGTGAGGCGCTTGCCGTTGACGGTGACGTGACCGTGGCGCACGAGCTGGCGGGCCTGGTTGCGGCTCGCACCGAAGTTCGCACGGAAGACCACGTTGTCGAGGCGCGACTCGAGCATCCGCAGGAGGTTCTCGCCGGCGATGCCCTGCTGGCGTGACGCCAACGCATACATGTTGCGGAACTGCTTCTCGAGCACGCCGTAGATGCGGCGGGCCTTCTGCTTCTCACGGAGCTGGAGCAGGTACTCGCTCTCGCGGATGCGGCCGCGGCCGTGCTCACCCGGCGGGTAGGGCTTGCGCTCGATCGCGCACTTCATCGAGTCGCACTTCGCGCCCTTGAGGAAGAGCTTCATGCGCTCGCGGCGGCAGAGCTTGCAGACCGCTTCGGTGTACCTGGCCACGGTCAGATTCCCCTGTTCATCGGCTGCCCGGTCATACCCGGCGCCGCTTCGGCTGGCGGCACCCGTTGTGCGGGATGGGCGTGACGTCCTTGATGCCCACCACCTCGATGCCGGTGTTCTGGATGGTGCGGATCGCGGTCTCACGACCGGAACCCGGACCCTTGACCATCACGTCGACCTTGCGGACGCCGTGCTCCATCGCGCGCCGCGCCACCGTCTCGGCCGCGAGCTGCGCGGCGAACGGAGTGCTCTTGCGCGAGCCTTTGAACCCCACGTTCCCCGACGACGCCCAGGCCAGTGTGTTGCCCTGCTGATCGGTGATCGTGATGATCGTGTTGTTGAACGAAGACTTGATGTGCGCAACGCCGTACGCAACGTTCTTGCGTTCGCGACGCTTCGGGCGTCGTCCGCCCGGGGCTGGCTTTGCCACCGCTCCTGCTTCCTGCTCGTCTTACTTCTTCGCGCGCTTCTTGCCCGCGACCGTCTTCTTCGGTCCCTTGCGGGTGCGCGCGTTGGTCCGGGTGCGCTGGCCGTGGACCGGCAGGCCCCGGCGGTGCCGGATGCCCTCGTAGCTGCCGATCTCGACCTTGCGCTTGATGTTGGCGGAGACCTCACGCCGGAGGTCACCCTCGACCTTGAGGTTCGAGTCGATCCACGTGCGCAGCGTCGCGACCTCGTCCTCGGTGAGATCGCGCACGCGCGTGTCGCGGGAGAGCTTCGCCTGGTCGCAGACGAGCTGGGCCGTCGAGCGGCCGATGCCGAAGATGTAGGTGAGCGAGATCTCCAACCGCTTCTCACGGGGGATGTCGACACCGGCGATGCGGGCCATGAATGCTCCTCTAACCCTGACGCTGCTTGTGCCGTGGGTTCTGACAGATGACGCGCACGGACCCGTGTCGACGGATCACCTTGCACTTCTCACAGATCTTCTTGACCGACGGTCGAACCTTCATGCTCTTCCGCTCCGCTGGGGCACGTCGCTGCTCTCGTCTACTTGTACCGGTAGGTGATGCGGCCGCGGCTCAGGTCGTAGGGCGTGAGCTCGACCTGGACCCGATCGCCGGGGAGGATCCGGATGTAGTGCATCCGCATCTTCCCGGAGATGTGGGCCAACACCTTGTGCCCGTTCTCGAGCTCGACGCGAAACATGGCGTTCGGCAACGGCTCGACCACCGTTCCCTCAACCAGAATCGTGTCGTCCTTGGGCTTTGCCAGTGACTTTCCTCACCTACGCGTGGCGCGCGAAAACACGCCGAAAACCGACTCGGGGCCGAAGAGACAGGCTACACGACCCGGGCGCGACGGCCCAAGTCGCCGCGCGGGCGCCCAGAGGACCCTAGGCCGAGCCGGCTCCGGATGCCGGGATCCCCCGATCGGGCCGATCAGCCCGTGAACCGGGGAGCCAGGCAGACCGCTGAGACCTCGTCGGGATCCCAGGAGATGGTCACCAGGCCGTCGCCCGCCTGGACGCCGGTCTCGAAGGCCACACCGGCCGGACCGAAGCCCGAGCCCCCGCCGCCACCGCCGCCGTCGTCGGTCTCGTTGTCGTCACCGGCACCGCCGCCGCCGCCGTAGAGGCCGCCGCCACCGCCGCCGCCACCGTCGTTCTCGTCCAGACCCGCACCACCGGTGCCGCCCTGCCCCAGCGTCCCGCTCGTGGCGGTCGGGTCGAAGGTCGTGTCGGCCGCGCCGCCTGCGGTCTGGCTCGCGCCCTTGCCACCCGGAGTCGGAACCGCGTCGCTCAGCGCGTCCTGGCCATCGACACCGGTGAGTCCGCCACCGGCTCCCCCCTGCGACCAGGGGTCGTCAACGTTGGCGTCGCCGCCACCGCCACCGCCACCGCCGGCGACCACGAGTCGCGCGTCGAGCGCGGTGCCGCGTCGGACGTCAGACGCGCCCCCGCCTCCGCCACCGGTGTTGTCGTCACCCTCGAGCGCGTCCCCGCCACCGTTGAAGCCGCCGGCGGCGCCGACCGCCTGCGCGCCGACCCCGTCGGTGCCCGGCGCGTCGGCGGCCTCGGGCTCCTCGAGTCCCGCGTCGACCGTTTCGAGCGACTCACCTTGCCCGCCGACGTACACCTGGAGCGTCTCACCCGGGGTCACGCACACGACCGAGGTCGCGCGTCCCCCGAGGCCTGGGATGGCCCCGTCGTCGCCGGCTCCGCCTTCCGCCCCGTAGGCGTCGACCTGGATGGCCGTGACTCCTGCCGGCACCTGGAAGCTCTCGGATGCCCCGGTGTACGAGAAGGTCTGGGACTGCGCTGCGGCCATGGCGGTCGGGCCCCCGGTCAGCGCCACGACCCCGCCCGCCATGAGCCCGAGGACGGCGACCGCGCTCGCGCGACTTCAACTTCGACATCCCAGGACTCCTCCGCCGAGCCGTTTCGAACCCGCCATTTCTAGCAGATGCTCCACGCGACACCCGCCTCTCAGCGGGCGGCCGGGCCAGGGCCTGGGCAGGGGACGGAGCGGATCCGAAGCCAGACCCCGGGTACGCTCCCGCCGATGCGCAGGAACCGGATGGGCGGGGTCGCCCTTTCGGCATCCCTGTCCCTCGTGCTCCTGGTCGCGACGGGCCCGGCCGGCGCGGAGGAACCGTCTCGGAGGCCTCGAGCGGGCCGTGCGCTACGAGTCGGCCGAGGACGCGGACCAGCACGTCAGCCTCTACGTGCTCGGCGAAGCGCCCGACGGTGGCGCAGAGGTGGCGCTGAACCTCGACCTCTCCTGTGACGGCAGCACCGCCCAGTCGAACCTGGTCGCCACGGTGACCGCGAGCGGCGCGATCGAGGTCCACGCGCGTCTGCTCGGGGATGTCGAGGAGGACATCTCGGTCACCGGCTCGGCGACGTTGCGCGGTCAGGTGCAGGCCGACGGATCGGTCGCCGGCACGGTGGACGTCCGCCTCGTCACCGAGCTCGAGCCCCCGGACCGCTGCACGACGGATGCGGACCCGTGGGGGTCGACGCCGCATCCCGACCCGGCGCTCGACCGCATCGAGGCCTTCGTCCCGCTCACCAAGCAGCTGGCGAAGCTCCGCGGGGGATTCGGTGGTCTGGCGTTCGGGGACGGCGCGCTCGTTCTGGGCGGTGCCGCACCGGGACTCGACCACCCTCGTACGGATCGACCCGGCCACCGCGGCGATCGAGTGGCAGGTCGAGGTCGAAGGCACCGACCTCTCGCCGCAAGCCGTGTTCGGGCAGGGCCTGGTCTGGGTGACCGACATCCACGGTGCCGACGGAGACACGATCGTGGCGTTCGACCCGACCGACGGGAAGCAGATCGGCAAGGCCAAGGGTTCGGCCATCGCGTTCGCGCCCGACGGCACCGGGTGGACCGTCCGCGACCGGGGCACGACCCTCCGGCGCGTCGATCCCCGGACCCACCGGGTGTCCGATGAGTACCCGGTACCCGAGAAGCTCGCGCCACAGGTCGCGGCGTCGAACGACGCGGTCTACGTCCAGGTGCTCAAGGACCGCTTCGATGTCGTGCTCACCCGACTCGTTCCGGCGGACCACCGGATCACCGCGGAAGCCGAACCTCAGACTGGTGACGCGGACATGCGACTCGACGACACCGCGCTCTGGACCGCCGGTGGAGCCGGGGTCGCCCGCTTCGATCCGGTGACGCTCGATCAGATCGGCGCCGACGAGGAAGGCCAGTACTACCCGGTGGGTGTCCTCACCGCCGCGCCGGGCCTGTGGATCGACGACGGCAACGTCTTCGTCTACGACGACCAGCTCGGCCTGACCGAGGTACCCGGACTGTGGGGGCCGCTCGCCACCGACGGCACGAGCGTGTGGGTGCTGGCCGACAGGACGGGGATCGCGCGCCTCAGGGCAGGGTGAGCACCTCGGGGCCGTGCTCGGTGCAGGCGATGGTGTGCTCGAAGTGGGCCGAGCGCTTGCCGTCGCGGGTGACGACGGTCCAGCCGTCGGCCAGCGTCTGGGTCTCCTGGGTGCCGACGTTGATCATCGGCTCGATCGCGAGCACGTGCCCCTCGCGCACCTTCATCCCGCGCCCGGGCGGGCCGTAGTTCGCGACCTGGGGCTCCTCGTGCATGGCCGTCCCGATGCCGTGCCCGACGTACTCCCGGACCACGGAGAAGCCGGCGGCCAGCGCGCGGGACTCGACGGCGTGACCGATGTCGCCGAGGCGGTTGCCCACGACGATCTCCTCGATGGCGTCGTCGAGGCATGCTCGCGTCACGTCGATGAGCTTCTGGGACTCGTCGTCGATCTCTCCGATCGGGACCGTGATCGCGGCGTCGCCGTGCCAACCCTCGATGATGGCGCCGCAGTCGATGGAGAGGATGTCCCCCTCCTCGAGCACGACGGTCTCGCTCGGGATGCCGTGGACGATCACCTCGTTCGGGCTCGTGCACACGACGGCAGGGAAGCCGTGGTAGTTGAGGAAGTTGGAGCGGGCGCCCCGACGTTCGATCACCTCGCGGGCGACCGCGTCGACGTCCATCGTCGTCGCCCCCGGCTTCGCCGCCTCGGTGCAGAGCTCGTGCATCTCGGCGACGACCTTGCCGGCACGTCGCATCAGCGCGAGCTGCTCGGCGTTCTTGCGCGTGATCATGGGTGCCTGACCATGGGTGACAGGATCACGGTGTCGTCGAGTCGAACTTCGTCTCGACCGTCTCCACCAGGCGCTTGAAGACGTCGTCGCTCTCTTCACTGCCGTCGACATGCGCGAGCGTCGCGGCGCGGCGGTAGAACTGGATCACCGGGAGGGTCTCGACCTCATAGAGCTCGAGCCGCCGCATCACCGCTTCTTCGGTGTCGTCGTCGCGCTGCTCGACCTTCCCGCCGCACACGTCGCAGGTCCAGTTCTCCTCGGGTGGCGTATCGATGTGGTACGTGGCGCCACACTGCGAGCACACGCGGCGACCGGCGATGCGGTGCAGCACGATCTCGGTCGGCACGTCGAGATCGATCGCCAGATCGAGCGGCCGACCGTCGAGGATGCGGTGCAGCTCCTCGGCCTGCCGGCGGGTGCGCGGGAAGCCGTCGAGCACGAAGCCGCGTGCGGCCCGGTCGTCGACCTTCAGCTGCTCCTCCACGAGGCCGACGACCGTCTCGTCGGGTACGAGCTCACCGCGGTCCATGTACGACTTGGCCTCGAGCCCGAGCGCGTGGCCCTGGTTCGCCGCATCGCGGAAGAGATCGCCGGTGGACAGGTGCGCGACGTCGTAGTGCTCGGCGAGCCGGGTCGCCTGGGTGCCCTTGCCGGCTCCCTGCTTCCCGAGCAACACCAGCCGCGGGCCGCGTGCGCTCATCAGAACAACCCGATCGTCCGCTCGCCGATCAGGCGAGGAAGCCCTCGTAGTTCCGCATCATCAGCTGGCTGTCGATCTGCTTCATCGTCTCGAGAGCGACACCGACGGTGATCAGCAGCGCAGTCCCGCCGAAGGGGAACTGGTTGATGTCCCACAGCGCGAACACGAGCAGCGGGGTGATGGCGATGACCGCGAGGAACAGCGATCCAGGGAGCGTGATCCGGTTGAGCACCTTCGCGAGGTACTTCTCGGTGGGCGGACCCGGCCTGATGCCCGGGATGAAGCCGCCCTGCTTGCGAATGATGTCCGCCTGCTGCTGCGGGTTGAACGCGATCGCCGTGTAGAAGTACGCGAAGAAGATGATCAGCAGCGTGTAGAAGCCGATGTAGAACCACCCCTGGTTGTTCACCAGGTTGTCGTTGATCCACTGCTGCAGTCCGGTGAAGTTGCTCCCCAACGCCGACGCGATCAACGCCGGGAACGACAGGATCGAGCTCGCGAAGATCACGGGGATCACACCCGACTGGTTCACCTTGAGTGGGATGTAGGTGCTCTGACCGCCGTACATGCGGCGGCCCACCACACGTTTCGCGAACTGGACTGGGATGCGTCGCTGCCCCGACTCCACGAACACGATGCCCACGATCATGGCGATGCCGATCGCGATGATCGTGAAGAACTGGAACTTGGATCCCTCGGCCCAGAGCGCCCCACCCTGCGCGGGGAGGCGCGACACGACCGAGGCGAAGATCAGGATCGACATGCCGTTGCCGATGCCGCGCTGGGTGATGAGCTCACCGATCCACATCACGCATGCGGTACCGGCCGTCCAGACGAGGACGATCAGGCCGGCCCGCCAGAAGTTGAAGCCCGGGATGAAGTCGATCCCGGACGGCAGCCTGGCGCCGAAGCCCAGGAGCCCGCCGCTGCCCTGGTGGAGTGCGAACACGAAGCCGGTCGACTGCACGAGCGCGAGCGCGACGGTGAGGTACCGCGTCCACTGGGTGATCTTCTTCTGCCCGACCTGGCCTTCCTGCTGCCACTGCTCGAGCTTGGGGATCACCACACCGAGGAGCTGCATGATGATCGACGCCGTGATGTACGGCATGATCCCGAGGAAGAAGATCGCGACGTTGGTGATCGCACCGCCCGAGAAGAGGTCGAGGAACCCGACCACGCCACTGTTGTTCGACGTGTCCTGGAGCGTCTTGATCGCGCTGAAGTCGACGTACGGGACCGGGAGGTGGGCACCGAACCGGTAGACCCCGATCATCGCCAGCGTGAACAGGATCTTGTTCCGCAGGTCGGGGACCCGGAACATGTTCCGGAGTCGAGACAGCATGGTCGGTCAGCCTACCGATTGGTCAGGGCGTTGTTACCGCCGGCCGGCGGTCGGCCCTCGCCCCACGGGAGGGCGATCAGCTCGGTGGTCCCACCCGCAGCCTCGATGGCCTGCTGGGCGGACTTCGAGAAGCGGTGCGCCTTGACGGTCAGCTTCGTGGTGAGCTCCCCCCGGCCGAGGATCTTCACGTAGCCCCGCTTGGCCACGAGGCCGCGAGCGCGCAGCGTGTCCGGATCCACGGTCGAGCCCGCGTCGAAGCTCTCGAGCGCCTCGAGGTTCACGACGGCGTACTCGACGCGGAACGGGTTCCGGAAGCCCTTGGCCTTCGGGGTGCGGCGCGCGATCGGCGTCTGACCACCCTCGAAGCGCGCGGGGATGGTGCCGCGTGCGCCCTGGCCCTTGTGACCACGGCCGGCCGTCTTGCCGCCCTTGCCGCCGATGCCGCGACCGACGCGACGCGACGCCTTGCGGGAGCCGGGGGTCGGCTTGAGATCGTGGATCTTGATCGGCATCTAGACCTCTTCCACCGTGACCAGGTGGGGCACCCGGGCGACCATCCCCCGGATCTCCGGGCGGTCGGCGTGCTCCACCGTCTGGTTGATTCGACGCAACCCGAGCGCGCGCAGCGTGCCTCGCTGCTTGGGCTTCGCTCCGATCGCAGAGCGGATCATCGTGACCTTGAGCTTCGTCGCCATCGTCAGGCCACCTCGGTGATGACGGGCTTCGGCATGTTGCGCTCCTTGTAGGCCCGGAGCATCGGGCCACCCGCGACCTCTTCGGCCGACTTGCCGCGCAGGCGTGCGATCTCCTCCGGCCGGCGCAGGCCACGGAGGCCGGCGATGGTCGCGCGGGAGACGTTGATCGCGTTCGACGAACCGAGCGACTTCGCCAGGATGTCGTGCACTCCCGCGGCCTCGAGGATCGCCCGCGCTGCGCCACCCGCGATGACACCCGTACCGGGCGACGCCGGCTTCAGCAGGACGCGGGCCGCATCGTGCTCGCCGAGGATCTGGTGGGTGATGGTGGAACCCGCGAGCGGGACGGCGAAGAGGTTCTTGCGCGCCTCTTCCATGCCCTTCTGGATCGCGGCGGGGACTTCCTTGGCCTTGCCGTATCCGAGGCCGACGTTGCCCTGGCCGTCGCCGACCACGACGAGGGCGGTGAAGGAGAACCGACGTCCACCCTTGACGACCTTGGCGACTCGGTTGATCGCGATGACCCGCTCTTCGAGCTGACCTTCAGCCATGCTTAGAACTCCAATCCGGCTTCACGTGCGCCGTCAGCGACACCGGCGACACGTCCGTGGTAGCGGAAGCCACCACGGTCGAACACGACTGCGGAGACACCCGCAGCCTTGGCGCGCTCGCCGACCCGCTTGCCGACCGACTTCGCGGCATCCACGGTTGCAGTCGAACCACCCTTGACGTCGGTCTCCATGGTGGAGGCGGACGCGACGGTGCGACCGGCGACGTCGTCGATGACCTGGGCATAGACGTGCTTGTTCGAACGGAACACCGCCAGGCGCGGACGCGCGGCGGTGCCTCGCACGTTCTTGCGGACCCGATGGTGACGGCGCTTGCGCCCCGCGACCTTCTGCAGCACTGGAACCTTCTCCTACTTCGCCGACTTGCCGGCTTTGCGCAGCACACGCTCGTCGGCGTATCGGATGCCCTTGCCCTTGTAGGGCTCGGGCTTGCGGATCTTGCGGATGTTCGCGGCGACCTGGCCGACGAGCTGCTTGTCGAAGCCACGCACCGTGATGCGCGTGGCCTGGGGTACCTCGAAGGTGATGCCGTCCGGAGCGTCGAAGTGCACCGGGTGGGAGAAGCCGAGCTGGAGCTCGAGCTTCGACGGGCCCTGGGCGATGGCCCGGTACCCGACGCCGACGATCTCGAGGTCACGGCTGTAGCCCTCGGACACACCCTGCACCATGTTGGCCACGAGGGAGCGCGTCAGTCCGTGCAGCGCACGGTTCTGCCGTTCGTCGTCGGGCCGCGAGACGACGATGTCGTCGCCGTCGCGCGTGACGGTGATGGTCGGCGGCGCATCGTGCTCGAGGGTGCCCTTGGGCCCCTTGACGGTCACGTGCGCTCCGTCGAGCGTCACCTCGACCCCCGAGGGGATCGTGATGGGCTGCTTTCCGATACGGGACATGGTGTGCTCGCTCCTACCAGACGTGGCAGAGGACTTCGCCGCCGACCTTGCGCTGCCGCGCTTCCCGGTCGGTCATGAGGCCCTGGTTGGTGGAGAGGATGGCGATCCCCATCCCGCCGAGGACGCGCGGGACGTCCGTCGACTTCGTGTACACGCGCAAACCCGGCTTCGAGACGCGCTTGAGGCCGGAGATGGTGCGCTCGCGGTCGGGCGTGTACTTCATCACGATCGTGAGCTTCTTGCCGGGCCGGTCGGACTGGTCCTCGACGGCGAAGCCCTCGATGTAGCCCTCGCGCTCGAGGATCTTGGCCAGCGCTTCCTTCACCTTCGACGAGGGCATGATGACCTCGTCGTGGAACGCGACGTTGCCGTTCCGGATCCGGGTGAGCATGTCGGCAATGGGGTCGGTCATCGTCATCGGCTGATCCCCCTCACCACGAGGCCTTGGTGATGCCGGGGATCTCGCCCGCGTGCGCCATCTCGCGGAAGCAGATCCGGCACAGCGAGAACTTCTTGTACACCGAGCGCGTGCGACCACAGCGGGCACACCGCGTGTAGCCGCGAACCTTGAACTTCGGCTCACGCTGCTGCTTCTGGATCAGTGCCTTCTTCGCCACTTCCGCTACCTGCTTTCCTGGTCGCGGCGGAACGGAAATCCGAGCGCTCGGAGGAGCGCCCGACCCTGATCGTCGGAGGTTGCCGACGTCACGATGGTGATGTCCATGCCGCGGACCGTGTCGATGTTGTCGTAGTCGATCTCCGGGAAGATCAGCTGCTCGGTCACGCCGAACGTGTAGTTGCCACGTCCGTCGAAGGAGTTGGGGTTCATGCCTCGGAAGTCGCGGATGCGGGGGATCGCCAGGCTGACCAGGCGGTCGTAGAACTCCCACATCCGGTCGCTGCGCAACGTGGCCTTCGCGCCGATCGAGTTGCCCTCACGGAGCTTGAAGCCGGCGATCGACTGCTTCGCCTTGGTGATCAGCGGCTTCTGGCCCGTGATGATCGACAGGTCGGTCACCGCACCGTCGAGGAGCGACGCCTGCTGCGTCGCGAGCCCGACACCGATGTTGATGACGATCTTCTCGAGGCGCGGGACCTCCATCACGTTCTCCAGGCCGAGCTCCTGCTGCAGCGCCGGCCGCAGCTCGTCGTCGTAGCGAGCCTTGAGGCGCGGCTTGGCCTGGTTCTTCGTGTCCTGGTTCTTCGTGTCGTCTGGGTCGTCGCCGCCATCAGACGTCCTTCCCGCACTTCTTGCACACCCGGAACTTCGTGCCGTCCGGGTCCATCCGGTACCCGACCCGCGTCTTGCCACAGGACGGGCAGAGGAGCGCCAGGTTCGAGATGTTCACCGGCATGTCCTTGTCGATGATCCCGCCCTGCATCGTGGCGTTCGTCGCGCGCTGGTGCTTCTTCGCGACGTTCACGCCGTCGACGATCGCCATGTTGCGCTCCCGCAGGACGCGGGTGATCTCGCCTTCCTTGCCGATGTCCTTGCCCGAGAGCACGACCACGCGGTCGCCCTTCTTGAGCTTCAGCTTCGGTGCAGTCATCTCAGAGCACCTCCGGAGCGAGCGAGACGATGCGCATGAACCTGCGGTCGCGCAGCTCCCGACCCACTGGGCCGAAGATGCGTGTGCCACGAGGCTGCATCTGGTCGTTGATGAGGACTGCCGCGTTCTCGTCGAAGCGGATGTAGCTGCCGTCGGGACGTCGTCGCTCCTTCTTGGTGCGCACGACGACGCACTTCACGACCTCGCCCTTCTTGACCGCAGCGCCGGGTACGGCGTCCTTCACCGTCGCGACGAACACGTCACCGATGCCCGCGTAGCGCCGACGGGTGCCGCCGAGGACCTTGATGCACAGGACCTCGCGCGCGCCCGAGTTGTCGGCGACCTTGAGCCGGCTCTCCTGCTGGATCATCGAGCACGCTCCAGCACTTCGACCAGGCGCCAGCGCTTCTGCTTCGACAGCGGGCGGGTCTCGGTGATCCGCACGCGGTCGCCTTCGCGACCGTCGTTCGTCTCGTCGTGGGCGTAGAACTTGCGCGTGCGCTGGAGGGTCTTGCCGTAGCGGCGGTGACGGACACGGTCGGTGACCGCGACGACGAGCGTCTTGTCCATCTTGGCCGAGACGACCAGGCCCTCGCGCACCTTGCGCGGGTTCGAGCGCTGCTCGGTCTCGCTGGTCACGTTGTCGTCGCTCATAGCTCCGCTCCCTCGGCGAGGGCGATCTCGCGCTGGCGCAACAGGGTGTTGCACCGCGCGACGTCCTTGCGCAGGTCGTTGATTCGTGAGAAGTCCTCCAGCTGGCCGGTGGCGAGCTGGAACCGGAGGTTGAAGAGCTCCTCCTTCGCTTCACGCAGCTTGTTGGCGAGCTCAGCGTCGTTGAGCTCGCGAAGATCCGCAGCGTTCGCCATCACGCTTCCTCCTGGCGCACGATGAAGCGGGTCTTGATCGGCAGCTTGTGCATTGCGAGGCGCATCGCCTCGCGAGCGGTCTGCTCAGAAACACCCGAGAGCTCGAACATGACGCGGCCCGGCTTCACGACGGCGACCCAGTGCTCCGGGTTGCCCTTGCCCGAGCCCATGCGCGTCTCGGCCGGCTTCTGGGTGACCGGCTTGTCCGGGAAGATGTTGATCCACACCTTCCCGCCACGCTTGATGTAGCGGGTCATCGCGATTCGAGCGGCTTCGATCTGGCGGTTCGTGATCCAGCCCGGGTCGAGCGCCTGGATCCCGAAGTCGCCGAACGTCACGCGCGTACCGCCCTTGGCGTTGCCGCGCATGCGACCCCGCTGCACCTTGCGGTGCCGAACCTTCTTCGGCATCAACATGGCTAGTCCTCGTCCCCGTGGAACTTGGGCGCCTCGTGGTGCTCACGGGTGCGACGCTCGATCTCTTCTTCCTCCGCGAGGAGGCGCTCGAGCTCGGGGTCGGCTTCCTTCACCAGCGGAGCGGCTTCTTCCGGTGCCTCTTCCGTGGTTGCGTCGGCGGTGACCTCGACGGTCTCCTCGTTGCGGCGGCGACCACCACCGGCGCTGACGACGCGGCGCTTCGGCTGCGGCTCACCGGACGTCTCGCCGACCGCCATCGCGGCCTCACGGGTGATCTTGTCCTCGGCCGCGGACTTGTACGGCAGGATCTCGCCCTTGTAGATCCAGACCTTCACACCGATCCGACCGAACGTGGTGCGCGCCTCGGCGCCGCCGTAGTCGATGTCGGCCCGCAGCGTGTGCAGCGGCACCCGACCTTCGCGGTACCACTCCTTGCGGGACATCTCGGCGCCACCCAGACGGCCACCGCACTGCACGCGGATGCCCTGGGCGCCGGCCTTCATGGCCGTCTGCACCGCACGCTTCATCGCGCGGCGGAACGAGACCCGGCCGGCGAGCTGGTCGGCAACACCCTGGGCGATCAACATCGCGTCGAGCTCGGGCTGCTTGATCTCCTGGATGTTGAACTGGATCTTGGCGTTGTTCGTGATCTTGAACAGGCCCTGACGGAGGCGGTCGGCCTCCGCGCCGCGCCGGCCGATGACGATGCCGGGGCGCGCCGTGTAGACGTCGACTCGCAGCCGGTCACGGGTGCGCTCGATCTCGACGCGGCTCACCGCTGCGTGCGGGAGCTGCTTCTTGAGGTAGTCGCGGATCTCCCAGTCCTCGATCAGGAACTCGCGGAACTCCTTGCCATCCGCGAACCATCGCGACTTCCAGTCGGTGGTGATCCCGAGCCGGAACCCGTACGGGTTGACCTTCTGGCCCATCAGGCGTCCTTGTCGTCGTCAGCAGCTGCGGGCTTCTTCGCCGCGCTCTTCTTCGTCGTGGTCTTCTTCGCAGCCTTCTTGGCTGTCGTCTTGGTGGCGGCCGACTTCTTGGCCGTCGACTTCTTCGCCGGCTTGGCTTCGGCGTCGTCCGCACCGGAGGTCTTGGCCGTCGCCTTCTTGGTGGCCTTCTTCGTCGACTTCTTGGCCGTCTTCTTCGCGGTCGTCTTCTTCGCCGGGGCCGCCTCGGCGGACTCGTCGTCGTGTCGTGCTCGTGCTCGTGGTCGTGCTCGTGCTCGGGCTCGGCCTTGGGCGTGCGCCGACGGGTCGGGCGGCGACGCGCCGGACCACCCGCGGCGGCCTCACGGCGGCGGCGTTGCTCGAGCTCGTCGTCCGCGTAGCGCGCCACCACGATGGTGATGTGGCTCGTGCGCTTGCGGATGCGGGTGCCCCGACCACGAGCGCGGGGACGCCAGCGCTTCTGCGTCGGACCCTCATCGGCGAACGCCCGGGTGATGAAGAGCTCGTCCTCGGGCACGTTGTCGTTGTGCTCGGCGTTCGCGATCGCCGAGTTGAGGACCTTCTCGACGTCGTCGGCAACGCCACGCTCACAGAGGCGCAACGTGTCGCGCGCGCTGAGCACATCCTTGCCCACGACCAGCTTGAGGACGGGACGGACCTTGGTGGGCGATGTGCGCAGGTGGCGCAGGCGGGCCGTCGTCTCGCGGTCGGCCTCTGGGGCCATGGTGTCCGCCACGGCTATCGCCTCGCCGATCGCTCTTGACCCGCGTGGAACTTGAACGTGCGGGTGGGGGCGAACTCGCCGAGCTTGTGACCGACCATCGACTCGCTGATGTACACGGGCACGTGCTTGCGACCGTCGTGGACGGCGATCGTGTGACCGACCATGTCGGGGGTGATCGTCGAACGACGCGACCAGGTCTTGATGACCTTCTTGTCGCCGGCCGCGTTCTGCGCGTCCACCTTCTTCTCGAGGTGTTCGTCGACGAACGGGCCCTTCTTGAGACTGCGCGGCACGGTGACTCCCTCTACCGGCGCGAGCCGCGACTGCGGCGACGGCGGATGATCATCTCGTCGGACTTCTTGCCCTTCTTGCGGGTCCGGCCCTCGGGCTTGCCCCACGGCGACACGGGGTGTCGTCCACCGGAGCTCTTGCCCTCGCCACCACCGAGCGGGTGGTCGACCGGGTTCATGGACACACCACGGTTGTGGGGGCGCTTGCCCTTCCACCGGTTGCGTCCGGCCTTGCCGATCTTGATCAGCGACGCCTCGGCGTTCCCGACCGTGCCGACGGTGGCGCGGCAGTCGATCGCCACGCGCCGCATCTCCGAAGAGGGCAGCCGCAGCGTCGCGAACGTTCCCTCCTTCGCGACGAGCTGGATCGCTGCTCCCGCACCGCGGCCCATCTTGGCGCCGGCACCCGGCTTCAGCTCGACGTTGTGCACGATCGTCCCCACCGGGATGTAGCGCAGCGGGAGCGCGTTGCCCGGGCGGATGTCGGAGCCTTGGCCGCTCTGCAGCACGTCGCCGACCTCGAGACCCGCGGGGGCGATGATGTAACGCTTCTCGCCATCGCGGTAGTGCAGCAGCGCGATGCGCGCGTTGCGGTTCGGGTCGTACTCGATGGCCGCGACCTTCGCCGGCACGCCGTCCTTGTCGCGCTTGAAGTCGACCAGGCGGTACTTCTGCTTGTGGCCACCACCACGGTGGCGCGAGGTCATGCGGCCGTACGAGTTGCGGCCACCCGTCTTCGGCTTCGAGGTCGTGAGCGACTTCTCCGGACGATCGCGCGTGATGTCCGCGAAGTCCGAGACAGTCTGGAACCGACGGCCGGGGCTGGTGGGTTTGCGCTTGCGAATCGCCATCGTCACTAGCTCCCGAAGATCTCGATGTGTTCGCCCTCGGCGAGGGACACGATGGCGCGCTTCTGTCCGGTGCGCTGCCCGAAGGTGCCGGTCTTGCGGTTTCGCTTGCGCTTGCCCTTGCGGTTGAGGGTGTTCACGTTCGCGACCTTGACGTTGAAGATGGTCTCGATCGCCTGGCGGATCTCCACCTTGTTGGCGTCGGGCGCGACGACGAACGTGTAGACCTCGCCGTCGTAGGCCGCGTAGGACTTCTCCGACACGACCGGCTTGATGATGACGTCACGGGGATCGCGGTTCATTCCGTCGCCTCCGCGTCGGTCTCGGTGTCGGCTGTCGGCTCGTCGGCCCCAGCGTCGGGTGCCGGTGCCTCGCTCTTCGCCGACGTCGCCTTGGGCGTCGCCGCGGCCGGCCGGTCGGCGAAGCGCTCGATCGCCGCGTCCAGCGTGGGCTGGGAGAAGACGAGCCAGTCGTTCACGAGGATGTCGTAGGGGTTGAGCTCCTCGGGCAGCACGATCTGTACCCGGGTGCCGAGGTTACGGAACGACTTCCAGACCGCGTGCTCGGTGCGGTCGAGGACGATGAGCACGCGCGGCGCACGCTCACCAGCCGGCCGCAGGCCGAGGGTCTCGAGGACCGTGATCGCCTGCTTCGTCTTGGGCTCGTCGATCCCCCAGGAGTCGACGACCTTGAGCCGGCCCTCGGCGGCGCGGTCCGACAGTGCGGAGCGCAGTGCGGCCCGCACCATCTTCTTGGGCGTGCGCTGCGCGTAGTCGCGCGGCTTCGGCCCATGGGCGACCCCACCGCCGCGCCACTGGGGTGAGCGGATCGAACCTTGGCGGGCGCGGCCGGTGCCCTTCTGGCGCCACGGCTTCGCGCCACCACCACGGACCTCGGCACGGGTCTTGGTGCTGTGCGTGCCGGCGCGTCGGTGCGCGAGCTGGGCGGTGACGACCTGGTGGAGGAGCCCGATGTTCGGCTCGACCCCGAAGAGATCGTCGGGGAGCTCCACGCTCCCGCCCTTCTTGCCGGCCACGGAGGTGATGTCGACCTTCACGACTGCTCCTCCTCTACGGCCTCGTCGCGCCCTCGGTGCATCGTCGGTCGCGGCCTCGACCGGCGCGTCGTCGACGACTGCCTCGTCCTCGACCGGCGCCGCTTCGGGCTCGGCCTTGGTGGGCGGGGTGAACTTGACCTCGGGGCCCTTGACCGCGTTGCGCACGAGCACCAGGCAGCCCTTCGGCCCCGGCACCGCGCCGCGGATGAGGAGCAGACCGCGCTCGCCGTCGCCCTCGACGACCTCGAGGTTGAGCGTGGTGGTCTTCTGCGCGCCCATGTGGCCCGCCATGCGCGTGCCCTTGAAGACCCGAGCCGGCGTCGCGCACGCACCGATCGAACCGGGCTTGCGATGGCTCTTGTGGTTCCCGTGGCTGGCGCCCTGACCCTTGAAGTTGTGACGCTTCATCGGGCCGGCAAAGCCCTTGCCCTTGCTGATGCCGGTGACGTCGACGCGCTCGCCCGCGGCGAAGACGTCGGCACCGATGACCATCCCGACCTCGTAGCCGGCGAGGTCCTCGACGCGGAGCTCGGCGAGGTCGCGCGCCGGCTCGGCACCCGCCTTCGCGAGGTGGCCGAGCTCGGGGTTCGACAGGCGCTGGGGCTTCGTCGAACCGAAGGCGAGCTGGACGGCCGCGTAGCCGTCGCGCTCGGGCGTCTTGAGCTGCACGACACGACACGGCCCGGCCTCGATCACGGTCACCGGGACGACCCGGTTCTCCGAATCCCAGACCTGGGTCATGCCGAGCTTGCGCCCGAGGATCCCCTTGGCAGCCATCGTCTCTCTCGCTCGTCCTCGTTCGTGGCAGCTGGTGCTGCTCACGCGAACGCTCCCCCGGTCCGTGGCCTGGTGGCCGGCGGTCCGGCGGAGCGTGTGTCGGTTGTGCCGCGCGGTTCCCAGCTGGCCTGCGCGGACGTCGGTTGGCGAATGCGTCCTACTTGATCGTGCGCTGCCCACCGGCGTGGAAAGGCCGTGGCGGCAGAAGGGAAAGACTATCGGACCCCCGTACCCTCACGCCAGGCGGGGTCTCTCGGCCACCAGGGGCTCGGCCGCCGAGAGGCGCCCGAGGAACGACGGCATTCGTGCCCCTGTTTGGGCTAGGCGGTCTGGATCTTGATCTCGATGTCGACGCCCGCGGGCAGGTCGAGGCGCTGGAGGCTCTCGACGGTCTTCCCGGTGGGCTCGACGATGTCGAGCAGACGCTTGTGGATCCGCATCTCGAAGTGCTCGCGGGAGTCCTTGTCGACGTGCGGTGAGCGCACGACGCAGAACCGGCGGATCTCCGTCGGCAGCGGCACCGGACCCCGCACCTTGGCTTGGGTCCGCACGACCGTCTCGACGATCTTCTTCGTCGACTGGTCGATGATCTCGTGGTCGTAGGCCTTCAGCCGGATCCGGATCTTCTGTCCACCGCTGCCTGCTGCCATCGCGTGCGCTCGTTCCTGCTACTTGAGGATCTTGGTGACGCGACCGGCGCCGACGGTGCGGCCGCCTTCGCGGATCGCGAAGCGCAGGCCCTCTTCCATGGCGATGGGGTGGATGAGCTCCACGACCATCTCCGTGTTGTCGCCCGGCATGACCATCTCGGTGCCCTCGGGCAGCGTGATGGCTCCGGTGACGTCCGTGGTGCGGAAGTAGAACTGCGGGCGGTAGTTGCCGAAGAACGGCGTGTGCCGGCCACCCTCTTCCTTCGTCAAGACGTAGACCTGCGCCTCGAAGTTCGTGTGGGGCGTGATGCTGCCCGGCTTCGCCAGGACCTGCCCGCGCTCCACCTCTTCCTTCTTGGTGCCGCGGAGCAGGGCGCCGATGTTGTCGCCGGCCCGGCCCTCGTCGAGGAGCTTGCGGAACATCTCGACGCCGGTGCAGGTGGTCTTGGTGGTGTCCTTGATCCCGACGATCTCGATCTCGTCGCCGGTGTTGAGGATCCCCTGTTCGACCTTGCCGGTGACGACGGTGCCACGGCCGGTGATCGTGAAGACGTCCTCGATCGGCATGAGGAAGGGCTTGTCGAAGTCGCGCTCGGGCTCGGTCACGAAGGAGTCGACCGCCGCCATGAGCTCGGCCACGGCCTTGCTCGCGTCGGCGTCGCCCTCGAGGGCCTTCAGCGCCGAGACCCGCACGATCGGGGTGTCGTCGCCGGGGAACTCGTACTCGTTGAGCAGCTCACGGACCTCGAGCTCCACCAGCTCGAGGAGCTCCTCGTCCTCGACCTGGTCGACCTTGTTGAGGGCGACGACGATCGAGGGGACACCGACCTGGCGGGCGAGCAGCACGTGCTCACGCGTCTGGGGCATCGGACCGTCGGTGGCCGCGACCACGAGGATCGCCCCGTCGACCTGGGCCGCACCGGTGATCATGTTCTTGATGTAGTCGGCGTGACCCGGCATGTCGACGTGCGCGTAGTGCCGGTTCGGCGTCTCGTACTCGACGTGGGAGATGTTGATCGTGATCCCACGCGCCTTCTCTTCCGGCGCCTTGTCGATCTCGTCGAACGCGGTCGCGGTGGTGTGCGACGGGTCGCTGTCCGAGAGGACCTTGGTGATGGCCGCGGTCAGGGTCGTCTTGCCGTGGTCGATGTGACCCATCGTGCCGACGTTGAGGTGCGGCTTGTTCCGCTCGAACTTCTCCTTGGCCATGGCGAGGCCGTTCCTTTCGCTGTGCGTCGGTGGTGATGAACGACGTGGGCTCGGGCGCTACTCGCCGTGCACCCGGGCGGTGATCTCTTCGGAGATCGACTTCGGTACCTCTTGGTACGAGTCGAACTGCATCGTGTACGTCGCGCGCCCCTGGGTGCGCGAGCGAAGGTCAGTAGCGTAGCCGAACATCTCCGAGAGCGGCACTTGGGCGTTCACGACGTGTGACGTACCCCGCTGCTCCATGCCTTCGACCTTGCCGCGACGCGACGACAGGTCACCGATGACGTCTCCCATGTAGTCCTCGGGCGTCACCACCTCGACCTGCATGATCGGCTCGAGCAGCACCGGCGTCGCCAGCCGGGCCGCCTTCTTGAAAGCGATCGACCCGGCGATCTTGAACGCCATCTCGCTGGAGTCGACGTCGTGCGACGACCCGCCGGTGAGGATGGCTCGCATGTCGACGAGCCCGTAGCCCGCGATCACGCCGCCCTCCATCGCTTCCTGGATGCCGGCGTCGACCGCGGAGATGTACTCGCGCGGCACGTCGCCACCCTTGACCTTGTCGACGAACTCGTAGCCGCCGCCGGGCCCGGTGGGCTCGAGGCTGATGATGACGTGGCCATACTGGCCGCGCCCACCCGTCTGGCGGATGTAGCGCTCCTCGACGTCCTCGACCGGCTCCGTGATCGTCTCGCGGTAGGCGACCTGCGGCTTCCCGACGTTCGCGGCGACCGCGAACTCCCGGATCATGCGGTCGACCAGCACGTCGAGGTGCAGCTCACCCATCCCGCCGATGATCGTCTGGCCGGTCTCGTCGTCGGTGTGGACCTGGAACGTCGGGTCCTCCTCGGACAGGGCGCCGAGGGCCTTGCCGAGCTTGTCCTGGTCGATCTTCGTCTTCGGCTCGATGGCCACCGAGATGACCGGCTCCGGGAACACCATCCGCTCGAGCACGATCGGCCGGGACGGGTCGCAGAGCGTGTCTCCGGTCGTGGTGTTCTTGAGGCCGACGGCCGCGACGATGTCGCCGGTGAAGACGCCTTCCTTGTCCTCGCGGTGGTTGGCGTGCATCTGGAGGATGCGCCCCACCCGCTCCTTCTTGTCCTTCGTGGCATTGAGCAGCGGACTCCCCGCACCGAGCGTGCCGGAGTAGACCCGGAAGTACGTGAGCTTGCCGACGTACGGGTCGCTCATGATCTTGAAGGCCAGCGCCGAGAACGGCGCGTCGTCGGAGGGGGCCCGCTCGACCGGCTCGTCGGTCTTCATGTCGGCGCCCTGCACCGGCGGGATGTCGACCGGGCTCGGGAGGTAGTCGACGACCGCGTCGAGCAGCGTCTGGACGCCCTTGTTCTTGAACGCGGTGCCGCAGAGGACGGGGACGACCTCGCCGCTCAGCGTGGCCGCACGCACGGCGGTCCGCAGGTCGTCGGCGGTGATCTCCTCGTCGCCGACGTACTTCTCGAGGACGTTCTCGTCGAACTGGCTGACGACGTCGACGAGCTCGTGGCGCCACTTGTCGGCGTCGGCCTGGAGCTCGTCGGGGATGTCCCTCGTCTCGTAGCTCTCGTCCACGTCGTCGGACCAGACGAGCGCCTTCATCGCGAGCAGGTCGATGACGCCCTGGAACTCGCTCTCCGCGCCGATCGGCAGCTGCACCAGCGCCACGGTCGCGTCGAGGCGGTCCTTGATCATGTCGACACAGCGGTAGAAGTCGGCGCCGACGCGGTCCATCTTGTTGATGAAGCACATACGCGGCACGTTGTACTTGTTGGCCTGACGCCACACCGTCTCGGTCTGGGGCTCGACGCCGGCGACCGCGTCGAACACCGCGACGGCACCGTCGAGCACCCGCAGGGAGCGCTCGACCTCGACGGTGAAGTCGACGTGGCCGGGCGTGTCGATGATGTTGATCCAGGTGTCGCGCCACTTGCACGTGGTGGCCGCACTGGTGATCGTGATGCCGCGCTCCTGCTCCTGGACCATCCAGTCCATGACCGCAGCGCCCTCGTGCACCTCGCCGATCTTGTAGGTCCGCCCGGTGTAGTAGAGGATGCGCTCCGTCGTCGTGGTCTTCCCCGCGTCGATGTGCGCCATGATCCCGATGTTCCGCACGCGCGCGAGCGGAACCTCCCGAATGACCGGCCCGCCCTTACCCTTCTCGTCTGCCATCTGCTTCTTCTTCTCTGCTGAGTTCTTCAGGTCAACAAGTGTTCGAACGCTTCGCTCACCGCCGAACGTTCCGCGCGGCCCAGGGGCTTCGCACCAGCGAGGTCCTGACCGCAGGGGTGCACCTCGGAGAGGAGCAGTTGCGCCGACTCCGGCGAGACCCGGCCGAAGGCCCGACCGAGCGAAGCGAGGGAGCAGGGGCTCGCCGGACCAAGGCGCAGCGACGAACCGAGGTGCGCCCCGGAGGGCAGGGCCGGGCGGTCAGGAACGTAACGACAAGAGGACCAAGTGCATTACCAACGGTAGTGAGCGAACGCCTTGTTCGACTCCGCCATCTTCTGCAGGTCGTCCTTGCGCTTGATCGCGGCACCGAGCCCGTTGCTCGCGTCGAGCAGCTCGGCGGCCAGACGCTCCGCCATCGTCTTCTCCCGGCGCTGACGCGAGTACCCGACGATCCACCGGATCGCGAGCGTGGTCGCCCGGCGGGGACGAACCTCGACCGGCACCTGGTAGGTGGCGCCACCGACGCGGCGACTGCGCACCTCGAGGGCGGGACGGACGTTCTCGACCGCACGCTTGAGCGTGGGGACGGGGTCGCCACCGGTCTTGGTCTCGATCTCGGTGAGGGCGTCGTACACGAGCCGCTCGGCGATCGAGCGCTTGCCCTCGAGCAGGACCTTGTTGACGAGCTGGGTGACGACCACCGACCGGTAGACCGGGTCGGGCAGCAGGTCGCGACGGGGTGCAGGACCCTTGCGTGGCATCCTCAGCCCTCCCGCTTCGCGCCGTAGCGGCTGCGGGCCTGCTTGCGGTCCGACACACCGCTCGCGTCGAGCGCACCGCGGATGATCTTGTACCGCACACCCGGGAGGTCCTTCACACGACCACCTCGCACGAGCACGATCGAGTGCTCCTGCAGGTTGTGGCCGATGCCCGGGATGTAGGCCGTCACCTCGATGCCCGACGTCAGCCGGACGCGCGCGACCTTGCGGAGCGCGGAGTTCGGCTTCTTGGGAGTCGTCGTGTAGACGCGCGTGCAGACACCCCGACGCTGCGGGGAGCCCTTGAGCGCGGGCGTCTTCGACTTGTCTCGCTTGGTCTCGCGGCCCTTGCGGACCAGCTGCTGGATCGTGGGCACTCTGTGACCTTCAGTAAGGGTTTCGGCAGTTCCGGATCGGCAGTGACGTGGTGCGGCGGTGACCGGTGTTCGGGAGAGTCGAGAATAGTCTCACTCCCCGGTTCCGGTCCCTTCGAGGGGAGCGACGTCCTCGACCTGCGCATCGGGCACGGCGGTGAGGACACTCGACGTGGCGGCGAGCTCTTCCTCGCCGCCACTCCCGATGCTCTCCCGCAGGTACTGCGCCATCTGCTCGGCGTCGAACTCCGACGAGTAGAAGGGCAGCGGCTCGTAGTCGGGCGCGTTGGTCGCGATCTCCCGGTAGGCGGGCATGCCCGTACCGGCCGGGATGAGCTTCCCGATGATCACGTTCTCCTTGAGCCCGAACAGGCCGTCGACCTTGCCCTCGATCGCCGCCTCGGTGAGCACTCGCGTGGTCTCCTGGAACGACGCCGCGGACAGCCACGACTCGGTGGCCAGCGAGGCCTTGGTGATCCCCATGAGCTCGGGACGACCCTCGGCCGGCTGCTGCCCTGCTTCCACGAGCCGACGGTTCGTGTCGGCGAAGAAGCGGGCGTCGGCCTTCTGGCCCGGCAGGAAGGTGGAGTCCCCCGGCTCGGAGACGCCGACCCGGCGCAGCATCTGGCGGATGATCACCTCGACGTGCTTGTCGTGGATCGACACGCCCTGCTCCCGGTACACCTTCTGCACCTCGTCGACGAGGTACTGCTGGGTCTCCCGGATGCCCTTGACCTCGAGCACCTTCTTCGGGTCGCGCGGCGTCTCGTCGTCACCGGTGAGCTGGTCCCCTGCGGAGACCTCGGCGCCGTCCTTGACCTTCGGTCCCCTGGCGCCGGCGTACAGGTGGGCCCGCCGGGACACGACGTACTCGACCTCTTCGGCGTCGTCACCGACGATCACGATGACGCGCTCGCCCTTCTCGTTCTCACCGATCCGGACGACACCGGAGTTCTCGGCGAGCACCGTTGCGCCCTTGGGCGTACGGGCCTCGAAGAGCTCGACGACGCGCGGCAGGCCGTGCGTGATGTCGTCACCCGCCACACCGCCGGTGTGGAAGGTCCGCATCGTGAGCTGCGTGCCCGGCTCACCGATCGACTGGGCGGCGATGATGCCGACCGCCTCGCCGAGGTCGACGGGCTTCCCGGTCGCCAGCATCGTGCCGTAGCACTTGCCGCACACTCCCGAGATCGAGTCGCACGTGAGCACCGAACGGACGCGCACCCGGTCGACGTTCTTGTCGTGGGCGAGCTGCTCGATGTGCTCCTCGCGGAGCTCGGTGTCCTTGTCGAGCGTCGTGCCGTCGCTGAGCTTGACCGGCTCGAGCAGGCAACGACCGAGCAGCTTCGTCTCCAGGTAGCGGTACGCGTCGCCCTCGGAGCTGATCTCCTCGACCCAGATCCCTCGGGTCGACCCACAGTCCTCGTCGCGGACGATGAGCTCCTGGGCCACGTCGACGAGTCGACGGGTCAGGTAGCCCGAGTCCGCGGTGCGGAGCGCGGTGTCGGCAAGACCCTTGCGGGCACCGTGGGTGGAGACGAAGTACTCGAGGACGGACAGGCCCTCACGGAAGTTCGACTTGATCGGGCGAGGGATGATCTCACCACGCGGGTTGGCCACCAGGCCGCGCATGCCGGCGATCTGGCGGACCTGCACCGCGTTCCCTCGAGCACCGGAGCCGACCATCATCTCGATGGGGTTGAACCGGTCCTTCGCCATCTCGGCGTGCATGGCCTCGGCGACCTTGTCGGTTGCCTCGGACCACAGCTCACGCTCGAGCTGACGACGCTCGTCGTCGGTGAGCAGCCCCTTGTCGAAGTTCTGCTCGATCTTGGCGGCCTCGCCCTCGAACTTCTCGAGGAGCGCGGCCTTCTGGTCCGGCGTCTTCACGTCGGCGATCGAGATCGTGAGCCCGGAGCGGGTCGCGAACTCGAAGCCGAGTGCCTTCAGGTTGTCGAGGCTCTCGGCCACCTCCGCCCGCGAGTACGCCTCCACGAGGTCTCCGACCACCTCGGTGAGCGCACGCTTCTTCAGGCCACCATCGTCCGACGCGCGCGGAAGGGGAAGTCCGGCGGGAACGCCTCGTTGAAGAGCAGACGACCGAGGGTCGTCTCGACGAGGACCGTGCCGTTGCCGTTCTCACCGTTGCGCTTGATGACCAGCGCGTCGGGGTTGACTTCCTTGCCCTTGTCGTCGAAGCGCGCGGGGAACTGGTCAGCCGGGAACCGGCCGCCGGGCATCCGCACCTTGATCTTGGCGTGGAGCGCCACCGAACCATCCGTGGTGTCGCCACCGCGGAGACCGGGCTTGGTGTCGTACGCCATGATCGCCTCGTCGAGGGTCGAGAAGATCCGCCCCTCGCCGGGCGCGCCGTCGACCACCTCGGTGAGGTAGTAGACGCCGATGATCATGTCCTGGCTCGGCACTGCGATCGGGCGACCGTGCGCCGGGGACAGGATGTTGTGCGCCGACAGCATCAGCAGCCGGGCCTCGGCCTGCGCCTCCGCGGAGAGCGGCAGGTGGACAGCCATCTGGTCGCCGTCGAAGTCGGCGTTGAACGCCGCGCAGACGAGCGGGTGGATCTGGATGGCCTTGCCCTCGATGAGGACGGGCTCGAACGCCTGGATGCCGAGACGGTGCAGCGTGGGGGCGCGGTTCAGGAACACCGGGTGCTCCTTGATGACGTCCTCGAGGACGTCCCACACCTGCGGCCGCGAGCGCTCCACCATCCGCTTGGCGGACTTGATGTTCTGCGCGTACTCGAGGTCGACGAGCCGCTTCATGACGAACGGCTTGAAGAGCTCGAGTGCCATCTGCTTGGGCAGACCGCACTGCCGCAGCTTGAGCTGCGGGCCGACGACGATGACCGAACGGCCCGAGTAGTCGACGCGCTTGCCGAGCAGGTTCTGGCGGAACCGGCCCTGCTTGCCCTTCAACATGTCGGAGAGCGACTTCAGCGCGCGGTTCCCGGGGCCCGTGACGGGGCGCCCACGGCGGCCGTTGTCGAACAGGGCGTCGACGGCCTCCTGGAGCATCCGCTTCTCGTTGTTGATGATGATCTCGGGCGCACCGAGGTCGAGCAGACGCTTCAGCCGGTTGTTGCGGTTGATGACGCGTCGGTAGAGGTCGTTGAGGTCGGACGTCGCGAACCGGCCACCGTCGAGCTGCACCATCGGGCGCAGGTCCGGCGGGATCACCGGGACGGCATCGAGCACCATCCCCATCGGCGAGTTGATCGTGCGACCGTCGTCGTCGACGCGGTTGAACGCCGAGATGACCTTCAGGCGCTTGATGCCCTTGGCCTTCCGCTGACCCTTGCCGGTCGCGATCATCTCCTTGAGCGCGACCTCCTCCTCCGGCATGTCGAGGCGCGAGATGAGGTCCTTGACGGCCTCGGCGCCCATGCCGCCGGTGAAGTACTCCTGGTAGCGGTCGACGATCTCGCGCCACACGCGCTCGTCGTCGACGAGCTGCTTCGGAGCGAGCTTGGCGAAGGTGGTCCACACCGTCTTGAGGTGCGTGATCTCCGCCTCGCCACGGGCGCGGAGATCCTCCGCGTCCTTGTTGTACGCCTTCTCGGCGCGCTCCATGTCGACCTTCTTGCCCCCACGGGACTCGAGGTCGGCGACCTCCTTCTCGTACTCCTCGTGGCGCGCCTTCAGGCGTCCCTCGAGCTCGGCCTCCAGGTCGCCGATCTCGGCCTGCATCTCGGCCTCGAGCTCGGGCTGGTCCGTGTGGCGCTTGTCCTCGTCGACCCACGTGATCAGGTGGGCCGCGAAGTAGATGACCTTCTCGAGGCTCTTCGGTGCGATGTCGAGGAGGTACCCGAGCCGGCTCGGGACGCCCTTGAAGTACCAGATGTGCGTGACCGGTGCGGCCAGCTCGATGTGGCCCATCCGCTCGCGACGGACCTTGGAGCGCGTGACCTCGACGCCGCAACGCTCACAGATGATCCCCTTGAACCGGACGCGCTTGTACTTGCCGCAGTAGCACTCCCAGTCCTTGGTCGGCCCGAAGATCTTCTCGCAGAAGAGGCCGTCCTTCTCCGGCTTCAACGTGCGGTAGTTGATCGTCTCGGGCTTCTTGACCTCACCGTTCGACCACGTGCGGATCTGATCCGCCGTCGCCAACGCGATGGACAACCGTGCCGATTCGTTCACGTCGTGCACTACGCGCTCCTACTTCCCGCTTGGCTTCCCGATCGAGGAATCGAACGGGTGTGCCCGGTGGTCATGTTCAGTACCTTGCGGACTCGCGCTCGCGCTCCGCGCGCGCGCTGCGTCCTCTTCGTCGGTCCCGCGCTCGGGGCGGGAGAGGTCGATGCCGAGGGCCTCGGTGGTGCGGAACGCGTCCTCGTCGAGCTCTCGGATCTCGACCTCCTGCCCGTCCTCGTTCATCACGCGGACGTTCAGGCAGAGCGCCTGCATCTCCTTGATGAGCACCTTGAAGCTCTCGGGGATGCCGGGCTCGGGGATGTTCTCGCCCTTCACGATCGCCTCGTACACCTTCACGCGGCCGAGGACGTCGTCGGACTTGATGGTGAGGATCTCCTGCAGCGCGTATGCGGCGCCGTAGGCCTCGAGCGCCCACACCTCCATCTCACCGAAGCGCTGACCACCGAACTGCGCCTTCCCGCCCAGCGGCTGCTGCGTGATCATCGAGTACGGGCCGGTCGAGCGTGCGTGGATCTTGTCGTCCACGAGGTGCGACAGCTTCAGGATGTACGAGTAGCCGACCGTCACCGGACCGTCGAACGGCTCTCCCGTGCGACCGTCGTAGAGGGTCGCCTTGCCGTCGTTGCCGACCATGCGCTGGCCGTCGTCGCCGTCGGGGTTGAGCGTCTCGAAGAGGCGCAGGATCGTGCCCTCCGGGCCCGACTGCTCGACCTCGTCCCAGTGCGCGCCGTCGAACACCGGCGTGGAGACCCACACCGAGGGCTCGGTCTGCGTGCGCGTCTTGGTGTCGACGCGCGGGCCGCGGCGCTGGCCCTCCCAGCCGTGACGGGCCGCGTAGCCCAGGTGCGCCTCGAGCACCTGACCCACGTTCATGCGGCTCGGCACACCGAGGGGGTTCAGCACGATGTCGACCGGCGTGCCGTCGGCGAGGAAGGGCATGTCCTCGATCGGGAGGATCTTGGAGATGACGCCCTTGTTGCCGTGGCGGCCGGCGAGCTTGTCGCCCTCGCTGATCTTGCGCTTCTGGCCGACGTAGACCCGCACCAGCTGGTTGACGCCCGGCGGGAGCTCGTCGCCCTTCTCACGCGAGAACTCGCGCACCGCGATGATCTTGCCGGTCTCGCCGTGGGGCACCTTCAGCGACGTGTCCCGCACCTCGCGGGCCTTCTCACCGAAGATCGCACGGAGCAGACGCTCTTCCGGCGTGAGCTCGGTCTCGCCCTTGGGCGTGACCTTGCCGACGAGGATGTCGCCGGGGCCGACCTCGGCACCGACGCGGATGATCCCGCTCTCGTCGAGGTCCTTGAGGATGTCCTCGGAGAGGTTCGGGATGTCGCGCGTGATCTCCTCGGCGCCGAGCTTCGTGTCGCGGGCGTCGATCTCGTGCTCCTCGATGTGGATCGACGTGAGCACGTCGTCCTTCACGAGACGCTCCGAGAGGACGATCGCGTCCTCGAAGTTGTGGCCCTTCCACGACATGAACGCGACGAGCAGGTTCTTCCCGAGGGCGAGCTCGCCCTCGTGGGTGGACGGACCGTCGCAGAGGACGTCGCCCTCCTTGATCTCGTCGCCGGTGTTCACGAGCGGCTTCTGGTTGATGCAGGTGCCCTGGTTCGAGCGCACGAACTTGGAGAGCTCGTACGTGACCTTGCCCTTGCGGGAGCCGCCGTCGTACTCGACGCTGATCGAGTCGCCGGCCACGTCGGTGACCCGCCCGTCGCCCTCGGCGAGGATGACGTCGCCGGCGTCGCGTGCCGCACGGGCCTCCACGCCGGTCCCGATGAACGGGGCGGTGGGCTTCAGCACCGGCACGGCCTGCCGCTGCATGTTGGCGCCCATCAGGGCACGGTTCGCGTCGTCGTGCTCGAGGAACGGGATCAGTGCCGTCGCGACCGAGACGATCTGCTTCGGCGAGACGTCCATGTAGTCGACCTCGTTCGGGTCGACGTACGCGAGCTCGCCGCGCCGGGCGCGCACCAGCACGCGGTCGTCGACGAACTTGCCGTTCGTCGTCGAGCACGGCGTTCGCCTGCGCGATGACGTAGCGGTCCTCGTCGTCGGCCGCGAGGTAGTCGAGTCGACCCGTCGCCTTGCCGTTCTCCATCTTCCGGTACGGGGTCTCGATGAACCCGAACGGGTTGATCCGGGCAAAGCTCGCGAGGTAGCCGATCAGGCCGATGTTCGGGCCTTCCGGCGTCTCGATCGGGCACATCCGGCCGTAGTGGCTGGGGTGCACGTCGCGGACCTCGAAGCCCGCACGCTCACGGGACAGACCGCCGGGCCCGAGCGCCGAGAGGCGCCGCTTGTGGGTCAGGCCGGCCAGCGGGTTCGTCTGGTCCATGAACTGGCTGAGCTGGCTGGAGCCGAAGAACTCCTTGATGGCCGCCACGACCGGACGGATGTTGATGAGCGTCTGGGGTGTGATGGCCTCGACGTCTTGGGTCGTCATGCGCTCGCGCACGACGCGCTCCATGCGCGACAGGCCGACGCGCACCTGGTTCTGGATCAGCTCGCCCACCGAACGCACACGGCGGTTGCCGAAGTGGTCGATGTCGTCGCGGAAGTAGTCGTCGGGCTGGTCGTTGGAGTGCAGCTTCACGAGGTACGAGACCGTCGCGAGGATGTCGGCCTTCGACAGCTGGTAGTCGACCGGGCCGGCACCAGGATCCGCGTTCGGGACCGTGAGCTCGTACTTGCCGAGCGGGAGCTTCTGGTACTCGTCGGCGAGCTTCTTCGAAACCTTGTGACGACCGACCTTGGCCATGTCGTAGCGCTTGGGGTTGAAGAAGAGGTTCTCGATGAGCTGACGCGCGGAGTCGGGCGTCGGCGGCTCGCCCGGACGCAGCTTGCGGTAGATGTCGATGAACGCCTCTTCTGCGCTCGCGGTGTTGTCCTTCGCGAGCGTGTTGCGCATCGAGTCGTAGGGCTCACCGTTGTGGTCGAGGATGAGCGAGAGCAGCTCCTCCTCGGTCTCGCCGAAGCCGAGCGCCTTGAGGAGGATCGTGACCGGCTGCTTGCGCTTGCGGTCGACGCGGACGTAGACGATGTCCTTCTTGTCGACCTCGAACTCGAGCCACGCGCCGCGGCCCGGGATCATCTTGGCGTCGACGACGTCCTTCTCGGGCTGCGTCTTGTCGGGGCTGATGTTGAAGTAGACGCCCGGCGACCGCACGAGCTGCGACACGACGATGCGCTCGGTGCCGTTGATGATGAACGTGCCGCGCGCCGTCATCATGGGGAAGTCGCCCATGAAGACGGTCTGCTCCTTGATCTCACCCGTCGTCGAGTTCATGAACCGCGCCGTCACGAAGAGCGGACGCGCGTAGGTCATGTCCTTGTCGCGACACTCCTTCTCGCTGTGCTTCGGCGGGTCGAAGACGTGATCCGCGAGCTCGAGCTTGAGGGTGCCGGTGAAGTCCTCGATCGGCGAGATGTCGGCGAGGACCTCGGCGATGCCCACCTCGATGAAGTGGTTGAACGACAGGCGCTGGACGGCGATGAGATCCGGGAGCTCCAGGACCTCGGGGAGCTTGGAGAAGGACAGACGTTCGCGGGACGCGAGACGAGGCACTAGCGACTCCTCAATTGCAGCGACGAGATGACACGGGCGCGCGCGGACCCCGAAATTGGGGTCAGCAGAAGGCGGGGCGGAACAACACGGCTCCAGAGATGATATACGCGCCGAAGGCCGGCCGCAAACACGCGTCAGCGGACAGACCCCCTTGGGGGCCTGTGGTCAGCCGGGGGTGACCCTAGGACCCTCGGTCGCGCGGGTCAAGGACCCTCTCCGGGCCCTGCGCCACCGCATGCGGTGCTCCGCCGCGAGCGAGCGGGGTCCCGGGGACCCGGCTCGCTCGTGACCGCAGCGTTGGTGCTACTTGAGCTCGACGCTGGCGCCGGCGGCCTCGAGCTGGGTCTTGGCCTTCTCGGCGTCTTCCTTCGAAGCCTTCTCGAGGACGGGCTTCGGTGCGTTGTCCACGAGGTCCTTGGCCTCCTTCAGCCCGAGGCTCGTGAGCGACCGGACCTCCTTGATGACCTGGATCTTCGCGTCGCCCGCCGCGGTGAGGACGACGTCGAACTCGTCCTTCTCCTCGGCACCGCCCGCGGCCTCGCCACCGCCGGCCGCAGCGGGGCCGGCGACGGCCACGGGTGCAGCGGCGGTGACGCCGAACTCCTCTTCGAACGCCTTCAGGAAGTCGTTCAGCTCGAGGACCGTCATGTTCTTGAAGACGTCCAGCAGCTCAGTCGTACCCATGGTTGCCATTGTCAGCTTTCCTCCGTGCTGTTCTCGGTCTCGTCCGTCGAGGGGGCCTCGACGGCGTCGGTCTCGGTCTCGGTCTCGGCAGCAGGTGCCTCGGCCTCGGGAGCGTCGGCCGCGGGGGCCTCGGCCGCGGTCGGCCTCGCGCCGTCGGTCGTGTCGGCAGCCGGCGCCTCTGCCGCGGGCTCGGCAGGAGTCTCGAGCACCTCGCCGGCCTCGATCCGCTGGTCGACGAGGGCCTTGACGCCGTACGCGAAGTTCCGGGTGAAGGCCTGGAACAAGCCCGCCGCCTTCACCAGCGGCGCCTGGAACCCACCGGCGAGGCGGGCGAGCAGGACGTCGCGGGGCTCGATCTCGGCCAGCGACTCGACCTCACCCGGGGTCAGCACGCGGGGGCCGAGCAGGCCGCCCTTGATCACGAGCGCCGGGTTGCCCTTGCCGAAGTCCTTGAGGGCCTTGGCCGCGACGACCGCGTCACCACGCACGAACGCAATGGCCGTGGGGCCGTTCAGCATCGGCAGGAGCTCTTCGAGGCCGGCGGCCTCGACCGCGAGTCGAGCCAGGGTGTTCTTGAACACCTTGTACTCGGTGCCGGCCGGGCGCAGGGCGCCGCGCAGCTCCGCGAGCTCGATGACCGTCAGCCCGCGGTACTCGGTGAGGACCGCGGCGTCGGACTCCGTCAGCTTCGTGCGGATCTCTTCGACCGCTGCTGTCTTCTCTGGTCTCGCCATGAAGCACTCCGAAACAACGAAACGGGGTGCCGCAGACACGCGAGACACCCCGGTTGGATCGGAGGTCGCCTCGTCCGGCGGGTGGAACCCATTACCTCTCCGGGGAACTCGTCCCGTTCGAGACCGAAGGTCTGTGGCAACGATTGGTGGTAGGCGAAGCAGGTTACCCGGCGAGTGCCGCCTGCTGCGAGTCGTCGTCCGCGGCCGAGGCCGGGTCGATCTTCACGCCGGGACCCATGGTGGACGACACCGATGCCGTGCGCACGTACCGGCCCTTCGCGGACGCCGGCTTGGCCCGGTTGATCTCGTCGAGCACCGAGTGGAAGTTCTCCACCAGCGCCTCGATGCCGAAGCTCGCCTTCCCGATCGGGACGTGGATGTTGCCGTACCGGTCGGTGCGGTACTCGACCTTGCCGGCCTTGAACTCGGACACGGCTTTGCCGATGTCGTTCGTGACGGTGCCGGTCTTCGGGTTCGGCATCAGGCCGCGCGGCCCGAGGGTGCGACCGAGCTTCCCGACCTGGCCCATGAGGTCCGGGGTCGAGATCGCGATGTCGAAGTCGAGGAAGCCCTCCTCGACGCGCTTCACCAGATCCTCGGCACCGACGACGTCGGCACCGGCCGCCTCGGCTTCGCGGGCCTGATCGCCCTGCGCGAAGACTGCGACCTTCACGGTCTTCCCCGTGCCGTTGGGCAACGAGACCGTCCCGCGGATCATCTGGTCGGCCTTGCGGGGGTCGACACCGAGCCGCACCGCGGCCTCGATCGTCTCGTCGAACTTCTTCTTGGCGAAGGACTTCACCAGCTCGAGCGCCTCGGTGGGGCTGTGCAGCCGGTCGCGGTCGTACCGCTTGGTCGCGTCGTCGTAGGCCTTGCCGTGCTTCGTCATCGGGGTGCTCCCTCCCTCGTTGGGGCGCCCGGGTCCGGCCGCGAGGTCCTCGGCCGGGGGCGTGGTACGTGTTCTGGCGTCAGCCGGTGACCTTGATGCCCATCGAGCGGGCGGTGCCGGCGACCTGGAGGATCGCGCCGTCGAGGTCGATCGCGTTCAGGTCGGGCATCTTCGTCTCGGCGATCTGGCGGACCTGCGCGCTGGTGACGGTTCCGGCCTCGTCGGTGCGCGGGTTCGCCGCACCCTTCTCGATGCCGGCGGCCTGCCGGAGGAGGAACGGCGTCGGGGGCGTCTTGGTGACGAAGGTGAACGTCCGGTCCTCGAAGATCGAGATCTCGGCCGGGATCACCATCCCGCGCTGGTTCTCCGTCGCGGCGTTGTACGCCTTGCAGAAGTCCATGATGTTGATGCCGTGCGGTCCGAGCGCCGTCCCCACGGGGGGTGCGGGCGTCGCAGCGCCGGCCTGGATCTGGATCTTGACGATCGCAGCGAGCTTCTTCTTGGCCATCTGAAACGAAAATCCTTGTTGTGGCGAGGGTGACTAGAGCTTGGCGACTTGGCCGAACTCGAGCTCGACCGGCGTCTCGCGACCGAAGATGTTCACGAGCACCTTGAGCTTCGAGCGGTCGACGTCGATCTCGGCGATCGCGCCGTTGAACTCGGCGAACGGACCGGTGGTGACCCGGACCTGCTCGCCTTCCTCGAACTCGACGCGCGGCCGGACCTTCTTCTCCACGACCGGTGCACCCTCGGGCTTCGCGACGCCGAGGATGTCCTCGACCTCCTTGCGCGAGAGCGGAACCGGCTTGGAGCCACTCGGACCGACGAAGCCGGTGACACCCGGCGTGTTGCGCACGACGTACCAGGAGTCGTCGTCGAGGTCCATCCGCACGAGCAGGTAGCCGGGAAAGACCTTCTTCTGGACGACGCGCCGCTGGCCGCCCTTGAACTCGATGACGTCCTCCATCGGGATGACGACCTCGAAGATGCGCTCCTCGACGTGCATCGACCGGATGCGGTTGAGCAGGTTCGACTTCACCTTGTTCTCGTAGCCCGCGTACGTGTGGACGACGTACCAGTCGCCCTCGCGGTCGAACGGGCTCGGCTCGGCAGGTGTCGGCGCGCCGGTCTCGTCGAGCGTCAGGTCGGCGGCGGGAGGCTCCTCGACGGCGACCTCCACCTCGATCTCGACTTCCACCTCGGCGACCGGCTCGTCCAGCACGTCCTCGACGGGCTCGCTGGGTGCTTCGGCCGCGGGGGTCGGGTCGAGCCCGAGGAAGGCCGCGGCAGCGCTCGCGTCGACGGTCTCGCTCGAACCGGTCGAGGTGCTCGCGCCGGTGGTTTCGTCAGTGAATTCGATGGCCATGAGTCTCAGTCGAAGAGGAAGAGGACGAACTTCGAGGACGCGTAGTCGAACCCGAAGATGAGTGCGGTCGTGAACACGATGGCGATGAGCACGACGATCGTCGAGTTGACGACCTCCTTGCGCGTCGGCCAGGCGACCTTCTTGAGCTCGGATCTGACCTCGCTGAGGAACTGGCGCGGACCGGTCTTCTCGCGCTTGACGTCCGAACCCGGCGCCGGGCGCGACTGCTTGGCGGCGGTCTTGTTCGCCTCTTGCTTCGCCATCAGACGCTTGGTCTGACGGTTCATGGGTTGTGTCATGGCGTCGTCGTCGCTATCGATCTGCGGTCAGAGCAGGGCAGGAGGGACTCGAACCCCCAACCACCGGTTTTGGAGACCGGTGCTCTACCAATTGAGCTACTGCCCTCCGGCACCGGGCGCCGAACCGTCGAGGATAGCAGCGGTCCCCCGCCGGCCTTCTGGCGAGGCCGGACCGCTCGTCCCGACGCGGTTCCGAGCGACGGTCAGGTCGCCAGGGTGGCGCGGGTGGCCCGCCGACGGGCCCGGGCGACGAGCACCGCCGCGGTGGTGGCCCCGGCGGCAGCCACGGCACCGCCGATCGCACCCACGTAGGCGAGGCGCTTGCCCGAGAGCACGGAGCGGATCGCCCGCTGCTCGGACGCCTCGCCGATCGCTGCGAGCGTCTGGCTCAGCACCCCCGGCGCCGGCTCGAGGTACTGGGTGCGGAGGAGCTGGAGACTCCGGAGCATCCGGCGGTAGCGGGCGAGCTCGGCCTGGCAGCGCAGGCACGACTCGACGTGCCGCTGCACGGTCAGCGCGACGGGTGCCTCACCGTCGACCGTCGCGGGCAGGACGAGGGCGACCTCTTCACACCGCACGGGCCGACCTGCCCTCCGTCTCGTCGAGCAGGTCGCGCAGGCGCTTCCGGCCCCGGTGCAGGCGGACCTTGGCCGCCGCGACCGAGATCCCGGTCTCGGCGGCGATGTCGTCGTGCGACAGGCCGTAGACGTCCTTGAGGATCACCGTCGTGCGCATCGCCGGCGGCAGCTGGTCGAGCGCGGCGGCGACGTCGCCGAGCCCCGCGGTCGAGGCAGCGAGGTCGTCGGGGCGGGCGTCGAGGCGGACGTCGGCCTGCTCGGGCACGTCGTCGAGGTGCACCGTGCGACGTCGCTTGCGGCGATCCACCAGCGTGTACGAGGAGTTCGCGGTGATCCGGTAGAGCCACGTCGTGAACGCGGCGTCACCACGGAAGCGCCGAATGCCCTTCCAGGCTCGGAGGTATGCCTCCTGCACCACGTCTCGTGCGTCCTCCTCGTTCCCGGTGAGACGGACGGCGAGCGTGTACGTGTCGACGTAGGTGCGGCGCACCAGCTCGTCGAACGCGCCCCGGTCCCCCCGGCGAGCCGCGTCGACGAGCACGTGCAGCTCGTCGGGCGCCCCTGGCGAATCTCGATGTGCATCCATATGACTCCGAGCGACGCTACGGGGTTACCAAGGGGTAAGCCCAGCGAAGAAGCCCCAAAGAAACCCAACGTTCACAGGACCAACCACCCAACACGACCACCCCAGCGGTACTGCCCAAGAGCGCAAGCACGGCGAACCGAACGCACGGACAACAGGGAGGTCGCGGGGTCGAGGGACCCGCGAGGAGGGGAAGCCGAAGGCGCCCGAGACCCGGGTCGAAGACCCGACCGAGCGCAGCGAGGGAGCCGGGGCTCGGTCGCCGAGAGGCGTGCCGACGAGCGGGGCCAGCGGCCCCGCGACCGGGCAGCTACCGAGTTTCCTTGTGCACCGTGTGCTTGCGGTCGAAGCGGCAGTACTTCTTCATCTCGATCCGCTCACGGTCGTTGATCTTGCTCTTCGTGGTGATGTAGTTCCGCCGCTTGCAGTCTTCGCAGGCGAGGGTGACCTTCACCCGCTTGTCGCTGGCCATCTCGAATGCTCCGTGAGCTCGGCTACTTGAGGATCTTGGTGACGCGACCGGCGCCGACGGTGCGGCCACCCTCGCGGATCGCGAAGCGCAGGCCCTCTTCCATGGCGATCGGGGCGATGAGCTCGACCGTCATCTCGGTGTTGTCGCCCGGCATGACCATCTCGGTGCCCTCGGGCAGCTCGATCGCGCCGGTGATGTCGGTGGTCCGGAAGTAGAACTGCGGGCGGTAGTTCCCGAAGAACGGCGTGTGCCGGCCACCTTCCTCCTTGGTCAGGATGTACACCTGGCCCTCGAAGTTGGTGTGCGGCGTGATCGAGCCGGGCTTCGCGAGGACCTGGCCGCGCTCCACCTCTTCCTTCTTCGTGCCGCGGAGCAGCGCGCCGATGTTGTCGCCGGCGCGGCCCTCGTCGAGCAGCTTGCGGAACATCTCGACGCCGGTACAGACCGTCTTCGTCGTGTCCTTGATGCCGACGATCTCGATCTCCTCGTTGACCTTGACGATCCCGCGCTCGACGCGGCCGGTCACGACCGTGCCACGACCGGTGATCGTGAAGACGTCCTCGATCGGCATGAGGAACGGCTTGTCGACGTCGCGGGGCGGCTCGACGATGAAGCTGTCGACCGCATCCATGAGCTCGATGATCTTGCCCGACCACTCGGCGTCGCCCTCGAGCGCCTTGAGCGCCGAGACGCGCACGATCGGCGTGTCGTCGCCGGGGAACTCGTACTCGTTGAGGAGCTCACGCACCTCGAGCTCGACCAGCTCGAGGATCTCCTCGTCGTCGACCATGTCGGTCTTGTTCAGCGCCACCACGATGGAGGGCACGCCGACCTGGCGGGCGAGCAGCACGTGCTCACGGGTCTGGGGCATGGGGCCGTCCGTCGCCGCGACCACGAGGATGGCGCCGTCCATCTGCGCCGCACCGGTGATCATGTTCTTGATGTAGTCGGCGTGGCCGGGGCAGTCGACGTGGGCGTAGTGGCGGTTCTCGGTCTCGTACTCCACGTGGGAGATCGAGATCGTGATGCCGCGCTGCTTCTCCTCCGGCGCCTTGTCGATCTGGTCGAACGCGGTGAAGGAGGTGTTCGGGTTGGCCTCGGAGAGCACCTTGGTGATCGCCGCGGTCAGCGTCGTCTTCCCATGGTCGATGTGACCGATCGTCCCGATGTTGAGGTGCGGCTTGTTCCGCTCGAACTTCTCTTTGGCCATGGGACGTGCTCCTGCGCGTGAAGAGCGAGGGTCCGAGGGACCCTCGCGGTGTCGGTACTGGTAGCGGTGGCGGGACTCGAACCCGCGACGCCGCGATTATGAGCCGCGTGCTCTGCCATCTGAGCTACACCGCCGAGCCCCCTTACGGACTCGAACCGTAGACCCCTTCCTTACCATGGAAGTGCTCTGCCGACTGAGCTAAGGGGGCGAAGCGCCCAGGCTAGTCGAACCGAACTCCACGCTCCCGAGCCCGGGCGCGGTCGGGGGTTGAGGGTGATGGGGTTTCAGGGTGCTGGCTAGCCTCCGACGATGCCCGCACCCGATCCGTCGCCCGCACCGGGCGTCACGCTCCGCATCGCCGACCGATCCGACGCCGAGGCGATCCGGACGATCTACAACGTCGAGGTGCTCGGCTCGACGGTCACCTTCGACCTGGTCCCCCGCACCCTCGCCGAGCAGGTGGCCTGGATCGACGGCCACTCGGGCGCCCACCCGGCGATCGTGGCGTTGTCGGGTGGCACGGTCGTGGGGTTCGGCTCGTTGTCGCCGTACCGGGACCGGCCGGCGTACGTGACCTCGGTGGAGGACTCCGTCTACGTGCACCGCGACCACCGGGGCGCCGGCGTGGGGCGGCTCCTGCTCGCCGAGCTGCTCCGGCTCGGGCTCGACTACGGGTTCCACGCCGTCGTGGCCCGCATCGTCGGGGGCCACGAGGCGAGCATCGCGCTGCACGAGGCGTTCGGGTTCGAGGTGGTCGGCACCGAGCGCGAGATCGGGCGGAAGTTCAACCGGTGGCTCGACGTGGTGCTGATGCAGCGGCTGCTCTAGCGACTGCTCGGGCGCTGATCTGTGCGCTCGCCTGGTCTCAGTGGTGGGCCGGGCTGGATTCGAACCAGCGTAGGTTTCCCAGCAGGTTTACAGCCTGCCCCCTTTGGCCACTCGGGTACCGACCCTGAGGGCCGCGTACAGTAGCAGCCGTCACGATTTCTCCTTCTGACGAGGTGTCTGCGCCCATGCCCACGTTCGACGTCGTCTCCGAGGTCGACATGCAGGAGATCCGCAACGCGGTCGACCAAGCGAGCCGGGAGATCTCGACCCGCTACGACTTCAAGGGCACCGACTCGTCCGTCGAGCTCACCGAGAAGACGATCGAGCTGCACTCCGAGAGCGACCAGCGGCTCAAGGCGCTGGTGCAGGTGCTCGAGGAGAAGCTGGTGAAGCGGAAGGTCTCCCTGAAGGCCCTCGACTACGGGAAGATCGAGGAGGCCTCCAAGGGCACGGTCAACCAGACCGTGACCCTCAGCGTGGGGATCAACCAGGAGAAGGGCAAGGAGATCGGCAAGTTCGTCAAGGAGCTCGGCCTCAAGGGCGTCTCCCACCAGATCCAGGGCGATCAGCTCCGGGTGAGCGGCAAGAAGCGCGACGACCTGCAGTCGGCGATCGAGGCGATGCGGAACCACGACTTCGGGATCCCGCTGCAGTTCACGAACTTCCGCGACTGACGACGCGCTCTTCCCCTCCAGCGGGTCAGGACGCCTCGCGGCAGGCGACGGACCCGTTCGGGGGTCGGCGGGTGCGTGGAGAACAGGCTCGCGAACTGGAGCTTGCGGCCGGTCAGCGGGTTGATGATGTACGCGCTCGCCTCGGCCTGGGGCACGTTCATCGGGACCTGCTTGGCGTAGGCCTCGATCTTCTCGAGCGCGCGGGCGAGCGGCTCGCCGCCGCCGCACAGGTGCGCACCGCCGGCGTCGGCGTCGAACTCGCGAGACCGCGAGATCGCCATCTGGATGAGCATCGCCGCCATCGGGGCGAGGATCATCATCAGCAGGGACGCGATGACGTTGTTGTCGCCGCCGAACCAGAACGCCATGCGCGCCGCGAACGTGATCGCGAGCGCAACGGCCGCGGCGACAGACCCGATGAGGATGTCGCGGTGCTTCACGTGGCTGAGCTCATGGGCGAGCACACCCCGCAGCTCGTCCTGATCGAGCACCTGCAGGATCCCTTGGGTGACGCAGACCGCGGCGTGATTCGGACCACGGCCGGTCGCGAACGCGTTGGGCTGCTGCTCCGGGGACATGAACACGCGGGGCATCGGGATGTCGGCGCGCCGCGCGAGATCCTCGACGATGGCGTAGAGGTCGGGCGCCTGCTCCCGGGTCACGGGGACGGCATGGGCGGCCTTGATCGCGAGCTTGTCGGAGAACCAGTACGAGCCGCCACAGAAGGCGACGCCGAGCAGGAGCCCGATCGCCAGGCCGCTGGTACCACCGACAGCGGCACCGATGACCATGAACAGGGCGCCGAGCCCGGCGAGCAGGCCGGCGGTCTTGAGTGCGTTCCTCATGTCGATCACCTCTCTCCCTCTCAACGCCCGGGTGCGGGGCGCGCGTTCCCGATCAGCGGGTGGCGATGAGGGCCACCAGGCCGGCGGCCACGACGAGTGAGGACGCCAGGCGGGCCCGACCCAGCCGTTCGTGCAGGAGGAGCCAGCCCAGGGCGGCGCCGAGGACCACCGAGGACTCCCGGAGCGCGGCGACGTAGCCCACCGGCGCGAACCGGACCGCGGCCAGGACCATCGAATAGGCGAGGACCGAAGCGAGCCCGCCGGCCAACACCCGCCACCGATCGGTCGTCCGGAGGTGGACCACCAGGTCGCGCCCGCGGCCCCGGGCGACGCCGGCGACACTCAGGGCCACGGAGACCCCGAGCACGACCAGCACGCCGTACCCGAAGCCGCTGTCCGAGCGCCGGGCGCCCGCGGCATCGATGGTGGTGTAGGTACCGATCGTCAGCGCAGTGAGGAGCGACCACCCGATCGCGAGCATCCCCACACTCGGGCGCACGAGCGAGGCGAGGCCGGCCACGACGATCGCGATCGACAGCCAGGACGGCACCGAGAGGTAGTCGCCGAGGAACGCAACGCCCCCGATCGCGGCGAGCAGGGCACCGCCGCCGCGCGCGAGCGGGTATGCGAACGAGAAGTCGCCGTGGTGGTACGCCCGGACGAGCGCGCCGACGTACACGACGTGCACGAGGCTGGACGCGACGAGGAACGGGACCGCGTCAGCGGGGGGCAGGCCCGTGAAGAGGAGCACCGGGAGGAAGCAGATCCCACCGACCAGGAACTGACCCCACGCGGTGAGGAACCGCTCACCGCTCGTCTTGACGAGCAGGTTCCATCCCGCGTGGAGGAACGCGGATCCGAGTGCGAGGAGGGTCGCCTCGAGCAACGTGCGTCGTCAGTCGTAGTACCCGGAGTGCTTGTACAGGCAGGGGATGCCCTCACCCCGGAACATCTCGACGTTGCGGCGGTCGTCCTCGATCGCGAGCTGCAGGTCGAAGCCGCGGGTGCGCAGCTCCCACACGGTCGCCTGCTTGAAGTCGCGTGACACGTCGTAGTCGCCGTACGAGCGCATGACGAGCAAGTCCCACCGGATCGCGTAGCGGTGCAACCACGCCTCGGTGAGCGGATGCACCCGCTGCGGGCGCGCCGTGAGGAGCACGATGCGCAGGCTGGGATCGAGGAGGTCCAAGAGGACCTTGACCTCCTCGATGACCGGGTCGTCGCCGCACGCGTCGAAGAACGCCCGCCAGTCGCGGCGGGGCGCCTCCAGGTAGTGCTGGCGGCTGACCGCGTCGGACAGCACGCCGTCGATGTCGATCACCGCGGCCGGTCCCGGCTCGACCGGCCCGTCCCGCCAGGTCCAGTGGTCGGGGTCGCGCACCGTCAGTCTTCGTCCGACGGTGCCTGGGCGAGGTACCGGGCCTTGATGCCCTCCACGACGCTGGGATCCGCGAGCGTCGTCGTGTCGCCGAGCGCCTCGTCCTCGCTCACGTTCTTGAGCAGTCGGCGCATGATCTTGCCCGAGCGCGTCTTCGGCAGATCCTCGGTGAAGAGCACCGACTTGGGCTTCGCGATCGGCCCGATGTGGTGCGCGACGTGGTCCCGGAGCTCCTGGGCGAGCGCGTCGCTGGGCTCGTGCCCCGCCCGGAGGATCACGAACGCGGCGATGGACTGCCCCGACGTCGCATCGGTGCGTCCGACGACCGCGGCCTCGGCGACCGCCGGGTGACCCACCAGCGCGTGCTCGACCTCGGCCGTCGAGATGTTGTGGCCCGAGACGAGCATCACATCGTCGACGCGCCCGAGGAGCCAGAAGTAGCCGTCGTCGTCCCGCTTGGCTCCGTCGCCGGCGAAGTACTTCCCCGGGAACCGCGACCAGTAGGTGTCGCGATAGCGCTCCGGGTCGCCCCAGATCCCCCGCAGCATCGAGGGCCAGGGCTGGGTGAGCACGAGGTAGCCGCCACCGGGGATGGCGACGCTGCTCCCTGCGTCGTCGACGATGTCGACACCGATCCCCGGGAGGGGGAACGTCGCCGAGCCGGGCTTGAGCGTGGTCGCACCGGGCAGCGGGCTCAGCATCATGGCGCCGGTCTCGGTCTGCCACCACGTGTCGACGACCGGACATTGCTCCGCGCCGATGTGCTTCCAGTACCAGACCCACGCCTCGGGGTTGATGGGCTCGCCCACCGTCCCCAGGAGGCGCAGGGTCGAGAGGTCGCAGCGCTCCGGGTACTCGGCGCCCCACTTCATGAAGGTGCGGATCGCGGTCGGCGCGGTGTAGAGGATCGTCACGCCGTAGCGCTCGATGATCCGCCAGAGGCGGTCCTTGTCGGGGAAGTCGGGAGTGCCCTCGTACATCACGCTCGTCGTCCGGTTGATGAGCGGTCCGTACACGATGTACGAGTGGCCGGTCACCCAGCCCACGTCGGCCGCACACCAGTACACGTCGGAGTCGGGCTGGAGGTCGAAGACCTGCTGGTGGGTGAACGCGACCTGGGTGAGGTAGCCCCCGGTCGTGTGCATGATCCCCTTGGGCTTCGCGGTCGTGCCCGACGTGTAGAGGAGGTAGAGGAGGTCCTCGGCGTCCATCGGCTCGGGCGGGCAGTCGGTGCTCTGGCGCTCGACGAGGTCGTGCCACCAGACGTCGCGACCCTCGGTCCAGGGGACGTCGTTCTCGGTCCGGCGCAGCACGAGGACCTGCTCGATCGACGGGCAGTCCGCGACCGCCGTGTCGGCCGTCTCCTTCAGCGGGAAGACGTTCCCGCGCCGCCACGCGCCGTCGGCCGTGATGAGGACCTTGGCCTCCGCGTCGTTGATGCGGTCGCGCAGCGAGTCGGACGAGAAGCCACCGAAGACGACCGAGTGTGGCGCACCGATCCGCGAGCACGCGAGCAGGGAGATGGGCAGCTCGGGGACCATGCCGAGGTAGATGTTGACCCGGTCGCCCTTCCGGACGCCGAGCTCCTTCAGCGCGTTGGCGAGCTTGCTGACCTCGTCGAGCAGCTGGGTGTAGGTGATCGTGCGGGTGTCGCCCGGCTCGCCCTCCCAGTGGTACGCGACCTGGTCGCCGTGGCCGTTGGCGACGTGGCGGTCGAGGCAGTTGTAGGAGGCGTTCAGCTTCCCGCCGACGAACCACTTCGCGAACGGGAGGTCCCACTCGCAGACCGTGTCCCACTCCTCGTACCAGTCGAGGAGATCCGCGGCCTGCCGGGCCCAGAACCCGTCCGGGTCGGCGTTGGCCTCGTCGTAGATCTCGGCGTCGACCGTGCGGGCGGTGCGCTTGAAGGCGTCGGAGGGCGGGAAGGTCCGCCCCTCCGCCAGCAGGGACTCGATCGCGTCCGACATCTGCACTCTCCCCCGTGTCCGGCGTCGCGAAGCGGGGTCAGGCTATCGGCCCGGACGCGACACTCCCGCCGGGCGGACCCGGCGGGAGTGTCAACGAACGGTGCTCGGCGCGGCGATCAGCCGGTGAAGGCGGTGCGAGCTCGAGCGGGAACGCCCAGTTCACGATCTGCTGGAGCTGGACAGCGGCGAGATCCCGGCGAGCAGCTCCGAGCTCGACGCCGGGTTCGTGTTCCACGCCGGGCCCGCGGCGATGGCCTCGGCCGGCGTCGGGTAGAGCGTACCAGAACACCATCAGGTACCGCGGTCTCGCCCGGCGGGGATGCTGACGGTGTAGCTGGTAGTTGAACTGCGTCGGTGCCGAGCAGCGTGTGCCGGCCGCGGCCACGTCCGGCGGCGGCCGCTTCGGGTGCGGCAGCGGCCGACGGTGCCGTCGGTCGTGGTCTCGGCGTCGGCCTGCGGCCGTTCTTCTCGGGCTTGGCCGATCCGGGCTGTCGCTGTCGGGCGCAGTCCTGACGATCGTCGCGGGCGACTGCACCGATGCCCGGCCCGGTGGCGACCGACACGATCGGCGGGTCGTAGCGGCTCGGTGTGCGTCGTCCGATGGTCGTGAACCAGCGAGCCGAGGTGGGGTAGCCGCGAGATGTCGCCGGTGCTCGACGCCTGGAGGATCGTGCGTTACCGGTTGGAGTCGGATCCGAGTTCGTCTCGATGACGATCGTCCTGTGGCGAGATCGGTCGCGCCGTCGGGTTGGTGAGGCTCACCAGCTCGCGGATCGTGCCGGGTCCTGCACCCTGCCACTGGACGCTCACGTTCAGCGGACCGGTCGGCACCGGTCGGCGTCTGTGAGGGTCGTGCCGGTGAGGTCGACCGGTGCGTTCGTAGCCACCCGGCAGCGGCGTAGTATCGTGCCGTCGACCTGCACCATGCCGGCGTCGTCGAACGCGTCGTCCTGCCCGGTCGCGAGGAGCTGGCGTCACCCATCGCGAAGGCGTCCTCGGGGACGGTCGCAGGTGCGCCCCTCGTTGTAGAAACCGGTGGTGTCGTCGGTGAGGTCGCCCCAGAGCACGCCACCGCTCGTGAACTCGGTCGGCAGCGGCGTGCTCGACCGCGCTGGCGATCGCGCCGAACGATGCATGCGACCACGACCATCGCGTCCGATCACGGCGACGCGCAGGAACTTGCTCATCTCATGACCGCTCCCCGCTCACGACCCTCCGCCCGGAGGGTGATCGGCAGACTCTAGCCACCCGACCGACGGTCAGCGGGGGTCCGGACGCGACGCTCCCGCCGGGCGGACCCGGCGGGAGCATCGCGAACGTGCTTTCGGTGGAGCCGGTGCCGGCTAGGCCAGCTTGGCGGCTTCCTTGCCCACGTGGCGGATGCCGAACGCGAACACGATCTGGCTGATCCCCCGGAACATCGCCATCAGGCCGACGTAGAAGAGGAGCAGCTGCCCCTTCGTCGTGACGAGCTGCTGCGACGTCCAGAACGCCAGCACGAGGAACAGGATCCCGGCGATCAGGCCGAGCCACCAGAGCGGGTTGATCTCCTTGGTGGCCACCGCGGCGATGATCTCGAAGAGCCCCATGAAGAGCAGCAGGAACCCGAGCACCGACGCCAGCGCCCAGAACGCCTCCTCGGGCTGCACGAACGCCCAGATCCCGGCAAGGATGAACAGCACACCGAGGATCCCGTGCAGGACCTTCCATCCGGTGCTGTCGGCCCCCATCATCAGGAACTCGTTGAACGCCCCGATGATGAACACGATCCCGAGGATGACCCCCACGGTCGTGATCGAGCGGTCGTTCATGCGCAGCACGACGAGCGAGATGATGAACCAGAGCATCCCGGTGACGAGGAACAGCCACCAGGCCTTGGCGGCCTGCTTGATGTCGGCGGCCGCCGCTTGCGTCTCGACCATGTCGTTCTCCCCCTACAGCCTGTAGATGACCCGAACCTGTTGGCCCGGGAAAGGCGGGGGTGACGCTATCGGAACGACCGCTCGAGCGTGATGACCCGGTGGGCGCCCAGACCGGCCGGGTCCAGCAGGGCCTCGGCCTCGCCGACCCGGCTGCGCCCGGCGATCGCCTCGAGGTCGCCGAGGTGGGCCCGCTCCCGCCAGACCGCACGGCCCTCCTCCACCAGGTCGTCGACCCCGAGCCCTCGGAGCCACTCGGCCTGGGAGACCTCGGCCGCGACGGCGAAGCCCGATCGCGTGGCCACCGCCCGCAGGTACTCGAGCGGGAGGTCGGCGGTGATGTCCTGGGTGCCGGGCCGGTCGAGCGCGTCGCCGCCCCGCTCGTGGAGGCGATAGGTGCGGAGCCATCCGTCGGTGCCGGTGGGCGGTCGGCGGGCGAGGCCGGCGGCCCCGTCCGCGTAGTCGAGCAGCACGACCTCCCCCCGACGCAGCACCGCGGCAGCCGCCGCCAGCCAGTCGGCGATCGCGGTCGGCACCGGGAGGCGCACACCCTCGGCGACCGGCGTGCCGTCGGCCACGACCGCCGCCTCGGCCGCGAGCGTCGGATCGGCCGGCACGAGCACCTCCGCGAGTCGCTCGGCCTCGAGGCCGACCCGCACCTCGGCCCAGCCGTCCGCCGTGGCCTGCACGATGCGCACGGGCAGGTTGTCGAGCAGCTCGTTCGCGAGCACGACGCCCTGGAACACCACGCCCGGCAGCTCGTCGATCGAGGCCACGATCGGCCCCGTCCCCGGGACCCGCTCGTCGTCCTCGTCCGGGTCGGCGCTGCGGAGCACCGGTCCGAGCGCCTCGTCGGCCGGCTCGACCGCGAGGAGATCGCGCTGCTCGGTCCGCAGCAGCTCGGACCGCTCGACCAGCACGTATCGCAGGGCCGCGCGCGCACGCCGGGCGCCGCTCGGAGGACGTCGGCTGCGAGCCGGCCGCGCCCGGCACCGACCTCGACCACGACGAAGGGATCCGGCGCGCCCAGACGCGTCCACGTCCGGTCGAGGTGCCGGGCCACGAGGGCACCGAACAACGTGCCGACCTCGGGGCTGGTGACGAAGTCGCGTCCGGCGCGTCCCGCACCGCCACCGGTGGTGAAGAACCCGCCCTCGGGGTCGTAGAGCGCGGCGTCCTGGAACTCCGCGAACGTGATCGGGCCGTTCCGGCGGATCCGATCGCCGAGCACATGTTCCAGGGACATGCGCCGACGCTACGCGCGCGGCGAACGAAGCGCAGCGGAGTGAGTCCGCCAGCGAGCGAACGGCCGCGGGCCGGGTATCCCGGCCCGCGGTGAGCGAGATCAGCCAGGCGTGAAGGCGAGCTCGCCGACGCGGGCGACGATGTGCGGTGCGACACCGCAGATGATCACGACCGCGGTCGAGAGGAACATCGCCGCGGTGAGGGCGACCGGGACCGGCGACGACGCGGCCGTCACGACCGGCTCCTCCGCCTCGTGGAACCACATCCGGCGGACCACTGCCATGTAGTAGTAGAACGCGATCACCGAGTTGACCGCCGCGATCACACCCAGCACGACGGCCGACGTGGTGCCGGCGTCGAAGACGGCTCGGAACATCACGAACTTCGCGAACCACCCCGCGAACGGCGGGATGCCGGCGAGCGAGAACAGGAAGATCGAGAGCAGCACCGCAGTGCGCGAGTCGGTCGTCCCGAGACCCGAGAAGCTCTTGATCTCGGCCGAGCGCGTGCGTCGCGCCACGGCGATCACGGCGGCGAAGGCGCCGATGTTCATCGCGCCGTAGATGATGATGTAGATGATGACGGCTTCCCACGCCGAGTTGCCCACCACGTCGCCCGCCACCGCCAGCGGCACCAGGATGAACCCACCCTGGGCGATCGACGAGTAGGCCAGCATCCGCACCACGTTCGTCTGCTTGAGCGCGGCCAGGTTCCCGAGCGTCATCGACGCCGCGGCGAGGATCCAGAGGATCGGCTCCCACGAGTCGGTCGAGTTGAAGAACCCGAACTTGATGATCGTGAGCAGGGCGACGAACCCGCCGGCCTTCGACGCCACCGACAGGAACGAGGTGACCGGGAGCGGAGCGCCGACGTAGGTGTCCGGCGCCCAGAAGTGGAACGGCACCGCGCTCACCTTGAACGCGAAGCCGACCAGGGTGAGGAAGATCGCGACCGCGAACAGGGCCGGCGTGTTGCTGAGCGCGTAGCGGTTGATGTCGGTGAGCAGCGTCGAGCTCGACAGCCCGTAGACCAGCGACATGCCGTAGAGCATCACTGCGGACGAGAGCACGCCGATGAGGAAGTACTTCAGGCCGGCCTCGTTCGACTTGGTGTCGTGCTTGCGCCACGCGGCGAGGACGAACGTCGGGATCGAGATCGTCTCGAGGGCCACGAAGATCGAGATCAGGTCGCGGGACATCGCCATGACGAGGAGCCCGAGCACCGACGTGAGCATGAGCACGTAGTACTCGCCGCGGTAGTAGTCGCCCTCCGAGATCTCGTCGAACGAGAGCAGCAGCGAGAGGTACGCGACGATCAGGAAGAAGCCCTGGAACGCGAGCGCGTAGTTGTCGACGACGATCGCGCCGCCGAACATCGAGCGGTCGGTGCCGTCGGCCGCGAGCGTGAGCACCGGGATGAGCGCGCCGAGCACCCCGAAGCTCGCGAGCCGCGGGACGAGCTGCGGGCCGCCCGGAGACGAAGAGGTCCACGAGCAGGCACACGATGATCGTCCCGGTGAGGACGATCTCCGGCGCGAGCGCGTGGTAGTCGATCGAGGGGTTCACGCGCTATCCCCCGAAGACCTTCGTCACGTTGTTCACGGCACCGTCGGTGATCGAGAAGAGCAGGTCGGGGTAGAAGCCGAGGATCACGGTGAGCAGCAGGAGTGGCGTCCACGCGACCCACTCGAGCACGTGCACGTCGTGGATGTGGGCGTGCTCGAACTCCGGCTTCACCTTCCCGAACGCGACCCTCTGCAGCATCATGAGCAGGTAGCCCGCGGCCAGCACGGTGCCGATCGCCGCGACGACCATGAAGGTCCGATAGGTCCACAGGTTGTTGTCGGAGCCGAACAGGCCCTGGGCGAGCTTCGACGGGTCGTACGCGGAGAGCACCGCCGGGAACTCACCCCAGAAGCCCGCCAGGCCCGGGAGCCCGAGCGAGGCCATCGCGGTGAAGCCGAGGATCCACCCGAGCTTGGGCGCCTGCGTGAGCAGGCCGCCGAGGCGGCTCATCTCGCGGGTGCCGTAGCGCTCCTGGACCGAACCGGCGAGGAAGAACAGCATGCCGGTGATGAAACCGTGCGCGACCATCCCGAAGATCGGCCGCGTTGAGCCCGAAGCTGGTGAGCGTCGCGATGCCGAGCATCACGAAGCCCATGTGCGAGACGGACGAGAAGGCGATGAGCCGTTTCATGTCCTTCTGCGCGAGGCAGCACAGCGCCCCGTAGATGATGCCGATCACCGCGAGCAGCCCGATCCAGGGGGCCCACTCCTCCGCCCCCTTGGGCAGGATCGGCAGGGCGATCCGGATGAAGCCGTAGGTGCCGAGCTTCAGCATGATCGCGGCCAGGAGCACCGAGCCCACGGTCGGCGCCTCGGTGTGCGCATCGGGCAGCCACGTGTGGAACGGGAACATCGGCACCTTGATCGCGAAGCCGAGGAACAGGCCCGCGAACAGGAGCACCTGGGTCGACTGCGTGATCCCCGCGGCACCGAGGCGCGACAACGCGACCATGTCGAACGTCTGCACGTCGGACACGAAGTAGATGGCCAGGAAGCTCACCAACATGAGCGCCGAGCCGAAGAGCGTGAAGAGGAAGAACTTGATCGACGCGTACTCGCGGTTCGGTCCGCCCCAGACGCCGATCATGAAGAACATCGGCAGCAGGACGAGCTCGAAGAAGATGAAGAAGAGGATCAGGTCCTGCGCGACGAACGTGCCGTTCATCCCGACCTGCAGCAGCAGGATCAGCGCGAGGAACGCCTTCGGGTTGTGCGGCTCGGGGAAGTGGTCCCACGAGTAGATGATGCACAGGATCACCATGAGCATCGAGAGGATCAGCAACGGCAGGGAGATGCCGTCGATGCCGAGGTGGTACCGACTGTGGATGAGCGGGATCCATGGCTTGTTGATCTGGAACTGCAGCTTCCCGGACGCGCCGTAGTCGAAGCGCGCGAGGATCCCGATCCCCACCGCACCGGTGATGACCGCGGTGAGCAGGGCGATCGACTTGATCGCAGTCTCGTGGACCTTCGGGATGAGCAGCACCAGCGCCATGCCGACGAGCGGTACGAACACCGCCAGCGTCAACGCCGAGTCGTCGAACCAGTCCATCGCTCCGTAGCCCTTCCGATGCCGATCTAGAGGACGTTCGTCAGGAACAGGATGAGGCTGAGCAGCCCCACCGATGCGAACAACAGCAATGCGTACCGCTGTACCTGTCCCGTTTGGATCTTGCGCAGCTCTTCACCGGCCGCGCCGGTCTCGGTCGCGAGCGCGTTGACCGCACCGTCGACCACTCGCTGATCGAAGGTGTCGTACGCGACCTGCCCGAACGCACGGGCACCGCGACCGGCACCGTTGACCACACCGTCGATGACGTGCTGGTTGACCCAGTACGAGGCGCGGGCCACCGGTCCGGTGATACCGCCGACGATGACGTTCTCGTAGAGGTGGTCGAGGTAGTACTTGTTCTCGAGGAACGTGTAGCCCGCGTGCGCGGCCCGGTTGCGCTCCGTGAGCCCCTTGAGCTTGCCGAACTCCTCGTGGCGGAACCAGAAGAACCCGGCGACGCCGATCGCGAGCGCCACGATCGCGAGCGAGATGATCGCCTTCGGGTAGTCGAACTCGGCGTGGGCGAGATCGGGGAACGCGAACGTCGGCTCCACGTACTCGGTGAACTTCTCGAGGCCCGAGGGAGCCGCGTTGATGAGCCCGACGAAGATCGAGAACCCGGCCAGGATGATCGAGCGGGATCGTGATCGAGCGCTCGGACTCGTGCGGGTGGTGCGTCCCCCGGTACTCCCCGAAGAACGTCAGGTACACGCAGCGGGTCATGTAGGCCGCGGTGAGGAACGCGCCGACGAACCCGACGACCATGAACACCTCGAAGCCGTTCGACCCGGCGTTGACGAGGATCTCGTCCTTCGACCAGAACCCCGCGAGCGGGAAGACGCCCGCCAGAGCGCCAGCGACCCGATCATGAAGGTCCAGAAGGTGATGGGCATCGGCTTGCGCAGCCCACCCATCTCGCCCATGTCGAAGCTGTGGTGCGTCCCGCCGTGGCTGACCGAGCCGGCGCCGAGGAACAGCAGCGCCTTGAAGAACGCGTGGGTGAAGAGGTGGAAGACCGCGGCCACCCAGGCCCCGACACCGAGCGCCATCACCATGTACCCGAGCTGGCTGATCGTCGAGTACGCGAGGACCTTCTTGATGTCCTTCTGGACGAACGCGAGCACCGCGCCGATCAGGATCGTGATGCCGCCGATCAACGCCATCATGTTCACGCCGCCGTCGCCGATCGAGAAGCCCTCGTAGAACACCGGGTAGAGGCGGGCGCCGAGGAAGACGCCGGCGACGACCATCGTGGCGGCATGGATGAGCGCGGAGACCGGCGTCGGGCCGGCCATCGCGTCGGGCAGCCAGGTGTGCAGCGGGAACTGGCCGCTCTTGCCCATGATCGCGATCATCAGGCAGACCGAGGCGGCCAGCAGGATGTCGTGCTGACCGAGCGGGCCGTTGGCGTAGAGGTTCGTCTGCTCGATCCCGAACGAGCCGACCGCGAAGAAGAGGATGATCACGCCGATCATCAGGCCGATGTCGCCGGTGCGGGTGGTGAGGAACGCCTTGATCGCGGCGCGCGAGTTGGCCGGGTCCTCCCACCAGAAGCCGATGAGCATGAACGAGCAGAGGCCGACCAGCTCCCAGCCCACCAGCATCTGCAGCGTGTTGTCGGCGACGACCAGGAGCAGCATCGAGGAGGTGAAGAGCGAGAGGCAGGCGAAGAACCACGTGTAGCGGTGGTCGCCGCGCATGTACCCCGTCGAGTAGATGTGCACGAGCAGCGAGATGATCGTGACGACGAAGAGCATCATCACGGTGAGGCCGTCGACGTACGTGCCGACGCTGAAGGTGACGCCGCCGGTCCGCCACCACGTGATCGAGTGCACCACCGGCTGCACCACGGCGTGCTCGCCACCGGAGAGCAGCACGCCCTTGCCGAAGGCCCCGAGGCCGACCGAGTGCCCTTCGGCATCGCTGACGCGGCTGATCCACTGCGCAGCGGTGACACAGGACAGGACGAACGACGCGCCGACGGCCCCGATCCCGATCCAGGCACCACCCTTCGGCAAGCGCTTGCCGAAGAAGAGGATGACGAGGAACGAGAGCGCGGGGAGCGCCACGACGATCCAGACGGAGTCGAGCATCATCGGGTGAGTCTCAGCCCTTCAACTGGTCGACCTCGTCGAGGTCGGGACTACGCAGGTTCCGGTAGATGAGCAGGACGATCGCGAGGCCGACTCCCACCTCGGCAGCAGCGATCGCAATGATGAAGAGAGCGAAGATCTGGCCACCGACGTCGTGGTTGAACGCCGAGAACGCGACCAGGTTGATGTTCACGGCGTTCAGCATCAGCTCGACGCTCATGAGCACGAGCACGCCGTTGCGTCGGGCGAGCACGCCGTAGATGCCGGTCCCGAACAGGAACGCGCTGAGGATCAAGAACTGGTTCAGCTCCACCGCGTCAGTCCCTTCTCGCCAGGACGACGGCGCCGATGAGCGCGGCGAGGAGCAACATCGAGACGACCTCGAACGGCACGACGAAGCTGCGGAACAGGTCGCTCCCGACCGACTCCGTGCTCCCCTGCGCGACGAGCTCGTGGCCGAACCGGATCTCCTGGCCCCCGAAGGCGTCGACCAGGAGCGCGACGAGGACGCCGAAGACGAGCAGCGCCACCGCGGCGGCTGCCCAGCGCTGGTCGTTGTCGAGCTTCCCGCCTTCTCCGCGCATGGGCGCGCGGGTGAGCATGATGCCGAAGAGGAAGAGGATGACCACCGCGCCGATGTAGATGAGCACCTGCACCCACGCGACGAACTCGGCGGCCAGCAGGATGTACTGCGCCGCCGCGCCCGCGAGCACGACTACGAGGAACAGCGCGGCGTGCACGATGTTCTTCGATCGCACGACCCCGATCGCGGCGACGGCCATGCCGACGGCAAGGATCCAGAACGCGACCTGCTGCTCCCACATGGCTACTTCTTCGCCCCCTTCGGGGGCAGGGCGCCGACCTCGAGGGGTTCGGGCTCGGGCACGCTCTCCATCCACTCGCCGAGCTTCTGCTTGTCGTGCAGCAGCTTGGCGATGCTGTTCTCGGAGTACTCGTACTCGGGCGACCAGAACAGCGCGTCGAACGGGCACACCTCGACACAGATGCCGCAGTACATGCACAGCGCGTAGTCGATGTCGAAGCGGTCGAGGACGCTCACCGAGCGCGGCCGTCCGCCTTCGCGACGCGGCGGGCGCTGCTCCTTGTGGCCCTCGATGTAGATGCACCAGTCGGGACACGACCGGGCGCACAGCATGCAGACCGTGCAGTTCTCTTCCTTGAGCGCGATGACCCCACGGGCGCGCGGGGCCGGCGCCTCCTTCTCGTGCGGGTACTGCACCGTGACGGCGGGCTTGAACATCGTCTTGAGCGTGATGCCCAACCCACCGATGAGTCCGGGAAGCTTCGGCACTACACGGCCACCTTCAGGATGCCGGTCACCAGGATGTTCAGCAGACCGATGGGGATCAGCACCTTCCATGCCAGCTGCTGGAGCTGGTCTTCACGCAAACGCGGATAGGTGAAGCGGACCCAGAACATCAGGAACGCCACGAACATGAGCTTCGCGAACAGCGCGAACGGTCCGAGGATGTTCGCCATGTCGCCGGTGACGCCGGGGATCGACCAGCCGCCGAGGAAGAGGGTGGCCGCGAGCGCGGAGAACGCGAACGCGGTGCCGAACTCCCCGATGAAGAAGAAGAGGAAGCGGAAACCCGTGTACTCGACCATGTACCCGGACACGAGCTCGCTCTCGGCGACCGGCATGTCGAAGGGGGTCTGGGTGAGCTCGGCCTGGGCCGCGACGAGGAACAGGGCGAAGCCGATGAACTGCGTGAAGATGAAGGGGTTGCCGAGCGCCTCGATGCCGAACATCGAACCGTCGCGCTGCGCGTAGACGATCCCCTGCAGGCTCATCGTGCCCGCCTGCATGACGACGCCGACCACCGCGAGGATCAGCGGGAGCTCGTACGCGATCAGCTGCGCGGCGGCGCGCAGCGCACCGAGGAGGGCGAACTTGTTCGCGCTCGCCCACCCGGCCATGAGCACACCGATGACGGAGAGGCTCGAGACCGCGAGGGCGTAGAAGACACCGACGTCGAGATCCTTCACGACGAGGTCGGGCCCCATCGGGATCACCGCGAACACCAGGAAGGTGGAGAGGACGACGACGGCCGGCGCGGCGGCGAAGACCCGCCGGTCGGCCTCGCCCGGCATGATGTCCTCCTTCTGGAGGAACTTCAGGCCGTCACCGACGAGCTGGAACCAGCCGTGGAAGCCGCCGGGGTCCATCGGCCCGAGGCGGCTCTGCATGTGGCTCATCATCTTGAGCAGGAACGTGTACCCGAGGATCAGCGCGCCCAACGGGATGATCATCAGGATGACCAGCGTCTTGATGGCCATCGTGGTGCCCCACCCGACCTCGAGCGCGAGCACCGCGTGGTTGGCGATTGCGCCGCTCATCATGCTCGGTCGCCTTCGCTACGCCGTCCCGGCCATCCGGCCACGGCTCCGCTGCGGCTCATCGGTCGATGTCCCCGAGGATGAAGTACAGGCCCGCGAGGATCGTGATGATGTCGGGCACGTAGACGCCCTGCAGGAGCCACGGCAGGATCGAGACGTTGCTGAACGAGGCCGAGCGGATCTTCACCCGGAACGGGCCCGTCGCACCCTTCGACACGACGTAGTAGCCCATCTGCCCGAGCGGGTTCTCGGTCTCGACCCAGATCTCACCTTCGGGCACCTTGATGATGCGCGGCACCTTGGCCATCACCGCGCCGGCGGGGATCGCATCGAGGCACTGCAGCACCATGCGCGCGGACTCGCGCGTCTCCTGGAGTCGCACCCAGTACCGCGAGTACGAGTCGCCGTCGGGGTGCGTCCACACCTTGAAGTCGAGGTCCGGGTACGCGAGGTAGGGCTCGCCGTCGCGTCGGAGGTCCCAGTCCACGCCGGACGCCCGCAGGTTCGAGCCGGACACGCCGTAGGCCGCACCCAGCTCGGCGGGGATGATCCCGATGCCCCGGCAGCGGGCCTCGAAGATCTCGTTGCCGAGGACGAGGTCCTCGAACACGTCGCACGCGTCGAACACGATCTGCATGGCCGACCGGCACTCGGCGAGCCAGCCCCAGGGCAGGTCGTCCTTCACGCCACCGATGCGGTTGAAGTTCGGGTGGAACCGACCCCCGGTGACGGCCTCGATGAGGTTGAGGATGTGCTCCCGGTCGCGGAACCCGTAGAACGCGGGCGTGAGCGCGCCGACCTGCAGTCCCATCTCGCCGAGGAAGAGGAGGAAGGTCGCGATCCGGGACAGCTCGGTGAGGATCGTGCGGATGTACTTGGCGCGCGGCGGCGCCTCGACGTCCATGAGCTTCTCGGCGGCCTCCATGAAGGGGACCTCGTTGGCGAAGCTCGAGAGCCAGTCGATCCGGTTGATGAGCGTCGTCACCTGCGGGTAGGTGCGGAACTCGGCGAGCTTCTCGTAGCCGCGGTGCATGTACCCGATGACCGGGTCGGCGGCGACGACCCGCTCGCCGTCGAGGCGCACGACGAGGCGCAGCGTGCCGTGCGTCGCGGGGTGCTGCGGCCCCATGTTGAGGATCATGTCGCCGGTGTCGAGCTCGACGTTGATGCGTGCGTCGCCCAGGGGCGTGAGCGCGACCGGGTCGACCTCGAACTGCGGGGTGTTCGGCGTCTCGGTGGTGCTCATGCGCCGGCCTCTTCGGTTGCCGCAGCGTCGGCCGCGTCCTCCGGCTCATCGGGCATGCCCTCGACGTCGACGAGGCCGGGCCACGGCTTCACGACCCGGGCGAGCAGTGGGAAGTCCTTGCGGAGCGGGTGCCCCTCGAACTCGGCCGGGAGGTAGAGGCCGCGGAGGCTCGGGTGCCCGTCGAACACGAACCCGTACATCTCCCAGCACTCCCGCTCGTGCCAGTCGGCGCCCGGGTACACCGGGACCCACGACGCCACGCGCGGTTCGGCCTCGTCGAGGTCGACCTTGAACGTGACGCCCCAGTGGCGGTGGGTCGACTGCACGTGCGCGAAGACCTGGAACCGGCCCGCCGAGCCGGCGGCGCCGAACGTCATCTCGGTGGGCTGCACCGGGGAGGAGGTGTCGCTCCCGGCGTCGTCGCCACCCTCCTTCGGCGCCGGCGACCAGTCGATCCCGGCGATGAACGAGAGGTAGTCGCAGTCCATCTGCGTCTTCGCGACCTCGGCCGCCTGGCGCCACGCGTCGTGCCGCACGCGGACGACGACGTCGTCGAACACGGGCAGCGCCTCGATGACCGCGTCGCCGAGGTGCTCGGCGACGCGGGACAGCACGGCCTCCTGCCGCTCGCTGAGCGCCGGCGGCTCCGGGGTGGCCTCGGCTTCGGGCGCGGCCGCAGCGTCCTCCTCGATGGGCTCGCTCGCTTCGGACGGGGGTACCCCGTCCGACCCTTCGGGTCGCTCGCTCACCGGCGTCGTCATGTCGTCAGGCAACGGTGATCGGCTCCCCGCGCCAACGCTTGGCCAGCTGGTCGTTGTCGATGCCCTCGTGCTGGATCCGCTCCTGCAGCATGACGATCGCCTGCAACAGCGCCTCGGGACGGGGCGGACAGCCGGGCACGTAGATGTCGACCGGGATCACCTGGTCGACGCCCTTCGTGACCGAGTACGAGTCCCAGTACGGGCCGCCGCAGTTCGCGCACGAGCCCATCGAGATGACGTACTTCGGGTCGGGCATCTGCTCGTAGAGCCGCTTGATCGCCGGGGCCATCTTGTCGGTGACGGTGCCGGAGATGACGACGAGGTCGGCCTGGCGCGGGCTGGCGGGAAAGGGGATGACGCCGAGGCGCATCATGTCGTAGCGCGGGCTCGCCAGTGCGGCGCCCATCTCGATCGCGCAGCACGCGAGTCCCCACTGGAACATCCAGAGCGAGTACTTGCGGCTGTAGTTGAGGAGGTGGGTGAGCGGCTTCGGCATCCGCCCGCTCTCGATCAGGCCCACCGCAGCACTCCCTTTCGCCACGCATAGACGAGACCGAACGCGAGGATCGCGATGAACGCGATCATCTCGACGAGCCCGAAGACCCCGAGCGACTCGAGGTTGACGGCCCACGGGAAGATGAACACGGCTTCGACGTCGAAGATGACGAAGAGCAGCGCGTAGACGTAGTAGCGGACGTTCGACTGGCCCCAGCCGCCGACCGGGTCCGAACCCGCCTCGTAGGTGATGTACTTCTCGGACTGCGGGCGGTTGGGACGCACGAGGCGACCCAAGCCGAGCATCGCGCCGACCATGAGCATCGCAGCCACGATCAACAGCGCGACCGCGAGGTACTCCCGGTAGAACTCCGTCACGGCGCTGGTGCCTTCCCTCCCCCGAGGCCGGTGCGCCCGGAGCATACCCAGCGGATTCTCGGCAGCCACAAACCGAAGGGTCGGTTCCTGACCACGGATCTCGGGATCCCGGTGCCCAGATCCTGGGTCGGATCCGGGGGTCGGGTCCGGGATCCGGCCCCGGATGCGCGACGATCTCATCGGGCGAGGAGGACCGATGACTGCCACCCTGCGAGCCGTCCGGGACCGGACCGGACCGATCACCGCGTTCGTCCTCTCGGGCGGGGGCAACCAGGGCGTCAGCCAGGTCGGCATGCTCCGCGCCCTGCTCGAGCGGGGAATCCGACCGGACGTGATCATCGGGACCTCGGTCGGTGCGCTCAACGGTTCGGTCATCGCCACGGCACCGACCCTGGCCCAGGTCGACCACCTCGAGAGCGTCTGGTGCACCCTCAAGGGCGACGAGGTCTTCCCGGGCAACACGTTGCGCCGGGCCTGGAACCTGCTCCGGCGCGACGACCACCTGATCCCGGCCGACGGACTCACGTCGTTGATCGACCGCGTGGGGGTCGCGTCCTCGTTCGCCGATCTTCAGATCCCCCTCCGGGTGGTCGCCTCCGACCTCATCACCGGCGACGAGCACGTCATCGTTCGGGGCGACCTTCCCGCTGCGCTGCTGGCCAGCTCCGCGCTGCCCGGGCTCTTCCCGCCGGTGGTGCTCAACGGCCACACGCTCGTCGACGGCGCGGTCGTGAACCTCGTACCGATCTCGCACGCCCTCGCCGGGCCGATCGACCGCATCTTCGTGCTCGACGTCTCCGACCCGATCAGCGACCGCCCGATCCGATCACCGCTCGACGTCGCCGTGCGCGCGTTCGCGATCTCTCGCGACCAGCGGTTCGAGCTCGAGCTCCAGTGGGTACCGAAGGAGATCGAGGTGGTCGTGCTCCCACCGCCGCGCGACGACCGCGACTTCCTCGACTTCTCCGGCGCCGCGGAGCTGATCCAGGGTGCGTATGACCTCACGGTCCAGGCCCTCGACGATCTCGCCGAACGCCCGGGTCGGCAGCGCAAGCGCCGGTGGTGGAAGCGCCTCGCGAGCTGAGCCCCGCGGTCGATCAGACGCGTCGGCGGCGGTAGCGGCGGATCAGCGCGTTCGTCGACGAGTCGTGCGCGAGCTCGGGTTCATCGATCGCGTCGAGCTCCGGCACGATGTCCATCGCGAGCTTCTTGCCGAGCTCGACGCCCCACTGGTCGAAGCTGTTGATGTTCCAGATCGCACCCTGGGTGAAGACCTTGTGCTCGTACATCGCAACGAGCTGGCCGAGGGTGTTCGGCGTCAGCTTCGTGACCAGGATCGAGTTCGTCGGGTGGTTGCCGGCAAACGTGCGGTGCGGAACCTGTGCGGCGGGCACCCCTTCGGCGGCCACCTCCGCGGCGGTCTTCCCGAACGCGAGCGCCTGGGGCTGGGCGAAGAAGTTGGCCATCAGCAGGTTCTGGTGATCGCCGACCTGGTGCGCGGGTTCACAGCAGGCGAGGAAGTCGGCGGGGATGAGCTTCGTACCCTGGTGGATCAGCTGGTAGTACGCGTGCTGGCCGTTGGTCCCCGGTTGGCCCCACACGATCGGGCCGGTCTGCCAGTCGACCGGGTTGCCCTGGCGGTCGACCGACTTGCCGTCGCTCTCCATGTCGAGCTGCTGCAGGTAGGCGCTGAACTTCGACAGGTAGTTGTTGTACGGCAGGATCGCGACCGTCTCGGCGCCGAAGAAGTTGTCGTACCAGATGCCGATGAGCCCGAGGAGCATCGGCAGGTTCGACTCGATCGGGGTGGTGCGGAAGTGCTCGTCGATCGTGCGGAAGCCGGCGAGCATGTCGTGGAAGGCCTCGGGGCCGATGGAGAGCATCAGCGAGAGCCCGATGGCGGAGTCGTAGGAGTACCGTCCACCGACCCAGTCCCAGAACTCGAACATGTTCGCGGTGTCGATCCCGAACTTCGCCACCTCGTCGGCGTTGGTCGAGACCGCGACGAAGTGCTTCGCGACCGCGGCATCGTCGCCGAGCTTCGCGAGCGACCACTCCCGCGCCGAGCGCGCGTTGGTCATCGTCTCGAGCGTCGTGAACGTCTTCGAGGCGATGATGAAGAGCGTCTCTTCCGGATCGAGGTCGGCGGTCGCCTCCCAGAAGTCGTTCCCATCGACGTTCGAGACGAACCGGAACGTCATGTCGCGACGGCTGAAATCCTTGAGCGCCTCGTAGGCCATGCGGGGGCCGAGATCGCTGCCGCCGATCCCGACATTGACGACGTTGCGGATCGTCTTGCCGGTGTGGCCCTTCCAGTCGCCGGAGCGGACGCGGTTGGAGAAGTCGGCCATCTCTGTCGAGGACGCGATGCACCTCGGGCACGACGTCGACCCCGTCGACGAGGATCTGTTCGCCTTCGGGGGCGCGCAACGCGACGTGGAGCACTGCACGCTGCTCGGTGATGTTGATCTTCTCGCCGGCGAACATCGCGTCCCGCAAGCCCTCGACGTCGGCCCGACGGGCGAGCGCGATCAGCAGCGCGATCGTCTCGGGCGTCAGCCGGTTCTTCGAGTAGTCGAGGTAGAGATCGCCCGCCTCGACCGTCATCGCCTCCCCGCGGGTGGGGTCGCCGGCGAACAGGTCGCGCAGGTGGACGTCGCGCGCCTGCTCGAAGTGGGCCTCGAGGGCCTGCCACTCGGGTGTCTCGTTGATCTTCTGGGACGGCTGTTCAGGCATCCGTCGAGCCTCCCCCGCGTCCAACGTCCGTGTCGAGCACCGAACGGGCCAACACTGGTGGACCTGCGTCTCTCACCCCGGGATACCCGGGTGAGAGACGCATCCCGTCACAGGAGGAAGGTGGCGTCCCTCGCCCATTGGACGAACATGTCGGGGGCGACACCGATCCAGAGCACCATCACGCCGGTCGCGACCAGGACTACGGCGCTGCAGGCGTCGACCCGGCGCAGCACCACCGACCGCCCCGGCTCCTCCGCCGGCATCTCCGCGTCACCCTCCGGCGAGCTGAGCAGCGTCATCGAGATCCGCAGGTAGAAGAACGCCGTCACGACCGCCGCGAGCACACCGACGATCAGCAGGCCGTACTGCTCGGCGCGAGCCGTCGCCGAGAAGATCTCGAGCTTCGCGACGAACCCTCCGGTGAGCGGGATCCCCGCCTGGGCCAGCACGAAGAAGATCAGGAACCCGCCGAGCACCGGGCGCCGCAGCGCGAGGCCCCGGTAGTCGTCGAGCTCGTGGCTGTCGTCGCCCTTGCGCGTCGCGAGCGTGATCACCGCGAACGCGCCGATCGACATGAACGTGTACACGAACAGGTAGAAGAGCGCGGCCTCGCGACCCCGCGCCGTGTTGTCGGCGAAGCCCATCAACACATACCCGGCATGAGCGATCGACGAGTACGCCAACATGCGCTTGATGTCGGTCTGGACGACCGCGGCCACGCTCCCGACGACGAGCGACAGCACCGACAGGGTGATGATCGCCGGCTTCCAGTCGGTGCTGTAGAGCGGGAACGCCACCCCGAACACCCGCAGCAGCGCGGCGAACGCCGCGGCCTTGACCGCCGCCGACATGAAGGCGGTGATCGGCGTCGGAGCGCCCTGGTACACGTCGGGCGTCCACATGTGGAACGGCACCGCCGCGACCTTGAAGCCCAGGCCGACGAGGAGGAGCGCGAACCCGGCGAGGAGGGTCCCCTGCTCCAGCAGCGTGTTCTGGGCGAGGAAGTCGTGGATCCCCGTGAGCGACGTCGTGCCCGTCGCCCCGTAGGTGAGCGCGACGCCGTACAAGAAGACGGCCGACGAGAACGCGCCGAGCACGAAGTACTTGATGCCCGCCTCCTGCGAGGATGCCGCGCCGCCGGTCGAAGGCTGCGAGCACGTAGAGCGGGATCGACAGGACCTCGAGCGCGAGGAACACCACGATGAGGTCGTTGGCCGTCGTCATCGCGAGCATCCCGGCCCCCGAGAGGAGGAGCAGCCCGAGGTACTCGGAGCTCTCCAGACCCTCACGCCGGAGGTACGCGATCGAGAGCAGGACGGCGAGGAACGTGGCGATCACCACCACGACGCCGAGGAACACACCGAACGGGTCGACCCGCACCATCCCGGCGACCGTCGTGATCGCACCGTCGTCGTGGACGTCGTTCCAGAGGATGAGCTCCAGGACGCCGGCAGCGATGACCCCGGCGAAGGCGAGCACGACCGCGACCGGCATCGCGGCGCGGTGGCCACGCAGCAGCGCCTTCGAGAGCACGATGAGGATGCCCGCCGCCGCGAGCGCGATGACGGGGCTGATCGCGAGCCAGTCGACGTCGGGCGTGACGATCGGAGTGACGCCGAGGGGCAGGGAACCGAGCATCACTGCTGCCCCCCGCGCCCGGTGCGACCCAGGTGGACCGAGGCACCCGGCTTGACGCCATGGAGCTCGGTCTCGTCAGAGCCCGCGGGTCGCGTCTCCTTGTAGTCGGTCTTGAGCTGGAGGTTCACGATCGACCGCTGCACCGAGGGCTCGATGCGGTCCAGCGCCGGCTTCGGGTAGAGACCGAGGAAGAGGCTGAGCGCGAGCAGGGGCGCGACCACGGCGATCTCACGCAGGTGCAGATCCTTGAGCTTCGGATGCCGTGGGTTCGGCTTGCCGGTGAAGACCTTCTGGAACGACCACAGCATGTAGACCGACGCGAGGATCACCCCGGTCGCACCGACCACGGCCCAGGGTCGCTCGGACACGAACGTCCCGAGGAGCGACAGGAACTCGCCGATGAAGCCGGAGAACCCGGGCAGGCCGATGCCGGCGAACATCGCGATCATGAACATCGCGGTGAGGATCGGCGCGGACTTCCAGATGCCGCCGTACTCGGCCATCTCGTAGGTGTGGCGCCGCTCGTACAGGAAGCCGACCGTGAGGAACAGTGCGCCGGTGGTGAGCGGATGGCTCAGCATCGTGAACACCGCGCCATCGAGCCCGAACACCGTGAGCGAGAAGATCCCGAGCACGATGAAGCCCATGTGCGCGACGGATGAATAGGCGATCACCCGTTTCGCGTTCTTCTGCATCGCGGCGACGACTGCCCCGTAGACGATGCCGATCACGCCGAGGGTGAGCATCACCGGCGCCAGGTCGACCGAGGCCTGCGGGAACAGCTCGAAGGAGAACCGCAGCAGCCCGTAGGCACCCATCTTGATGATCACGCCGGCCAGGACGACTGATCCCGCCGTGGGGGCCTCGGTGTGCACGTCGGGGAGCCAGGTGTGGAACGGGAACAACGGTGCCTTGATCGCGAAGGCGGCCATGAACCCGAGGAACAGGAGCACCTCGGTGGTCCCGCCGAGCCCGGTCCAGCCCCACTCCGCGAGCACGCGGTAGTCGAACGAGAGGACACCCGTGTCGGACTGGTGGAGGAAGCCGAGCGTCAGGATGCTCGCGAACATCAGCGCCGAACCGGCGGCCGTGTACAGGAAGAACTTGGTGGCGGCGTAGTTCTTGCGCTCGTGCCCCCAGCCCTGGATCAGGAAGTACATGGGGACGAGCAGCAGCTCCCAGAACACGAAGAAGAGGATGAGGTCCAGGGAGAGGAAGACGCCCATGATCGTGAACTCGAGGACCAGGAACCACGCCACGAACGCCTTCGGCCGATGCGTGGGGTACTTCGCCGACGCGACCAACCCGATCGGCATGAGCACCGCCGTGATCACGATCATGAAGAGGCTGATGCCGTCGACGCCGACGATGTAGCGCGTGCCGATGCCGGGGATCCAGGCGTGGTCCTCGACGAACTGGAAGAAGTAGTCGGTCGTCGAGAACTCCCAGAGCATCCAGAGGCTCAGTGCGAGCGTCGCGATCGTGAACAGGTAGCCGACCGCCTTGATGACCTCGGGCCGCTCGGCCGGGAGGAACATCACGATGATCCCACCGATCAGGGGCGTGACGATGATCGCGGAGAGGATCGGGAAGTCGCCCATGCTCGAGCGCGCCACGTAGACGAGGAGGTACATGAGCAACGCGGTCGCGCCGAGCACGATGCCGATCGCGTAGCGACGAACGTGGCCGTCCTGCACCGCGCGCAGACCGTCACCGGCGCGCTTCACGAGGTGCCCGACCCCGTTGACGCTGCCGTCGATGACCTTGGTGTCGACCGTCTCGTCGAGGAAGCCGGCGGTCGCCCGTCCGGGCTTGTCGACGAACGCCGAGACCCCGGAGTCGAGGTAGTAGGCGTTCCCCGCCACGTTCGCGCCGCTTCCGAGGTTCTTGCGCAACGGGTCGTCGTTCGGAGCCCGCAGCCCGCGTCGGTAGATGAGGTACGCGATGCCGATACCGATCGCCGCGAACAGGAACGCGATGCCGGTGAGCGCCAACCCTTCGTCGAAGCTCGACGGGTGGGGCTGGTCGACCCCCTGGAACACCGGGTCGAGCCACTCGCCGAGGAACTCGAGGCCCTGGATCGGCAGGTTGAGCAGGCCGCCGATGGCGGCGAGGAACGCGAGCACGCCGATGGGGACGAGCATCACCGTCGGACTCTCGTGCGGCTCGTGGCCGTGCAGCCGGGGTGCGCGTGCCGGCTCGCGGTAGTCGACGGTCGGCGAGAAGTCCGGGTCGTACCCGAGGTCGGCCTCCGTGTACACAGCGGCGTCGGGATCGGCGACCGCAACCGCGGCGTCGTCGTCGGAGCCCCCGCTGACCGAGGGGACCGCGTCGGGCTGGGGCAGATCGTTGAAGCGAGCGTTGCCGAAGAACGTGAGGTAGATGAGCCGCGTCATGTACAGACCGGTCATGACGGCCGCGAGCGTCGCCGTCACCCACAGCCCGTAGTCGCCGGCCTCGAACGCCGACTCGATCACGAGGTCCTTCGACCAGAAGCCGGCGAACGGCGGGACCCCGGTGATGGCGAGCCACGCGATCACCATCCCCGCAGCAGTCACCGGGAGGAAACCCCTGAGGCGGCCCATGACCCGCATGTCCTGGTTCTCGTCGTTGCCGTGGATGACCGACCCGGCACCGAGGAACAGGCAGCCCTTGTAGAACGCGTGCATCAGGACGAGGAACACCGCGGCCGTGTACGCGTGCAAACCCAGCGCGAGGACCATGTACCCGAGCTGGCTGATCGTCGAGTACGCCAGCGCGCGCTTGATGTCGGGTTGGAGGCAGGCGACCGTCCCCGCGAGCAACGCGGTGAGCCCGCCGATCCATGCGACGACCGTGGAGGCGTCCTGGCTCGCGTCGAAGAACGCGTGGGTTCGTGCGACGAGGAAGATCCCGGCGGTCACCATCGTCGCCGCGTGGATGAGCGCGGAGACGGGTGTCGGACCTTCCATCGCGTCGGCGAGCCACGGGAAGAGCGGGATCTGTGCGCTCTTCCCGGTGACCGCGAGAAAGAGGAGGAGCGCGACGGCCGTCACCACGCCACCGGCCGCGGTCGCCGCGGCCTGTGAGGTCGCGCCGTAGTCGAGCGTGCCGAACTCCGCGATCAACAGGAACATCGCGAGCATGAACCCGAAGTCACCGACGCGGTTGTAGATGAACGCCTTCTTGCCGCCGAGGGCCGCGCTCTCCCGCTGGTTCCAGAACGAGATGAGGAGGTACGAGCAGACGCCCACGCCTTCCCACCCGAGGAAGGTGACCAGGTAGTTGTTCCCGAGGACCAGGATCAGCATCGACGCCGCGAACAGGTTGAAGTACGCGAAGAAGCGACCGAACCCGGGATCTCCGTGCATGTACCCGATCGCGTACATGTGGATCAGCATCCCGACGCCGGTGACGAGCAGGATCCAGGTGATCGAGAGCGGGTCGACCAGGAACGCCATGTCGACCTTGAGCTGATCCGCCGGGAGCCAGGTGAACAGCACGGTCGACACCGACCGCTCGTCGGGCGGAAGGCTCAGCGCCGCTGCGAGCATCACGAGCGACCACAGGAACGCGAGGCCCATGAGGCCGGTCGCGATCCAGCCGGCGAGCGGTTCGCCGATGCGCTTCCCGAAGCACAGCAGCAGCACCGCGCCGAGCAACGGCAACAGCGGCACGATGCCGACCGTCTGGAGCAGATCGTGCGCGTTCACGCCGTCATCCCTTCAGCACCGTGAGATCGTCGGCGGTCGCTCCGCGACGGCGACGGAAGATCGCGACGATGATCGCGAGTCCGACCGCGACCTCGGCGGCCGCGACCACGAGCGTGAAGAACACCAGCACCTGGCCGGCGGTGTCGTTGAGTGCCGAGGCGAACGCCACGAACGTCAGGTTCACCGCGTTGAGCATCAGCTCGACGCTCATGAACATCACGAGCACGTTGCGGCGGACGAGCACACCGACGGCCCCGATCGTGAACAGCCCCGCGGCGAGGACGAGGTAGTACGTCGGCGTGATCTCGAACGCGGCCAGCACGGGGTTGCTCACGGGGTCGACCCCCGGCTCGGGTCGGAGTCGGGCGCCTGGTCGGGAGACTGGCCGCTGCGCCGCGCGACGGCGACGCTGCCGACGACGGCGATGACGAGCAGGACCGCGGTGAGCTGGAACGGCCAGAGGAAGTCGGTGAACAGCACCCGTGCGACGCGCTGGATGTTGTTGCCGAAGTCGCCGCCGCCGTTCACGGGTACGCCGCTGACGGTCTTGGCTCCGGTCGCCCACTGGTTGCCACCGAGGAAGAGCAGCTCGGCCAGGAGGATCGCGCCGAGCGCGAGCGCGATCGGGCGCTGGAAGCGCAACGCCTCGGTGAGCGCCTCTCGCCGGTCGACGCCCAGCAGCATGATCACGAAGAGGAAGAGCACCACGATGGCACCGGCGTAGACGATCACCTGCACGGCCGCGACGAGCTGCGCGTCCTGGAGCAGGAAGAGGACCGCGACGCTCAGGAGCGTCAGCACGAGGAAGAGCGCCGAGTGCACCGGGTTGCGCGAGAGCACGACGCCGAGCGCCCCGGCGAGCGTCAGGCCGCCGAACAGGAAGAACAGGAAGACCGTCACCCGAGGTCGATCTCCGGATCGGCCTGCGCCTCGGCATCGGTGGGTGCAGCAGTCAGAGCCGGCGTGACCGACTGGCCGAGCTCGGGGTCGCGCACACCGAAGCCCAGCTCACCGGACCACGCGACCTTGCCCTCGAACGCGGCCTGGCCCGAAGGCGCAGTGGCACGCATCCACGCGCTCGTGTGGTCGTCCTCTCCCCCGAGCCACAGCTCCCAAGGCTGGCGGCGGGCCCGTCCGTTGTCGTCGACGACGAGCTCGCGCTTCGTGTAGATCGCGTCCTCGCGGTTGGCGAACGAGAACTCGAACAGCTTCGTCTCGGTGATGGCCTCGGTCGGGCACGCCTCCACGCACAGGTCGCAGTGGATGCACCGGAGGTAGTTGATCTCGTAGACGAAGCCGTAGCGCTCGCCCGGTGACACGGGCGCGTCAGGTGGGTTGTCGGCGCCGCGCACATAGATGCACTTCGCCGGGCACACGCCGGCACACAGCTCGCATCCGATGCACTTCTCCATGCCGTCCTCGTAGCGATTCAGGACGTGGCGACCGTGGAAGCGCTCCGGCTTCGGGCGCTTGTGCTTCGGGTAGTCACCGGTGAGCTTCTTCCGGAAGACCTGCTGGATGGTGACGCGGAACCCCGTGAACTTCCCCATCTACTTGATCTCTTCAGTCACTTCGCCGCGCCGGGGGACGCAGGCCATCAGGATCCCGTAGATCACCAGTGCACCGAGCGCCGCGGCGGGCGTCACGATCCAGAGGTTCCACCCCTGGTCGCGCCCGACGACGATCACACCCGTGACCATCGCCCAGAGGAACGCGGCCTCGATGAGCACCTTCCAGCTGACGTCCATCAGCTGGTCGTAGCGGAGCCGGGGCAGCGTCGCCCGGATCCACACCGTGCCGTAGAGCAGCACGAGCAGCTTGAACATGAACCAGAAGATCGGCATGACCCACGTGTTCAGCCAGCTGTCGGCGGGGACTCCGAGCCCGGTGAGGCCCGGCCCGTTCGGTCCGCCGAGGAAGAGCGTGACCGCGATCGCGCACATGGTGATGAGGTTCATGAACTCGGCCAGGAAGAAGAGCGCGAAGCGGATGCCCGTGTACTCCGTGTGGAAGCCACCGACGAGCTCCTGCTCGGCCTCGACGAGGTCGAACGGCGGGTGGTTGGTCTCGGCGAGCGCCGCGATGATGAAGATGATGAAGGCGCCGATCGCCGGGAGCCAGTACCACTCGCTCACGATGGAGTCGAGGCCGGTCCACACCTGCTGGTTCACGATCGCGCGCGTCGAGAGCGTGCCCGTGTGGATGAGCACGCCGACGATCGCGAGCCCGAGCGCGGCTTCGTAGGACAGCAGCTGCGCGGACGCGCGCACCGACCCGATCAGCGGGTACTTGGAACCCGACGACCAGCCGGCGAGCATCACGCCGTAGAGCCCGATGCCCGACATCATCAGGAGGAAGAGGATCCCGATCGCCGGATCCGCGAGCTGCAGCTCGGTGACGTGCCCGGCGATCGAGACCGTGCCACCGATCGGCACGATCGCGAACGCGAGGAACGCGGGGATGATGGAGAGGTACGGCGCGAGGAGGTAGACGCGCTTGTCGGCCATCTTCGGCGTCGACTGCTCCTTGAAGAACAGCTTGATGCCGTCGGCGAGCGTCTGCAGGATCCCGAAGGGTCCCGCGGTCGCCGGCCCGATGCGGTTCTGCATGTCGGCGATCACCTTGCGCATGAACCACACGTAGAACATGACGCCGATCAGGAGCAGGGCGAAGATGACGATCGTCTTGCCGATCACGATCAGGACGACCGTGAGGTCGATGTCGCCCTGGAGGAGCGGGTCGGCCCCGAGCACCCAGCTCATGAGCCACCGCCCGCGGGGCCGCCTGGAGCGAGCGTCTCGACGCGGAGGTCGGTGACCTGCGCGGTGATGTCGACCAGGTCGCCGGAGCCGGGACCGGTGCGGTTGCTCGCGACGAACGCGGTGCCCTGCTGGGTCCGCGTGTCGTCCTCGACGGCCAGCTCGACCGTGCCGTGCGACGTCGTCACGCGCACGACCTCACCCTCGGCGACGCCGAGCGTGTCGCGGTCTCGTGGATGCACCAGGAGGCGAGCGCCGTCCTGGGCGAGGCGCGCCAGCGACGGTGAGGCCGCGACCACCCGGTCGGATCCGTACAGGGTGCGCGCGGCCACGAGGCGGAGACTGTACGCGTCGACGGGGACCCCGGCGGGTGCCGGCGCCTCGCCGGACCACACGGTGAGCGGGATCGCCGGTGTCGGCGGGCTCGCCACGACCGCCGGGACCGGTGTCTGGCCCGCGGCAGGATCTGCGCCCTCGGGCAGTGGCTCCTCCGCCGTCGTCGGGATCGGTTCCCACGACAGCCCGGGACCGGTCGGGCCGACGCCGAAGGTCAGCTCATCGACGTGATCGGCGAGCGGCAGAACCACCCCGTCACGCGCTCGACGCACGAGCGCGGCGTCGACCCCGGCAAACGCCGGCGCCAGCCGCGCGATCTCGTCCTGGACCTCGTCGACGAGCTCGAGGTCGAAGTCTGCACCCAGCCGCGCGGCGAGCTCCCCGGCGATGCGCCACGGCTCCATGGTCGTGCCCTCGGGCGTGACCTTGCGGCCGAGGCGCTCGACGCGACCCTCGAGGTTGGACATCGTGCCGCGCTGCTCGCCCCACACGGTGGGCGGGAGCAGGACGTCGGCGCGCGCCGCCCCGTCGTCGGGGAATGCGCCGACGCACACGATGCGCTCGACCTTCGACAGCGCGGCTTCCGCGAGCGCGCGGTCCGGGAAGTCGGCGAGTGGATCGCAACCGAGCAGGACGAGCAGCTTCACCGAGCCCTCGGCGGCGGCACGCAGGATGCCCGCGGCGTCGAGACCGGGGGCATCGGGCACGCTCCCCCACGCGTCGGTGAAGTGCTCCCTGCCGGCGTCGAGGGTGACGCGTCCGGGCAGGAACCCGGGCGTGAGCCCGAGGTCGAGTGCCCCGTGGACGTTGCCGCGGCGCAGGGCCGAGAGGAAGCGGACGTCGGGTCCCGCTGCGGCGAGCAGTGACGCCGCGTGCACGGTCGCGTCGGCCGACTCCGCCACCGACGGCCGCCCGAGCACGACGACGATCGGACCCTCGCGATCCGCGAGCGCGTCGACGAGCTCGTCGATCGCCTTGGTGCGGGTCTTGCGGCCCCCGAGTGCCGACACGAGCTTCGCGACCACGTCTGCGTTGGCGCCAGGAAGGTGCTGGAGGACGGTCGTCGCGTACCGGGTCAACCCGGTCTCGCGCGCGCCGACCTCGACGAGCGGGACGCCGAGGTCGACGGCGGCTCGCCGCACACGCAGGGAGAGGACCGGGAGCTCCTCCTTGAGGTCTGCGCCGAGCAGGACGATCGCCTTCGCGCGGTCGAGGTCGGCGATCGTGGCGCGCGACATCCCGAGCACGACGTCAGCAGGTAGGCCGTCACCCAGCTGGGCGTCGACGTGGTCGGTGCCGATGACGCTCTTGGCCAGGCGGGCCCAGGCGTAGGCGTCCTCGTTCGTACCGCGCGCACCACCGAGCACCGCGACCGCCCCGGCACCGGACTCGTCGCGGACGCGGCGGATCGCGGTCGCTGCGGCCTCGAGTGCCTCGGGCCAGGAGCTCTCGACGAGCCGACCGCCCTTCCGAACCATCGGCGCACGCACGCGCGTCTCGTTGTGCACCCACTCGTAGCCGTACCGGCCCTTGTCGCACAGCCAGCCCTGGTTCACCGGCTCGGAGTCGACGCCGAGGAGCCGCACGATCTGGTTCGACGTCGAGTCGAGCGTCCCGCGGCAGCCGACCGCGCACGTCTGGCAGGAGGTCTCGATCGCCTCGAGGTCCCACGGGCGGGCCTTGAACCGGTAGGGCCGCGCGGTGAGCGCGCCGACCGGGCAGATCTGGACGACGTTGCCGGAGAAGTACGACGTGAACGGCTCGTCGGGATAGGTGATGACCTCGGTGCTGTCGCCGCGGCCGCCGAAATCGATCAGCGGGTCGCCGGCGACCTCTGCCGCGAACCGGGTGCAACGGCCGCACTGGATGCAGCGCTCCCGGTCGAGCAGCACGAGGTCGCTGATCGGGATCGGCTTCTCGAAGTGCCGCTTCTCCTCGACGTAGCGCGACTCGCCGGGCCCGAACGCGAGCGTCTGGTCCTGCAGCGGACACTCGCCACCGCGGTCGCAGACCGGGCAGTCGAGCGGGTGGTTGATGAGCAGGAACTCGAGCACACCGTCCTGCGCGGTCTTCACGCCCTCGGACTGGGTGTTGACGACCATGCCCTCGACGACCGGTGTCGCGCAGCTGATCTGCATGCCGCGCATGCCCTCGACCTCGACCAGGCACATCCGGCACATGCCGACCGGCTTCATGCGCTCGTGGTAACAGAACCGCGGGATGTAGGTGCCGTGCTCCTGCGCGACCTTGATGAGCAGCTCGCCGCGCGGGGCCTGCACCTCCTTGCCGTCGATCGTGACCGTGACGACGTCCTGGTCGCCGGCGACCGGAATCGTGTACCGGTGATCCGACGGCCACTGGCTCATGGGGACGGCGTTGGTGCTCACGATGCTGCCACCTGGAGGACGGCGCGCTTGTCGAAGTCGCGCTTGAGGCGGTCACGGATCTCGTCGCCGAACCAGCGCTCGAGGCTCACGACATGGCTCATGGTCGAAGGACCGAGCGCGCAGATCGTCGTCTGCGCGAACGGTGCGTTGAGCCCCGGAACGATGTTGTTGCCGAAGTCGAGCAACAGGTCGAGGTCGTCGGGGCGACCGAGGCCGTGCGACATCCGGTAGAGGATCTTGTCGATCCACCCGGATCCCTCGCGACAGGGTGTGCACTTGCCACATGACTCGTGTGCGAAGAACTTCGCGAGCCGCCACGACACGAGCAACGGGTCGACCGTCTCGTCGAACACCATGATCGCGCCCGACCCCAACATCGTCCGCAGCTCACTCGCGCGGTCCATGTCGAGTGGCTCGTCGAGGTGCTCGGGCATGAGCCACGGTGCCGACGCGCCACCCGGGATGAAGAACTTCATCTGCTTGCCGTCGCGCACCCCACCCGCGAGTCCTTCGATGAGGTCGCGGAACGTCATGCCCAGCTCGATCTCGTAGTTGCCCGGACGCTCGACCATCCCGGAGACCGAGAAGATGCGTGTGCCCGTCGACTTGTTGACGCCGAGGCCCGAGTACCACTTGCCACCCCGCCGGATGATGTGCGGGATGGTCGACATGGTCTCGACGTTGTTCACCACGGTCGGCGCGGCGTAGAGGCCCTGGGCCGCGGGGAACGGCGGCTTGATCCGAGGCATCGCGCGCTCGCCCTCGAGGCTCGAGAGCAGGCCGGTCTCGTCGCCCGCGATGTAGCAGCCCGCGCCCCGGTGCACGACGAGGTCGACGTCGAACCCCGAGCCGAGGATGTCCTTGCCGAGGAACCCGTTGGCGTACGCGTCGTCGACCGCCTGCTGGAGGCGCTCGGCGCCGAGCCCGAACTCACCCCGGATGTAGATGAACGCGTGGTGCGCCTGGATCGCGAAGGCGGTGATCGCGGCGCCTTCGATGATCTGGTGGGGGTCGCGCTCGATGAGCATGTGGTCCTTGAACGTCGAAGGCTCGCCTTCGTCGGCGTTCACCGCCAGATAGCGCGGAAAGACGCCCTTCGGGAGGAACGACCACTTCTGCCCGGTGCCGAACCCGGCGCCGCCGCGGCCCCGCAGGCCTGAGGTCTGCACCTCCTCGACGATCTTGGCCGGGTCCATCTTCAGCGCCTTCTCGAGCGCGGAGTACGCCTTGTTGTTCTTGCGCGCCGACTCGAAGGTCCAGGAGTCCTTCTCGCGCGTCCGCAGGAACTTGGTGACGATGCGCGTCTCTTCGACGGCCATCAGGACACTCCTCTGCCTGCCGAGGCGCCGGTGGAAGAGCCGGTCGAGGCGGACTTCGCGGGTGCCTTGCCCGTGTTCGTGCCGGACACCGTGCGGGCGACGAGCTCGCCACGCTTGTACTGCTCGATGAGGTCGACCGCCGTCTCGGTCGTGAGCTTGCCGTGGTACTCGTAGTTCACCTGCAGCACCGGCGCGAGGTCACATGCCGCGAGGCACTCGACCTCCTCGACGAAGACGTCGTCGTCGTCGGAGAACTGCGCACGCAGACCGTCGAGGAGGTTCGGTCCGCCGTTCACCAGGCACGACACGTTCGTGCACACCGACACGACGAGCTCTCCGACTCGCTCGCGCTTGAGCATCGTGTAGAAGGAGCACGTCCCGAGCACGAGTGCCGGGGTGAGGTCGAGCAGCGACGCGATCTCCTCCATCGCCTCGGGCGTGACCCATCCGTCTCGGTCCTGCGCCATCAGCAGCAGCGGCAGCAGCGCGGACCGCGCGTGCGGGTACCTGGCGATGACGTCCTTCGCCCGTCGGCGATCCGCGTCGGTGAACGCCACTACCGGTCCACCTCTCCGAGGATCGGGTCGACGCTCGAGATGATCGCGACCGCGTCGGCGATCAACGAACCCTCGGTCATCGGCCCCGCCGACTGCAGGTTGTAGAACGACGGGCCTCGGATGTGCATCCGAGCCGGCTTTCCCGATCCATCCGACACGAGATAGCAGCCGATCTCACCGCGTGGCGACTCGACTGCGCAGTAGGTCTCGCCGGCCGGCACCTTGAAGCCCTCGGTGAACAGCTTGAAGTGGTGGATCAGCGCTTCCATCGACTCGTCGATGCGCGCACGCGGCGGCGGGGTGATCTTTGCGTCCTGGAGGCGGTAGTCGCCGCGGGGCATGCGCTCCACGCACTGCCGGACGATCTTCACCGACTCGTGGATCTCGTTGAGCCGGATCAGGAAACGGTCGTAGCAGTCACCGTTCTCCGTGTAGACGACGTCGAAGTCGACCTCGTCGTAGGCCAGGTACGGCTGCGCCTTCCGGAGGTCCCACGGGAAGCCGGTCGAGCGCAAGATCGGCCCGGTGATGCTGAGCGCGAGCGCCTGCTCGGTGGTGATGACCCCGACGCCGACGAGGCGCTCCATCCAGATCGGGTTCTGGGTGAGCAGCTCGGAGTACTCGCGCACACCCTTCTCGACGATGTCGCAGACCTCGAGCGTCGCGGCCTCCCACCCGTCGGGGAGGTCGGCAGCAACTCCGCCGGGTCGGATGAAGTTGTTGTTCATCCGCAGCCCGGTGAACATCTCGAGCAGACGAAGCACCTCTTCTCGCTCGCGCCAGCCGTAGATCATCATCGACAGCGCGCCGATGTCCATGCCGTTCGTGGCCTGGAAGAGGAGGTGCGACGCCATGCGGTTGAGCTCGACGAGGAGCATCCGGATCCACACCGCGCGCGTCGGCACCTCGACGTCGAGCAGCCGCTCGACCGCGGTCGACCACACCAGCTCGTTCGAGAGCGGAGAGACGTAGTCCATGCGCGTGACGTTGGTCGCGCCCTGGACGTAGGTGAGCTCCTCGGCCGTCTTCTCCATGCCGGTGTGCAGGTACCCGATGACGGGCTTCACGCGCAGCACCGTCTCGCCGTCGAGCTCGAGCATGACCCGCAGCACCCCGTGGGTCGACGGGTGCTGCGGACCCATGTTGATGATCGTGGTCTCGGCCTCGTCGGGCCACAGCCCACCGGTCAGCACCAGCTCGTGCTCGCTCGCACCCCCCGTCGGCCGCAGGACCTGCGCGCCCTCGTCGGTCTGCGCCTCGAGCCGGTTCTGGTCCGGGTCGCTCGTGATGATCTCTTCACTCATCCCAGTCCCCTCATCTGGGCCCTGGGTCTTCCTTGAAGGTGACCGGCACCCGCGCGGGGTAGTCGTCCTTGCGCAGCGGGTGCCCCTCCCAGTCGTCGGGCAGGAGGATGCGCGTGAGGTCGGGGTGGCCGTCGAAGGTCACGCCGAGCAGGTCGTAGACCTCGCGCTCGGCGAAGTCGACCCCGGGGTACAGGTCGGTGAGGCTCGCCACGGTCGTCTCCGACTCGGGCACCTCGGCGATCATGCGGAGCCGCCGGTTACGCGGGTGCGAGAGGAAGTTCGCCACGACCTCGAAGCGCTCCGGAGCGACGCCCGCGATCTGCAGACGTGCGGCGTCGTGCGAGTGGTCGACGACAGTGACGTCGACGCACTGCGTGAACTCCTGCTCGTCACGCAGGAAGGCCGCGACGTCGTGCCACGCGCTGCGCTCCACGTAGACCACCGGCTGACCGTGGGAGTCGTGGAACACGGAGTCGGGGAAGCGGTCGAGGACTGCGGCCGCGACCTCGTCGGACGCCGCAGTCTGGGCGAGCTCGGAATTGTGAATCTCTTCACGAGCCTCGTCGTCGGTCGGCGGTGCTTCGGGCATGGTCCGGTGATCCTCTGGAACGGTTCCGTGGGGCGATCAGGCGGGAGTGTTGACGGGCTGGACGTGCGACGGCGTGCCGTCGATCTGGTCGACCCGGATGCCGGCGCCGTGCCCTTCGCCACGCCGGCGCATGATCTCGCCGGAGCGCACCTGCTCATGGAGCGTGAGGATCCCGTGCAGCAGGGTCTCGGGGCCGGGCGGGCAGCCGGGCACGTAGACGTCGACCGGAACGATCTGGTCGACGCCCTGGACGATCGCGTAGTTGTTGAACATGCCGCCACTGCTGGCGCACACGCCCATCGAGATGACCCACTTGGGCTCGACCATCTGGTCATAGACCTGCCGGAGCACCGGCGCCATCTTCTGGCTCACCCGACCGGCGACGATCATGAGGTCGGCCTGGCGCGGGCTCGCGCGGAAGACCTCCATGCCGAAGCGGGCCTGGTCGTAGTGCGCCGCGCCCGTCGCCATCATCTCGATGGCGCAGCACGCGAGACCGAACGTCGCGGGCCACATCGAGTTGCGACGCGCCCACTTCACGAGGTCCTCGAGCCGCCCGGTGAGGAAGTTGTGGGGGATCTGCTCCATGCCCATGGCTAGGCGACCTGCTCCTCGGCGTCCGGGTCCGCGGGTGGCGCCGCAGGGTCCATGCCGTCGCGGCCAGGGCGACCCACGGCGTGCAGGACGCGTGCCGGCATCTGCGAGGCGACCTGGCGTACCGGGCCCCACGACACCGCACCGGTCGAGAGCACGTACGCGAACGGCACCAGGAGCACGATCAGGAACACGCCCATCGTGATCAACCCATACGCACCGAGGTCCTTCAGGATCGTGGTGAACGGGTAGAGGAAGATGATCTCGACGTCGAGGATGATGAACGCCATCGCCACCAGGTAGAACTTCACCGGGAAGCGCTCGACGTTCTCGACCTCGGGCACGATGCCCGACTCGTACGGTGCCTGCTTCGCGTTCGTCGGACGACGAGGACCGAGCAGCCTGGACGCGACGAACGACACGGCGGCGAACAGGATCACGAGCACGACCATCGAGAAGATCGGCAAGTACTGCTCCACGAGCTCCCCTCTCGCCTCTCACATCTCGATGGGCTGCGATGCGCAGGCTATCCGAGGCGCCCGCCGGAGAGGCAAGGCAAGGCGGGCCGGGAAGGGATCCCGGTCAGCGCCACCACGGAGCGTCCATGGCGGCCGCGATCGCCTCCACGCCGGGCTCGGCCCGGACGAGCGCGAGGTGGACCAGGCGCACCCACTCCCACGCCCACAACGATCCGAGCGCCGCGAGCCCCGGTCCCTCGCCGCCCCACGCGACGAGCGCGTCGACTGCCGCGTTCCGGACACCGACCGGCGGGTCCTCGGTCACCACCGGTGCCGTTCCCCCGTCGGCGATCGCGTCGCCGTCGCCGCGCAGGATCTGCGAGAGCACGCGGCACTCCTCCCGCAACGCCTCGCGAGCCTCGGGTTGCTCGACGACGAAGCCCAAGTCGGCCTGGCTGCACATGAGCTCCGCCACCGCGCGAACCCGCCGGGCACTGACTGCGACGTCAGCGACCGTCTCCTCGTCCACCGCGTGAGCACCCGGCTCGGTCTTGAGCTGGTCGAACGCCTCCCCGGCGCGGAGGCCGGCCTCCACCGCTCGCGTCCGGGCCGCGTCGGTGTTCACTGCGTCGCCCACGATCCCCTGCATGGCGCGTTCGAGGAACGCTGCGTCGGTCCGGCACTGATCAGCGAGGGCGCGTCGCACCATCCCCCTCGCGCCGCGCGGCCACAGCAGCACGCCGACCACCACACTGAGCGCCGCCCCGATCGCGATGTCCTGCACGCGCGCGAGACCGGTGCTCACGCCCTCGGGCTCGAGGATCGTGAACAACACCACGACGAACATGGTGAATCCCGCCTGACCGATGAGGAACGAGATCGCGGTCGGCGCGTATGCCGCGAGGAACACGGTGATCGGCAGCAGGACCCACAGCACCCTGGCGTCGTCGCCGAACAGCACCACGCACGGCGTGATGACGACGAACCCGAGCAACGTCCCACCGACGGCCTCGAACGCGGTCCGCCCGGTCGCGAGCGCATTGGAGCGCAGGACCGAGAGCGTGCCGAGCACGACCCAGAAGCCGTGGTCGACCCCTGTGAGCCCGGCGACGACCACCGCGATCCCGAGACCGATGCCGGCGCGCGCCGCGTCCGCGAAGCGCGCCGAGCGGATCTGGCTGTGCGCGTGCAGCAGGTAGGTGACGCGCTCGCGCAGGCTCCCGAAGGACATCACGGGGGTGTGCAGTGCCGAGGTCAGGTTGGACTGGGCGGCGCTCCCGCCGCGGGCGATCGCCGAGTCGGCCGCGATTCCGAGCGCGAGGTACGAGGTGATCCGGGTCCAGAACACGGCCTCGAGGTGGGTCACGACCACCTCGGGATCGTCGCCCGCCTGCAGCCGTTCACCGGTCCATGTGTCGAGCGTCATCAGCTGATCGGCACGCGCCGACTCGAGGGCGAGGTAGTCGGGGATCGGGGCACCGCCTTCGAGCATCGAGGCCGCGTCGTCGAGGACCGTCGCGGTGACGGCGCAGAGCCGGAGACAGTCGCCGAGGCTCCTGGCGATGCCCGCGGCCGCGTCGGTGGCCTCCTCCCCCACGATCGAGACGAGCCGCTCGACGCCCTCGACGACCGCGACCATCGCGCGGTCGCGAACCGCCGGTCCTGAAGGTCGGAGGGTGGTCGAGTCCAATGCCTGACGCATGTCGACGACCGAGGCCACTGCAGCATCGTGCGCCGCGGTCCGATCGCCGTCGTCCTCCCAGTACGCGCGGACCAGCGCCGCGGTCGCGCGCACGGCGTCGGCGATGCGCATCCGCAGCACGTCGCGCTCGAACACCGGCCACAGGAGGATCGCCGCGGCCGTCGCCGTGATCCCACCGATGGTCCACCCGAGCACTCGCTGACCGACGTCGGACAACGGGCCCGGCACGGTCGCCGCGAGCACATAGGCCAGGATGACGGCGTTCGCACCGGCGGCCCAGGCCCCGCCGAACACGCCGAGGTAGCGGATCACGAACGCCACGACGACCATCACGAGCGCGGCGAGCACGAACTCCTCGGAGAGCGCGGTCCCGAGGGCCACCAGCACCGCGCCGACCGCGGTGGCGATCAGGTACGCCCGCGCGCGGGCGGCGCGGGAGCCGCTGAAGTCCGCGAAGACCAGGAGCGAGAAGCAGGCGAACGCGGCGAAGAGGGCAGCGAACGGGTCGTCGACGAGGTAGAGCATGAGCGCGTAGAGCGCCGGCATGACGATGGCGACCCGCAACGCCTTCCGCACCGCGACGTTCACGGCGTCAGTCTCGCCGTTCGCAGCACCCCCCGACGTGACCGTGCGTTCGCGCGCATCGGAGCAGCCGAGCGCCTCCGCAGGATCGGCGCCGGGTACCCCGGCGCCGAGCGAGCGCGACCAGAAAGAGTGGCCTCAGGGCTCGGGGGCGACGGCGACCATGGCGGCGACCATCTGGTAGGCGACCTCGGCGGGCCCGAGCTCGTCGGGGCGGAGCAGGTTCGCCATGATCCGCAGCACCCACTCCATCAAGGTGCGGCTCTGGAAGCCGACCCGGGTGAGCTCACGCATGACCGCCGGATTGCCGATCACCCGCACGAACGCCCGCGCCACCTTGAAGTAGAGCGCGTAGGTCTCCTCGAGCCGGGCGTCGTACCCGCGCAGTGCGAGCCCGTCGCCGGTGCGCAACGCCTCGTCGAGGGCCTCGGCCGCGAAGCGCCCGGTCTCGTAGGCGACCGAGATCCCCTCGCCGTTGAACGGGTTGATCGTCCCGGCGGCGTCCCCGACGCTGAGCCACGTGGGCCCCGACGACGGCTTGACCGAGAGTCCGGTCGGCAGCTTCCCGCCGGTCGGGGCGCCGCAAGCGGTCTCCGGTGAGATGCCCCAATAAGAGGGTGCGGTCTCGCAGAAGGCCTCCATGAGCTGGCTCGTGTTGATGTCCTTCCAGCCCGAGAACGTGGACAGCAGGCCCACACCCACGTTGATGGTGCCGTCGCCGACCGGGAAGATCCAGGCGTAGCCGGGCAGGTTCTCACCGTTCCGGTCGCGGATGTCGAGGTGGCTCTCGATCCAGGGATCGTCGTGCCGGGGGCTGGTGAAGTAGCCCCGGACGGCCATCCCGAGCGGATAGGTGCGGTCCCGGGAAGCACCCAAGGCCCGCCCGAACCGGGAGTTCGACCCGTCGGCGACCACCAGGTAGCGGGCGCGCACCTCTTCCCTGGTGCCGGTCTCCTTGTGCTCGACGACCGCGCCGGTCACCAGGCCGCCCTCGACGAGGGGCGCCACCGCCTCCGCCGCCGGCCACAGCGTGGCCCCGGCCTTCACGGCCGTGTCCGCGACCATCTCGTCGAGGTCGCGGCGGCGCACGACGTACCCGTAGCTGGGGAACACGGGGTGCTCGGGCCACTCGAGCTCGAGGGTGATCCCGTTCGCGATCGAGCGGAGACCCTCGTAGCGGAGATGGTCGGCGGCCAGGCGGTCACCCAGCCCCATGGCCTCGAGCTGGTGGACGGCCCGGGGCGTGAGCCCGTCGCCGCAGGTCTTCTCCCTCGGGAAGCGCTTCTTCTCGACGACCAGGACCCGGTGGCCGGCCTCGGCGAGCCAGTAGGCCGTTGCCGCGCCGGAAGGACCGCCGCCGATGACGAGGACATCCCACTTCGCCGGATCGGGGGCGGCGCTCATGGGTTCATGCTGGCAGACGCGCCCGGAGGTCGAGGCACCGGCCCGGGCCCGGCGACGCCCGTGCCAGCCCCCGGTCGCTCCGGAGATTTCTCCGCGGTTCGCCGTCACGTTGCTTGACGGCGAACGTATGTTCCGGTACTCTCACTCGTGTAGTTCGGGTCGAGGAACTCCCTCATGTTCCTCCGTTCGCATCGCTCGGCACTCAGGTGCTCCGAGCCGGTTCGCTGGATGGCCCGTGTCCGCACTCCCGCTCTCGCGAGAACCCCGCATCGATCGCTCGCAGCTGCGTGCTGCGGTCGGGGTGGTGCGTGCGTTCGTGCGCGAGCTGGAGCCGGGCTGCGTCTCGGCGCGAGACGCGAAGGACCTGATCGAGCTGTTCGGGGAGACCGGCCGCCTCGCGAGTGCCGCGACGACCCTGCTCGCGCCGCGGGTGGCCGAGACGAAGGTCTGGGCCGACGACGGCGCTCGCTCCCCGGCTGAGTGGATCTCCCGCGCGACCGGTGCGCCGTTGGGCCAGACGATCGGGATGCTCGAAACCGCAGAGCATCTCAGCGGACTCCCGGGAACCGAGACGGCTCTGCGCGAGGGCGCCTTGTCGCCCGGGCAGGCGCGAGCCATCGCTCACGCGGCTTCTGCGGATCCAGACGCGGAGGCCGAGCTCCTCGCGACCGCGCCACGTGCGTCGTTGCGCGGGTTGGAGGAGCGCGCCCGGGCGGTGCGCGATGCCGCGAAGCCCGAGGAGTCCGAAGCGCGATACCGCGCCGCGCACGCCAATCGCGACCTCTCGACCTGGGTGGATCGCGACGGCGCCGGTCGCCTCGCCTGGCGCGGCACGCCCGACGCCCTGGCCGGCATCAACGCCGTGCTCACCCCCTTCGTCGAGGAGCAGCTCACCGCCGCGCGCCGCGGCGGACGCGACGAGTCCTACGGGGCCTGCGCCGCCGACGCCCTGTGCGCCCTCGCGGACGCGGCCGCCGGCGGCAAAGCGGCTGGCCGACGGCGGGCCCTCCGGCCGGTCATCCGGGCCCGGATCGACCTGCCGGTCGTGCGGCGCGGCCGGACCGAGCCCGGCGAGATCTGCGAGATCGAGGGCGTCGGGCCGGTCCCGGTCTCGGTCATCGACCGGCTGGCCACCCAGGACCCGATCGTCGACCTCATCCTCACCCGAGGCCGTGAGATCACCCACGTCGCGCACCTCGGACGCTCCGGCGACACCTTCCTCAAGGCCGCCATCGAGTGGCGCGACCCCTCCTGTCGCATCGACGGCTGCCACACCTCGTCCGGCCTCGAGATCCACCACCGGGAGGCGGTCGCCGACGACGGGCGCACCTCGCTCGAGAACCAGGTGCGGCTCTGCGGCCACCACCACGACCTCGTCACCCACCGTCGCTACCGGCTCGACGGTTCCCACGACGCCGGCTGGCACCTCCGGGCTCCCGACCGCGGACCGCCGCCCGACACCGGCTGAGCCCACACCGAGGCCGAGGAAATCCGCTCCGAACCCCGAATATGCCGATGCCACCAGTAGCGTGGTAGGAAACGCCTCGCGCTCGGGGCGCCGGCGCGTGCGACGGGGAGGGACGCCGGACAATGCCCAACCTGCTGCCCAACTGGACCCTGACGTTGCCATGGGACCTGGGCGACTTCAACACTCGTGAGGCTGGCCGCCTCATCTGGAGCATCATGCTCCTCATCGTCGGCATCGCGGTCGTCATCACGCTGATCAAGCCGCCGAAGGCCAAGCGACCGTTCCCCACCACGGTGGGCATCGCGCTGTTCCCGGCGATCATCGTGGTCACCCTGCTGCTCGGGAAGCTCATCCCGTCGTTCCAGCGCACGATCGTGCTGCTCGGAATGCTCGTGCTCGTGCTGCACCTCCTGCTCATGGTCGCGTCGCGCAAGCCGCGCGACCCCGAGCAGGTCACGACGTGGTCCGAGGCCTTCGCCGGATCGGTCGGCGTGTTCGCGATCTTCGCCCTCGGCTTCGCGATCATCCCGAGCGAGTTCCTGACGTTCGCGAACGCGGACCTCGAGTGGGGCGACAGCTCGAAGTTCATCTTCCAGTCCGGTCACAAGGTGCTGGGGTTCCTCCCGGTGGACTGGCCGTTCAACATGGACTACCCGGCCCTGCGCGACATCGTCGTCACGATCATCTACGTCGTGCTGCTCGGGCTGACCCTCAAGCTCTGGGTCATGTGGCAGGAACGGTTCAAGGTCGTCGACGCGTCCAGCGACGACACGCCGCCGAAGCGCTCGCGCTTCGGTCGCCCCCTCCGCAAGAGCGCCCCCGAAGCCGAGCCGACCGCCGAGGCAGCTCCGGTCGACGTCGCTCCGGTCACCGCAGCCGCAACGGCCGAGGGCACCTGACGTGGCCCGCACCGACGCGAATCCACCGATGCCGGACTTCGCGACCGACTACGTGCTCCAGGAGGTCGACCCGGCCTACCTGACCCAGTCGGTCAAGCCCAAGCAGTTCCTCCACATCGACCAGGCCGAGTGCATCCTCTGCGAGGGCTGCGTCGACATCTGCCCGTGGAAGTGCATCCACATGGTCTCGGTCGACGCCATCGCCGAGGCGGTCTCGACCGAGCAGCCGGGCGAGGACCCCCATGACAACGTCGCGTTCATCGTCGACGAGGACGTCTGCACCCGGTGTGCGCTCTGCGTCGACCGATGCCCCACCGGCGTGATCATCCTCGGGAAGATCAGCCCGGACATCGCCGACGGCGACCCCCACGTTCGGACGAATCGGCACGGCTACTCGTACGGTGTGCGGTTCTAAGCAACAGATCTGACAGGAGCAGGGTTCGTGGCCAACGGGAACGGCAACGGCACCAACGGGAGCGGCAGCAAGGTGACTGCCGCGCTCGACAAGACCGACGAGAAGATCCGCGGCTCACAGGCGTGGAACTCGATCTTCCGACCCGGTTCGGTCTATCGGCGCGGGTACACGGACAGTCCCCGCAACCGGTCCTACGTGATCATGAACAACGTGCTGTACCACCTGCACCCCGTGAAGGTGAAGCGGCACGCGGTCAAGGTCTCGTACACGCTCTGCCTCGGCGGGCTCAGCTTCTTCCTGTTCATCCTGCTCACCGTCACCGGCATCTTCCTGATGTTCTTCTACCGTCCGACCGCCGCGTCGGCGTGGAACGACATCCAGACGCTCGAGACCGCGGTCACGTTCGGGTCGCTCGTGCGGAACATGCACCGATGGGCCGCGCACCTCATGGTGCTGTCGGTGTTCCTGCACATGTGCCGCGTCTTCTACCACGGTGCCTACAAGGCACCGCGTGAGTTCAACTGGGTGATCGGCGTGATCCTGCTCACGCTCACCCTGCTCCTCTCCTTCACCGGCTACCTGCTGCCGTGGGACCAGCTCGCGCTCTGGGCGGTCACGGTCGGTACGAACATGATGGGGTACACACCGGTCTTCGGATCCAGCGTGAAGTACGTGCTGCTCGGATCCAAGGAGATCGGGAACGACACGCTGCTGCGGTGGTACGTGCTGCACGTCCTGCTGTTCCCGTTCGTCATCGTCATCTTCATGGCGGTGCACTTCTGGCGCGTCCGCAAGGACGGCGGCATCTCCGGTCCCCTGTAGAAGCTTCGGAAAGGTTCCGCATGGCCGAAGTCCCCGAACACCTGCTGAAGCGCTCCCAGGAGCGTCGCAAGGCGCTCGGTCTCCCCACCGAAGACGGCGGCGAGGCCGAAGCCGCCGCGCCTGCTCCCGACGCGGGCGGCGGCGCCGGCGGCGGCGACACCCCGCCCCCGGCCACGGGCGGCGGCGGGACGGGTGGTTCGGACGACGGCGGCGCGGGCGGCGGAGACGACAGCGGTGGGGGTGGCGACACCGGCGGCGTGCCGGCCCACCTGCTCGAGCGGTCCAAGAAGCGCAAGGCCGCACTGGCGGGTGGCGACGCCGGTGGCGCGGCCGCGGCGTCGGGCGGCGGTGGCACCGCGACCGCGGTGGCGGCACCCCCGACCCCCGGCGCGACCGGTCCCGGCGGCCACACCCAACGACTGCTCACGGTCGTCAAGTCCGGGTCGATCCAGCAGACGCGCGCCGAGGCGCAGGACAAGGTCCACACCTGGCCACACCTCGTCGTCGTCGAGTTCGCCTCGATGCTGATCCTGCTCGCCGGCGTCACGATCTTCTCGGCGCTCGTGCGCGCACCGCTGCTCGGGCTCGCCGACTTCAACAAGACGCCGAACCCGTCGAAGGCACCGTGGTACTTCCTGGGTCTCCAGGAGCTCCTCACGATGTTCCACCCGATGGTCGCCGGCGTGACCATCCCGGGCATCGGTCTCGGGCTGCTGGCCCTCGCCCCCTACATCGACAAGAACTCGTCGGTGAAGCCCACCGACCGCAAGTTCGCGATCGCGATCTTCACCATCTTCATCATGATGTGGTCGGTGCTCGTGATCATCGGATCGTTCTTCCGGGGACCCGGCTTCAACTTCGTCTTCCCCTGGAACGATGGCACCTTCTTCGAGCTCTAAGGAGCGATCGTGGCTCTGATCGTCATCGGCGTCGTCGTCCTGCTCGCACTCGCGGCGGTGGTGCTCCTCGGCACCGCGCGTCGTCGCGCGGGCACCGGGCGCCTCAGCCGCGAGACGCGACGCGCCGACGCGTCCGCACCCGGGACCGCCGGCGCCGCAGGGGACGACGCCGAGGAGGGCACCGACGACGCCCAACGGGCGCTCGGCAGCGGCGACAGCAACGTCCCCGTCGCCGCGGGCGACCGAGCGCCGGTTCGCTACGAGCCCATCGACGAGGAGGAGCTCGGTGTCACCCGGCGCCAGTTCTTCAACCGGGGCATCCTCACCGGGCTCTCGCTCGCGGTCGCCGGCTTCGGCGGCGCCGCCCTCGCCTTCCTCTGGCCGAGCGGCGCCAGCGGCTTCGGCGGCAAGATCAACGTCGGGAGCGTCGACGACGTCCAGAAGTCGATCGACGCCAAGCAGCCCTTCTACAACGCGTCGGCGAAGGTCTACATCCAGCCGTACCCCAAGCAGGACCTGAAGAAGGCCCAGAAGGTCTACCCCTCGACGATCACCGCCGGCATGGCCCAGGGCTACGTCGCGCTGTACCAGAAGTGCGTGCACCTCGGCTGCCGCGTCCCGTGGTGCCAGACGTCGCAGTGGTTCGAGTGCCCCTGCCACGGATCGAAGTACAACCGGGTCGGCGAGAAGCGCGGTGGCCCCGCACCCCGCGGGCTCGACCGCTTCGTGCTGAGCGTGTCCGGGAGCTCGATCGTCGTCGACACCGGCACGATCGTCCAGGGCCCGCCGATCGGTACCGACACCACCGGCCAGGGCCAAGAGGGAGCACCGTGCGTCTGATCTGCACCCTGACGCCGGCCCGGCCCACGCCCGCGAGCGGAGAGTAGGAGCAGCCCCCCGTGAGCTTCCGCACCACGTTGATCGTGCTGAACGGCCTCGCCTTGCTCGGCCTGGCCGGGTACCTGATCTGGCGCGTCGTGAGCCTCCGACGCAACCAGGAGCCGACGCCGGCCAACCTCACCAAGTTCCTGGAGGACGACGACCTCGAGGGTCGTCGCCTCGAGCGCGTGCTCGGCTGGTCGCTGCTCTTCGTCCTCGTGGTCGCGATCGCGCTGCCCGTCTACTTCCTGGTGGAGCCCAGCCGGCAGGTGGCCGCCAAGGACGGGTTCCTCGCCCGCTCGGAGGAGCGCGGCGCCGTGCTGTTCGCGAACAACCAGAGCCCGGTCTACGACTCGACCAAGTCACTGCTGTGCGCCAACTGCCACGGCGCGAAGGCCGAGGGCGGCGCGGCACCGTTCGTCCTGCAGCCCGAGAGCGACTTCTGCCTCGAGGAGCAGAACAAGGGCAACCCCGACGTGCCCGAGTGCCTCCCCCAGCAGGTCTCCTGGCAGGCGCCGGCATTGAACACCGTCCTGCTCCGGTTCACCCGTTCGCAGGTCAAGCACATCCTGAACTACGGGAGACCGGGGACACCCATGCCCGCGTGGGGTGTGATCAGCGGGAAGGGCGTGCTCAACGAGCAGAGCATCGACGACCTCGTGAACTACCTCGCGAGCCTCCAGATCGACTCCAAGGAGGCCAAGGCGATCTCGAAGCAGGCCGTCGGCGAGTACCGCGGCGGCGGCACGCAGCTGGTCGACGACCAGCAGAAGGCGCTGACCCAGGCCCAGGACGCCCTCGCGACCGCGCAGGCCGACCCGACGTCGACGCCGGTCGCCATCGACCAGGCCCAGGCCGCCGTCGTCAAGGCCCAGGCCCAGCTCGACGCCGCGGTCGCCTACAACGCCGAGGTGCAGGACCTCACCGACGGGGCGATCCTCTTCCGCCTCAACTGCGCCCGCTGCCACACGAAGGGCTGGTCGTACTACGACCCGACGAACCTCTCCCTCCCGCCGCCCGCCCCGCAGGGCAGCGGCGCCTACGGTCCGAGCCTGCGTGACGGCTCGACCCTGCTGCAGTTCCCGGGCAAGGCCGGGGAGCAGGGGCAGTTCGACTGGGTCGCGCTCGGCGTCCCGGCGAACCAGCAGTACGGCGTGCGCGGGATCTCGTCGGGGCGGATGCCCCACTTCGCCAAGCAGCTCAACGACGCCGAGATCACCGCGATCGTCCAGTACGAGCGCAGCCTCTAAGCGCGGAAAGGAACGACCACCGTGAGTCTGCCCGTCCTCGCCTCCGAGCTGATCGACAAGACGATCTGGTACCCGACGATCCTGGGGTTCCTCGTCGTCATCTTCGCGATCCTGCTGTTCGTCGGCTCCATCTACCTCCTGCTGTCGACGAACATGGGGGCGCGACTCGGGCTCCTCGTCGTGTTCACGGCCCTCATGGGCTTCATGGTCCTGCTCACGTCGCTGTGGATCACCACCGCGTCGCCGCTCAACACGCTCAAGGGCCGGATCCCGGCGTGGAAGGCCGTCGAGGTCACCAAGAACCTGCAGCAGGCCAAGACCCCGGAGGTCCGCAACATCGAGGCCGACGGCAAGAAGGTCAGCGTCATCGAGGCGTCGAACGTGAAGGCCGCGGCCGACGAGAACCTGATCCAGGTCGAGGCGCTGCCGAGCGAGCCCCAGCTCACGCAGCAGGCGTTCGCCCGCTTCCAGGCCGTCACCAACTACAAGGTGCTCAACACCTACGAGATCGGCGGGAGCAAGCCCAACCCGCTGAACTTCGAGCTCTCCCACACCCCGCTGTTCGCCGTCGTCGAGTTCTGCGAGGTGGTCGACCCGGCCACCACCGTCCCCTTCGGCGTCGCACCGCCCCCGGCCGAGTGCAAGGCCGGATCGGACCAGAACGGCTTCCTGGTCCTGAAGCGTGACCTGGGGTCGTTGCGGGTCCCGCCGTTCGTCGCGTGGATCAGCTCGATCCTGCTCTTCGGGCTCGGGCTGCTCCTGCTGCACTGGCGGGAGAAGGACGAGCAGACCAAGAAGGCCGCGGCCGAGGCCGAGTCGACCACCGACACCGCGACGCCGGTGCCGGTGAACGCCTGAGGATGACGATGAGGACGGACGATGACGATGACGAGGAGCGCCACGATGCGAACGTTCCGCCGGATCCTGTGCACCTCCGTCCTCGCCGTCGCGGCGCTCGCCGGCTTCGCGGTCCCCGCGGGCGCCCAGCAGCTGGTCGACGCCGGGAAGGAGGGCGACGGCTCGGGTGCGCTCGCGTTCGTGCTGATGGCCCTGCTCGTGATGCTCATCTGGGCGGCGCTGTTCTTCATGGACCGCGTGCGACGCCGGCGCGAGCAGACCAACCCCGCGGAGTAGCCCTCCGCCGATCGCGCGCTCCTCGACGACCGCCGGCCGTAGGCTCGCCGCATGGGCGGCGAGCGTGCACGGGTGGTGTTCCTGGTCCTCGACGGGATGCCGGCCCCGGCGGTCCGCGTCGACGTGACCCCGGTGCTCGACGCCTGGTGCCAGGCGTCCGGCACGTCGCCTCGCACCGTCCCGTCCGTCCTGCCCGCGTCGACGTACCCGAACCACGCGACGTTCGTGACCGGCGTCCCGCCGGCGGAGCACGGCATCGTCGGCAACTACGTGCTCGGCGGCGACGGGCACTTCCGGCCGGCGCGGACGATCGGACCCGCGGTGCCGACGATCTTCGACTCGGTGCAGGCTGCCGGGCTCACGAGCGCGCTCGTCGTCGGTGACCAGGAGCTGGTCGGCGTGATGGGCGGCACCCGGGCGGGATCGCACTGGCCCCCGGACGGTGAGATCCCCGACGGCGCCGCGACCGACGACCACGGATACCTCCACGACGACGAGACCCTGCCGCACCTGCTCGACGCGATCGACTCCTCGGTCGACCTCGTGGTCGGGCACCTGAACGCACCGGACACCGCCGGGCACGTGCACGGCCCGACCTCCGACGCGGCGCGCGACGATCTACGTCGCGACCGACGCCAGGCTCGCGGCGGTGCGCGACGCCGTCGAGGCGCGCGACGACGAGAGCGTCGTGATCGTCGTCAGCGACCACGCCACCGAGACCATCGACGTCGCGGAGCCGATCGACCTCACCGTGCCGCTCGACGGGACCGGCCTCACCTGGTTCCCGGAGGGAAGTGCCGCGGTCGTCTACGGCGAGCGCGCCGACGCCCCCGAGGTGCTCGCCGCGATCGATCGACCTGCAGGGGTCCACCGAGATCGCGCCCGGCGTGCAGGTCGTGTGGGGTCCGCCCGGTCGCTGGCTCTGCTTCGAGGGCATCGACGCCGAGCCCGGGATGCACGGCAGCCCCCGCACCGCGGTGCAGCTCGCCGCCGTCGTCGGGACCCACCCGGCCGTGCGCGGCCTCGACGAACGGATCCGGGCCGACGGCTTCGACGCTTCGTCGTGGGCCGGCGAGCTGGCCCGCCTCCTCGACCTCCCCTAGACCCCGGTGTTCTGGCGTCGAGAAGTGTGCGACACTCATTTCCGACGCCGAAACGACCGAGGACCTCGGAGGCGGCGGCGATCGTGCGGTCGATGTCGGCGTCGGTGTGGGCGAGGCTCGGGAACGTCGACTCGAAGGCGCTCGGCGCGAGGAAGACCCCACGCTCGAGCATCCCGTGGAAGAAGCGGGCGTACGCGTCGGCGTCGGCGGCCTTCGCGTCCTCGTAGTCGCGCACCGGAGCGTCGTCCGTCCCGGACCCGATGAAGAACAGACCGTCGATCGTCCAGGCGCGTGGCAGCTGCAGAGCGACGCCCGCGTCGCCGGCCGCCTTCGCCAGTCCGTCGGACAGGCGGGTCGCGATCCGCTCGAGCTCGACGTAGGAATCGTCGTCGAGCTGTGCGAGCACCGCGAGCCCGGCCGCGGTCGCGATCGGGTTCCCGGCCAGCGTGCCCGCCTGGTACACGGGGCCGAGCGGGGCGAGCTCGTCCATCAGCGCGACCGGCCCGCCGATCGCCGCGAGCGGCATCCCGCCGCCGACGACCTTCCCGAAGATCGAGAGGTCCGGCGTGATCCCGAACCGGCCCTGCGCTCCACCGAGCCCGACCCGGAAGCCGGTGATCACCTCGTCGCACACCAGCAACGTTCCGTGTTCGGTGCACCGCTGCCTGAGGTGCTCGAGGAACCCGTCGACGGGCGGCACGAGCCCCATGTTGGCGGCGACCGGCTCGACCAGCACCGCGGCCAGGGCGTCGCCGTGCTCGGCGAAGGCGGCGTCGAGTCCTGGCCCGTCGTTGTACGGCACCACGACGGTGTCGGCGACGGCCCCCGGGGTGACGCCGGCCGAGCCCGGCAGCCCGAGCGTCGCCACGCCGCTCCCTGCGGCGACGAGCAGCGCGTCGACGTGCCCGTGGTAGCAGCCCGCGAACTTCAGGATCTTGGGGCGGCCGGTGGCGCCACGGGCGAGTCGGACCGCGGTCATGGCGGCCTCGGTGCCCGAGGACACCAGCCGGACCTTCTCGACCGATGCCACCCGGTCCGCGATCGCCTCGGCGAGCTCGACCTCACGCAGCGTGGGTGCGCCGTAGGACGTCCCGTCGGCCGCGGCCCGTTGCACCGCTTCGACGACGCGGGGATCGGCGTGTCCGAGGATGGAGGCACCCCACGACTGCACGTAGTCGAGGTACTCGTTGCCGTCCTCGTCCCAGAGCCGGGCGCCCTCGGCGCGCCGCACGAAGAACGGCTCGCCACCCACCGCACCGAACGAACGGACCGGCGACGACACCCCGCCCGGGATCCGGGCGAGCGCGCGCGTGAAGCTCGGGTTGGTCACTGCAGGCGCTCGGCGACCTCGCGCGCGAAGTACGTGAGCACGAAGTCGGCACCGGCGCGCTTGATCGCAGTGAGGTGCTCGAGCGCAACCGCGTCACCGTCGAGCCAGCCCTGCTCGGCCGCCGCCTTCACCATGGCGTACTCGCCGCTGACGTGGTACGCCGCGACCGGGAGGTCGAACGCGTCGCGCAGCCCGCTGATGACGTCGAGGTACGCGAGCGCGGGCTTCACCATCACCATGTCGGCGCCCTCGTCGACGTCGAGCGCCGTCTCCGCGATCGCCTCGCGCGCGTTCGGCGGGTCCATCTGGTAGCCGCGTCGGTCTCCCGACTTCGGCGCACACTCGGCCGCGTCTCGGAACGGCCCGTAGAGCGCGGAGGCGTACTTCGCGGAGTAGGAGAGGATCGCCTGGTCGGAGTGGCCTGCGGTGTCGAGGGCGTTCCGGATCGCGCCGACCTGGCCGTCCATCATCCCGGATGGTGCCACCACGTCGACACCGGCATCGGCCTGGGCGATCGCGATGGATGCGTAGCGCTCGAGCGTCTCGTCGTTCCGCACGACACCCGCGTCGTCGAGGATCCCGCAGTGCCCGTGGTCGGTGTACTCGTCGAGGCAGGCGTCGGCCATCAACACGAGGTCGTCACCGACCTCGTCACGCAACGAGCGGAGCGCCACCTGGACCACACCGTCGGGGGCGTCGGCGCCGGAGCCGCGCGCGTCCTTGACCGCCGGGATCCCGAAGAGGATCACCGCGGGGATGCCCAGATCGGCGAGGGTGCGCACCTCCTTGCGGAGGCTCTCCTGGGTGTGCTGGACGACGCCCGGCATCGAGGCGATCGGAGCGGGGGCGTCGATCCCCTCCTTGACGAACAAGGGCGCCACCAGGTCGTCGACCGAGAGCCGGGCCTCGGCGACGAGCCGTCGCAGGGCCGGGGTACGGCGCAGCCGACGGGGCCGCTGCTCGGGGAACGCCATCACCCCATGGTAGGGGCGGCTGCTGGGCTATCGCCCCAGCGAGCCGAGCACGGCCTGCACCAGCCCGGCGATCGTGTGGGGGTCGGCCTCGGCGTCGACCCGCAGCCCGCGACCCCGGGCGGTGTCGGACGTCACCGGGCCGATCGACACCACGGTCGGCTGCAGGTCCGGGAGCGTGCCGACCGCGTCGACGAAGTTGTCGACCGTCGACGACGACGTGAACGTCCACGCGTCGACGTCCCCGGTCCGGATGCGCTCGAGGACCCGGGTGTCGGGCTCGGCCCGCACCGTCCGGTACACGGGGAGGACGTCGACGGTGTGGCCGCGCTCCCCCAGCCCCTCGGGGAGGACGTCGCGGGCCTGCTCGGCACGCGCCAGCAGCACGCGCTCACCCGGTGTGCCCGGCGCCGGGAATCCCTCGAGCAGCGACTCGGCGACGAAGCGGTCCGGCACGAGGTCCGGACGCAGCCCGCGCGCCTCGAGCGCGGCTGCGGTGCCGGGCCCGATGGCGGCGAGCCGAAGACCACCGAGCGCGCGGGCGTCGAGACCGGCAGGGTCGAGTCCTTGCTCGAAGAACGCGCGCACGCCGTTCGCGGACGTGAAGATCAGCCACGCGTAGCGGTGCAACCTCGGCAGGTCGAACTCGATCGGTTCGACGCGGATGGCCGGCAGCTCGAGCACCTCCGCGCCCAACGCTTCGAGCTGCACGCGCAGCTCGCTCGCCTGCTCACGAGCGCGGGTGACCACCACGGACCGCCCGAAGAGCGGACGCGTCTCGAACCACGCGAGGTCGAGGGCCGCGACGTCGCCGACCACGATCGCCGACGGCGCGCGCACTCCCGCGTCCGCGACGGTCGCGAGCGTGGCGCGGACCGTGTGCTGGTCGGGACGGGTGCCGTTCCGCACGGCGGCGACCGGGGTGTCCGGTGAGCGACCCCCCGCGATCAGGTGGGCGGCGATGTCGCCGAGACGGCCTGCCCCCATCAGGATCACCAGCGTGCCGCTGACCTTGGCGAGCGCTTCCCACTCGACGTCGGTACGCCCCTTCTCGGGGTCCTCGTGGCCGGTCACGATCGTGACGTTCGTCGACAGGCCCCGGTGGGTCACGGGGATCCCGCCATAGGCGGGCGCCGCGATCGCGCTGGTGATGCCCGGGACGACCTCGAAGGGGATGCCGGCGGCGATCAGTGCCTCGGCCTCCTCGCCGCCGCGGCCGAACACGAACGGGTCGCCACCCTTGAGCCGCACCACCCGCTTGCCCGCGCCCCCGTGCTCCACGAGGACGGCGTTGATCTGCTCCTGCGTCGCCTCGACGTCACCGGGGGCCTTGCCGACCGAGATCCGCACGGCGGCCGCCGGCGCGAGGTCGAGGAGCACCGGGTTCGCGAGACGATCGTGGACCACGATCTCAGCGGTGGCGAGCAGCTCGGCACCGCGCCGGGTCAACAACCCCGGGTCGCCCGGACCGGCGCCGACGAGGAAGACGGTCATCGCGCGACCTCGGGGATCGCATCGGGGAACATCTCCAGGAGCATCGTCGCGACCCGACGCCCGGCCGCAACAGGATCCACGTCCGACTCCGTGGTCCGCACCACGGAGCGACCGTCGGGCGTTGCGAGCAACCCTTCGATCGTCACCGTTTCCGTCCCCGCGGCGTGCGCGCCCACCGGGAGCGAGCAGCCACCTCCGAGCTCGGCGAGGAACGCCCGCTCGGCATCGACGGGACGACGGACCGCCGCGTCCTCGATCGCGGCGAGCAGCGCTCGCGTCGCGGCGTCGTCCGCGCGGCACTCCACCGCGAGAGCACCCTGCGCGACCTGCGGCAGCATCACCGACGGATCGAGCCGCTCGGCGATCTGGTCCGTGAGGTCGAGCCGGTCGAGCGCAGCCGCCGCGACGACGATCGCGTCGAACTGCGCGGCCTTCTCCAGCCGGGTGTGCATGTTGCCCCGGAGCTCGGCAAACCCGACGTCGGGACGTCGCGCCGCGAGCTGCGCGCGGCGGCGCACCGATCCGGTCGCCACCACGGCACCCGTCGGGAGCCCGTCGAGCGTGGACCCCACGAGGGCGTCCCGCGGATCGGCCCGCTCGGGGATCGCGCCCAGGACCAGGCCGTCGGGCGTCTCGGCCGGGAGGTCCTTGGCCGAGTGCACGGCGACGTCGGCCCGGCCGTCGAGGACGGCCTCCTGGACCTCCTTCACGAACACGCCGGTCCCACCGATCGAGTGGAGCGGCACGTCGGTGCGCCGGTCACCGGTCGTCTCGACGAGCACCAGCTCGGCCTCGATGCCACCCCGGGCCGCGAGCAGCTCGACGACGCGCTCGGCCTGCCAACGGGCGAGCGCGCTGCCACGGGTCGCGACCCGCATCACCCCTCGGTGTCGGATGCTCGCTCGCCGGACCCCGAATCGCCGGAGCGCGGATCGCCGGAAGGCAGATCGTCGGCCGCCAGGTCGTCGAGCGCGAACAGCGCGGCGAGCGCGTCGGCGTAGAGCTCGCCGCGGGCCGAGCCGGCCGCGTCCTTGAGCCGCACCGTGGGCTCGTGCAGGAGCTTGTTCATCAGCGCACGGGTGATCTGGTCGACCATGCCGCGCGTCTGCGGCTCGAGCGCCGCGAGCTTCGCCGCATGGCGCTCCAGCTCGGTCTGGCGGAGCTCTTCGGCGCGCTCGCGCAGGCTGGTGACGAGCGGCGCGACCTCGCGGGCGAGGCGCTCCATCCGCAGGCGGTCGATCTCGTCGGTGATGATGACGCGGACCTTGCCGACCTCGGCACGGCGATGCTGGAGTGACTGCTCGCCGACGGCCTTGAGGTCGTCGATGTCGAGCAGCATCACGCCGAAGACGTTCGCGACGCCGGGGTCGACGTCGCGGGGCACCGCCACGTCGACGACGAGCAGGGCGCGACCATCGCGACGGCGCATCACCTCTTCCATGTCGGCACGCTCGAGCAACGTGCCCGGTGCACCGGTCGATGCGAGGAGCACGTCGCTCGAGACCAGCACGTCGAGCACGTCGTCGAGCGGGACCGCGCGACCCCCGACCCGCGCCGCGAGCTCGCGCCCGCGCGCACGGCTGCGGTTCGCGACGACGATCTCGCCGACGCCGGCACCGGACAGCGCCATCGCCATCCCCTCACCGACGTCGCCCGCGCCGAGCAGCAGGACCCGACGACCTTCGAGCGAACCGAGCCGCTCACCCGCGACCTGGACCGCGGCGGACGAGACGGACACGGCGTGGCGGCTGATCCCCGTCTCCGTGCGAGCCCGCTTGCCGACCTCCACCGCGTGACGGAAGGTGCGCGACAGGAGCTGGCCCACCGAGCCCTCGCGCTCGGCGGTGGTCCAGGCCTCGCGGACCTGACCGAGGATCTCGCCCTCGCCGATGATCATCGAGTCGAGGCCCGAGACGACCCCGAAGAGGTGCGCCACCGCGGCATCGTCGTGGTAGGTGTACAGCTGCTCGCCCAGGAGGTCCGGGTCGACGCCCGACTGCTCGGCCAGGAAGTGGCGGACGTCGTCGACGCCGTCGTGGAACCGGGTCGTGCGCGCGTAGACCTCGGTGCGGTTGCACGTCGAGAGCAGGACGACCTCGGCGAGGTGCTCACGACTCGTGAGGTCGTGCAGCGCCTTCGGCAACGCCGGGTGAGGCCACGGTCATCCGCTCGAGCAGATCGACCGCAGCCGTGCGGTGGTTCAGTCCAACGACGACGAGAGACACGCCTGGAGGAGCTCCTTGGCCTCGGCCGTTCGGCCGCCCCGTACGAGTTCGAGCATGCCCGAGTCGAGGGCACGTCGCCAATCGACCGTCTCGCTCGAGGTCCCACCGGCCCGGAGCTCTTCCCGGGCCTCGGACAGGAGCTCGAGCAGGGCCGCCCATTCCGGACCCATCTCCTGGCTCACGTGGTCCTTGAGGTAGGTGGCGAGCGCCGGGCTCCGCCCTCCGGTCCCGACCGTCACGACCAGGTCACCCTGACGGACGACCGACATGAGGGTGAAGGAGCAGTGCTCGGGGTCATCCGCGGCATTCACCCAGATCCGGCGGGCCTCGCCGGCCTCGAACACGGCCCGGTTGACCGCGGCGGTGCTGGTGGCAGTCGTGGCGAGCCAGGCCCCGTCGAGGTCGGACGGCTCGAAGGGACGCTCCGTCGTGGTCACGCGGCCCGCGTCGCGGGCGACCTGCAGCTCGTCGACCAGCTCGGGTGCGACCACGTGCACCTCGGCCCCGGCGTCGAGCAGCGCCTCGATCTTGCGCGCCGCGATGCGTCCGCCCCCCACGACGACGCAACGGCGCCCCCGCACGAGCAGGTTGACCGGATACCCGACGAGCCCGGGACGGCCCGGCTCGGCCGCGCCGCTCGTCACCTCGGGTCGACTCCGGCTCCGCACCTTCGGTGCCGGCTCCGCCTGCGTCTCACGGCACCGGGCGTCACGGCACCGGGGCAGCCAGGCCGCTCTCGGCCCGGTGCTGCTGGTAGAAGGACAGGATCTGGAGCTCGGTGGCGAGATCGACCTTCCGCAGCGAGACGGTCGCGGGGACGGTCACCACCGCAGGGGCGAAGTTGAGGATCGAGCCCACCCCGGCCGCGACGAGGCGGTCCGCGACGTCCTGGGCTGCGCCCGCGGGGGTGGCGATCACACCGATGGCCACCTGGCGGTCGGCGACGACGGCGTCGAGATCGTCGATGCCCTCGATCACCAGCCCGCCGACCGACTCACCGACCTTGCTCGGGTCGGCGTCGACCAGCGCGACGATCCGGAAGCCCCGAGCCCCGAAGCCCCGGTAGTTGGCGAGGGCGTGGCCCAGGTTGCCGAGCCCCACGATCGCGACCGGCCAGTCGTGGGTGAGGCCGAGCTCGTTCGCGATCTCGTCGACGAGCTCGGCGACGTCGTACCCGACCCCCCGGGTGCCGTAGGAGCCGAGGTAGGAGAGGTCCTTGCGCACCTTGGCCGCGTTCACGCCGGCCAGCTCGGCCAGCTGCTCGGACGAGGTGGTCGAGAGTGCCTGGTCCGTCAGCTCGAGCAGGGCCCGGTAGTAGAGGGGCAAGCGGGCGACGGTGGCCTCGGGGATGCGGCGAGCCTCGGAGATGGCGGTGCTCCTCGCTCGAACGGCAAGGATTGCCGGGGAGCCGACGGGCGCTTCGACACCAGCGTACCGCCGCTCGTGCACGCATTCACAAAGTCCGGTCGGGCGGACGGGGGATAGTGTCGCCGCCGTGCCTCCCCGTCGGGTCCTTGGGATCACGCTCGCCGTGCTCGCGATCCTGCTCCCCGCCTCGGCCGCCGGGGCACTCCCGAGCGAAGCCCCGTCGAAGCGCGTCCACCGAGCCTGTGCGCTCCTCCGCGGCCCCGAGATCACCGCCGTGCTCGGCGCGAACCCCGGTCGAGGCAGGAGGGACCGCTCGTACTGCCGCTACGAACCCCTGCCCGACCTGACGATGCTGATCACCGGGCTCTTCCCCGACGCCGGTCGCGAGACCCTCGACGGCGCCCGCCGCATCGCCGAGGGCCTCGGAGGGACGGTCGAGGACGTGGCCGGTGTCGGCACCGCCGCGATCTGGGAGCCGGCGAAAGGACAGCTCAGCGTGGCGACGCGCCGGGGCAACGTGTTCGAGGTCCAGATCATCTCTGACGGCGACCCGGCCGTCGCGCGACAGCAGGCCGTCGACCTCGCCGGCGTCGTGCTGGCGCATCGCCGAGCCTGACGCTCGCAGCGAATGGTCACCGGCCTCGCCTTCCTCGCGACGGCTGTGGCGTCACTCTTCGCCGAGGCGACGCTCGTCCGGTACACCCAGCGCCGCACCCCGCACCTCGCCGCCTGGACGATCGCCCTGGCGATGTTCGCGCTGGCGTCGGCGGCGCTCGCGGTCGGCGTCTCCACCGGGTGGGACAACGGGACCTTCCGGGTCTTCTACCTCCTCGGTGCGGTGCTCGACGTCCCCTGGCTGGCACTGGGAACGGTCTGCCTCCTGCTCGGCGCCGAGGTGGGCCGGAAGGTGCGCTGGTTCCTGGTGTTCTTCTCGGGCCTCGCCACCGGTGTGCTGCTCAGCGCGCCGATGGCCACGGTGTCGGGCACCGAGATCCCGGTCGGCAAGGACGTGTTCGGAGCGTTCCCCCGTGCCCTCGCCGCGGCCGGCAGCGGCGTCGCGGCGATCGTGATCCTGGCGGGTGCGGTCGTCTCGGCGGTGCGCTACGCCCGGGACCGGACGACACCCGGACACGCGCGACTCGCAGGGGCGAACACGCTCATCGCGCTCGGCACGCTGATCCTCTCCAGCGGCGGCCTGATCCAGGGCGTCGTCGGACACGACGAGGCCTTCACGCTGAGCCTCGCGGTCGGCATCAGCGTGATCTATGTGGGGTTCCTCGTCGCCGAAGGACGCAGCTCGCGCCGCAGCAGCTTGCCCGCCACCGAGCGCGGCAGCGCATCGACGACCTCGATGCGCGACGGGCACTTGTAGCGCGCGAGTGCTTGCCCGCAGCGCTCACCGAGCGCGGCCGGGTCGAGCACCTCGCCGGGTCGGGCGACGACGTACGCGACGACGGCCTCACCCGTGCGTGGGCTCGACTCGCCGATGACCGCAGCGTCGAGCACCTCCGGCGCTCGGAGCAGCGCCTCTTCGACCTCGATCGGGTACACGTTGAACCCGGACACGATGATGAGGTCCTTGGCCCGGTCGACGAGCCGCAGCTCGCCGCGCTCCTCGACCACCGCGACATCCCCGGTCCGCAGCCACCCCTCCGGCGTGAGGACTCGGGCAGTCGCCGCGTCGTCGTGCCAGTAGCCAGGGAACACGTTGGGGCCACGCACCCAGAGCTCGCCCGGGTCGCCATCGAGGACGTCGGCGCCGTCGTCGTCGACGATCCGGACCTCCACCCCCGGCAAGGGCGGACCGATGGAGCCCGATCGGGGCTCCCGGTCGGTCAGCGCCGTCGTCGTGACGATCGGTGCGGCCTCGGTGAGGCCGTACCCCTGGTGCACGACGATCCCGAAACGGTCGTGGAACCCCGCGCCGACCGCGGCAGGGAGCGACGCGGCCCCCGACACGGCGAGCCGCACCGTGCGGAAGGTCTCAGGGGGCAGATCGAGAGCCAGCCAGTGCGAGTACATGGTGGGGACGCCGGCCAGCACCGTGACCCGGTGGCGCTCGACGATCGCCGCCGCCTCCGTCGCGTCGAACCGTGACTCGAGCGCCACGGTCCCGCCCGCGGCGAGGGACACGCCGAGGACGACGTTGAGCCCGAACACGTGGTGGAACGGTAGCGACCCCAGCATGACGTCGTCGCGCAGCACCCGCAGCCCGGGGTGGCGCAGGACCTGGTCGATGTTCGCTGCGAGGTTCGCGTGCGTGAGGATGGCGGCCTTGGGCGCACCGGCGGTGCCCGAGGTGAAGAGCAGCACCGCCGGGTCGTCGGGATCGCGCTCGACGCGTGGGACCGCGGCACCGTCGAGGTGATCGAGGTCCACGACGAGCGTCGGCACGCCGGTGGCCGCGAGCGCGGACTCGGTCGTCGCCGACGCGAGCCCGAGCGTCGGCGCGACCGACGCGAGCTCGCCCGCGAGCTCGTCGCCCGGCGCGAGCGGATTCAGCGCGACCGCGACCGCGCCCGCGTGCAGCACCGCCAGGTACCCGACGACGAACCCCTCGTCGTTCGGACACAGCACCGCCACCCGATCCCCCGGGGAGACCCCGGCCGCGACGAGCGACGCGGCGAACCGCGAGACAGCATCCGCGAGCGAGGCGTAGGTGGTCGCACCGCGGGACCCGACCAACGCGGACATCGTCAGGAGCACCGGCACCGAGGAGCACATCGACCAGGTTCACGCAACGGATCGTACGGTCACGCAGCGACGAACGGGCCTTCGTGTGGCTCACAGCGGCAGCGGAGGGCGGGGGGTCGGCCGCCGGTCCGGCGGTGCCGCCGCCGCAGCGAGCGGAGGCGGCCGGCCAGCGAGTGAGCGCCCGTGGTCCGGGTATCCCGGACCACAGCGAACGAGCGAGGAAGGAAGGACCGGACGCGGGCGTGGGCCTTGGGGCGGGCTGGGAGGCCGGTGATCGTCGTCGATCGCTCGACGCCGATCACGTCACCCACGCCCGCGTACCGGAACATCCACCGCATCGTCCCCGGGTGCATCGGCCTTGAGGACCAACGACCACGGAGAGTGAGATTTTCCCTCGCCCTTACCCTGGCGAGTGGTCAGGGGCTGAGACGCAGCACGAACTGTGCGAATGCCGCTCCGAGGATGAGGACGAGCAGGATCACGATCGCGATGGTGGTCCCTGGGCGCACGGGCTTCGTCCTCCTGAAGTCTCTGCTGATGTTGATGCTGGGGTCGGGTCAGGCGGGCGGCGTGAGCGTGACACCCGACCCCGATCGGAGGCCGTACTCCTCGGCGGCCGACCGTCGGTCGAGCGCCAGCGAGCACAGCCCGTAGGAGTCGACGAGGAGGACGAGCTCGGAGGGCTTGGCGTCCGCGTAGGTGTGGACCCAGCGGGCGGACTTGGCCCGCTGCCCCGCCTCGACCTGGACCAGCCCACCCGGCTCGGCGCCGAGCGCCACGAGCTCCTCGGGACCGACGTTGAGCTGGCAGTTGCCGAAGCGGTCGACCCACCAGACCTCGGCGTCGAGCGCACCCTGCTCGGTGACGTTCGGGAGCCCCACGAGCCCGGGGACGAGTGTCGCCGCGTCGACGGACTCGCCCAGGTCGTCGATCGGGGTGCCGATGGCCACGTAGGCCGCTGCGGGGGCGAGCACGTCACGGCCGGCGAAGGTCGGGCCGGGCGCGGGGAGGCGGTGCTGCTCGCTGGTGACCTCGATCACCCGTCGGGCGCCGCCGAGCATGGCCGCGGCCGGGGCGAGGAGCCCGTTGTCGGGTCCGAGGAACGTCGCCTGCTCGGTCTCGACCGCGAGCAGGCGACGCTCGGTGCCGACGCCGGGGTCGACGACCGCGAGCACGACCGAGCCCTCGGGTAGGTACTGGACCGACCGGACCAGGGCCAGCGCGCCACCCCGGACGTCGTGGGCCTCGAGGTCGTGCGTGATGTCGATGATCGCCAGCTCGGGCGCGATGCCCAGCATCACGCCCTTGCACACACCGACGAACTCGTCGCTCAGCCCGTAGTCGGAGAGGAAGGCGACGGGCCGGGGCACGTCTCCACTCTACGAGCAGGCACTCTCGGAGCAGGCAGAGCGCCTCGAGCGGCTCGGGTGATCAGCCGGCCTGGGTGAAGCGGGACGCCAGGTACCCGTCCACGTCGGTGTCGCGCACACGGAACGACCTCCCGACGCGTACGGCCGGCAGGTCTCCCGCCTTGATCAAGCGGTACACCGTCATCGACGACACCCGCAGCATGTCTGCAACTTCCTGCACTGTCAGGAAGCGCGCCTTCGCAAAGGACTGCGCCACGCGGCTCACCCCTCTCCCCCGCTCGTCGGGTCAGCGTAGGCCCCAGGGGCAGGAGTTGTCGAGTGTGGCCGAGGGGACGCGAGTGCGGCGACGATGGGGGCATAGGCCTCCGGGGGCCGCCGCTCGTCGAGGGGCACCAGGCGGACCGGGTACTCCCGGCGGGCCGCCACGCCGAAGACGGCGGCGTCGAGGTCGGCGAAGGCCACCGTCTCGAGCCCGGCCCCGAGCGCGGCCGCCGCGAAACCCCGGTCGGCCACCACCACCTCGGGACGGCCGACGGCGAACACCCACTCCGGCCCCGCTCCGGCACCGTCGTCGGCCAGGATCGCGCTGCCGTCGGTCACCACCGCCACACCGTCGATCCACCACAGGGAGCGCCCCGGGGCGAAGGGGCCGAACGCCTCGAAAGCGAGCACGTCGGCCCCGGCCTCGGCGAGCGCGGCCGCCAGGTTGCGGTACGGCCCGAGGAGCGAAGCCGGCCGCCCGGTGGCCAGCGCGATCCGGCCGCCGCGCCGGGCGACCTCGTGCAGCCGCTCGGCGGCCCGGCTCGCGCCCGCGAGCGTGCGCTCCGGCTCGATGCAGGCCCGGGGGTCGTCGCCGCGGTAGCCCCAGCCCTCGTCGATCGCCGCCCATGCCTCTTCCCGGCTGATCCGCCCGAGCTCGAGGCCGAACGTGGCGTCGGGGTGCCCGGCGGCGAGGCGAGCGACGACCGCGGCCACCTCGGCCCGGCCCATGCGCGCGTGCGGCCCGGCGATCCGCCCGGACACGACCTGGCGACGGGGCGTCGGCGGCGCCGGTTCGGACGGCCCGGCCGGCCGGATCGGCTGCGGGGCGTCGAGGAGCGGGGGCCGCTTGCTCCGCGGACGACGGGTCATTCCTCGCCGAGCTCTCGGGACCGCGCCGCGGCGGCGAGGACTGCGTCGAGGATCGCGCCGCGCACACCGTGCGACTCGAGCACGTGCAGGCCGGCCGCGGTCGTGCCACCCGGTGACGTCACCGCGGCCCGCAGCTGCTCGGGTTGCTCGCCCTCGGCCAGCAGCGTGGCGGCCCCGAGCAGGGTCTCACGGGTCAGCGCGTCCGCGACGCCCCGTGGGAGCCCGGCGAGCACGCCGGCATCCGTGAGTGCTTCGGCGACGAGGAACACGTAGGCAGGACCCGAGCCCGAGAGCGCCGTCACGGCATCGAGGTGCCCCTCGGGGACGCGGACGACGATGCCGACCGATCCGAGGATCCGCTCGGCCGAGTCGAGGTGCGCGTCGGTCGTGTGGGTGCCGCCGGCGATGGCGGTGGCGGCCCGGCGCACGACCGCCGGGGTGTTCGGCATCGCCCGGACGACGGGGCGCCCGGGAGCTGCGGCTTCGAGCGTCGCCAGGCGGACACCCGCGGCGATCGAGATGATCAAGGTGTCGTCGGCGAGGCTCGGCAGGCTCTGCTCCAATGCGCCGGGGGCGTCGGCCGGCTTGACCGCGACGACGACCACGTCGGCGTCGGCGACCGCCCACGCCGGACTCGGGGCGACCCGCACTCCGGGGAACCGCAGCTCCAGGTCACGGCGTCGATCGGGGTCGACCTCGGCGACCGCGAGCGCGTCGGCCTCGTAGCCCGCATCCAGCAGTCCGCTGATCAGCGCTTCGCCCATCCGCCCGCCGCCCAGCAGCGCGAGGGTCGCCATGTCGAGCGAGGCTAACCGTGTTCCCCGGCCGAGCGAGGCGTCGTTCGCACCGTCCGGACGCGAGCGAGCCCGAGGAACGCTCGGACTCGCCCCGCACTTCCCCGAACGGGACTCGCCACCCTGCACCTCGGGCCCGCTGCACCGGCCGACGCACCTCCCCAGAGGGCGAACCCCGAAGGGGAGACAGAAGCCGACCGCACGGCACCCGTCGGTGCCGATGCCGCATCGTCGCGCGCGTCGCGACGACGAGCAACCGCGTGATCGGTCAGGGCTGCGGCGCGTCGTGCTCCTCGGCACGTGTCCCGTCGTCGGGTGTCGCACGCCGCGCCGCGCTACCGGGGTAGGCGATACGAACCGTCGTCGGGAACGTGCGCTCGACGATCTCGTAGAGGACACCGATCACGCGATCGAGCTCCTCGACCGTGAGGTGCTCGAGCGCGACGCGGCCGGTGAGGTACACGTCGCCGTCGGGACCGATCGAGAACCGCGCGCCGTACAGGTCGTGGTTGCGCTGCAGCAGGTACCGGTACAGGTCGAGGTGGTTCGAGACCGCGTCGTGCACCGGAGGGTCGGGCAGGAAGTACACCTCGTACCGCAGTGTGCGCTGGTGGAGGTCGAAGTAGATCGTGGTGGCGTCGCGACCCTCGCACCCGAACCGCACGTACCACCGACGGAGCTCGGGGTCGTACTCGACCGTCTGGATCCATTCCTCAGCAGCCACCGCACCTTCGAGGTGCCGAGCGAGCAGCTCATGGGCAGCGCGCTCGCGCGCCGCGAGCTCGCCCGGATCGTGTTCAGGCGGATCGTGCTCGGGCACCGCTAGGTGCAGCGCACGAGCTCGCGGGCACCGAGGTCCGCGTAGACGCGCCGCAAGCGGGCCGCGGTGATGCTCCAGGTGTAGCGACCCGAACGCGCCGCTGCGCTCACGCCCATCTCACCGGCGAGCTCGGGATCGGCGAACAGCCGCTCCACCGGAGCCGCGAAGTCGTGACCGGAGCGCCCGTCGACGAGGAAGCCGGTGTGGCCGTTGTCGATGAGCGACCGCAGCCCGCCGACGTTCGCGGCCACCACCGGCGTCCCACAGGCGGCGGCCTCGAGCGCGACGAGCCCGAACGACTCGGTGCGCGAGGGCATCAGGCAGACGTCCGCGGCCCGGTACCAGTCGGTGAGAGCGCCGTGCGGTTGCGGTGGCTCCCAGCGGATCCGGTCGGCGACTCCCAGGTCCCGGGCGAGCGCGTGCAGCCGCGCGACCTCCGCCGCGCCGTCGGCGCCGCTCGGGCCGCCCACGATGACCAGCATCGAACGCGGGTCGGCCATCGATGCGAGGCAGCGAATGGCGATGTCGACGCCCTTCAAGGGCTGGATGCGGCCCACGAACAGCAGCAGCCCCCGGTCGGCCGCGAGCCCGAGGGCCCGGCGGGAGGTGGCGCGGTCGCCGGGCGAGAACATGGTGTGGTCGACGCCGGGCGCGATGACCTCGATCCGCTCCGGCTCCGCGCCGTAGGCGGCGATCAGCTCGGAGCGTTCGTCCGCGGTCGAGGCGATCATGCGGTCGAGGCAGGCGATCGTCTCGCGCTCGATCCGGGCCCGGTCGTGCGGATCGTCGTTGATCCCGGCGGCCGCCTTCGTGCGGGCGAGCGTGTGGAACGTGCCGACGAGCGGGACGTCGAGCTCGTGCTTGAGTCGGTGCCCGACCACCCCCGAGATCCAGTAGTGCGAGTGGAGCGCGTCGAACGGTTCCGGCGCCGCCGCGAGGTGCGCGCCCGCCGCGACGACGAGCTCGTCGACCATGCCGAGCAGTGCGCGCTTGTCGACCGGCGCGGCCGGGCCGACGTCGAGGTGCACGACACGGAAGCCGGGCTCGACCTCGACCACCCGTCGCTGACCGGGGTGGTCGGCCCGGGTGAGCACGTCGCACTCGACCCCCGCTCGGGCGAGCGCCGACGCGAGCGAGCCCACATAGACGTTCATGCCCCCGCCGTCGCCGGCGCCCGGCTGCGCGAGGGGGGAGGTGTGCACGCTGAGCATCGCGACGCGGCGCACGGACATAGGAATCACGATCCTACTGGTCGGGATTCCGGGGCCCGCCCTCGCGAGGCGCCTCCGGCTTGTGGTCCCGCTCGCCGCGCGTCGGGGTACCCGACGCGCGGGCGCTCGGCTGCTCCGACTGGAACGACCGGTAGACCTCGAGCAGCACGTCCTTCTGGCGGTCCGACAGCGTCGGATCCCGCCGGATCTCGTGCTCGAGGTCGGGAACGTCCTCGTCGCGCTGCTCGAGGAACCCGGCACGGACGTAGAGGCTCTCGGCCGAGATGCGCAGCCCGTTCGCGAGTCGCTGCAGGATCTCGGCGCTCGGCTTCCGCAGCCCCCGCTCGATCTGGCTGAGGTACGGGTTCGAGATGCCGGCCAGCTCGCTGAGCTTGCGCATCGAGAGCTGGGCGTTGTGCCGTTGATCACGGATGAACGCGCCGAGGTCGTGCAGGCGTTGCTCGATGGCGTCGCTCATGCCGGCCGGCCGGCGGTCAGGAACGGCCGACGGCGTGGCGAGCGGCGAGCTCGGCCTCGATCTTGTCGATGACGTCGTGGAGCGAGCGGCGGCGGGCCGACGTCTCGGCCTCGAGCTCTTGCAGCTTCCCGAGCGCGCTCCGGAGCTCCTCTTCGGACAACGTCGGCAGGTTCACGAGCGTCGCATCGGTGATGAGATACTCCAGGCCCCGCTTCCACTCGATCGCCGGCGCGGGGGCGAGGTGCCGGGGCAGCCGGCTCGTGACGGGATCCGCGCGTGGGCCGTCGTCGGCGAGGATCTGCGGGAGCGCGGCGACGAGGTCGCCGATCGTCCCGCCCGCCGCCCGACGGTCGAGCTCGGCCTGCACGATGTCCAAGCGCCCTTGGGCCAAGCGCCGGACGTACGAGACCTCGGTCTCGACCTCCATGCACTCCTCGTGCATCGCGCGGACGTCCTCGATCGTCTTGTCGCCGAGGCCCTCCACGTAGGAGGGTTCGAGGATGACGTCAGCACGTCGGCGTCGCGGCTCCGACATCGAGACGAGGTTACCAGCGCAACACTGTGGGTATGACCGTACGGGAGCGTCGTCGGACGTTCCCGCAGCAGGACGCCAGACGACGTCGCAGGAGGAACGCACCGATGACGAAGTACACGTTGCCAGAGCTCGACTACGACTACGCGGCACTCGAGCCGCACCTCTCGGCTCGGATCCTCGAGCTCCATCACGACAAGCACCACAAGGCCTACGTCGACGGGGCGAACACCGTCCTCGAGAAGCTCTCGGAGGCGCGCAGCAGCGGCGACTTCGGGACCATCAACCAGCTCGAGAAGAACCTCGCGTTCCACATCTCCGGCCACATCCTGCACTCGATCCTGTGGCGGAACCTCTCGCCGGACGGCGGGGGGAAGCCCGAAGGTGAGCTCGCAGCCGCGATCGACGACAACCTGGGCAGCTTCGACGCGTGCAAGGCCCAGATCAGCGAGGCGGCCACGGCCGTCCAGGGTTCGGGCTGGGCCGCGCTGTCCTGGGAGCCGGCCGGAGGCCGCCTGATCGTGGAGCAGGTCTACGACCACCAGGGCAACGTCGGGCAGGGCGGCCCGCCCTTGCTCGTGCTCGACATGTGGGAGCACGCCTACTACCTGCAGTACGAGAACCGGAAGGCCGAGTGGGTCGACGCCTTCTGGGAGCTCGTCAGCTGGGACGATGTCGCGGCTCGGTTCTCGAAGGCCCAGGCGATCGACCTTTCCCTGGGGTAGCCCTACCCTGGCGCTCATGGGGACGGACGACAACGCCGAGCAGCGCGAGTTCTGGAACGGTGACGAGGCGAGCGGCTGGGTCACCGATGCGGATCGCTACGACGCGATGCTGGCGCCGTTCGCGAGCCTGCTCCTCGACGCGGCAGCCCTCCGGCCGGACGAGCGCGTGGTCGACGTCGGGTGCGGCAACGGGTTCACCACCCTCGAGTGCGCACGGCAGGTGCCCGAAGGCACTGCGACGGGCATCGACCTCTCGGCACCGATGCTCGAGGTCGCCACGGGGCGCGCCACCGCCCAGGGGATCGACAACGCGACGTTCACCCTCGGTGACGCGCAGACCGACGCGATCAGCGGCAAGTTCGACGCGGCGATCAGCCGCTTCGGGATCATGTTCTTCGCCGACCCCGTTGCCGCGTTCACGAACATCCGCAGCGCGATCGCGCCCGGTGGACGCGTCGCGTTCCTGTGCTGGCGACCGCTGTTCGAGAACGAATGGACCCTCGTACCGACCGGCGCGCTGCTGCAGCACCTCCCGCCGCCGGACCTACCGGACCCCGATGCACCTGGCCCGTTCCGGTTCGGCGCAGAGGGCTCCTTGGAGCAGGTTCTCTCCGAGGCGGGCTTCGTCGACGTCAGCGGGAGCAGCGTCGACGTCTCGATGCTCATCGGGGGACCGGGAACGCTCGACGAGGCATTCGACTTCGCGTCGCGCAACACGATCGTTCGCCGCTTCCTCGGCGATGCGCCACCCGACGTGCGTGCGCGCGCCCTCGGCGCGATGCGGGAGGCGATGGCGTCCTACGTCACCGACGACGGCGTTCGCATGAACGGCGCGGTCTGGCTGGTCCGCGCACGCGTCGCGTGACGCTCAGCCGCCACTGACCGGCGGGAGCACCGCCACCTCGTCGTCGTCGCGCAGCAGCGTCGCGTCACCCGCCGCCGGCTCGTCGCCGTTCACCCAGACGCGCGAGGTGCGAAGGACGGCGACGAACGGTTCTCCGTAGGCCGTACGTGCCTGCTCGAGGACATCACCCAGCGTCGCAGCGTCGAACGTGTCGTCGGCCCGGCCGGCGGCCTCACGAGCCGCGGCGAAGAGACGCAGCCGGACCATGTCAGGACGCGGGTGTGACCGCGCCACCGCCCGCTGCGGGCCCCCCGCGGCGCTCGACCGACTCGAGCTCGACCTCGAGCTCGGCGAACTCCGACTCGAACCCCTCGAGCGCGACGAGGTCGGGATCCCGAGTCGGGGCGGGCAACTCCGCCTCGGGGACGGGCGCGGGGTTCGGTTCGGGCGGCGTGACGGACTCCATGCCTTCCAGCGTACGCGGGCTCGACGGCAGCCCGGAGGTGGAGGGACGCTCCACGAACCGGGGAGTCCGTCAGCGCTCCGAGCGGCCGGTCGCCTCCGATCGCGGTCAGTCGGCCAGGCGGAACTCGAGCACCGCGGCCTCGTCGGTGAGCAGGGCCACCAGGCGCTCGAGCCGCGCTCCCGCGTCGTCGAGCTCGAGGAGGCCTTGCGCGTCGAGCGGTCCGATCGGGGCGAGACTCGCCGCCTGGAAGGAGGCGCGCACCGGGTCGGCGTCGAGCTCGACGTCCTCGGCCGGCACGCCGGCGCCCAGGCGGGCATGGAGCTCGAAGACGCGACGCAAGAGCGCCGTCGCCTCGGGGATCAGCGGAGCGGCGTCGGGCGCCGCCGCGTCGTCGAGCTCGTCGACGTACGCCAGCGGGAACGGATCATCGGGGAGCCACTCGCGCACCCGGCAGCGCGTCGTCCCGACGGTCATCAGTGCGAAACGACCGTCGTCGAAGCGACCGGCCTGCACGATGCGCGCCAGCGTGCCGACGTCGAAGCGCACATCACCGCCGCCGACCTCGCTCCCCCGCTCGATGAGCACGACACCGAACGGGACGTCGTCGCGCACGCATTGCTCGACGAGCGCTCGGTAGCGATCCTCGAAGACGTGCAGCGGGAGCAGCCCGTGCGGGAACAGCACGTTCCCGAGCGGGAACATCGGTGTCGGGGACGCGGCCACGCGTCGACGCTACCGGCACTCCGGGGCGATCCATCCGGTCCGGCAGCGTCCGCCGCGGTTCAGTTCGCCCGAGCACGGAACGTCGCGGCCTCCCGGGCGACCTGCGCCGCGGCCTCGCCCTCCAGGTCCGCCGCGAGGGCGTCGAGCGAACGAGCTGCGTCCGCGAACCGTCCGTAGCGGCCGAGCATCGCCGCGGCGGACCGGCGTTCGGCGACCGGGAGCCCCGGGACGAGGAGCCGGAGCCGAATGGCGCGGACCGCGGCGGCCGGGTCGACCCTCACCCCCGCACCCTGGATCAGGTTCGCGAGCATGCGGGCGAGGATGGCCCGACTCCCCACGGGCTGCAGGTACTCCGGAAGGAACGGCGCCGCGCCGTGCGTCGTCTCGAAGAGCCACCGGCAGCCCGCCTCATCGAGGCGGACACCGCCGTGGAACGGGTCGTAGTAGGCGCCGATCCCGTCGACGACGAGGAAGTGGCCGGGCATCCCGACCCCGGCCAACGCAAGCCCTCGTCGCCGTCCGACCTCCAGCATCACCACGCTCAACGTGATCGGGATCCCCAGGCGGCGCCGCAGCACCTCGTCGAGGTAGGAGTTCCGCGGGTCGCCGTAGTCGGCCGCGTTCCCGGCGAAGCCGAGGTCGACGAACAGGTGTCGGGCGAGCGCTTCCGGTGCGTCCGGTGCGTCGCGCGCGAGCTCGTCGAGCACTCCGAGCTGCTCGGCGACGTCGACCGGATGGTCGTGCGCAGCGATCAGGAGCGCGGCTTCCGCGAGCGGCACGTCAGGGTCGGGTGCGCGCACCAGCTCGCCGAAGCGCTCGGTCGGATCCACCGAGGCCGACGGTACACTCGGCACCGTGGCAACCGAGGTGCGCGGTCACGTGCACGGTGACGCATCGCCGGAGGTCCTGGAGCAGCAGGTCACGAACCGGCTCCGGCGGGTGAAGCAGCGCATGACGGGCAACCGCGCCGCGCTCGTCGACATCCTGCGCGACGCCACTCGCCCGCTCACGATCCCCGAGATCCTCGACGGGCACGGTGAGCTCGCACAGAGCTCCGTCTACCGGAACCTCGTCGTCCTCGAGCAGGCAGGGATCGTGCACCGGATCGTCACCGACGACGAGCACGCGCGGTTCGAGCTCGCCGAGGACCTCACCGGCGACCACCACCACCACCTCGTGTGCTCGTCGTGCGGCGCAGTCGAGGACGTGCCGGCGTCAGCCGGGCTCGAGGCGTCGCTGCACGCCGCGGTGTCCGAGATCGACCGGGCGACCGGCTTCACGACCGAGCGCCACCGCATCGACCTCGTCGGTCGGTGCCGGGCCTGCTCCTAGCTCGACCCGAACACCGACTGCCCGGCCGCGAGGGCCTTCGCCGCCGCGGCGATCGTCTTCGGCTCCAGCTCACCGCTCGCCCGGGCCACGACCTTGCCGTCGGCGTCGAGGAGCACGAAGTACGGAAAGGCCTCACCGCCGTACCCGAAGAAGGCACGCAGCTTGGCGTCGTCGGCGAGCACCTTCTTGAAGGGCCAGTCCTCACGCGCGAGCCACTTCGACGGCGGGTAGTTGGGCAGCTCCTTGCTGGTGTTCGTCGTGACCGTGTCGACCTCGACGCCGTCGAGCTTGCCCTGCTTCGCGAGCTTCACGATCCGCGGCACTTCGGCCTGGCAGTGCGGACAGGAGTGGGACAAGAAGAGCACCAGCCGGGGCTCGCCCGGGCCGCCGATCGTCACCTTCTTGCCGTTGAAGCCCTGCCCGGTGAGCGTCGGCGCGGTCTCGCCGATCGCGGGGTCGGCGGCACTCCCGATCTTGTCCGAGGCCTCCAGGGCGGCGCCGGTGACCACGACCTTCTTGCTCAGCTCGGTCTTGGCGGTCTTGGCCGCCGCGGGTCCGGCGCCGAGCGCCAGCGCCGAGACGATCACGGTGCCGATCGTCGCCAGCGAGAGGATTCGCCGGGTTCGGGGGGTGCGGGTCATGTGACGGTCTCCTTGGGTACGCGATGCGCTCGCCAGTCGACGACGAGCAGCGCACCGATCAGCAGGAAGGCACTCATATCCATGAACGCCAGAGTGAGGTATCCGAGTTCCTCGAAATAGGGCACCGAGCACGGCACGAAGACCGAGCAGGAGCTGCCCTCGGCGAAGGACGGCACCCGTTCGACCAGCCAGTGGTACAGCGCAAGGGGCGCGCCGACCACCACGAACGGGGCGGCGTACCAGATCACGCCACGGTCCTTGCGCAGCACCCCGACGACGAGGATCGCCGAAAGCGGGTACATGACGATGCGCTGGTACCAGCACAGCTCGCACGGGAGGTACCCGGCGATCTCGGAGTAGTAGAGGCTCCCGAGCATGGTGACGACCGCGACCGTCGCCGCGGCCGGCCGCGCGTAGGGACCGAGCGAGCCGAGCACGCCGGACGCGAACCGACGACCGCCCTTCGAGACGAGCGCGGCCAGCCCGACCAGCAGCAGGGCCAAGAACGCGACGTTCGCGAGGAACGTGAGGGCGGTGAACAGCGAGTTCGCGGTGTCGGTGCTCACGATCTTCAGCCGAACGTGACCGTGCCGCGCAACGTGGGTTGCTGGAACTCCGACACCAAGGGGTTCGCCTTCACCCGCCAGTCACCTGCGATCGGCACGTCGAAGCCCGGCGCGTAGTAATGGCCGGGCGCGAGGCGCCGCAGCGGGAGGTCGATCGGCGCGATCTTGCCGTCGGCACTCGCGATCGACACGGTGAGCTCCAGCACGTTCAGCGGCGCCCCCGATGGCGTGAGCACGTTGACATGGAGGTCGTTGGCGCCCGCGGTGCCCGGCGTCGCGCTGAAGTCGACCCACACCTTGTCGGCCTTCATGGTGACCCCGACCAGGCCGCCGTCGGCCGGTCCCGGCCAGCGCCGTCTTCGCGGGAGCAGCGTTCACGAGCAGCGCGGTCGCGGCCAGCACGCAGACCGCGAGGGCGACCTCGGCCCAGACGGACCGGCGCAGGTGTCGCAGCTCGACCTCCTCGTCGAGCTCGTACTCGTACTCGTCTTCGTCCACCACCGGCGGGTCGTCGTCGGACCCGCCCGCGATCACCGGCACGGTCGGCGCGACGTCGGCCGGCTCGCCGAAGAGCCGGAGCACGATCTCTCGGCTGAACGCGGCGAACACGACGACCGCCGCGAACAGCACCAGCTTGACGGCGAGGATGCGGCCGTAGTCGGTGCTCCGGAGCGCATCGAGGCTCCCGACCTGGCGCCAGGTCTGGAACGCCCCGGTCGCGACCAGCACCGTGATGCAGCCGAGCGCGACGCGCGAGAACCGGGGGACGGCGACGCGCAGCTGGTCGAGGTTCCGGCTCCGCAGGGTTACGGCCCCGAGGACGACCAGGCCGCCGAGCCACACCGCCATCGCGAGCACGTGCAGCGTGTCGGCGACGACTGCCGCCGTCGACCAGTCGCCGGCCGAGGCGTGGCCCGCGAGTGCCGGCGTGCCGGCGAGGGCGACCGCCACCACCGCGCCCAGGGCGAGCCACCACGTCGGCAGCCGGCTCGGTCCCGCGTCGTCGGCTGCGGCATCGGGAGCCGGGCGGCGGAACAAGCGGTACAGCAGCGGCAGGGCGACCAGCAGGACCACCACGCGGGCGAGCCAGATCTTCCCGAACCGCTCGCCGAGGGTCTGGTCGAGCAGGTCGGTGGAGAACGCGTCACCGAGTCCGAGTCCCGAGACGTACGGGCCGTACACCAGGAGCCCCACGACCGTCGCGCCGAACGTCACGCCCCAGCCGAGCCCGACGAGACGGCGGGCGATCTTGGACCCTCGCGTCCGCGGCGAGATGAGCGCGACGAAGGCGGCGCCGCCGATGAGGAGCGCCAGACCCGCGAAGACGAAGCCGCGCACGACCCCGTACACCGCTCCGACCACGCGGTCACCGCCCTGCGCACCGAGCAGCCGGTTCGCGAGGCCGGTCACCTGACGGCTCGTGGCGCCGGGGCCACCACCTTCACCGACCTGGAAGGTGAACGCGCCTTGGATCGGGTGCGAATCGGCGGAGACCACCCGCCACGTGACCACGTAGGAGCCGTCGTCCAGCTTCGGGACCGGCAGCCGCACCGTGCTGCCCGACACGTTCGTGCCGCCCTGGTCCACGCGCCCGCCATCGGTGTCGAAGACCCGGATCCCGCCGTTGTCGGCGCGCACGGTCTCGGTGAAGTTCAGCGTGATGTTCGTCGGCGACTTGGCGAGCACCGCGCCGGGCGCGGGGGTCGACTCGGCGAGCTCGGCGTGCGCGAACGCCGGAGCGAGGCCGCGAGGAGCACCATCGTCCCCGCCACGGCGAGGACTGCGAACCCTCGACGCAGCATCACGCCGGTCCCGGGGCGACCGTGCCCATCGGGGGTCGCTCGTCGGCCGCGTGGTGCGCGGCTCGGCCGACGAGCCACAAGAGCGCGAGACCGAGGAGCTCGGTCACATGGCCACCGAGCTCGTTGGCCGCCGCGGCGCGCCCGCTCGCGACGTCGACGATCGACGTGACGACCAGGCAGGCGACGAGCGCGGCCGCGACCGGGAAGAGACCGGCCACACGACTCGGCCGCCATGCCGCGAACAGGAAGCCCACGGCGAGCGCGATGCTGAACGACCCGAGATGACGCGCGGTGTGCACCGGGAGGCCGGCGTCGGCACCGAGCAGCAGCGCCGGCACCCCGAGCGCGATCTGCACGACCCCGATGACCGCGAGCCCGAGCCGCCAAGCATCGAGGTGGCTCGGCGCCGGGGTCGGCGCGCTCGCACCGATCGCGCTGAGGATACGCACGGTGAGATCGGGGACCGGTGGCGCGGAAGCGACACGCACCTGTCGGTGCAGCGCTACGGCCCGGGACTGGAACGAGCGGCACGCCGCGCAGGTCGCGAGGTGCGCGTCGACCCCTTCGGACGGGACACCGAGGTCTTCACCGTCGAGTCGGGCCGAGATGGCAGTTCGTGTTCGTTCACAGTCCATGAACAGGTAGTCGACTCCTGGGCGCCCGAGGTTCCCCAGTATCGTCGCTCGACGGTGGACGAGCTCACGCGACTGGCCGTAGCGGCCCGCGATGGCAACCGCCTCGCCCTCGGCTCCTTCGTGCGCCAGAGCCAGGGCGAAGTGTGGCGCTTCGTCGCGCGCCTGACCGATCCCTCAGTCGCCGACGACGTGACCCAGGACGTCTACGTGCGAGCGTGGAAAGCCCTCCCCGCGTACCGGGCCGACGCGAGTGCCCGCACCTGGCTGCTCTCGATCGCCCGCCGTACCTGCGCGGATTCGCTGCGGCGCGCGGTCGCCGGCGCCGACTGGCTGCCCGGATCGAGCAGGCGGCCGCAGTCACGGATGTGGGGGTCCCCGACATCGCGGCGAGTCACGCTCTCGACGAGTTGATCACGGGCCTGGCCCCCGAGCGACGAGAGGCCTTCGTGCTCACCCAGCTCATCGGGACGTCGTACGACGAGGCGGCAATGATCTGCGGTGTGCCGGTGGGAACGATCCGATCGCGGGTCGCCCGAGCGCGTGACGAGCTGATCGCCGCCGTGCGCGCCGCCGAGGCCACGGGGTGATCCGATTCGGGTGGAGCGTCGGTCGGCTGGCCGCGCTCGTGCTCGCCCTCGCCCTCGTCGCTGTCGTCGTCTCGCCCGATCGCGCCGACGCGCACGGCGTCGGCGGCGTCCGACCGACCAACTACCAGACCCGGGTGCTGTCGGTGCGCCCCGAGGTCGCGGGCATCGACGTACGGGCGGTCGACCTGGGCGACCGACTCGAGCTGCGCAACACGACCGAGCATGGACGTCGTCGTCGTCGGCTACGACGACGAGCCGTACCTCCGCGTCGGTCCACGCGGGGTCTTCGAGAACCGCCGGTCCCCCGCGACCTATCTCAACCGGACCCGGACGCGCTCGGCATCGGCCCCGGTCCCGAAGCGCGCCGATCCTGGAGCGCCGCCGGAGTGGCGCAAGGTCTCGGACGGCACGACCGCGCGCTGGCACGACCACCGTGCCCACTGGATGGGTAGCGGCGACGCGCCCGTCGTCGAGGCCGACCCTGGGTCGGCACACCTGGTGCAGCGCTTCGAGATCCCACTCCGACGGGACCATCGGTCGCCCATCACGGTGGACGGGGACGTTCGCTGGGTCCCCGGGCCTTCTCCATGGCCGTGGGTCGGGCTGGCGCGTCGCGCTTGCGCTGCTGCTCGTCGTGCTCAGTCGCACGCGGTTCGCTGCGGTCGCGGTGGGCACCGACGCTCGCCGTCGTCGCGGTGAGCGAGACACTGCACCTCATCGGTGGATGGGGCGGCACGACCCTCGGTGCCGGCACGAAGCTCGGGGCGAGCCTCTACTCGATCGGCGGGATCGTCGTCGCGGTGCTCGCGCTCGTGTGGCTGGTCCGGCGCGGCCTCGCCTCGGCGGCCCCATTGGTGCTCGTCGCCGGACTCTTCCTTGCGCTCGCCGGCGGCCTCGCCGACATCACCGTGCTGACGCGATCGCAGATCCCGACGTCCCTGGCGCCGGCGGCGGCGCGCCTCACGGTGACCCTGGCCCTCGGCCTCGGGCTCGGCCTCGCGGCAGTCGGCGCGTTGCGCCTCCGGAGGGAACGCCGCCCGCGGCCTCGGCGACCGGCCGCCGCGACCCCAGTCAGATCCCGCCTAGTCAGCCGATCTCCACCTCGTCAGGCGGGTCCGTGCACCGCACCGCAGTCGTGGCACTCGAGCTCGAGCGTCGCGTGCGCGATCCCGAACCGCTCGACGAGCATCTCCTTCAGCTCGTCGCCGCGCGTCTGGGCCTCGTGCAACGAGGGCTCACCCGTGAGCACCACGTGGGCCGAGAGCGCCGGGGTCTCGGACCCGAGTGACCACAGGTGCACATGGTGCACCGCCTCCACGCCGACGCTGTCGACGAGGGCACCCTCCACCTCGGCCATCTGCAGCCCGGCCGGAACGCCTTCGAGCAGGACCCGCCCGACGTCGCGCAACAGCACGAGCGCGGAGATCACGACCAGACCGGCGATGAAGAGCGAGATCACCGGATCGACCCAGTCGGCGCCGAAGAGCACGACCGCCACACCCGCGACCAGTGCGCCGAGAGAGCCCAGCGCGTCGCCGACGAGATGCCAGAACGCACCACGCAGGTTGAGGTTCCCCCCCGCGGTGCGCGCGATCACCCACGCGCTGCCCGACGTTGACCACCAGCCCCGCCGCCGCGACCACCATCACCCCCGCACCGTCGATCGTGCCGGGGTCGTCGATGCGGCCGACTGCCTCGATCACGATGTACGCCGCGGCACCGAGGAGCAGGATCGCGTTCACCTGTGCGCCGATGACCTCGGCACGCACGAGCCCGTAGGTGTGCTTCGACGACGCCCGACGGGTGGCGAGCTGTTGGGCGACGAGCGCGATCGCGAGGGCGGCGACGTCGGACACCATGTGCACGCCGTCGGCGAGCAGGGCGAGTGAACCGAACGCGATCGCCGCGACGACCTCGACCACCAGGAAGGCGGCGTTGGCCGCGAGAGCGATCCACAGCGCCCGGCGACGCGCGCCGACGACGCTCGCCGCCTGGGGCGACGCGCGGTGCGAGTGGTCGTGGCCTGCGCCCACCTGAGCCTCGTCGGTCGGTGCCTCGATGACGACCGATCTTCGCACGGGAACCAGACGCTGCTCGGGGACGACTACCTGAAGGCGCCGGACACCGGGAACCGGCCGGACCCGAGGAGAACCTGCATGCACAGCCCCCGACGCGCTGCCGTCGCCTTCATCGTCGGCGCCGGCGCCCTGCTCGCGATCGCCGGGCCCGCAGCCGCGCACGTGGAGCCGGATCCGAGCCGGGTCAAGCCGGGCAAGACCACGACTGTCGGCTTCACGCCCGAGCACGGCTGCAAGGAGTCGCCCATCATCAGCATGAAGTTCCGGATCCCGAAGGGTGCCAGCGAGGTGACACCCGAGCCCAAGGACGGGTGGGATGTGAAGGCGACGAGGCGGACGGTGACCTTCTCAGGGGGAACCATGCCGTCGGACGCGACCGATGCGTTCGAGATCAGCTTCACCGCGCCGGACAAGAAGACCGTCCTGGCCTGGAAGGTCGTCCAGGGGTGCGAGGAGGGCGTCGAGCGCTGGATCGAGGGGCCCGACGGCGAGACGCCGGCACCGCGGGTCGGCGTCGGAAAGGCTGCACCGTCCGACGAGGATCACAAGGACTGACCGCCCTACGCGGCGCTGCACCCCAGGGCGCGCTGGAGCTTGCGGAGGTTCGACCGCATCACGCCGAAGTAGTCGTCACCACGCGCCTGCTCGCGGTCGGTCAGTCCTTCGAGCGGGTTCAGCACCGCGGTCCTCAGGCCGCCGGCTTCGCGCGCCAGGGTCTGCGCCACCTTCGGTGACACGAGCTCCTCGGTGAAGATCGTCGTGACGCCCTTGGTCCGTGCAAGGTCGGCCAGCTCGCCGAGCCGGCGCGCGCTCGGCTCGGCGTCGGGCGCGAGGCCGGACACGCCCTCCTGGCGGAGCCCGTAGCACGCGCGGCCAGGTGTCCGAACGCCTCGTGCGCGGTGACGACGAGGTTGCGCTCACAGGTCGCCAGACCCGAGCGGTACTCCGCGTCCAGCGCATCGAGCTGAGTGTGCAGTCGGGCCGCGTTGGCCCGGTAGTCGCCAGCGTGCTTCGGATCGACCTGCACGAGTGCCAGCGCGCACCTCGTCGACGATCTCACCCATGCGGACGGGATCGAGCCAGACGTGCGGGTCGTCGCGGAGTGCCGGCGAGATCTTCAGATGGCGCAGCACCTCGAGCGTCCCGCGATCCCGGTGCTCGGCGACCTGCTCGACGGCGGGCTGGAAGCCCTTGCCCATCGCCACGACGAGGCTCGCGTCCTGCAGGGCGTCGACCTGGTCGGGGGTGAGCTCGAGGTCGTGGGGCTCGACCCCCGGCGGCGTGAGGTTCTCGACGTCGACGTGCCCCCCGCCGACCGCCTGCGCCACGAACGCGAGCGGGTAGAAGGCGGCGGCGACCTCGGTGCGGTCGGCTGCCCGTGCCGTCCCCGGTGCGGTCGTGACGGCCACGATCGTCAGGGCCACCGCGGCGGCGATGCGGGTCGCGGTAGGATTCATGAGAATCGATCTTATTACTGTTCCCAACCCGAGAGAAGTCGGTCATCACCACCCCGAGCCCCGCTGTCCTGGCCGCCGACGACGTCACCTTCGGCTACGGCGCCGAACCCGTGGTCGACCACGTGTCGTTCGCCATCGGTGCCGGCGAGTTCGCCGCGCTCGTCGGCCCGAACGGGTCGGGCAAGTCGACCCTGCTCCGGCTCCTGCTCGGCCTGCTCCGGCCCGACGCCGGCACCGTCGAGTGCCTCGGCACCGACCCCCGCCAGCTCACCGAGCGCGGCCGGGTCGGGTACGTACCGCAACGGCACACACTCGCGCCCGATCTCCCGGCGACCGTCGAAGAGGTCGTCGCCACCGGGCGCCTCGCCCGGCGGGGCTGGTGGCGCCGCGCGACGTCGGTCGACCGCGCCGCCGTCGACCATGCGCTCGAGTCCGTGGCACTCGAGCACCTCCGCCGCCGCCCGGTGCGGGAGCTGTCCGGCGGCCAGCAGCAGCGCGTGCTCATCGCGAAGGCCTTCGCGAGCGAACCCGAGCTGCTCGTGCTCGACGAGCCGATCGCGGGCGTCGACGTCGAGTCGCAACGCCTGTTCCGCGACTCGCTCGTGCACCTCCTGCGCGACCACACCGCGACGGTGCTGCTCGTGTCCCACGAGCTCGGTGCGGTCGCCGACGATCTCGACCGCATCATCGTGATGAAGCGCCGCATCGTGTTCGACGGTCCGCCCGACGAGCTCACCGCGACCGGCGTGAGCCTCGGCGTGCACCGTGACGACCTCCCCCTCTGGCTCGAGGGGCTCGGCTGATGGTGCACACGGCCGGGTTCGCGGTGCTCGACCTCCCGTGGCCGTTCGACCGCGACTACATGCAGCTCGCGCTCTGGGCCGGGTTGATCGTCGGCGCGTGCGCGCCGCTGATCGGCGTCTTCCTCGTGCAGAAGCGCATGTCGCTGATGGGCGACGGCATCGGGCACATGGCGTTCGCCGGGGTCGCGGCCGGGCTGCTCCTCGAGATCTGGCCCATCTGGAGCGCCCTCGCAGTCGCGGTCGCGGGCGCCCTGGCCATCGAGTGGTTGCGCACCCGCGGTCGTGCGACCGGCGACCTCGCGCTTGCGCTGTTCTTCTACGGCGGCATCGCGCTCGGCGTGGTGCTGGTGAGCCGCACCGGGGGCGGCAGCGTGAACGTGCTCCCCTACCTGTTCGGGTCGATCCTCACGGTGAGCCCGGGCGACGTCCGGGTCGTGGCGGTCCTCGGGGTCGTGATCGTGCTCGCGATGGCCTTCTTCGGCCGGGCCCTCTTCGCGATCGTCATCGACGAGCAGTCGGCCCGGGTGGCCGGGATCCCCGTCGACGCGGCCAACGCCCTGCTCTCGGTCCTCACCGCGGTCACCGTCGTCGCCGCCATGCGCGTGGTCGGCGTGCTCCTCATCGCCGCCCTCATGGTCCTCCCCGTGGCGAGCAGCCGACTGCTGGCCCGGTCGTTCCGGACCACGGTCGTGCTGTCCGTCGTCGTCGGCCTCGTGTCCGTGGTGGTCGGCCTCGCCGCGGCCCGTCAGTGGGACCTCGCCCCGGGCGGCTCCATCGTGCTCACCGCGGCGGTCATCTTCGGGGTCGTCGCCCTCGTCGCCGGGCGGCGGCACGTGCCCGTGACCCCCGAGATCGCGCTCGACGCCCCCTCGACACCACCAGCCGGGCGCGTCGAGCACCACCACGCGCACGATCAGCACGCGCACGATCAGCAGACCGGGCGCACCGACGGGTAGGGGTTCACGGCAGCACCGCCGCCGGGGTGGATCTCGAAGTGCGTGTGCGACGCGGTGTACCGCGCGTCCCCCGTGTTGCCGACGTAGCCGATGACCTCGCCCTGCGCGACGTGGCGCGGTCCACCCTCGTACGCCGAGAGGTGGAAGTAGTAGTAGAGGTTGCCGTCGTCGCCGCGGAGATACGCGCCGAGGCCGGAGGTGCCCCCCGACTTGTAGGTCACGTTGCCGGACACGACCGCGACGTCGGGCGTCCCCGTCGCCGCCATGAGGTCGACCCCCATGTGCGGGCCCTGGTGCCGCGGGAAGCCCCAGGAGTCGATGAACGACACGGCGCCACGGACCGGACACACGATCCCCGTGGAGACGTACGCACCCGAGTAGTCCTTGCCGTTCCCGGCGCGGCGAGCTGGCGTCGCGCGCGGCCGCCGCGGCGATCTCCCGGGCCTTGGCGGCTTCCATCTCCTGGCGCAGCTGCTCCTCGAGCTGATCGAGCGCCTGCTGGGCCGCGCCGAGCTGCGCTTGCACCGTGGCCTGCTCGGCCGTGACCTGCGCGACCACCTTCTCCTGCTCGGCCTTGCGAACCTCGAGCTCGCGCCGCTGGTGGTCGAGGTCGTTGGTGACGACGCGCAACCGCTCCGCGGACGCGTCTTCACGCGCCTTGGTGCGGGCGAGGAGCTTCTCGCGCCGGACCTCGTCGAGCGGGTCGCCCCCCGCGATCAGGAACCCGCCGTCAGCGAGCGTGTCCCGGCCGACGTACGCCCGGACCGCTCGCTCCTTCGCCACGATCCGCAGTGCCGCCGCCTCGGTCCGGCCCGCCGCGATCCGCGCCTCGAGGTCGGCGACCGTGGCGCTCAGCTCCTCGAGATGGCCGATGGCCTCCTCGTACCGGGCCGCCGCGGCGTCCGCGGATCGCTGTGCCTCGGCCACCTGGGTACGAGCGTCGTCGATGGGGGCGGCACCGGCGATCCCGTCCGGAGCCGCGACCGCGCTCGCAAGCATCGCGAGCGCGAGCGCGCCGAACGCCGCCATGCGTGCGGCGGACCGCAGGCCACGAGCGACCACGACAGATGACATGTCCAACTTCGACCACATGAGCAACAGGGTCCGGGCGCGCCGACTCCCACGAGCCGATCCGGATGCCCTCAGGCTAGGCGTCCCCCACGGGGGTCACAACGTCGGCGGCCGGCCCGGATGACAGCCGGCACTAGCCTCGCCGCCCGACAGGGGGGTACGGCGTGCGACTGCAGGGGGAGCTGGCGCTCGTCACCGGATCGACGTCCGGGATCGGCAGGGCGATCGCGATCGAGTTCGCGGCCCAGGGAGCCCGGGTGGTCGTCCACGGGCGGGATGCCGCCCGGGGGGCGGCGGTCGTCGAGCAGATCTCGGCCGCCGGGGGCGACGGCGTCTTCGTGGCCGCGGACCTCGGCACCGAGACGGCCTGCGAGCAGGTCGTGGCCGAGGCCGCCGGCCGGCTCGGCGGCCTCACCGTGCTGGTGAACAACGCCGTCGCCGGGCTCGTCGACGGCCAGGACTCCACGGTCGCCGAGATGAGCACCGCGGCCTGGGAGGGCACGCTGCGCGTGAACGTGACCGCGCCGATGTGGCTGTGCCGGGCGGCCATCCCGCTCCTGCGGGCCGCGGGGCACGGCTCGATCATCAACATCTCGTCGCGCCAGGGCGAGAAGCCCAGCGCCGGCCTCGCCGCCTACGCGACGAGCAAGGGCGGCCTGAACGCGCTCACCCGGGCCATCGCGGTCGAGGAGGCGCCGAACGCGATCCGGTGCAACACGATCAGCCCCGGCTACGTGCGCAACGAGCGACGCGACGCCGAGATGAGCGACGAACGCCGGACCCGACTCGAAGGCATGCACCTCACCCGACTCGGCGAGGCGAGCGACGTCGCCCACGCAGCGGTGTACCTCGCGAGCGACGAGTCGCAGTACCTCACCGGTATCAACCTGCAGCTCGACGGCGGCGGCAGCAACGCCCGCGCCGCGGTCCTCGGATAGGCGCGCCGTGCATCCCCGCATCTCGCTGTCCGCGATCTCGACGTTCCAGTGGTCGCTCGACGAGGACCTCGCCTTCTACGAGCGGGCCGGGATCAGCGCGATCGGCGCGTCCCTGGCGAAGCTCGAGGCCGCCGGCATCGAGGAGGGCGCACGGCGACTCCGCGACGCCGGTGTCCGCGTCAGCAACCTGATCGGGATCGGCCCGTTCCACCTCGACGATCCGTCGCAATGGGACGGTCAACGCGACCGGGTCCGCCGTGCGGTCGACGCCGCCGAGGCGGTGGAGGCCGAGTGCATGATCCTCACGACCGGTCCGGCCGGGCAGCTCTCCTGGGAGGCCGCGGCCGACGCGCTCGAGCAAGCGCTCGCCCCGGTCATCGCCGACGCGCACGCCCGAAGGATCCCGTTCGGCCTCGAGCACACGAACTCGCTGCGGGTCGACGTCGGCTTCGTGCACTCCCTCGCCGACGTCGTCGACCTCGCGCGACGGCTCGGGATCGGCGTCTGCGTGGAGACCAACGCCTGCTGGGCCGAGCGCGGCCTCGGCGCGACGATCGCGGCCGGGGTCGACACCTTCCGGATCGTGCAGGTGAGTGACTTCAAGATCGGCACGCTCTCGACGCCGAACCGCCTGGTCCCCGGCGACGGCGACATCCCGCTGGAGCGGATCCTCGGCCAGGTGCTCGCGGCCGGCTACCCGGGCTGCTTCGACCTCGAGCTCATCGGCCCCCGGATCGACGAGGAGGGCTACGACACCGCCTGCCGACGGGCGGTCGCGTCCCTCGGCGACCTGCTCGAGCGACTCGGCGCCTGAGGGGCGAACCGCCGCGAACCTGGGAAGTCACTGGGAATCGGGGCCGACGGGGAACCGAGCCCTCCCGACCGGCGTTTTCCCCTGCATGAGCCGGAGAACCCGCAGGCAGCGCCGCGCCGCCCGCCGCCGTCGCCTCGGCGGCATCGGGGCCCTGGCGCTCGTCACCGTCATCGCCATCCTCGCGACCGTCGCCGGGCCCGGGTCGGGCTCCGCGGTCGCCGAGTCCGGCCGGTACTCGGCCGGCGTCGACGCCTCGATCGCCGACATCCAGCAGTTCTGGTCGAAGGAGCTCCCCGACACCTACGGCGTCGACTACGCGGCGATCCCGTCGAGCCGGCTGTTCCCGTACTCCAGCTCGAACCCGCCGCCGGCGTGTGACAGCTCGGGCCGGGGCACGACGCCCTACGAGCAGGTGCAGGGCAACGCGTTCTACTGCTCGGCCGGCGACTTCGTCGTGTGGGACGAGCAGACGCTGCTCCCGAAGCTGCGAAACCAGTTCGGTGACTTCGCGGTCGCACTCGTCCTCGCCCACGAGTGGGGCCACGCGATCCAGGCGCGCACCGACACCCGGCTGAACGCCACCGTGTACCTCGAGATGCAGGCCGACTGCTTCGCCGGCGCATGGACGCGCCACATCGCCGACGGGACCGACACGTCGCTGCACCTCGGTGCGGGTGATCTCGACACCGCACTCGGAGGGTTCCTCGTGTTCCGTGACCCCGTCGGGACCGACGGCGGCCAGAGCGGTGCGCACGGCAATGCGTTCGACCGGGTGAGCGCCTTTCAGGACGGGTACCGCGGTGGCACCACGTCGTGCCGCGACTACGAGAACCGCCCTCCGGACGTCACCGAGACCGCGTTCACCAGCCAGCAGGACGCGGCCAGCGGCGGGAACGTCTCCGAGGACGCGGTCCAGCAGCTCGTGACCGACGACCTCACCGACTACTGGGGTCAGGAGCTCGGCAAGGACGCGCCGGCGCCCAAGGTCGTCGCCTACGACCGCAATGCACCGTCCTGTTCGGGAACCTCCGACGGTGGTGTGCTCGACGACGGTGCGACCTACTGCGCGAGCACGAACACGATCGCCTACGACCAGAGCACCTTCGACCAGCTCTACTCGGATGTCGGCGACTTCGGCGCAGGGATGCTGATCGCCGCGGCGTGGTCGTCCTCGGCCCAGCACGCCCAGGGCCAACCGATCGGCACCGACACCGCTCGGCTCCGAGCTGACTGCCTGACCGGAGCATGGACCGGGAGCATCGCCAGCGGCGAGCGCAGCCGCGACACCAAGAGCGCCGCGCTGTCGGCCGGCGACCTCGACGAGGCGATCCAGACCTTCACGGTCGCGAGCACCAACGCCCACGACGCCGGACGCGGCTCCGCGTTCGCCAGGGTCGCGGCGTTCCGGACCGGGTTCACCGACGGCCGCAACGCCTGTCGCACCGCCACGGTCTAGGCCGGGGGACCCCAGGGCCGACGTTCCTCGGCGAGCTCGGGGATCGGTCCGCCCTCGACCTCGCCGATGCGCTCCCACAACCACTCGGGGAACGCGTCGACGCCATCGGGCGTCACGAACAGCTGGACCACCCAGGCGCGCGCGAGCGGGCGTCCGGTCGTGGCTTCCACGAGACGCTGCTCGACCAGCCCCGACTTCCCGCGTCGAGCGCCCCAGCGCGTCGCGCCGACGAACCGCTCGTGCATGCGCCCCTCGCTCTGGTACTCGACGTGCAGCTCGCGCACGACGACCGTCGACTTGCTGCGGCGGATGAAGCGCGGCCAGTCGGGCGCGAGCTCCGAAGCCACATAGGCGATCCGCAGCTCGTTGAACATCCGCACCGCGGCGTGGTTGTTCAGATGGTCCTGGTACGCATCGGCATCGGACGGGATCGAGTCGACGTCGAGCACCACGCGGAACCCCGCACCCCGCAGCGCGTCCACGCCAGCCGACGGCGCCGGCTCACCCTGCGCGACCCCGACGACCGGCCACGCGTTCGACCAGTCCGGCTTCGGTTGGGTCATGACCAGAGGAAGTTGCCGCCGTCGACCATGAAGGTGTGACCGGTGACGAAACGGCAGGCATCGGAGCAGAGGAAGTGGGCGATGGCGCCGATGTCGAGCTCCGGGTCGCCGTTGCGACCCATCGGGCAGGTCCGCATGAACTCCTCGTAGTGCTCGCTCCCGACGGCTCGGGGCGGGGCCGCGGCCGGGGCGATGATGTTCACGATGATCCCGTCGGCCGCCCACTCGCGCGCCGCCGTGCGCGACAGACCGCGGATCGCCTCCTTGGACGCGTTGTAGGCGCCGAAGCCGGCACCGCCGACCCGCCCCATCGACGACCCGAAGTTCACGATGCGGCCCCACCCGGCGCCCTTCATGTGGGGATACACCGCTTGCATCGCCCACAGCGTCCCGAGGACGCCCGAGCGGTAGAAGACCTCGACATCGTCGGTGTCGAGGGTCGCGACCGGGGCGTTCGCACGGAAGGTCTGCGCGTTGTTGATGATCCCGTCGACCCCGCCGAACTCGTCGACCGTTCGGGTCACCATCGCCTCGATCTGGTCGCGCTGCATGATGTCGACCTCGACCCCGATGGCCTTCGCGCCGATGCCGGTGAGCTCGTCGACCGTCCGCTGCATCTTCTCGGCGTTCCACTCGGCCACCACCACGTTGGCCCCGGCCTTCGCGAGATGGTTGGCCATCCCGCGCCCGACGCCCTGGCCGGAGCCGGTGACGATGATCGTGCGACCTTCGACCGAATGCATGGCGCGGGTCGCGGCGTTGTCGACTTCGGGGTGCAGCACGTGCGTGGACTCCTTCGGCGAGGGGCGCGGGCGCGCGTCGGCGAGCGACGCTAGCCCGGGACGCGGCGAGCGCTCCCTTGGCCCGAGCACCACTGCGGGCTACGCGCGAGAACGGGTTCTCGGGACGCGCAGCGGTACCCGGGTCACGTCGTCCGGACCCTCGTCGCGGAGCCGCTGGATCTCACGCAGCTCCGACCACACCCCCACCGGCGCCTGCACGGCCTGGGTCCACAGGAGCGGTGAGAAGCGGGCGAGACCGCCCCGACGCGCGACCGCGAGCCCGGCCTCGTCGAGGACGTCACGCTGGTACCGGCGCACGAGCGCGGGAGCCGCGAGTGAGAGCGGCAGCACGAAGAGCGCGTAGAAGCCGACGAGGCTGAGCTGACCGAACGCGAGGAACACGACGGCCTGGACCCAGGCGATGGTGAAGACGAGGTCGAGGACCGGGGTGGCGACATCCACCGCGGTGAGGAACCGGCTGAACGGGAACCGCAGCGGGCGCCGACCCGGCTCGTGCAGCGCCGCGAGCAGACCCCACGCGTGGCGGGCGCGGCGGCGGGCCGCCGACGCGATCGTGATCCGCTCCGTCGTGAACGCGAGCGCGAGCGGCTCGTGGAACACGCGCCAGCCCCGCTCGAGCAGCCGCCACGTGAGCTGCACGTCCTGGGCCGCGCCCGTCGCCCAACCGTTGACTGCCCGGACGGCGTCGGTGCGGAACACGCTGCACGCGCCCTCGGCGACGAGCGCGCCCTGGAACAGCGCGTTCACGCGTTGCACGGCGTTCGCGCCGAGCGCGTACTCCGCGGCGAGCAGCTCCGCGCCGCTGCCCTCCCGGTGATTGCGGACCACCGCGTCGCCCGCGACCCCCGCGGTGTCATTCGGTGAGCTCGAGAGCCGCGCGACGAGCAGCCGCACCGCGGACGGGTGGAGGTACGCACCGGGTTCGACCGTGACCAGGAGCGGCGTCGTCACACGCGCCAGACCGGCGTTCCGAGCCGACGCACGGTCGACGCCGGGCACCGTCAGGACGTCGGCATCGAGGCCGACGCGCAGCGCCGCGCGACGCGCCTCGCCCGCCGTGTCGTCGGCCGAGCCCCGGTCGACCACCAGCACCTTCAGCGAACCGTCGTAGTCCTGGGCCGCGAGGTAGGCGATCGTGGCGACGAGGGCGGTGCGCTCGTCGAGCACGGGGATCAGGACCGTCACCGGCGTCCCCGGGCGCACGACCTTCAGCGCGGGCGGGTCGTCCAGGACCAGCGTGATCGCGCTGAAGGCCGCCAGGTAGGCCGGGACCCACACCGTCGCCGCGAGGAGCACCACTGCGTACGGCCACGAGACGAGGGTCGCGAGACCCTGCGCGAACGCGAGCGAGATGGCGACGGCGATCGCGGTCCACCCCGCGGCCGCGACCTGGGCGATCACGAACTTCGACTGCACCGTGACGTAGCGGCGACCCGACGGCAATCCGACGAAGTCGGGGACCGGCCGGAGCTGCGGCAAGGGGTACGACGCCGAGCACCGGACCTCGCGGGAGGCCGTGTCGGCACCGTCGGGGGCCGGCGGCATCACCGGCCCGGCGCCGGGCGGCGCGCCACCCGGGGAAGGGGGCACACCCGGGCCCGAGGTCGCAGGAGCTTCTGGGTCCGTGACGGCAGCCATCACGTTCGTATCGGCATCGCGGGGTACCAAAGTTGATCCGCGGCCCGCATTTCTCCCCCTGCCGTACGCTGGCGCCATGCCCACGCTCTTCACCCGGATCATCGAGGGCGAGCTCCCCGGCACGTTCATCTGGCGGGATCCGCAGTGCGTCGCCTTCCTGTCGATCAACCCCGTGCAGCCGGGCCACGCGCTCGTCGTGCCGATCGCCGAGGTCGACCACTGGATCGATCTCGATCCCGCGCTCACGAGCCACCTCACCGGGGTCGCGCAGACGATCGGGCACGCCCAGCAAGCGGCCTACGAGCCCCTGAAGGTGGGCCTGGTGATCGCCGGACTCGAGGTTGCCCACGTGCACCTGCACGTCATCCCGATCGTGCAGGGCGAAGCGGACCTCCACCTCGACCGGGCGACGACGGCGTCGCCCGAGACGCTCGAGGTCGAGGCCACCAGGCTCCGGGCAGCGCTCCGTGCCGCAGGCGCCGGAGGCGTCAGCGACTGAACGATCGCTCCCGAGCGGCCGATCAGTCCTCGGGCGGCATGATCATCATCGGGGTGCTGGCCTGCTCCCCGGTCCGGCGCGCCCGCAACGCGCTGAACAGCGTTCCCGACGCGAGCAGGACGATGCTCACGATGAGGATCATCGTCGCGAGCACGTTGATCTGCGGTGGCAGCGCACGCTGGCGGGCGCCGTAGATGTAGAGCGGGAAGGTCACGTCGTCGGGGCTGGCGTTGAACAGGGTGATGATGAAGTCGTCGAGCGACAGCGCGATCGACAGGAGCGCGGCTGCCAGGATCCCCGGAAGCATCAGGGGCAGCGTGATCTTGGTGAAGACGCGCATGGGTCCGGCCCCGAGATCGGATCCGGCCTCCTCGAGCGTCCAGTCGAACCCACGCAGGCGGGCCTTCACCGTGAGCGCGACGAAGCTCACGCAGAACATGATGTGGGCGATGATGATCGTGCCCTGACCGAGGGTCTGCGGCACCGGCTCGGGGTAGGTCTGCAGGATGAAGATCCCGCCGAGTGACGCCCCGAGCACGATCTCCGGAGTCGTCAGCGGCAGCACGAGCAGCATGTTCACCGCGCCGCTGCCACGGAACTTGTAGCGGCACAGCGACAACGAGACGAGCGCACCGAAGACGACCGCGACCGCGGTCGCGATCGCCGCGATCTTGAGGCTGAAGAGGAACGCATCGACGAGCTCGGGCACCGCGAAGGGCTGCTTCCAGTTGTCGAGCGTGAAGCTCTGCCAGACCAGGTTGAAGCGGCCCTTCGGCTTGTTGAAGCTGAACGCGACGATCACGAAGATCGGCAGGAAGAGGTACAGCAGCGCGAGGCCCGCGTAGACGTTCAGGAACCGCGACCCGAGCCGGCGCATCCACGGCGGCGGGAAGACGTTCTCCATCTCCGGCTCGACCGGCGTGTCGGGCACGTCGGGCGCCTTCACGTCGGTGACCGTCATCCGGTGAGGTCCTCCGTGCCGAGGAACCGCGCGTAGAGCAGTACGAAGACCGTGATGATGACCATCAGCGTGATCGACAGGGCGGCCGCGGTCGGGTAGTCGAGCTGCACCAGGAACTGGTTCTGGACGACGTTCCCGATCATCGCCGTCTTCGGGCTGCCGAGGAACGTCGCGTTGATGAAGTCGCCCGAGGCGGGGATGAAGGTGAGCAGGCTCCCGGCGAACACGCCGGGGAGCGACAGCGGGAGGACGACCTTCCGGAACGCACGCGCGGGTGTGGAGTAGAGATCGTTCGCCGCGGCCACCAGATCGCGGTCGATCTTCTCGAGGCTCACGTAGATCGGCAGGATCATGAACGGCAGGAAGTTGTAGGTGAGCCCCCCGATGACCGCGCCGGGTGTCGCGAGGAGCCCCTGGGTCGGTCCGAGGACGCCGACGGTGCGCAAGAGGTCGACGACGACACCCTCGTCACCGAGGATCGTCTTCCACGCGATCGTGCGGATCAGGTACGTCGTGAAGAACGGGATCACGACGAGCCCGAGGAGCAGGTTCTTGTAGCGACCACCCCGGAAGGCGATGACGTACGCCAGGGGGTACCCGATCAGGATGCACAGGATCGTCGCGATGCCGGCGTAGACGAAGGACCTCCCGAACTGCTCGGAGAACCTCGACAGTGAGTCCGAGTAGTTCGACCAGTCCCAGCTGAACGTCAGCTCGGACGGTAGGAAACGGTTCGGCCGCTCCGAGAGCGACATCCGCACGAGCGACAGCACGGGGACGAGAAAGAAGAGGATCAGCCAGATGATCCCCGGGCTCAACAGCCCGTAGGGCGCGAACCGCGCCTTCTTCTCCCCGGTGAGCACTGCCCCCTTGGCCACGCGTCCTATCCGTCCCTGCTCGTCACGTTGCTCGACGGCGCGGCATCACTACGAGCCGGTGATCTCGGCGAACTTCGCGTCGAACTTCTCCTCGTCCTTCGCGCTCAGCTCCTGGTTGAACACCTTCAGTCGGGCCTGGACGTCCTCGGACGGGAAGATCAGCGGGCTCGACCCGAGCGCGGGGTCGATCGCGGTGAGCGGCTCCTGGATCCCGTCGACCGGCGAGATGTACTGCACATAGGCCGCGACCCGCGCCGCGTTGTCGACGTCGTAGAAGTAGTTCATCCACGCGGCGACCTGCGGTTCGCGCTTCGCGGTCTTGACCCAGACCATCGTGTCCGCCCAGCGGTTGCCACCCTCGTCCGGGATGACGAAACGGAGGTCCTCGTTGTCGAGCGTGAGCTGGGCGACGTCACCGGACCAGCCGATGCACACGGCGAAGTTCCCGTCGACGAGGTCGTCCTGGTAGTCGTTGCCGGTGAAGCGCCGGATCTGGCCGCTGTCGGCAGCCTTCTGCAGACGCTTCAGGGCCGGCTGGGCCTTCTTGTACGTGACCGTCGCGGGATCGATGCCCTCGGAGAAGCACGCGAGCCCCACGGTGTCGCGCATCTCGAGGAGCATCCCGACCTTGTTCTTGAACTTCGGGTCGAACAGGTCGTCGACGCTGGTCAGCTCGCGGCCGGTGACCTTGATGTTGTAGGCGAGGCCGGTCATGCCCGTCTGCCACGGCAGCGTGTACTCACCCGTCGGGTCCCAGGGCGGGTTCTGGAACCCGGCCGAGAGGTTCCCCGCGTTCGGGATGTCCTGGAGCGGCAGCTTCTGCACGTAGCCGAGGTCGATGAGTCGCTTGGCCATCCAGCTCGTCGGCATGGCGACGTCGAAGCCCGGGTACTGGTCCTGGCTGAACTGGCGCTGGTACTTGGCGAAGAACTCGTTGTTGTCGTTGATGCTCTCGGAGTACTTCAGGTCGACCCCGGTCTGGGCCGAGAAGTCCTTCTTCGACTTCTTGTCGATGTAGAGCGGCCAGTTGACGATCGAGAGCTGGCCGCCGGGCCCGTCGCCCAGGCGCGACCCGAGGCCCGAGGCAAAGGCGTCGGGCGACGATCCGAGGATCGTGGCACCGAGGGCGAGGCCACCCAGGGCCGCCCCTCCTCGCCCGAGGAACTGGCGGCGGCTGATCCCTCTCGATGCTCGCATGCGCTCTCTTCTGCTCATTGGATGCCCCTTCTGCTCGCCCCGGTCGTGCTCTGGGTCATGGTCGTGGTCATGGTCGTGGTCGTGGTCATGGTGGTCATGGTCATTGCATCACCCGGCCGGTCGGCCGGCTCGTCGCGGTGGCTGTGTCGGCGTGCGCTCCCCCAGATCGTGCCACCCGAGTTCGCGCGTTCTCGTGCGCGCACGGCCCGGTTCATGGCCCGTTCATCAGCCGTGGATCGATTCGAGCTCCTCCACCTCGGACTTCCGACCGTGCGTCGTGTCGAGACCGGGCAGCAGCCGCGCCGCGTCTGCCTCCCAGGTGAGCCACACGACATCGTTCGGTCGCAGCATCGGGAGATCGTCGTCGGGCCCGACGTGCGCGATGACGGCGGTGCCGTCGGCACAGGCCAGCGCAGTGCGGATCAATGGGCCCTGGAACGTGAGGTCGGTGACGGTGGTGCGCACGCGAGGGGCGTCGCCCGCGGGCTCGTCGGCATGCACTCGCATGCGTTCCGGTCGGACCATGACCGTCGCGGCCACCCCCACCTCGGGCTTCGAGACCGTCACCGGGACCGTCACCCGGGCGTCGCCGGGCAACGTCACCTCCGCCTCGTCGCTGCGCACCTGCTGCACGGTCGCGGGCATGAGGTTCGCGACGCCGATGAAGCCGGCGACGAACACCGACGCGGGCGAGCTGTAGATCTCCTCGGGCGTGCCGATCTGCTCGACCTCACCCTCACTCATGACCGCGATGCGGTCCGACATCGTGAGCGCTTCCTCCTGGTCGTGCGTCACATAGACGAACGTGATGCCGACCGCGCGCTGGATGCGCTTCAGCTCGTGCTGCATCGCCTGGCGGAGCTTGAGGTCGAGCGCGCCGAGTGGCTCGTCGAGCAGGAGCGCGCTCGGGTAGTTCACGAGCGCGCGCGCCAAGGCGACGCGCTGCTGCTGCCCGCCGGAGAGCTGCCCCGGCTTGCGATCGGCGAAGTCCGAGAGGCGGACGACCTCGAGCAGCTCGCGCGCGCGCCGCTTCACCTCCGCCTTCGCCACCCGCTTGCTCCTGGGCCCGAACGCGACGTTGTCGAAGACCGTCATGTGCGGGAAGAGCGCGTAGTGCTGGAACACGGTGTTGACGTTCCGCTTGTACGGCGGCACACGCGAGACGTCCTTGCCCTCGAGTGTGATGCGACCCGCGCTCGGTTGCTCGAACCCGGCGATCATCCGGAGCGTCGTCGTCTTGCCGCAGCCCGACGGGCCGAGCATCGAGAAGAACTCGCCGCGCTGGATGCCGAAGTCGGCCTCACGCACCGCGGTGAAGTCGTCGAAGCGCTTGGTGACGTGATCGATCCCGATGACGACGTCGGTGCTCGGAGCCCGGCCGGGCGCTGCCCGCCGGGCTCGGTTCGTCCACCACGCTGGTCGCCTCCCTCCCGGAAGTCGAAGCCTAGACACGATGTGCGGGCGCACCGCAAGGGAATCCATGCTTGTTCGGCTCGCTGACGACGGATTCCCTTGCGCGAGGAGGCGGGCACCCACCAACATCGTGGTCACAGACTTCAGGAGGGGACCAGACGATGGCGTACCAGAACTTCATCGGGGGCGCGTGGGTCGACGCGAAGTCCGGCGCGACCGACAAGGTGGTCAATCCCGCGACCGGCGAGGTGCTGGCGGAGGTCGCGGCGAGCGACCGGGCCGACGTCGACGCGGCGGTGCAGGCGGCCGACGCTGCGTTCGAGGTGTGGGGCCAGCTCCCGCCGCGGAACCGATCGGAGCTGCTGGCGAAGGTCGCCGACGCGATCGAAGCCGACCTCCCGACGATCAACACGCTCGAGATCGACAACGTCGGCAAGCCCGAGTCGATCATCGAGTTCGAGATGGACCTCGCCGTCGACAACTGGCGGTTCTTCGCGGCCGGCGCGCGCTTCCTCGAAGGACGGGCCGCGGGCGAGTACATGGAGGGGCACACGTCGTTCCTGCGACGCGACCCGCTCGGTGTCGTCGGATCGATCGCGCCGTGGAACTACCCGCTCGGCATGGCGACCTGGAAGCTCGGACCGGCGCTCGCCGCCGGCAACACCGTCGTACTGAAGCCGTCAGAGCTGACCCCGCTCACCGCGCTCCGCCTCGCGGAGATCACCGCCGACATCCTTCCGCCGGGCGTGCTGAACGTGGTCACCGGCCAGGGCGAGACGGCGGGCGCGTCGCTGGTCACCCATCCGAAGGTCGCCATGGTGTCGCTGACGGGCGACGTCAACACCGGCAAGCTCATCGCACGCGAAGCCTCCGACAACCTCACGCGCGTGCACCTGGAGCTCGGCGGCAAGGCGCCCGTCATCGTGTTCGACGACGCCGATCTCGAAGCCGTCGTCGCGACGCTCGCCGAGGCGGGCTACTACAACTCCGGCCAGGACTGCACCGCTCCGTGTCGCGTGCTCGCCGGTCCGAAGGTCCATGACCGCTTCGTCGCGAGCCTCACCGAGGCGGTGCAGGGCATCAAGACGGGTGATCCGCACGACCCCGACACCGCGATGGGCCCGGTGATCTCCGCCGACCAGCGCGAGCGGGTCACCGGGTTCGTCGACCGTGCGCGCGAAGCCGGCGCGGAGGTCACGGTGGGTGGGAACGCCATCGACGGTGCCGGGTTCTTCTACGAGCCGTCCGTCGTGGTGGGCGCGGCGCAGGACTCCGAGATCATCCAGCGCGAGGTCTTCGGCCCGGTCGTCACGGTGCAGCAGTTCAGCGACGACGACCAGGCGCTCGCGTGGGCGAACGACATCGACTACGGCCTGTCCGCCAGCGTCTGGACCAAGGACGCCGGCCGCGCGATGAAGATGTCGGCGCTGCTGAAGTTCGGCACGGTCTGGGTGAACGACCACATCCCGATCGTCTCGGAGATGCCCCACGGCGGGTTCAAGCAGTCCGGGTACGGCAAGGACATGTCGATCTACGCGATCGAGGCGTACACGGAGATCAAGCACGTGATGGTGAAGTGGTGACGCCTCCCGCCGGACAGCGGCCAAGGGCCGGCGGCCCGCCGCTCCCTCCGAAGCCCAGTGCGTCCGCGGCGGGCCTCTGGCCCTTGGCCGCGTCGGGTTGCGTCTCCCCTCGGGCCAGCACGTTCACCATCCCTTCATTGCCGCTCTTCGGCAGCATCTCCATCGGGAAAAGAGCAGACCATGAGTGACAAGTTCTCGGAGAACGCGAGCCGCATCGTGGCTGAGGAGACCCCTCGGCTGCTCGATCGGACGCAGGGCTCGAAGGCGCTCTTCGCGTGGGCCTCGAAGCACATGCCGATGGGGGTGGCGTCGTCGTTCCAGGCGGGGGATCCCTACCCGATCTACCTCGCGAAGGGGATGGGCGCGCACGTGTGGGACGTCGACGGGTCCGAGTACGTCGACTTCCACGGGGGGTTCGGCTGCAACGTGGTCGGGCACGCGAACCCGAAGATCGTCGAGGCCATCGAACGCGCGGCGCGAACGGGGACGCACTTCGCCGTGACCACCGAGGTCACGGTGGCCTTCGCCGAGGAGCTGTGCCGGCGCTTCAACCTCGACAAGGTCCGCTTCGCGAACTCCGGCACCGAGGCGACGATGGACGCGATCCGCGTCGCCCGGGCCGCGACGGGGCGCGACGTGGTCGCGAAGATCGAGGGCTCGTACCACGGCCACCACGACACCGTGATGTTCTCGGTCGTCCCGAACGCCGACGCGATGGGTGGGCGCGAGGCACCGGCCTCCACGCCGATGTCGAAGGGCATCCCGACGGAGATGGCGAAGTGGACGGTTGCGGTCCCGTTCAACGACGTGGCCGCGGCCGAGCGACTCTTCGCCGACCGCGGCAGCGAGCTCGCCTGTCTCATCATGGAGCCGATCATGATGAACATCGGGGTGGTGCTCCCCCAGCCCGGGTACCTCGAGGCGATCCGGGACCTGTGCACCAAGCACGGCGTCGTCTTCATCTTCGACGAGGTGAAGTCGGGTGCGACGGTCGCCGCCGGTGGGGCGATCGAGCGCTTCGGCGTGCAGCCCGACCTCGCGTGCTTCGCGAAGGCGATCGGCGGCGGCACGCCGACGGCCGCGTTCGGCGGTCGCGCCGACGTGATGGACGTCATCGAGCACGGTGCCGCGCAGCAAGGGACCTTCAATGGCAATCCGCTGGTCGCGGCCGCGGGCCTCGCGGCCCTGACCGAGGTGCTGACGCCCGACGCGTACACCCGGCTCTCCGAGCTCGGCACCCGCCTCGCCGAGGGCTGCGCGAAGGCGATCGCCGAGCACGGCCTGCCGGCGCACACGGTCGACCTGGGCGCCAAAGGATGCATCGCCTACCGGTCCGAGCCGCTGCAGAGCTACCGGGACTTCCTCGAGACCCGCACCGAGCTGTACGAGGCGTCGTTCCCCTGGGTGCTCAACCGAGGCGTGTTCATGACCCCCGGCGACGAGGAGCAGTGGACGATCTCGGTGCAGCACACCGAGGCCGACATCGACGCGTACATCGAGGCGTTCGGGACGTTCTGCCAGGCCGTCGCCGCTTGAGACACTGCCAGGCCGTCGCCGCTGAGAAAGGCCGTCGCCGAGCCGTGAACCGGCCTCGACGGCTGGACTAGAACACGTTCCATGACTTCAGCGCTCTCGCCGTACGACGACTACCCGATCCACCAGGTCGCGGAGGTGCTGCGGCACCCCGCCACGTCGGATCGCAACTTCTACGACCGCTACTACAACATGCTCCACGACTCGACCGGTGAGGTGATGCTCATCACCGGGTTCGGGCAGTACCCGAACCTGTCCGTGCAGGACGCGTTCGTGCTTCGTGCGCCGCGGCACCGAGCACCGGGTCGTGCGTGCGTCCCGGCCACTCGGCGTCGACCGCATGGACACGACGGTCGGACCCTTCTCGCTCGAGGTGATCGAGGGGCTCAAGAAGGTCCGCTTCGTGCTCGAGCCGAACGAGCACGGCGTGTCGTTCGACCTGACGTTCACCGGCTCGATCGTCCCGATGCTCGAGCCGCGCCACTACATCCGCCAGATGGAGCGCATCACGTTCGACACCCAGCGCTTCGCGCAGACGGGGTTCTGGGCGGGGCACATCCTCGTCGACGGCGACCGCATCGAGGTGCAGGGCTCCAACTGGAAGGGGACCCGCGACCGGTCGTGGGGCGTGCGGCCGGTCGGCGACCCCGAGCCGCCGGGGATCCTCGCCGAGGGCCCGTTCGCGATGAGCATGTGGAACTACGACCCGATCCAGTTCGACGACTACGCGATCGTCTACATGTGCTCCGAGAAGCCCGACGGCACGCGCGACCTCGAGACGGCGAAGCGGGTGTGGAACGATCCCACCATGCCGATCGAGTACCTCGGTCGACCGGAGCACGACCACGAGTTCATCTCGGGGACGCGCCGCATCCGACGGAGCAAGCTGTCGTTCCCGGACGCGCCCAGCGGTGCGTTCGACATCGAGGTCACACCGCTCATCGAGTCGCACATCGCGGTCGCGACCGGGTACGGCCCGGAACCCGACTGGAAGCACGGCATGTACCAGGGGCCGGAGCTCGTGGTGCAGGGCGTCACGCTCGACACGGAGCAGGACGCGGACCGCTTCTTCGGCATCGTCGACGCCGCGTCACGGTTCGAGACGAGCACCGGCGACGTCGGCTACGGACTCCACGAGTACATGTTCCTCGGCGAGTTCCCCAAGTACGGCCTCACCGGCATCCTCGACGGCGCCCCGTAGGCCCGTCCAGCCGGTTCTTGGCACGCTCGTACGCGCAGAGCGCGACGTCAACGTGCCGAGAACCGTTAGCCGGCGGCGGCGAGGGCGTCGGTGATCACCGTCGGGGTGAGCGGCTGGGCCAGCACCTTGGCGCCGCGGAGCGCGAGCGCGTCCGCGACCGCGTTGAACACCGCCGGCGGCGAACCGATCGCGCCGCCCTCGCCCATGCCCTTGTGCCCACCGGGCGTCGGTGACCGCGTCTCGACGTGGCCGTACTCGATCACCGGCACCTCGGTCGCGGTGGGCACGAGGTAGTCGAGGAACGTCGTCGTCAGGGGCGTGCCGTGCTCGTCGTAGATCATGTGCTCGTAGAGGACGCCACCGATCCCCTGCACGACCCCACCCGCGACCTGACCCTCGACGATCATCGGGTTGATCATCACGCCGCAGTCCTCGCTCACGACGTACCGCAGCACCTCCACGATGCCGGTCTCGGGATCGACCTCGACGGTGCACACGTGACACGCGTTCGACCAGGTGATCGGTGGCGCCTGGTAGCTCACCGTGGCCTCGAGGTTCCGCGCCGCGCCCTCGGGCAGCTCGCCGGGAGAGTTGTACGCAACTCGCGCGACCTCCGACAGCTCGACGCCACGCGTCGGGGTGCCCCGCACGGACACCCGACCGTCCTCGACCTCGAGGTCCTCGGGCGCCGCCTCGAGCAGGTGCGCTGCGATCTCCACGGCCTTCTGACGCACCTCGATCGACGCCTCGCGCGTGGCGCCGCCCGCCACGACGGCAGTGCGACTCCCGCCCGTACCGCCTCCGAAGGGCGCCGACGCGGTGTCGCCCTGCACCACGACGACGTCGTCGAGTGCGACCCCGAGGTGCTCGGCGACGACCTGGGCCATCGTCGTCTCGACGCCCTGCCCGTGCGAGCCGGTCCCGAGCATGACCGTGACCGTCCCGCTCGGCTGGACCCGCACGGTCGCCGTCTCCACACCGAGTGATCCCGATCCCATGCTCGTCGGCTCCACGTACAGGCCGATCCCGATGCCGCGCAGCCGACCGTCCCGCGCGAACGCGGTGCGCTGCTCCTCGCGGAACGCGTCGTAGCCGATGATCTCGACCGCTTGTTCGAGGGTCTCCGCCGGCGTGACGTGGTCGAGCTCCATCCCCATCGGCGTCGTGTGCGGCAGCTCGTCCATCTGCAGCACGTTGACGCGCCGGACCTCCAGGGGGTCCATCCCGATCTGGCGCGCGATCAGATCGATGATCTCCTCGCGTGCAACCGTCTCGAGCATCCAGGGCCCGCGGTACGCGCCGCGCCCACAGGTGTTGGTCCAGACCGATGTGCTCACGAAGCCGAGCCGCCCGATGTGGTACGGGCCGGGGAACAACATGGCGACGAACGGCCCGACGCCGCCGGTGCCCCCGACCGGATACGCGCCACAGTCCTCGAGGTGGTCGAGCTTCGCCGCGAGCATCCGCCCTTCGGCGTCGACGGCCACCTCCACCGTGATGCGATCCGCACGCGCGTGGTTCGACGCGATCAGGTTCTCACGACGGTCCTCGATCCACTTGACGGTGCGACCGATCTTCACGGCCGCCGCGACCACGATCTGCTCGTCGCGCTGCATGAAGAACTTCTGCCCGAAGCCGCCACCGACGTCGGCGCCGATCACCCGCACCCGGTGCTCGGGCACCCCCGTGAGCCGGCTGCAGACCTGGCGTGCCTCGTGCGGGTTCTGCGTCGACAGCGACACCTCCAGCTCGCCGCTCGTCGGCTCGAACCCGGCCACCACCCCACGCGTCTCCATCGGGACGTTCGTGTGCCGATGCTGGATCAAGGTCTCGCGCACCACGTGCGCTGCTGCATCGAACACGGCCTCGAGGTCGGGATCCGGTGGGGTCGGGATGGCCATCGCGATGTTGGAGCCGAGCTCGGGGTGCACGAGGCGCTCGGTCTCGGCGGCCGCGAGCTCGGGATCGATGACCGGCGCCAGGTCCTCGTAGTCGACCTCCACGAGCTCACACCCGTCCTCGGCGAGGTAGCGGCTCTCTGCGATGACGATCGCCACCGGATCGCCGACGAACCGGACGTCGCCATCGGCGAGCAGCGGCACCGGCGCACACGGTGACGGCGGCGCGTCGCCCTGGAACATGCTCGGCTGGCGCGAGCCTGCCTGTGGGTTGAGGTCCGCCGCGGTCAGGACCGCGTGGACGCCCGGGAGCGCCCGGGCTGCCTCGACGTCGATGCCGGTGACGCGGGCCCGCGCGAGGTCGCTGCGCACGAACGCTGCATGCAGCATCCCCGGCACCACCACATCGTCGACGTATGCCCCGTGGCCGGTGAGCAGCCGCGGATCCTCCCGACGCTTGACCGATTGCCCGACGAACCGGCCCGCCGTGTGCTCGGTGACCTGGCTCACGCGCCGGCCCCCGCTTCGCTCGCCGCGTCGCACCGCTCGCACGATGCCCTGGTACCCGGTGCACCGGCAGAGGTTCCCGGAGATGCCCTCGCGGATCTCCGCGTCGGTGGGATGCGGGTTCTCCTCGAGGAGCTGCGTCACCGTGACGACGAAGCCCGGCGTGCAGAAGCCGCATTGCAGTCCGTGCTCCTCGCGGAACGCGTCCTGCACCGGCGACAGGGCGCCGTCGGCTTCGCTGAGCCCTTCGACGGTGGTGATCTCGGCACCGTCGGCCTGCACCGCGAACATCAGGCACGATCGCACGGTCTCGCCGTCGAGGATCACGGTGCATGCACCGCAGACGCCGTGCTCACAGCCGAGGTGGGTGCCGGTGAGCGCGCAGTCCTCCCGGAGGAAGTCGGCGAGGGTACGTCGCGCCTCGACACGCCCCCGGCGTTCGGCGCCGTTCACCACGAGGTGGATCTGGTGGTCGGTCATGACCGGCGGGCCTCCTCGAGGGCGCGGCTGAGCGTGGTTCCGACGAGGTGTCGGCCGATCCTCGACCGGTAGGCCGAGCTCGCGTGCACGTCGTCGGGTGGGTCCAGGTCGCGGACCGCCAGGGCGGCGACCTCGTCGAGATCTGCCGCAGTGGGGACCCGGCCCAGGATCGACTGCTCGGCCTCCGTCGGCCGGACGGGGGTCCCGCCCATGCCGAGCAGGCCGAGCGCGGCCCGCTGCACGATGCCGCCGGGGCCGAGCTCGACCGCGGCAGCGACGCCGGCGAGCGCGAAGTCGCCGCTCCGGCGGGCGACCTCCTCGAACGCGAAGCCGCACTGGCCCTCCCAGACGGGGAACCGCACCGCGACGAGCAGCTCGTCGTCGCCCAGACAGGTGGTCCAAGTCCCTTCGAAGAACTCCCTCGCCGCGACGCGACGCTCCCCCCGGGGCGACGCGAGGTCGAGCTCGGCGTCGAGGGCCAGGGCGACGGCCGGCAGCTCCGACGCCGGGTCGGCGTGCGCGATCGACCCGCCGATCGTGCCGCGGTTGCGGATCTGCGTGTGCCCGATGTACGGGACCGCGGCCGCGAGCAGTGGCACCGTGCCTGCGATGCCGGCCTCGCGCTCGACCGTCCGTTGGCGCGTCATCGCCCCGACCCGCAACACCCCGTTGTCCCGGCTGATCCCCGAGAGCTCCGACACACGGTTGAGGTCGATCAGGTGCTCGAACCGCGTGAGGCGCAGCGCCAGCATGGGAACGAGGCTCTGGCCACCGGCGAGCGGCTTGCACTCGTCGGCGTGCTCGCCGAGGAGCGCGACCACGTCTGCCACCGACTCGGGCGCGTGGTACTCGAACGGTGCCGGTTTCACTCGCTGACCTCCCCCGCGACGCCCGTCCGCCGGGACGACCATCCGCCCGGGACCTGACAGGTGCGTCAGTTCGGGCAACCTAGTGCCGCCGCCGCGCCCGAACCAGGAACGGCGCGGTCTCCGCCACGGAAGCAGCCGAGCCGTCGCGTCGGGGCTGCAACCCGGCGCCGCGGCGCCCGTTGGCCCCGGAGTGGAGCACCACTACCCTGATCCCGTGCGTTCCCATCGTCGCCCTGTGCGTCGGGTGTGGCTGCTGATGCTCACGGTGGCGGGTGTCCTCCTCGCGGGGTGCGTCCCGGCCACCCCCCCGCCCCCGCCGCCCCCGCCGCCCCCGCCGGTCCCGACCTACCAGGCGCAGTACTGCCTCGGTGGCACTCCGAAGCAGGCCCTCGACTACCAGGCCCAGCACGACGGACTCCGTACGGTCAACACCGACTTCGGCGCCGGCGACGACGGTCTCCCGGTCGCGCTGCCCGACGGCCGGACGGTCTGGATCTTCGCGGACACCTGGACCGGGTACATCCGCAACAACGCCATGGCCGACCCGTACCGTCTCGTCCGCAACGCGTTCGTGGTGCAGTCGGGAGGATGTCTGACCCCGATGCTCGGTGGAACCCACGGCGCGCGCACCGACCTCATCCCGGCGGCAGCCGGCGAGTTCTTCTGGCCGATGGGTGCCTTCGTCGACGGTGCGAGCCTCTTCGTGTTCGTGCAGAAGTTCGTGCCGGGCAGCGGACTGTGCGGTTGCGTGGCGCTCGACATGGAGATCGCCCGGTTCGCGCTCCCGAGCCTCCAGCTGCTCGGGGTCACCCCGAGCCCGAGCTCCGGGCTCCTCCCCGAGTTCGGCGGCACGGTCGTGACGACCGCAGACTTCCACTACTTCGTCGGCCGCAACACCCCGGACGGGAACGACCCACGCGTGCACTTCGTCGCCCGCATCCCGGTCGGGTCGGATCCGACCGCCGACCGCGTCGTGGCGCTACTGGAACGGCGGCTCGACCGGCACCGAGAGCGACTGGGGTACGGGTGACGCCACCGTCCCGTGCGGCAGCGGGGGCGCGTGCCCGATGCAGTTCGCGATGCCCGGTGTCGGGCTCGCTCGCGTCCGACGGCCCGAACGCGCCGCTGTCGGTGATCCAGCTCGCGGACGGCACGTTCCTCGCCGGCGCGAAGCTGCGCGACGTCGTTCGCCGACCCGATCTACACCTGGCGCTCGCCGACGCCGTTCGGCCCGTGGACCCAGCCCACGCACGCGGCGGACACCCCGCCACCCGCCGGTGGCTTCACCTACAACGGGCGGATCTTCCAGCTCCCCGGTGCGGCGCATCACCGCGTCGTACAACACCAACGCGGACGACAACGACCAGCACACCGACGTCTACAAGGTGCTGTTCCGCGCTCCGACCCCCTGACCCCAGCCGTACAGTCGTCGTGCGTTGGTCTCGAGCACCGCGCGCTTGTCGGCGTCGGTCAGGTCGGGCCGATCCGCGATGCGCCGCACCGAGTCGGGGAACTCCGAGTCCCAGTGCGGGTAGTCGGAAGCGAACACGATCGACTGGCGGCCCAGCCCGGCGAGCGCGTGCGGCAGATGCTGCTCACCCTCGCAGGAGACCACGAGGCGGCCGTCCGCGAGATACTCGCTCGGTGCCTTGGTGAGGAGCGGCATCTCGGTGGGCCGCTTCTCCCAATGCTCGTCGAAGCGCTCGAACATGTACGGACCCCACGCGCTCCCGGCCTCGAGCAGCAACACGCGCAGCCGCGAGAACCGTTCGAGCACCCCGCCGCAGACGATCGTGGCCGCCGCGAACATGATGTCGTAGGGAAACTCGAGTGCGTGGAGCGTTGCGTACGAGTCGACGAAGCGCCCGTAGGCGAACCGGGTACCCCCGGCGTGGAACCCGACGGGAACGTCGAGCTCCTCGGCGAGCGCGTACAGCGGATCGTTCTCGGGATCGTCGGGGTTGCGCTCGCCGACCGCGCACGGAACCGTGAGCGAGACGAAGTCGAGGTCCTCGACGCACCGCCGCGCTTCGTCGAGCGCATCGGGGATCGAGCGGAGCGGCAGCGCGGGCGTGCCCTTCAGCCGAGTCGGGTCGGCGGAGCAGTAGTCGGCCAACCAATCGTTGTAAGCACGACAGCACGCGACCGACAGGTCGAGATCGCGCAGCGCGTACAGACCGAGGCTGATCGCTCCGTACAGCACCGCGACCTCGATGCCCTCGGTGTCCATGTCGGCGAGCCGCGCGTGCGGATCGGTCGCACCGTCGCGCTGGGCCGACGCCTCCATGATCCCCTCGGGCACCCAGGCACCGCGCCCGGTCCCGGCCGGGATGAGGTGACCGTCGAGCTCGTACCGCGTCGTACCCCGGTCGTCGCGCACGAGCCGCGGCCGCCGATCGTGGAGCTCGGCAGGGAGGTGCTCCTCCCACAGCGCGTCGGGCTCGAAGACGTGCCCGTCGACGTCGATCGCCGTCGGCGCGGACATCAGCCCGGCAAGAGCTCGGGGTGGCGCGCCTCGACCATCCGGCGGATCCCGTCGCGCCAGGCCACCTGGGTGGTGCCGGCCAGCTCCTGCATCTTCGTGAGGTCGACGAAGACGCTCCCGAGCGTGCCGGGCGTCTCCTCGAACCTCGGCTCGATCCCGGTGAGCTCGCCCAGGTAACCGCACCAGTCCTCGATGGACGCGGCCTCGCCGCCCCAGTTCACGATCGTCGCCGGCACGCTCGCCGCCTCGAGCAGGCGGGGCAACGTGGCGAGGATGTCGTCGTCGTGGATCGGGTTGAACAGGTTCGGGCGTTCCGGGTGGAGCGTGATCGGGTGCCCTCCCTTGATCGACTCGAGGTGCCACGCCGGCCAACCTCCGTTGTCGCCGTAGGGCACGTTGAGGCGCGCGATCGTCGTCGGCACCCCGTGATCGCGCGCCGCTGCCCGGGCCACGACCTCGGCGGCGATCTTCGCCAGGCTGTACGTCGGGAACATGACGCGGTGGTTGTCACCGAGCGGGTCGGTCTCCACGAGGGCGTGCTTCGGGCCCGCGTGCTGGTACACGGCAGTCGACGAGCACTGCAGGAACGCCTTCGGCCGGGCGCGGGCCATGAGCAGCGCGACGGTCTCACCGTTCGCCGCGAGGTCGCGGTCCCAGTCCGCGTCGCCGCCACGGGTGACCGCGAGGTTGAGCACATAGTCGAAGTCGCGCGGGAGGTCCGAGAAGTCGGTCGTCGCGAGATCGGTGACGACACAGGTGACGCCGGCCGCCTCGAGCCGCTCACGTGCCTTCGCGTCATTGAAGCGGGCCGCGCCCCACACGTCGTTGTCGCCGGCAAGTGAGAGCGTGAGCGGCAGCGCGACCTGGCCGGTCGGGCCGGTCACGAGGATCTTGGCGCCGGAGAGTGCGGTCATCGGAGGTCCTCCACGTAGGTGTCGGTGCCGGGGATCGTCGGCAGGAAGGGCGCAGCGAGCTGGACGGTGCCGACGCCGGCGGCAGCCACCGCGTCTCCCGTGGCTGCGAACGTCTCGTCCCAGATCTCCGCAGCCGGGACGTCGGTCAGGGTGAGGAGCGTGAGTCGGCGCTCGAGCCCGGGCACGTCCTCGACGTACGACATCCGGTCCTCGGGGAGCGGAATCGGCTCGAAGACGAGCGTCATCGCCGCGCCGGAGCCCGCCATCCGACCGGGAAGGTGCTCCTCGCGCAGCCAGCGATCGAGCGCGACGCGGTCGTCCGCCGCGTCGACCACCTCCATCACCAACCCCTGGTACGGGTAGTCGAGGCTGTGGATGTCGCGCGGTCCACTCTCGTCGCGGTACACCGCACCCGTGTACGTCTGGAACGACGTGTACACGTGGGTACGGTCGAGGTAGACGCGCCCGTCCGGGAGCAGCCGCTGATTGGTCGCGACCGTCCAGCGCAGGTGGTCGTCGTAGCGGCCGTCGGTGATCCAGAACGTCGCGAGGTACTTGCCCGCGTCGAGCGGCTGGGCGATCGCCGAGTCGACCGGATAGCGAAGGGCCTGGAGATCACGGGTCGCGACCCATCGGCGTCCCGCGAACATCCAGGGCATTGCCATCGCGCCCGAGGAGAAGTGATCGTCCTCGTACCAGCGGTTGTACTCGCGCTCATGACCGACGTTCGGTTCGACCAGTGTGATCAGCGCCGAGCCGATGCGCGTGTCGTACGGACCTTCGCCCGGGAGCGTCGAGTACGCGCTGACGGGCTCGCTCGGGGTGCCGGCGGCGCTGCTCATGAGCCTGCGGGACGGAACGTCGGGACGGTCTCTCCGTCGCGGACGTCGCGCCACACCAGCTCGACCGGCATCCCGACCTTCACCTCGTCGATGTGCACGTCGATCAGTGCCGCGACGAGCCGACAGCCGTTCGTGCCCGGGAGCTCGACCACGGTCGGGACGTGCGGCACGGAGTCGGCGAGGTCCGGGAGGATCGGGTGGTGGATCACCGTGAAGCTGTAGACGGTGCCGTTGCCGTCGTGCTCGACCCACTCGACGTCCTGGGACTGGCACTTCCAGCAGAACGCACTCGGCGGGAGGCGGAAGGTGCCGCACCCGGTGCAGCGGGGGATCACGAGCCGGTGCTCGGCGGCGGCGTCCCAGAACGGCTTCGTCCAGACGTCGGGGACGAGGCTGATCAGCTCGGCCGGCGGGAGCTTCGCAAGGGGCGCGCTCATGCCGGCTCGCTCGCCAGGAGGAGCGACGAGACCGGGATCGATGCCGGCCCGCCGGTGACGAGCGCGAGCTTCGCGCCCTCGACCTGGTTCACCGCACTCCCGCGGACCTGCTCGACCCCTTCCCGGACGTGCGTCATGCCGATGATGTACGCCTCGGACAGGTTCCCGCCGTGCGTGTTCACGGGCAGGCTCCCGCTCGGCCAGCGGATGTTGCCGTCGGCCACGAACGCGCCGCCCTCACCGATGCCACAGAAGCCGTAGTCCTCCAGCTGCAGGACGACCATGGGCGAGAAGTGGTCGTAGAGGAGCGCGACGTCGACCGCCTCCGGCCCGGTGCCCGCCATCTCCCAGAGCCGCTTCGCGACCGGGCGATGCCCCGAGGACGCGAACTCGGCGTCGGGCATCCCCATCCAGGTGATCGCCTGGCCCCACCGACCGTTGCCGCCGTTGGCCGACGCGCGCACGTAGGCCGGCGGGTGCCGCAGGTCCTTCGCTCGCTCGGCCGTCGTGGTGACGACCGCGACCGCGCCGTCGCACTCCAGGCAGAAGTCGAACAAGCAGAGGGGATCGGCGATCATCCGGGCGTCGAAGTAGTCGTCGAGCGTGAGCTCGTCGCGCATGATCGACGTGTCGCGGCGCCGCGCGTTCTCCCGCGTGGAGATCGCGACCTCGGCGAAGTGCTCCCGCTTGGTGCCGTAGAGGTGCATGTGCCGCTGGGCGAGCACGGCGAACATCTGGCCCGGGCCCATCAGCCCCGCCGGCTGGATGAAGTTGCCCTCCGGCGTCGGTGGGGCCGAGTACTGGGCGCCCGGCTTGCCCTTCGGTGCGAACGACGCGCCGAAGCGGCTCACGGACTGCTGGAGTGACATCAGGCTGACGACGCACTCGGCCATGCCCGACGCCACCGCGGCGGCGGCGAGCCCGACCGATCCGGCGGCACCACCCCCACCACCGGTCAGCATCGCGGTGAAGCGCACCTCGGGGATGCCCATCACCTGTGCGAACAACGAGGTGTCGCCACCCAGCCCGAACGAGTACAGCGCGAGCCCGTCGACATCGGTGACGGACAGTCCCGCGTCCTCGAGCGCGGTGAGCATCGCCTTGCCCGCCATCTCGAACGGCGTCTGCGGGAGCGAACGCCCCCGCTTGTAGTACGGCGTCGAGCCGACTCCGACGACTGCGGCCTTGTCTCTGAGGGTCATCGAGGGGGCATCATGGCACGGTGGACGAGGGGCCGGTCTGGACGAAACGCGACTCGGACGTCGTGTGGCACGGGTTCACGCAGATGTCGGCGTACGCGGAGAGCTCGCCGATCGTCGTCGAGCGCGCCGAGGGCCACGAGCTCATCGACGTCGATGGGAACCGGTACCTCGACGCCATCTCGTCCCTGTGGGTCAACACGATCGGTCACCACGTCCCCGAGCTCGACGCGGCGATCCATGAGCAGCTCGAGCGCGGTGCGCACTCCACCATGCTCGGCAACGGCAACCGCATCGTGATCGAGCTCGCCGAAGCACTGGCGCCCCGGGTCCCGGTCGATGCGCCGCACTTCCTCTTCGCGTCCGACGGCGCCTCCGCCGTCGAGCAGGCGCTGAAGATCGCGTTTCAGTACTGGGTCAACCGCGGCGTGACGGGTCGCACCACCTTCCTGGCGTTCGGCGGCGCGTACCACGGCGACACCGTGGGAGCACTCTCGGTCGGTGACGGTGGCTTCGGCACCGACCTCTTCGACCCGCTCCGTTTCCCGGTGCTGCGAGCGCCGGCCTTCGGCGACCCCGAGTGCTTCGAGATCGCGGCTGCGATGGTGGCCGCGCACGCCGACGAGCTGGCGGCGGTGATCGTCGAGCCGCTGGTGCAGGGAGCCGCCGGGATGCAGCTCGCAGCGCCCGACGCGTTCACGGCGCTCGGAGCAGCGTGTCGCGAGCATGACGTCCTCCTGATCTGCGACGAGGTCGCCACCGGGTTCGGGCGCACGGGCACGCTGTTCGCGTCCGAACAGTGCGGTCTGCGGCCGGACCTCCTGGTCCTCGGCAAGGGCCTGACCGCGGGCTACCTCGCGCAGTCGGCGACGGTCGCGAGCGGGCGCGTGTTCGACGCGTTCCTCGGGCCGGATCTCTCGGAGAAGACCCTGTACCACGGGCACTCCTACAGTGGGAACGCGCTCGCGTGCGCCGTCGCACTCCGTCACCTCGAGCTGCTCGACTCGTGGCGGGTGCTCGACAACGTCCGGGCTCGCTCCGAAGAGCTGCGTGAGCTGCTGGCCCACCGGGTGGCACCCCTCGCCGCGGTGCACGACGTGCGGCTCCAGGGCCTGATGGGCGGGGTCGAGCTCGCGCCACCGGAGGGAGCAACCCGCTGGGGGAGAAGGGTCTGCGCCGCCGCGGTGCAGCGCGGCGTGCTGCTCCGCCCGCTCGGCGACGTCGTCGTGCTCATGCCCCCGCTCACCATCACCACGGCGGAGCTCGAGCGGATCGTCGACGTCCTGGTCGACTCGATCGCTGCCGTCGCGGCTTCGGCACCGGAGCCACCCGCGTCCGGCCCGCTCGGCGGCGCCGAAGCACCATGACCTGGCGGTCGTGGGCGCGCGAGCAGGCCACGGGCATCCGTGACGCCGGTCAGTGGCGGGCGCCGCGCGACCTCGACGCGGCCGGGCCCGAGGGGAAGCTCGCACCCGACGGCCGTCCCGTCGTCTCGTTCGCGTCGAACGACTACCTCGGCCTCACCCAGCACCCCGCCGTGCTCGCCGCCGCGCACGCCGCGCTCGACCGGTGGGGCGCCGGCTCGGGCTCGGCCCGGCTCATCGTGGGCTCGCGACCCGTCCACACGGAGCTCGAGCACGACCTCGCCGCATGGAAGGGCGCCGAGCGTGCCGTCCTCTTCCCCACCGGCTTTGCGGCGAACCTCGGAGTCCTCACGACGTTCGGGACCGACGGCGTGCTGATCGTCTCCGACGAGCTGAACCACGCATCGATCATCGACGGCTGTCGGCTCGCGCGGGCCGAGACCACGATCGCCCGACACGCCGACCCCGAGCACGTCGACGTGCTGCTCACCAGGGCCGGCGACCGTCGCTGCATCGTCGTGTCCGACACCGTGTTCTCGATGGACGGCGACGTCGCCCCGCTCCCGGAGCTCGTCGAGATCTGTACGAAGCACGCCGCGTTGCTCGTGGTCGACGAGGCGCACGCGGTGCTCGGACCCGACCTCGACCTCGCGGGGGCCGACGACCTCGACGTCGTCCGGGTGGGGACGCTCTCGAAGACCCTCGGCGCGCTCGGCGGGTTCGCTGCGTGTTCGGCACCGTTCACGGACTTGCTCGTCAACCTCGCGCGTCCGTACATCTTCACCACCGCACCGACCCCCGCCGACGTGGCCGCCGCGTGCGCTGCCCTGCACGTGCTGCGGTCGCCCGAAGGCGACGGCCTGTGCGCCCGACTGCGCGAACACGTCGAGCGCCTGCGGCCCGGCCACCCTTCTCCGATCGTCCCGGTCATGTTCGGCGACGAACGCGCCACGTTGGACGCATCCGCCGCATTGCTCGATCAAGGGATGCTCGTCCCCGCGATCCGGCCGCCGACCGTGCCGCCGGGCACGTCACGGCTCCGCGTCGCGCTCTCGGCTGCACACAGCGAGGAGCAGGTCGACGCACTCGCACGCGCGCTCTCCGTGCTCACGGCGTGAAGGTGGAGCGGTGACACCCCGCCCCCGTCTGCTCGTGTTCGTCAGCGGGACGGGCACCGAGGTCGGCAAGACGTGGTGGGGCGCCGCTGCCGCCCGGGCGCTCCGCGACGCGGGCCGAACGGTTGCCGCCCGCAAGCCGGCCCAGTCGTTCGACCCCGACGATGCCGAGACGGACGCCGCCGTGCTCGGCGCGGCGACCGGCGAGGAGGCGTCCGCGGTCTGCCTGCCGCACCGGTGGTACGAGGTGCCGATGGCACCACCGATGGCCGCGGCCGCCCTCGGGAGACCCGGCTTCTCCACCGCGGACCTCGTGGCGGAGCTCGCGTGGCCCGACCGGCTGGACGTCGGTGTCGTCGAAGGTGCCGGCGGGCCCCGTTCGCCGCTCGCGGACGACGGCGACTCGGTGACCCTCAGCACCGCGCTGCGGCCCGACGTCGTGGTCCTCGTCGCCGATGCCGGCCTCGGCACGATCAACGCGGTCCGACTCGGCCGGGACGCGTTCGCGGCCGTCGCACCCGTGGTCGTCGTCCTCAACCGCTACGACGACTCGATCGCCCTGCACCGCGCGAATCGTGACTGGCTGACGACAGTCGACACGATCGAGGTCGTGACCACCGTTCCCGACCTCGTCGATCGGCTGACGCGCGCATCCGGGCCGGCCTGAGCTACCGCCCGATCCGGTCTCGCGCGCGGAACCACCAACCCACGGCGGGCAGGTACCGCTCGCGCCATGCGTGCAGCGGGATCTTCGGGAACCGGAGCTGTGAGAACGGTGGCGGTGACTCCTCACCGCTCAACCACCCCGCGGCGCGGTACCCGAACCAGGTGGCCAGGGCGACCCCGGTGCCGTTGCACCCTGTCGTGTACGCGACGCTCGCGCTCCCGTCGATCGGCATCCGCCCACAGTGCGGGAGTCGGTCCAAGGTGATCGCGACGTTGCCACCCCACGAGTACTCGAGCGGCACTCCGATCAGCTGTGGATGCACCCGGACCATCTCGTGCGCGAGGGCTTCCCGCGCGTGCGCCACGGTCGTCGCGGCCAGGCTCGTTCGCCCACCGAAGACCATGCGGTCGTCGGGTGAGAGGCGCCAGTAGAAGAGGAAGTTCTTCGCGTCGTACACCATCCGTCGGTTGGGGATGCATGAACGTGCGAGGTCCGGCGGCAACGGTTCGGTCGCGATGATGAAGCTCCCGATCGGGACCACCCGCTCGCGGAGGCCCGGAACGAGATCCCCGTTGTACGCGTTCGTCGCGACGAACACCTCGCCCGCGTCCACGGCGCCTCGCGACGTGGCGACGCGGAACCCACCGCCCGCACGGGCTTCGATCGCGAGCGCATGCGTGCGCTCGTGCAGCGACGCGCCGGCGTCGAGCGCCCGGCGCACCAGGCCGGCGTGGTACTTCGCCGGCTGCAGGCCGCCGGTGCGCTCGACCAGCAGACCCCCGTGGTACTGGTCCGAGCCGATCTCGGTGGCCAGCTCGTCGCGCGGCAGGAACCTCGCGTCCTCGCCGAGGTCGTCCTGCCACTCGTGGAGCTCCTCGACGAGCCCCGGCACCTGCGCCGGGTGATGCGCGAGGAGCAGCCCGCCGGACCGTGCATAGTCGCAGTCGATCGCCCACTCCTCGACCAGCCGCTCCACCAGCGCGAAGGCGTCGAACACCGCGTCGACCAGCTCCCCGCCCAGCGGGCCGTGACGCTGCGCGAGGTGTCGGGGTCCGTGCTTGAGCTCCGGGATCACCATCCCACCGTTGCGTGTGCTCGCTCCGGTGCCGAGCGCGTCGGCCTCGAGCACGACCACGTGCCGGCCGCGCCGAGCCAGCTCGGCGGCCGCGGTGATCCCGCAGTACCCGCCACCCACCACCACGACGTCGGCCGCAGGCGGCAGGTCGTCGAGGTGCCGGACGGCCTCGGGCAACGAGACGTCGGCGTGCCAGAGCGGCGACTCCCGGAACCCCGGCGCGAGCGGGGCCGCCGACGATGTGGACACGCCGACCATCCTACGAAGTGGACCTCACTCGCCCTCCCGACACGGCGCGAGACTCCTCCGACCGACCCCGCCGAGGTGGCGAGCACGTGGCCCAACCAGCTGAGAGCGTCTTGCTCGGACCCTCCGGGCTTCCTCCGGTCGGATCGCGCGTGCTCCCCACCGGCGACGCGGGCACGCTCTGGGACGAGCTGCTCACGGTGATCGAGGCGTTTCCCGAGCACGTCGCGCTGCTCGACGAGCACACGTCGCTCAGCTTCCGGCAGCTCGACGACGCGTGCGCCGGCGTCGCGGCCGCACTCGACGCTCGCGGCGTCCGCCGCGGGGAGCTGGTCGGCCTGATCACCGCAAACGACGCACGCACATTCGTGTGCATGCTCGCCATCCTTCGACTCGGCGCGGTGTGCGTTCCGCTCGACCCGCGCGACCCCCCGGAGCGCACGCGCGACGCGATCGAACGCCTCGACCTCGGCGATCGTGGTGACGCAGCGCGACCTCGAGCTCCCCGTGGATCTCCGGGTGCCGACGGTCTCGGAGCAGGATCTCGGCGGGGCGGAACTCGACGGCCGAGCACGCGCTCCGGTCGGCGACCCCGACGACGTGGCGCTGATCTACCTCACCTCGGGTTCGACGGGGCAGGCGAAGGCGGTGCCGCACACCAACGGTCGGCTCGGCGCGATGCTCCGGATCCAGAGCGGCGCAGTCGGCCAGCGACCCGGTGAGCGTGGCGCGATGCTCTACCCGCTGTCGTTCCTCGGCGGTCTGGTGATCGGCGGTGGCGAGCTGCTCTCCGGTGCGACGGTGTGCATCTACGACCTCGGGAGCCGGGGCATCGACCGGCTCGGCGAATGGATCGACGAGCAGGAGATCGCCTACCTCTCGGCCGTGCCCTCCGTGCTGTCGACGCTGACCACGTCCATGGAGCAACGCGCACGCGTGGCCCGGAGCGTCCGCTTCCTCGCGTTCGGTGGCGAGGGGTTCGCCCGTCACGAGCTCGACGCGGTTCGTCGGGTGTTCCCCGCGGCAACGCTCTGCAACGCGTACGGGAGCCAGGAGGCGAGCACGGTCACCACCTTCGTGCTCCCGCCGGACGCCGATCTCCCGTCCGGCGCGATCCCGGCCGGCACGCCGCTCCACGGGTACGGCGTCGCCGTCGTGGACCCGGGTGGAGTCCCGGTGGGTCTGGGGGAATCGGGCGAGATCACGTTCTTCGGACCCCACGTGATCGACGGCTACTGGAACGACCCACTGCTCGACGCCCAGCAGTTCGTCACGCTCCCGGACGGCACCCGCGCCCTGCGCAGCGGCGATGTCGGACGCGTCACCGACGGCGTGGTCGAGGTGCTCGGCCGCCTCGACGGACGGGTGAAGGTCCGAGGCAATGGCGTCGACACGGTCGAGGTGGAGCACGCACTGGCCGGGCTCGACGGCGTCGTCGACGCGGCGATCACGCCGGTGACCCTGCCGGACGGCACCGTCCGCCTCGTCGCGCACGTCGAGCTCGTCCCGATCGACCAGCCCACCATCGGCGCGCTGCGCCGCGAGCTGGGTCGAGTCCTGCCGGCGTTCGCCGTGCCGAGTCGATTCGTGATCATGTACGAGCTGCCGCACACCGTACGGGGGAAGGTCGACCGGGCGGCGCTGCGCGACGACGCGTTGCGTGTCGTTCCTCGCGAGGCCCCCGTCAAGCCGAACGGCCCGCTCGAGATCGCGCTGGTGGCGCGCTTCGAGGAGATCCTCGACCTCGACGACGTCGGCGCGACGGATGACTTCTTCGAGCTCGGCGGCGACTCACTCGACGCGGTCGAGCTGCTGCTCTCGCTCGAGACGCTCACCGACCTCCGGCTCGCGCCGTCCCAGCTGCTCGCGGCGGCGACCCCACGCAAGCTCGCCCGCGCGCTCGACGAAGGGCCGGGGGTCGCGACGACCGTCGTGCCACTCGTCACCGGGGACCCCGACCGGATCCCCTTCGTGTGCGTGGCTGGCGGCGGCGCCCATGCGCTCTTCCTCCGGCCGCTCGCGAGGCGACTCGACGCGCGCACCGTCTACGGCGTGCACGCGCGCGGCATCGAGAACCACGAGGCGTTCGACCGAACGGTCGAAGCCCGGGCGCGCGGCCACCTCGAGGATCTCCGACGGATCCACCCCCGTGGTCCGTACGTGCTCGCAGGTCACTCCTTCGGTGGCTTGGTCGCGCTCGAGATGGCGGAGCAGCTGCGCGCCGACGGCGACGTCGTCCCACTCGTCGTGCTGCTCGACACGGACCTGCCCGATCCGAACGCCCACCGCCTCGACGACGTCGTGCCCAAGTTCCGCGAGCTGTTCCCCGGCGACGGAATCGGCCCGCGCTCCCGCCGCGGGGTCCGACTCGCCTACGTGTCGGTCCGGCGCCGGTCGGCCGCCGTCCTCGGGCGCTTCCGGGGCCTGAGCGACTCCCGCCGGCGCGAGGCCTTCGCCCACATCAACGCGGGGCTCGCCCTCGGCTACGAACCCCGACCCGGGCCGGGGCCGGTCCTGGTGCTGCGCGCCGAGTCGGACGACGAGCCCCTGCGCCTTCGCCGGGAGCCGGACCTGGGCTGGGGGCCGTTCGTCACCTCCGACCTGACCGTCGTGCCCGTCCCCGCCCACCACGTGACGATGGTCCGCGAGCCCGAGGTGGCGGAGGTGGCCCGGGTCCTGGTCGAGGCCCTCGACCCGCTGGACGGTGACCCGAGCTGAGGCGAACTGGGCTCGCGATCCGTGGTCAGAAGCGACCTGATCATCGGATTCCGTCATCTGGATACCCTCGGACGACGGATTCCCTTGCGCGCACCGTCTGCAGCATGTCATCGTCGCGGCATGGCGAAGGCACCGACCGAGGTCACGGTGGCGATCGACGACACCGACAAAGCGCTCATCGAGGCGCTCCAGCGCGACGGGCGGATGCCCTACACCAAGCTCGCCGAGCACGTCGGGTTGTCCGAAGCCGCGGTGCGGCAACGCGTCCAGCGCCTCATCGAGTCCGGCGTCACCCAGATCGTCGCCGTCACCGACCCGATGACGGTCGGCTTCCGCCGCATCGCGATGATCGGCCTCAACGTGGAGGGTGACACCCGCGCGGTCGCCGACGCCATCGCCGCGATCCCCGAGATCGACTACGTGGTCCTCGTGAGCGGTTCCTTCGACGTGCTCCTCGAGGTCGTCTGCGAGGACGACGACCACCTCTTGCGGCTGTTGAACGACAAGATCCGTGCGATTCCGGGAGTGCGCAGCACCGAGAGCTTCACCTACCTCCGTCTCTACAAGCAGACCTACGCCTGGGGAACACGATGACCGCACCCACTCCTTCGAAGGGTCCGTCGAGCGGGACCGCGCACGGCCACACCACCGAAGAGCTCGAGCAGCTCGCGCAACGGCACCTGTGGATGCACTTCAGCCGACTGGCGTCGTACGACGCGAAGGCCGTGCCGATCATCGTGCGCGGCCAGGGCTGCACGGTGTGGGACGCGCACGGCAAGGAGTACCTCGACGGCCTGTCCGGGCTCTTCACCGTGCAGCTCGGTCACGGGCGCGCCGACCTCGCCGCCGCCGCGGCGCGACAGGCCGAGACCCTCGAGTACTTCCCGATCTGGACGTACGCGCACCCGCCGGCGATCGAGCTCGCCGCGAAGCTCGCGGAGCTCGCGCCCGGCGACCTCAACCGCGTCTTCTTCACCACCGGCGGCTCGGAGGCGGTCGAGTCGGCATGGAAGCTCGCGCGCCAGTACCACCGCGCACGCGGCGAGGGTCAGCGGTACAAGGTCATCGCCCGCCAGATCGCGTACCACGGCACGACCCTGGGGGCGCTGGCGATCACCGGGCTCCCCGGTCTCAAGACCCCGTTCGAGCCGCTCACCCCCGGCGCGAGCCACGTGGTGAACACGAACCGCTACCGCCACCCGCTCGAGCACGACGAGAAGGCGTTCATGCTCGCAGTCACGGACGCCATCGAGGAGGCGATCCTCTGGGAAGGGCCCGAGACGGTCGCTGCGGTCTACCTCGAGCCGGTGCAGAACGCCGGCGGCTGCTTCGTCCCGCCCGAGGGGTACTTCCAGCGCGTACGTGAGATCTGCGACAGGTACGGCGTGCTGCTCGTGTCCGACGAGGTGATCTGCGCGTTCGGTCGACTCGGCGAGTGGTTCGGCGCGGAGCGCTACGACTACCTCCCCGACATGATCACGTGCGCGAAGGGCCTCACCAGCGGGTACTCCCCGCTCGGCGCCGTGATCTGCCGCGACCACCTGGCCGAACCGTTCCTGGCAGGCAACGCGTCGTTCCTGCACGGGATCACCTTCGGCGGGCACCCGGTCAGCTGTGCGGTGGGGCTCGCGAACCTCGACGCCATGGAGTCCGAGGGCATCCTCGACCACGTCCGGCGCAACGAGGCGGGGTTCCGAGAGCGCATCGAGGGACTGCGCGACATCCCGATCGTCGGCGACGTGCGCGGCGCCGGGTACTTCCTCGCCGTCGAGCTGGTGCGCGACCAGCAGACGGGTGAGTCGTTCACGAGCGCAGAGTCCGAGGACCTGCTCCGCGGCTTCCTGTCCCCGCGGCTCTACGACCTCGGGCTGATCTGTCGCGCCGACGACCGGGGCGACCCGGTGGTGCAGCTGTCACCGCCGCTCATCGCCGGTGACGCCGAGCTCGACCGCATCGAGTCCACGCTCCGCACCGCGCTCTCCGAGGCGTCGGAGCGCTTCGGTCACGCCGGTGCGCACCTGGCTGCTCCGCCGGAGGGCGCCCGGCGCGGGGTCGGCACGGTGCGGCCGAGTGCGTCGACGACCGACGGGGCGAGCTGATGAGTGCGCTCACCGTCGGCATCCCCCGCGAGGTCAAGGAGGGCGAGCACCGCGTCGCGATCACGCCCGACGGTGTGCACGAGCTGGTCGCTGCCGGCGCGCCGGTCCTCATCGAGGCGGGTGCCGGCGTCGACTCGTCGATCTCGGACGCCGATTACCGCCGCGCGGGCGCCGAGGTCATCGACGGCGCCGACGACGTCTGGGGCCGCGCCGACATCGTGATGAAGGTCAAGGAGCCCAAGGAGGAGGAGTTCGCTCGCATGCGCGACGGCCTCGTCCTCTTCACCTATCTGCACCTTGCCGCGTACCCCGCGGTCGCCGATGCGCTGCTCGAGCGGGGTGTGACCGGCGTCGCGTACGAGACGGTGCAGCTCGAGTCCGGCGCGCTCCCGTTGCTCGCGCCCATGAGCGAGGTCGCGGGCCGGATGGCGACCCAGGTCGGCGCGCACTTCCTCGAGCGCGAGCACGGCGGCCGGGGCGTGCTGCTCGGTGGGGTCCCGGGCGTCCGGCCGGCTCGTGTCGTCGTGCTCGGCGCCGGGAACGTCGGGTGGAACGCCGCGTGGATCGCGCAGGGCATGGAGGCCGAGGTCCTCCTCCTCGACAAGAACCTCGATCGGCTGCGCTGGGTCGACCAGATCCACCAGGGCCGCATCGTCACGCTCGCGAGCAACGTCGGCGCCGTCGAGCGAGCGTGCGCCGACGCAGATCTCGTGATCGGCGCGGTGCTCGTGCCCGGTGGCCGCGCGCCGGTCGTCGTGACCGAGGCGATGGTGCGGGGGATGAAGCCCGGCGCCGTGATCGTCGATTGCGCGGTCGACCAGGGCGGCTGCATCGAGGGCATCCGTGAGACGACGCACGCCGACCCGGTGTACGAGCTGCACGGTGTCCTGCACTACGCGGTCGGGAACATCCCCGGCGCGGTGCCGCACACGTCGACCTACGCCCTCACCAACGCGATCCTGCCGTACGCGCGGGAGCTCGCGACCAAGGGCGTCGCGGCCGCGGCGCACGACGATCCGGAGCTCGCGATGGGGGTCAACACGGTCGGCGGTGCGATCACGAACGCCGCGGTCGCCGATGCGCTGGGCCGTCCGCTCACGCCGCTCGACGCCGCGCTCGCCTGACCGAGTGGGCCGCCAGGGGATCGAACCCTGAACCTCCGGGTTAAAAGCCCGTTGCTCTGCCGGTTGAGCTAGCGACCCGACTCCACGACGGTAGTGTCCGACGCCGACACGTCAGGGAGAGGATCACCGAATGCGCCACCTTCGGATCAGTTGGGTCGTCACCACGGTGCTCGCGTTCGCGCTCGTGGGCGCCGCGTGCGGCGGCAACGACGACTCCGTCAGCACCGGTGCTACCTCCACGACGAACGCGCAGCAGGCGGCGGCCGGGGGATCCGCCGGTGCAGACGGCAACGACGTCCTCGACGTCCAGCGTGAGCTCAACACGCTCGGGTGCGAGGCCGGTCCCCTCGACGGTGAGCTCGGTTCCGACACGCTCGGGGCAATCCGGCGCTTCCAGGCGGCGGCCGGCATCACGGTCGACGGCGTCGTCGGCCCCAACACGCGCGCCGCGCTCGAGCAGCGCCGCGGCCACGGGCACCCCGCGCTGCCCGGTCGGCCCACCGCCACCGGCGCCGGCCAAGCCCTCCACGCCGGCCGCGAACACACCACCGTGCACCGAGGCGGCGATCCGACCGGTGGTCACCGCGAGCCTCCTCGCGGGCGAGACGCTCGTGAAGCTGAACCAGTTCAACTGCGCCATCACCTGGGCGGTGGCCCAACCCACGGTCACGAGCGCCGCGGCGCCTTCCGGTGCGCCGGTCACCGTGCTGCTCCGCTGGAACGGAACCGCGTGGCAGGAGGTCGACCAGGGCGTCTACTGCGACAACGGCAGCGTCCCGGCTGCGATCTACGCGAAGGCGTGCCAGTCCAATTGACCGGCCCCGAGACAGATCTCGAGGTACTGCGCGAGCAGGTCGCGGACATCGCGTGGTGGCACACGATCGACCTGGGGAACGGCGTGGTCACGCCGGGACGCGACGAGACGCCGGCGCGCCTGCCGCTGCTCCACCTCCCGGAATCTCTCGCCGGGAAGACCGTGCTCGACATCGGTGCATGGGACGGCTTCTACTCCTTCGCGTGTGAGCGTCGAGGTGCCGAACGGGTCGTCGCGTGCGACGAGTTCGCGTGGACGCGGCTCGGCACCGGGCGACGCGGCTTCGACCTCGCGCGTGGAACACTCGGATCCTCCGTCGAGACGCTCCAGCTCGACGTCCTCGACCTGTCCCCCGAGACGGCCGGCGGCACCTACGACGTGGTCCTGTTCCTCGGCGTCCTGTATCACGTGCGCGACCCGCTGCTCGCGCTCGAACACGCCGCGAGCGTCACGGGCTCGAGCCTGGTGCTCGAGACGCACGTGGATCTGCTGACCACTCGCCGCTCGGCCGCGGCCTTCTATCCGTCCGGTGAGCTCTACGGGGACGACACGAACTGGTGGGGACCGAACCTCCCCGCCCTCGTGGGCATGCTGGAGGCGGTGGGCTTCACGCGGTGCGAGGTCGTGCACGTGACGCCCCGCCGGCAGCGGGTCCGTAACGCAGTGGGCTCACGTCTGCGCGCGGGCCGGAAGCGCCACGCCTACCGGCACGGCCGGGCCGTGGTGCACGCGAGTCGCTGACCCGCGCGCACGACCCAGCGGGATCTCCGTGGCGTTCAGATCCGGCTGTTGGATGTCGTCACCGAACTTCAGCAGTGCCTTGCCGTAGGTGTCCTGGCTGCGCCGGATGGTCGGCGATGGCCCGTCGCCGTGATGCCCAACGTGGCGCCGAGCAGCCCAACGACGAGCACCGACCCGGGCCGGTCGGGCGGGAGGACGCCTTGCTACGATGAGACGCTCCCGCAAGGGGGAACGACCAGCCCCCATCGTCCAGTGGCCCAGGACGCCGCCCTTTCAAGGCGGTAACGGGGATTCGAATTCCCCTGGGGGCACCCGGCGACGCGAGTCGCTGCTCAGATCATCGGCGCAAGCCGATGCACAAATCATCGGCGCAAGCCGATGCACAAATCATCGGCGCAAGCCGATGCATGAGGTCCTGTGGTGCAGTTTGGAGTGCACGCCGCCCTGTCAAGGCGGAGGCCGCGGGTTCAAATCCCGTCAGGACCGCTCGGGCGACGACCTGGTCGTCGCCCACACCCGGCCGGGTAGCTCAGTTGGCAGAGCGCGCGCCTGAAAAGCGCGAGGTCACCGGATCGACGCCGGTCCCGGCCACCAAGCAGCCGGACACGAAGCACCTGGTCGTGAGCGAGGGCCCGCTCACGACGGGCCGCTCGGTGGTTCCTCACCCAGGAGGCGGCGCACCTCGCGGGCACGGAACCGGCGGTGGCCGCCCAACGTCCTGATCGCAGAGAGCTTCCCTGCCTGGTTCCAGCGCGTCACCGTCTTCGGGTCGACTCGGAACATCTTCGCGACCTCGGCAGGGGTCAGGAGCTCGTCGTCGTCCTGATCCGCCGGATCATGTGGCTCATCACCCGGGCGACCGGGCGGGCCCGAACCCGACGAGCTCACGACCGTTCGACGAACACACGCCCGTGTCCGTCGACGACCTGGCCGATCTGCCATGCCTCGTGTCCTGATGCACGAACCCCGTCGAGCGCCCGATGTGCGTCGCCCGCCGGCACGATCGCGACCATGCCGACCCCGAGATTGAACACGCTCTCCATCTCTTCGTCGGTCACGTCACCGGCGGCTTGGATCACGGAGAAGATCCGCGGCTCCTCCCACCGGCCCCGCTGCACGATCGCGTCGCAGTCGTGCGGCAGGGCCCGGACGAGGTTGCCGGGGATGCCGCCACCCGTGATGTGCGCGAACGCGTGGACCTCGACGTGCCGGCGGAGCTGGGACAGCGCGGGGGCATAGATCACGCTGGGGCGCAGGAGCTCGGCGCCGAGCGAGTGGCGAGCACCGCGCCAGGCGGGGCTGTCGAGGGTGCGTCCCGCTCGGTCGAACGCGTTCCGCGCGAGCGAGTAGCCGTTCGACCGCAGGCCCGGGCTCGCGAGTCCGATGAGGGCGTCGCCCGCCTGGACGCCGTTCGGCAGGATCTCCGAGCGCTCGACCACCCCGACGGCAAAGCCGACCAGGTCGAACTCCCCGATCGCCATCACGCCGGGGTGCTCGGACATCTCACCGCCGAGCAGCGCACAGCCGGCCTCACGACAGCCGCCGGCGACACCCGACACGATCTGGTCGATGTGCTCGGGAACGAGCTTGCCCACCGAGATGTAGTCGAGGAAGAAGAGCGGCTCGGCGCCACACGTCGCGATGTCGTCGACGCACATCGCGACGACGTCGAGGCCGATCGTGTCGAAGCGCCCCATCTCCCCCGCCACCACGGACTTGGTGCCGACGCCGTCGGTCGACGCGACCAGGAGGGGCTCGCGGTAGTCGAGGCGCCCGAGCGAGAAGAGGCCGCCGAAGCCGCCGAGGTCACCGACCACCTCGGGACGGAACGTCGAGCGGACGTGAGCCTTGATCAGCTCGACGGCCTTCTCGCCGGCGGCGATGTCGACACCGGCTCCGGCGTACGTCAGCCGATCCGCAGTCGAACCCTCGGTCGGTGTCCGGACCGGACCTCGCGCTTCGGCCCCCGCCCCGCCCGATTGCGCGCTGGTCCTCCGCCGATCTCCGCCCCGCTTGCGGCTCACGCGCGATCCGGGTCGGCCGACATCGCGGGGGTGACGGCGAGGCCCGAGTCGCTCTCCTCGAGCGCGAACTTCGAGTCAACCAGCTCGGGAACCGGAACGGGGTAGTGCCCGGAAAGGCACGCGGTGCAGAACGAGCCGCTCGCGACGCCGGTGGCGCTCACGAGGCGATCGAGGTCGAGGTATGCGAGTGAATCCACCTTCAGGAAGTCCGCGATCTCGCCCACCGACAGGTCGGCCGCGAGCAGCTCGGAGCGGCGGCCGGTGTCCATGCCGTAGTAGCAGGGCCACCGGTACGGCGGCGACGACACCCGGAAGTGGACCTCCGCCGCGCCGGCCTCACGGAGCATCGCGATGACCTGGCGGGTCGTCGTGCCCCGCACGATGGAGTCGTCGACGACCACGAGGCGCTTTCCCCTGATGTTCTCGGGGAGCGGGTTGAGCTTCAACCGCACGCCACCCGCCCGCAGCTGCTGGTTCGGTTGGATGAACGTGCGGCCCACGTAGCGGTTCTTCACGAGTCCGTCGCCGTAGGGGATGCCGGCCTCCCGCGCGAAGCCCTGCGCGGCGGGAATGCCGGACTCCGGCACGGGCATCACCATGTCGGCATCGACGACCGGGGCCTGGCGCGCGAGCTCCTCCCCCATGCGCTGTCGGGCCGCATGCACGCTGCGACCGAAGAGGTACGTGTCGGGTCGGGCGAAGTACACGAACTCGAAGAGGCAGAGCTTCGGGTCGGCCTCAGCGAAGCGCTGGGTGCGCATGCCCGTGGCATCGAGGACGATCATCTCGCCGGGCTCGACCTCGCGGACGAAGTGCGCGCCGACGATGTCGAGCGCAGCCGTCTCGCTCGCGAGCACCCAGCCGCCTTCGACCCGACCCAGGACGAGGGGCCAGAACCCGTGACGGTCGCGGACGCCGATGAGTCGCGCGTCGTCCATGAGCACGAGGGAGAACCCGCCGGCCAGCCGCGGCAGGACGCGCTCGAGCGCGACCTCGAGGTCACGACCGTCGGAGCGTGGCTCCGGTGGGTACTCGTTCGCGACCAGCTCGGCGATGAGCGCGGAGTCGGTCGTGGAGTCGACCTCGGTCGGCGCGACCGCGAGGCCCGGGAGCATGCCGAGCGTCTCGGCGAGGTCGACGGTGTTGGTGAGGTTGCCGTTGTGACCGAGTGCGAAGCCGGCGTCACCGCCGACCGAGCGGTACACGGGCTGCGCGTTCCGCCACGTGCTCGAACCGGTCGTGGAGTAGCGGTTGTGACCGATCGCGAGGTGTCCGGTGAGTGGTGCGAGCCGACGCTCGTCGAACACCTGCGTCACGAGCCCCATGTCCTTGACGACCGTGATGGTCTCGCCGTCGCTCACCGAGATCCCGGCCGACTCCTGCCCCCGGTGCTGCAGCGCGTACAAGCCCAGGTACGTGAGGTTCGCCACCGGTTGCCCGGGGGCATAGACGCCGAAGACGCCACACGCATGGCCGATCTGGGGCTCCATCGCACCGTCAGTATCCCATTTCTGGTCGCGCTCGCTGCGCACGGGGATACCCCGTGCGCGGCCACTCGGCTGCTCCAATTCCCGGCCGCGCTCGCTGCGAATGGGGATACCCCGTGCGCAGCACGGGCAATAGGTTCGGGGCCGTGAACCCCACGGCTTGCCTCTGGCTCACCGGGCGGGTCGGCGCGGGCAAGCGCACCATCGGCGCTGCGATCGTCGAGGAGCTCCGCCGGCGCGGCGGGCCGGCCGTCCTGCTCGACGAACCGTCGATCGCGGCACGGCTCGTGGAGGGACCCGACGCGCTCGCCTGGTGCTGCGAGCTGCTGACCGCCAACGGCGTGCCCACGGTCGTCGCGGTCCCCCTCGCGGCACGGGACGACCGCGAGCTCCTGCGTACCTCGGTCCCGGGGTTCCTCGAGATCTTCCTCGACGCACCCCCCGACGTGTGCGCAGCGAGGAGCGGTCGCACCGACGACGCCTACGAGGAGCCGTACGCGCCCGACCTCCGCGTGCCGACCCACGGCCGCGACGCCGCGGCGTCCACGGCCCAGGTGCTCTCGTTCCTCGAGGATCGCGGTGTGATCGCACACGACCCGGCACACCCGTCCGAAGCGTAAGGGCGCGGCGCCAGGCGTCCCTCCTAGACCGTCGGCGCGACGTCCCCCGCGACCCGGTTCGGGATCGCGTCGCGCCACGCAGCGGTCGCGTCGGCGACCGTCACGTCGCACGCACCATCGATGACGAAGCGTTCGCCACCGGTCGAGCCACAGTCACGCGCCGGGACGCCGGCGACGCGTGCGCGGTCCAACAGCCCGTCCACCGCATCCGGTGCGACGGCGACGACGACGCGTGACGTCGACTCCGAGAAGCACCATCCGGCGATCGGCAGCTCGCGTTCCGGCGCGACGGTGCAGCCGCACCCCCCGGCGATCGCCATCTCCGCGAGGGTCACCGCGAGCCCGCCGTCGGACGCATCGTGCACGGCCGTGACCGCTCGCTCGCGCACGACGTCTCGGATGAGATCGTGCAGCGCGCGTGCGCCGTCGAGGTCGGCCAGCGGCGCCGCACCGCCGTCGAGGCCATGCACGGTGAACGCCCACTCGGAACCACCGAGCTCCACCCGCGTGTCCCCGAGGATGACCACGCGATGCCCGGGAGTGAACGCGATCCCCGGCGGCACGTCGGTGAGCTCGTCGAGGATCCCGATTACGCCGACGACCGGGGTGGGGTCGATGTCGGCGCCGCGCGACTCGTTGTAGAAGCTGACGTTCCCACCCACGACGGGGATGCCGAGCGCGGTGCATGCCTCGCTCATCCCGTCGACGGTCTCGGCGAACTGCCACATGACCTCCGGGTGCTCCGGGTTCCCGAAGTTCAGGCAGTTCACGAGGGCCCGGGGCTCCGCGCCTGCGCACGCCACGTTGCGCGCCGCCTCGAGGACGACGAGGCGGGCTCCGGTCTGCGGGTCGAGCCGACAGAAGCGGGCCTTGCCGTCGGTCGCGAGCGCGAGTGCCCGCGACGTCCCCGGCAACCGGAGGACCGTGGCATCACCGCCGGGACCGACGACCGTGTTGAGGAAGAGCTGATGGTCGTACTGGCGCCACACCCACGACTTGTCGGCGATGGTCGGCGTGGCGAGCAGCGCGAGCAGCTCACCGGCGAGGTCGGTGCCGTCGCGAAAACGGTCGAGGAGCTCCGGCGCCGGGTCGGCGCTCACGAGCGCGTCCTGCACCGTGGGCCGCGCGACCGGGCGGTGGTAGACGGGACCGTCACCCAGCGAGTCGCAGGGGATGTCGGCCTCGGGGACGCGATCCGACGACACCGCGGTCGGTGCATCGCCACTCGGGGGAACCGGGTTACCGCCCGGAACACCCACGGCGTCGAACAGACCGTCGAACACGCGGAAGCGCCCGGTGTCGGTCACGCGCCCGACGACCGTCGCGCGCACCTCCCAGCGGGCGGCGAGCGCGAGGACGCGCTCGAGGTTCATCGGCTCGACGATGGCGAGCATCCGCTCCTGACTCTCGGAGGTGAGCACCTCGACCGAGTTCATGCCCGGCTCGCGCTTCGCGACGCGCGCGACGTCGACGTCCATCCCCGCGCCCGTCTTCGCGGCCGTCTCCGACGCGGCACACGACAGGCCTGCGGCACCGAGGTCCTGCACGCCGATGGCGAGCCCTTCGTCGAGCAGCTGCAGGCACGCCTCGATGAGTCGCTTCTCCTCGAACGGATCCCCGACCTGTACCGACGGTCGCTTGGCGTCGGAGCCTTCTTCGAACCCGGCGGACGCGAGCACGCTCGCGCCGCCGATCCCATCGCGTCCGGTCGCGGAGCCGAGCAGCACCGCGAGGTTGTCCGCTCCCTCGGCACGCGCGAGGACGAGGCGGTCCTTCGGGAGCAGTCCGAGACACAACACGTTCACCAGCGGGTTGTCGCGGTAGCAGTCGTCGAACACGACCTCGCCGCCGACCGTCGGGACGCCCACTGAATTGCCGTACCCGCTGATGCCCGAGACGACTCCCTCGAACAGGTATCGGGTGCGCGCGTCGTCCAGCGAGCCGAACCGCAAAGGATCCATGAGCGCGATCGGGCGGGCGCCCATCGAGAAGATGTCGCGGATGATGCCGCCGACGCCGGTCGCCGCGCCCTGGTACGGCTCGACCGCGGACGGGTGGTTGTGGCTCTCGATGCGGATGGCGACGGCGAGCCCGTCGCCGACGTCGATGACGCCGGCGCCTTCGCCGGGACCGACCAGCACCCAGGGTGCCTCGGTCGGGAAGCGACTCAGATACACCTTCGACGACTTGTACGAGCAGTGCTCGGACCACATGACGGCGTACATGGCGAGCTCGACCTCGCTCGGTTCACGGCCGAGCAATTCCACGATGGCACCGAGCTCGTCGTCGGTGAGGCCCAGTGCTCGGTGCAGTGGTGTCTCGACAGGGCCCATCAGCGGAGCCTAGCGACGGGCTGATTTCACTGAATGGATCGGGTCCGATAACCTGAAATGCCCCGAACCCCATTTGTACATAAGCGCCCTGCCTGATTTCGGGGCGTCACGACTTCCAGCGAGGTCACCATGGCACCGAGGACGATGACCGACGAGCACAAGGCCGCGATGAAGACCGGCCGGGAGCAGGGACGCGCGGTCAAGGCCTACCTCGACGCGCTCGACCAGCACCGCCCTCGCCGCGGGCGCCAGCGCACGCCGGACTCCATCCGCGCCCGACTGACCAAGATCGAGCAGGCGCTGCCCGAGGCCTCGTCGTTGAAGCGCTTGCAGCTCACGCAGGAGCGTCGCGACCTGCAGGAAGAGCTCGCCGAGAAGTCGTCGCCGACCGCCGACCTCTCCGGCCTCGAAGCCGACTTCGTCAAGTACGCGCGCGCCTACGGCGCCAGCAAGGGCATCGCGTACGCGACCTGGCGCGAGCTGGGCGTGTCGGCCGACGTGCTCAAGCGGGCGGGGATCACGCGGGGAGCGTGACCGCGCCTGCGTTCTCGGAGGTCGCCGCCTGCAGCAGCGACTCGAGCAGCACCACGCCGTCGGCCGACCCGAGGATGATCTCCGAGGCCCGCTCAGGGTGCGGCATCAACCCCACCACGTTCCCCGCCTCGTTGGAGATGCCGGCGATGTCGTCGACGGAACCGTTCGGGTTGTCGACGTACCGCATCACGATGCGGTCCTCGGCGCGGAGTCGCTCCAGGGTGGCGGCGTCACACGTGTAGTTGCCCTCGAAGTGGTTGATCGGGATACGCAGCACCGCGTCAGGTGTCGCCGCGCAGGTGAGCGCCGAACGTGTGCTCACCACGCGCACTTCGACCGTGTCGCACACGAACTTCAGGCCCGCGTTCTTCTGCAGCGCGCCGGGCAGCAGCCCGGCCTCCGTGAGCACCTGAAAGCCGTTGCAGATCCCCACCACCGGTCCTCCGGCGCGGGCATGCTCGGCGACCGCGTCCATCACCGGTGAGAACCGAGCGATTGCGCCCGTGCGCAGGTAGTCGCCGTGGGCGAAGCCACCCGGGACCACCACCGCGTCAGCGCCCCCGAGGGACGATTCGGTGTGGAACACGATCTCCGCGCTGCCGCCGAGGTGCTCGATCGCGCGCACCACGTCGAGCTCACAGTTGGAACCGGGAAAGAGCACGACCGCGATGTGCGGGCTCATGACGGCGTGAGGGTCGCGAGCTCGATCTCGTAAGCCTCGATGACCGGGTTGGCGAGCAGCCGCTCGCACATCTCCTCCACCTGCGCCCGGGCCGCAGCCTCGTCGGGCGCGTCGACGACCAGGCGGATCGATTTCCCGATACGGATCGCGGAGACGTTCTCGTAGCCCAACGCCGGCAACGCCCGCTCGACGGTCGCGCCCTGCGGATCGAGCACTCCGGGGAGGTGGCTGACCTCGACGCGCGCTTCGAACTTCACGATGCCGATGGTACCGAGGAGGTGTCCCTCACTCGTCCATCCCGTACCACTCGTCGAAGCTCCGGTCCGTGAGCATCTCGTACGCCTCGACGTACCGGGCCCGGGTCCCGTCGATCACCGACGCGGGCAGCGGTGGTGCCGGTGCCGCCTTGTCCCAACCGATGCCGAGGTAGTGGTCTCGCACGAACTGCTTGTCGAACGAGGGTGGGGACCCCCCGACTGCATACGCGTCGGCCGGCCAGTACCGCGAGGAGTCCGACGTGCACATCTCGTCGATCACGGTCACCGCGCCGTCGATCGTCCCGAACTCGAGCTTGGTGTCGGCGAGGATCAGACCCCGGGACATCGCGTGCACCGCGGCATGGCGGTAGATCGCGAGCGTCGCTTCCTCGACCTGGTCGTAGACGTCGGCACCGACGAGCGCGGCGGCTTCGACCGCGGTGAGCGGCTCGTCGTGGCCGGACTCCGCCTTCGTCGTCGTGGTGAAGATCGGAGCCGGGAGCGCCTCGGCCTCGCGGAGCCCGGCGGGCATCGGCTGCCCCCCGACCGTGCCCGCCGACTCGTACTCGGACCACGCCGAACCGAAGAGGTATCCGCGGGCGATGCACTCGAGCCGGATCGGATGCGCGGCTCGCACGAGCATCGAGCGGCCCGCGACATCGGGACCTGCGGTCTCGGGGAAGTCGGTGGGATCCGAGGACACGAGGTGGTTCGGCCAGATCGATGCGGTCTGCTCGAACCAGAAGGTCGAGAGGGCGGTCAGCGCGCAGCCTTTGTCCGGGATCTCGTCGCCGAGCACGACGTCGAACACCGAGATGCGGTCGGACGCGACGACGAGCATGCGGTCGTGATCGACCTCGTACAGGTCACGCACTTTTCCCGTCGAGTGGTGCGGCAGACCGATGCGGCTCACGACACCTCGGGATCGTCGAGGAGGTCCACCGCCCGACCTGCGTTCGCAAGTGCGCGGTCGAGGTCGAAGCAGGCGACGAGGCGGTCGTCGCCCAGGGTGCCGACCACTTCGGGGTCCGAGCGGAGGACGTCGAGGAACGGTCGACGCTCGTCCCAGGTCCGCATCGCGTTGCGTTGGACGAGCCGGTACGCGTCATCGCGGGTGAGCCCGGCCTCCACCAGCGCCAACAGCACCGGCTGGCTGAACACGAGCCCGTGGGAGGCGTCGAGGTTCTCGCGCATGCGGACGGGGTAGGCGACCATGCCTTCGACCACCGACGTGAACTTCACTGCGACGTAGTAGGCGAGCTGCAACGAATCGGGGAGGATGATCCGCTCGACCGACGAGTGTGAGATGTCGCGCTCGTGCCAGAGCGCGACGTTCTCGAGCCCGGCCTGGAGGTTCGCGCGCAGCACCCGTGCCAGCCCGCAGAGCTGCTCGCACTTGACCGGGTTGCGCTTGTGCGGCATCGCGCTCGAGCCCTTCTGGGCACCCGCACGGAACGGTTCCTCCGCCTCGCGCACTTCCGTGCGCTGGAGATGACGGATCTCGAGCGCACACGACTCGATCGTGGCGCCGAGCGACGCGCAGGCGTAGAGCAGCTCGGCATGGCGATCGCGGGCGAGCACCTGGGTCGCGGGTACGGGGCGCAACCCGAGCCGCTCGCAGACGAACGCCTCGACCTCGGGGTCGACGTTCGAGAAGGTGCCGACCGCTCCCGAGAGCTTGCCGACGCTGATCGCGTCGCGCGCCCGCTGGAGACGGACGCGGTCTCGCCGGACCGCGAGCGCCCAGAGCGCGAGCTTCGCCCCGAACGTCGTCGGCTCCGCGTGGATGCCGTGGGTGCGCCCCACCATCGGGGTGGTCCGGAACTCGTGGGCGCGCACACTGATCGCCGCGGCGAGCGCGTCGACCACAGGGAGCAACAGATCGCACGCCCGCACGAGGGTCACCGAGAGCGCCGTGTCGACGACGTCGCTCGACGTGAGTCCGTGGTGGACCCACGCACCGTGGGGTGGCCCGACCCGCTCCTGCACGACGTCGACGAAGGCCGCGACGTCGTGCTCGGTCGTCCGCTCGCGCTCCTCGATCTCGGCGACGTCGAAGCCGGCCCGATCACGGATGGTGGTGGCGGCCTCGGCCGGGATCACCCCGAGCTCGGCCTGGGCATCCACCGCGAGGATCTCGACCTCGAGCCAGGTACCGAACCGAGCCTGGTCGGTGAACAGCTCGGCCATGGGTGGCAATGCATATCGGGGGATCAAGCGCGGTTCCCTCCCTGCCGACACTCTAAGGGCGGCGGGTGCCGACCGGCGCCGAACATCGCCGGGAGATCGAACGAGCGACCACCGGTCCGAGGCCGGGGTCCGAGGAGGGGCTGGGATCGTGGCCGCCGAAGCGGGCGCCTACGTGGGCGTCTGCGCCAAGCACTTCACCGAGCGCGCGGTCGGTCGCTGCGACGACTGCGGCGAGCTCTTCTGCAACGAGTGCCTGGTACCCCCGCTCCGGAAGCGCATGCCCACGCGCTGCGTGTCCTGCGCCCTCGTGGCAGCGGGCGTCCGCGCCCCGGGGAACCGTCGCCAGGGGATCGCCGGCATGAACCGCTCGTCGAACCACCCGACCAGCCGCTGGTAGCCAAGCCCAGAGGCGTTCAGTGCGCGGCGGCGGCCTCGGCGATGTCGGTCCGGTGCTGCATCCCCGCCCAGCTGATGTGTCCGACCGCGTCGTAGGCGACGGCGCGTGCCGCGGCGATCGTCGGACCACTCCCGGTCACGGCGAGCACGCGGCCCCCGGCAGTGACGAGCGAACCGTCGGACGCGCGCGCCGTACCCGCGTGGAAGACCTGCACGTCGTCCCGACCCTCGAGCGACTCGAGGCCGGTGATCACGTCTCCGGTGCGCGGCGTCGCGGGATAGTGCTCGCTCGCGAGCACCACCGTGACCTGCGCGTCCTGTGAGCACGTGATGGCGGGCAACGCCTCGCCCGCGGCAGCCGCGTGGCACAGCGCTCCCAGGTCGGTCGTGAGCCTGGGAACGACGACCTGCGATTCAGGATCACCGAAGCGCACGTTGTACTCGATGACCTTCGGACCGTCGGGGGTGAGCATCAGCCCCGTGTAGAGCACACCGCGGTAGCTGATCCCCTCGCGCTCGAGCGCGTGCAACGTCGGGAGCACCGCAGTCTCCATGACCTGATCGATCAGGTGCGGACCCGCGGCAGGCACGGGTGAGTACGCGCCCATCCCGCCGGTGTTCGGACCCGTGTCGCCATCGTGGATGCGCTTGAAGTCCTGCGCGGGGGCGAGCGGCACTGCGGCGTCGGTGTCACCGTTGCACATCACCAGCAGCGAGAGCTCGGGGCCGCGGAGTCCCTCCTCGATCACGACTGTGCGGCCCGCGTCGCCGAACGCCTCACCAGACAGGTACGCACGAACTGCGTCGGCCGCGTCGACCACGGACTCGGTGACGAGCACACCCTTGCCTGCCGCGAGCCCGTCGGTCTTGATGACGTAGAGGCCGTCGAGCGTCTCGAGGAACGCGATCGCCGACTCCTCGTCGCCGACCCGGAAGCTCGCGTGTGCGGCGGTCGGGATCCCGGCGCCGGCGAGCAGCTCCTTCATCCATCGCTTGGAGCCCTCGAGCCGGGCACCGGCCGAGTCGGGCCCGAACGCGAGCCGACCGCGGGCGCGCAGCGCGTCGACCGCACCGAGCACGAGCGGCTCCTCCGGACCGACCAACACCAGATCGGCGTCGACGTCGTCCGCGACGCCGGCGATCGCGTCGACGTCCTTGACGTCGACCGGCACGCACCGAGCCAGGGCCTCGATGCCCGGGTTCCCCGGTGCCGCGACGACGTCGTCGATCGAGGCGCTCCGGGCGAGGCTCCACACCAGCACGTGCTCCCGCCCACCACCGCCGACGACGAGCGCCCTCACGCGTGCGCTCCTCATGCAGCGCGAGGGAGCACGACCGTCTGCTCGCGACCGGGACCGACTCCGAGGAACGTGATCGGGACGCCCGCGAGGCCTTCGACGAACGTGACGAACTCGCGTGCCTGCAGCGGAAGATCCTCGAGCCGCTCGGCGCGGTCGATCTCGCACTGCCAGCCGGGGAGCGTCTCGTAGATCGGACGGACCTTGTGCAGCACCGACTGGTGGTACGGCACGTGCTCGTACCGCGTACCGTCCTCGCCCTCGTACGCGACGCACACCTTGATCTCGGCGAGCGGCGCGAGGACGTCGAGCTTCGTCATCGCGATCTCGGTACAGGTGTTCAGGCGCACCGCGTGCCGCAGCATCACGGCGTCGAGCCAGCCGGGCCGGCGGCGGCGGCCGGTGTTGGTGCCGAACTCACCGCCCCGCTCGACCAGCAGCTCGCCGACCTCGTCGCCGTCGAAGAGCTCGGTGGGGAACGGCCCACTCCCGACGCGGGTGACGTAGGCCTTCGCGACGCCGATGACCCGGTCGATCGCCAGCGGACCGACACCCGCCCCGGTACCCACGCCACCGGCGACCGGGTTCGACGACGTGACGAAGGGATACGTCCCGTGATCGAGGTCGAGGTACGTCGCCTGCGCGCCTTCGAACAGCACGTGCTGCCCCGCGTCGAGCGCTTCGTGCACGAGGTGCACGGTGTCGGCGATCAAGTGGCTCCAGCCTCGGCACCATCGAGAGGTACGCATCGGCGATCTCGTCGGCGTCGAGTGGTAGCCGGTTGTAGACCTTGGCGAGCACGCCGTTCTTCTCTCGCAGCGCGAGCTCGAGCTTCTCGCGGAAGATCTTCGGGTCGAGCAGGTCCTGCACGCGGATGCCGACGCGCAGCGCCTTGTCGGCGTACGCCGGGCCGATACCCCGCTTGGTCGTCCCGAGCTTGTTCTTGCCGAGGAACCGCTCGGTCACCCGGTCGAGCTCCTGGTGGTACGGCATGATCAGGTGCGCGTTGCCGGACACCCGCAGGTTCGACGTGTCGATGTGCTTCGACTCGAGCATGTCGATCTCGGCGATGAGGACGGCCGGATCGATCACCACGCCGTTGCCGATCACCGGCATCACGTGCGGGTAGAGCACGCCACTCGGGACCAGCTGGAGCGCGAAGACCTCGCCGTCGACGACGAGCGTGTGCCCCGCGTTGTGGCCGCCCTGGTAGCGCACGCAGAGCATGCTCTCTTTGGCGAAGTAGTCGGTGAACCGACCTTTGCCCTCGTCGCCCCACTGGGTTCCGACGATCACCGTGCCCGGCACGAGTCCCCCTGAGCGGCGTGAGCCTTCACGTCGACAGCAGGGTAGTCGGGTGGCCGCGTGGAGACCCGTGCCGTTCGCTCACTACTGTCGCGAGGGAATGCCCCCCGTCATCCAGGTCCGCCATCTGACGAAGCGCTACTCGGCCGAGGTCCTCGCGGTCGACGACCTCGACTTCTCCGTCGACGCAGGCGACGTGTGCGGGATGCTCGGCCCGAACGGTGCCGGGAAGACCACCACGCTCCGGATGCTGCTCGGTCTCATCCGACCGACCTCCGGCGACTCCGCCCTGTTCGAGCAGACGGTGCGCCCCGGGCTCCCGACCTCGCGCGCGTCGGCAGCCTCATCGAGGGTGCCGCCTTCGTCCCCTACCTCTCGGGTATCACGAACCTGCGGCTGTGGTGGGAGTCCGCCGGACCGCAAGTGGTCCGAAGCCGCAGTCGATGACGCTCTGGCCGTCGCCGGGCTCGGCGACGCGGTCGAGCGGAAGGTGAAGACCTACTCGCACGGCATGAAGCAGCGGCTCGGCATCGCCCGCGCCCTCCTCGCCGAACCCGGAGGTCCTCGTCCTCGACGAACCGACGACCGGCCTCGACCCGCAGGAGATCCGCGAGGTCCGCCGCCTGGTCCACCGCCTCGCCGAACGGGGTGTCACGATCCTCCTGTCGAGCCACCTGCTCGCCGAGGTCGAGCAGACGTGCAGTCACCTCGTGGTCATGGACCGCGGCGCCTCGTCGCCGCAGGGACGGTCGCCGAGCTCATGGGCGACACGACCGCACCGTGTACCTCGAGGTCGAGGACACCGACGCGGCCCGGCGCTGCCTCGGCGACATCACCGGCGTCGCAGTCCGTGGAAGCGGAGCAGGACGGCCTCGTGCGTCGAGCTCGACGGGATCGACCGGCCGCAGCTCGTGACCGCCTCGTGCAGGCGGCGTCGGGGTCCGCACCGTCACCGCGCGGCGTCGACCTCGAGGACACGTTCCTCGGACTCGTCGGCGAGCACCACGCCCGGTGATCGCCCTCCTCCGCACCGAGTGGGCCAAGACGCTGCGGCGGCCGCGCACGTACATCGCGATCGGCCTCGTGATGCTCATCCCGGTGATCATCGCGTTCGCGCTCTGGGCCAACCCGCCCGACCCGGGTGGTGGCGGCGACGGCGGCGGCGCCTTCTTCTACGTCGCGAGCCAGACCGGCCTGCTGTTCCCCGCCGCGATGCTGCGCGTCATCAGCCGCCTCGTGCTCCTGGTCGTGATCGCGTTGTTCGCCGGCGACGCGATCGCCGGTGAGGCGAGCACCGGCAACCTCCGCTACCAGCTGCTCCGACCGATCCGCCGCGGTCGCCTGCTCGCCGCGAAGCTCATCGATCGCGGCGTCGCTCGCGTTGATCACGACCATCGCGTTGATGCTGACCGCGACGATCGCCGGCGGGATCGCGTTCGGGTTCGGTCCGCTCCAGGGTCCAGGCCTTCTTCGTCGACCAGTCGGCCGGCAACCTGCTGATCCACATCGGCATGGCCACCGGATACGTCGCGTGGTCGCTCGCGAGCGTCGTCGCGTTCGGCTTCATGGTCTCGACGATGACCGACTCCCCCGGCGGCGCGACCGTCGCCGCGGTCGGTCTGGGTCTCGCCTCGCAGATCCTCGAGGCGATCGACTCGCTCGGCAGCATCCGCGACTACCTGCCGTTGAAGTACTTCGACGCCTGGACCGGGCTCTTCTGGTCCGACCGGGTCCCTGACGACGTGTACTCCGGGCTCCTGCAGCCCCTCCCGTTCGTCATCGTGTTCTGCGGCATCGCGTGGTGGTGGTTCCGCCGCAAGGACGTCCTCGCCTAGCCCGACGGCTCGCGCGATCACGCTCGTCGCGCCGGTCACGCGGTGACCGAGGCGTGCTTCCCGAAGGTCAGCGAGCCATCGCTCGCGTCGACCTCGACGACGTCGCCGTCCTGGTAGTCGCCCTTCAGCAGCGCGAGCGCGATCGGGTCGGCGATCTCGCGCTGGATCACCCGCTTGAGCGGGCGCGCCCCGAAGTCGGGGTCGTACCCCACCTTCGCGACGTGCGCGAGTGCGCTCTCCGTGAGCTCGAGCCCGAGGTTCCGCTCCATCAGGCGGGCACGCAGGTGCTCGACCTGGAGCTCGACGATCGTCTCGATGTGTCGTTCGTCGAGCCGGTGGAAGAACACGATCTCGTCGATCCGGTTCAGGAACTCCGGCTTGAAGTGGTTGCGGACCGCGGCCATCACGATCTCCTCGTCGCCACCGGCGCCGAGGTTGCTCGTCATGATCAGCACCGTGTTCGTGAAGTCCACGGTTCGTCCCTGGCCGTCGGTCAACCGACCGTCGTCGAGGAGCTGCAGCAGCACGTTGAAGACGTCGGGGTGCGCCTTCTCGACCTCGTCGAGGAGTACGACCGCGTACGGCCGACGGCGAACCGCCTCGGTGAGCTGACCGCCCTCGTCGTACCCGACGTAGCCGGGAGGCGCGCCGACCAGGCGGGACACGGAGTGCTTCTCCATGTACTCGCTCATGTCGATGCGGACCATCGCCTTCTCGTCGTCGAAGAGGAAGTCCGCCAGCGTGCGCGCCAGCTCGGTCTTCCCGACGCCCGTCGGGCCGAGGAACAAGAACGACCCGATGGGCTGGTCCGGATCCGACAAGCCCGCACGGGAGCGTCGGATCGCGTTCGCGACGGCACTGACCGCTTCCCCCTGCCCGACGACGCGCGCGTGCAGGACGTCCTCCATCCGCACGAGCTTCGCCATCTCGCCCTCGAGCAGCCGGCTCACGGGCACGCCGGTCCACTTGGCCACGATCTCCGCGACGTCCTCCTCGTCGACCTCCTCCTTGAGCATGTGCTCGTCGCCCTGGAGCTCGTCGAGGCGCCGGGTCTTCTCCTCGATCTCGGTCTCGAGCTCGCGCATCGTGCCGTACCGGAGCTCGGCCGCCTGCTCGAGGTTGCCTTCCCGCTCGGCCTTCTCCGCGTCGGTGCGCGCCGCTTCGAGGCGGCCCTTGAGCTCACGGATCTCGCCGATGGCGTCCTTCTCGTTCTGCCAGCGGGCGACCATCCCGTCGCGCTCCTCGGACAGCTCGGCCAGCTCGGCCTCGATGGTCGCGAGCCGGCCCTTCGAGGCGTCGTCGGTCTCCTTGGCCAGCGCGGCCTTCTCGATCTCGAGCTGCCGGATGCGTCGCTCGACGACGTCGATCTCCATCGGCATGGAGTCGATCTCGATGCGCAGGCGCGCCGCCGACTCGTCGACGAGGTCGATCGCCTTGTCGGGCAGCTGGCGCCCCGTGATGTAGCGATGCGAGAGCACCGCGGCCGCGACGAGGGCGGCGTCCTTGATCCGGACACCGTGGTGCACCTCGTAGCGCTCCTTGAGCCCGCGCAAGATCGCGACGGTGTCCTCCACCGACGGCTCGCCGACGTAGACCTGCTGGAACCGGCGCTCGAGCGCGGGGTCCTTCTCGACGTACTTGCGGAACTCGTCGAGGGTCGTCGCGCCGATCATGCGCAGCTCACCGCGCGCCAGCATCGGCTTGATCATGTTGCCCGCGTCCACTGCTCCTTCCGCGCCGCCGGCGCCCACGATCGTGTGGAGCTCGTCGACGAACGTGATGACCTCGCCGTCGGAGTCAGTGATCTCCTTCAGGACGGCCTTCAACCGGTCCTCGAACTCCCCGCGGTACTTCGCGCCCGCGATCATGGATCCGATGTCGAGCGAGATGAGTCGCTTGTCGCGCAAGCCCTCGGGCACGTCGCCCTCGACGATGCGCCGCGCGAGGCCTTCGGCGATCGCGGTCTTGCCGACGCCGGGCTCGCCGATGAGCACCGGGTTGTTCTTGGTTCGGCGCGAGAGCACCTGGATGACGCGACGGATCTCCTCGTCACGCCCGATCACGGGGTCGAGCTTGCCCTTGCGCGCGTCCTCGGTGAGGTCGCGGCCGAAGCGCTCGAGGGCCTGGTACTGGTCCTCGGGGTTCTCGCTGGTGACGCGGTGGCTGCCGCGCACCTGCTGGAGCGCGCCCAGCAGCGCCTCGTGCGTGACACCGAGGCCCCGCAGGAGATCGCCCACCCCGCCGACGACCTCGCTCATCGCGAGGAGCACGTGCTCGGTAGAGAGGTAGTCGTCGCCGAGGTCGCCGCGCTGCACATCGGACGCCTCGAGCACCTTGAACGCGTCGGGCGAGAGCTGCGGCTGCTGGGTGGTCGGTCCGTAGACCTTGGGCAGGCGCTCGATGGCCTCGTCGACCCGGTCGACCAGCGTCTTGGGCGCGACACCGAGCCGCTCGAGCACCGGCAGGACCACGCTCTCGGGCTGGACGAGCAGCGCCGCGAGCAGGTGCTCGGGCGTGACCTGCGACTGGTTGCGCTCGCTCGCGAGCGACTGGGCGGCCTGGACGGCTTCCCCGGTCTTGCGGGTGAACTTGTTCGGATCGATCGCCATGGGTCCCTTCGCACGTTCGGGGGCGTTGCCCGGATCGGTGTCAAAGTTGACAACACCGATATCAACTTTGTTCTTCCCGGGCCGGCCCGTCAACCCGGATCCCGGCTCGTGCGGGGCCGGATCCCGGGCTCGGACCGGGCGCTGGCGCCCGACCTCAAGCCGTGCCAGCCTGGGGTCGACGTGACTGATGTGGTTCCTGTGCACTGGCGGGCGCCCGGGACCGACCCCGGGGACGACCCGCGACCCGACCGGCGACCCGACCCGCGACCCGACCCTGGCTCGAACCCGGCCGCCGGCTGGTTCCCGGACCCGCTCGCGCCCGGGCGCCTGCGCTTCTGGGACGGGCAGGGCTGGAGCGCGCACGTCTCGGCCGTCGAGACCGACCCGCCCTCCGCCGCAGCGATCAGCTGGTGGAGCACCCTCGCGATGCTCACGGCCCCCGCCGCCGAAGGACCGGTCCGGGAAGCACCCCCGGTCGAGGCCTCGGCGCCCCTTGCCCTCGAACCGCCGCCCGGCGCCTTCACCGGGTACGCCTCCGACCCGCTCGTGGTGGCGTTCGGCGCCGAAGCCGTGCACGCGCACCGCGCCGCGGCCGCCGCGGCACCCGCACCGGCACCCGCCCCGCGGCCGCGGCGCCGGCTCGTCCCACTCGTCGCAGCGGCGGCGTTCGTGGCCGTCGCCGCCGCGGCCGTCGCCGGAGCCGGCGTGCTGCGCAGCGACGACCAGCGGCCCGACGTGGCGACCACCGTGACCGAACGGGACACGGCCGCGGGGTACGCGCTGCGCTACCCCGAGGCGTGGAAGATCCAGCAAGTGGACCCGGGCACGGGCGTCCGCTTCACCATCGCCGCTCCGGGTGCGCCGACGACCGAGACCAACACCGTCTCGGTCAACGTCGGGCCGACCTCGGCTGAGCTGCCCGAGCTGCACACGCTCGCGGATCAGCTCACCGAGAAGCTGCGCGTCGACCTCCCCGACATCGAGCTGGTCAGCGCGTCGGAAGCGCACCTCGCCGGGGCGCCTGCCCTCCACTTCACGTTCCGGGATCCCGACGCGTCGCCGCCCACGACGATCGAGCAGTACGTGGGGCGCACCACTGCAGGACGCCCGCTGACGATCACGATCACGATCCGCGAGCCGCGCACCGCACCGAGCGGCGCCGAGCTGCGCGACTTCGTGAAGGCGGTCACTCCGGCCTGAGCCGGTCCCGCCCCGGAGCTCAGCCGGTCGCAGAGCGGGGGCCGCGCGCCGGGTCGCGCGGCAGCGGGACGAGATCCCGTCGGTACTGACGCCGGGTCGACTCGATCGCCTCCGCGAACTCCCGTCGGGCCTGCTCGAGGGCGGCGCGCTGTCGCGCGAGCTGGTCCTCGAGCTCGAGGATCTTGCGGACGCCGACGAGGCTGACGCCCTCGTTGGTGAGCTCCTGGATACGCCGGAGCAGTGCGATGTCGTGGTCCGAGTACCGCCTGCTCCCGCCCTGCGTGCGCTGCGGCTCGATCAGCCCCTTGCGCTCGTAGATGCGCAGCGTCTGCGCGTGGACGCCGGCGAGCTCGGCCGCCACCGAGATGATGTAGAGGGCTCGGTCCTGATCACGGTCACGCATGGCTCACCTTCCTCGTGCTCACTACACGCCGAGGTGCTCACGCGGGTTCGACGGCAGCTGCTCGGCCAGCGCTTCGACGGCCGCGCGGGCATCGCCCTCGAGCTCGGTCGGCACGACGACCTCGAACGTCACGAGCAGGTCGCCGGGATCACCCTTGGCCGGTCTGACCCCGCGACCGCGGACCTTCACGGTGGTCCCGTGCTGGGTGCCGGCGGGGACCTTCACGGTGACCGGCGCCTCCAACGTGGGCACCTTCACCTGCGTACCGAGCGTCGCCTCGGCGAACGTGACCGGCACCTTGATCGTGAGGTTGTTCTTGCCCGACCGCCCGAACAGGGAGTGGGGACGCACCCGGACGACGACGAAGAGATCGCCGGACGGGCCGCCGTTGCGCCCGGCTCCGCCGCGACCCTTCACGCGGATCCGTGCGCCGTTCTTCACTCCGGCCGGGATGCGCACCTTCACCTCGCGCTTGCGCCGCTCGACGCCGGTGCTGCGGCACTTCTTGCACTTGTGCGGGATCACTTGGCCCCGGCCACCGCACGTCGGGCACACCTGGGAGAACGAGAACGGGCCCTGGTCGACCGCCACCGCGCCCGTTCCCTGACAGGTCGGGCAGGTCTCGGGGAACGTGCCGGGCTCCGCGCCGCTGCCGCCGCACACCGAGCACGGCGCGTCGGACGTGACGTTGACGGTCGTGGTGGTGCCGTGCACCGCGTCGAGGAAGTCGAGGTCCAGCTCGGCCTCGAGCTCCTCCCCGCGCACCGGCCCGGCGGTACCGCCGCGACCCCGACCCCGGCGACCGAAGCCGCCGCCACCACTCGCGCCGAACAGGTTGCCGAACAGGTCGCCCAACCCGCCGCCGTCGTCGAACTGGAAGTTGGCGTTCTCGAAGCCGGGACCGAAGCCACCGCCGCCGAACCCACCCGGGCCGGCGCCGTTGGCGACCATCTCCCGCGTGTGGTCGTACTCCTTGCGCTTGTCGGCGTCGCCGAGCACCTCGTGCGCGGCGGACACCTCCTTGAACCGCTCCTCGGCCGCGGTGTCCCCCGGGTTGGCGTCCGGGTGGTACTGCTTCGCGAGCTTCCGGTAGGCGCGCTGGATGTCCTTGTCGGTCGCGTCGGACGCCACGCCGAGCACGGCGTAGTAGTCCTTCTCGAACCATTCCCGCTGAGGTGCCATCGCTTACCTGGCGACCTTGACCATCGCCGGTCGCAACACCTTCCCCTTCAAGCGGTAACCCCCGCGCATGGTCTCTGCCACCACGGGCTCACCGTCTCCGTCCTCGTGCAACACGGCCTCGTGCACGTTCGGGTCGAACGGCGCGCCGTCGGTGTCGATGCGCTCCAGTCCGGCGCGCTCGAGCACGCCGAGCAGCTCCGCGTACACGAGCTCGACCCCCTTGCGGACCTTGGGTTCGAGATCGTCGAGCGTCCCGAGCGCGAGCTCGAAGCTGTCGAGCACCGGCAACAGCTGTTCGACCAGGCCCTCCGTGGCACGCTCGACGATCGCCGTCTGCTCGCGGAGCACCCGCTTGCGGTAGTTCTCGAAGTCCGCCTGCACGCGCTGCGCGGCCTCGCGCAGCTCCCGCTCGACGTCGGTCGCCTCGGGGGCCGCGTCGACGATCTCGTCTGCCTCCATCACGGGGTCGGTGACGAACAGCTCGTCGACGGCGGCCCTCGCGGCGTCGGAGGCCGGATCGAGATCCCCATCCAGATTCGCGGCCTCCGGCACCTCGGCCGTTCCGTCGTCACTCATGCGGACTGCTCTTCGCCGACGTCGCCCTCGTCGACGATCTCGGCGTCGGCGACCTCGTCGTCCGACGGTGCCTCGGCGCCGGGCGCGCCACCCGGGTCGCCGGCACCGCCGGCTGACTGCTGGGCCTGGGCTGCCTGGTAGAGCCGCTGCGCGAACTCCTGGCTCGCCTGGACGAGGGCCTCGTGCTTGGCCTTGATGGCCTCGACGTCCTCGCCCGCCAGTGCCTCCTTCAGCTCACCGATCGCCGCCTCGATCTTCGTGCGGTCGTCATCCGCGATCTTCTCGGCCTGGTCCTTGATGAGCTTCTCGGTCTGGTACACGAGCGCGTCGGCGTTGTTGCGCACCTCGGCCACCTCGCGGCGCTGCTTGTCCTCCTCGGCGTGCGCCTCGGCCTCCTTCATCATCCGGTCGATCTCGTCCTTGTTCAGGGCGGTCCCGCCGGTGATCGTCATCTGCTGCTCCTGGCCCGTGCCGAGGTCCTTGGCGGACACGTGCACGATGCCGTTCGCGTCGATGTCGAAGGTGACCTCCACCTGGGGCACGCCACGCGGCGCCGGCGGCAGACCGACGAGCTGGAACGTACCGAGCAGGTTGTTGCGGTACGCCATGTCGCTCTCGCCCTGGAGCACCTTGATCTCGACGCTGGGCTGGTTGTCGTCCGCGGTGGTGAAGACCTCGGAGCGCTTCGTCGGGATCGTCGTGTTGCGATCGATCAGTCGGGTCATGATCTGACCCTTCGTCTCGATGCCGAGCGACAGCGGCGTCACGTCGAGGAGCAGCACGTCCTTGACGTCGCCCTTCAGCACTCCGGCCTGGATCGCAGCACCCACTGCGACGGCCTCGTCGGGGTTGACGCCCTTGTCGCCGTCCTGGCCGGCCAGGTCCTTCACGAGCTCCTGCACCGCGGGCATCCGCGTGGAGCCGCCCACGAGGATGACGCGGTTGAGCTTGTCCTTGGTGAGCCCGGCGTCGCTGATGGCCTGGTCGACCGGACCCTTGCAGGCCTCGAGCAGATCGGCCGTGATCTCCTGGAACTTCGAGCGCGAGAGGGTCAGCTCGAGGTGGAGCGGGCCATCGGCCGTCGCCGTGATGAACGGCAGGTTGATCGACGTCTCCTGGAGGGAGGACAGCTCGATCTTCGCCTTCTCCGCGGCCTCCTTGAGGCGCTGCGTCGCCATCTTGTCGGCACCGAGGTCGACGCCGTGCGCGTTCTTGAACTCGCCGACCATCCAGTCGATGACGCGCTGGTCCCAGTCGTCGCCGCCGAGGTTGGTGTTCCCTGCGGTCGACTTGACCTCGAACACCCCGTCGCCGAGCTCGAGCACGGAGACGTCGAACGTCCCGCCCCCGAGGTCGAAGACCAGGATGGTGAGCTCCTGCTCCTTGTCGAGGCCGTACGCCAGGGCCGCAGCCGTCGGCTCGTTGATGATCCGCAGCACGTTGAGGCCGGCGATCTCGCCCGCCTCCTTCGTGGCCTGGCGCTGGGCGTCGTCGAAGTACGCCGGGACCGTGACGACGGCCTCGGTGACCGTGTCGCCGAGGTACGCCTCGGCATCCCGCTTGAGCTTCTGCAGGATGCGCGCCGAGATCTCCTGGGCCGTGTACTCCTTGCCGTCGATGTCGACCGACCACTTGGTACCCATGTGGCGCTTCACCGACCGGATGGTGCGGTCGGGGTTGGTGATCGCCTGGCGCTTGGCGACCTCGCCGACGAGCACCTCGCCGGCCTTCGAGAACGCGACGACCGAGGGGGTCGTGCGGGCGCCCTCTGCGTTGGGGATGACGGTGGGCTCGCCCGCCTCCAGCGTGGAGACGACCGAGTTGGTGGTGCCGAGGTCGATGCCGACGGCCTTGCTCATCAGGGTTTCCTCCGTTGACGCGAATCTTGAGTGTGAAGGTATCAACTTTGCTGCGCGGGGTTCTATTCCCCCATGCGACTGACCGGTCCTGCCCAGCCGGCCCCGGCGCGGGGAGCCGGCCCGCAGGGCTCCGGTCAGCGCACGCTGAGGCGCGGGGAGCCCGGGCTGGCTACATTCCACCCATGGCCAAGCGTGATTCGTTTGCTGATGTGCTGGTGTCGGTGCCGCTGTTCTCGGCGTGCTCGAAGAAGGACCTCGGGCTGGTCGCCAAGCGGGCCGAGGACATCAAGGTGGAGGCCGGAAAGGTGCTCGTCAGCGAAGGCGCCGCCGGTGCGGAGTTCTTCGTCATCGTCGAGGGCAACGCCAAGGTCACCCGCCACGGACAGGAGGTCGCCAAGCTCGGTGCGGGCGACTTCTTCGGCGACCTGGCGCTGCTCGATCGTGCACCGCGCAACGCCACCATCACGGCCGAGACCCCGATGGAGCTCGTCGTGCTCGGACAGCGGGAGTTCTCGGCGCTGATCGACGAGGTGCCGGGCTTCGCGCACAAGCTGCTCGCCGGGCTGGCCCGACGGCTGCGCGACAACGACGCCAAGACCGTCCAGTAGCGCTCGCCACGGCTCGGCCCCTTCGGCGCGCGGAGCCCGTCGGGACGGGCCGGGGACAGTAGTTTCCACCCGTGCGAAAGATCCGGGTCAAGCCGCATCAGGTCGTCCTCGCCATCGGCGTGCTCGCCGCGCTCGGCACGATCGTCTCGGGGATCGTCCCCCGGATCACCGAGTGGCACGAGTTCTCGCCGATCAGCCGCGAGGTCTTCGTCGACGTCCCCGACCCGATCTACTGGATGTTCTACGCCGTGGCGCCGCTCGCGCTCTTCCTGTGCGCATGGCTCGTCGCGCAGCGCGTGCAGAACTACGAACGCGGCAAGCCCGACGACCGCGGCACCACCAAGAAGAACGTCCACCGCCGGCTCAAGGACTTCCGCAGCGGCGTGTGGATGCGCACGCTGCTGCGAGACCCGGTCGCGGGCGTCATGCACTCGTTCATCTACTTCGGGTTCCTGGTGCTGTTCGCGGCCACGATCATCCTGGAGATCGACCACCAGCTGCCCGACAACCTGAAGTTCCTCCACGGCGAGGTGTACCAGGCGTACGCGGCGACGGCCGACATCTTCGGTGTGATCTTCGTCGTCGGGATCCTGTGGGCGATCGTGCGCCGGTACGTGCAGCGCCCCTACCGGATCCGCATCAAGACGAAGCCCGAGGACGCCGTCGTGCTCGGCACCTTCCTCCTCATCGGGGTGACCGGGTTCCTCACCGAGGGGTTCCGCCTCGCGCTCGAAGGGACTCCGTCGTTCGAGCGGTGGTCGCTCGTCGGCTACCCGATCGGACAGCTCTTCGAGGGTTGGGACGCCGGCACACTCTCCGACGTGCACCGCGGGATGTGGCTCGTGCACTTCGCCGCGTTCGTCGCGTTCCTCATCCTCTTGCCGACCACCAAGCTGCGCCACATGGTCACGTCACCGATGAACATGTACCTCGGCGACAAGGACCGCCCGAAGGGCGCGATGAAGCCGCTGCCGAACCTCATGGAGACCGAGCTCGACACGTTCGGTGCGGTCGCGATCGAGGACTTCACGTGGAAGCAGCTCTTCGACACCGACGCGTGCACGGTCTGCGGGCGCTGTACGTCGGTGTGCCCGGCGCACGCGACCGGGAAGCCGCTCGACCCGCGTGAGATCGTGCTGAAGGTCGGCGAGGTCATGACTGCCACCGGCGATCCGAAGGTGTCGCCGCCGGTCTCCGTCGATCACGACATCTCGATCTCGGCCGACTCGGTGTTCGAGCGCATCACGTCGGCGGAGCTCTGGTCCTGCACCACCTGCAAGGCCTGCGACGAGATCTGCCCGGTCAACATCGAGATCCTCGACAAGATCCTCGACATGCGTCGCTACCTCTCGCTCATGGAGAGCGACTTCCCCGTGGAGCTGGGCAACACCTACCGCTCGATGGAGAACACCTCCAACGTCTACGGCATGAACCAGGGCGAGCGGGCCGACTGGGCGAAGGACCTCGAGGGCATCGACATCGTGGACGGCTCCGGGGCGCTCGGCCACGAGTACCTCTACTGGGTCGGCTGCGCGGGCAGCTTCGACGATCGCAACAAGAAGACGAGCCGCGCCGTCGCGAAGCTCATGCAGCGGGCCGGGATCGACTTCGCGATCCTCGGGCCGAGCGAGCTGTGCACGGGCGACTCCGCCCGGCGGTCGGGCAACGAGTACCTGTTCCAGATGCTGGCGATGCAGAACATCGAGGCGCTCAACGGGATGGGCGTCACCAAGATCGTCACGCAGTGCCCGCACTGCTTCAACACCATGAAGAACGAGTACCCGCAGTACGGCGGCAGCTACGAGGTGATCCACCACTCGCAGCTCCTCATGGAGCTGATCGAGGACGGTCGCCTCTCGATGCAGGGCGCGTCGCTCGACGAGCGGGTCACGTACCACGACTCCTGCTACCTCGGCCGCCACAACGACGTGTACCTCGCGCCGCGCAAGGTGATCGGCTCGTTGGCCGGCATCGACATCGTCGAGATGCCGCGCAACGGCACCACCGGCATGTGCTGCGGCGCCGGCGGTGCGCGCATGTGGATGGAGGAGAGCATCGGCAAGAAGGTGAACGACGAGCGGTCCGAAGAGGCGCTCGCCACCGGCGCGTCCCGCATCGCCGTCGCGTGCCCGTTCTGCTTCGTGATGATGGAGGACGGCGTCAAGGGCAAGGGTCGCGAGGACGTGCAGGTGCAGGACATCGCCGAGGTGCTCCTCGAGGCGGTCGAGGGCGCCGACGTCGCGGCCGCGCCCGTCAGCTCCCACTTCACTCCGGGTCTCTAGGGCCGCGCGGCCGGCATCGTGATCCACTGGCTCGGGTCCCTCAACCCGATCCTCCTCTTCACGCTCTTCGGGATCGTCGGGATCGCGATCACGGTGCTGCTCGACGTGGTGATGCGGCGGAGGGTCGAACCCACGACGCGGGAACGGGCCAACTCGACCGCTTCGGTGACGCTCACGGTCATCGCCACCATCTACGCCATCCTCATCGCGTTCGTGATCGTGGACGCGTACACGCAGATCCGCTCGACCCAGGACGAGATCTCCACCAAGGCAGCGAGCCTCTCGATCGTCGTGGAGAACAGCCGCGCCCTCCCGTCGGCGAAGGCGCGTCCGATCCAGGAGGGCGCCCTCGCCTACGCGCGCTCGGTCATCAACAACGGCATCCCACACCTCGAGGACACGAACCTCCCCGACCGGACCGGCGGCGAGAAGCTCGAGGCCCTGTTCCGCAGCGTCCGGAGCGTGAACCCGGTGTCCACGGGCGATCGCGCGGCGTACACCGCCATGCTCGATGCGCTCGACGATGTCGTGCGGGCGCGCGAGCAGCTGATCACGTCGTCGTCGGCCACCATCCCTGGCCCGCTCCTCGCGCTGCTCTTCGTGATCGGGATCTGTGTGATGGCCGTCGCGGCGTTGCTCGACACGCGCCACCGACGCTCGCACCTGTTCATCCTGTCGACGCTCGCGCTCGTCATCTGGCTGACGCTCGCGCTCGTCGTCAGCCTCGACTACCCGTTCAGCGGGACCTTCCGCGTGACCGATCAGCCACTGCGGGAGTTCGTCGACGTGCGGGCCGCGCGCTGAGCGCACGGGTCAGAGCCCGGTGGCCGCCCGCACACCGTCGAGCAGCACGCACACCCGATCGCGCTCGGCATCACTGAGGAGCTCGAACGCCACCGCCACGAGCCGACTCGTCGCCGCCCGCGCGTCGGCGTAGGTGCCCCGGAGCGGTTCGGGATCGGGCAGCGGCTCCGACCAGCCGAACAGCGCAGCCTGGTCCGGGCTGTTGACGATGAGCGCCTCCAGGGGTGAGAGCCCGGCCGCGAGCACGGCGCAGCCGTGGAGCCCGCCGCGGAGCTCGCGCAACACGTGGAGCTGGTGCATCACGCGGCCGGCGGCGTCCTCCGGCAGCGGCATCGCGCGCCAGCCGGCGAAGAGCGGCGCCCCGATCGGGGACGCGCCCGACACGACCCGGTCGAGCAACGGCGCGAGCTCGTCGAGCCCGTCGGCGCTGCCGATGCGGTCGCGGCCCCAGGACTGACACGCGTCCGCGTACGCGGCCGCTGCGTCGGCCGGCTCGCGCTTGGCGATCGCCGCTTCCCAGATCGCACGCACGATGGCGGGGTTGAAGAAGACGAAGGCGGACGCAACGACGTCGGCGTCGACGCTCCCGAGCACACCGCCGCGACCGAGTCCGTAGAACTCACCGAGGTCGAGGCCGAACGTCGAACCGCGCTCGGTCGTCACCGGGTCGAGCATGAACGCGCCCCCGACCGTCACGATCGTGGCTTCGGTCCGATCGGTGCACATGGTCGCGTCCACGGATCAACCCTCCTGGGGGAAGTTCAGGTAGTAGCGCGACGGTGTCGGGCCCCGTTGCCCTTGGTACTTCGAGCCGGTCGAGTCGGAACCGTACGGGTGCTCGGCTGCGGTCGTCATGCGGAGGAACGAGATCTGCCCGATCTTCATCTCGGGGTACAGCGCGATGGGCAGCGTGGCGACGTTCGACAGCTCGAGCGTCAGGTGCCCGTCCCAGCCGGCATCGACGAACCCCGCGGTGCTGTGGATCAGCAGGCCCAGCCGGCCGAGACTCGACTTGCCCTCGAGCCGGGCGACGAGGTCGTTCGGGAGCGCGACCCGCTCGAGCGTGCTGCCGAGCACGAACTCGCCGGGGTGGAGGATGAACGCCTTGCCCTCCTCGACCTCGACCAGCTCGGTGAGGTCCTCCTGGGGTTGCTTCGGGTCGATGTAGGGAGTCGTGTCGTTGCGGAAGACCCGGAAGAGCCGGTCCACACGGAGGTCGACCGACGACGGTTGGACCGACTTCGGACCGAGCGGGTCGATGATGACGCGCCCGGACGCGAGCTCTTCGTTGATGGAGACGTCCGACAGGATCACGGGGCGGGAGCCTATCGGCGCGTCGCGGACGCGGATCGGAAGGTCACCGACCGCGCAACCCATCGAGGAGCAGCGTGGTGAACCGCGTCACCGTGCCCTCGAGGTCGGCCGCGTGCTCCCCCCGGATCTCCGCGATCCGGACGAACTTCGGATGCAGCGTGAGCAGACCTTGCATGGAGCTCCAACAAAGGTTCGCCGCGTCGAAGATCGCCAGGTCCGGGTTGTAGCGCTCGGCGACCGTCCGTACCGTGTCCTCGAGCACCCCGTAAGCGAGCATGCCGGCCTGCTGGTAGGCCTGGTCATCGTCGTCGACGAGGTCGGTCCGGAACGCGACCTCACAGTGGGCGGGGTACTGCAGCCCGGTGGTGACGTACCCCCGGCCGACCGCGAGCAGTCGCTCGGCCGGGTCCTCGATGCCCTCGACAGCAGCGTCGCCGTGATCTCGTAGAGCTTCTGCAGCGCCTCGGTCGCCAGCGACGTCGAGCAGCCCGGTGGTGTCGCCGAAGTGGTGCGCGGGCGCAGCGTGGGACACGCCGGCGCGCCGAGCCACCTCCCGCAAGCTGAAGCTCCCGAGCCCCTTCTCGATGATCACCTCGGCGGCCGCGGCGCGCAGGGCGTTCGGCAGGTCGCCGTGGTGATAGGTGTCGTTCACGATCTTGACACTGACCAGTTCTCGTCCTACTGTCAACTTGACGTTGGCAAGACTCGAACGGATCAGGAGCACGCCCCATGAACCCGACTCCCCCCGAGACCCACCGGCGCCGCTGGGCGATCCTCGCCGTCGTGTGCCTCGCCGTCTTCGTGACGGTCCTCGACGGCACCATCGTGAACGTCGCACTCCCGGAGCTCTCCACTCGAGCTCGGTGCCTCGACCCGCCAGCTCCAGTGGATCGTCGACGCGTACCTGCTCGTCTTCACCGGCCTGCTCCTGGCCGCCGGCGGCCTCGGGGACCGGTACGGCCGCAAGCGCGCGCTCGTCCTCGGACTCGTCGTCTTCGGGGCGACCTCGGCCTTCGCCGGGCTGGTCCGGCAGCGCCGACGCGCTGATCGCGGCGCGCGCGCTGATGGGCATCGGTGCCGCGCTCATCTTCCCTGCGACGCTCGCGATCCTCACGCAACACCTTCACCGATCCGATCGAGCGGGCGAAGGCGATCGGCGTGTGGAGCGCGGTCAGCGGCATCGCCGTCGCCGCGGGCCCGATCACCGGGGGTTGGCTGCTCGAGCACTTCTGGTGGGGCTCGGTCTTCTTCGTGAACGTCCCGATCGTCGTCATCGTCCTCGTCGCGGCGATCGCGCTCCTGCCCGAGTCGAAGGACGCCGCCGCGCCGACGCTCGACTGGCGCGGGCTGCTCCTCTCGATCGCGGCGATCGGCACCCTCGTGTACACCATCATCGAGGCGCCGCAGTGGGGCTGGCTGAGCACTTCGACGGTCGCCGGCTTCGCTGCTGCCGCCGTGCTGATCACCGCGTTCGTCGTGTGGGAGCTGCGACGTCGAGCACCCGATGCTCCCGGTGACGATCTTCCGCAACCGGCGATTCAGCGCCGCGAGCATCTCGATCACGTCCGCGTTCTTCGCGCTCTTCGGCTTCATCTTCCTCATCACCCAGTACTTCCAGCTCATCCGCGGGTACAGCCCGCTGGAGGCCGGGGTGCGCACCCTTCCCGTGGCGATCTCGATCGCGATCGCTTCCGTGCTGGCGCCGCGCCTCGTCGAACGCCTCGGAACGACCCGCGTGGTGACGAGTGGCCTGCTGCTGATGGCCGCCGGCTTCGTCTGGGTCTCGACCGCGTCCGTGGTCACCCCGTACCTCGAGATCGTCGGGCAGATGGTCCTGCTCGGGTTCGGCCTCGGCTTCACGACCGCGCCCGCGACCGAGTCGATCATGGGCTCGGTCTCACTCGACAAGGCCGGCGTGAGCTCGGCCGTCAACGACACCACCCGCGAGCTCGGAGGCACGCTGGGCGTGGCAGTGGTGGGCAGCATCTTCACCTCGATCTACGTCGACGCGCTGCGCGGCGGGCCGGTGTTCTCGGCTCTCCCGGGTCCGGCCCAACGCGTGACCGAGGACTCCGTCGGTGCGGCCGGGCAGGTCGCGACCCGACTCGGCGCCGGCGCGCCTCGCTTCCTCGCAGAGGTGAGCGACGCGTTCCTCTCGGGGCTCGGTGTCGCGTGCCTCGTGGTCGCAGGCGTCGCCGCTGCGGGCGCGCTGATCGCCGCCTGCTTCCTCCCCGCACGAGCGGGGCAGCCGCCAGACGAGCTCGTGCTCGGGACCCCGGTCGCCGACGACCGGACCGCAGAGGAGGCGGTCGAGCAACCTGCGTGACCTGACGGTTCTGGGCGTGCGCGCACGCGACCGCGTAGCGTGCGCCCGTGAGCTACGACGACGTCATCTCGGATCTCGTGCGGGTGATCGAGGCCGTCGGTGCCGCGATCATGGTCGTCGGCGGGCTCATCGCCCTCGCCCTCTACGTGCGGCGCCTCGGCGCCGGCCGCGGCGCGGCGTACATCGCGCTCCGCCAGGACCTCGGCCGGGTCATCCTCCTCGGCCTCGAGGTGCTGATCATCGCCGACATCATCCGGACGATCGTCGTCGACCCCACGATCGAGAGCGTGGGCGTGCTCGGCGTCATTGTCCTCATCCGGATCCTGCTCAGCTTCTCGCTCGAGGTGGAGATCGACGGGATGTGGCCGTGGAACCGCTGGAAGATCGACCGGGCCGAGGGATCGCAGCCGAGCCCGACGCGTAGCGACCGCTCGCGAACGCCCAGTACGATCACCGCCGCTCGCGGGTGTAGTTCAGAGGCAGAACATCAGCTTCCCAAGCTGAGAACGCGGGTTCGATTCCCGTCACCCGCTCCACTGCACCGGCGTCGGCCCTTCTGTGAGCGAAACCTCGGTCGCCAGAGCGAGCCAGATCCGGCTGCTCGTTCGGGCCGCTCGGTGCCGACAGATCGCGTATCGTCGCTCACCGAGTGCTGCACGATCGCCCAGTGAGCCGCGGCACGATCCGCCGGTTGAACCGACGGAAGCGGCGACTCGGTGCGGCAGCCGCGGCCGGAATCCTGGTGGCATCGCTCGCCATCGTGGTGATGAGCGCGCCCGGGCCGCCGATCACCGATCTCGAGGGGCGAAGGCGCAACTCGAGGTACTCGCCGTCCACGCCCTGCCGGCACCATAGCCATCGTCGGCGCTGACGGTAACGCTCGGACCGGTCCAGCGGGCGACGGTGCGGCTCGCTCCGCTCGACCGCGCGTCGCCGCGTGCCGCCATCCTCGGCGCAGCTCGGCCGGCGACTTGTAGGCGACGACCTGCACGCCGAGCTGCCCGGTGTCGATGAGCAAGGACGCGGTGCTGATCGGTGCCGGGTCACGCTCGGCGCACGTCACGAGTTGTTCGGCGGTCTACACGACCTGCCCGGGTCCCGGATCGGGTCCGTGCCCTCGGCACCGCCGTCGTGATCGACGAGGCTCGACCGTCACGGCGGGATACGCGAGCGTCCGACTCGGGCGTCCAGCGGTGGTCGGTCGATCTTGGCGCCGGAGGTACTCGGACACGATCACCGGCCTCCGCGATCAGCGACAACGAGCGCCACCGTCGTCCACGAACGGGCGCCGCGCCGACGTCACCGACGTCGAACGTCACGGATCTCGACGATCGCCGGCGGCCCCGCCAGCGGCAACCAGTTCAGCTTCGGCTGGGGTGTCTTCGCGGTCGAGGCCCAGGTCCATCGCGAAGTGGTTCCGGCGTCCCAGCGGGAACTGCAGCAGCTCGGTGAGGCGCGATGCCGGGCCGCGACGCTCGCGATCGAGCACCTCGGTCCCTCCGCGCGACGGCCGCGACCCAACGGTCAGGGTCGACTCCGGCGCGCACGGCGGCGCTGCATCGGTCTCGACGATGGCAACATCGGGCACGAGGAGCGCGACCTTCGTGGGCAGCACGAGCTCGGCCTCCTCGACGACCTCGACATCGACAGCTCGTCACGTCGTTCGCCTCCGGTCGCCGTGGAGTCCTTGGGTGGTGGCGTTCAGCTGCAGCCGCACCGGCGCGGCTCGGGCCGGTTGCCAACTTCTCGCGGCGACGCAGCACACGGCAGGCTTCACGGTCACCGGCGACCAGCGTAGAGTCACGATCATCCCGACCACGGACCGCAAGGCGCCGCCCACGACGGAGCGACCCAGACCCAGAAGCCGACGCGACCAGTCGCCGCTCGAGCGCCATCGCCGGCGGCGAGCTGCCAGGACGTGCCGCGGCGGCGTCACGAACGCCGACCAGCGCCGAAGCGTCACCACGCGCCCGCGACGAACGCAGCGCGATGCGACATCGGGGCGCTCGAACAGGCCGACGACGCCGACCACCGACGCCCGTCGCTGCCGACCGCCAGCTCTCGACCGGCCGAGCGCACGCTCCCCGATCGTCGGATCCTGTTCGACGCGGCGAGGACCACGCTCAACTCACGGCCGCGGTCGCGCCCAGTCGATCGTGACCCGCGCCGGCGTCGTCGGGATGGCGCTCGAGCCAAGCCCTGCGAACGGGCAGTGCGGCACCACGACGAGGGACGCCGCGTTCGGCCTCGTCGAGCGCCGGCGCGCACGCAGCCGCCCGCCGATCCCCCGGCCCCCCAGCTCCTCGGGCACCTCCGTGTGCACGAGCACGAGTCGGTCGGCGTTGCGCTCGTAGACGAGCTCGGCGCGATGACCGTCGATCAGGAGCTCGAAGCGGTGCTCGTCGGCGTTGTCGACGACCTGGCCGTCACTCACGAACCGCCGCCTCCGGGCTGCGTCAGCTCGGGCGTCGACGGGCCGGTCAACGCGATGATCGTCGCCTGCTCGAGCGCCGCGTTGCGGTGCACGAGGGCCGAGCGGTACCAGTCGATCCCGATCATCTCGACGAACGCGGCCCGGTTCGGGTACCAGACGGCCAAGGCCTCGTCGTACTCGTCGTGCTCACAGCCCACGATGACCTGTTCGGCCGGGAGCCCCCAGAGGAGGCGACCGCCGACCTCGCCCATCGCCCGGAGCGCCACCTCCCCGTAGCGCTGGTAGGCCTCGCGTCCGCTCACCTCGTCGCCAGGCCCCGGCACCTCGTACTGCGCCCGGTCCCGGTAGCGGTTCAGGTTCAGCATCACGATCGGCGTGGTGGCGTCGCTGCTCACCAGGGCCACGATCTGATCATCGGTGGGGTCGAGATGAGGCACGTGGATCCTCCATGGTCGAGGGGCCGAGGCTACGTGCGCCGTGCGGGGGCGGCCTGGCGTGGGTCCGGCCTGACCGTCGGGGCCCACCACGAGGACTGGGAGCCAGGGCCCTGGTGGTGCTACCGTACGCGCCTCACCGGAAGGGCCGGTGGGTGAGCGGAGTAGGGGTAGATCCATGGGGCGAGTTCGCGCAATCTTGCTGGGAGCAGTGGTACCTGCACTGCTCGTCGCCGGGTTCTCGGCGCCGGTCGGTGCGGAACCGGATGGGCCGAAGCCCGAGATGGCGCCGGCAGCCGGTCGATCGCGCAAGCCCTGTTCCACCAGTGCCCGACATCGGCAGTCCAACGCTCGGCTGCGGGCTGCTGATCGTGATCAACGCCGACGGCACGGTCACCGTGCAGGACTCGGGCCAGGGCCCGTACGACGGCGACGACGACACGCTGATCGGCGTGCAGAACAACGCGAACATCACGATCACGAAGCTCACCCTGACCGGTGCGAGCACGCTGCTCCAGCCTCCCTTCGACTTCGAGGGCGACGGCCTCTGCGACCGGACCGGCGTCCGGCCGCCATCCCCGCCGGGTGCCCGTTCGGCCCGACCGGCTACGAGGGTCCTGGCACCTCGTTCTCGAACATCTCCGTGGACCTGTACACGGGCGACGTGAACTTCTCCCCGGGTATCCCGCCCGGCGGCAGCGCCTACTTCTCCCTGGAGTCGGCGATCACCGCGTCGGACCTGTCGATCCCGCCCTTCGTCATCCCGGTCGAGACCACGGTGCGGTTCACCGGGTAATACCCGAGTCCGGGTTCGGAGCGTTCCAAGGGCCGGCGACTCGAGTCGCCGGCCCTTGTGTCTCCAACCGCGACGAACCGCATGAGCCGCAAGATCCTCTTCGTCACGACCGACCAGCAGCGCTATGACGCGCTCGGGTGCAACGGCGGCTCGGTCGCGCGCACGCCGGTCGTCGACGGTCTCGCCGTCCGCCGGCATCCGGTACGAGCGGGCCTACAACCAGAACACGGTCTGCATGCCGGCACGGTGCACGATGCTGACCGGCCAGTACGTCCGCACCCACGGCGTGGTCGCCAACGGGGTCCCGCTCCCCGTCGACGCCCCCAGTGTCGCCGCGTACCTGCGCGACGAGGCCGGGTACCGGACCGCGCTGCTCGGCAAGGCCCACTTCGAGCCCGCGTTCGACCCGAAGGGCCGATGGGAGGAGAACGCGCGCTGGATGCGTGGCGACACGGGTCCGTGGCGGGGCTTCGACCGGGCCGAGCAGGCCTACCACGTCGCCGCGTTCCGGGACGCGCGCTCGCGCACTACGGACGGTGGCTCGAGGCGAACCACCCCGAGCACCTCGAGAGCTTCGCCCCACTCCTCGGCGCCGTTCCCGGTGGCGACACGCTGGCGCCGGAGACGAAGAACAACCCCATCCCGCACGGCTGGTACCACACCGACTGGGTCGCCGACCGGACGATCGCCTGGCTCGACTCGCTCGAGGCCGATGACGACTGGTTCTGCTGGATGAGCTTCCCGGATCCGCACCACCCCTGGGATCCGCCGGCCTCCGAGCTCGGGCGGGTCGACTGGCGGGAGCTCGACCTGCCACCGGGACACCCCGGTTCGCCCGACGAGATCCGCGCCGTGCTCGCGCAGAAGCCGGCGCATTGGCTCGCGTGGTGGGACGGGCAGTTCCTCAACGCCGAGGGCGGGCCGATGTTCTTCAACCCGGCGACGCTGAGCGACGACCAGCTGCGCGAGATCACCGCCAAGGTCCACGTCATGAACGAGCTGATCGACGAAGCGACCGGGCGGGTCCTCGACCACATCGCGGCACGGGGCTGGCTCGACGACACCGACGTGATCTTCACGACCGACCACGGCGAGCTCCAGGGCGACTACGGCCTGCTCTACAAGGGGCCGTTCCACACCGACTCCCTGATGCGGCTCCCGTTGGTGTGGCGGCCCGCGCCGTCCGCGGGCGTGACGCCGGGCGCGGTCACCGACCCGGTCGGCCAGGTCGACCTCGCCCCCACGTTCTGCGCGATCGCCGGCATCGAGCCCGCGCCGTGGATGCAGGGCGATGCGCTCCCGCTGACCGACGGGGAGGGCGTGCACGAGCGCGCACTGTGCGAGTGGGACAGCCAGTTCCCCGGCTACGGCATGCACCTGCGGTCGATCGTCCGCGACGGCTGGCTGTGCACCGCGTACGAGGAGAGCACCGACGGGCAGCCGAACGGGCTGGAGCGGTTCTGGGGTGATCAGGTGCTCGCGCCGTGCGGCGTCCACTACGACGGCACCGAGGGCGAGCTCTACCGACTCGACGAGGACCCGCACCAGTGGCGCAACCTCTGGGATGATGCGGGCTACCAGGCGGTGAAGCGCGACCTCGTCGCCGACCTGTACGACTCGCTCCCCACCGAGCGGCTCGTCCTCGACGTGGAGGCACCGGCATGACCGACACCCCGATGCGCGACTACGCCGGCACCACACCGATGCCGGACATGGGGCCGCCTGCGTGGACGACGCCGAAGCCGCTCGCCGAGTCACGGGTCGCGATCGTCACCACCGCCGCGCTGCACGTGATCGGCGACGACCACTTCGGGAACGACGACACGTCGTTCCGGGTGCTCCCGCGCGAGCGACGCGACCTCGCGCTCGGGCACTGGAGCCCCAACTTCGACCGGGCCGGCTTCGCGGCCGACCTCGACGTCGTGTACCCGATCGACCGGCTCGAGGAGCTCGCGTCCGACGGGGTGATCGGCTCGGTCGCGCCCCGGCACCTGGCGTTCGCCGGCAACCAGGAGGACACCCTCACCGGCATCCGCCTCGACAGCGGGCCGCGTGCGGCGGCGCTGCTCCTGGAGGACGCCGTCGACGTGGTGCTGCTCACCCCCGTCTGACCGCTCTGCTCGCGCACCGTGTGTGTGCTCGCGAACGTGTTCGAAGCCGCTGGTCTCGCGACGGTGGCCCTCATCTCGGTCCGACGGGTCGCCGAACGACTGCCGCCGCCACGTGGTCTGTACGGCGAGTTCCCGCTCGGTCGTCCGCTCGGTCGCCCCGGCGACACCGCCTTCCAGCACGACGTGCTCGCGCGCGCCTTTGCGCTCCTCGAGCGACCGTCGGGACCCGTGCTCGAAGACCACCCCGAGGTGATCGAGTCGGACGACTCGCCGCTCGCATGCGCGCTCCCCCGCGCCACGACCCGTCGCTCCCGGCCGCGGTCGACGAGGCACGGGCGCTGCGGGCCGCGTACGACCGCACACTCGCTGAGCGGGGGGCGTCATCGGTCGGACGCGTGATGACGGCTGACGACGTGCCCGGGGCGCTCGACGCGCTGCACCGCATCGCGGGGGGCGCCGACTGGACGACCGCCGGGCTGCCCGGCGACCCCGTCAGCGTCGCGCACGACGTTCGCATGTACTACGAGGAGGCGGCGATCGCCCTCGCCGACGGACCTCCCGCAGGCGGACAGTGCGAGGCGTGGTTCTACGAGGAGACGGAGGCGGGCCGGACGCTGCTCGCCGCGCGGACGGCGATGCAGGCTGCCGACGCGCCGTTCCCCCTGTGGTTCTACATGGCGCGCGCGACGCGCTGACGCCGCGCCCGACGCATCTTCCAGAGCATCGCCACGAACCGCCATCCGAACGCGGTGAGGACCATCCACGCGACGTAGATCACCGTGAAGATCGAGAACATCGGGCGGTCGGTGAACGTCCCGCGGAGCACGGATCCGACCAGCATCCCGCCGGCCAGCGTCGCGGCGAGCCGGACCCACTCGCGGTCGGCGTTCGTGTACAGCTTCGTGAGCAGCGAGACGCCGTACCAGCCGACAGCCAACGGCCACAGCACCATCAGGAACCAGCTCGCACCCTCGTTGATGTTGTGTTGCCCGGCGCCACCGAGGATGAACCCGATGATGCACACGAGGTCGAGCAACGGGGCGAGCCAGATCCGACGGGTCGTCATGGCGGAACGCTAGGCCACGATCGAGGCGAGGCCCCAAATCGCGACCCCGAGACCGATCAACATGAACGCCACCGTGCGCCCCACGGGCGCCTGGTCGAGCGTGCCCCGCGACGCGAGTGCTTCCTTGCGCACCGGGCTGCCCGGTCGGCTGCGCACGACGGCAGCGCGCGCGGCGTCTCGGCGATCCCGACGGCGGCGGACGAGCGCGAAGGCGTTCGCCGCGAACAATGCCGCGCCGAGCGCCGTGACGAGCTCCAGCAGGACGTCGCTGTAGAAGTCCACGGCGTGATCGTACGGTCGCTCGGCACTCGGCGCCGGGTCGCGCGACCCGCACTCGGCCTAGGGCCCGCCCGGCTTGAAGACCATGAGCACCAGGAGCACGATCAGGGCCAGGTTGAGGAGGGTGCCGAGCATCCCGACCTGCTTGCCGACGCTCTCCATCTCGACGACCTGGGGCGGCGGCCCCGGGGGAGCATCGGCCGGGGGCGGCCCCGCGGCCACGAGCTCCCGCTGCAGCGCGATGAGCCGCCGGACCCGGGGCAACAGGAAGCCCTGCGAGGTCCCCAGCGCCAGGAGGTACAGCGCCATCGAGAGCCACACCCAGGTCTGCCCGAAGTCCCACACGTTGTCGCCGATGAGCACCAGTGCGATCCCGAGCAGGAAGACCGCGAAGATGAAGTACTCCCCGACCTTCGAGACGAGCTCGTTCGCCTCGGAGATCGCGAGACCCTCGGGCCCCTTGCGCGACTTCGCCTGCTGGCCGTAGAGCCCGTTCAGGAACACGGCGCCGAACCCGACGATCGCGCACAGGATGTGCAGCACGAGCACGATCTTGTAGGCGTCGCTTCCGTAGGCCGCGAGCATGGACCTCCCCTTTCCTCCCCGACGAGATTCGGCCGCATCCTAGGCACCCGTGGTACAACGCGGGGCGTGCGTCTCGTCGTTGCCGAATGCTCCGTCGAGTACTCGGGCCGACTGGGTGCTCGTCTCCCCCGCGCCCGACGCCTCCTCCTCTTCAAGGCCGACGGGTCCCTTGCCGTCCACGCCGACGCGAAGGCCTACAAGCCCCTCAACTGGATGAACCCGCCGTGCACGATCCAGGAGGCCGACGGCGTGATCACGGTGGCGAACCCGAAGGGAGAGCAGCTCGTGATCGAGCTGCACGAGGTGCTCTTCGACCAGCAGTACGAGCTCGGCGACGATCCGGGCCTGGCGAAGGACGGCGTGGAGGCCGAGCTGCAGGAGCTGCTCGCGGCGCGCGTCGCCGCGCTGCGAGACGACCTGCTGCTCGTCCGGCGGGAGTACCCGACCGACGTCGGGCCCGTCGATCTGCTCTGCCGTGACGGCCAGGGCCGTGCGGTCGTCGTCGAGGTGAAGCGCGTCGGCGAGATCGCCGGCGTCGAGCAGCTGCTCCGCTATCAGGAGCGACTCGACCGGGACGGCACGTTGGCGCCCACCCTCGGGATGTTCGTCGCGACGCGGATCAAGCCCCAGGCGCGCGTCTTCGCCGAGAGCCGTGGGATCGAGTGCGTCGAGGTCGACCTCGAGGAGCTCCGGGGCAACGCGCCCGACACGCTCAAGCTGTTCTGACGGGACGACGCCCGGGAGGACCCGAGCGCCGTCCCGATCAGGACGAACGGATCAGAGCGTCGCCAGGTTGTCCCAGAAGAGCGGGAACGTCAGCGCTGCCAGGCCGAGGCCGACGAGCGAGACCCGCTCGCCACCCGGCTTCAGTCCGACGCCCGACGCGATGAACAGGACCAGCGCGATCGCGTAGAAGATGAAGCGCCAGGTGCTGCCCATGAGCTCGATGGCGAGAACCGCCATGATTTCCCCCTTCGATTCCCGCACCGTGAGGTCGTGCGGTCAGTTCGACGATAGGGAAGGAAATCCGTCAGGTGGTGGATATCGAGCGCCCCTGACCGCTCGGAGGATGCGTCAGCCCACGGCGACGGTGTCGGTGTCGCGACCGGACCGCAGCACCTGCCCGGGCAACGCGCCGGTCGCGGCGCCGTCCCGCACCGTCTCCACCCCGGCGACGAACACGTGCCGGACCCCGGTGGAGTCGGCGACCAGCCGCGAGGTCCCACCGGGCAGGTCGGCCACCATCTGGATCGGGCCCGCGTCGACGGTCTCGGGATCGAGGACGACCAGGTCGGCCACCGATCCCTCCTCGATCCGGCCGCGATGGCGGAGCCCGAACAGGTCGGCGGGCACCGACGTCATGAGGCGCACCGCCTCCTCCGCCGACAACAGGCGCCGCCCCCGGATGCAGTCGGCGAGGAACGCCGTCGGGTACGGGGCGCCGCACATCCGGTCGAGGTGCGCGCCCGCGTCGGAACCGCCGATGAGGACGCGCGGGTCGGACCACACGCGTGCCCGGAGCTCCCAGCTGGCCGCGTCGTCGTCGGTGGGAGACGGCCACAGGATCGTGCGCAGGTCGTCGGCGAGGACGACGTCGAGCAGCGTGTCGAACGGTGTCGGTCCCGCGCTCCTCGGCGATCTCCCCCACCGTGCGCCCGCTGAGCGCCGCGTTCTCCTCGGAGAACGTGTCGCCGATCCGGTAGGTCCCCCACCCGGTCAGCCGACGCAGCACGCCGGCTTCTTCGGAGTGGGCGCGCTCGTCGAGTCGGGCCCGGACCTCCGGGTCGCGCAGCTTCGCCATCGCTTCGTCGCGCGGGAGGCGCAGCACGTCGCCCCAGCCCGGGATGAGAAAGAGCGCGCAGTGCGACGCGAAGTTCATGTTCATCCCGACCAGGATCGGCATCGTGAGCGCGACGATCCGCCCGCCGAGCTCGGTGGCGCGGTCCGCCGCGGCGAGCTGGTGCTCCACCCCGGCCGGGTTGGTGGAGTCGATCGTGAGCACGTTCCAGTTGAGCGGGCGCTGCGCGGCCGCCGACATCCGGGCGAACAGGTCGACCTCCTCCTCGGAGAACCCGTTGAGGCAACCGTCGGTGATGGCCTCCACCGTGGTGCCCGGGTGGTGCGCGACCTCCTCGCACAACGCAAGCACCTCATCGGGTGCCGCGTGACGCGAGGGCACCGGCTCCCCGTCACCGTCCGAATGCGTGAACGCACGTGAGGTCGAGAAGCCGAGCCCACCCGCCTCCAGCGAGGCGGCGAGGAGTGACCGCATCTCGTCGACCTGTTCGGGGGTCGCGGTGCCGCCCACCGAGTCGGTCCCCATGACGCGCCGACGCAGCGCGCAGTGGCCGACCAGGAAGCCGGCGTTGACGCCGAGGCCCTGACCGCCGACGCGCTCGAGATACTCACCGAAGTCGTGCCACGTCCAGTCCACGCCGTGCTCGAGCGCCTCCAGCGGCATGCCTTCGACCTTCGCCATCATCCGGCGCAGGTAGTCCGCATCGTCCGGGTCGAGTGGCGCCAGGGTGAACCCGCAGTTGCCGCCGATCACCGTCGTGACCCCGTGCAGGTTCGACGGCGAAGCGGTCGGGTCCCAGAAGAGCTGGGCGTCGTAGTGGGTGTGGGGATCGACGAACCCGGGCACGATCACGAGCCCGTCGGCGTCGATCACGACGCCGGCCCCGTCGGCCTCCCCGGCGAGGTCACCGACCCCGACCACCCGACCGCCGCGCACGCCGACGTCGGCGCGGACTCCTGGTGTGCCCGTGCCGTCGATCACGGTGCCGCCTCGGAGGAGGAGATCGAGCATGGCGGGCCTTCCGAGCGGGGCTGGGAACGGGGCGAGGCTATCTGACGGTGCGTCAGGTGCAACCGGTGCGCCTTGGGCGACGCGGGAGCCGGGTGGGAGGATGGGGCGGATGAGGTTGTTGGGGAAGTCGGCGATGCGGCGGGTGCTCGTGGGGATCGCGGCGGTCGTGCTGCTCGTCCCGGCGAGCGCGGGCGCGGCCTCGGCGCCGCGCGACGCGGGCCCCGACACGACGGCCATCTACGCCGACGTGCTGAGCGACGCGGTGACCCGTGACGCCCAGTTCGTCTACGACCTCGGCTGGCAGGCCGAGCGCGGTGCAGGAGACCGGGATCGCCGTCGTCGCGGTCCAGAACGAAGCACGCGCCGCGTATCTGCGCGCCGTGGAAGAGCAGGAGCGGCAGGAGGCACTCGCCGCGTTCCTGCGGGCGCGTGCTTCGCGGAGCGGGCCGAGCGGCGTCCGGACGGGCGGCGACGTCGAGGCGTTCCTCGACTGCACCCGACGCATCGAGAGCACCGGCAACTACAACGCCGTCAGCCCGGGCGGGACCTACCGCGGGGCGTACCAGTTCGACCAGCGGACGTGGGACTCGAACGCGGCGGCATCCGGGCGCCACGACCTCGTCGGGATCGACCCCGCGAACGCGTCACAAGCCGACCAGGACCAGATGGCCCGCGACCTCTACGCGCGGCGCGGGAACCAGCCCTGGGGCGGGCGCTGCTGAACGCTCGCATCGGCGTCAGCGCCACGGTTCAGATCCGGGGCGGGGTGATCGCGGCCCGAGCTCTCGTGCACGGGCCGCGAGCCGAGCAGCCGACGAGGTGGTCGTTCACCACGCCGAGGGACTGCATCGCCGCGTACATGGTCGTCGGGCCGACGAACCGGAATCCCAGGCCGCGCAGCGTCTTCGAGAGCGCGGTGGATGCTTCGGTCTGCGCCGGGAGGTCGCGCATCTCCCGGGGCGCGCGACGCCGACCGGACGGCTCGCACGACCAGATCACCGCGGCGAGCGATCCGTGCCGCTCCTGGGCCTCGAGGGCCGCACGGGCGTTGCCGATCGCCGCTTCGATCTTGCCTCGGTGCCGCACGATCCCGGCGTCGCCGAGGAGACGTCGGACGTCGCGCGCACCGAAGCGAGCGACGGTTGGGATGTCGAAGCCGGCGAACGCGGCGCGGAAGCTCTCCCGCTTCCGAAGGATCGTCAGCCAGGAGAGCCCGGACTGGAAGCCCTCGAGGCAGAGCTTCTCGTAGAGCCGGGTGTCGTCGAGCACCGGCCGTCCCCACTCGTCGTCGTGGTACGCGGCGTAGTCAGGGGTCGACGCGGCCCACCGGCACCGGCGAACGCCGTGCTCCCCGCGTACGACGTCATCGCCCGCCACGACGGGCGAGGCTACGTGAAGATGATCTGCGCCCCGGCAGCCTGCTCGTAGAACTCCCCGACGGTGATGATGTCGTCGACCTGGTCGATGAAATCGTCCTTGGTGAACCCGAACATGTCGACGGACGCCTTGCACGCGTAGAGCCCCCCGCCCGAGTCGGCGACCAGCTCGACGAACTCGGGGATCGGGGGGATGTCGAGCTCCTCCATCTTCTTGCTCATCATCTTCGTCGCCATCGCCGACATTCCGGGGACGCCGCCGAGCCACGTGGCCATGTGGATGCCGGGGTTCCCGACGGTCGCGACCTTGATCTTCGCCTGCCGCTTCCGGTGAATCGCGTCGAGCCCGAAGAACGTGAAGAAGACGTTCGCCTCGATCCCCTCCATCCGCGCGCCGTTGGCCATGATCAGTCCCGGGTAGACGCCCTCGAGCGACCCTTGCGAGATGATGATCGAGACCTTCTCGATCGGTTCGTTGCCCATCGTCTCCTCCTCGGTCTCAGATGCAGCCGCGAGGCTTCGGGATCCCCGCGACCTTCGCGGCGAGCTTCGCGGGCCCCTTGGGGAACAGCTGGTAGAGCTCCTTGACGGGCACCCCCGACGCCTTCCCCAGCGTTCGGATCGAGGGCGCGCTTCCCGTCTCGAGGTACGTGCTCCGCATGAAGTCGACGACCTGCCAGTGACGGTCGGTCATCTCGGGGATGCCGTTCTCGGCCGCGATCGCGGCACCCACGTCACGCGTCCACTGGTCGGGCTCCTCGAGGAAGCCCTCTTCGTTCACGTCGACGGCGACGCCGGCGATGGTCTGGGTGGTCATGGTGAACCTGCCTTCTCGTCTCGATCGTGTGCGGTGCCGCTCAGGGCGCGGCGGCGGACTCGGCCGGGAGATCCTTCCCCGCCGTCGGCATGTCGGGACCCATGCCGGGGATGTCGCGGCCGGGAAGCAACGCGTGCCAGTAGAACCATTGGAACATGAGCTTGCCCAGGTGGTTGAGCCGGGACTCCTTGAGGAGCGGCGCGCCGACCTTCGTCGGGTAATGGCCGGTGAGCGGTTCGGTCTCGTAGTTGAAGTCGATCATCAGCGCCCGGTGGAACCCGGTCTCGATGAAGCAGTTGGCGTGCCCATCGTAGGACGCGTCGAGATCCTGACCGCCCAGGAAGCGGGCCACGTTCTCGACGACGATCTCGCCCTCGAAGTGGGTGACCGACCCCGCCTTCGACACCGGCAGGTTCCCCGCGTCGCCGATGACGAACACGTTGGGCTTGGCGCTGGACTGCAGCGTGTGGTCGTCCGCCGCGGCGAAGTTGAGGTCGTCGCCGAGGCCCGCGGAGCGCGCCACGTACGGGGCGCCCCCGTGCAACGGGATGCTCACGAGAAGGTCGAACCGCTCTTCGCGATCGTCGTAGCTCACGAGCCGCCCGCCGGCGACGTCGACCTCGCCGGTGTTGAACTCGGTGACGAGCTCGATCCCTTTCTCGTCGAGGATCCCCCCGAGGGCCTTCGACGACACGGGCTTGGTGAACGCACCGTCGAGCGGGGTGACGTAGGCGAGCTCCACCTTCTCCCGGATCCCGCGGTCGTGGAAGTACCAGTCGGCGAGGAACGAGAACTCGAGTGGGGCGACGGGGCACTTGATGGGCATGTCGACGACGTTGACGACGATGCGCCCGCCCTCGAACTCGGCGATCGAGCGCTCCAACGCCGTCGCGCCGGGGAGGTCGTAGAAGGTGCCCGCCCGCTCGCCCCAGCCCGGCCCGGTGAGCCCCTCGGTCTCCTCAGGGAGCAGCGTTGCGCCGGACGCGACCACGAGGACGTCGTAGCCCAGCGTCGAGCCGTCGGCCAGACGCAGGGAGTCGGTCTCGAGGTCGACGGCCTCGATCTCGCCCAGGCGGTAGTCGATGCCGGCGTGCAGCTGCCGCCCGCGGGGCCGCACGATGTCCTCGGGCTGGGTCAGACCGAACGGGACGAAGAGCAGACCCGGTTGGTACACGTGCGAGTCGTCACGGTCGACGACCGTGATGGTCGCGTCGTCCTGGTCGTAGTGGCGCCGCAGCCGGTTCGCCACCAAGGTGCCGCCGGTCCCGCCGCCGAGCACCACGATGCGATGAGCCATGGGATGACCGTACGGCGTCGGGGGGCGTCCCGTCAGGGGCGAAGGTCCCGAGTCCGCGGTGCGCGTGGAGGGCCGTCGCGCTCCTCGGGGCTGGGCCCCCGGAACGGCTCGATCGGGAGACCGGCTGCCTCCCACGCCGTGAAGCCGCCCACGATGTCCGCGACGTCGACATGTCCGAGATCGCGCACGGTCGCAGCGGCAAGGCTCGACTGCTCACCGTGGCAGCAGAACAGGACGATGGGACGGTCCGCGTCGGCGAGCTCGGGCCGTCGCCAGGCGCTGGCGGGATCGAGGCGCCACTCGAGCACGTTGCGCCCGACCACCACCGCGCCCGGGACGTCACCGTCGCGTTGGCGCTGGTCCAGCGGCCGGAGGTCGACGAGGAGCGCTCCGTCGGCAGCCGCGGCGGCCGCGGCTCCCGGAGCGAGCCGCCCGACCCGGGCTCGTGCCGACGCGACCAGCGCGTCAGCCGAGATCGCGGGCACCTCCCCCGATGCCAGCAGCGCGACCAGCGCTCGGCACTGGTCCGCGGACAGGTACTGCCCCACGAGGCGCCGCACCTCCGGCGTGTAGACGTCGCTCGCCCGCTGGTAGCGGTTGCGGCCGGCGCGCGTGGTGACGATCTGGACCGCGCGTCCGTCGTCGGGATCGGGCTCGCGTGCGACGAGCCCGTCGGTCTCCATCCTCGACACCAGGCGGCTGAACCCCGGTTGGCTGTAACGGGGGTGCAGGAGGCGCTGGAGCTCGCTCATCCGCATGCGGTGCGGCGGCACTGCCCGCTCCAGGTATGCGAGCGCCGAGAAGACGCCGGAGTCCATCCCGACTTCGCGCTCGAGCACGTTGACCAGCTCGTGCAGCACCGACTGGTAGATCGAGACGATCGCTCCCCACGCGTCGAGCTCGGGCGTGTCGGGTGCCACCGGGTTCAGTCCGCCGTCGCGCCGCCGGCTGCACGCGGGTCGTCGAGCACGAGCTCGAACTCGCCCACGACCCGGCTCGAGAGCGCGTGCTCGATCGTCTCGTGGAGCATCTTCGGCGGGAGGACGCAGTCGTCGCACGACACGCCGTCGAGCACCACCGCGAGGCGGATGCGTGCGGTGCGAGGATCCGCCTCGACGAGCACGAGGTCGCCGCCGTCCGCCCGCAGGAAGCCGGCCACCTCGTCGACCGCGACGGCGACGCCTTCGGGGTCCATGCTCACGCGCTCCGAACCGCGGTCAACCAGGTCATGGGCGCACCACGGCCTTGCTCTGGAGCTGGCTCTCGCCGAAGCTCGGGAGGCCGATGGCGTGCAGGCTGCCGAGCCCGCCGCAGACGATCGGGACGAACTGGTCGGGGCGCTCGAACAGGTGAACCCGGCCCCGGTCGTCGACGCGGCCGTGCTCCCGGAGCAGCCGGGCGTTCTCCGCAGGCCAGAGATCGATCGGCTGGTACGCGTGCTCGCGCAGGTACGCCTGGAGGTCCTCGACGTCGGGGAACGCCTTCCCGAACCGCTCGGCCCACATGGGGTTGAAGGCGACGACGATCTCGCCGTTCTCCGCGTTGCCGAGGAACGGGTTCGCGAGCGGGTACGCGAGGCTCTTGGCGATCAGGTAGAGGAGGTCGCGCGGGTCGTCGTTGTGGATGTCGGCGAGCGGCTGCGTGCCCTTCCCTCCGTGGACCGTCACGACGTCCTGGCCCGCCGAGAAGCCGCGTCGGGCGCCGAGCGGAGCCCACGGCGAGCGCTCCTCCCACTCGCCGAAGCAGAACCCGAACCGGGCCGGCTGACCGAAGACCGACTTCGTCGTCTCCCCGGCGCGTTGACCACCGATGTTGCGCAGGCACAACGACACCGCGCGACCGATCGTCATCGATCCACGACCGGCTGCACCGCCCATGCACCCGGCGCGGTAGTCGATCTGCAGCTCGTCGCGACAGGGACCGTTCACGATGAGCATCGGGAACACGCTCGACGTGGTCGTGGTGAGACCGAAGGCGTTCCATTCGGGCTCGCTGATCGCCTCGAGCGCGGCGAGCACCACCGGGAACGCCGCCGGTTCCACGCCGGCCATGGCGGCGTTGATCGCGACCAGCTCCACCGTCGCGACGCCGTTGCACGGCGGGAGCACGCAGAGCGCGTGATCCGCGGGGTAGGGCGACCGCGCCAGGAGGGCTTCGACGACGTCATCGGTGGCCGGGAGCAGCGGCACCCCGTCGCTCCAGCGCTCCTCCCGCGCCCGCTCGTATTGGGCGAGGGGATCCGCCGGGATCTCGACTGCTTCGCTGGTGAGGCTCACGCAGACGCCCCGAGGAGCTCGAGCATCTTCGGGTAGTACTCGTCCGCGATCGCGCGCAGCTCGTCCTCGGGTCGGGCCTCGAGCGGGTACGGGAGCACGAGGATCTTGAGGTCCCCGTGGCCGAGGTGGCGGGCCACGTTCTGGCCGTGGACGATGAACTCCTCGCAGACGATCGCGACCACCGGGCGCTCCTGCTGCTCGAAGGCGACCGCGTCCTTGATCGTGTAGGTGGTGCACGACCCGCAGGTGCCCAGGCCGACGATCCCGGCGTCGGACGTGCGGGCCAGGTCGTCGATCGTCTTCCGGTCGTCGGAGCCCGGCTGCCCGATCTGTCCGCCGGTCTCGACGGTGGTCGTCGCGGCCCCGTCCCGACGGAGGTACTCGGCCCAGATGTCGCCGATGAGCTGCCACGATCGCCAGGCCCGGTCCTCCCGGAGGGCGATCGTCAGACCGGAGACCGGCTTGCCGAGCGTGAAGCTCGGTGCCGCGGTGTCGCCGGCGGGCGCCGCGGTGGGCCGGCGGACCTGTGTCGTGCCGGAGATGGTGGACTGCGTTGGGCTCATACGCGAACCCTACGATGGATGCGCACGCATGTAAAGCCCATGCGTTCGCATGGGCCTGGGTGGACTCCCGCGTCGGGTCGGCGTCCTACTCCCTCGCCATGTTGGCGAACTTGGCGTAGTGGTCGAGGAAGGCCAGGCGCGTGACCCCCGTCGGTCCGTTTCGGTGCTTGGACACGATCACCTCGGCCGTGCCGCGCTGCTCGGACTCCGGGTTGTAGATCTCGTCGCGGTACAAGAAGATGACGACGTCGGCGTCCTGCTCCAACGAGCCCGACTCTCGGAGGTCGGCGAGCATCGGCCGCTTGTCCTGCCGGTACTCGAGCTGGCGGTTCAGCTGCGCGAGCGCCATCACCGGACAGTCGAGCTCGCGGGCGAGGATCTTCAGGCCCCGTGAGATCTCCGCGACCTCGACCTGGCGGTTCTCGTTCTTCTTCGTCGTGCTCGGCGTCATCAGCTGCAGGTAGTCGATGACGATCAGCCCGAGGTCGCCGTGGCGCGCCTTCAGGCGTCGCGCCTTGGCGCGCATCTCCATGACGGTGCAGTGCGGGTTGTCGTCGATGAACAGTGGGGCCTCGGCGAGCCGTCCGACCGCGTGCGAGAGCTTCGTCCAGTCGCCCTCCGGGATGTTCCCGGTCTGCAAGCGCCGCATCTCCACGCGTGCCTCACCGGACAGGAGTCGCTTGGTGAGCTCGAGGGTCCCCATCTCCATCGAGAAGAACATCACCGGGCGGCCCGCGCTCATCGCCACGTTCGCCGCCGCGCCCAACGCGAATGCGGTCTTGCCGGCGCCGGGCCGTGCCGCGAGCACCAGCAGGTTGGAGGGTTGGAGGCCGAGCAGGAGGCTGTCGAGATCGGTGTACCCGGTCTGCACGCCGGTGATCTCACCCTGGGATCCGTACAGCGCCTCGAGCTGGTCGAGCGTCTCCTGCAGCGCGTCCGACACGCCGATCATCGAGTCCGACACGCGGCGCTCGGCGACCTCGAACACGAGGGACTCCGCGCGGTCGAGCGTCTCGGCGACCTCGCCCGAGTCGTCGTAGCCCATCTCGGCGATGTCGCCCGCGACCGCGATCAGGCGGCGGAGCAGCGCGAGCTCGTTGACGATCTTGGCGTAGTGCGCGGCGTTCGCAGACGCCGGCGTCTGCGCCTGGAGCCGCAGGAGCGCCTGCCGGCCGCCGAGCGCGTCGAGCAGCTCGGCGCGACGCAGCTCGTCCGCCACGGTGACCGGGTCGACCGGCTCGCCCTGGCCGTAGAGCGACATGACGGCTTCGAAGATGTGGGTGTGCGCCGGCTTGTAGAAGTCGCTCGCCTCGACCCGGACCTCGGTGGCGGCGCTGATCGCGTCCCGCGAGAGCAGCATGGCGCCGAGCAGCGACTCCTCCGCCTCCAGGTTGTGCGGGGGCACACGGCCCGCGGCCCGCCGCGGTGCCGACTCGAGCGCCTGAACCACTCTGCCTACCCTTCTCCTGTCGGGGTCCGCGCTCCGGCGGGCCGAGTCCTGGTGTGACCGTTCGTTGGTGCCGCGTTCACCGCACGTTCACGCGGGCGACCGGGTCGCCATTAGGCGCACAGGTGCCCTGTGGATCACCAGACCCACAACCCCGATTTCCCTTGTGGAACCGCTGTGGAACCCGTGTGGAGAAGCCGGTGGTCATCCCCAGGCCTGTGGAGAACATGTGGCGCATGGGGCTCATGTCAGCACGGGGGTGTGACAGCTACCGCGCGAGCACCCGCAACGCGTCCGAGAACGACCCCGGGACGCAGCAAGGCCCCGCCGGAGCGGGGCCTCACGATGTTCTGGGTCCCGGCCCGGCCGGTCGCCCGGACTACTCGGCGACGACCTCGACGTGGATCGTGGCGGTCACTTCGGCGTGCAGCTTCACCGCGACCTCGGCATCGCCGAGCTCCTTCAGTGGCTCGGCGAGCTGGATCGAGCGGCGGTCGATCTCGGCGCCGGACTGCTTCGCGAGGGCATCCGCCAGGTCGGACGACGTGATCGACCCGAAGAGCTTGCCGCCCTCGCCCGCACGCGCGGTCACGACGACCTTGGCCGACGTCAGCCGATCGGCGAGCTCCTGGGCCTCGCCCCGGTCGCGCTCCTCACGTGCGGCGCGGTTGCGACGCATCGCCTCCGCCTGGGCCACGCCACCGCGCGTCGCCTTCATGGCCAGTCCGCGGGGAACGAGGAAGTTGCGCGCGTAGCCGTCGGCCACATCGACGAGGTCGCCCTTGTGACCGAGGTTGTCGACGTCCTCACGCAGCACGATCTTCACGACGCCGACTCCTCGACGATGTCCTCCGACGCAACCGACGCCTCCTCGACCGGGGCGGAGTCGAGCGCCTCCGCCTCGACCGGCTGGGGCGGCGGCGAGGTCGGCTCCGGGGCAGAGCCCTCGGGCGGGCCCTCGGTGGGACGCGGCATCTCGATGTCCTGGACGCGCAGCGGACCCTCGCGGTCGCCCCGGTCGCGGTCGCCACGCTTCCCCTTGTTGCGGTGCGTGACCTGGCGGACCGAGTACGGGAGGAGGGCCATCTCACGAGCGACCCGGATCGCCTTGGCGACCTCGCGCTGCTGCTTGGCGTCGTTGCCCGTCACCCGGCGGGCGCGGATCTTGGCCCGCTCGGACATGAACCGCCGGAGCAGGTTGACGTCCTTGTAGTCGATGTAGTCGACCGACTCCTGGTCGAGGATCGACACCTTCTTCTTGATCTTGCGGTCGGAAGCCTCACCCTTGCGGGGCTTCCGGCTGTCGCTGCTGTTCCGGGAACGTGCCATTGGATCGTGTGCTCCGAATCTGGTGTGTGGTCCGCGGCCTGTCGCGCGGGCCGTTGCGCAAGGCGCCTAGAAGGGCTCTTCGCCCATCGCGTCGTAGTCGTTGCCGCCGGCCGCGGGTGCGGGACGCGGCGCGCCACCCTGGCCGCCACCGCCCTGGCCGCCGCCGCCGCCGCCGAAGTCGCCGCCGCCCTTGCGCTCGTTGCGGGTGATCTGCGCGGTCGCCCAGCGCAGGCTCGGGCCGATGTCGTCCGCGTTGACCTCGATCACGCTGCGCTTCTCGCCGTTCTCGGTCTCCCACGAGCGTTGCTCCAGGCGGCCGCTCACGACGACGCGGGAGCCCTTGGCGATCGACTCGGCCACGTTCTCGGCCATCTCGCGCCACGCCACGACGTTGAAGAAGGAGACCTGCTCCTCCCATTCCTGGGTCTGGCGGTTCTGCCAGCGGCGGTTCACCGCGAGCCCGAACACCACCTTCGCCGCGCCGCCCGCGGTGTACCGCAGCTCCGGGTCGCGGGTGACGTTGCCCACCAGGGTCACCGAGTTGTCAGCCATCTTGTGTCTCCCTCACGAGCGCCCGACGGGGCGCGGGTCCGAATCCTGGAGTACCCGTCACCGACGATCAGGTCTCCGCCGGGGTGCCGAGCTTCCCGTAGATGTGCTCCGGGATGCGCAGGACCTTGTGGCGCAGCACCTCGTCGGCCAGGGAGAGCATCCGACCGAGCTCGTCCGTCGCGGCCGGCTCGGCCTTCGTCTGGAGGACGACGTAGTAGCCCTCCCACTTGTGGTTGAGCCGGTAGGCGAAGCGGCGCTTGCCCCAGAAGTCGACGGCGCCGATCTCGGCTCCGTTCGACGTGAGCAGCTCCGTCGCCCGATCGACGGCGGCCCGGACATCACTCTCTTCCAGGTCCGCGTCGTAGATGACCATGATCTCGTACGGCCGCATGGCCGTGCCTCCTTCGGACCGTGGGCCCCTTCTCGGACCCCGGGCTCCCGCAGTCACCACGCCGGATCACGACGTGGCCGGGGGAGCAGGACAGGACGATTCAGTTGTGAGCGAGCCAGGCTACCTGCCAGGTGGCCCGGCCCGCCCCTCGGGACTCGTCCTGCCCGTACCCGGGCATCCCTGCAACGCGGTCTTGCCGGGACGACCCTACGAGGGGGGTGTGACACGAGCCCGGTCGGCCACGCTCAATCCGACGGCACACTGAGACGCCCCCGGGGCAGGTCGCCGGCGAGGGTCTCGAGGGCGTAGACGAACGGTGCCTTCGCCGAGTACACGGGGCAGTCCGCCTCGCTGCCCGCGCAGGGCTCCATGCGGAGTCGATCGACGAGCCGGCCGAACGCGTCGTAGAAGCCGATGTCGAGCGCGACCGGGACGGTCGACATCGTGAACCGGGTGGCGGTCGGCTCGTCGTACGCGAACAGCATCGCGTCGTAGCGGCCGAGGTCGCGGCGTTGCCGCAGGCCCTCGATCCGCTCGTCGGTGGCGTCCGCGATCACCGTGTCGAGCACCTTGCGGCCCACCCCGAGCTGCATCGCCGTCAGCCCGCGGAACGGTCGCTTCGCCGGCTTCGCGTCCTCGACGGCCTGCTGGATCGGTTCGCTCGCGGCCTGCGCGGACCCGATGACCACCGCGAGCAGCGCGACCGCGAGCAGCGCGGCCACGCTGGCCCGCCGGATCATGCGGGGGCGGGCTCCTCGGCCTCCGCGGGCTCGCCCGTGAGCCGCAGCTCGTCGGGGAACGTGTCCGCGGCGTGGTAGGTCTCCTTGCTGGACGGGAACCGTCCGGCGCGGACGTCGTCGGCGAAGCGGCTCACCGCATCGGTGCCCTCGGCCGCGAGCTCCGCGTACCGCCGGACGAACTTCGGGCGCATCCGGTCCTCGAGGCCGAGCAGGTCGTGGAACACGAGCACCTGGCCGTCGCAGTGCCGACCCGCGCCGATGCCGATCGTGGGGACCGGGACCGTGTCGGTGACGAGCCGGGCGACGCCGTCGGGGACGCACTCGAGCACGATCGCGAAGCACCCGGCATCGGCGAGCGCGATCGCGTCGTCGACGATCGCCCGGGCGGCTTCGAGCTCCTTGCCCTGCACGCGGAAGCCGCCGAGGGCGTGCACCGACTGGGGGGTCAGACCGAGGTGACCCATGACCGGGATCTCGGCATCGAGGATCGCCTGCACCGCGGGCAGGCGCTTGCGCCCGCCCTCGAGCTTCACCGCGCCGGCGCCCGCCCGGATCAACGAGGCTGCGTTGCGCACGGTGTCGTCGATCGAGACGTGGTAGCTCAGCCAGGGCAGGTCGCCGACGACGAGCGCGTTCGGCTTCGTGCGAGCGACCGCGGCGACGTGGTGGGCCATGTCGTCGGTCGTGACCTGGAGCGTGTCGTCGTAGCCGAGCACGACCATCGCCAACGTGTCGCCCACGAGGATCATGTCGACGCCCGCGCCGTCGACGATGCGCGCCGACGGTGCGTCGTACGCCGTCACCATGACGAGCGGCGTGTCGCTCCCCTTGTGCGCGCCGATGTCCGGCGCGGTGACCCGGCCCTTGACGATCCGCTTCGCATCGGTACTGGAAACGGTTGCTTCGGTCATCTGGTGACCTCCGTCGTCCAGGGCACCCACGGCTCCCGGCGACAACCGAAGACTAACCCCCGGGGCCAGCCCCCCGTCGACACGGGGCGCCGTCGCCGGGCGCGCTCACCCCGCGTGGCGTCGCCCGTGGAGCTCGTGGCGCTGGAGGTGGTTCCACCGGCAGTCCAGGCACACCTCGACGACGTAGCGCGAGAACTCCTCGTGGGTGGCCTCGAGCTTGGCGAGCTCCTGATCGGTCGCGATGCACCGGCCGTTCGCCTGGCGGAGCGCGTCCCCGTAGACGTAGGAGACCAACCGGAGGCTCTCGTTGCCGCACACCGGGCAGTCGCCGACCTGGACCTCACCGATGTGCCGGCCGGCCCGGAGGAGCTCGGGGTGGGCGTCGCAGACGTCGGTGCGGTCGCGTCGGCCCGAGCGGAGGTCACGGAGCACGGCCCGCCGGGCGAGCGCGTAGTCGACGTGGTGACGGCGCACGCCGCGGAGTGTAGGGCCCCGCTCGGACCATCGCGTCCGCACTGCGCCAGCGCATCCGGTGCTGCTCCAGGGGCTACCATGACTTGCGGAGCGATATATCGAGCCGATACATTGTTCCGATACATCCAGCCGATACGTCCGGCGCCCGCCCCGTCGTACCCCAGGAGCCCCCGCCATGCTCGAGCTCGCCGTTCTCGGCCTCCTCAAGGAGCAGCCGCTGCACGGGTACGAGCTGAAGAAGCGCCTCGGCGAGACCCTGGGCTTCCTCTGGGGCGTCTCCTACGGATCCCTCTACCCGGCGTTGCGACGCCTCGAGCGCGACGGCGCGATCGAGATCGTCGAGCCCGTGGCCCCGGCCACCGCCCCGATCCCCGCCACCGGGTCGATCACCGGCGACCTCGCCTCCGCCGCGCCTCCGCTCCGTGGCCGACCGCATCACATCGGGCAGCCGTCGGACCCGCAAGGCCTACCGGATCACGCCCCGCGGCGACGAGCTCCTGCTCGAGCTGCTGCTCGCCGACGACGAGCGGGCCGACGACGAGCGGACCTTCGGGCTCAAGCTCGCGTTCTGCCGCCATCTCCCCCAGGAGGCCCGCCTGCAGCTGCTCGAGCGCCGCCGCGTGCTGCTGCTCGAGCGCCTCGCCCGTTCCCGCCGCCCCGGGCGCACCACCGCCGGGGCCGCCGACGATCGCTACACCCGCTCGCTCCGCGAGCACCGCACCCGCTCGACCCAGCGTGACCTCGAGTGGATCGAGGAGCTGATCGTGCTCGAACGAGCCGACGGGTCCTCGACCTCCGTGGACACGCCGACCACATCGGCCGAAGCCGTCGTGGAGACCCCGATCGTGCAATCCCCAGTCGTCCAAGAAGGAGCCACCACATGACCTCCAACAAGCCCGCTGCAGGGAAGAAGGTGCGCGTCGCCATCGCGGGTGTGGGCAACTGCGCCAGCAGCCTCGTCCAGGGTGTCGAGTACTACCGCGACGCCGACCCGAACGAGGACGTCCCGGGCCTCATGCACGTCGAGCTCGGTGGCTACCACGTCGGTGACGTGGAGTTCGTCGCCGCGTTCGACGTCGACGCAGCCAAGGTCGGGCTCGACCTCGGCAAGGCGATCCACGCCGGCCCGAACAACACCATCAAGTTCGCCGAGGTCGGCGAGCTCGGCATCCAGGTGCAGCGCGGCCCGACCTACGACGGCCTCGGCGAGTTCTACCGGGACACGGTCGAGGAGTCGCCGGCCGAGCCGGTCGACGTCGCGCAGGTGCTGCGCGACACCGGGGCCGACGCGCTCGTGAGCTACCTCCCCGTGGGCTCCGAGGACGCGCAGCGCTTCTACGCGCAGGCCTGCCTCGACGCCGGCGTCGGCTTCGTGAACGCCATCCCCGTGTTCATCGCGAGCGACCCGACGTGGGCGAAGCGCTTCGAGGACGCCGGCGTGCCGATCGTGGGCGACGACATCAAGAGCCAGGTCGGCGCGACGATCGTGCACCGCATCCTCACCCGCCTCTTCGAGGACCGCGGCGTGGAGCTCGACCGCACCTACCAGCTGAACTTCGGCGGCAACATGGACTTCAAGAACATGCTGGAGCGCAAGCGCCTCAAGTCGAAGAAGATCTCCAAGACCCAGTCGGTCACCAGCCAGATGGACCACGCGGTCGAGGCGGACAACGTGCACATCGGCCCGTCCGACCACGTCCCGTGGCTCGACGACCGCAAGTGGGCCTACATCCGGCTCGAGGGCCGCAACTTCGGCGACGTGCCCCTGAACATCGAGCTCAAGCTCGAGGTCTGGGACTCGCCGAACTCGGCCGGCGTCATCATCGACGCCGTCCGCTGCGCCAAGGTCGCCCTCGACCGCGGCATCGGTGGCCCGCTGCTCGGCCCGTCCGCATACTTCATGAAGTCCCCGCCGGTGCAGTACACCGACGAGGAGGCGCGCGAGATGGTGGAGGCGTTCTCCCGGGGCGAGTGATCGCGGGCATGGCCCTCGAAGTCGGTCGGGTCGTCCCGCCCGTCGAGCTCGAGTCGTCGACGGGCGCGCAGATCGAGCTGGGTGACTTCCTGCAACGAACCCTGCTCGTCGTCGCGATCCGGTACTACGGCTGAATCCCCTGCCAGCAGTACCTGGTCGAGGTACGCGAGCAGTACGAGCAGATCACCGCGCTGGGCGCCGAGGTGCTCGCGGTGGGCACCGCCGCGGGCTGGCAGGCCGCCGCGCTCATGGCCGGGAGCGCGGATCGAGCACCGCTCCCGTTCCCCTGCGTCGTGGACCCCGACCACCACGTCTACGAGACACTGGGGTTCGGACGCGTGCGAGCGTGGCAGTGGCTCACGCCGCGCCTCTGGCGGAACTACCTCCGGGCCTTCCGGCGGGGCGCCCGCCAGGGCAAGGTGACCGGCGACGTGCACCAGCTCCCGGGGTCGCCATCGTCGGCCCCGACCGCGTCCTGCGCTGGGTCCACCGGGCGACGACCGTGGGCGACTACCCGTCGCTCGGGGTCGTGCTCGAGCAGCTGCGCGCCGCGACCGGTCGACCCTGAACGTCGACGTCGACGTGTGGCGCAGATGGTGGAGGCGCTCTCCCGGGGCGAGGAGCGCGCCCCTCGGCGAACAGGACTCGGGCGAGTCGCCGCCAGGCGGCCGTCCGCCGTGCTCGAACAGCGCCGCGGGCTACGCTCGCCTCGAAGGATCGACGACGGAGTGGGGAGCAACGTGGGGCGGCGGCTGGCGGTTTTTGGTGTGCTCGCGGTGCTCGCGAGCGCGTTCGTCGTGGTGAGCGCGGGTCCGGCGTCAGCCGTCGACGTCGGGAACAGCGCCGACTTCATCACCAGCTTCACGAACGGCACCGTCGGTGAGATCGCGCTCACCGCCGACATCACGCTCACCGCGGAGCCCGGGCGCCCCGCCGGCGCAGTCCCGCTGGTCATCAACGGCAACGGTTTCACGCTGCGTCAGGGCGCGGTTGGACGCTCGGGTGTTCTCGGGCCAGACGAACCCCGGGGCGTTGACGCTGCGCGACATCACGATCACGGGCGGCAACGGGAACACGACCGGCGGCGGGTTCCGGTGGGACGACGCGAACCTGATCGTGGAGGGCGCGACCATCACCGGGAACGACGCCACGAACAACGGCGGCGGCTTCCTCTCCACGGGCGTCACCACGATCACCAACTCCACGATCACGGACAACTCCTCGGGCCTCACCGATGGCGGTGGCGTGCGCGCGTTCGGAACGAGCCTCGTCGTGACCAACTCGGTGATCAGTGACAACGACGCGGCGCAGAACGGCGGAGCGATCGGGGCGGACGGCGACGTCACGATCACCGACTCGACGATCAACGGCAACGACGCCGCGCAGAGCGGCGGCGCCATCGCGGCGGACGGCGAGGTCACGATCACGAACTCGACGATCACCGACAACTCGGCGGTGGCCGGCAGTGGCGGCGCCGTCACCTTCGGCGACGTCCTGACGGTGACGTCCTCGAACCTCAGCGGCAACGACGCGGCGCAGAGCGGCGGCGGCGTCAACAGCGGCAGCGGCAGCGCCGTCCTCACCATCACCGACTCGACGATCAGCGACAACACCGCTGACGACGGCGGAGCCGTCAACATCGGCGGGGGCGGCACGACGCTGTCCATCACGAGCTCGACCCTGAGTGGGAACACGGCGAGCAACGGCGGTGGCGTCAACGTCGGGGGTGGTGGCAGCGACGTGACCCTCACGAACTCGACCGTCAGCGGGAACACCGGGACCGCTTCGGGGGCGGCATCAACGCCGGTGGCGGCGACAGCGCGCTCACCCTGACCTACTCGACCATCGTCCAGAACACCTCGCCCGACGCCGCCAACGTCGCCTTCGGCGGGCCGGTGACCGCCACGGCCTTCGGCACCGTCGTGGGCAGCCCGCTCGGCGGGGGCGACAGCTGCAACAGCGCCCAGATCGTGTCGGGTGGCTACAACTACGAGGCTGGCGGCGACACGTGCAACTTCACCGACCCGACCGACGTCATCAACGGCGCCGACCCCGGGCTCGGCGCGCTCGCCGCCAACGGCGGGCCGACCCAGACCCAGCTCCCGGCAACGGGCAGTCCGTTGATCGACAAGATCCCGGCGGCGAGCCCCTGCGGCGGGGTCGACGTCGTCGTCGACCAGCGCGGGCTCCCGCGCCCAGTCACCGCCGGCCAGTACTGCGACATCGGCTCGGTCGAGGTGCAGGTCGCGCCCATCGAGACCCGGATCACCTTCGCCGGCTGACCACACTCCGACGAACCACATGGAACCCACCGTGCGCCGAACCTTCGCCATCCTGTCCGTCCTCGCCGCGATGACCTCGGTCGTCGCGCTCGGATCGGTCGCCCAGGCCGCTCCCGGCGAGCAGGTGTTCCAGAACGTCGGCGCGCTCGACTTCACCGTGCCCGCAGGGGTCACCTGCCTCGCGGTGGGCCTCTCCGCCGGCCAGGGCGGCGAGGCCACCAGCTCGGGAGGCAACAGCGGTGGGACCGGAGGTTCTGGCGCCAACGCGAGCGGCCTGGTGCCGGTGGCGGCGGTTCGGCAGTCTTGCGCGGCTCGACGCCGCTGATCGTGGCCGGCGGCGGCGGCGGACTCCTCGGTGGCGGCGGCGGTGGCGGCGGCGGCGACACCGTTGGCTCGGCCGGTGGTGGTGGTGGCGGCGACAGCGGTGCGGACGCCAACACCCTCGACTTCGCCGTCTCGGGCGGCAGCCAGGGCAACGGCCTCGTGGTGCTCGACTGGGACTCCGAGGCCAACGAGTGCGCGCTCCCTGCGGTGCTCACGCCCGCACCCGCTGGTCGCGAACCTCACCTTCACCGGCTGACCCCGACCTTCACCCCCTGACGCGAGGACCCTCCGGGCGGAGCGGCGCCCGGGTATCGTCGACGCGACTCACCGGCCACAGAGGGAACTGACGTGCGCGCTCGCTCGATCCTCGGCACCCTTGCCGCCTGCGCGCTGGTGACGGGAGCCCTCTCGGTGGTCCAGGCCGGGCCTGCCGGCGCCACGAACGCCGGTGACGAAAC
>CAVRGH010000003.1:0-299843 GCA_963720675.1 uncultured Acidimicrobiia bacterium | reverse complement strand
CGACCACCGTCATTGCGAGCCCGTTGGCGTCGGTCGCCGGCAAGACCGTGCTCGTCGACCCGGGGCACAACGGGAAGAACTACCAACACCCCGAGATCAACGACCCGTCGACATCGGTACCCAGAAGCGGGCCTGCGACACGACCGGCACCCAGACCTACGACGGGTACACCGAGTCGTCGTACACCCTCGACGTGTCGCTGCGGGTCAAGGCGCTCCTCGAGCAGGCCGGCGCGACGGTGGTCATGACCCGACCCGACAACGAGGGCTGGGGACCGTGCATCACCCAGCGTGCCGCGATCGGGAACGACGCGCATGCCGACGTCGGGATCTCGATCCACGCGGACGGTGGCCCCGACAGCGGACGCGGCTTCCACGTCATCTACCCGCCGAGCATCCCCGGGCTGACCGACGACATCGCGGAGAGCTCGAAGCGGCTCGCGCTCGACGTGCGCGACGTCTACCGCGACGAGGCCGCGATGCCGTACGCCGACTACCTCGGGACGGAAGGCCTCTCGGAACGCTCCGACCTGGGTGGCCTGAACCTGTCGAACATCCCGAAGGTCTTCATCGAGACGGGCAACATGCGCAACGCCACCGACTCGGCGTTGTTGAAGGACGAGGCGTTCCGTCAACGTGCGGCTGTTGCCATCGCCGACGGTCTCGCCGCGTACCTGGCCGGCCGATGACCGAGACGACTCCGGTCGGCATTCGCCGCCGACATCCCTCGCGGCGATCGACCGGTTCAGTGCACGCCCCGGAAAGAACACACCGCCAGGCGGCTTGAGACGCACGGTCTCGGTGCCCCGCAATAGAGAGGATGCGATGCGTGGTCTCTCGACCCGCGAGTCGTCCGACGCGCGGGTTCATTGACCGCGAGGCGCCCGACGCACGGTCTGCCTACCCGCGAGTCGCTCGGCGCGCCCCAGCGCCTACCTGACTCACGTTCGGTGGAGCGTCGACGACGCGGTCGTCGCATCGACGGTGAGTCGGTAGCCGCCAGCGGAGAAGCTGCCCGGGATCGGGTGGTCGATCAGGTCGTCGGCTACCGCCGGTGGGTGGTCGGGGGACGACGCCGCCGCGTCGGTGGCACGGCCGATCTCGAGGACCTCGTCGAGGAGCCGCCGCGCCGGGTCGTCGAGCAGCGCCAGGTCGTCCGACACCAGCGCCATGCCGCCGGACACTGCCACGGTGTGGGCCCACGTGCGGGCCGCCTCCGGGGTGAGCTCCGTCTCGGTGGTGCGCAGCATCAGGCAGTCGGGGTCGTTCAACCACAGCCGGCGGTGCATGAACGCGCGGGTCACGGTGTTCGCGTAGGCGAGCTTCGTCGCGGGTTGGACGTCGCGGTAGCCGGCGACGATCTCGTCGCCCGGCTCCCACCGGGGCGCGACGTCCTGGCCGATGCGGTTCCCGTCGACGACCCCGACCACGTTCGCGAGCGGCGCACCGCAGCCGAGGATGAAGGTGTCCTCGCCCGCACCCCGCCGGATCGCGTCGAACCCGGCGCGCACGCGCTGGGCCGGCGTTCGCGATGGATCCGCGTACCCGCCGTCGGCACTGGGCGAGAAGGTGAAGTCGAGCTTGAGGTAGCGAAACCCGGCGTCGACCAACGAGCGGGCGACGTGCTCGAGGTGGGCGAGCACCTCGGGGTGGGTGGTGTCGAGGCCGTACATGAACCCCTCCTGGCCCCCGCCCCAGTCCGGGTTCCACCACGTGAACAGCGGCCCCTGGTCCACGCCGTCCTCGACGTGCCGCGCGATCCACTCAGGATGCGCCGTCGCGACCTGCGAGTCGGGAGCGACCAGGAACGGCGCCAGCCAGAGCCCGGGAGTGCGTCCGGCCCGAGTGATCGACGCCGCGATCGCGTCGAGCGACGACGGGAACCGCTCGTTGGTGCTCAGCCAGTCACCGATCGCCGTCTGGTAGCCGTCGTCGAGCTGGAACACGTCGAACGGCCAATCCCCCGCGAGGGCCAGATTGGCGCGCAGATCATGCTCGCTGACCCCACCGAAGTAGTGGTACCAGCTGCACCACCCCACCTGATACGGGGCATGCACCCGAGCCCTGCTGACGCGGCCCGCCGTACGAGCCCAGGCGTCGAGCTTGGTGGCCGGGGAGGCGTCGGGGCGGTCGTCGACGACCACGCCGTGCAGGGCGCGGGCCTCACCCGCGCCGAGCAGTACGTCGCCCAGGAACGCCTCGACCCACAGCTCGATGGCATCGCCACGGCCATGAGCCGCGCGGCGCAGGCGCAACGTCCCGTCGTGCTCCGTCCCCGCCTCGAAGCCCACGAGCACCGGCGCCACCTCGCCGGATCCTCCGCCGGCGGGGGCCAGCAACGTCACCCACTCAGAACGCAGCTCGCCGTCGCGCGCGCGTCGCTGATCGGCGTGATGCACGGCCTGGAGGAACTCGAGGTTCGCGACCGTCGAGGGGTCACGGTCGACCCCGAACGTCGCCACACCGGTCGGCGACCACGACTGGTAGCCGTTGCGGAACATCCGCACGGGCTCGACCACGTCGACGAGCTCGAACACCAACGCGACCGATCGGACCCGCACGCCGACATCGCCACGGTTCGCGACCTGCCACGTGAGACCGGCCCGGAAGGAGCCGCCGACCTCGACCTCGATCGGACCCACGGCCACGGTCGCCGGGAGCGCGGAGAGCGGCGCGGAGCCCGACTCGCCGTCCACCGACACCTCGATGCGCGCGGGCGCCAGGTCCATCGTGGCGTCCGTCAACCAGGAAGGTCGAGGAGCACGGCGATCGTCTCACGAAGCTGCGCGTGCTCTCGAGGAGGTGCTGGAGCTTCTGGAGCGCACCCCGGCGCGCTTCGGCCGATCGCATCGGCCTCGGACATCTGACCTCCACTCACCTCGGCACACGCGCCATCCACGGCGCCACCACCAGCGTCCTCGACTCCATCACTCGAAACCTAGCGGCCGCCCGGTTCGCTCACTCCGACGGCGGCACTTGCCCGGCGTCGTCCCGGTCGCTCCAGTCGACCCACTCGGTCCCGGTCACCGTCAGATACCCGTCGATCGCGGTGCCGAGCGTCGGGTAGAAGCGGTCGTCGCCGATGCGGTCGTAGAGCCCGTAGCTGCGCAGCCGGTCCTTGACGGGGCCCTTGAGCTCGGCGAAGGCCAGCACGACGCCGCGGTGCTCGAGATCGTCGAGCAGCCGCTCCAGGGCCTCCGCTCCGGTGGTGTCGACGTCGGTCATCGGCTCCGCGGCGACGATCACCCAGCGCGTCGGGTCTTCATCTGCTCGCACGGTCTCGATCACGCGGTGCGCGAACAGCTCGGCGTTGGCGAAGAAGAGCGGCGCATCGAAGCGGTACAGCACCAGGCCCGGGATCTGCTGGGCCTCGGGGTGGCGATCGATGTCGTGGTACCCCTTGCGACCCGGGATGCGACCGAGCACTGCGTCGTAGGGCCGCCACGCACGCCGGACGAAGTTGGCCAGCGAGAGCACGATCGCCACGACGATCCCCTCGAGCACGCCCACGACGGCGACGCCGAGCAGCGCGGCCATGGAGAGGAAGAACTCGGACCGGCGGACCCGCCACAGCCAACGGAGGGTTCCGAGGTCGAACAATCGCAGCGCCGCGGCGATGATGATCGCGGCGAGCGTCGACTGCGGCAGATCGCGGGCGAGCCCGCCGTCGGCCACCAGGATCACGATGATCGCGACCGCACCGATGACTCCCGTGAGCTGCGTGCGAGATCCGGCGGTCTCGGCTACTGCGGTGCGCGACGCCGACGCGCTCACCGGGAAGCCTTGGAAGCAGCCGGCCGCGACGTTGGCCACACCGAGGGCAACGATCTCCTGGTTGGCATCGACCGCGTCCCCGCGCGCACCGGCAAAGCTCCGCGAGAGCGTGACCGTGTCGGTCAGGGTCACGAAGGCGATGCCGGCCGCCGCGACGAGCAGGGCTCCGATGTCGTGGAGGCTCACACTGGGGAACGCCGGCGTGGGGAAGCCCGCCGGGATCGGCCCCACGACCGACACGCCGTGCTCGGTGAGGCTGAACACGGCGGTCGCGGCCGCGGCCCCGACGACGGCGATCAGGATCCCCGGCACCTTCGGGAACCACTCGCGGAATCCGACGATGACCGCCAACGATGCGACGCCGATCACGAGGGCGGCCGGAACCGTCCTGCCGTCGGCGACCCCGCGGACGAACGCCTCGACCTCGTCGAGGAGCCCGGTGGCATCGGTGGAGAACCCGAAGAGCTTCGGTAGCTGGCTCACGAGCACCACCACCGCGATCCCGTTGAGGAATCCGATCCGCACGGGCTTCGCGAGCAGCTCCGCGAGGATCCCGAGCCGGACGAACCCGGCGACGATGCAGAGCAGACCCATCAGCACGGCGAGCATGCCGGCGAGCGCGACCGCCTGCGCGGGGTCGCCGTCGGCGCCGACGAGGGGCAGGATCGTGGCCGCGATGAGGGGTCCGAGTGCCGAGTCCGGACCGAGGACGAGCAGGCGCGACGGTCCGAACACCGCGTACGCGAGGAGCGCGATGACCGTCGTGTACAGACCGGTCACCGGCGGGAGCCCGGCGAGCTGGGCGTAGGCCATGCCCTGGGGGACCAACAGCACCGTCGAGCGCGACGCCGGCGACCACGTCGCCGCGGAGCCACCGCCGCTGGTACCCGCGCGCGAGGCGCAGCCCGGGCACGCGCCCCGCGACCTGCGAGAGCCCGGCGAGGGCCTGCGTGCGGCTGGGCATCATGGTGAGTCTTCCCCCGCTCCGGGGCGTTGGCGAGAGCAATTCGTCCCAAAGTCGAGGGGGCGCGGGCACCCGACTCATTCGAAGCGAAGCCAGGGGAACTCTTCCGGCGATGCGGTCCGCGATCCGTGGCACGCCGCTTGACCACGCTCGGAAGGCTCGTAGCATCCATTGCCCGACCCTGCTCGATGTGACCGGAGGCCGCGCCCGATGACGACGAGATCGTCGGAGACCGACTACCTCGTCGTGGGCGCGGGCGCGATGGGCATGGCCTTCACCGACGCCCTGATCGATCACGCCGATGTGCACGTGACGCTCGTCGACCGTCGCCACACGGCCAGCGGACATTGGCAGGACGCGTATCCGTTCGTCCAGCTGCATCAGGCGTCGTTGTTCTACGGCGTTGCGTCGACCGTGCTCGGGAGTGGCGCGGTGCAGCAGAGCGGCCCGGAGGCGGGGCTCCAGGAACGAGCCCGTCAATCAGAGATCCAGGCCTACTACGAGGACATCCTCCAACGCCGATTCGTCGGCTCAGGACGCGTCACCTTCCTCGGCGGATGCGAGTATCACACCGACGGGCGCGCCCATCTCGTGACGTCCCTGGTGTCAGGCGAGACCGTGGAGATCGACGTACGACGCCGCGTCGTCGACGCCACCTACCTGTCGCCGACGGTCCCCGCGACGACACCCCCGCCGTTCGGTGTTGCTGACGACGTCCCCGTCGTCGCGATCAACGAGCTCGCCAGGTTGACCGCGGCGCCAAGCAGCTACGTGATCGTCGGCACCGGCAAGACCGCCACCGACGGGATCGTGTGGTTGTTGGCGAATGGCGTGCAGCCAGACCGCATCGTCTGGATTCGTCCGCGTGACCCCTGGATGCTCAATCGCGCCGTCGTCCAACCCGATCCGGCGGTCGCCCTCGCGCTTGCGGCGGACACCATGGCTGCGGCCAGGGACGCCGAGTCACTCGACGATCTCTTCCTGCGCCTCGAAGCCGCCGGCGTGATGCTTCGGATCGACACGGACGTCACTCCCACCATGGCCAAGACCCCCACCCTCGGCGCATGGGAGCTCGACCTGCTCCGCACCATCGAGCACGTCGTTCGCCTGGGACACATCAGGCACGTGACCCGTCGCGAGATCGTCCTCGACGGCGGGTCGGTTCCACTGCCGCCGGGTTCGCTCGTGGTGCACTGCGCCGCCTCCGGACTGCAGTACCCACCGCTCGTTCCCGTGTGGGGGCCGGACAAGATCCGACTCCAGACGATCCGCGCCGGCTTCCCATGTTTCTGCGCGGCGCTGGCCGGCTTCGTGGAGGCAACCCGCGACGACGACCGAGAGCGCAACCGGGTGTGCCCGCCCAACACCCTCCCCGACAGCCCGGCCAACTGGGCGCGGATGCAGGTTCGTGGAACCATCGCCGCGCGCACCTACGGCGCCGAGCCGGACATCGCCACCTGGGCCAACGGATGTGCCCTGAACCCCGCGCGCATCGATCCGGCGCAGCGCGACGACCCCGCGGTGCAGGCTGCTGCCGCACGCCTGGCGGACGACGCCGAGCACGGACTCGCCCGCCTGGCTGAGCTCGCCCACGAGCCGCTCTCGGGCGTGGACGAGCCGTGAGACTTCCCGGCGCGCCACCGGTCGTCTGAAGCGCTCCACTGAATCCGTCGACTGCCGCCGAGTCCGGGCCCACGGGTGACAAGTTCGGTGACAGCGCAGATCGTCTGAGGACGTGCGGGTCCCGGGCGGGACGCGTGCGAGGTGCGGTCAGCGGCTCTGGGCGCTGGCCGGCAGTCGCACGATCGTGATCTCACACTGTGGAGGCATCGCCCACCAGTCATCCCCTGGCAGGATCTCAGCATCGCCCGGCGGAGTCGGCCGGTCCTCGAGGCACAAGGAGAAGGTCGTGCCACATGTGCTCGTAGAGCGGAATGCCGATGGCGTCGCCCTCGTGACGCTCAATCGACCCGAGACCCTCAACGCCATGAACCTCGAGCTCGTGGCCGAGCTCCATGCGGTGCTGGACGTCATCGGGAGCGATGACGATTGCCGTGCGGTGGTGATCACCGGTGCGGGACGCGGCTTCTGCTCCGGGCATGACCTTTCAGAGATGCAGGGCGGCTTCACGGTGCCCGAGGGCACTCGCGTGCAGGAGGCCTTCGCCGGCATCGTGCAGGCGGTGCACGCGGTGCCGCAACCGGTGATCGCCGCGGTCAACGGCCCGGCTGCCGGCGGTGGCCTCGCCATCGCCCTGGCTGCCGACACACGCGTGTGCAGCGAGTCCGCCAACTTCAACGCCGCCTTCGTGCGGCTCGGCATCTCTGGCTGCGATGTCGGAGTGAGCTACCTGCTCCCTCGGGTCGTCAGCCCCACCCTCGCGTTCGAGATGATGCTCAGCGGACGACTCATCGATGCAGCAGAAGCGGCACGTTCAGGATTGGTGCTGCGAGTCGTCCCCGATGGCGAGGTCGTCGACGAGGCCGATTCGGGTCGCGAACGGAATCCTGCGGAACAGCCCCTTCGCCGTTCGAATGACCAAGAAGGCGATGTGGGCGAATCTCGACGCACCGAGTCTCGAGAGTGCGATCGAGCTCGAGAACCGGACGCAGATCCTCTGCACGCAGACCCGCGACTTCCACGAGGCACTCTCTGCCTTCGTCGAGCGTCGCGATCCGAACTACTCGAACCAGTGATGGCCCTCGAGAACCCACTCGTCGCGACCCTCAACGCTCGCGAGCGTCATTGCCGCACCAGTGGCCGACCGGTTGGCCGGGTACGTGCCATCCCTCCCCGAGCCCGACGGAGCAGGCCCGGGTCAGTCACCGACCTCGTGGGCGAGGAGCAGCTCCCGATAGCTGCCGGGTTCGACGGCCGCCGGATCCGTCGCCTGCATGAACTCCTCGAAGATCTCGACGAACCGCTCCGGCTGCTCGGCGTGGGGGAAGTGCGCCGCACCCTCCATGACCGCGAGGTGGCTGCCCGGGATGGCCTCGTGGGCCGCGTACGTGTGGCTGACGGGGATGATGTCGTCCTGGTCGCCCCACACGAGCAACGTCGGCACCGCGCCAGCGAGGTAGAGCCGATCCAGCGCGCTGACGGTCTGACCCCCGGGGTCGATGACCGACCGGAGCGTTCGCAGGAACGCGTGCCGATTCGGCGACTCGACGAGCGACGCGTACGCCCGCCACCTCTCGTCGATGCGGGGCGCGCGGAAGCCGATGCGGTGGAGCAGGCGGCGCACATCGTTCCCACGGTCGCGGACGAACGGCGGGAACAGGATCGGCATCATGAGCTCGACGCCGGGAAGGGTGAAGCAGCGCAGCAGCCAACTCACCTCCCGACCGAGCCCACCGCTGCCGACGAGGACCATGCGCTCGCAGCACTCGGGGTGTTGGTACGCGAGCTGCATCGCGATGCCGCCCCCGAACGACTGGCCGACGATGGTGGCTCTCGGGATGTCCAGCACCCCGAGGAAGTCCCGGAGCCCGCTCGCGTACGCCCCGAGCGAGTAGTCGCCCATCGGCTTGGCCGACTCCCCATGACCGAGGAGGTCGGGAGCGATCACCGTGTGGTGCTCGGCGAGCGCCGGCATGACCTCCTTCCAGGTGCGAGAGCTGCCCGCGATCCCGTGGATGAGGAGGACGACCGGACCCTCGCCCCCGCGCCGGTACCCCACGTCATGGCCATGGATCGACACGTGCTGGAGCGGGAAGCTCGCCGCGACCTCGCTCACCCAGTTGCGGGCTTGCTCCCCGCCTGGCCCTTCTCGCGGTCGGCGTCACGCTGCAGGTTCTGCCCGAGCTCCGAGAGCGTGACCCCCACCGCTCGCAGCAACGCCGCGCCGGCTTCCTCGGTCTCCTCCCGGATCTTCGGATCCCGCAGTGATTCCCCGATCGTTCGGGCCGTCCCCTCGACGGCCTTGCGGACCGCGCTCACGGCACGGTCGATCGACTGCTGTGACCTCTCGGAACCCGTGGCGGCCTTCTCGCTGACCTTCTCGTAGTCCTCGCGGAACTGGCGTCCGATGTCGGTGAACTCGTCGCCGAGCGCCGCCCACGCCTCGCGAGACCGGCTCAGACCGGTCGTTGCCTCTGCACTCATCGTTCGCACCTCTCGGTTGACGTCACGAGATCGTCGCGATTCGGGCTCGACCGGAGCAAGAGGCGAAAGTCACGACTTCGCGACGCGGGACGTCTGCCGGACGGGTCAGGCGTCGTAGGTGCTCGTGAAGCGGCGCAGGATCTGGCGGTAGTTGGCGCGCTCGTACGCGGCCGGGTCCGGCACCGATCGCGCGCTCGACACTGCCCCGGGCCTGGGCCACCGACTCGTACTCGTGGTCCTCGAGCCACGCCGCGAGGCCCCGGTGCAGGGTGGCGAGGTGCTCGGGGCCGTGGACGAGCAACGACGAGGTGGCCATCACCACGTCGGCCCCTGCGAGCAGCGCCCTGACCGCGTCCTCGGGGGTGTGGACGCCGGTCGACAGCCCGAGCGAGCACGACACCCGGCCGTGGAGCAGCGCGATCCATCGCAGCGGGAGCCGCAGCTCGGCCGAGGTGGACAGGTCGAGGGTCGGCGTGACGGCGAGGGACTCGAGGTCCAGGTCGGGTTGGTAGAAGCGGTTGAAGCACACGACGCCGTCGGCTCCGGCGACCGCAAGATCCCCGACGAAGTGCGCGACGCTCGTGAAGAACGGTGAGATCTTCACGGCGAGCGGCACCTCGATCTCGTCGCGCACCGCCCGCACGAGGTCGAGCAGCTCGCCCTCCAGCGATCCGGCCGTGTCGTCGGCGTTCGCACCGATGGAATAGACGTTGAGCTCGAGCGCATCGGCGCCAGCGTCCGTGAGCTCGGAGGCGTAGTGGATCCATCCGCCCCGCGTCGTGCCGTTGAGGCTCGCGATCACTGGCACGTCGAGGGTCGCCTTGGCGTCCGCGACCAGCTGCAGGTGCCGATCGAGCTCGTCGGCGCCTTCGGGCTCGGGGAGATACGTGAGCGCCTCGGCGAACGCCTCCGTCCCCTGGGTGAACCGCAGTTGACGTTCGAGTGCGCCAGCGACGAGCTCCTCTTCGAAGAGCGAGGGAAGCACCACCGCGGCCGCGCCCGCGGCCACGAGCCGCTCGAGCGTGTCGATGCGCCCGGTGAGCGGACCGGCCGAGGCGACGAGCGGACTCGCGAGATCGAGGCCGAGGTAGGTGGTCGTGAGATTTGTCATCTGCCGCGTTCCGTCACTCGGGCTGCTCATCGGACGGGACCGTGGACGGGAGGTGGGTCAGGCTGCGCTCGATCCCAGCAAGCTGGGTGTAGTAGCGCCAGCGTTCGTCGACGTCGGCCTGCGCGAGGGCACGCAGATCCGCGGCTTCGTCGGGACTGGTGCGGGAGAGCATCGCGAAGCGTTGCTCGGCGTCGAGGAATTCGCCCAGGGCGATCGACGGGGCCTTGCTGTCCAGCTGGAACGGGTGCGTGTGCTCGTCGGCGGCGGGGTGGAACCGGTAGAGCGGCCAGTAGCCGGACCGGACGGCATCGCGCTCGGTGCGTCATCGACGTCCGCATGTCGATCCCGTGGGCTATGCAGGTCGAATAGGCGATGATGAGCGACGGTCCCGGCCACGCCTCGGCCTCGGCGAACGCCTTGACCGTCTGGATGTCGTTCGCACCGATCGCGACCTGGGCGATGTACACGTCGCCGTAGCGCCGCGCCTCGACACCGAGGTCCTTCTTCGCGGTGCGCTTTCCCCCGGATGCGAACTTCGCGACCGCGGCACGGGGGGTGGACTTCGAGGCCTGCCCTCCGGTGTTCGAATAGACCTCGGTATCGAGCACGAGCACGTTCACGTCGCGTCCCGACCCCAGCACGTGATCGAGACCACCGGCACCGATGTCGTACGCCCAACCGTCACCCCCGACGATCCAGACGTTCTTGCGCACGAGCGTGCCAGTCAGCGGTGCGAGCGAGCGGGCGCGACGGGCGACGTCGGGATCGTCTGCGTCGACGAGCCGGGCGAGGCGAGCATCGAGCTCGGCGATCCGGGACCGCTGGGCCGCGACGGTGACGTCGTCGACGGGCGCCACCGGGTCTACCGCGAGCACCGCGGCCGCGAGGTCCTCGCCGAGCGACGCCCGGATCTCGGTCACGAGTCGTCGCGCGGTGGCGCTCTGGCGGTCGAGTGCGATGCGCATCCCGAGCCCGAACTCGGCGTTGTCCTCGAAGAGGGAGTTCGACCATGCCGGACCGCGCCCGGCGGCGTCGGTTCCCCATGGGGTCGTTGGCAGGTTGCCGCCGTAGATCGACGAGCAGCCAGTCGCGTTCGCGACCAGCGCCCGGTCGCCGAAGAGCTGGGTGAGCAGCTTGAGGTACGGGGTCTCACCGCACCCGGCGCAAGCACCCGAGAACTCGAACAACGGCTCGCGCGCCTGGGAGCCCTTGACCGAGGCGGGGTCCAGGAGACCGTCGGGCACACCGTCGAGGTGCAGGAACGCACGGAACCGGTCCCGTTCGCGCTCGAGGTGCTCGGCGATGGGTTCCATGTCGATCGCCTTGTGCTTGACCTCGGACTTCGACTTGGCCGGACACACGTCGACGCATACGCCACAACCGGTGCAGTCGTCGGGCGCGACCTGGATCGTGAGCAGCAGCCCCGGATGGTCGTGGGACCGGAACGGCTTGCTCGGGAGGGCCCGGTCCGAGGCGACGTCCGGAGCACCGTCGGCCGACGTCGATGCCGGCTCGTGGATCTTCATGCGGATAGCCGCGTGCGGGCACACGAGCGCGCAACGTGCGCAGTCGATGCAGATCTCGGGATCCCAGATCGGGATCTCGGCCGCGAGCGAGCGCTTTTCGACCCTCGCCGTCCCGGTCGGGAACGTGCCGTCGACGGGAAGCGCGCTCACCGGGAGCAGGTCACCCTCGCCGGCCAGGATTCGGGCCGTGACACGCTGCACGAAGCCGGAGGAGTCCGGTGGTACTGCGGGTCGCCGGACTCGGGTGGCGGTGACCGCGGTCGGGACGAGGAGCTGCGCCAACGCCGCCGGCGCCGCGTCGATGGCAGCAAGGTTGGCGTCGACGACCGGACCACCTCGCTTGCCGTACACCTCACGGACCGATGCACGGATCGCGTCGAGCGCGACGTCGAGCGGGAGCAGGTCCGTCAACGCGAAGCAGCAGACCTGCATCACCACGTTGATCTGCCCGGCGAGACCAGCGTCCCGGGCGACGCGGTGCGCGTCGATCACGTGCACGGCGAGACCCTTCTCGAGGATCGCCGCCTGCACGTCGCTCGACAGGTGGTCCCAGGTCGCGTCAGCCGGGTACGGGCTGTTCAGCAGCAGGGTCGCGCCCGGCGCGGCGACGCCGAGCACGTCGACGCGCTCGAGGAGACCGAACTGGTGGCACGCCACGAAGTCCGCTTCCTGCACGAGATAGGTGGAGCGGATCGGCGCGGCGTCGAAGCGGAGGTGCGACACGGTCATCGACCCCGACTTCTTCGAGTCGTAGACGAAGTAGCCCTGCGCATGGAGGTCGGTGCGCCCACCGACGATCTTGACGGTCTGCTTGTTCGCACCGACCGTGCCGTCGCTCCCGAGTCCGTAGAACACCGCTCGCAGCGCGGCATGGTCGGTCGTGAACGAGCGATCGACCTCGAGGCTCGTATGGGTGACGTCGTCGACGATCCCGACGGTGAAGCCGTCACGTGGCTCGCTCGAATCGAGTGAACCGAGCACCGACCGCACCATTGCCGGCGTGAACTCCTTCGACGACAGGCCGTACCGACCGCCGACGACACGCGGCAGTGCTCGCACGCCACGGCTCGCGGCGCCGGCGAGTGCCGCGAGGACGTCGAGGCGCAGCGGCTCCCCGGGCGCGCCCGGCTCCTTCGTCCGGTCGAGCACGGCGACGGCGCGCACCGACTCCGGGAGGGCGGCGACGATCGCCTCGGCGGGGAACGGTCGGTAGAGGCGGATCTGGAGCACCCCGACCTTCTCGCCCGCCACGACGAGGGCGTCGACGGCCTCGACCGCGGCACCGATGCCCGAGCCCATGAGCACGATCACGCGCTCCGCGTCGGGCGCCCCCGTGTACTCGACGAGCCCGTAGTGACGTCCCGTCCGTTCCGCGAGGCGGGCGAACGCGCCTTCGACGATCCCCGGGACTGCGTCCACGTACGGGTTCAGCGCCTCGCGCGCCTGGAAGAAGACGTCGGGATTCTGGGCGCTGCCGCGCAGGACTGGATGGTCAGGATCGAGGGCCCGTCGTCGGTGGGCGGCGATCCAGTCGTCATCGACGAGCGCGGCCATATCGGGATCGCTCGGCGGGTCGATGGACGCGATCTCGTGCGACGTCCGGAAGCCGTCGAAGAAGTGCAGGAACGGCACTCGCGACTCCAGGGTGGCCGCGTGCGCCACCAGCGCGAGGTCGGCCGCTTCCTGGACGGAGCCCGACGAGAGCATCGCCCAACCCGTCGTGCGTGCGGCCATCACGTCGCTGTGGTCCCCGAAGATCGAGAGTGCGTGGGTGGCGACCGATCGGGCCGCGACGTGGATGACCGCGGGCGAGAGCTCGCCCGCGACCTTGAACATGTTCGGGAGCATGAGGAGCAGTCCCTGCGAAGCGGTGAACGTGGCCGCGAGGGCGCCGCGCGTGGTCGCTCCGTGCAGCGTCCCGGCTGCACCCGCCTCCGACTGCATCTCGATCACCTCGGGGACGGTGCCCCAGAGGTTGGGCCGTTGCGCCGCACTCCACGCGTCGCAATGCTCGGCCATCGGCGACGCCGGCGTGATCGGGTAGATGGCGATCACCTCGGAGCAGCGGTAGGCGACCCGCGCCGCCGCTTCGTTGCCGTCGAGGATCCGTCGATCGCTCATCGCGCCAGGTTCGCCCACCGGGAGAGCCCCGACAAGGGTCCGAAGTCACCTCGCCCGGCCGAGCGCCCCGGGGACCGAGATCGCGTTGCCCGAACCGCCGCCGCTACCGGCGACGATCACCCGATCTGCCACGGCGCTCCCCGTGCGACGGCCAGGTCAGCCGCCCGGGAGCGGGGGGAGCTCCTGCTGCTCGTCCATCATCTCGGTCATCACCGCGCGGATGAACTCGTCGGCCTCCGAGGTCGGGCCGCCCGGGATACCGCCATAGATCGCCCCGCTCTTCGGTGGCTCGTCGTGGTGCTCGCACGCGTACACGACCGCCTCGGCGAGGTCGGCGGCGAACTGGTCCACGAGGCCCGGTTGGGTCTGGGGTCGGGTCACCGCCATGTGGATCGCGTTCGGGTACTGCTGGCCGTTGAAGCGCCAGCCCTTCGTGCGCATGAAGTCGTTGACCAGGTAGATGTCGAAGTCGTCCGACGTGAAGCTGAAGCAGAACGTCGGTGCGCCGATGATCCGCAGCTCGGGATGCGTGCGCACCGCGTCCTGCATCGCGAACGCGGTCTCGAAGATCTGCTTGGCGTAGGCCAGATAGCCGTCGCGCCCGATGGCCAGCATCCCGGCCCAGGTCGCGGCGAGCAGGCCGCCCGAACGGGACCCCTCGATCCCCGGCGAGCAGTACTTGCCGCCGCTCCAATCGGTGAGGAAGAAGTACTGACCGTCACGAAGCGCGCGGTCGCGGAACGCGAGGACCGACGTGCCCTTCAGGCCGTAGGCGTACTTGTGGGTGTCGGCCGAGATCGAGGTGACCCCGGGGATGCGGAAGTCGAAGACCGGGATGTCGTAGCCGAGCTCTTCACCCCACGGGAGGATGAACCCACCGAGACACCCGTCGACGTGCAGGCCGACGCCCCGCTCGAGCGCGAGGTCGGACAGCTCGGCGACCGGATCGATCGTGCCGTAGCCGTAGTTCGGGGCGGAGGCGATGACCGCGGCCGTGCTGTCGTCGATCGCCGCGGCCACCGCGCGGACATCGGCGCGAGCCGTCACCGGATCCACCGGCACCTTGCGCAGCTCGATCCCGAGGAGATGGCACGCCTTGTCGAACGCGGGGTGGCCGGTCTCGGGCTTGATCACGTTGGGTGCGGCGATCCCGCGCACCGCGCGTGCCTGCTCGCGGTAGGCGAGCATGGAATGGAGGATGCTGCCCGTACCGCCGGTGGTGACCATGCCGGCCGGCGAGCCGTCCTCGATCGCCCCTGCGTGGAGCATGTCGAGCGTCATGCCGATGATCTCGGCCTCGAACTTCGTCGCGCTGGGGAACATGTCGCGCTGGAGGATGTTCGCGTGCGAGAACGTCCCGAACGCCTCGTTCATGAACGCGTAGTGGTCGTGGTCGCCGCAGTACATGGTGCCGGAGCAGCGGCCGGTCTCCCAGTACGCGTCCTCGCCCTGGGCCATCTCGCGGAGCTCGGCGAGCAGCTCACCGCGGTCGCGCCCTGTGGCCGGGAGGGTGCGGTTCACGGGGTACCGGTCTGCGTACGGGTAGTCGCTCATCGCCAGGTTCCTCCGTCGATCGATGGGTACGTCACGCGTTCAGCCCGTGGTAGATGGGTTGGAGCGCGTCGAACACGGCCACGAACTGCTCGTGGGTCGCGTCGTGGACCGCGCGGTTGGCCGGGTCGGGCTCGTACTCGGCGTCGGTGATCACGAGGGCGGCCAGGTCGTCCGCGTCGAGGGTGCCGGCCCGTTGGTGCGCGAGGAGTGCGGCGGCGCGTGCGCCGACGAAGTCGGGGGCCTCGAGGGTACGGACCGGGCGGTCCACGACGTCGGCGAGGATCTGGGCCCAGACCGGTGAGCGCGCGGCACCGCCACCGAAGACGAGCTCGTCGACGCGCTCGCCGGTGAACGCCTCGACGAAGGGTGCGAGCCAGGCGAAGTTGTGACAGATGCCCTCCACCACGGCGCGCACCAGATGCGTGCGGTGGGTGTCGAGCGAGAGGTTCAGGAAGCCGCCCCGCATGAGGGTGTCGGCGCGTGGGGCGAGTGTGCCGGCGAGCCACGGGAGGAAGAGCACGCCATTGCTGCCGGCCGGCACGGCGCGCAGGGCGTCGTCGAGGTGCTCGAAGTGGTCCGCGGCGACATGGTCGGCGAGCTCGTCGGTCGCGTACACGATGTTGGCGAGCACGTGCTCGAGCGCCTTGCCCCCGAGCCCGTTCTCGGCGAACACCACGTAGCGCTCGCCGAGGGGGCCGGGGATCGACGCGATCTCGTGGTCGAGGTCGGTGTCCTTCCGGTCCATGGTCTCGAGCAGCACGCTGGTGGTCCCGATCATGGCTCCGGCCCGGCCCGGCCGGTAGGCGCCCGTTGCGATCGCGCCCGCCTGGCTGTCGTTCACACCCGCATAGACGACGGCGTCCCGCGGGATCCCGAGGGCGTCGGCGATCTCGGGGAGCGGCGCACCCAGCGCGGCGTCGACGGCGACCAGCGACGGCAACCGGTCGGCGTCGACCCCGGCAAGGCGCACCAGCTCGGCGTCGTACTCGAGCGTGCCGATGGTGCGGTTGTCGCACATCTGGGTCGTGAGCATCGTGCACTGCGTCGCGGCCACGCGCCCGGTCAGGCGCAGGTTCACGAAGTCCATCGGCTCGAGGTAGGTGGCCGTCGCCGCGTGCACGTCGGGCCGGTCGAGCTGGTAGTGGAGGATATGGGCGAGCGACAGCCCACCCCCGACCGGCGGGATGCCGTGGTGGTCGATGAACGTCACGAGCGACTCGGGCTCGCGCTCCATGATCGCGAAGCAGTGGTCGGTCCCCCGATGGTCCAGGTAGAGCACGATCTCGCCGGTCGGGTTCCCCTGCGCGTCGACCGGGACCGTCGAGGAGTACTGGCTGGCACACAGGACCGCGCCCACGCTCGCTGCAGCCGAAGGTGCCGCGTCGGTCACTTCACGCACCGCGCCGAGCACCGCGTCCCACAACGCAGCGGGGCTCTGCTCGGCGACTTACGCCGTCGCGCACCGTAGGGATCGGCCGCGATGCGCTCGCCACGATCATGCCGTCGTCGCGGACCAGCGCTGCCTTCGCGTTCGTGGTGCCGACGTCGATCCCCAGCGTGTGGCTCATGGGCTGCATTCTGGCCCGGCCGCAGCCGGCCGGGGGCGGTGGCGGTGGGTTCGACCTCTCGACGCTTCGCCCTCGAGGTCACAGAACCAGGTCGCCCTTCACGCGGGCGTCGAAGAACCCGGGATCATCGGGCCGCGCGAGCCCGGCGGACCGGGCGCTCAGGTTCACTCCGCGCTCGCCACTCACACCGTCGTCAGTCGTTCTCGATGTAGATGCAGGCGGCAGGGCACTCCTCCGCGGCTTCGAGCACAGCGTCCTCGCGTCCCGGCGGAACCGAGATCATCGACCCGCGCGCGGTGAGGACCTGGTCGCCATCTCGCACGTAGGCCAGGTCGCCGTCGTACATGAAGAGGTCCCCGGCCACGTCGGCGCAGATCCCGTTTCCGATGCAAGCGTCCTGATCGATCCAGACCTTCATGGTGTCTCTCCCTTGTTCAGGTCGTGCCGTGGAGCACGCCGTGTGCTCGTGCGTGCCTTCGCTCCGAGCAAACGCCGCGCGGATGAAGCACGGACGTCGGAAGGCGTGAAGATGCTGTGAAGTGGTGCCTCACTCGGCCGCGGTACGCCTGTTGCAGGTCTCGGTAAGGTCAGCCGGTTATGCGGAGGCCGAGCGGAACATCAGCACGCGTGCCATCGGACAACCTCCGCCTGCATCCGAGCGTTGCGCTCCTGCCGGGCCGCGCCGACTCGGCGCGCCTGATCGCCGTGTACCTGGTTCGACGCTCCTTCTACGCGGTGCTGTTCTTCGGTTTCACCGTCGGCGTGATCGTGGCCGACACGCAAGCGGAGTCGAACAAGCTCGATCTGGACACGTCGTCATCCGGCAAGATCGCCTCCGGCCTGTTGACGCCCTTTGCTCTCGTGTTCGTCGCCTTGATCATGCGACTCGTCACCAGGTGGGTCGGGCTCGCGTTTGCCTACCCGCTCGCCCGCCAGTACGAGCAGGATCTCACTCCTCGCCGGCACGGCACCGCGAGCACGATGGACCGTCTGCTCGTCGCGGGGGCGCTTCGAGGACTTCGGTGGAGCTATCACGTACGACTCGCCGCCTTCGAGCGCCTCGGGGAAGCGGGCTCGCGCCTGGCGCGCGCTGACCGGATCATCGGTGTGATCAACGTCGTGGCCGGCATCTGTTCGCTCGTCGCGCTGCTCAGCTTCGGCGCGACCATCACGCTCTGAGACCGCCGCCCGGCGCGTTGGCTTCGGGTCGCGGGGCTAGCCGGTGAAGCGGATCGTGATCTCGATCGGCGCCGCCGCTGAGAGCTGGACCTCGACAGCGCCGATGTCGCAGTTCCCGCCGGTCTGCTCGGGACGGGCCAGAGCCCGCTGGTCGGTCGTGACCGCGAACCCGGCCAACGTGTTGCCGTCGGCACAGTTGGCGTTGGGGATCGCGTCGATCAACGGGCTCCCCGTCTGGGGTAGCCGCGTCAGGGTCGGGCCACCGTTGTCGGCCAGCGCACCGAGCAGTGGGTCGCCCGCGTTCTGCTTGTCCGTCGACGCGCTGAACTCGCAGGAGTCGTCGTCCGAGAAGTTGAACCCCACCGGATCATCAACGAGCACCGCGCAATTGTCACCGCCGCCTTGCGGCAAGGCCACCACGGACCCGAAGCTCATCAACGGATCGCCAATGGCAGCAGCGCCGACGGAACTGTTGCATGCGTCGGCGGCGAGGTTCGCGCCAAAGGGAGCCGTGTTCTCCACCACCGTCGCGTACACCAACACGTTCGACCCCACGCCGCACACACCGATGCCGCCCCCGGAGCTCGTAGCCGTGTTGCCGCTCACCGTCGAGTTGGTCACCACCAAGCCGTCGAACGCGAGGATTCCGCCGCCGCCCCCACCGGCAGTGTTGCCACTCACCGTCGAGTTCGTCACCACCAAGCTGCCGAACACGTTGATCCCACCGCCGCCCCCACCGGCAGTGTTGCCACTCACCGTCGAGTTCGTCACCACCAAGCTGCCGAACGCGCCGATCCCACCACTGCCCCCGCCGGCAGTGTTGCCACTCACCGTCGAGTTCGTCACCACCAAGTTGCAGAAGGCGTTGATCCCGCCGCCACCGCCTCCAACGTCGGCGCCGGTGATCGTCAGGCCGTTGATGGTGAGCGTCCCGTTGTTGGAGCAAGAAACCACCTGAGGACCGGCAACCGTCTGGTCGATCGTGTTGCCCGAACCCTCCACCGTGAGGGCGTGCGTCCCGCCCGACCCACCGTTATAGGACAGAGACCCAGTAGTGAGGGAGATCGTCCCCACACTCGCCGGGATGACGATCACCACGTCATCCGCCTGAGCAACGCCACCCGCGTTGGCATCGACAAACGCCTGGCGCAACGAGCCCGCTCCGGCGTCGTTGTTGTTGAGCACCGTGATCGTCGTCAGCGCACCCGCCGGGGCCACCCCCACTGCCACCAACGAGCCCGCCGCCAGCAGCACACCGGCCAGAATCCCGCTCAGCCTCCGCATGCCGCTCGACGGTAGCCGCTCGCGACGAGGTCAACGAAGGAGCGAGGATCGAGGCGTGTGCAACCGGTGGGCGGGCGCTCGCCTCGAAGAGCCTCATCGAACGCCTCAACCCGACCGACGCGGCCGCCCTCGGCCTCGACCCCGACCGCGTCACCTACACCCCGCTCGGGGACCTCGCCACCGCCAACGAGAAGGCTCGACGCGACGCCCCTGCCATCGCGGTCTGCGACGTGGTCGGCTGACGAGGAGACTCCACACGGCGGCGCACTGTCCCGCAAATCCGCGAGTCGCCTGACGCGCGGTTGCGCTCACCGCGACTCGTGAGGCTTGGACCATGGTCGCGTCGTTCAGGCCTCAGAGGTGCCGATCACCCCCGCACGACCACCACCGGGCAGTGCGCATGGTGCACGACGCTGTTGCTCACCGAGCCCAGCACGAACGACGCGAGGCCGCCGTGACGGCGCGTCCCCACGACGACCAGCTCGGCCTCCTCGCTGGCCTCCACGAGCAGCTCTCCGGGCGCACCTTCGAGCAATCGCGACTCCACGACCACGCCCTCGGTGGACACGCGCGCGAGCGCCTCGTCGAGCACCCGCTGGCCCTTGAGCTCGAGCTTGCCCTCGGGTTCTTCGATCGGGACGCGCGGCAACTGGTAGGGCTCGGAGATGACGTGCAACGCGACGACCGCGCTGCCACGCAACCGTGCTTCCGTGCACGCCCAGGCGAGCGCCGCGTCGGACGCAGCCGATCCGTCGATACCGACGAGGATGGCGTGCTGGTCGGTCGTGGACACGGAACGAGTCTCGCGCCTCCTCCCCAAGGCTCGCGGCTTCGACGTCCGCGAGCGACCAGCCGCGGTGATGGGACGACGTAGCCGGTGAAGGTGGGGACGATCTCGATCGGGCAGGTGAGACCGGTGATCGCCAGACCAAAGAGCGAATGCGCCGTGCTCCGGCGGCAGCGGTGCCGAGCGAGCCGTAGGATCTCCCCGACGAGCCGGACGGGAACGTCCACTCGGGTCGCGAGAACGGGTGCACCATGGTTCGCTACTCCGATCGACCGGTGCTGTTGCACGACGTGGTCGCGGACGTCGGTGACGCGGTGAGGCTGCTCGAGTCGCAGGCGCCGTACACCCCGCTCGGGGGTTGGTACAGCCCGGGTGCCGACCCGCACACCCGGACCCGGCCGATGTGGTTCCAGAACGACTGGGTGCACGACGACTTCGCCGCCCCGGGATCCGACCTCTTTCTCCGCCACCGCGGCTACATCGAGCAGGCGAAGCAGTTCTACGACGCCGAGGTCGTCGAGCCGAAGAGCGTCTACGTGAACGTGATGGCCGCGATCGCCGAAGGTGGGCCGGCCCACACCGACAACCCCCGGTTCCACGGCCGTGACCGCACGAACACCCCGATGTGGGTGCTGCGGATGATGCTGTGGTCGGGCCTGTTCCAGCGGTACGAGATCGTGCAGGCCACCGCGATCTGGTGGATGCACGACGTAGAAGGTGGTGCGCTGCGGTACTGGCCCGACGGACCGGAGTGCCCGCCCCACGAGCACGGCGGCGCGATGGCCAACACCGCGTTGCTCGGCGACAACCACGGCATGTTCCACCAGGTCTGCCCGGTCGGGCCGTTCGACGACGGGACGCGGCGTGTGACCCCGGGCGCCGAGCTCGCGCCGGTCGGCGACGGGACCGACGACTGGGCGGTGACCGATCACGGCGAGGTCGCGTACCGCTCGTCGCTGGACGCGTTCCGGGTGAGCGTGTTGTGGAAGGCCGACGTGTACCGCACCCAGGCCGAGCAGGCGCAACGCTGCGCCGACTCGCTGTCGATGCGCGACGTCGCCGACACGTTCGACCGGGACCTCGTCCACCGGGGCGAACGCATCGCCTTCGACCTCGAGCGGCTCGACGACCCCGACCTGCGGGACGCGCTCGCCCACGTGTACCCGGAGGCGACACCCCTCGACGCGCTGCCGTCCGTGTTCGACGCGCCGGTCTGAGCGGATCCAACCCCGTGGTCGGGTGCGGCGGTCAGCGGTAGCGTGCCGGATGGCCCCTTTCCCCGAGCAGTCCTCGGCATCGATCGAGATCGATGCCGCACCCGAAGTCGTCTGGCAGCTCGTCGCCGACGTGACCCGCATGGGCGAGTGGAGCCCGGAGTGCGTGCGGGCCGAGTGGGAGGACGGCGCGACCGGGCCGGCCGTCGGCGCCCACTTCCACGGCTACAACCGGGCCGGCACCTACGAGTGGGATGCGTCGTGCGTCGTGGCTGAGTGCGAGCCGGGCGCCGTGTTCGCCTTCGAGGTGCCGCCGGACGATCCGATGTCGACCCGGTGGCGCTTCGAGTTCGCGCCCAGCGGTTCGGGGACCACGCTGACCGAGTCGTTCGACGCGCCGCGCATCAACGTCGAAGGATCACCGGCGAACTTCGAGGGTCGCTTCGAGATGCTCGCCAAGGCCATCGAGGCCACGATCGCCAACATCAAGGCCGCCGCGGAGTCCTCTGTCGGCTGATCCACTCCCGTGCTCGGCGTAGCGCTGACCTTCGACCACGGGCACACCCGGCGCGACGCATGTGTTGTCGGAATGACGCGATCGAGGACGCGGTGGGCTGCCAGTCTCTTGATGATGGATCCGCACCTCAGGGCTCTGTACCCGTCGTCGGCGGTTCCAGGTGTGGAGCGCACGTACTCCGACGAGTTCGACTTCCACCAGGTCTACCGCCCCCTGGAAGGGACAGCCGCCGAGGAGTCGATCAGCTAGCGCGGTTCTGCGCGGCGAAGCTCTGGCAGCCTCCCGGCGGGTCCGTCTACGAAGGACGGGCATCGCCGGCTCGGCGAGAGAAGACGTCGGTCTGGTTGACCGCTTCGAAGCCGACGCTGGGATAGAGGTGACGCGTCGCCGGGTTGTCCGGTTCGAAGCAGATCTTGATACGCACTGCTCCGGCGTCAGCAAGGAGGTCGACGCCGGCAGTGAGTACGTGCCGGGCAAGTCCTCGGCGCTGGTGCTCGTCCTCGGTGCGCATGGGCTCGACGAGGCCGGTCGCGGTCTCGGGGTCGTACCAGAACAGACCGTACGCGGCGGTGTTGTGATCGCGGTCGAGAACGACCAGATCGAGATCGGCGCGATACAACGATGTCTGGAGGAGACGCTGCTCGACGTCGGGTCCATTCCGCTCGATCATGTGGTGCGGACGGGCCATCGTGTCGACGCGACTGGACAGCCGATAGTCGCCGTGCAGCGGACTGATCTCCGGTCGAACGTCTGCAGTCAGCCACGACTCGACCAGTCCGGCTTCCTTGATCGCGAAGCCCTGGCCCAACAACACCTCACGCAGCACCTCATCGGCACGATCGACCTCGAGCTCGACGGCGGCGAACCCGGACGCACTGGCATGGGCAAGCCCGCGCTCGATGACATGGGCAACCCAGTCGGGCGCTGCGTGGGGCATGAGGATCGGATCGAGAGCGATCCGGTCGCCCCAGTCAGTGGCGATCACCGCAGCTTCGGGGCGACCGAGCTCATCGAACCAGAAGAGCTGACCGAGCGCGTCGGTCGAGCGCGGCGTGCGCCACCACCACTGCAGGTCGGCGGCTTCACACAACCCTTTCGTCGGGTGCGCGCTGCGGACTCGGCGCAGGAGCGCCGTCGCAACTTCCAGGTAGTCGACCCCAACCCGATGCTGCTCTCGCGGTACCGGCACTGCGCAAACCTACGGCGTGCGAGTGGCGAACGGTGGCGTCAGTTCCCCTCGTCACGACGGATCGAGTCGCGGCCCTTGCGATCGTCGAGCCGCCCGAACTTGCTGTCGAGGAGCTTCTGGAGCTTCTTGAGCGCACCCCGGAGCGCCTCGTCCGGGGTCGCGGCATGGTGCGTGACCGCGACCGGCTGCTGACCCGCGGGGCGGGCCTCCAACGTGCATCGCTTGTCGTCGGAGCCGTGCTTGCCGGCGTTCTCGTCGCCCAGGTGGACCTCCACCCGCGTGAGTCGCTCGCTGAACCGCGACAGCGCGGCGCCGACCTCGGCCTCGACCTCACCGATCAGCTCGTCACTGCCTTTGACCGTTCGGTCCGTCGTGACTTCGACCTGCACCTGAGCCTCCTGCTCGCGAGGTACTCACGGTAGTGCCGGCAGCGACGACGTCAGGCGTGCGAAGGAACCGCCCGACCGGTGAACGCGGCGAGCCGCTCCATCCCCGTCGCGTCGGGCGGGGCCTCGACCGCGGCCCCGAAGGTGTCGCCGTCACGCATCCCGTCGGCGATCGCCTGACGCGCGAACCCGTCGACCTCCTCGACCAGCGCTTCCGGCGGGTCGTAGGACTGCCCGGTCGCGGTGGCGATGTCCCAGCCGTGCACGAGGCCATCCATCGCGACGAAGCGGGCGAACATCTCGCCGGGGACCTGGCCGAACGGTGCGTCGATGGTGCGATCGAGCGCGCCGTCGCTCCGGATCGCGTCGCGCAGGGCGGCCATCGTCTTCGGGAACTCGGCGATCGGATCGCCGTCGGGGAACGCGTCGGGGGGCGCCTCGCCGCGGAACGCGGCGGTGAAGAGCGTGCCGCCGGCGATCATGTGCTCGAGCACACCGCGCACGGTGAACGCCGCGCACGGCGTCGGCGCGTCGAGCTGGTCGGGCGTCAGCGGTGCGGCGACGCCTTCGAGCAGCGGCATGATCATGTCCATCTGGTCACGTGGGTCCATCGGTGCTCCTCGGGTCGGCAGCGGGTGCTCGTGCAGGGCCAGGACGACCGCCTCGCGGTCGCGTCCGTGCCGGATGAGTCTCGTGAGCTCGTCGTCGGTGCTCCCACGCGACGGGTGGTCGGTCATGGGTCGATCCTCCCCGGGGCCGGTCGCGTGGCGCATCGGCAGCCTGCACCAACCGGCGTTCCGGCGCATGGTCCAAACGACCCATTCGCGCCGAAACCGGTTGGTGTGACCGCCCGATGCGATCCCGGGTGCCCGTGCTGCACGATCAACAGGTCGGGATCATCCGATCCCCGTCCACCGACCCAGGAGCACCCAATGCGCCTCACCCTCGACGAGATGGCCCAAGAGATGGCGGTCGACGGCATCGACACCCGCGCCACCGAGTGCGGCGACGTGCTCGCCCGCTACATCCACCTCCCCCCGGGCGTCGACTTCACCCCGCTGTTCCAGGGCCTGCCGGGCGACCTCTGCCAGTGCCCGCACTGGGGCTACGTGCTGGAGGGCTCGATCCACCTCCGCTTCGCGGACGGCACCGAGGAGCTCAACCGGGCCGGCGACCTCTACTGCTGGCCGGGCGGGCACACCGGCTGGACCGACGAGGGCGTCACCTTCCTCGAGTTCAGCCCCGCGGACGAGATCGCGCCCGTGCTCGAGCACCTCGCGGCCCAGATGGCGAAGGTCGGCTGAGCCGCCTGGCGATCGGAAAGCATCGGCGCGACCCTGACGAGGTGCAACCACTCGCCGACGCCCGCGACGCTCATGGGCGTCAGGACTGGCAAGGCTGCATCGACGCCCTCGACGACGGACCGCCGCCGGGCGGCGATCCCCGGCTCGAGGCGGAGCGGCTCGACCTCCTCGCCGACGCCGCGTGGTGGCTCGGCCGTCTCGACGAGTGCATCGAGGCGCGCGAGCACGCGTACGCGCGCTACGACGAGCTGCGCGACGACCGGCGCGCCGGGCAATGCGCGGTGTGGCTCTACGAGCACTACTGCTTCCGCGCCAGCCCGGCGATCGCCGGGGGTTGGCTGCGCCGGGCGCGGCACGCGCTCGAGGCCGACACCAACTGCCCGGAGCACGGGGCGCTGCTGCTGCGCGAGGCCGAGGTCGCGCACGGCAGCGGCGACCTCGACGACGCCGCGTCGCTCGCGGAGGCGGGCATCGTCCTCGGGCGGTCATTGCGCAGCGCGGATGTCGAGGCCGAGGCGCTCCAGACCCTCGGACGCGTCCGCATCGACCAAGGAAGACCGGCCGAGGGGCTCGAGCTGCTCGACGAGGCGATGCTCTTCGTGCTCGACGGCCGCTGTTCGCCGTACACGACCGGCAAGGTGTATTGCAGCCTGATCAGTGCGTGCGAGGAGCTCGGTGACCTGGCGCGCAGCGGAGAGTGGACCGTCGCGACCGCCCGCTGGGCGGAGGGATCCCCCTTCTCGCTGTTCCCCGGCGTGTGCCGGGTGCACCACGCGACTGCGCTCCAGTGGCGCGGCGCATGGGTCGAGGCCGAGCGCGAGGCGACGCGCGCGTGCGACGAGCTGCTCGGCATCAACCTCCCCAACGCGGCGCTGGCGTGGGCCGAGATCGGCGACATCCGTCGTCGCCTCGGTGACCTCGACGGTGCCGAGTCGGCGTTCGCGCAGGCCGACCGGCTGTGCGCACAACCCCGAGCCGGGGTCGCACTCGCGCACCTGGCCCGTGGGCGCACCGAGCTCGCGAGCGCGGTCGCACGTGATGCCCTGGAACGGGCCGGGTGGAACCGCCTCGCCCGCGCGAAGGTGCTGCCGGCGTTCGCGCTGGTCGCGATCGCGACCGACGACCTCGACGCCGCGTCCGCGGCCGTCGCCGAGCTCGAGCAGACCGCACGCGACTTCTCGAGCCCGGGCATCGAGGCCGCGGCCGTGGCGAGCCGGGGCCGGGTGGAGCTCGCGTGCGGCGACCCGGGTGCCGGGTCGACGTTGCGGGACGCGGTCGCCCGCTGGAGCGAGCTCGGCGTCCCGTACGAGCTCGCCACCGCGTACACGCTGCTCGGCCAGGCTGGTCGCGACGCCGGCGATTCGGCCGCGGCCAGCGCGGCGTTCGACCATGCGCGCCGGCTGTTCGACGAGCTCGGCGTGCACGTCGACGCTCGCGAAGCCCGGAGCCCGAGCGCGACCCCCTCCCTCCCCGACGGGCTGACCGGGCGCGAGGCCGAGGTGCTCCGGCTGGTCGCGGCAGGAAAGACCAACAAGCAGATCGCGGGTGAGCTGTTCCTGAGCGACAAGACGGTCGCGCGCCACCTGTCGAACATCTTCACCAAGGTCGGAGTGTCGACGCGCGCCGCCGCGACGGCGTACGCGTTCCGCCACGACCTCGTGGCAATCGACGGCTGACCTGTTCGCGCGCTGAGTCGGGCGGCCCGGTATCGCTCGTCGACACCGACGGTACGACGTGCGCAGCGCCACGGCATGGGCCCGATGATCCCTGCGCCGCCGATGGGGTTTCGTCTCCCGCGGGTCAGGTGCTGTGTCGGAGTGTCGCGCCATGGTCGCTGTGGGCGACCGCGCGCACGATGCGTCCAGCGGCGTCGCGGTGGCCCTGGAGGTAGCGCTGCCAGAAGGCAGTCGTCGTCGCCCGGACCAGGGCGTCGAACTCGTCCGGCGGGTCTTCGAAGGGTGGCCCGTGGCGCCCGCCGCGGAGTGTGATGAACCATTTGGGTGCGTCGAGCCCGGGATAGACCTGCGCGCTGTATCGGTAGCCGGTGTCAGCGTCGCCGTGCACCAGCATGACGGGAATCTCGGGGCTGACGAAGTGGCCGTGCGGGAACGGCCGCCGCACCGCGGCCATGAAGATCGCCGCGTCGACCCGCTTGTCCAGACAGCAGCTGTTCGTGGTCAACCCGTACACGGCCATCCCACCGAGCGAGACTCCAGCGGCGCCGATGTGGCGCGTGTCGATGCGGCCACGGAGCGGGCCGGGCTCGGTACCGGCGCTCGTCGCGAGGAGCTGCGTGATGACGAAGCTGAGGTCTCCGGGGTAGTCGGCAACATCGGCCGGCAATGCCTTGCCGTCTCCGCCGACGTTCGTGCGCGGGAATCGCGGGAGCGCGACCACGAAGCCGGCGCGTGCCCACGTCTCGGAGAGGTCCTCGAGATCGTCCGGATCACCGTTCAGACCGTGGGCGAGCACGACCAACGGCAGCGGACGGGCCTCGGTCGTGTCGGGAAATCGTACGGTGGTCGGCAAGGTCCGGGTCCGGGCCGCGGGCTCGTCGGGCGTCGCCGGCGTGGCCCTCGTGCTGTCGACCAGAACGATGCGGACCGTCCGCACCGTGGAGCGGTTCCCGTGAGGCTCCGCCGCGGCGGCCGGCGGCAGCCCGAGGGCGAGGAAGCTGCCGAGCGCGGTCACCGTCGCGAGGCAGCGGATCGCGGACCCTGGGGAACCTCGCCGCCGCGGGACGGCAAGGAACGCGGTCATCGCCACGATGCTATGCCCGGCGACTTCGCGCCGGGCGTGCGCCTTGGTGGTCGTTCCGCACCGGACGCACGCCGATCGGACGCGCGGCTTTGGTGCTCGCGAGCACCAGCAGCGGACTCAGGCGGCGAGATCGAGCACCGGATCCGCGGCCTGCAGACCGTCGGTCGAGAAGTCGAGGATCGGGAACGCCCGGCGCCGGAATCGCGACGAGCAGCCGTCGGCGCGGGCGACGACAGCGACACCGACCTGGCCGGCGCGCGCGGCGACCGCTCGGTCGACGAAGATGCCGTCGCCGCTGCCCACGACAAGGCGTGAATAGCGGCGGGCCACCAGCTCCGCGGGTGCGTGGGCGAGGAGCATCTGGTCGGCCGCGTCCTCACCCTCCGTTGCGTGCAGGCTGCAAGGAACCGGGGGCACGAATCCGATCTGCCGGATGATCTCCGGGTGTGCTGCGACCAGGACCTGGTCGCCTGCTTCCCAGCGGGCAAGCGCCAGGTAGCGGCGCAGCCCGTCGAGCGCGACCGCTTCCTTGCGTCGGTCGCCCAGCAGGTTCTCCAGGTCGACCAGGTGCAGCGTGCGGCTGCCGACGTGTTGCCGGTGCTTGCTCATGAGATCCCCCTCGTCGTTGTGCTCCAAGGGTCCTCGGGGGGTGTGACAGTTACGCGCGTGTAGTTCGCGCCAACGCGCCCGTCTCTCACGCGGCACGGCAGCCGTGTCCCACCCCCCTTCCACACTGTGGGTCACCCGCCGCCGAACCAGGAGGAGCGCGCATGCAGCTCGAGCTCACCGTCAAGGACCCGATCGTTCGTGGAGCACTCGCACTGTTCCCCGTGTACTCGAGCGCGCCCGCAGCGCCGCAGTACCTCACCGGCCCCGAGGCCGAGGCGGCAGGCGTGCTGCACGTCGGCGAACAGGGCTCCGGCGACGTCCCCGAGCTCGTCGTGCACAACGCCGGCACCCAGCCCGTGCTGCTGCTCGAGGGCGAGAGCCTCATCGGGGCGAAGCAGAACCGCACGCTCAACGTCTCGCTCCTCGTCCCCGCCGGCACCCACCTCTCCGTGCCGGTCAGCTGCGTCGAGGCGGGGCGCTGGGGGGCCCCGCGGGAGATGGCCCGCAGCGCCCGCCACGCACCGAGCGACCTGCGCCGCCTCAAGACCCGGCACGTCGCCGAGTCCCGCCGCCGGGGCGCGGGCGCGCGCGCCGACCAGGGCGCCGTCTGGGACCGGATCGCCTCGTACCAGTCCAACCTCGCGGCACCTTCGGCCACGAGCGCGCTCGAAGACGTCTACCGCCGCGTCGACGACGACCTGACCGGCCTCGTCGGAGAGCTCACCCCGCTCCCCGACCAGCGCGGGGTCATCCTCTCTATTGCGGGCACGGTGCGCGGCATCGACTGGTTCGACAAGGCCTCCACGCTCGCCGAGTACTGGCCTGGCCTCGTCCAGGGCTACGCCGTCGACGCACTCCACACCGAGCCCGGCCACGCCACGATCGAGGACGCCGAAGCGTTCGTCGCCCAGGTGCTCGACGCGGACGCCACCGCAGCCGACGCGGTCGGCCTCGGACGGGACCGGGTGATCGCCGACGACGCCGTCGTCGGCAACGCGCTCGAGTGGGAAGGCGCCGTCGTGCACCTCGCCGCGTTCGCGTCGCCCACACTCCCCGACCAGCCCCGCACGGCGCGGCGCATCAACCGCAGCCGCTGGACCGGTTGAGCAGTGACGATCCGGTGAGCGTACGAGCGTGGCGAAGACCCCGAACGCCGCGCGCTCGTTGCGGCGAGGTCGCCGCCCAACTCGACCACCTCGCTGCGCCCGCCGGTCGTGAAGCGTTGGTACCCGTCGCCGTCACACGCTCCGCGGGGGGATGCCACAGTCGGCGCGCACGACGTCGAGCGAATCCTCCGCGCGTGCGAGGTGGTCGATGGCTTGGAAGTCGGTGCCGCACCGCTCGCCCCGCGCGAACCCTTCGGCGAGCTCCGCGGCCGAACCCGGCCGGTCGACGCCTCCGACCCGGGGTCTGATCCCGGGATACTCGAACATCCCCACCTCGTAGAGCGACAACGACGCCACGAGCCCCGAGAAGTGGTGCTCGAACCCGGTTGCGCTCGTGAGCATCGCCTGAAGTGCGAGCTCGCCCGGCGCATCGGGTTCGTATCCCGCGAGCACATGGCTGAAGTCGTGGGCGACGAGCCCGGCGTTGCCGCTTCCCGCCTCACCCGGGAACGGCAGCTGCCAGCGTTCGTAGAAATCGGCGAACGCGCGCCCGAGGCTCCCCGTGGGGCACTCCCGGAGCGCCCGGAATCGTTCACCGAGCGCGGGATCATCGGCGCGAACACCCGGCTCGACCGGTGACGCTTCCTGGAACCGGCTCCAGTCCTCCATCACCTGCGCCCGGCGGTCCATGAGCGCGTCACGCGCCACCACGAGCATCGGCTCGTCGACGCCGAGGGCCTGCGCGTACTCCTCGACGCGGTCGGCCTGGGTGGGAGTGGCCGGGTGACGACAGAACTCGACGACGACGAGGAGATCCACGACACGAGGACAGTCCTCCTCGTCGACGAGGTCGACCAAGTCCACCGGATCGAGCGGCGCCAGCGTGGCGAGCTCGGTGTCGACGCCGAAGTAGCCGTGCAGCAGGTGCTGGATGAGCCCCTGCTGCTCGGGTGTGGGGCCGTCCCCGACGGCGGCCGCCCCGAGCAACCCACGTGCGATCGCGACATCGTCAGCCATTCGGGGGACGGTACCGGCCCGGATCGCCTCGGGGAAAGCCGCGCGCAGGAGACCTTTTGCCCCGCCTCAATCCTCCGATGGCCGAACCGTGTCGATGAACAACGGACCCGCGTTCTTGAACGTGTTGTCGTTCACCACGGTGCGCGGCGCGTCCTGCCGCTCGACGGCGGGCATGTCCGCGCCCTTCGGGAAGGTGGCCCGGTTGCCCTCGATCGTCACGTCCTTCACCTGCGAGAGGAAGAACGCGCCTTTCGATCCCTCGTCGTTCACGGTGTTGCCGACCAGCAGGGTGTTGTCCTTGAACAGGAACGGCCCGCGGTAGCCCCGGTCCTTCGGGGCGAAGATGAACACGAGGCCGCCGGTGCGCGCCTTCATGCGGTTGCCGACGAACCGGACGTCGTGGACCTTCCCCCCACCCTTGTTCGCCAGCCAGAAGTTGACCGCCGCGCCGGTCACGTTGTCCTGGACGAGCACGTCGAGCGCGCCGCCCTCGGGCGAGTTCGCCTCGAGATCGAACATCGACCGGGCGACGTCGGTGATCGTGTTGTGCTCGATCGTGATGTGCTCACCGGAGGTGATCGCGATCCCCTGCCGGCCGCTGCGGGCGAACGTCGAGTCGGTGACCGTGATGTCCGAGCTCCAGCGCCGGTTGCCCTGGTCGTCCTTGCCACCCTCGCCGATGTAGACGAAGTCGCCGTACGTGTCGTACGCCTGGACGTGCTCGAGCCGCGCGCCGGTGACGCCGGAGAACGTGAACGCGTGCTGGAACGCCTTCTCCTCGTCGTAGGCCTGGAGCGTGGCACCCGCATGCGGGTTGGCGCCGCGCACGGTCAGGTCGCGCACGACAAGGTTCTCGCCCCCGACGAACCAGAGGTGTCGACGGCCCCGGTCGCCGGGCGTGTCGGCCCGGAGGGTGGCCCCGTTGCCCTCGAACGTGAGGTCCGACCGGTCCTCGACCACCAGCGACCCGTCGACCCGGTAGCAACCGTCCCGCGCGAACTCGATGGTCGAGCCATCAGGTACCCCGGCGATCCAGCGCCCGAGGCGCTTCGTCACGTCGACCGAGCAGTCATGCGCGACCCCGTCCGGCACCATCTCGGTGCGACGGGCGGCTCCGACCGGCCCGCTCGGCGCGACGAGGGCGACCGTGGCCACCACGACGACGACCAGGATCGGCGCGACCCCGGAACGTCGACGCTTCTGCATGGGCGCCAGCATGACAGGGCCGGCGCCGACCGGGTTGTCGCCCTGACCATCAGGATCTGAGCCTTGCGACCGGCACGTCGCCAGGTCGTCAAGCGGTCTCACCCGTCAACCGCTCGATCTCGGCGACGACGTAGGCGACGATCTCGTCCGGTGACATCGCCGCTCCGCGCGCCACGGCCGCGTCGAACGCCTCCGGTCCGAGGTCGACGCTGGCACTCTGGGTGCGCTCCTGCTGGACGAGCGCGTCGCGGTCGCCCCGCTCGGCGAGCGGCAACGTGCTGAGCACACCGAGTGCGCCCTCGGGGCCGACCGCGCCCGAGAGCACCGCGACCGCCTCGGGTCGACCCAGGTGGCCGAAGACCAGGATCCCCCGGTCGAGGCCGACCGCGAGCATGACCTGGTCGCCCTTCGTCCGGCTGTAGGTGAGCGCCTCCCGAAGGTCGGCGCCGGCGCCGGCGGCGTCGCCGCTCCGAGCCCGGAGCTCGGCGCGCATCGCCATGACGTGGCCGAAGACGCTCCCACTGGCCCCGGCCAGGATGAGCGAGACCGCCTCCTCGGCGAATTCGAGTGCCTCGTCGGGGCGGTCCCGAATGGTGGTGAGGCACGCCGTCCACAGCGCGGCTGCCATCTCGGACGGGGAGCCGACCTGCCGGGCTCGTGCGAGGGCATCGGACGCGCTCGCTCGGGCCTCCTCGACGTCGCCCGTCATCGAAAGGACCGCGGCTGCGGTCTGGTGGAGGATCGCTCGGCTGTACTGGTTGGCGTCGGTCGCCTCGAGCGCATCGAACGCCTCGGCGAGGACGCGTCGGCCCTCGTCGATGCGGCCGGTCCAGGTCAGCACCATCACGAGGGAGGCGTACGCGGAGGCGGGGTCGGTGCAGTCTTCGCCCAGCCCGTCCCGGAGCGCCTCGGTCGCCAACGCCTCGGCGAGGGCGAAATCACCCTTGTTCTGGAACGAGGCGAAGGCGGCCGATCCGAGCACCGACGCGCGGCGCCCCGGCGTCGAGGTGCGGGCCAGCGGGATGGCCATCTCCGCGATCGCGGCGATGTCACCCGCGGCTTCGTGGACCGCGTAGGGCGCGAGCGCCGCCGCGACGCGGACCCCGAGCTCGGCGTCATCGCCGTGCTCGGACTCGAGCGCCCATTGGACGGTGGCTCGCAGGGCGTCGAACTCGGCGCGCAGTCGGGGCCGCCAGGCGAGCTCGTCGGGTCCGAGCAGCGCCGCTCCCGCCGTCTCGGCGAACTCCACCTCGTGTTCGGCGAACCGGCGGCGCAGGGTGTCGGCGTCGCCGCGGTCCTCGAGGCGCTCGAGCGCGTACTGGCGCAACGTCTCGAGGAGTCGGTAGCGCGGCGGGCCGCCGGAGACGTCCTCGCAGAGCACCATCGACTTCGCGACCAGGCTGGTCAGGGAGTCGAGCATGCGCCAGCGATCGGCGCCGGGATCGACGACCGCGGCCACCGTCTCGGCATCGAACGTGCCGACGAGCACGCCGAGTCCGTCGAAGACGGCTTGCTCCTCGGGGGTGAGCAACGCGTACGACCAGTCGACCGTGGCGAGGAGGGTCTGGTGCCGTTCCGCCGCGGTGCGCCGCCCGCTGGTCAGCAGCTGGAAGCGGTCGTCGAGCAACCCGGCGATCTGGCTCGGGCTCATGACGGCGACGCGTGCGGCCGCGAGCTCGATGGCGAGCGGTACACCGTCGAGGTGGCGGCAGATGTCCGCGACCGGACCGGCCGTCTGTTCGTCGAGCGTGAAGGCGCGCTGCACCGCGGTGGCGCGGTCGACGAAGAGGCGAACGGCGTCGCTGTTCCCGATCAGCCTCGAGGCCCGCATCAGGGTCGGCCAGGGTGAGGGCACCGAGGCGCAGGACCTGCTCTCCTTCCACACCGAGCGGTTCGCGGCTCGTCGCGAGGAGCCGCACATCCGGGCAGATGCGCAGCAGCTGCTCGATCAGCGCACTGATCTCTGAGACGACGTGCTCACAGTTGTCGACCACGACGAGCATCCGCCGCGTGCGGGCGAAGTCGGCGATGCTCCCCGCGACGGTGAGGCCGGGCCGTGGGGCGACGCCCAGGCTCGTGGCCGCGACCTGGATCGCGGAGTCGGCGTCGATCGCCGGTGCGAGCTCGATGAACCAGCAGCCGTCGCGGTGCTCGTGGACGACGCACGCCGCCGTCTCGATAGCGAGGCGGGTCTTGCCGACCCCGCCCGGGCCGACGAGCGTGACAAGTCGGGAACGCGCCAGCGCCTCGCGGGTGGCGGCCAGGTCCGCCGTCCGGCCGACGAAGGAGGTGAGCTGGAGGGGGAGGTTGCCCGGCTGTTCCAACGATCGCAGTGGCGGGAACTCGGCGGGCAGTGCTCGATGCACGAGCTGGAACACGTGCATCGACTCCGCGAGATCACGCAGGCGGTGCTCACCCAGGTCGACGACCTCGGCGCCGTCGGGGAGTGCGTCGTGCGCCAGGGCCTCCGCCGCGCCCGAGAGCAGGACCTGGCCGCCGTGGGCCGCGGCCATGAGGCGCGCGCACCGATTCAAGGGCCGGTTGAGGTACTCACCGTCACGGACCACGGCGTCGTCGGCGTGCAGTCCCATCCGGACCTTCAGGGGCCCGGTGGCGGGCGGCCAGGTCGCGTCCGTGAGCGCGCGCTGGGCGCCGAGCACGGCGGTGATCGCGGACAGGGTGGAGGAGAACGCGACCGCTATGCCGTCGCCCATCGTGCTGAACACGACGCCACCGTTCTCGGTGCATGCGTCGGTGAGGATGCGGTTGTGGAGCGCGAGCGCGTCGGCCATCGCATCAGGTGACTCCTCCCATCGGCGGGTCGAGGCCTCGATGTCGGTGAACAGGAAGGTGACGGTGCCGGTCGGCAGGGCCGCTTGGGCACCGACGTCCGGTCCCGGGGGTGCCGAGGACGCGGCGCCGCGGAAGTGCTCGCTCAGGAGGAGCGCGAGGTCGTCGGTGAGCAGGCGCTCCAGCTCCTTCGAGCTGGTGAAGGAGCGGTACGACACGGAACCGGTCGCGCGGAGGTCGTCGAGGAACGCTTCGAGCCGGGGTTCGCGCTCGGGGGACGGCGTCTTGAGGTAGAGGAGCATCGGCGTGCCGGCCGCGAGCTGGTACTCGTCCTCGAGGCCGGAGATCTCCATCCCGGGGGCGACCCATCCGTAGCGTTGCCAGTAGATGCCGACGAAGATGTCGCTCTGGTCGACGTAGGCCCGGTACATGCTGCGGGGAGGGTGGGGCCGTGCGCCCGACTCGTACCAGACGGGCGACAGGTGCAGGCGGCGGATCGCGCGACGCGCCGCGGTCCGCTCGTCGGCGAGCTCCTCCGGGGTCGACGAGATGAAGACCCGTACCCGTTGGTCGGGGGTGAGAATGGCGGGCTCGGTCGTCGACATCGGAGGCATTGTTGCCGAACGCAGGTCACCCTCGCCGCCGAGGAGCCTCGATCGCCGGTGACTCGGTAGCGTGGCGCTGTGCAGCGAATCGTCGTCGCCACCGACCGTAGCGAGACCTCCGAGCGCGCCGTCGAGTGGGCCGCCGACCTGGCGAACCGCTTCACCGCCGAGCTCGTGCTCGTCCAGGTCGTCCCGCCGTCGCACCCGGACCTGGCCGACGGCGTCCGAAGCGACGATCGGGACGGCATCGACGAGCACCTGCTCAACGCCACGCGCGCCGAGCTCCAGCGGCTCGCCGGCGAGATCGCCGGCCCGAGCGGCCGGGCACGCGTGATCGTCGACGACCAACCCGCCGAGGCGATCGTGGCGGTCGCCGACGAGGAGCGGGCCGACGTCATCGTCGTCGGCAACGCCGGGATGCGGGACAACAAGAAGTTCCTCCTCAGCAACATCCCGAACCGGATCACGCACGCCGCCCACTGCACCGTGATCACCGTCAACACCGCGGCGCTCGACGGGGCCAAGCACCCGGTCGTCACGAGACCCGGAGATGCCGACGACGACGACCTGCTGCTCAGCGGGCGCGCCGCGAAGATCACCAGTGTCATCGCCAAGCACGGGATCGCCGAGCTCTTCGCCCGGCGCAAGGGCGACGCCGACGGCTCGGAGACCCGCGAGACCGCGCGCCGGCTCCGGCAAGCGTTCGAGGAGCTCGGTCCCACGTTCTGCAAGCTCGGGCAGGTGCTCTCGACCCGCCCCGACCTCGTGCCACCCGAGTACATCGACGAGCTCGCGGCCTTGCGGGACCACGTGCCGCCGCTCACCGAGGCCCAGGTCGTCGAGGTCATGGAGGAGGAGCTGCGCGTCCCCTGGGACGACGTGTTCGCGACCATCGAGCCCGAACCGCTCGCGACCGGCTCGATCGCCCAGGTGCACCGGGCGACGCTCTCCACCGGTGAGCGCGCCGTGGTGAAGGTGCAGCGGCCCGGAGCGCGCGAGGAGATCATGCGCGACCTCGGGCTCCTCGGCGTGTTCGCCCGCAAGACCGCGACGCGCCCCGGCCTGCGTCAGGTCGTCGACCCCGCTGCCGTGGTCGAGCACCTGTCGGAGTCGCTCCAGGCCGAGCTCGACTTCCGCAAGGAGGCCTCGAGCATCGAGCGGATGCGGGGCATCCTCGAGCCGTACCACCGCCTCGCGGTCCCGGCGGTCTACACCGACTTCTCCACCGGGCGACTGCTCGTGATGGAGGAGGTGCAGGGCGGGCCGCTGTCGAGCGCGCCGCTCGGCGACGAGCGCACCGAAGCCGCGCGGCAGCTGATCGAGTCGTACTACAAGCAGATCCTCACCGAGGGCTTCTTCCACGCGGATCCCCACCCCGGGAACATGAAGTGGTGGGACGGCAGGGTGTACTTCCTCGACTTCGGCATGGTCGGCGAGATCGGACCCGAGCTTCGCGAGGGGCTCGTCCTCCTGCTCCTCGCCTTCTGGCAGGAGGACTCGGTCTTCCTCACCGACACCGTGCTGGACCTCTCGGGCACGGGTCCCCGGCCCGACATCGACGTCGAGGGCCTGCAGGTCGAGATCGGCTCCCTCGTCTCGCGCTACCGCCACCTCCCCCTCAACGAGCTGCAGCTCGGCCCGATGCTCCAGGACGTCACGACCGTGGCGATCCGCTTCGACGTGCCGCTCCCGGCGACGATGATCCTCACCGGCAAGGCGCTCGCCCAGATCCAGCACGCGACCGCCGAGCTGGACCCCGACGTCGACGTGTTCGCGGTCGCGGGCCGCTACCTCGCCCGCACGACCTTCGACAAGATGCGGGTCATCGCCCGGCCGCAGGAGATGCTCTACGAAGGGCAGAAGCTCCGCACGCGGGTCTCGAAGCTGCTCGAGGCGCTGGAGCGTCTCGTGGGCGCTCGATCGGGACCGAACCTGCAGGTCGAGTTCAAAGGGTTCGAGGGTGTCGAGGCCACGGTGCGGCGCGCCAGCCGCCGGCTCTCGTTCGCGCTGGCGGCCGCGGGCGCGTACATCGCGACGGCGATCACCGCGGACTCCACCAACGTCGCGGAGTGGATACCGATCCTGATCGGGAGCATCGCGGGCGTGCTGACGTTCGGCCTCCTGGCCGACGTGTTGCGGCGCCGCTAGCGGGCCGCAGCCCGAGCGTCGCCGGCCTTCTTGTTGCTGCGCAGCACCGCGCGCTCCACCACGAACGCCGCCACGCCCATCACGATCCCGAGTAGGAAACGATCCGCCCACCGGAGCATCGAACGCGCGGGGTGGGCGTGGGGTTTCGCGGTCGCCACATGGACGTGCACCTCGGCCACGGACGCGATCCTACCGATCGACTCACGCAGCCCGCGTGCGACTCAGAGGGCGGCACGGAGCGCGTCGAGGAGCGACCTCGTGCGCGGGTTCTGCCAGCGGTCACCGGGCCGGTTGATCAGGTAGGCGAACGCGATCCCGGCATCGGGATCGGCGAAGCCCAGGGAGCCGCCGTAGCCGTAGTGGCCGAACGCGGCCGGCGTCACGCCGACGGGGCGCTCGTCCTGGTGGAGCGCGAAGCCGAGCCCGAAGCGCGACGGACGGTCGAGCACGCGGTCGTGGCCCTCGGACTGGGTGCTGGTCGCCTCGGCCACGAGCCCGGGTCCGAGGATCGGCTGAGGGGCACCGGGCAGGAGGGACGAGTAGAAGCCGGCGATCGCGCGGGCGGTCGCATGACCGTTGGTCGACGGGATCGCACTCTGCCGCCACTCGGTGGTGTTGACGACCCCGATGCCCGAGAGCCCGGGCGGGTTGAAGTAGGCGTGCAGGATCATCTGCTCGTGTTCGCCGCCCGTGAGCACCGGCCGAGGAGCGGGCTCGTCGGTGGTGGCGGTGGGCGTGTTGCCGTACGCGTCGACGTCGGCCACCCTCGGGAGGTCGGCTTCCTCGAGACCGACATGCAGGTCGAGGCCCAGCGGGCCGGTCATCCGATCACGGAGCGCCGCACCGAACTTCGAACCGGTGGCGCGGCACACTGGTTCGCCGGCGAGGAACCCGAACGTGTTCACGTGGTACCCGTGGCCTTCGTCGGGTCGCCACCACGGCTGCGACGCCGCCAGGCCGTCGCACATCGTGTCCCAGTGGTACATCGCGTCGTCGGCCAGCCGTGCCCGCACGCCGGGCAGCCCGGCTCGGTGCGCGAGCACGTGGCGGAGGGTGATGTCGGCCTTGCCCTCCTGTGCGAACTCGGGCCATGACGCTCGCGATCGGTCCGTCGAGGTCGAGGTCACCGGCTTCGACGAGCTGCAGAGCGAGGACGGCCGCGACCGGCTTCAGCACCGAATAGGCGTTGACCAGGGTGTCGCGCGCCCATTGCTGCTGCATCGTGGGATCGCACCAGCCGCCCCAGGTGTCGACGACGACCACGCCGTCGGCGACGACGCACAGTGAGGCACCCAGGTCGGGGTCCCGCCCCTCGGCCGGCCCGAAGTTCGCGCGGAACGCCTCGCTGACGGCCGCGAACGCCGGGTCGATCCGGCCTCCGAACGGCACTTGCACGACGCCAACTGTAGGAGGGTCAGTGGTCGAGCAGCCCCCGCACGTACGCGGCCTGGCCGGCGTGCTGCAGCCCGTCGTCGGCGATGCTCACCAACCGGACTCCGAGGGTGACCGGCGGGTCCCAGCGTCGGTCGACCACGCGGTCGAGGTCGGCCGGTGTGAGCTCGGCGAGCATGGCGCGAGTGCGCGCGTCGACCGCGTGGAGGTACCCGAGCAGGACGTCGGCATCCATCGGGCGCACGCCCGCGACCTGCTCGGCGTTGTGGCCGTATCCGGTGTCGGTCGGGTCGGGCGCGAGACCGAAGCGTGTCGCCCAGTCACCGGTGACCCAGACCTGGTCGGCGTCGAGGATCTCCGAGGCGTGATGGTCCTGGACCCGGGTGAGGTGCCACACGAGCCACGCGATGGTGTTCGCCCCGGGTCCGGGTGCCTCGGTGAGCCGGGACGGCTCGACGCCGCTGACCACCTCGCGGGCGAGCGGCGGGATCCGCCCATAGAGCTCGAGCAGCAGCGCAGCGACGTCCATGGCGTCAGTCCACCACAGTCAGGCCGGACGCCGGGCCCGAACGATCTGGTCGATCGCGACCCGCTCGCCGTCAGGGGTCTCGACCGGACGCCGGACCGTTTCGGCCCGCTGGATCTCGAGCCCGGTGACCGCGGCCGCGATCTCGGCCGGCGTCGCGAGAACGGTTGCGTCCTGGGGGCCGCCGTAGCCGGCGGTCAGGTTGGAGGCGTCGTGCCCGATCACGAGGAGGGTGCCCTGCTCGGCGACAGCCGCGCTCGCCCGACCGATCACCGCTCCACGCGCGGGCTCGGGGAGGTGGAGGTACGCGACCAGGACGAGGTCGAAACCGGCGGGCGTCGGGACGTACTCGGTGACGTCGGCTTCGACGAGCGTGATGCTCACGGACCGGGCGGCCGCCAGCTGGTCGGCCTTGGCGAGCGCGGCGTCGGAGAAGTCGACCGCGGTGACGTCCCAACCTTGTTCGGCCAGCCAGACCGCGTTGCGGCCCTCGCCGGCCGCGAGGTCGATCGCGCGACCGGCCGGGAGCCCGGCGACCTCGGCGACCAGGAACCGGTTCGGCTCCGCGGTCCAGATCAGCTCGCTCCCCGCGTAGCGGGCGTTCCACTCGTGGCGGTCCATGTGTGGATCCCTTCTCCCCGTGTCGGCTGCGGCCCGAACCGGGCCCGGCCGTCCCCGTCGCTCGACCCCGCACTCGAGCCGGGCGACGCGGTCGAATTCTGTCGTACGCTCGCCGGGCGCGCCGAGGACAACAACGTGCTCGACACCATCGTCCCCTTCTGACAGCACACGGCCAGTCCAATCCCAACACCAGTCCCCACGAACAGGGAGCAGAACATCATGGTCAGCTCGTACACGGCAACGACCGACATCGAGGTGCTCACCTCGGACATCGCGATCCCGGGCTTCGGGCTCGTGCCCGTCAACGCCTTCGTCATCAAGGGTCCGGAACCGATCCTGGTCGACACCGGGGCCATCGTGGAGCGCGACGACTTCATGTCGACGCTGCGGTCGGTGATCGATCCCGCCGAGCTGCGGTGGCTCTGGCTCACGCACACCGACTTCGACCACATCGGGTCGCTCGGTCAGCTGCTCGAGGAGAACGCGCAGCTGCGCGTGATCACGACGTTCCTCGGCGTGGGCATCATGAGCCTCATGGCACCGCTGCCCATGGACCGGATCCACCTGCTCAACCCCGGCGAGCGGCTGACCATCGGGGACCGCACCCTGCGCGCCTTCAAGCCTCCGGTGTTCGACAACCCGTCGACGACCGGCTTCTTCGAGGAGTCCTCGGGCGTGCTCTTCAGCTCCGACTGCTTCGGTGCGTTGCTGGCGGAGGTACCGCAGAACGCGTCGGACCTCTCCGACCAGGAGCTGCGGGAGGGCCAGGTCTTCTGGGGAACGGTGGACTCACCGTGGCTCCACAAGGTGGACGAGGGTGCGCTCGCCAAGGAGCTCGACGCCGTCCGTGCCCTGGCACCGACGATGGTCCTGAGCAGCCACCTCCCCGCAGCGCCAGGCGACATGACCGACCGGCTCATCGCGTCGGTCGCGGCCGTGCCGAAGGCGACCCCGTTCGTCGGACCCGACCAGGCCGCGCTCGAGCAGATGCTGCAGCAGATGGGAGCCGGACCCGCGTGACGTGAGCGCAGTCGCCGATCAGGGAGTCGCGGCGACGACGCGGAAGTTGGCGTCAGCCTGGGTGACCTGATCGCCGTGCGCGAGCACGGTGTACCTGCCCGGCGGGTCCGCGATCCCGAGCCGGTAGGTCGTCGTGATGCTGCCCTTGGTGTCGGGGGTGTGCGCCGGGCCGGAGTACCTCCCGACCGGCGAGACGATCTCGAACGTGACGAGCTCGTCGGGCTGCGCGCCGGTGAGCCGGATCTCGATGCTCCCGCCCGTTCGCGCCTTGGCCGGTCGGATCACGAGCTCCAGCGGCGTCGGCGACGGGATCTGGAACGTGTCCCCCGGGACGAGGCGATCCGGATCGGGGATCTGGTTGGCATCGATGATGGCGGTCTTCGACACGCCGTACTGCTTCGCGACCGACGTCAGGGTGTCGCCCGCCTGCACCGTGTAGTCGATCGGTGGACGGGTCGTCGTCGTGGTCGTGGGTGCCGCGGTCGATGCCGCCCGCTTGGCGCGGGCCGCGGCCGAGTCGACGCGCTTCGTACTGTCACCCTTCTGGCTGAGCACGAAGAACCCGACGGTCGCCGCGATGAAGAGGACGAGCAGGCCGAGGGTGAGGCCGGTCGCCCCGCGCGTTCGCGAGCTCGCATCTGAGCGTCGCACCCCACCATCGTCGCGCCGATCGCGCCCCCGTTCGCGCACACCCCTGGTGAAGGCTGGTCGGCGATGGCCGAGGTCCAGGGCGCCGACTGACCCACCGACCCGAGCGAGATCAGACGGCTGGACGGCACCGGTCTCGATCTCACGTCGAGAGCAGGTGCTCGAGGCGGTCGAGTGACTCGGTCCAGCCTTGTTCGTGGAGCGCGCGACGCGCCTCGGACGCGAAGGGACCTTGCTCGACGGTCAGCTCGGTGGAGCCCCCGACGTCTCGCAGCGAGACGACGACGGTCTCGCGGTCGTCCGAGTCTGGATCCTCGTAGCAGAAGGTGAAGGCCAGCCGTGTCGGCGGCTCCACCTCACGGAACTCACCGCTGAGCACGAACGGCTCGCCCTCGGGTGGTTGCATCAGGATCCGGTCGCCACCCCCGACACGGTCGTCGAGCTCGATGCGTGGTGCGGAGAAGCCCCGGGACCCCACCAGTGCGCCAACCGCTCGGCCTCGACGCCGGCCAGCGGCGACGGGGTGCACGACCGCCGGGGGACCGAGCTCGGCTAGCCGGTGAACCTGACCGTGGCCTCGAGCGGTGTCGGGCAGCCGACCGGGTCCGGGGCGTAGCTGATGGTGACCTCACCGTTCCCCGCCCGCACGCCGTCCTCGAACACGGTGCCCGCCGGTCCCGCACCGGAGCCGCCGCCACCACCGGCCGCGCCCGACGTCGCGCCCGGCGCCGGCGCCACCACCGCCACCGCCGCCGACGGCACCGCCACCGCCACCGCCACCGGCCTGATCCTCCGAGTCGGCGCCGTGACCACCGATCCCGGGTCCGCCGGACGTGCCGACGGGGATCGGGTCACCGAAGGACGTGCCGACCGCACCACCGTTGCCGCCGGACTTGCCGCCGGTCGCGTCGCCGCCGACCGCGTCCTGACCGTCGGTGCCGGCACCGCCCCCCTGGCCGCCGGTCGCGTCCTCGCCGCCGCCACCGCCGCCACCTGCGACGAGGAGCACCGCGGGGCCGCGGCGCACGTCGGACGCACCGCCACCGCCACCGCCGGCTTGGCCGGAGGAGCCGGAGTTGCCACCGCGTCCGCCCCCGCCGAACCCACCGGAGCCACCGGTCCCGTCGGTCTCGGTGGCGCTGCCGCCCTGACCGCCGACGTCGACCGCCAGGGTCTCGCCCGCGGTCACCGCCACGGCCCCAGTGGCGTGCCCGCCGAGCCCGCCTTCGGTGTCCTCAGACGTGCCGGATCCGCCCTCGGCGCCGGAGGCGTCGACGGAGATCTGACACACGTTCGCCGGCACCACGAAGGACTGGGCGCCGCCGGTGTACTCGAACGTCACCGCTTCGGCTGCCGCCGTCCCCGAGCTCATCACCAAGCCACCGAACGCCAGCGCCACCGACGCCAGCCCGGCCACGGTGCAGGACCCGACGACCCGCGATGTCGCTCGCACGATGGAAGCTCCCCTAGCGTTCGCCTCGGGACGGACCGGGTGACGATAGCGCAGGCTGGACATCCCCGGAAGGCTCACGGGCGGGTGCCGAGGTCGACTTCGAGGAGCTCTCCGGGGACGAGGTGGTGGTGCTCACCACCGATCTCGACGGTGATCGGCTCGCCCTCGTCGACGTCGACGTGCACCCGGGCGACCTGCGGCGTGAGCTCGAGATCCACGAGGTGGCGGCGGTAGCGGATGGTGAAGGCGACGGAACCGAGCGCGTCGGGCACCGAAGGGTCGAGGCGCAGGACGTCGCCCAGCGTCTCGAGGCCGGTGTACCCGCGCTGGACGATGTCGAGCGTGCCGGCCATCGCGCCGAGGTGGATGCCTTCGCTCGTGGTCCCGTGCTGCAGATCGTCGAGGTCACTGCGAGCCGCCTCCACGAGCAGGCGCCAGGAACGTTCGGGATCGCGGCGTGCGTAGATCCACGCATTGACGACCCGACTGAGCGTCGAGCCGTGCGCGCTGCGCCGGGCGTAGTACTCGACGCAGCGCTCGATCAGCCCATGGTCGGCCTCGTAGCCCAGTCGGGTCATGAGCGCCGCGATGCCACTGCTCGAGAGGAGGTAGTGGAGCATCATCACGTCGGCCTGCTTGGAGAGCTTGTAGTCGTTGGTGCTCAAGCCTTCGCTCTCGAGGATCCGGTCGAGCCGCGAGATGTCGCCGTAGCGCGTGCGATAGAGCTCCCAGTCGAGCTCGGCGAGATCCTCGTACCCCTCGAACTGGCTGATGACTCCGTCGTGGAAGCACACGCGCATCTTGTGGCTGATGTCGCGCCAGTGGTCCAGCTCCCGCTCGCTGATCGACAACCGCTCCATGAGGTCCTGGGCCGAGGCCCGGGGCAAGAGGTCGAGCGTGTCCGACGCGCGGCACAGGCACCACACGGCCATGAGGTTGGTGTACGCGTTGTTGTCGAGACCGGGTTCGGTGCTCCCGGGATACGCGTCGTGGTACTCGTCCGGGCCCATCACGCCCTTGATCTCGTAGCGGTCGAGCGCGCGGTTGTAGGCCGAGGCGGACGCCCAGAAGCGTGCGATCTCCAGGATCATCTCGGCGCCGTAGAAGCGCAGGAACTCGACGTCGCCGGTCGCCTGGTAGTACTGCCAGGTGTTGTAGACGATCGCGGCGTTCACGTGTCGCTGCAGGTGCGACGCGTCGGGGAGCCATCGGCCGGACACGGGGTTGAGGTGCATGGTCTGGGTCTCTTCACGCCCGCTGCTCCCGCTCTGCCAGGGGAACATCGCGCCCGCGTAGCCGGCCTCGGCCGCCGCCGCCCGGGCCGGATCGAGACGCCGGTACCGGTACTGCAGCAGCGTGCGGGTCACCTGGGGCATGCGCAGCGACAGGAACGGAAGGATGAACAGCTCGTCCCAGAACACGTGACCCCGGTACGCCTCGCCGTGCAACCCGCGCGCGGGGACCCCCACGTCCCGCCCGACGGTGTTGTTCGACACCGTCTGGAGCACGTGGAACGCGTTGAGGTGGAGTGCCTGCTCGAGTGGTCCGTCTGCGCCGATCTCGAGGCGGGTCCGCGACCAGTGGTGGCGCCAGCTCACCACGTGCCGTTCGAGGAGGTGGTCGAAGTCGTGGGCGCGGTGGGTGACCTGGCGGCACGCCTCCTCGCCCGGCTCGCTCACCGCGTCGTCGCGGGAGGTGTAGAGCGAGACGATCTTCTCCACGGTGACGCCGGCATCGTCCCCGACGTCGACCGCGAACTGGAGAGCGACGTAGCCCTCGGCCTGGACCAGCTCGGGGGTGAGCTCGAGGCGCCGGCCCTCGCGGAAGATCCTGGTCCGGGCCGCTTCCGCGATGCGGACGTGCGACTGGTTGGTCTCCGTGTGGAGGCACACGACCTCGTCGCTCTCCCGGTCGGTTCCCAACGGTTGCAGATGCTGGTCGGGCAACGACGCGTATCGGGCGACGCCGCGGTTGCGCACCGTGCCGTCGAGGGCACTGCAGACCTCGAGCCGGCCCGACCACCCTTCGGCGACGAGCGTCGTCTCCAGGCCCGCGAGATGCGGGTCGCGCATGCTCACGAACCGCCGCTGGGTGACGCGCACGGTCCGGCCCTCGGGGTCGCGCAGCCGCGAGCTGCGGGTGAGGACACCCCGGCGCATGTCGAGCTCGACGTGATGCTCGAGGACCTCGGTGTCCGCGTCGCCGAACCACCGCCCGCCCTCGGCGCGGAACGTGAGCGGGAGCCAGTTGGGCACGTTGACGAGGCTCTCGTTCTCGACCCATCGGCCCGCGACCTCGGAGCCGAGTCGGTTGTACACCCCGGTCACGTACGTCCCCGGCGAGTGCACCCCGTCGGCGACGGACTCGGGGTTCGCTCCCCGAGTCACGAAGTACCCGTTGCCGAGCGCGCAGAGCGCCTCGCGACGGGCCTCGTCGTCGGGAGCGAAGTCCTCGTACACGAGGAGCCACGCGGTCATCCGTCGGCTCCCGCGAGCAGGGTGGCGAGCTCGACGAGGAACCGCCGGACGTCGTCCGGAGTGCCGAGGCGTTCGTCGGCCTCGGTGGGGCGGGCCTCGTCGGCGACCACGATCCCGATGCCGTCGTCGCCGAGGGCGCGGAACGCGTCCTCGTCGGTGAGGTCGTCGCCGATGAAGACGGCGAGCACCTCGCCGCGCCGCAACCCGACGCGGTCGAACAGCGACCACACCGCGGTGCCCTTGTCCCAGGCGATGTCGGGCCGCACCTCGAAGATGCGCTTGCCGCCCGTCTTGCGCAGCCCGGCGCGCGTCTCGACCACCTGATCCACCGCGGCCTCGACCTCGGGCACGCGGGCATCCTCGACCTGGCGAAAGTGGGCGGCGACCGCGAAGCGCTTGCGCTCGACCCAGGCCCCGGGAACACCTGCGAGGGAGCGTTCGAGGTCGTCTGTCGCGGCTTCGAGCGCGCCGAGGTGGGCGCGTGCCTCCGCGAGCTCGGTCCGCGACCCATCGGGCCCGGCGAGGTCGAACCCGTGGCTCCCCGCGACCCACACACTCACGTCACCGGTCGCGGACTCCTCGCGCGAACATCGCCCGAACATCGTCGAGATCTCGACCACTGACCACGGCCACGAAGCAGCGCTCGGCGACGGCCCCGAGCGCGGCCCGCGTGGCGGGGTCGAGCACCGCGAGCTCGGGTCGGGCGACGATCGGGGTGAGCGTGCCGTCGTAGTCGAGGAACAGTGCGACCGGGCGCTCACGAAGACGGTCCCACAGCGCGGGGTCGTCGAGCGCGTCGGGGAGCTCAGTCGTCGTGCGGGGCACGGCTCGCCCACCTCCCGTCGGTGTCGATCTCGAGCCACGCGAGGTCGGGCACGACGACGTCGGCGCCGTGTTCGGCGAGCGCCTCGGGATGCCCGTGCCGGTCGACGCCGACGACGAGGCCGAAGCCGCCGCGTCGGCCGGCCTCGACCCCGGCGAGGCTGTCCTCGACGATCGCCGCGTCGCGGGGCGCTACGCCGAGGCGGGCCGCGGCCTCGAGGAACAGCGCGGGGTCCGGCTTGCCGGCGAGCTGCTGCGCGCGGGCGTCGAGGCCGTCGACCCGGACCTCGAACCCGTCGGTCGCGCCCGCGGCCTCGAGGATCGTGGCGCAGTTCTCGCTGGCCGAGACCACGCCGGTGCGGATCCCGTTCGCCCGGAGGCTCCGGGCCAGAGCCACCGTCGAGGCGAATGGCTCGACACCGTGGACCCGGACCGTCTCGGCGAACGCCTCGTTCTTGCGGTTCCCGAGACCGCAGACCGTGTCGAGCTCCGGAGGATCATCGGGACTTCCGACGGGAAGCCGGACACCTCGGGACTCGAGGAACACCGCGACCCCGTCGAAGCGAGCTCGACCGTCGACGTAGCGCAGGTAGTCGTCGTGGGACATCTCGGCATGCGACTCGCCGGGCGCAGGAGCTCGCGCGCGTCGAGGAAGGCGTCGAACATCGCCTTCCACGCGGCCGCATGGACCGACGCGGTGCGGGTCACCACACCGTCGGTGTCGAAGATCACCGCGTGGAGCATGCGTGCGGGGCCGCCCGGGCGGGTCTGCGGTGCTGACATCGCCTCCTGATCCCCATCACTCCGTGCGGTGGCGCCGGTCGGCATCCCAACTGCCATGATGACAGACCCCCGTCGAAAGCCGCGGGCCGAGTCCAAGGCGGTACGAACATGGTGGAGCCGGTGCTCGAGGAGCTCACCCTCGACGAATGCATGCAGATGCTGCGGATCGGAACGATCGGGCGGATCGCGTTCGCCGTCGACGACTTCCCGATGATCTTCCCGGTGAACTACCGCCTCGTCGAGACGAGCGCAGCGCCGTGGATCGCCCTCCGGACCCGTCCCGGCAACGTGATCGCGCGCGCGCCCCTGGCGAGCGCGTTCGAGATCGACGGCCACATCGACGCCCGCAAGGAGGGGTGGTCGGTGCTCGTCCGGGGAACGCTCGAACCGATCGACCCCGACGCGGCCGACTTCCGCGAGCGCTTCGACCCCGAACCGTGGGTGCCCGCCGAGCGCGACCGATGGCTGGCCATCGCACCGTTCGCGATCACCGGTCGGCGGCTGGTCCAGGTCGAGCAGCCCTGGGAGCTCGACGACGACCTGTACCGCTGAGGACCTTCGTCAGCCGGTGAAGGTCGGGGACGCCGGCACCGCCGGGCCCCGGGTACGCGCCGGTGACCCACCTCGGTGCGGCGCGGCGAGCCCCGACGTACCGTGCCGGACATTGGCGCGCCCGCGCGGTCGATGTGATGATGTCGGCCCGCCCCGAGCCGGGAACGACTCCACCGACGGAAGCAGACCCAGATGCTCAGCGACAGTCCGGTGTTCCCCATCATCTTGTCCATGGACATGGACAAGTGCAGGGCCTTCTACCGTGACACGCTCGGGTTCGAGATCCAGGCCGAGGACGACGAGCGGATCGTGTTCCGCAGCGGCGGCGGCACGCAGTTCGTGATCTCACGCAGCACCGTCGGCACCGCCGACACCCAGACCCAGATGGCGTTCAAGGTCCCCGATGTGCACGCCGCCGTCGCCGATCTCCGGGCGCGGGGTGTGCACGTCGAGGAGTACGACGAGCCGAAGACGGTCGACGGGGTCGCCGACATGGGCCATTCCTGGGCCGCGTGGTTCATCGACCCGGCGAAGAACGCGGTCTCGGTGCTGCAGCCCAAGGGCTGAGGCGATCGACGGCGAGGAGCGCCAGATGAGGCGGATGCGATGAGCGGTCGCGACGGTCGCGCCGATGCCCTCGTGATGTTCGGCGCGACCGGTGACCTGGCCCGCAAGAAGCTCTTCCCGGCCCTCTACGAGCTCGAGCAGTCGGGGGCGTTGGACCTCCCCGTGATCGCGGCCAGCCGGTCCGCGTGGGACGACGCGAAGCTGCACGCGGTCGCCCGCGACTCGGTACGTGCAGCGCTCGGTGACGTCGACGAGCGCACGTTCGCTGCACTCGCACACCACCTCACCTTCGTGCGCCTCCGCTACGAAGATCCGGCCTCGTTCACGGCGCTGCGCGACGCACTCAGCGGCGCGCAGCGTCCCGCGTACTACCTCGCGATCCCGCCGTCGGCCTTCACGACCGTCGTCGACGGACTCGCCGAAGCGGGTCTCCACCGAGACGCACGCGTCATCGTCGAGAAGCCGTTCGGGCGCGACCTGGCGTCGGCCCGCGCGCTGAACGAGGTCCTCGCGGCCGCCTTCCCCGAGCAGTCGATCCTCCGGATCGACCACTACCTCGGGAAGGAGTCGGTCGAGAACCTCATGGTGTTCCGCTTCGCCAACACGCTGCTCGAGCCGATCTGGAACCGGAACTACGTGGCCAACGTGCAGGTCACGATGACCGAGTCGTTCGGTGTGGAAGGGCGCGGGACGTTCTACGACAGCGTGGGCGCGATCCGCGACGTGGTGCAGAACCACCTGCTCGAGGTCGTGGCGATGCTCGCCATGGAGCCGCCGATCGACAACTCCGCTGACGCGCTGCGCGACGAGAAGGTCAAGGTGCTCAAGGCGATGGATCCGATCGACCCCGGCAGCCTGGTGCGCGGCCAGTACGAGGGGTACACCGCCGAGCCCGGAGTCGATGCCGCCTCGACGGTCGAGACCTTCGCCGCGTTCCGACTCGCGGTCGACTCGTGGCGCTGGGCCGGGGTGCCGTTCTTCGTGCGCACCGGGAAGGGCCTCGCGGAGAACCAGGTGCTCGCGACCGCGGAGCTGCGCTGCCCGCCGAAACGGTTCTTTCCCGGTGGTCCCGGCCACGAGCCCGAACCGAACCTCGTGTCGTTCCGGCTCGGCCACAACGACGGCGTCACCCTCTGCCTGCAGGCCAAGACACCGGGCGCGGACCTGACGACGCAGACCGTCCCGCTCGACGTCGACTTCGACATGGCGTTGGGTGAGCGCCAGGGCGCCTACGAGCGGTTGCTCGACGACGCACTCGCCGGCGACCTCCAGCGCTTCGCGCGCCAGGACGGCGTCGAGGAAGCCTGGCGGGTCGTGGCCGACGTCCTCGACCTCGGCGACCAGCCGGTCACCTATCCGCGCGGGTCGTGGGGCCCCGACGAGGCGACCGCCATCGTCGGTCAGCACCGCTGGCACCTGCCCGGCCACCCCGTGCGATGAAGCGCGTACGCCATGGCCCCGACTGCGCCATAGTGGGTGAGCCCCTCTGGAGGTGCTCATGTCGATCGACGTGCGGACGCGGCTGATCAAGGACGTCCGGAGCCTGGAGCCCGACGAGGTCTTCGACGCGCTGCTCCCGGATGCGATCGCGGTGCACGGCGACCTCGCGGCCCGGGGCGTGACGTACCAAGAGCTGCCCGCGCTCGGCCTCCAGGTCGGCGACGACGGTGTGACGCTCCGCGAATCGGCGGGCGCCCTGGCGATCGACCCGGGGATCGACGACGCGGGAGTCGTCGCGACGTTGCCGGCCGACGCGCTCTCCGACCTGGTGCAGGACGCCCAGTCGACGATGGGCCTCGCGATGACGTCGCGCGTGCAGCTCACCTCCGGCACCATCACCGACTGGATCGGCTGGGAGCCGCCCCTGCGCGCCCTCCTCGACGGGCGCCGGGTGCACGAGGCCGGCGACGTGACCTTCACGGATCTCGACCGTGCCCCCCTCGACCTCGATCGGACGTTCACGATCGCGGACGACCGCGAGGAGATGGCCAACTTCCTCGAGCAGGCGGGCTTCTTGCACCTCCGCGGCGTGTTCGACGCGCGCGAGATGGCGGCGATCGGCGACGACATCGACGAGTGGATCGCGAGGGCGACCCCCGACGACGGCGAGTCGTGGTGGGCGCAGGACGAAGAGGGCCACGACCAGGCCGTCCGGGTGCTGTTCTTCCACGAGAAGTCCGCCGCGCTGCGCGCAGCGGTCGCCGACGAGCGCTACCAGTGGATCGGCGAGCTCACCGGCGACGGGCATCAGCACAAGGGCGGGGGCGAAGGTCTCGTGAAGCCGCTCGGGATCGTCCGCGGACTGTCCGACCTGCCGTGGCACAAGGACTGCGGACAGGGCCGCCACTCTTACCAGTGCAGCGGACTGACCTGTGGCATCTCGGTCACCGGTGCGGACCGCGTCAGCGGCGCGCTCGGCGTGATCGCGGGCAGCCACCGCGCCAACACGATGGCGACCGCCCGCGACCCGAAGCTCGACCTGCCGGCCAAGCTGCTGGAGACCGAGACCGGTGACGTGACCATCCACTGCAGCGACACCCTGCACCGCGCGTACCCACCGGTCGAGCGTCCGCGCAAGGTCGTCTACTCGGGCTTCGGGCTCCCGCCGCTCCCGGGCGACGAGGTCGTCGCCGACCCCCGGTACAGCCGCGAGGCACGCGCCGAGCTCACCGACGTGCAAGACCGGATCGACGCGGCGGCCGACCCGGCCGACGCCGGTGGTGGCGACGGGGCGCGTCGCAGGCGCTGAGCTCCGGCTCGAGCGCTCCGCTACTGGTGGCGCATGACGCGGGCGAACTCCGCGTCGAGATCGAGGGGCGGCGGTCGGCCGACGTCGATCGTCACGTCGAGCAGGGTCGACGGCGCGGCGTGCGGGCGGCGCGTAGTCGTCGGAGACGGGGAACGGCCGGCCGTACCCCACGGTCAGGAACGCGCCGTCGGGCGACCAGGCCAGGGGGACCGCGGCGTCGAGACGCCGCCGACCGATCTCGGTACCGTCGGCGTGGAGCGACACCTCCATCTGCCCGTCGATCAGCTCGCCCTGGGCGACGAGCACCCGGGCGTCGGTCGGCAGCTCCGCGCCTACGGCGTCGGGAACTGCGCCGGCGATGCACCAGGTGAGCGCACCGTCGACCGCGAACCACGCCCAGCCCGAGCTCCAGTCGCCCTGCTCGCACAACACGACCGGTACGTCCCGGGGGATCGGCTCGCTGAACGCGGCGACCATCCGGAAGCCGCCGGCGAGGTTGGGTCCGACGGCTTCGTGCACCTTGTCGCCGGGTCGGAGGCGGAACCGCGGTTGCCACGCGCTCCACGGGGCCAGCATGTGGGCAAGGCGATGGTCGCGCCCGTCGTCGATCGGGAACACGTCGTTGCGCTCGGCCTCCGCGTGCCAATCCGCGATGAGGTCGCGCAAGCGCTCCGGATGGTCCGCCGCGAGGTCGTGCATCTCGGTGGGGTCGCTGCGGACGTCGAAGAGCGCCCACGAGTCGGTGGCGAAGTCGTGGCTGCCCTCGATGCCGTCGCGCTCGGCCGTGGTGAGCTGGTTCACGTGGTTGGTGACGGCCTTCCAGCCGTCGTCGTAGACGGCCCGGCTCCCCCAGCACTCGTAGTACTGGCGGGTGCGAACCTCGCCGGCAGTTGCGTCGCGCAACACCGGGACGAGGCTGACGCCGTCGACCGACATGCGGGTCCCGTCGGCTACGCCGGGGAACTCGAGCCCGCAGAGGTCGAGGACCGTCGGCGCGACGTCGACCGCGTGGCAGTACTGGGAGCGCAGACCACCGGCCTCGGTGACACCCGGCGCGACGACGATCATCGGGTCGCGCACTCCCCCTTCGAACGTGTAGCGCTTCCACCGTCGGAACGGGGTGTTGGCCGCGAGGGCCCAGCCCCACGGGTAGTGGCCGTTCGAACGGAACCCGCCGAGGTCGTCGAGGTGCGCGAGCTCGTCGTCGAGGTCGTCGGGGACGTCAGAGATGTAGTGGCGCAGCTGGTTGTAGCTGCCGTTGGGCCCACCCTCGCCCGACGCGCCGTTGTCGGACACGAACACCACGATGGTGCGATCCAGCTCGCCGGTGGTCTCGAGGTGGTCGACGAGGCGGCCGAGGTGGTGGTCCGCATGGGCGATGTACGCCGCGCAGACCTCCATCATCCGTGCGTACAGCCGGCGCCGCTCGGGATCGATCTGGTCCCACGGCTCGATCCAGGGTGGCCGTTCCGAGAGTGGGGTATCGGCCGGCACGACGCCGAGCGCGCGCTGGCGCTCCAGGGTCGCGGCACGCCACTCGTCCCAACCGCCGTCGAAGCGACCGCGGAAGCGCTCGATCCACTCGGGCGGCGCCTGGTGCGGCGCGTGCGGTGCGGCTGACGCGTACCAGAGAAAGAAGGGACGGCTCGGGTGCGAGAACCGCAGGTCGCGCAGATAGGTGATCGCCTCGTCCGCCAGGTCGGCATCGAGGTGGTAGCCGGCCTCGGGTGGGCACGGCGGCTCGACGTGGTTCGTGTCACGCACGAGGTTGGGCGTCCATTGGTTCGTCTCACCGTTGAGGAAGCCGTAGTAGCGGTCGAACCCGAGCGACGTCGGCCACATGCCGTACGGCCCGGTGGCCCGCTCGTCACGGGCGACGAGGTGCCACTTGCCCACGCAGAACGTCGCGTAGCCCGACCCCTGCAGCACCTGGGCCAGGGTGTCGACGCCGTCGGGGAACCGGCCCGTGTAGCCGGGGAAGTTCGTCGCGAGGTCGGGGAGCATGCCCATCCCCACCCGGTCCGCGTTGCGACCGGTGAAGAGACACGCACGCGTCGGAGAGCAGACCGCGGTGGTGTGGAAGTTCGAGAACCGGACCCCGCGCGCAGCGAGACGGTCGATGTTCGGTGTCTCGAGGTCGGAGCCGTAGCAGCCCAGCTGCGCGAACCCGAGATCGTCGAGCACGACCACGAGCACGTTCGGCGCGCCATCGCGAAAAGGTGGCGGCGGTGACGCCTGCCGTGCTTGGTTCGCCATCGACGGTGGCGGGGCCGGATCACGCATCGAGCCGCGATCCTACCCGGGGACGTCGGATCACGACCCTTCGATGGCGGTGCTCCGGGCTGACACCTCGACGGCCCACGCCGCACGAGAACATAGGGTTTCGGCATCGACCACGACCGCTGTCTCGGAGGTTCCTCATGTGGGCACAGCTCATCTCGGTCCGTCTGAAGCCCGGCAAGGACGCGCAGCTCTCGAAGCTGGGCGACCAGTTCAAGGCTGCCGAGCAACCCGGTTCGGGATTCGTGCGCTCGACGTTCATGCAGGACCAGAAGGACCCGACCCGCGTGCACATGTTGGTCGTGTTCGAGAGCGAAGCGAAGGCCCGCGCACGCGAGAACGACCCCGCACGGGAGGAAGCGCTGCAGGCCGCCCGGGCGACGATGGCCGAGATCTTCGACGGCGCTCCGGAGTTCACCGACCTCGGCGTCATCACGGAGTACTCCGCGTAGCGCTCGACGATCGAGGCGAGCGCCTACGCCGCGTCGGCGGCCTGCCCCGCCCGCGGATGGTGGATCATGTGGTGCGCCGCGTGCACGGCGACCGGTGCGTCTGCGACCGCGGTCGTCCGCGTCGGGACCACGACGAGCACGATCAGGAACCCGAACACGGCCAGCACCCCGTCGACGGCGAAGGCCACCTGGATGCCCTCCACGAGCGAGCCGGCCGACGTCGACGATCGCGGTGTTGAGGCCGAGGCCGATCGCACCGCCGGCGATCTGGCACATGTAGATGATCCCGCCCGCGAGGCTCGACTTCGATGCATCGAGCGCGGTCACCGCGGTCGTGGTGATCCCCGAGTAGAAGAGCCCGACGCCGAAGCCGAGCACCGCCATCCCGGGCACCAGCGCCCAGTAGCTGGAATCGGTGTCGAGCAGGGCGAGCACGAACATGCCCACAGCCAGCGCGCTCGCCCCCGTCGCGACCACGAGGCGGGCCCCGAGCCGGTCGTAGAGGTGCCCGGCGACGAACGACGCCACGGCGAACACGCCCATCATCGGGAGCAGCCCGGCGCCGGCCTTCGAGCGCGCTGTACCCGAGGATCTTCTCGAAGTACTGGGGGAGGTACAGCAGCGCGGCGAAGAAGATCGCCGACATCAGGAGCACCGTGACCGCGCACGCGGTGAACAACCGGTTGCGGAGGACCGAGCTCGGGACGAGGGCCGCTTCACCTTGCCGGCGCTCCACGCCGACCCAGACGCCGATGAGCACGATCGCGAGCCCGAAGAGGCCGAGGATGATCGGGTCGCCGAACCCCTCGGACGGACCCTCGTCGAGCGCGACGAGGATCGACACGGCGGCGATCGAGAGGATCGCGATGCCGGGGTAGTCGATGCGCCGATCGCCCCCGTCGTCGGCCTTGCTCTCCGCGACCTTCGCCTGCGTCACCACCATGGCGAAGATCGCGACCGGCACGTTGACGAAGAACACCCATCGCCAGTTCAGCTCCTGGGTGAGCACGCCACCGAGCAGCGGCCCCACCGCGTTCCCGAGACCGGCGACCCCGAGGATCAGTCCGCCGGCCAGACCCGCCTTCTCGTCCGGGAGGAGCGAGTACACCATCCCGAGGACCGCCGGCCACATCAGCGCGCCGCCGATGCCCATCAACGCGCGACCCACGATGAGCAGGCCGATGGAGGGCGCGAGGCCGCTGAGCAATGAGAACACGGCGAAGATCGCGGCGCCGATCATGAACGCGCGCTTGCGTCCGAACAGGTCGGCGAGGCGGCCGCCGGTCACGATGAGCACACCGAACACGAGCGCGTACGCGTTGATGACCCACTGCGCGTGACCGAGCGTCGTGTTGAGGTCGGACTCGATGTTGGGGACCGCGACGGCGAGCGCGGTGAAGTCGTTCGCGATCAGGAAGATCCCGAGGCACATGGCCACCAACGCGACCTTCGTGCCCCGGTCGAGTCGCCCGTCCGACGTCGCGCTCACCGACTGCCCCCATCGTTGCGATCTGCCGCGGGCCCGAGGGTAGGGGCCCACGCGCCTCCGGTCGCGGAGCCGGCGGCGTCGCGCCGCGCGCCCCTCCTCGTCCTCACCCCGGGCGCAGTCGCCGGGCCCGGAGCCGGTCGTACACCGGCCGGCAGCGCTCGTGGACCCGGGCGACCTTCGGGCTCATGGGCGGGGGTGGACCCGAAGGCGGAGGTTGGAAGCCCTCGCTGGCGGCTGCCTCGCGATGCCAGTCCTCCCAGACCTCCCAGGAGTCGGGCATCCCCGGCGCCCAGTCGAGCGCCGCGGCGACGAACGGGATGCCGACCGCGTCGCAGTACGCCGCGACGGTGCCGGCGGGGTTCGCGCGGAGGTCGTCGCTGTCGATGACGACAGGGGTGCTCCCCCGCGCCGTCGCCGCGTCGACCAGCTCGTCGAGGGCGCCGTACCCGGCCTCCTCCTCGGTGAAGTCCGGCCAGTGGGCCTCCAACGAGGGCAGCGCCCACGCCGGGTCGCGGATGAGCACCGAGTGTTCGAAGGCGGCGAGGAAGTCGGGCGTGAGCAAGCCGCGCACATGGCTCGCCATGTCCTTGAGGAACACGCGCCGGTGGCGGTTCGCCTCGTCGATCTCGGCGTGGATGCGCGCCGGCGTCGCGTCGGCCCGAACCTCCGCGTAGCGATCAGAGCGTCGGGACGGGCCGAAGTAGTAGTGCATCGAGAACGGTTCGTGCCGGACCTCGAAGTCGCCTCGCTCGATCACCATGCGCTCGAACGCGGTCGAGACGCTGCGCGGGGTCGTCCACAGCGCGAGCGGTCGGGCGGGCACGCGCCAAAGGCCTCCTCTGGAGTCGCCCGTCCTACCCGGTGAACGTGATCGCGGCCACCTCGAGCACGCACGTGTTGGTCACCGTGAACGCTGCGTCCTGGATCCCGTCGTTCGGGCTGAAGACGAACGCCGACTCGGGGGTGACGGCCGCGGTGCAGGAGTACCCGTCCGGGAGCGGGGCGGCGGCCGGATCCTCGGTCGCCGCGCACGTCACGCTCAGGGGCTCCGCTTGCGGGAGCTGGATCGGAAGGGTCGTGGACTCGCCCCCCTTGAGGTTCACCGTCTGGACCAGCGGCCCGTCACCGGCGTCGGGGATCTGGGGTGTCGCCTGCGCGTCGGTGCCGAAGTTCTCGGCTTCGCACGTCAGCACGATCGGGAAGGCGACCCCCGGGTCGGTGCCCACGACCGTCTTCGTGATCGTCACCTCGACGATCGGGGCGTCCCCGGCACTCACCCGGCTGGGCCGTGCCGATCACCAGGAGCCCCGCCGACCAACCCTACGGTGGCGGTGACCGCCAACATCCGACGCATCTCTCTCCCCCTACCGCTTCGACGACTCCACCTCGTCCGTGCGACCGTAGCAAACGACCCCGGATCGAGGCGCCATCGCCACGGGGTGCGGTCGACGTCGCCGACTCAGGTCGCCGGCGTGCCGAAGCGACCGGACCACGAGGAGTAGAGCGCCGCGTACCGTCCCTCGTGGGCGACGAGCTCGGCGTGGGTGCCCGTCTCCACGAGCCGGCCCTCGTCGACCACCGCGACCAGATCGGCGCGCTCCGCGGTGGTGAGCCGGTGCGCGATCACCACGACGGTGCGGCCGACCATGAGGCGCTCCAGCGCCTGGTCGAGAAGGAGCTCGGTGCCCGGATCGAGGCTGGACGTGGCTTCGTCGAGCACGAGGACCGACGGGTCGACGAGCGCGGCGCGGGCCACCGACACGAGCTGGCGCTCACCGGCCGAGAAGTTGGTGCCACGCGTCTCGACCCGGGTGTCGAGGCCATCGGGGAAGCGGAGGAACCGTTCGGTGAGGCCGAGATGGTCGAGGGCGGCGCGGATGCGCTCCTCGCTCGCGCCGGGTGACGCGAGGCGCAGGTTGTCGCGGATCGTCCCGGTGAAGAGGAACCCCTCCTGGGGGATGACGACGATCGCTGTGCGCAGGGTCGCCTCGCCGACGTGGCGCAGATCCACCCCGCCGAACCTGATCGTCCCCTCGGTCGGGTCGTAGAAGCGCGCCATCAGCTTTGCAAGCGTCGACTTGCCGGCGCCGGTGGGCCCGACCAGCACGAGGCGCTTGCCGGGCTCGAGCCGGATCGACACGTCGCTGAGCACCGGCGGGAGCTCGGGCCCGTATCGGAACCCGACGTGCTCGACGACGAGATCGCCTCGGGCCGGCAGCGACCTCGGCTCGGTCGGCTCGACGAGGTCGAACGGAGTGTCGAGCAGCCCGTAGAGCTTGTGCAGCGCGGCCGCGGACTGTTGGAGCGTGTTGAAGACCTGGGTGAGCTGCTGGATCGGCTCGTACAGGTTGTTGAGATAGAGGACGAACGCGGTGACGACCCCGACGGTGACCGAGCCGTCGGACGCGAAGTACGCGCCGAGCCCGACGATGAGCGCGAGCGTGAGCCCCTGGATGAGCTGGGTGATCGCGTTGTAGGTCGCGGTGATCTTCTCGGCGCCGATGCTCGTTCGGTACTGGTCGCGGCTCGTGTCGATGAAGTCGCCGACCGTCCGCTCGGTCTGGTCGAACGCCTGGATGACCCGCACTCCGGCAAGGCCCTCCTGCAGCGCGGTGAGCGTGCCGCTCACCGTGTCACGGACGCGCAGGTACGCCTTGCTCGACATGCGCCGGTACCAGATCGTCGCGACGATCAGGATCGGGCTCATCAGCAGCACGACCAACCCGAGCTGCCAGCTCAGGAGGAACATCGCGACGAGCGTCCCGATCACGAGTACGCCACTGACCACGAACACCGACAGGCCCTGGCTGATGAGGTCCTGGAGCGCTTCGACGTCGGCCGTCATGCGTGAGACGAGCAGGCCGGTACGCGTGCGGTCGAAGAAGCCCATCGACATGCCCATGATGTGGTGGAACACGCGGCGGCGCAGGTCGAGCAGGAACGCCTCCCCCACCTTCGACACGCCGTAGATCGCCGAGCGCCCGAACACGTACGCGCCGAGCGCGGCGACGACGAAGAGGACGGAGGCGAGGGTGACCTTGTCGACGTCGCCCTTGGAGACGCCCTCGTCGATGCCGTAGCTGATGAGCGCCGGCCCAGCCGTCATCAGCGCGGCCTGGAGGAGGATGAACACCGACACCCACACGAGCTGCCAGCGCCAGGGCCGCAACATCCGGAACGTGCGCCGGCCGATGTCGGGCGCGACGAGCAGGTCGTCGTCGAGCGCCCTATCGACCGCGGCGCCATCTTCGAACTCTTCCGGGACCGCGGTCACGGCGTGAACCCCTGATCTTCCGAAGAGTGGATCTCGGAGACGTCGGCGAGCACCTGCCGGTAGCCCGCGTTCGTGGCGAGCAGCTCTTCGTGGGTACCGGTCGCCGCGACACGCCCGTGCGCGTCCATCAGCACGACGCGATTGGCGAGCGCGATCGTCGCCGGGCGGTGGGCGATGATCAGCGTGGTGCGGCCGCGCATCACCTCGGCGAGCGCGGCACGGATCTCGTGCTCCTTCGTCGGGTCGACCGCGGACGTCGCGTCGTCGAGGATCAGGACGCGGGGGTCGGCGAGGATCGCCCGGGCGATCGCGAGGCGCTGGCGCTGGCCGCCCGACAACGAGAAGCCGTGCTCGCCGAGCATCGTGTCGTAGCCGTCGGGCAGGTCTCGGATGAACTCCTCCGCGCCGGCGAGGCGCGCGGCTCGCTCGACCACGGCCGGGTCGACGTCGGTGCTGGTGCGCCGGCCCTCCTCCGAGCCGTCGCGCGCCGCGAACGCGAGGTTCTCCCACACGGAATCGGAGAACAGGAACGTGTCCTCGAACACCAGCCCGATCTCACGGCGCAGCGAGCCCCGGCGAACGCCCCGCACGTCGACACCGTCGATGCGCACGGACCCGGCGTCGACGTCGTAGAAGCGCGGGATCAGGCGGGCCACCGTGCTCTTGCCGCACCCGGTCGGCCCGACGAGTGCGACCGACTCGCCGCCCGCGAGCTCGAGATCGAACTCGCCGAGGATGTCGCGGCCGCCGTGGTACCCGAAGCGCACGCCGGAGAACGAGACCGAGCCCGGCCCCGGTGGCAGCGGCGGGAGGGAGTCGTCCTCGGTGATCTCGGGCTCGGCGACCATCACTTCTTGCACCCGCGCCGCCGACGCGGATGCCCGGGCCACCTGGGCGACGACGTACGACGTCATGCGCAATGGGAACACCAGCTGGAGCAGCAGTGCGCTGAAGGCGACGAGGTCGCCAACCGTGAGGACGTTGTCGATCGCGTCCTTGCCACCGACGTAGAGCACCGTCACCAACGCAGCCATGGGCAGCAGATCGAGCGCGGGGTTGAAGGTGGCCCGGAGCTTGCCGAGCGCCAAGGCGTCGCTGCGCACCTGCTCGGCGCGGTCGTCGAGGCGACGGGTCTCGACCTCCTCGGCGCCGAGACCCTTCACGACCCGCACCCCGGCGATGCCCTCCTCCACCACCTCCGACACCTGGGCGAGCCGCTCCTGCAGGCGCACCGCGACGGGGTTGAGCAGCTTCTGGAACCACACCGCCCCGAACACGAGCAGGGGGAAGGTGGCGATCGACAGCAGGGTGAGCTTCACGTTGATCGTGAACAGCACGACCACGATCCCGACGACCATCACGAAGTTGGCGACCAGGACCGGCGTGAACACCACCAGCTGGTTGATCTGGCGGAGGTCGAGATTGGCGCGCGCCATCAGGTTCCCGATCTGGGCGCGGTCGTGGTACCCGAAGTGCAGCTGCTGAAGGTGCGAGAAGAGCTGTGAACGCAGCACGTGCTCCGTGCGGTGCGCGACGAGGAACGCGCTGTACCAGCGGAACCCGGCGCACACCGCGGCCACGAGGCTGAGCGCGACGATCAGCCCGCACCACCGCAGGATCACCGAGCTGTCGTAGGGGGAGAAGCCCTCGTCGATCGCCGCGCCGGCGGCAAGCGGCACGACGATCTTGCACGCCACCCACAGGAGCGAGGCCGTGAGCCCGATGGGGATCCACCACCCGGCGCGCTTGGTGGCCCGGACCATGAGCCGCCACCCGCCGCGCCGTAGCTCGGGCGAGCGCACCGCGGCGAGCGGGTCGTCGGTCCACTCGGAGGTCGGTGCAGCCATCGGGTCGAGCCTCGTCCAGGGCGCCCGGCCGGGACAACACCGCACCAGCCAGGTGAGCACGGTACTCCCCGACGGGGCCGGCAATCATCGGACCTCTCGCCGGCTCGGCCGCGCCGCGGTGCGGCTGCGCCGGCGTCAGTCCTCCGGCGCGCTGAGGTCGCCCGGGGGTTTCCCGCCGGTGATCGCGGACGTCACGGGAACGCGCTCGTCTGATTTGATGTGCTCGTGGACCGCAGCGCACCGGATGATGCCCTCGAGCGGTTGAACCCTTTCGATGCCGTCAGCCTGGATGCGCTGCGTCGGCGGCGCACGGTGAAGTGGTCGCTCTACGGGCCCGACGTGCTCGCGGCGTGGGTTGCGGAGATGGACTTCGACGTCGCCGAACCGATCCGCACCGCGCTCCTCGAGGCGATCGACCGCCAGGAGCTCGGCTACACGCCGGCCGACGTGCCCGAGCTGACGGCCGCCTGCTCGGCGTTCCTGGCGGATGCCTACGGCTGGGAGATCTCGCCGCGCCGCATCGAGCTCGTCGCCGACGTGATCGAGGGGATCCGCGGCGCGCTGGAGCTCTTCGTACCCCCGGGGAGCGGAGTGGTCGTGGCGACACCCGCGTACCCGCCGTTCTTCGAGATCATCGGGCTCACCGGTCGACCCGTCGTCGAGACGCCGCTCGTGGAACAGGGCGGCCGGCCGACGCTCGACCTCGACGCGATCGATGACGCTCTGCGGAACGGCGCGGGCGCGGTGCTGCTCTGCAACCCGCACAACCCGACGGGGCGCGTGCTCGAGACCGACGAGCTCACGGCGCTCGCCGACGTGGTCGAGCGCCACGGCGCGCGGGTGATCGCCGACGAGGTACACGCTCCGCTCGTGTACCCCGGTCACCGGCACCTGCCGTACGCGAACCTGTCCCCCGCGACCGCAGAGCACACGATCACCGTGACCTCAGCGTCGAAGGGCTGGAACATCCCGGGCGTGCAGTGCGCGCAGATCATCTTCTCCAACCGCGACGACCTCGAGCAGTGGCGTCGGCTGCTGGTACGCGCGGTCGCCGGGCCTATTCCGCTGGGGATCGCGGCGTCGACCGCCGCGTACGCGACGGGTGAGCCGTGGCGACGCGAGCTCGTGGCGTACCTCGATGCCAACCGGCAGCACCTCGTCGACCGACTCGCCGAAGAGATCCCGGAGCTCCACATGCGGCTCCCGGAGGCCACCTATCTCGCGTGGCTCGACTGCTCGGCACTCGGCGTCGACGACCCGGCCGGGTTCTTCCTCGAGCACGGGAAGGTCGCCGTGAACGACGGACCGCCGTTCGGCGCCGGATTCGACCAGCACGTGCGCCTCAACTTCGGGACTTCGCGCGCCCTGCTCGACCAGATCGTCGAGGCCATGGGCACGGCCCGGCGTGGGGCCTTCAGTCGTCGAGCGCGCTGAGGTCGCCCGGGACATCGACGGCGTGCTCGCGGAGCACCTCGAGGGGCACGATGTCGAGGACGCGCTCGTTCGTGGACGCGAGCACGACGTGCGCGGCGGCACCGTCCATGTGCGCGCGCAGCCAGTTGACCGCGGTGACGCACCAGCGGTCGCCCGGATGCAAGCCCGGGAACCGATGCATCGGCATCGGCGTGCTGAGGTCGTTGCCGATGTTCCGCTGGTGCTCGAGGAACTCGGCAGTGACGACCGCGCAGATCGTGTGGCTGCCCAGGTCCTCGGGCCCGGTGCTGCAACACCCGTCACGGAAGAACCCGGTCAAGGGGTCGAGGCTGCACGGTTCGAGCTCACCACCGAGGACGTTGCGCTCGCTCACGGCGTCAGCCTACGGGCCGGGACGCGGCGCACGACAGCGGCCCTCAGCCGGTGATCCACGTCTGCGCGGCGTCGCGCTCGGCGACCGGGAAGGACTTGACCTGGCCCGGGATCAGGTAGCCGAAGATGTTCACCGCGTGCGCCATCCACGAATGATCGGTCACCACCGCGACCCGCTCCCAGCGCGTGACGTGGCTCATCCCGACCTTGCCGTCCTCCCACATCGCCCGCCCCGAGTAGCCGGTGAACTCGGGGCCGAGCACGTAGAGCAACCGGATCTTGTCGTGCTTCGCGAGTGCAGCCTCCACCGCGGGGATGAGGACCTTCTCGTAGTCGTCGCCCGTCACCTCACCGCCGGCGGACAGCCCGACGACGTTGTCGGGCAGGTCGGTCAAGAGCTCGATCATGGTTTCTCCCTCGCGCGCCCCACGCCGTCGGCAGTGGGCTCCTGCGACCCAGTCAATCAGCGAGCGCGGCCCGTCGGCCAGTGCGGTCGGGCGCGGCCCGGCCCCAGCCGCCTCCGCCCGGTGTGAGCACGCGGAGGACGTCGCCGGCCCGGAGGTGCACCGTGCACTTGTCGCCGAGGCGCACCGCACGTGACTCGTCGCCGCCGGGTAAGAGCCAGTTCTCACCCGAAGCCCCCGGCTCGCCCCCCGCGAGCCCCCACGGTCTCGACATGCGCCGCTCGGTGACGAGCGACACGACCGTGTCCTCGAGCACCTCGAGCTCGCGCGCGATCCCCTCGCCGCCGGCGTGCAGCCCCGCGCCCCCGCTGCCTCGCCGCAGCGTCGAGCGACGGACCCGCACCGGCAACGCGCGCTCGAGCGCCTCGGCGGGGGTGTCGGCGGTGTTGGTCATCGCGGTGTGCATCCCGCTCGCACCACCGGCCCACGGGCGCCCACCCTGCCCACCGCCCAGCGTCTCGTAGTACACCCAAGCGCGGCCCATCGCGAGCCCCGGGCCGCCCAGGAGGACGTTGTTCATGGTGCCCTGGCCCGCGGCGCCGACTCGCTCGGGCACCGCGGCCGCGAGCGCGCCGAGGCACACGTCGGCGACTCGTTGGCTCACCTCGACGTTCCCCGCGCCGACCGCGACCGGAGGCAGGGCGCCGAGCACGGAGCCGGGAGGCACGATGATCCGCACGGGGCGCATCGCGCCCCCGTTCGCGGGGATGGAGGGATCGGTCGCGTACCGCAGCGCGAAGGCGACCGCGCTGACGGTCACCGCCTCGACCGCGTTCACGTTGCCGGGTCGCTGCGCATCGGTCCCGGTGAAGTCGAACGTGACCGTCTCTCCGTCCACCGTGACCGCGACTACCACGCGGGTTGGCGTCTGCTGGTCGGGGCGGGGCCCGGCCGAGTCGAGGACGTCCTCGAACGCGAAGGTGCCGTCGGGCAGGTCGGCGAGCGCAGCGGTCATCCGGCGCTCCCCGTAGTCGAGGAGCTCGTCGAAGGGTTCGGTCGAGCCGAGCCCGGCGACGACCGTGGCCAGCCGGTCGACGCCGAGCGCGTTGGCGCCGCACTGGGCATCGAGGTCGCCGCGCCGCTCCTCGGGCGTGCGCGACGAGCCGACCAGCTGCTCCTCGACGTCCCGGGTGAGGCGCGTCGGCGCGAGGCGCAGACCCTCCTCGTCGATCTCGAGCGCGTCGGGTGGCATCGACCCGGGGGCGGTGCCGCCCAGGTCGGCGTGGTGCGCCCGGTTCGCGACCCAGCCCACGAGCGCGCCGCGCACGAACACGGGCGCGACCAGCGTGACGTCGTTGAGGTGCGTGCCGCCGGCGAAGGGGTCGTTCCCGATGATCTGCTCACCGGGCTCGATGCCGGCACCGGCGGCGGTGATCGCGGCGCGCACCGCGGTCTCCATCGACCCGAGGTGCACCGGGATGTGCTCGGCCTGCGCGAGCAACGCACCGGTCGCGGTGAAGCACGCGGCCGAGCAGTCGGCGCGCTCCTTGATGTTGGGGCTCGATGCGGCTCGGCGCAGTACTGCGCCCATCTCCTCGGCGATGCCGGTGCACCGGGCGACGAGCACCTGGAGTCCGGCGGCGTCGAGGGTCATCGACCCACCCCGGTCCGACGCAGGACCCACGCACCCAGGGCGCCGACCTCGGCCTGCCAGCCCGCGCCGACGAAGATCGTGCAGTCGGGCTCCGCAAGCACCGCCGGCCCATCCACTCTCTTGTGCGCGGTCCGGGGCACGGGGAGGTCGACGACCTCGAGCGGACCGTCGCGCACGGCCCGGGCCCGCAACGCCACGACCTCGACGGGCTCGTCCCGGCGCGCGAAGCCGTTGCGGCGCTCGTGCGCCGCGTGGAAGTCCTCGACCCGGGCGACGCGCAGATCGTGGCTCTGTCCCGGGTAGCGGCAGTCGAGGTAGGTGCTGACTCGGGCTTCGGGCCCGACCAGGGCCCGGGCCTCGTCGCCGAGCACCTCGAGGGCCGGGGTGACGCCGTGGTGATCGTCCGGGGTGGCCCAGGTGCGCACCAGCTCCCGGGCCCGGGGTGCGGCCAGGATGCCGACGGCCGAGAGGACCCCGGCCCGGGGCGGCACCAGCACGGTGGGCATGCCCAACGCATCGGCGATCGCGCACGCGTGCAGCGGACCGGCGCCCCCGAACGCGACCAGTGCGAGCGTGCGGGGGTCGACCCCCCGCTCCACCGAAACGCGGCGGACTGCCTGCTCCATCGCCGCGTCGACCACCGCGACCACGCCCGCTGCGTCCACCCCGGCGCGATCGAGGGCGCCGCGCGCCGCGGTCGGGTCGAGGCGACCGAGGTCCGGGAACGTCGCCGCGGGATCGATGCGCCCGAGGACGAGATCAGCGTCGGTGACGGTCGGCTCGACGCCGCCCCGCCCATAGCACGCCGGTCCCGGCACCGCGCCGGCGCTCCGCGGCCCGACCACGAGTGCGCCGCCGGCATCGAGCCGCGCGAGCGAACCGCCGCCGGCGCCGATGGTGTGCACGTCGAGCGACGGGGTGCGCACGGGCAAGCCGGCGACGACGCGCTCGGCGGCCGGCTCGGGCACCCCGCCGCGCACGAGCACCACGTCGGTGCTCGTCCCGCCCATGTCGAACCCGACCGCGTCCGGGTACCCGCACGCGGCCGCGACGGCGGCCGCGGCCCGGGCCCCGCCGGCGGGTCCGGAGAGCAGGATCGTCACCGGCTGCTCGGCGGCGTCGGCCGCCGGCACCAGGCCCCCCGCGGAGGTCATCACCAGCACCTCGTCGGCGATGGTCGCGACGTCCCGCAGGTGGCGGCGGCACACCGGGCGCAACATCGCGTTCATCGCTGTCGTCACCGTGCGCTCGTACTCGCGCATCTCCGGCGACACCTCGGACGAGCACGACACGTCGATGCCCCGGGCGATGAGGGCTGCGGCGACGGCCCGCTCGTGGGCCGGGTTCAGGTCCGCGTGCAGCAGGCACACTGCCACCGCGTCGACGTCGTCGGGCACCTGGTCGAGGTCACCGATGACGACCGGGGCCAGCTCGTGACCCGCTGCGTCGAGTCGTCCGCCGACCTCGATGCGCAGGTCGCGCGGTACGAGCGGCACCGGACGGTCGGCGTGGGCGTCGTACAGCGACGGGCGCACCTGCCGGGCGATCTCGATGACGTCCGCGAAGCCCTGCGTCGTGACCAGCGCGATGCGGCCGCCTCGGCGCTCGAGGAGGGCGTTGGTGGCAACCGTCGTCCCGTAGGCGAGCAGCGCAGGGCGGGACGCGGGCGAGGCGTCACCCCGCTGCTCGATGGCCGCGCGGACCGCGGCACCGGGGTCGCCCGGGGTCGACGAGACTTTCGCGGTGGTGCCGTCGTCGGCGACCAGGTCGGTGAACGTGCCGCCGGTGTCGACTCCCAGCCCGGCACCCCCGAGGGCGGTGGACGAGGTCACGGCGTCGCAGGCGCCCGGCTCGCGAGCGTCCCGATCCGGTGGCTCCAGACCGCCCACAACGGATCGCCGGCGTGCGCTGCGGGGGTCCTGCGCTCGATCCGCGCGGGCTCCCAGGTGTCGGCGAGGCGGAAGTACTCGGCGACGATGCGGCCGTGCTCGTCGTCGTCGGACTCCAGCCACCCGCGGATCGCCTTGGTCGGGAAACATCGGTTCGAGAACGTGCACGCGAAGGTCCCGCCCGGACGCACGACGCGCCCCACCTCGGCGAACACCTCCACCGGCCGGACGAGGTAGTCGACCGATACGCAGCACACCGCGGCGTCGAACGTCCCGTCCGGGAAGGGCAGGGTCGGCGACGCGTTGAGGTCGTGGACGACCACTGCGTGGGCCTGCTGGTTGCGCGCGAGCTCGTCGGCGTTCATGCCCAGCACGGTCAGGCGGGCAGGTCGGGACCGGAAGTGCGAGACCCACGACGCCATGAGGTCGAGCACGTCGTCGGTGATCCCGAGCTCGTCGTAGAGGCCACCGACCGCGGCGACGGCAACCGCGTCGATGTGCGTGACCAGGCGCGGCCACGAGTAGAAGTCGTGGTCGGGCGTGGGATCGGACCGGTCGAAGAAGCCGGATGGGAAGACGTCGATGGGCCATCCTCCCAGACCGCGCGAGCGGAGTGCGCGGTCCCGCCGGCGCCGGCCGGCTGACTCAGACGGCCGGAGCCGACACCTTCCGGCGAGTCTTGCGGAGTCCTCGCCAGGTCACCATCTCCGCGGCCTGCTCGTCCCACAGCTTCAGGCGGGTGGCCCGAAGCCCGTCGGTGAACGTGACCTCCGGGATGCTCCGGAAGAGCTCGCTGCGGTCATGGGCCCGCTGGAGGTTGTAGTTGGGGATCTTCGCCCCGAGATGGTGCACGTGGTGCAGGCCGATGTTGCCGGTGAAGAACTGCAGGACCTTCGGCAGCTTCAGGTACGAGCTGCCCTGGAGGGCCGCGTCCTCGTAGGACCAGTCGTCCGAGCGCTCCCAGTACGTCTGCTCGAACTGGTGCTGTACGTAGAAGAGCCAGATGCCCGCCCCACCGGCGAGGAACACGAACGGCACCTCGACGAGCAGGAACGCCCGCCACCCGACCAGCAGGCACAACCCGCCGACCAGCAGCACGAGCGCGAGGTTGGTGAGCCAGACGCTGCGACGCAGGCGCGGCGCGGCCTTGGGGACGGCCCAGCGCGGCTCGAGGAGCATCGCGTAGATCGGGCCGAGCCCGAACATGACGAGCGGGTTGCGGAACAAGCGGTACGCGATGCGCGTCGGCCACTTCCATGCCTCGTACTCGGCGACGGTGTACGTGGGGACGTCACCGATGAAGCGTCGGTCGAGGTTGCCGGAGGTCGCGTGGTGCGCGATGTGCTCGTAGCGCCAGCGCGCGAACGGCGTGAACACGAGGAGCCCGAGCCCGGTGCCGACCCACGCGTTCGTGCGCCGTCCCGCGAAGAGCGAACCGTGGGTGCAGTCGTGGAACAGGATGTAGGTGCGGAGGAGGAACCCGGCTGCGGGGATCGCGAGCGCGAGGGTCAACAGGTACGACACGTCGAGCGAGAAGTACATCGCCGCCCAGAGCACGACGAACGGAACGACCGACGTGGCGAGCGACCAGAGGCTGCGCGGCAGGGAGGCCTGCGCGTACGGATCGACGCTGGCACGCCAGGACGGCGCCGCTCTGGCACCGGATCGAGCGGTGACCGTGGCTTCGCGCGAGAGGTCTTCGTGTGCACGTTCGGGAGAGGTGATCAGTGTCGCACCCAGTTTCGGCGCGCGGGTGGGGGTTCCGCGCAGTCCTTCCAGCCTACCGACGCCCGGAGCGCTGCGCGCATCGGGAGCGAGCCGTTCAGGTGAGGCTCAGCAACGTCGTGGGAAGTTGAGGCCTCAAGCAGGAGGCCACAGAGGTTCGGGGATCTCGAAGCCGACCGGGGTGCCCCACCGGTCGCGGTAGCTCACCTCGTGCACGGGACGACGCGGCGCGACACCCCACTTCCCCGTCGGGTACCCGAACGTCACGCACGACGAGAAGAGCCAGCCCTCTTCCTTGGGCACACCGAGGATCGAGAGCACCTGGTCGGCCTCGAAGAAGAAGACGCTCGTGAGCGAGGCGCCCACTCCCTCGGCGCGGGCGGCGAGCATCGCCGACCACGTCGCCGGGAAGATCGAGCCCCCGCTGGGATCGGCCTGCACGAAGCTGATCAGGAGCAGCGGGTACTCCTCGAAGTGATCGGCGAGGTGTTGGGCCGAGCGCTGCATGCCGAGAAACGACTGCGACTCGGGATCGTCGGGGTTCGCGTGCGCCGCCTCGATCCGTGCCGCGTAGATGGTCTCCCACAGCCGGCCCATGCACACGCGATACACCGGGCCGAGCTGGGCCTTGACCTCGGCGCTCTCGACCAGCAGGAACCGCCAGTTCTGGTTGTTGCCACCGCTCGGTGCCCGGATCGCGGCGTCGAGGATCCGCTCCTGTACGTCCCTCGGGATCGGATCGGGCTTGCAGCGGCGCATCGCACGCGTCGTGTACAGGGCTTCGTAGACGTCCATGGCGGGAGACGGTAGACGGCCCGGGGCCCTGGGGGCGCCTGGGGCAGGCGGGCGCTGGGGCAGGCGATCGCGGTCGGTCGTCGCCGGCCTCGATCGGCCCTTTCCCTCGAGCCTCCGATGGAGTGGACTGGTGGCATGGACGACGTCCGGCAGCGCAACCGGGAGACCGTCGACGCGATCAAGATCCGCCGGGACGCGTTCTACGAGGCGACGCTCACCCTCGAGTCCGCCCTCGCCGCCCCGGGCGGCACCCGGCCGGCCGAGTGGGGCGCGTCGCTCCGCACCCCGCTGACGGAGCTGCAGGCCGTCCTCGAAGCGCACATCGCCGGCACCGAGGGGCCCGATGGGCTCTTCGCCGAGATCCGCGTCGAGGCACCCCGCCTCATCCACGCGGCCGATCGGATGCAGGCCGACCACGATCCGCTCCGTGCCGCGACCGCTGCGCTCGCAGCGAGCGCGGACTCGATCCACGACGAGGCCGGGGTCGAAGCTGCACGCGAGGCCGGCGTCGACCTCATCCGTCGACTGCTGCTGCACCGTCATCGCGGTGCCGAGCTCGTCTACGAGGCAGATTGGCTCGACATGCAGGCAGCCGACTGATCGAGCCCTGAGGGTCGCGCCGATGACCACACTCGAGACGGACTACCTGGTCGTCGGCGCGGGCGCCGCGGGCATGGCGTTCACCGACGCACTGCTCACCGACTCCGACGCCGACGTCGTGCTGGTCGATCGTCGACACAGTCCGGGCGGACACTGGAACGACGCGTATCCGTTCGTGCGCCTGCACCAGCCGTCCGCCTACTACGGCGTCAACTCACGCGTGCTCGGCACCGATTCGATCGACGAGGAGGGGCCGAACGCCGGCATGTACGAGCGGGCGACCGCTCCCGAGATCTGCGCCTACTTCCAGGACGTGCTCGCCGAGGACTTCCTGCCGTCGGGACGGGTGCGATTCTTCGGGATGTCCCACTCTCGGGCCGACGACTCCTCGGGCGAGCACCGGTTCGTGTCGCGCCTCACCGGAGAGGAGACCACGGTCCGGGTGCGACACAAGCTCGTCGATGCGACGTACCTCGAGACGCCGGTGCCGTCGACGCACACGCCGTCGTTCACGGTGGATCCTGCGGTCCGCTTCGTGTCGGTCAACGCTCTCGTGACCCTGGCGGAGCCCGCGACGGGATTCACCATCATCGGAAGCGGCAAGACCGCGATGGACGCGTGCACATGGCTCCTCGACCGCGGCGTGACGCCCGACGCGATCCGGTGGATCCGCCCACGCGACGGTTGGTTCCTCGACCGCCGGTTCACGCAGCCGCTGGACCTCGTGAACGACCTCATCGAGGGTCGGGCGCGCATGTTCGAGGCCGCGGCGGCGGCCGAGTCCGTCGACGACCTCTTCCACCGCCTCGAGGACGCCGAGCAGCTCGTCCGCCTCGACCGCACCGTCGAGCCGACCATGTACCGCTCCGCGACGATGAGCAGCAGCGAGGTGGAGCAGCTGTCGGGCATCGAGCACGTCGTGCGCCAAGGACGGGTGCGAGCGATCGGCACCGACCAGGTGACGATGGAGGACGGATCGATCCCGAGTGACCCCGGTCAGGTCTACGTCGACTGCTCGGCAGCCGGTCTTCGCGTCATGGCGGCACGTCCCATCTTCGAGCCCGGTCGGATCACGATCCAGCAGGTGCGCGCCAGCCAACCGACCTTCAACGCCGCGTTCATCGGATTCGTCGAGGCAGTGCGGGACGACGACGCGGCGAAGAACCGCCTCTGCCCACCGAACCCGTACCCGAGCACGGCGATGGACTGGATCCCGAACGTCTGCATCGACCAGCGAGCCCTGGTCCGGTGGCTGGCCGAGCCCGACATCTCCGACTGGCTGGACCGCGCCCGGCTCAACGCCGCGCGCGCCCTGAACGAGCACCTCGGGGAGCCCGCGATGCGGGACGCACTGGGGCGGTACCTGCGGTTCTCGGGCCCGGGCGTCGAGAACCTCGAACGGCTGGTCGCCTGACGCCCAACGTCAGCACCCGTGGACCTGCGTTGCTCACCCCGGCAGAGCCGGGTGAGCAGCGCATCCAGATCTGGGGCGCGGTGATCAGGCTCGGGTCAGCACCACCTTGAGCGCGCCGGTGTCGGCCGCTCGCCCGAACACGTCGTAGGCCTCCTCGAACTGGTCGAGGCTGAAGTGGTGGGTGACGAAGCGGTCGGCTTCGACCTGGTGTCCGGTGACGAGTCGCAGCAGCGTCGGCGTGGAGAAGGTGTCGACGAGGCCGGTCGTGATCGTCACGTCGCGGGTCCACAGCTCTTCGAGATGGAGCGTCACCGGCTCACCGTGCACGCCGATGTTCGCGATGTGACCGCCCGGGCGGGCCAGCGTGGCCGCCAGCTCGAACGTCGCCGGGACGCCCACGGCTTCGATCGCAACGTCCGCACCCAACCCGTCGGTCAGCTCCCGAACGATCGCGAGTGCATCCTCGCGGCCGTTGTTGATGGTGATGTCGGCGCCGAACTGCTTGGCCGCCTCGAGGCGACTGTCGGCGAGGTCGATCGCGACGACGTGGCTGGGGCTGAAGAGCCGCGCCCCCATGATCGCGGACAGGCCGATCGGGCCTGCGCCGACGACCGCGACCACGTCACCGGGCTCGACGCCCCCGTTGAGGACCCCGACCTCGTACCCGGTCGGCAGGATGTCGGCGAGCATCAGGATCTGCTCGTCGGACACACCTTCGGGGACCGGGTAGGTGGACGTGTCGGCGAACGGCACTCGAACGTGTTCGGCCTGGGTGCCGTCGATCAGGTTGCCCAGGATCCAGCCGCCGCCGCCGAGGCACTGGCCGTACCGGCCCTCGCGGCAGAACCGGCAGGCCCCACACGCGGTGATGCACGAGACGAGGACCCGATCCCCGACGGCGACGTTCTTCACGCCGGCGCCGACCGACTCGACGGTCCCGACGGCCTCGTGGCCGAGGATCCGCCCGTCGGTGACCGTGGGAAGGTCGCCCTTGAGGATGTGCAGGTCGGTACCGCAGATGGTCGTGGCGTCGACCCGGACGATCGCGTCGGTGTCGTCGACGATGGCCGGCTCGGGCACCTCCTCCCAGGCCTTCTCACCAGGACCGTGGTACACGAGTGCCTTCATCGCGATCTCCTCACCTCGGACGCGACGTGGTCCCTCGACCGTACGGACTCGGTGTGCCACGGACCAGGGTCGGAAGTCCCGTCTTCGGGGATTCAGGCGTCGGGATGCGCCGGGACGCGCGCGAGTGCGACGAGCTCGGCGAGCGACGCCTCGAGTGCCGGAACCAGCCCATCGACTGGGGGTGCGACGTCGGGGCAGGACACGATGCCGACGTCGACGTCGTCGTTGCACGTCGTGACGGTGATGTTGAGCGCAGCACCGTCGAAGATCGGCCCGAGTGCGTACAGCCCTTCGAGGCGCGCGCCGCCGAGGTAGACGGGGACCGGAGGCCCGGGGACGTTCGAGAGCACGAGGTTCACGGCGGGCGGCAGCACGTTCGCGAGTCCGAAGTCCGAGTACGCGCGGAACATGAGCCCGAGAAGGTTCCAGGGCGCGGCTTCGGCGAGTGCTCCGAGCGTCTGGGGACGGACGTCGGCATGGGTCGCCTTCGCGTCGCGCATCGCGCGCCGGACGGCGTCGATTCGCTCGGCGGGATCGACGAGATGCGTGGGAAGCGCCGAGAAGATGACCGACACCCGATTGCCGGAGCGGTGGTCTCCCCTGTCGCGCACCGCGACGGGGATCGCCGCGACCAGGGGACGCGTCGGGAGCTCACCGGCTTCGTGCAGCCACGACCGCAGCGCGCCGGCGCAGGTGCTCACGATCACGTCGTTGACCGTGAGCCGGAAGGACTCCGCGACCTCTCGAACGTCGGCGAGGGGGAGGGTCGTGAGCACCACGCTGCGGCTCGCCGTGATCGAACGGCTCAGCGACGTCCGGGGTCCGGTCAGCGGGAGGGTCACGGATCTGCCGGCGACGCGCAACGCGCGCACGAAGCCGAACGTGGCCCGCGGAAGCTGCGCGACCGTGCGCGCGGTCACGACCGGGAGCCGCTCGAGGGTCCGCAGCAGTGCGCCGAGGTTCAGACCGGCTGACTCGGTTTGCGGTTCGGGATCGAGCCGCGGTGGCGGCTCGCGCGGCTCGAGGTCGAACAGCGCGCCGAGGACCTCGACTGCGGCCGTCCCGTCCATGATGCTGTGGTGCACCTTGGCGACGACGGCGGACCGACCGTCACCGATGTCCGGGATCACGTCCATCTCCCAGAGGGGGCGATCCGTCGCGAGTGGCAGCCCTGCGGTCTCGGCGGCGAACGCGCTGAGCCCTTCGAGGCCGTCGAGTGTCGGGAGCTCGGCGCCACGCACGTGCTCGGCGAGGTCGACGGTGTGCTCGAGCACCCAGTGCGGGAGCGACCACGGGCCGCGCACGTCGACGACTCGACGGCGAAAGGCCTCGAGGTGCTCGATCCGGTCGCCGACCACCCGTGCGACCACGCTCCGGTCGAAGCCGGCCGGAGCGGTCGACGGGTCGAACACGAGCACGCCCACGATCTGCCACGGCGTGCTGCGGGTCCCGGTGTGCAGGAACGCGGCGTCGACCCCATGGACCGCGTGCGGCCGGGCGTCGTCCTCGGCTCGTGTCACTCCTCGGATGCTACGGGGCAGCCGGCGACCGGCCCGGCGCCGTCCGGGAATAATACCCCTAGGGGTATCGTTGTCTCGGAGAGCGGATCCAGACTCCCAGGCCGAGGAGGCCCCCGATGACCGTGCTCCACGCTGACGACGCAACCTTCGATCACGAGGTGCTCGACGCCTCCGTCCCGGTGGTCGTCGACTTCTGGGCCGAGTGGTGCGGCCCCTGCCGCCAGGTCGCGCCCGAGCTCGAGGCGCTCGCCGCCGCGCACGGTGACGCGGTGAAGGTCGTGAAGGTCGACGTCGACGCCGCCCCGGGCGTCGCCCGGCGCTTCGGGATCTCCGGCATCCCGACGATCGCCTTGTTCCGTGACGGGAAGCCCGTCGCGGCGTCGGTCGGCGCCAAGCCCCGTCACCTCATCGAGGCCGACCTCGGGCTCGCGCCGGTCGAAGGCTGAGGAGCAGATCATGCAGGCGTTCGAGACGACGGTCGCGGCACCCGTCGAGGAGGTCGAGGCGGTCACGCGCGATGCCCTCCAGGCACAGGGCTTCGGGGTGCTCACCGAGATCGACGTCGCCGCGACCCTTCGCGCCAAGATCGGCGTCGAACGCGAGCCGCTCAAGATCCTCGGCGCATGCAATCCGCAGTTCGCCCACCGTGCGCTGGAGATCGACCCGACGGTCAGCCTCGTGCTCCCCTGCAACGTCGTGATCGAGGCGGCCGAGGGCGGCACGCACGTCGCGATCGTCGATCCCCGCGAGCTCATGAACGACCCGTCGTTCACCGGCCTCGCCGGTGAGGCGGCCGCGAAGCTCGAGCAGGTGATCACGTCGCTCGACGCGTCGTTCCCCCGCCGCTGACGGGGGGACCAAGGACCCTGGCCGCTGGCCGCGCTCGGCCGTATCTTGCGCACCGAGGGGGGAGCAGCCATGGGCCGGGCCACGAGTACTGCCGACTCGCCGACCGAGGAGGCCGCCGCTCCCCCGGGGCGACACCCGAAGCGCCGACGCAGGCTGATCGCCGTCGCCCTCGCCGGCGTGGTGGTGGTGGCGCTGGGTTACTTCGCCTGGGGTTGGCTGCGCGAGGACGCGACGCCGGTGTCGCTCGCGGATGCGAGCAAGCGGTTCGAACGCAACCACCGCGGCCCCGCGCAGGGGGGCGCGCCACTCACGCCGGCCGAAGGGGTCTACCGGTACCAGGGCCACGGCTCCGACCACCTCTCCACCCCGCCGCTCACGCAGGACCACGGGCCCGGCATGCCCGGCACGGTGACGCACACCTCCGACGGCTGCTGGACGTTCCGCATCGACTACAGCTCCAACCACTGGGAGGACTGGGAGTACTGCGCGCGGGACGGCGGACTCCAGGAGCGCGGCGGGCGCACGTTCCAGCGATGGGACCTCGGCGTGTCGACCATCGACAACCACTCCACGTTCAGGTGCAAGTCGTCCAGGACGCTCATCGCCGGCATGCAGCCGGGCGACGAATGGCTCCAGACCTGCACCGGGAAGAACGACTCGATCGCGGGCACGACCATCTCGACCGGGCCGATGCGCTTCATCGGGATCGAGAAGGTGCGCGTCGGCAAGGAGCGGGTGTCCGCGTACCACCTCGTGCAGCGACGCGAGATCTCGGGTGGGCAGGACGGGACCTTGCTCGCAGACGTGTGGTTCGCACCCGACGGCCTGCCGCTGCGGGAGCGCCACACGATCTCGGTCGCCACGTCGTCGCCGATCGGATCGATCGACTACCAGGAGACGACGGACTTCGCGCTGACGTCCCTGACGCCGCGCCACTGACCGGCGTGCAGGCGTCGAAACACCAATGCCGTCGGACCTGCGTTGCTCACCCCCGCAGAGGCGGGTGAGCAACGCTTCCAGAAGTGGGGGGTCAGGGCTGGTGGGCGGTGATGAGCCAGGCGGCGGAGTCGAGGTACACGCCGTCGCCGGTGTCATGGGTGGCGAGCGCAGCGCGCAGGGCTTCGAGCCCACTCGCCTGGTCATCGGGCTCGAGCCCCTGGAGCAGCCCGCGGGCCGGACCGGTGCCACTGACGAACGTGAAGGCATCCTCCGCGTTCGCGCCGGCCCAGAACCGTTCGCGTGCGTCCGTGATCTCGATGTCCGCGAACCCGGCGCCGGTCAGGAGCTCGACGACGCGGTCGGGGTCGGCGAGGCCGAAGGGGCCGGGGATCCCATGGGGCGGCGACGGCAGATCTCGTCCACGCGCGAGGGTGCCGCGGATCGTCTGGAGCCACTCGTTCTCCGCCAGGCCCTGCCAGGCGACGAGCGCGACGCGCCCGCTCGGGCGCAGGGACCGACCGATGTTGGCGAACGCCGCCTCGGGGTCCGCGAAGAACATCGCCCCGAAACGGCTCAGCACGAGGTCGTGATGCTCTTCGAACGGGTGTACCTGGGCGTCGGCGACCTCGAACCGGGCGTTCGTGATCCCCTCTGCCTCGGCGATCGCCCGCGCCCGCTCGATCATCGGCGACGAGATGTCAGCCCCGAGCGCGGCACCGCCGGGGTGGCGCGGGCGGCGGCGCGGGTCGACTCCCCGTTGCCGCAACCGATGTCGAGCACACGCTCGCCGTCGACCACCGCCGCGGCATCGAGCAGCAGCAGGTGGTACCCACGGAAGCCGCGGTCGTAGTGCTCCCAGTCGCGTGCCCACTCGCAACCCTCGTCACCGTTCCAGGCGGCGACCATGTCCGGGTTCGCGATCTCGGGCGGCATCTCGTCTCCTGCTCAGCGGCCGCGAACTCTACGCGGTCCTCGCGTCGCGCCCGAAGATGGCGAGCACCCTGATCTGCAGCGGAGCGTCGTCGGGCACCGGAACCGGGGGTGCGAACAACCCGGTCTCCTGAAGGTGCTCGCGCGACGGGGAGGGTCCGCTCGTACACGAGGCTCGCGAGCTGCGGGTCCAGGGTGTCGTCGGCACCGATCCCGCGAGCGAGGTCCCACGAGTGGATGAGCGCGTCGGTCGTCATCTCCCAGCAGTACGCGGCGGCGGGCTGCTCGCCGCCCGCGAGCGCGACGGTGGCGTCGAGGGCACCGTCGGCCGTGAACGCGGTGAGCGACGCCTGCACGGCCCGCTGCCACGTCACCGCGGGGTCGTCACCGAGCTGATCGCCGGCGAGGCGGTCACCCACCTCGGCGACCGACGAGCCCTGCAGGAGGAGCGGCACCCAGAGCTGCTCGACGGTGACGTGGTTCACGAGGGTCCGCACGTCCCACTCGGTGTCGGGCGTCGGGTCGTGCCACTGCCCCGCGCCGACGGCGTGCACGAGGCGACCGAAGCCCTCGACCGCCGTGCGGAACAATGCTGTGAGCTCGGCCATGCGAGCCCCTCTCGTCAGCCCGTGCGGTACAGCTCGTCGTAGTCGTGGAACTCGGGTTCACCCTGGATCGCCGCGCGCAGCCTTTCGCCCCAGGCGTGGGTCTCGGGCCGATCGTTGTTGCGCTGCGCCTCTTCGGCCGCGGAGACGTCGGGGTCGACGACGCCGAAGTCGGCGACGATCACGTACCGACCGGGGATCTCACGGTCCTCGAGGAGCCGGCTCCCCATGTACCCCATGATGTCGGCGTTCGCCTGCTGGCGATCCCACCCCTCGATCAGCTCGAGCAGGACCGCGGGATCGTCGCACTGCACGGTGATCGTCTGGCAGAAGTTCACGTTGCGCTTCACGTGCTCTCTCCCTGGCGTTGCTCCACGTAGCGGCGCTGGATCTCCGACATGCCCGCGAGGTCGAACGCGCCGGCTGACCCACCCTCGAGTGCATCGGCCGACTTGCTCGGGATTCCGAGCGTCACACACACCTCGTCGACGTGCTGGTGGGCGACCGCGTGGTAGTCGACTTCGAACAGGTCGATGCCACACGTCTGACTCACGACCTTGCCGCGTCGGATCGCGTCGGCGATCCGCTGGTGCATCCCGGGCGCCTGGATGTTGCGCTCGTGCACGTCGCGTTCGAAGAAGCCGGTGTCCTCGATGTAACCCGTCTCGAAGAGCCCGATGAGGGTCGCGAGCCAGGCGAAGCCCTTCGGGTCGGGATCGGCGCGCCCGATGAAGGTGAACACCTCGAGCTCACCCTTCAGGTTGGTGCCGTAGTCGGCAAGGATGTGCACGAAGTCGTGCTGAGTGAGGTACTCGGGGGCACCACCGGGAGTGCCCGGCAGCGCGAAGCCTCGGCTGTCGTAGAGCTCCCAGACGGAACGCCCGAGCGTGCCCGCGGGCAGCTCCTCGAACGCGGCCCACCGCGCCGCGAGCTCGGGGTCGACGCGTGCGGGTTCGAACGGTGCGGCCGCCGTCTGCGGGTGCACCGCTTCGCCGCCTGCCTCCTGGACGTGCTCGACGAACCCACTGCGCTGGAGATCCATCCAGGCGAGACCGAACGCGCCCTGCGCGTACCGGCGCGCGACCCGCACGAAGTCGTCCTGCACGCCGAGTGCCTGTGCGTACTTCGCGACGCGGTGCGCCACGACCGTGGGGATCGGGCGGAGCACCAGCTCGCCGAGCACCATGTGGTGGACGATGCGCTGGCGGTAGACGAGATCGCGGTCGGCGAGGACGTCGGCCAGCTCGTCGGGGCCGAGCGGTGCCAGCGTGAGGTAGTCGACCGAGACCCCGGTGAGCGCGGTGGCGATCGCGGCGAGGAGCTCGGCCTGGAGCGTCGTGAGCCCGTCGTCGGGCGCGACCGCGGTGGCGATGCCACGGGCCACGAGCGTCACCTCGGCGACGTCGTGCTCCTCGACGGGCGAGTCAGCGGCGTCCTCGGTGCTGCAGTTCGGCGGGATGCTCGCGCCGCCGTCGCTCACGTCCCCCACTGCCACCTCCCAACCATCGACCGATCCCGCGGAGAATAGACCGCCACGAGCGGGTGCGACCGGTCGGTTCGGTGGGCTGCTACGGAGCGACGGGTCGGGGTTCGGTGGAGTTGCCGGCGAGGGTCCGGAGGGCGACCCAGCCGATCCCGAACAGCACCAGCAGCGACGCCAGCGCGATGAAGAGGATGTTCGAGCTGCTGATCGGCGCGGCGATCCAGAAGGTCTTGCGCACGAGCACCGCATTGCGGTTCTTACACGCGACCTCCGCGACGTGCTTGCCCGTCGACAGGTCTCGGGTCGGCACCGCGAGGTCGAAGTCGCCGTTGCGGGCCGTGTCGACGGGCCCCAGGGTCTGGCCGTCGATGCGGAGGATCGGGCTGCAGTCCGCCGGAACGCGACCGGACAGTTGCACCGACTCACCCGCGACCAGCGCACGACGCAGGAACGCCGAGTCCGTCGACACCTTGGTGACGATCCCGGCAACCACGACCACGGGCGTGTTGGTGATCGTGCAGGCGCCGTCGGCGAGGGATGCCGTGCACGGCCCCGAATCCGTGTAGCTGGCCGGGACGTTCGACTCTGTCGCGGTGCACGTCGTCGCCGCTCGGTTGGTGAACCCGCTCACCGTGAAGTTCGCGGGATCGGACTCGGACGCGGTGGGATCGACGGTCGTGACGTTCCCGGCGCTGCACTCCAGGGCCACCGTCACGTCGGCCGGGTTGTCGTCGGTGAAGTCCTTCCCCACGATGAACGACGCGGTGTTCAGGACATTGGTGATCGTGCACGTGCCCGCAGCGAGGGACGCGCTGCAGGAACCGAAGCTCGAGTAGCCGACCGGGACGTTCGACTCGGTTGCGGTGCACGTGGTCGCGGCCGCCGACACGAAACCGCTCACCGTGAAGCGCGCCGGGTCCGCCTCCGAGGCGCTCGAGTCGTTGGCGAACACGGATCCCGCGGTGCACTGCACGCTCACCGAGACCGCTGCCGGGTTCCCGTCGGAGAAGTCCTTCAGCACCGTGAACGGTGCGGTATTGAGCACGTTCGTGTACGTGCAGGTCGAGCTCTGCCCCGCGGCCACGTTTACCGTGATCTTGCCGTTCACGGGGCTCTGCGGCACGCCGTCGCACGCCACGCTCGTCAACACCCAACCGGTTGGCACGGACTCGGTGATGTCGTACGCACCCGGCAGCAGGTTCGGTTCGGCGTGCGACCCACCACCGGCGAGCTGGAAGCCGGGACGGCCCGTGAACGCGAACGCGAAGTTCGTCGGGTTCTGCGCCGGCGTCGTCACCTTCCGCACCGTGATCTGCGCGAGCTTCAGGTTGGTGTAGGTGCACGTCACGTCCTGCCCCGCAGACAGGTTCACCGTGATCTTGCCGTTCACTGGCGACTGCGCGACCTCACCGCACGTCACGCCGGTCAAGGACCACCCGCTCGGCACCGTCTCGGTGATGTCGTACGCACCCGGCAGCAGGTTCGGCTCGGCGTGCGACCCACCACCGGCGAGCTGGAAGCCCGGACGGCCCGTGAACGCGAACGCGAAGTTCGTCGGATCCTGCGCCGGGTTCGTCACCTTCTGCACGGTGATCTGGCCGAGCTTCGTGTTCGTGTAGGTACAAGTGACGTTCTGCCCGGCGGTCAGGTTCACCGTGATCTTGCCGTTCACCGGCGTCTGCGCGATCTCATCGCAGGTCACGCCGGTCAAGGACCACCCGCTCGGCACCGTCTCGGTGATGTCGTACGCACCGGGCTTCAAGAGCGTCTCGGCCTGCGACCCACCATCGGCCAGCTGGAAGCCCGGTCGCCCCGTGAACGCGAAGTCGAAGTTCGTCGGATCCTGCGCCGGGTTCGTCACCTTCTGCACGGTGATCTGCCCGTACTTCGTGTCCTGGAAGGTGCAGATCCAGTTCTCGCCCGCCTTCACCTGCAGGGTCGTGGGCGACGCCGCATCGTCACCCGCGACATCGGCGCGGTCACACGACGACGAGTCGAGGTACCAGCCGGGGTCGATGTTCACCTCGGCGACGGTGTACGTGCCGGGCTTCACTCCGGTAGCCGGAGCGAACTGCTGACCGTTGGCGTTGCCGGACGTGAGACCGGTGATCGGGTCCGCTGCGGTCGGACCGCCGGAGAGGTTGAAGTCGAAGCCCTGTTCGGGACTCGACGGTGTCGTCTGCTTCTTCACGGTGATCGTGGCGCGCTTGGTGTTCGTGAACGTGCACGTCCAGGTCTCGCCCGGCCCGGGGGTCACGCTGGCCGCGTTGACGGGGGTGCCCGTGAGCACGCCCGCGACTTCCTGCTGGCAGACGCCACCGTTGGGGTCCCATGCGGGCGGTCCCGCGGGGATGCCAGTCTCCGTCACCGCGTACTCGACGTTGGCGGGCACGAGGTTCGAGAACGCCGTCGCGCTCGGGTCGTCGCCTGCGGCGGTCACCTGCTGCGGCGGCGTGCTGTTCAGGGAGAACGTGAACTCGTCGGGCTGGCCGGCGGGATCGGTGACCTTCCGCACCTGGATCCGAGCCTTGTGCACGTTGGTGAACGAGCACGTCACGTCCGCACCCGCCGGGATGCTGTCGAGGTCGACGCTCGCTCCTTCGCCAGGCGAGCCGATGGGACCCAGCTCCTCGCCGTTCACCGAGTAGGTGCACCCGGTGGATGTCGACACGTACGCCGGATCCTCCGTCTCGGTCAGCGTGTAGGTGCCACCCGGCGTCAGATCCGCCGGACCCCACGACGCCGAACCCGAACCATCCTCCGTCGTCACATCCTGGGACCCCGGAGCACCCGGACCATCCAACGTGAACGCGAACGTCCCATCCCCACCCGAGCTCGACTTCTCGACCGTGACCGTCGGACGCTTCGCATTCGTGAACGAACACTCGACCGTCGCGCCGGCCGGCAGCGGGTCCAACGTGACCCCCACACCCTCGACCAGCTCCGTCCCGATCGCCGGATCACCCTCCACCGCCGTGTTCACACACCCCGTGAACTGCGACGCCCAACCCGACAACACCGTCTCGCTCAACGTGTAGGTGCCACCCGGCGTCAGATCCGCCGGACCCCACGACGCCGAACCCGAACCATCCTCCGTCGTCACATCCTTCGTCGAACCACCGGACCCCGCCAACGCGAACGCGAACGTCCCATCCCCACCCGAGCTCGACTTCTCGACCGTGACCGTCGGACGCTTCGCATTCGTGAACGAACACTCGACCGTCGCGCCGGCCGGCAGCGGGTCCAACGTGACCCCCACACCCTCGACCAGCTCCGTCCCGATCGCCGGATCACCCTCCACCGCCGTGTTCACACACCCCGTGAACTGCGACGCCCAACCCGACAACACCGTCTCGCTCAACGTGTAGGTGCCACCCGGCGTCAGATCCGCCGGACCCCACGTCGCCGAACCCGAACCATCCTCCGTCGTCACATCCTGGGACCCCGGAGCACCCGGACCATCCAACGCGAACGCGAACGTCCCATCCCCACCCGAGCTCGACTTCTCGACCGTGACCGTCGGACGCTTCGCATTCGTGAACGAACACTCGACCGTCGCGCCGGCCGGCAGCGGGTCCAACGTGACCCCCACACCCTCGACCAGCTCCGTCCCGATCGCCGGATCACCCTCCACCGCCGTGTTCACACACCCCGTGAACTGCGACGCCCAACCCGACAACACCGTCTCGCTCAACGTGTAGGTGCCACCCGGCGTCAGATCCGCCGGACCCCACGTCGCCGAACCCGAACCATCCTCCGTCGTCACATCCTTCGTCGAACCACCGGACCCCGCCAACGCGAACGCGAACGTCCCATCCCCACCCGAGCTCGACTTCTCGACCGTGACCGTCGGACGCTTCGCATTGGTCCAGGTGCACGTCACCGTCTCGCCGGGGTCGACCTTGATCACCGCGGTGCGACCGCCGCTGACGTCGGACGCGTTGCCTTCGATCGGGTCGGTGCACTGCACCGGACCGGTGAACGTCGAAGCCGGGCGACGGGTCCGTCTCGGTCACCGAGTACCCGGTCGTCGTGTTCGGCGGCACCTCGATCGGTCCGGCCTGACCGTTGCCGCCCGACGTGGTGATGTCGTGCGTCCCCGACCGGCGCGGCCGAGGTGAAGTGGAAGGTGCCGTCACCGCCGATCGTGTGCTTCTGCAGGACGATGTGCCCGGACTGGAGGTTCTTGAACGTGCAGTAGACGTCCTCGTTCCGATGAACGGTCGGCAACGTCACGGAGGGTCGCTCCCACCGGTCACCGACGCCGGCCGACCGGTTCGCGATCCGTTGAACTCGTCGCTCCAGCAGCTCGCGCTCGAGAACACGTAGCCCGGTTGACTCGCCAGATCCTCGGCGACCTCGACGCCGTCGACTCCGCCCGCGGTACCGAGTCGAGGTTCACCCGCATCACACCGTTGGCGTCGGTGACCTGACCCCCCGGGTAGGACACCTCGACGCCGGGGTTCGGCGTCGTGCCGGTGAACTCCCAGCCCGCCGCGGGCGTGTCGCCGACGACCTTCTTCACGTGGATCCGCGCCGCAGCAGCCGTTCGCGATCGAGTCGAGCGTCGGCTGGAGTCCGACGAGCCCGTTCGTCACGTAGTCGCCGGGGCCCGACATCACCTGGAGGGTGGTGGGCAGTGACGCCGGTTCCGGCGGCGACGGCGATGATGTGCGCCGAGGTCCGCACCGTGTTGGCCGAGGCGATGCTGGCCTCGATGTTGTTCAGCGTCGGGAGCCCCGCGTTGTTGACGTTCCCGTTCCACTCGTCGGGTTCCCGTCGGTCAGGATGAACGCGGTGTCGAAGCCGCCGCTGATCGCCTGGAACGCGGCGTCGAAGTTACCGCTGCCCCCGAAGAGGTTGTAGACGTTGGTGATCGCGGTGTGGGCCGCAGTGACGTCACCGGGTTGGGAGAGGTCGAGCACACCGGTGTTCGCAATGGCGTTGCTGCCGAAGCTGTAGATCTGGACCTGCGTCGGGGTGTTCGCGAGCGTGTCGATGAAACCGTTCGCGGCATCCCGGTACCTCTGCAGTCTGCCCGAGATCGATCCCGAGCGGTCGAGGATCAAGGCGATCTTGCTCCCGCACTCGGTGGGCAGCGGCGGGTTGTTCCGATGTTGATGAACTGGTGCCCGCGCCCGCTCACGAGCGGGTTCGAGGCCATCGTGACCTCGGCCGAACCACCGTTCGGCGGCACGGTCGCGGTACCGACGTACGGGTGCGCCGAGTTCCCCGCACCGCTCCCGTTCCCGCCATAGGTCAGTGACGGGACGTCGGTCCACCCGGAGGGCGATCCACCGGGCTGCTCGCGGACGTTGTAGGTGCCCGCGGGCACCGGCGAGGGCGGTCCGGTGCAGTCGCCCGACCCGTCGGTCGTGCACAGGGGGTGCCAGTCGTCGTCGGCCCCGCCGACGTCTGGTACTCGAACGACGCGCCACCCAGACCGTTCGCGTAGTTGGTGCCGTTCTGGCCGCCGCCGTTGCGGGTGCCGCCCTTGTGGACCGTGATCGTGCCGGGCTGTGGTTCCTGGTTCGTGAACGTGCACTGGACACCTGGGGTGAGACCGGAGGCGCCGAATCGGACACCGTGAGCAGGCGTCACGCCATTCGCCGTGTTGTTGATCTGCGTGACGTGGGTGAGTCCGGTGCCACCGGTGCATTCGACGTCGGCGAGCGTCCAACCCGGCGGCATGGTCTCACGGATCTCGAAGCGGCCCGGGACGCTCATGTTCGCTGCACCCGGGCCCCAGATGGCGCTCTGACCATCCGAGATCGCCTGGTGGTCCGTCGGCACGTACGGGTCGCCGCTGTCACAGGCGTTGCTCGACGTGGTGCTGCCGCCGCAACGCTGCAGCCGCATCGTGAACGTCTCCGGTGCTCCGTCAGGCGTCGTCTGCTTCGTGATCGAGATCGTGCCGTCGGCCCCAGGAGCGATCAACGCGTTGTTGAACGTGCACACGATGCCCGTCTGGCCAGTCGTGTTCTGGATCTTGAAGACGACACCGTTCGTGGGAACGCTCGAGTTCTGCGAGTTCGTCTGGACGCTCGCGCCACCGCTACAGCTGATGCTGCTCAGGGTCCAGTTCGGCGGGAGCGACGGCTCGCGCAGTCGGTACCACTCGTCGAAGTTGATCTGGTTGCTGGTGTTCGCGTCCGTCCACGTGTTGACCTGCGTGTCCAACAGGTTCGGCGTCCCCGCGAGCTGGCTCCACGGCTCGTTCCCGTTGACGATGGTGCACACGCCATTGGTCGACCCGCAGCGCTCGAGCGTGAAGGAGAACGGACCGCTCCCCGCTCGGCGTCGTCGAGTTCACGACCGAGATCGACTGGTTCTCCGCGTTCGAGAACGTGCACGCGCCCCCGATGGACGAGTTGAGCCGGACGAAGCCGAAGCCGTTCGCGACATCGACCTGCTGGTTCGTGCCGCCGGCAGATCCGGTGCAGGTGACGGCAACCCTGCTCCAGCCCGCGACGGCGGCTTCCCCGATCCGGAACCAGCGGTTGCTCGGGTTCGCGACCGTGAAGGTGTGCTCACTGTTGTCGGCGAGCGCGACCGTGTTGTTCGGTGAGGCAGGGACATTCCCGGTCGCGGTGCAGGTCCCGGGGTTCGAGTTGCTCCCGCAATCCAGGATCGTGAAGCCGAACGACTGCGCGGAGCCGTCCGGGAACACTTCGTTGCGGATGGTGACCGTGCTCGCCGCACCGGGTTGCGCGACACCGACCGGGTCGTGGATCACGCCGTCGGTACCGCTCCGGTCGCCCGCGCCACCGTCAGCGAGCTGCAGCGTGACCCGGTTCGCGGTGTCGTCGATGGTGGAGTGGTTGCCGAAGTTCGTCCACTGGCCGTTCTGGAGCATGTAGACGGCGCTCTGCGTGCCGTCGGGCAGGAAGAGCTTCACGTCCGCCCGGTCGCCAGGGGCGATGACGTGGACGTCGTAGTCGATCAGGCCCGCGGGAAGTGCGACGCCATCCGGCGGCGGGTTGTCGGCGGGCACGATCATGGTGCGCGCGTTCGCGATCGACGTGCCTGCCGGCGACTCGATCGTGACGTAGTCGTTCAACGCGCCGTCGCCGTTCACGTCGTACTTGCTCGGCAGCGACGCCACGTTCGCCTGCTCGGCGTCGGCGATGCCGTCTCCGTTGCCGTCACCGCCGTTCGGGACCCCGTTCTCGATCGAGGCGGGAACGCCATCGTCGTCGGGCAGAGGAGCAGGACCCGGGAGCGCGGTCGGCGCCGGAGTGCCGTCGATATTCGTCGCACGCGGCGTCGAGGTCGTCGTCGTCGTCGGATCGGCCGCCGGGGCGAACGCGTTCGCCACGTTGATCTTCGCCGGCGCGCCTGCGTCGATCGTCACGCCGGCGGATGGGTCGATGCTGACCGAGTCCGCGCCACCGTCAGTGGTCTCGACCGCGGTGCACGTGGCGCCGACCGGGAGATCACTGATCGGTCTTCGTCGACGGGCCGTCGAACGTCAGTGAACCTTGGGCGACCGTGCCCGCCGGCGCGCGACAGGTGACCGCGACGACGTACGGCGCACCCTCGCCGAGGTTCGGGTCAGGCGTCCCGGAGACGGAGAGGGTGACGTCGAGCGTGCCGACCTGCGCGCCGACGGGCGTCGACGGGTCGGTGAGGGGCGCGGCGACCGCGAGCGCGGCCGACGAGAGGCAAGCAAGCATGGCGGCAAATGCCGCTGCACCCATGCGCGTCGCGCGCCGCCCTGACAACCGCAAGCTCCCAGCACCCCTTGCTGTTTCGGGAGCGTCCCTGCCGCCGTGCGCCCAAGTGCACGACGGCTCGACCACGCTCCGTGGTCAGAAGGTACTCCATACGGAGCCTCGGTTCCATGCGGTCCGCTCGACCTCCGGATCCGGCCCCGACCGGGCCCGGGATCACTCGGCCGGCGTGCTCGTCCCGATCGTCGGTCGTGGCGGGATCGGTCCAGAGGACCTCGTACACCTGGTAGGTGCCCTCGATGCCCTTGAGGGTCACCTCCTGCGCCGGACCGAACGCCAGGTCGCCGCGGCTGGACGTGATCTCCTTGGTGATCGACGACGCCAGGATCTGGCCGCCTTCGGCCAGCGCCCCGATCCGCGCCGCCATGATGATGTGCTTGCCGAAGAGGTCACCCTCGGCGTCGACGATGGCCTCACCGGTGTGCATCCCGATGCGGATACGGATCGGGGCGTCGGTGCCACCTGCGGCCCGCTCGGCCAGGTCGCGCTGGATGTCGATCATGGCGAGCATGGCGGCCCGGGCGCCGGGGAACGTGAGCATGAAGCCGTCGCCCTGGGACTTGATCTCGGTCCCCCCGTGGGCCTTGAGGTTCCGGCGGATGATCTCGTTGTGCTCGCCGAGCACCTCGAACCACTTGGTGTCACCCAACGACATCGCCATCGTGGTGGACGCCTCGATGTCGGAGAACACGATCGTGATCGTGCCGCCGCCGGCGGCGAGCTTGGCGACCTTGGCCTGCTCCTCGTCGACCGCGTCGGCCATGGCGTCGATCGAGGTCATGCGGGCGCCGGAGGTGTCGGCCTTCCCCCGCACGACGGCCCCGGCCGCCGGCGAGCTGCGGGGGTCGGTCACGACGCCCGTGACCGCCCCGCTGATGGGCATCGGCTTGCGCACCGGGCGGCCGCGGCCGGTGACCGCCAAGAGCTGCAGCTCGGTTCGGCCGAGGAGCGCGACGTCTCCCTCGTCGAGGTGCACGGGGCCGGTGATCGTCGTTCCGTTGAGCATGGTTCCGTTGGTGCTCCCGAGATCCTCGAGCACCACGGCATCGCCGTCGAGGGTCAGGGAGACGTGGCGACGCGATACCTCGGGGTCCGACAGGAGCAGCCCGTCGCAGTCGCGTCCGATGTCGACCACGTCCCGCACGGCGATGACCAGCGGCTTGCACTTCGGCTGGCGCACCTCGACGAGGGGGATGCCCGCGGCGGCAGAAGAAGAGGACGTGCTCGGAGTATCGATGGGGCGATCGTACCGGGCGGGCGGGCGCCGGAGTCGCTCGGCGATCGGGCACTCGCTGCGCTAGGTTGCCGCGGTTCCCGCGGTGGGGCCGCGGACGGGCGGCGACCGCACACACGGCGACGACGAGGGTTGGGGCACCCGATGGTCCAGGTCACCCTGACGCCAGTTCAGAACGCGCTTCCGAGCTACGAGGTCGGCGGCGAGCTCGGGCGCGGCGCGATGGGCGTGGTGCTGGCCGGGCATCACCGCCAGCTCGAGCGTGACGTCGCCATCAAGCAGCTGCCGGCCGCGTTCGCCGCCGACGAAGACGTGCGCCACCGCTTCGGCCAGGAGGCGCGCACGCTCGCTGCCCTCGCGCACCCGCACATCGTGCCGGTGTACGACTACGTCGAGCGCGAGGGCCTCTGTCTGCTCGTGATGGAAGCGCTCCCGGGCGGCACGCTCTGGGACCGCTTCACCGGTGAGGGGATCACCATGGCGACCGCGTGCACCGCGGTGCTCGCCACCTGCGCCGGTCTCCAGTTCGCGCACGAGCGGGGCGTGCTCCACCGTGACGTGAAGCCCGAGAACCTCATGTTCGCGGCCGACCACACGCTCAAGATCACCGACTTCGGCATCGCCCAGGTCTTCGGCGGCGAGGAGACCGTCACCACGGTCGATGGCGCGGTCATCGGCACTCCCGCATACATGGCGCCCGAGCAGGCCGAAGGTCGCTCGTGCGGTCCGCCCGCCGACGTGTACGCGACCGGCACGGTGCTCTACGAGCTCCTGTCCGGGTCGCTCCCCTTCTCGCTCGACGGCGGATCGTTCGAGGTGCTGGAACGTCGCGTCCACGAGGAGCCCCAGCAGCTGTTCGACGTCGCCCCGAACGTGCCGATCCCGCTCGCCGAGGTGACGATGCGCGCCGTCGTGCGCGACCCCGACGATCGGTACGCGAGCGCCGAAGCGTTCGGCATCGCGCTCGCCGAGGCCGCCACCGAGTCGTTCGGTACCGGCTGGCTGGGCCAGGCCGACATCACCCTCGTGGCACCGGGACCGATCACCATCGCCGCCGGACCGGCCACGCAGGCCGGCGTCGGCCGGCGCCGGCGCGCCGAGCGCGACGGGCCGCGAGACGATGATCGCCGGCCAGGGCGCACCGGTCCCGCTGGACCCGCCGCTGCGGATGCGCGCGACGGCGGTGCCCCGGGGCGGGGTGCGCATCGACGAGCTACGGCCCGAAGACCTCGTCCGCGTCGACGACCTCATCAAGCCGCCGAAGCCGCCGCGCCTCGCGTTCGCGCTCGCGAGCCTCCTGGTCGTGCTGCTCGCCCTGGTGAGCGTCCTCGGGATCGGAGACGCCGAGCCGGCGGCGAACGGGCTCCGCTCGGGAACCGTGCGTGTCGCCGGCGTCGACATCAGCACCGACCGGACGGTCGACGTCAACCTCTCGGAGGACGTCCCGGTACGACTGCAGAACCTCCCCGCAGGCACCCAGGACGCCCGGTACGTGCGACTCGGCTTCTCGGCCCTCGGTCTGCAGCTGCCGCCGTCGCGGTCGGCCGTGCTGACGCCCGACGGCAGCGGCGGGTTCCGGGCGCACATCGATGCGCAGCGAGTCCGGATCCTCCTGGCCGGCAAGGCCACGGGTGAGCTCCGATTCCTCGACCGCAACAAGGACGAGCTGCGGACCGCGGAGTTCCGCCTCGACGCGGACCGGGCGGCGGTGCTCGCGGCGAACGGGCTCATCGGTCTCCTCGTGCTCGCGTTCATCATCACCTACGGCTGGTCGCTCACCTTGCCGCTGCGCCGCGGCCGTCAGCGCACCTCGGCGTTCATCGGCATGGGCATCCTCGGCGGCGTCGCGGGTGCCGCGATCGTCGACGTCGTCTGGGCGCTCGGAGGCCCCCAGCCGACCTGGCCGACGATGCTCGCCGGGGTCCTGCTCGGTGTCGGCGCGTTCCTCGCGATCGCGCGCGCCGTGCTCATCTCCGGCCGTCGGCGCCGTCTCGCGCTCGCGCAAGCGCGTCGCGCCGCGCCCGAAGATCTCGAGCCTGTCGTCGCCGGCGTCCCCGCTGCACCGGCGCGCGTCCACGCCGCCGATGCCGGGTCGCCTGCCGCGCACGAGACCCGCATCTCCGGCGGCAAGACACCCGACGCCACCGCCGCCGCCCACGAAACCCGCATCTCCGGCGGCAAGACACCCGACGCCACCGCCGCCGCCCACGAAACCCGCATCTCCGGCGGCAAGACACCCGACGCCACCGCCGCCGCCCACGAAACCCGCATCTCCGGCGGCAAGACCCCGACGCCACCGCCGCCGCCCACGAACCCGCATCTCCGGCGGCAAAGCACCCGAGTCCCCCGAAGCCCGCGAAACCCGCATCTCCGGCGGCAAAGCACCCGAGTCCCCCGAAGCCCGCGAAACCCGCATCTCCGGCGGCAAAGCACCCGAGTCCCCCGAAGCCCGCGAAACCCGCATCTCCGGCGGCAAAGCACCCGAGTCCCCCGAAGCCCGCGAAACCCGCATCTCCGGCGGCAAAGCACCGGCACCCGACGACGAGCCGGACGACGAAACCTCCGACTCGGACTCGGAGGACTGAACCATGGCCAACCGACACCCGCGTCGCTCGCGTCTCGTCGCGGCCACGTGCTGCGTCGTGCTCGGTGCGCTCGCGGGGCTCGCGTTCGTCCTGGCCGCGCCGGTCGGTGCCGCCTCGACGCGCGCCGCAGCCCGACCCTCGGTCGCGTTCAGTGCCGCGCTCGACGGGCAGCGACTCGGCCTCTCGTCGTCCGGCGATCCGATCGTGCTCGACCCCGACAAGGTGTCGATGCTGTCGCTGTCGATGCTGAACACGACCCTCGCCCCGCTCACCGTCCGTCAGGTGCAGATCCGGGGCAAGGCGTTCGGGATCACCCTGCTCGCCTACGACGTGACCATCAACGCCCAGATCGCTCCGGGCGAGCGCACCAAGGTCGACGTGCCGGTCGAGTTCGTCGACCTGGGTCAACAGGCGAACGGGCTCCTCCCCGCCGCCATTCGCCTCATCGATCCCGACCGCGCCGAGCTGGCGTCGCGGAACTTCACGGTCGACGTGCGCGGATCGGCCACGTCGCTGGTGAGCCTCTTCGCGCTCATCGTCGCCGTCGTGACCGTGGCGAGCATCACGGTGATCTGGATCGCGGTCGGGCGCCGCAAGCTGCCGCGCAACCGCTGGCGGCGAGGCCTGCGGTTCGCGCTCGTCGGGGTCGGCGTCGGCGTGACGCTCACCCTCTTCCTCTCGCTGCTCCTGCTCGTCAGCCCGAGCGGCTCGGTGTGGATCCCGCTCCTCCTGGTCCCGACCGTGGGCCTGTTCCTGCTCGGTTGGTTCTCGCCCGGCCCGTTGGGCGATGACACCGACGAAGACGAGGTCGAGGACTGGATGCGCGAGACCGTCGCGGCGGACTCCTGACATCACCGGCCGACTGACCTTCCGCGCCCCCGGCGGGCCACGACGCCCCCGAGCTCGGACGACGGTCTGGACCGTCGGGGCCGACCCCCGTACCGTGGTGCCCACGATTCCACTGGGCGGGGGGGTCGCGGGGAGATGGAGAGCCTGAACACCGAGCCGATCCGCCGAGCCCGACCTCTCGACGCACGGCCGTTCGTTGCGCGGGCGCCCGAGCTCGCGACCCTCGAGCGTGCCCTCGGCGCGGCCCGGCGCGGCTTGCCGCGCGTCGTGCTCATCTCGGGCGACGCCGGAATCGGCAAGACGCGACTGCTCCGCCGCCTCCAGCAACTCGCGAGCGACCGGGGCTTCGAGGTGCTCACGGGACGATGCCTGGAGCACGTCGACCTGCCCTATCACCCGTTCGAGGGCACCCTGTTCCCCCGGCTCCTCGACGCGGCACGCGCGGAGCCCACGCTCGCCGAGGCCGCGGCGGTGATCGCGAGCTCGCTCGACCGCAGCGTGCCCGACCCCGCGGCCGGCGGCGCGGCCGCGGCCCGGGAGCAGCTCTGGTTGTTCCGCTCGGTCGCCCGCGCGGCCTCCGCGTTGGCCCGCCGCCGGCCGCTCCTGGTGACCGTCGACGATCTCCAATGGGCCGACGGGCCCTCGGCCGATCTGTTCGTGCACGTCGGCCAGGAGATGGCGGATGCCGCGGTGCGGGCCGAGGTGCCCATCCTCCTCGCGGCGACCCATCGGACCGAGCCCGACACGCCGCTCGGCCGACACCTCGCCCGGCTCGAGCGGGAGGAGATCGTGCACGCCCTCGCGGTTCGTGGCCTGGGCGAACGGGAGACCGCGGAGCTCCTGCGCTCACTCGGCCTCGAGCACCCGTCCCGGCAGCTCGTCGATCTCGTGGTGCGGACGACGCACGGGAACCCACTGCTGGTCGAGGCGGCGGTCGAGTACCTCTCGCGCGGCGCCCTGCGGGACGAGGGTGGCCAGCTGGTCGCGACCGATCTGCTCCTCGACCTCCCGCTCCCCCACGATCTGAGCGACGCAGCTCGAGCCCGCATCGACCGGCTCGACGACGCGGATCGCCGCGTCCTCGCGACGGCCGCGGTGATCGGTGAGCCGTTCCGAACCACCGTGCTCGCGCGCCTGTGCAACTGCGATCCCGAAGCGGCCGATCGAGCCCTGCGGGCCGCGGTGACCGCGCACGTCGTGACCCGGGAAGGCGACGGGTACGTGTTCGCGCATCCGGTGTTCGCCCGAGTGCTCCTCGGCGTGCTGTCGGACGCCGAACGCGAGGGCATCCACCTCGCGGCTGCCCGCGTGCTGGCCGAGTCCGCGGCGGAGCGCGGGGAGCAGTCGCTGGCCGTCGCCTTCCACTATGCGCAGTCCGGCGCCGAGGCGCCGCCCGCGGAGGTGGCCCGGGCGTGCGTGCTCGGTGGCGAGCGCGCGTGGCAGCTCGCGGCGTGGGGTGAGGCGGCGCGCGACTTCGACGCCGCTGCGACCGCCGAAGCGCGCGCGGGTGCTGCGCCCGAGGTGATCGCCGACCTGCACCGCCGAGCCGGAGACGCGCACTGCCGCAACATGGACCCTGGCCCGGGCCGGGAGCGCTTCGCCCGGGCCGCCGACGGGTTCCGCCGCGCCGGCGACGTCCGAGGCGAAGCGCGCCGCGTTGGCAGGGCTCCTCCATGCCGAGGTCTCCTGGGGCACGTTCGGGCAACCGGTCGAGCTCGAGCCCCTGGACGCACTGGTCCCGGAGCTCGAGGCGATCGACCCGGTGCTCGCTGCGCGCGCGCTGTCCCAGCTCGCGGAAGCGTCGTGGCCCCAGGGTCGCACGCGCGCCGCCGAGGCGTACGCCGAGCGGGCGCTCGCGATCGTGGCCGTCGACGCGGACCCTGAGGCCGAGGCGCGCGCCCACATGGCCCGAGCCCAAGCCCGGTGGCTCGACCTCGACCTCCACGGTGCGCTCGCGTGTCTCCGCGAGGCCGCGCGCGCGGCGAGTGCGGCCGGCGACCCGTGGCTCGCCAACCTGCCGCTCCCCCGGCTCGCGCTGACCCTGCTCTGGATGGGTGAGCTCGACGAGGCGGACCGATACGCACGGGACGCGGCGGACGGGGCCGAGGAGACCCACGACTGGGGCGAGCAGAGCCTGGCCCTCGCCGCCCGCGTCGGCGTCGCGCTCGCACGGGGTGACCTCGCCGCGGCCGAGGACCACGCCGAGGCCGCATGGGCCGCGATCCGCGTCTCGTCCTACTCGTGGAGCGCCTCGTTGTTCTTCCCGGGCCTGGCGTGGGCTCGCTTGCTCCAGTGCGACTCCATCGGCGCCCGCTCCGCGCTCGAGAGCTGGGCGTCGACCATGACCGAGCTCGACCACGCCCTCGGCCACGACACCATGACCCTGATCGATCTGGCGATCGACGCCGGGGACGGAAAAGTCGCCGCGGTCGAGGATGCCTTGCACGAGCGGCAGGCGCGACCCGGCGATCACTGGCCCGTCGCGCTCGGCACCGTCCAGCGGGTCGCCGCCCTCCTCGACCTCGCGCACGCCAGCGGGCTGCCCGTCGACGCCGACGCGCTCGGACGCGGGCTCGAGGATGCGGCCGACGGCGGGATGGTGCTCACCGAGGGCCTGGTGACGCTCGTCACCCGGTTGCGCGCCGAGCTCGCTGCCCGCAGTGGACACCTCCAGACTGCGGCGACCCTCTACGACGAAGCGATCGCGACCGCACGCGCGATCGGCGCGCGTCCGGAGCTGGCTCGCGCCCAGCTGGGGGCCGCCCGCCTGGTCGTCGAACACGACGAGGCGCGGGCACTCGAGCTCGCCGCGCCGCGGCGCGCACCTTCGACGAGCTGTCGATGCCCTCCCTGGCGCACGAAGCGCTCGACGTCGCCACGACGTGCGGGTACGAGCTCCCGCCGGCGCCGACGCCCCCGGCTGCGCCCCCGGGCCTCCCGGAGCGCAGCACCGCCATCCTCCTCTTCACCGACGTCGTCGACTCCACCCGGCTCACGGAGCAGCTCGGTGATCTCGCGTACCTCCAGACCCAGCAGGCCCTCGACGCCCGCGTGCGCACGGCGATCGAGGACCTCGGCGGCTCCACGATCGAGGGCATCCGCCCCGGTGACGGGCTGCTCGCCGTGTTCTCGTCGGTGCGCGCGTCGATCGATGCCGCGGACGCCGCGCACGCGCACGCCTCCTCGGTCGGACTCCAGCTCCACGTCGGGATCCACGCGGGAGAGGTGATCCGCGCGGGCACGGGCGTGCACGGCAGCGCCGTCAACCTCGCAGCGAGGACCTGTGCGGCGGCCCCGCCCGGCGAGACCCTGGTGTCCGAAGTCGTCCAGGTGTTGGGAACGGGATCGACCGGGTCCCGCTTCGAGGACCGCGGGCTGTTCCAGCTCAAGGGGATCTCCGAGCCGCAACGGCTGTTCGCGGTGTGCCCGTCATGACCGAACCCGGTGACGATCGGAACGATCGTCACCACGACCCGTCCATCCAGGTAGGAGGAAACCATGCCACCGATGCCCGTGTACTACGTCGGAAAGGGGACCCAGTTCGGCGTCCTCGACCAGTTCGACGGCTCCGACCAGCAGGCGTACGAGACCGCTCGTGAGCGGCTGTCGGGCTCGGCGAGCCTGGCGGAGCTCGCCGAGCAGCGCGGAGGGAGGGCGGCCTCGCGAAGGCCGACGTCGCGCACTTCAAGAAGCACTGGCTCGGCAGCTGGTGGACGGACAAGCACGTCGACCTCGTGCTGCGGGCCGGGATCGTGAAGGCGCTCGACACTGCGATGCCGAACGAGGACCACGGTCTGCTCCCGATCGAAGCGCTCTGGGTCTGCGCGAGCGAGGACGTGTTCCAGGTCTACGTGAACCGCGGGCCGCACCAGGTGACGGTGATCGTGTACACACCGCCGCCGGTCGAGTACGCCGCCGACCCGCGGACGCTCGACGAGCAGATCTGGGTGGTCAAGGCCCGCGACGACTTCGACGGCGACGTGCCCGGCCCGATCACCCAGCTCAACGCGGCCGGCGAGTGGCCGGTGCTGATCGAACGCCAGCTCAAGCACGTCGCGGGCGCATCCTGAGCCTCGACGCCCGGTCCCGGATCCGCGATTCGGGACAGATTGCGAAGCGTGTTCAGCCGTGCATGCCGCTGGCGTTCTCGAGGTCGCGGTCCCGGCACCACTTCGGCGCGGTCACCGGGTTGCAGCGCGCAACTGCCGTCCCCGGCAGATCGACCAGGTACGCACCGATCTTCGGGTCCGCCACCGGGTAGTCGGTCGCGACGACGGTTGCGCCGCTCGCGAGCGCGGTCGTCGCACGCGTGAGGTCGCCGGCTCGGGCCTCCACGCCGTCGGCGTCCGCGCGGGTCTTCACCAAGAAGTTCCGTTGCACGATCCGGGGGAACGCGTTGGGGAGCGGCACGTCACGCTTGATGATCGCCGCATACGGGTCCGCGACGTTGGAGGGGACGAACATCGCGCGGCCCTGCAGCGACGGCGCTCCGGTCAGGTAGAGGTCGCGCTCGGCGGCGGTGGATCCGAGCACGACGAGCACCCGGCCTCGCGTCGCGGCGAGCGTCGGCCAGCCGTCCTTCGTGATCGCAGTGCGCAACGTGGGTCGCTTGCCGCGCACCTCGTCGGGCGTGATCAGCGACCGCCCGAACGTCTTGTGCAGCAGGGCGTCGAGCCGGTCGAGGGCGGCCGCGTCCCAGGTCGCGAGGCCGCGATCGGCGACGACCTGGTCGAGCGCCGCCTGGATGCCCGGGTCCGCGTTGACGGGCAGCGCCTTGGGCTCCACGAACAGGATGAGCGGCAGGTGCCCCGGGTTCATCCGCGACCACCGTTGCACCGTCGCCAGGCACTCCGCGAGCGTCGGGCACGTCGAGCCCTCGTCGACGAGGAGCGAGTGCATCACCGGGAAGGTCGGACCGTCGAACGCGTCGAGCTCGAGGCTGCGGATGCCTTCCTTGCCGAGCTGCACGTCGAGTGGTGGGTGCTCGTAGTCAGCAGGTTCGTTCGGGATCAGGTCGCGATCCGGTCGCACGTGGTAGCTGTTGTGCGTCCCGAGCATCTGCACGTCGGACAGCGTGAGCTCGCGGTCGTGCGGGTAGGGGTCCTTGCGCCCGAGGGACGCCGAGGCACCGAGACCGGTGCCGACGATCATGAGCACGACGACGGTGCTCCACGCCAGGGCCCTTGCCCATGCGGGCTGCCACGGCTCCAGGGTACGCACGCGGGCCCGACGGCGCCCCGCGCGCCCGAAGGCGAGCGCCGCGAGCCCGTTGCGGCGTGCCCCGAACATCGCGGCGTGGTCGCCGACGGCATCTCGCGTGAAGAGCTCCAGCTCGCCCGTCGAGGTGAGCGACGACGGCGGCGCGTCGTGGCTTCCGGCGACGGTGGATCCTCCCGCGCTCGGGTCCGCCGCCTGGCAGGCCTGGTCGTTCGCATGGGACGCGCGAGCGGGTGAACACGAGCTCGCGTGTCGACGCGACGGACGCGACCGGCACCGTCCAACCCCTCGATCCGGGATGGAACGTCGGCGGCTATACCAACAACGCCGTCCAACGGGTCGTCGTGACCGTGCCGGGATCCTGACCGGCCACCATCACGCGAAGTCGGGTCGCAGCTCCATCCCGCTCGCCCCGTCGGTCGTCTTGGTTGCCAGCACCTGGTGCACCTCGTCGCTGTGGTCCTCGAAGAGACTCGCGGCAATCGCCAGGTAGAGGCGCCAGATCCGGGCCCGGGTCTCCCCCACGTCGGCGACGGCGTCCGCCCAACCGGCCTCGAGGTTCGCGACCCAGCGACGCAGCGTGAGCGCGTAGTGCTCGCGCAGGCTCTCCATGTGGCGCGCCTCGAAGCCGACGTCCTGGATGGCGGAGATGACGCTCCCGATCTCGTGCGATTCGCCGTCGGGGAAGATGTATCGCTCGGCGAAGCCCGGAGGGAGCCGCCGCGGGCGCAGCCTGCTCGGCTTCGGCAGCGTGACGTGCGCGGGTCGTGAGATCGCGTGGTTGAGGAGCCGGCCTTCGGGACGAAGCAGCTCGTAGCAGCGACTGAAGTACTCGGTGCGCTGCGTGAGGCCGACGTGCTCGAACATCCCGATCGAGCTGATCGCGTCGTACGGACCGTCGTCGACGTCGCGGTAGTCGGCGAAGCGGATCTCGACCAGCCCCTCGAGGCCCGCCGCGGCGACGCGCTCGGCCGCGAGCTCGGCCTGGGGCTTCGAGAGCGTGACGCCGACCGCCTCCACGCCGTGCTCGCGCGCCGCGTGCATGACCATGCCGCCCCACCCGCAGCCGATGTCGAGGAGCCGCATGCCCGGCTGGAGCCCGAGCTTCTTGCTCACCAGCTCGTGCTTGTTGGCCTGCGCCTCCTCGAGGGTGCGAGCGTCGTCGGTCCAGACCGCGCACGAGTACGTCATCGATGGTCCGAGGATCATCTCGTAGAACTCGTTCGAGACGTCGTAGTGATACGCGACTGCGGCGGCGTCGCGCTCCTTCGAGTGTGCGCGGCCTCGCAGCCGCGCCTCCTCGGGAGGCGGCGGGAGCGGACGGAGGTTCCGGACGCCGAGCAGCCGCAAGGCCCGCGCCGCGTCACGAGGCCGGAACTTCAGCTCGTCGAGGTTGCTGCGGAGGGCCAGGATCCCGAAGATGTCGCCCTCGACGTCGAAGTCGCCGGCGACGTACGCCCGTGCGAACCCCAGCTCGCCGGGTGCCGTCACGATGCGGCGCAGCGCGTCGGGCGACCGGAAGACGACCGTCGTCTTCGCGTCGGGTGGGCCGAAGCTGGATCCGTCGTACGCGCGGAACGCGATCGGGACATCGGGGCCGAGGAGCCCCGAGAGCAGGTCGGCGACGGTCATCCGCACCTCCGAGTGGAAGAGCCCACCGCGCCACAGCGCGGCTCGGGCACCTGGTTCGGAGATGCTACCCAGGAACCGGCGGTCGCAACCCTGAGGTCGGCGGCTCAGGGGGAGCAGCACCCACACACGCGGCGCCGAAGGCTGGGAGCAGCGCTCCCCAACCCGCAGTGTTCGCATCGCGCCACTGCTGCGCACCAGCACCGAGTCGCTCCCACCCGGTGTGCACGATGTCGATGCGGTGTCCGGTCGCCGTCGAGGGCGACGAAGGTGATCTCGACGTCCGTCGCGTCGGACCGATCGCGGGCGATGTGCCAGAGGTAGCCGAGACGCTTCGGTGCGTCCCATCGGGTGATCTCACCCCAGTCGATCTCGATGCCGTCGGTCGTGCGCTCGAAGATCCTGCCGCCGAGGCGCGGCTCGAACACGACCGTGGAGTCGGGATCGCCGGACGTGGTGTGGCCGCGAGGCCACCACGCTCCCGAAGCTGCTCGGTCCAGGTCGTGAACGCGTGGTCGGCCGGGCAATCGATCTCGTAAGCTGAGGCGGAGCGGCTCGATCATCACGTGCCACGCCACTGTCGCCGGCTTCGTGTTCTCCGCGGTGATCGCGAAAGCGCGCCATGGCATCGCCCCAGACCTTCGCGCAGGTAGTGCTCGACCGCAGCGAACCCTTCATCGTGGAGCCGGTAGATGCGGCGGGTCCCGACGGCTTCCTCGGTCACGAGGTCGCGCCTCCTTCAGCAGCCGGAGGTGCCGCGACACGGCGGGGCGGCTGATCGGCATCGCGGCCGCGAGCGCGCCGACGCTCTGCGGCTCGCTCCACGAGCAGGATCCGAAGCTGCCGCCGCGATGACGAAGCTGCGCGTCCACGGCGCTAGTTGTCCTCGGCGTAGATGCAGGCTGCCGGGCACTCGTCGATCGCCTCGAGCACGCTCGCCTCGTCGGCCGGCGAGACCGCGACGATCGCATCGCGTTCCATGAGCACTCGGTCGCCATCGCGCACGTAGGCGAGGTTGCCGTCGAACGCGAACACCCGCTCCGCGAGCTCGGCACAGATGCCGTTGCCGATGCACGCACGCTGATCGATCCAGACCTTCATCGTTCGACCTCCCGTTTCGGGGTTTGGCGGGGTCGGGGCACTCGGTCGACTGCACCGTACGAAGGCGGCTCCCAAACGCCGCCCAAGCGAGGTCCAAGAGCCGATCAAGACGTGATCCACGCGGACGGCGCACCCGGGGCGTCTACGGTGCGGCCCCATGTTGGTGCGACGGATCGTGGGAGTCGTCCTCTGCCTCGTCGGCCTGGTGTGGGGACTCCAGGGCGTCGGTGTGATCGGCGGCTCGTTCATGTCGGGGGAGATCGTCTGGGCCGCCATCGGCGGGATCGTCATCGGCTTCGGCATCGCCGTGTTGAGCCCGAAACAGCGGGCGGACGACGATTCGGCATGACGGACGGGTGGGGCTGATGCGCGCCTGGCGGGTCCACGACGTCGGCGAGCCGGCCGAGGTGTTCGTGCTCGAGGACGTGGCGGAGCCGACCGCCGCCGGGCTCGCCGAGATGGGCATGAGCATGGGCGGCTGGGTACCGATCGACGAGGCGCCGTACAAGGTCACGCCCGAGTTCGCGATCCTGGAGATGCGTGCGGCCGCGCTCGCGCTCCCCGACGTGACGATGGCGCGCGGCACCTACCCCGTGCCGGTCCCCCACCCCTACATCTCGGGGCAGGAAGGTGTCGGGATCGTGCGGGAGACCTCGCCCGGGCTGACGCACCTCCTGGGCACGCGCGTCGTCGGCGTGTGCATCCAGCCGTGGGGGAGCTTCGCCGATGTCGGCGTCGCGATCTCGCCGAGCATCGCGCCGGCGCCGGAGGTGTTGAGCGATGTCGAGGCTGCGGCGTTCCTCATCCCCGCGCACACCGGCTACCACGTCGTCGTCCGACGCGGGAAGGTCCAACCCGGCGAGACCGTGCTGGTGACCGGCGCCGCGGGTGGGCTCGGGTCCGCGTGCGTGCAGCTCGCGAAGGCGCGGGGCGCCCGGGTGATCGCGGCGGTCGGCAGCCCCGAGAAGGCGCAGCACTGCCGCGAGCTCGGTGCCGACGAGACGGTCGACCACTCCGCGGTCGACGTCGTCGAGGGCGTGCGTGCGCTCGTCGGCGATCGGGGTCTCGACGTGATCGTCGACCCGGTGCAAGGACCGGACGCGCCGCGCCTGCGCACGCTCCTGCGGCCCGACGGTCGACACGTGCTCTGCGGCCACGCAGGCGGACTCGAGCCGATCGACCCGCACTTCTATGTGGCGAACGTGACGCTCGTGGGCGCGACCCTGGGTGGCTATCCGCCCGACGTGATGGGCGAGATGTTCGCCGAGACGAACCGCGCCCTCGCCGCGATGCTCGACGCCGGGACGTTCCGCACGACGGCGACGCAGGTCATCGGGTTCGACGACGTCCCGCGGGTGCTCACCGACATGGCGGCCCGCCGCACGATCGGTCGGCCGGTGGTGCGGATCGTCTGAACGGGCTGTTCAGCCGCGCAGGTCCGACCGATCGAACCCGACGACGGCGGCGCCGAGCGCGACGATCGCCACGCCGGCGAGGACGAGCGCGCCGTCCCACCCCAGACCGCTGCGCAGCTGATCGTCACCGACCGCCCAGTAGAAGGGTGAGACGACTCGCCAGGGCTCGAGCCAGGAGACGACGGGTGCCAGGGAGCTGAGGAGATACGCGCCCGCGGCGAGCACCGTCGTGATGCCGATGGCGGCACCCCGCTCTCCGCGCGCGCCACCGACGGCCAGAGCCACGAACCCGAACGCCAGCCCGAGCAGGAACACCCCGAACGTGGTGGTCGCGAGGTTCCAGACGTCGAGATCGAGGTCGAACGCACGGCCGACCAGCATCGCCAGGAAGGTGGCGGCACACACGACGGCGGTCTGCGCGGTCATCGTCGCCGCCTTCTCGAGCAGGATGCGGCGACGCGACAGCGGGAGGGCCACGACCAGGTCCAGGCGCCCGGCCTCCTCCTCGCCGGCGACGGTCGACGCGCCGTACCCGATCGTCAGCAACAGCACCACCAGCGGGAAGAAGTTCGAGTAGAGGTTCGCGTTCGTCCAACCCGAGGGACTCGTCAGGGATCCGTTGACGCCGAACACTGCGGCGAGCCCGGGCGAGTCGGCCAACGTCTGGTCGAGGCTCGTCGCGTCCTTGAACGCCGGGTAGAGCACGACGACGACGATCGTGTACAGCGCGAGCCCGATCGCGTACGCGAGGAGACTCGTCCGCCGCGAGCGCAGGTCGAGGCGGGCGACCTCAGCGGCCATGGTCCTCGGACGCCGCGTGCTCGGATGCCGTGGACTCCGACGGCTCCGTGCCCAACGACGCGTAGTAGCCGAGGAAGAGGTCCTCGAGATCGGCCGGGCGGGCCCGGACCTCGACGGTCTCGTGGCGCGCGGCCTCCTTCACGACCTCGTCGACCGGTCCCATGACCGAGAGGTCCACGGTCGACCCGTCGGCCCGGGCGCTCTGCACGCCCGGGATGCGCGCGAACACGGCCGGATCCACCGGCGTGGCGAACCGGAAGGAGACCTGCACCGGCGCCCGCAGCTGCAAGTTCGTGATCGTGTCGGTCACGACGAGGCGACCCTCGCGGATCACCGCGACCGAGGTCGCGACCCGCTGCACCTCATCCAGGGAATGGGACGAGAGGAACACCGTCCGACCGTCCTCCACGACCTCGCGCACGAGCTGCTGGAACTGCTCCTGCATCAGTGGGTCGAGCCCGGACGTCGGCTCATCGAGGATCACCAGCTCGGGCTCGTGCATGAACGCCAGCAGGAGCCCCACCTTCTGGCGGTTCCCCTTCGACAGGTCGCGCACCGGGCGGTCCAGCTCGATGTCGAATCGTTCCACGAGTCCCGCGACGGCCGCGTCGCGCACCCCACCGCGGGCGCGCGCGAACGCGTCCACGTGGTGGCGCCCGGTCAGCTTCGGGAGCAGCTGGAGGTCGCCGGGCAGGTAGCCCGTGCGCCGGTGGATCTCCACGCTGTCGCGGCGGCTGTCGAGTCCGAGGAGCCGAGCGGTGCCCGACGACGGCCGCTGGAAGTCCAGGAAGGTGCGGATGGTGGTGGACTTCCCGGCGCCGTTGGGGCCGAGGAACCCGAAGATCTCGCCGGCCTCGACGTCGAAGTCGAGATCCTCGACGCCTCGAGCCTCGCCGTACCGCTTCGTCAGGGCTCGGGCTTCGACCACTGCCACGTCATCGAGCCTAACGGTGTCCCCGCCCACGGCCCGTCGCCGGTCGGGACGGGGTCGCTCGGGGCTCCCGTAGCATCGGCGGCATGCAACGCCTGCTGCTCATCCGGGGCGCGTTCGCGGTCGTGCTCGGGATCCTGGCCGTCGTCGCGTTCACCAGCGGTGAGGCGATCTTCGGTGCGCTGCTCACCGCGTTCGCGATCACGAACGTCATCCTGGTCGGCGTGTTCTCGTGGCACCGCGCGCGCCGTGCCGCCCGTCCCGCCGCGCCACCGGCGCGCCGCCCGAACTGACCGAACTGATCGAAGGAGAGCCATGGACCTCACCGCAGCCCTCACGTGGGCCGGCGAACGCCGGAACGGCGTGCTCATCACGATCCGCGCCGACGGCCGGCCGCAGTCGTCCGACATCGTGTACCTCGTCGACGATGGATCGTTCGTGATCTCGATCACCGACGACCGGGCCAAGACCCGCAACCTGCGCCGCGACCCGCGCGCGGTCCTGCACGTCACCGACGTGGCGGCGTGGTCCTACGTGGCATTCGACGGGACGGTCGAGCTGTCGCCCGTCACCACCGAACCCGGTGACGCGACCAACGACCGGCTCGTCGCCTACTACCAGGCGCTCTCGGGTGAGCACGCCGACTGGGACGAGTACCGCCGGGCGATGATCGACCAGCAGCCGCCTGCTCGCCCGCCTCACCCCGACGTCTGCGGTCGGGCAGACCCGATGAACCGATGACCGGCTGACGCCGTGGCCTACGACGAGGCCCTCGCGGACCGTGTGCGCGGGGTCCTCGGTGACCACCCGCGCCTCCGGGAGCAGAAGATGTTCGGCGGCCTCGCGTTCCTGATCGCCGGCAACATGGCGAGATCCTGGCCGACAGGCCTCGCCTTCGCCGAGTCCTTACCGGCGAAGCAGAGCTCCTGAGGGCGCTTCGGGCCCATGCCCGCTGGAAGTGGTCGCGGCGGGTCCCGGTAACCTCAGTGGCCTTGTTCCGCAACATGCGTCACATCGGCTTCGTCGCGCTCGCGAGCCTCCTCGTCGTGGGTTCCTCGCTGAGCGCCGTCGCGCCGGCGGGGGCCGACCCGATCGCCGACAAGGAAGCCCAGGCCAAGGCGCTGCAGGACCAGATCGAGGCGACGAACGAGCAGGTCAGCGCACTCGGCGAGAAGTACAACGGCGCCAAGCTCCGGCTCGAGGCGGCCGAGGCCGCCCTCGCCGGGGTCCAGGCGCAGCTGGCTGCGGCCCAAGCCGAGGTCGACCGCATCCGCGCGCTGGTGAACGACCGTGGCGCGTCGGTCTACCGCCGCTCGCTCAGCGGTCGGTCCCTCGACGACCTCGACTACTCGGACGCGGCGCGCCTCGCAGCCCGGCAGCACTACGCGAGCGCCCAGGCCGACCGCGACAACCGGATGCTCGACGACCTCGATCAGGCCAAGGCCACCCTCGGCGACCAGCGCGTCGCGGCCGAGAAGGCGCGGGCCGACGCGGACGCCGAGCGCCAGAAGATCCAGGACACGAAGACCGCGCTCGAGACGGCGAGCGCGCAGCAGACGCAGCTGCTGAACCAGGTCCAGGGCGAGCTCGCGCAGCTCGTCGCCGACGAGCTCGCGCGCCGCCAGGCCGAGGCCGCGGCGATGGCGAACGCCAAGCTCAACGGCGGCGACGGGGACCCGAACCTGCCTCCGCCCGGGCCCGCCGCGGCCAAGGCCCTCGCGTTCGCCGAGGCCCAGATGGGCAAGACCTACGTGTACGCCGCGGCCGGTCCCGACCACTTCGACTGCTCGGGCCTCACGATGGCCGCGTACCGGTCGGCCGGCGTCTCGCTCCCCCACTACTCCGGCGCGCAGTACGCCGCGCTGCCGCACGTGCCGCTCGACCACGTGATGCCCGGTGACCTCATCTTCTGGGGCACCAACGCGAGCGTCCACGTCGCGCTCTACTACGGCAACGCGCGCATCCTGGAGTCGGGTGGCTCGGGTCACGACGTGCACATCGGGCCCATCTGGGGCCACCCCATGGGCGCGGCCCGCGTGCTCGGCTGACCGTACGATTCGGCGCTGCCTCGAAACGGAGTCCTTGCATGACCGATCGATCTGCCTTCACCGACGACGAGTGGAGCGCGTTGAGCGAAGCGCCGCTGTGGGTGACGCTCGCCGTGGTGACCGTCGGTGAGCACGGGCCGATCTCGATGGTGAAGGAGGCGGCCGCGAGCGCCCGGGCCATCGCGCAGCCGCCGGAGCAGGGCCCGGCGGACCAGCTGATCGCGCAGCTCGGCAAGGACGCCGAGAGCAAAGAGGCACGCCACGACGTGAAGGACCACGCCGGCAAGACCCCCGACGAGATCGTCGAGGCCGCGATCCGTGGCGTCGACGCCGCGGCCGCGGCGCTCGCGAAGGTGACGCCGGAGGAAGCCGCCGAGATCCGCGCCGTGGCTCGAGAACATCGGCCGTGCGGTTGCCGCGGCGGCGAAGACCGTGAAGCCCGAGGAGCAGGCGGTGCTCGACCGGATCAGCGCCGCGTTCGGCGGCTGACGCCGGAACGGATGGGCCGCGCTACCCGGTGAATCGCACGGTCGCCAGGACCGGGCACGCCGCGTTGCCGGTCAAGGACGGGGTCATCACGACCGCACCGTCGCCTGCCTGGAACCCGGTCGTGAACACGCGCCATCGGCCGGGCCGAGGCTCGAACCTCCGCCACCACCACCGGCGCCATCGCCGGGGTCCCCGGAGTCGTCCACCGCCTGGCCGCCGCCGCCACCACCACCGACGACGCCCGCGCCGCCACCACCACCGCCCGCGAAGAGTCCACCGAGCCCGCCGGCGCCGCCGTGGAGGGCAGTGCCCGCCTCGCCGTCGTCCGCCGAGTCGGCGCCGGCGCCGCCGGCACCCCCGTTGCCGCCCGCGACGCCACCGCCGGCCGGCGGGGCGTCGGCGTTGTTCACGCCGTCCTGCGCCGTTGGTGCCGGTCTGACCCCCGTTCCCGCCGTTGCCGGCTCCCGGGTCGTTGCCGCCCGCGCCGCCACCACCGCCGCCGGCCACGATGATCGGGGTCGTGCCCCGCGCCACCACGGTCGCGCCACCGCCGCCGGCACCTGTGGATCCGGTGCCACCGTCACCGCCGTCGCCGCCACCGTTCACCCCGCCCTGGCCGGGCTCCGTGTCGACGTTGGTGACGCCGCCGCCTTCGCCGCCGACGTCGATCGTCGAGCACCTCGCCCGGGGTGACGCAGACGGTCGCGACCACGCGGGCACCGAGACCCCGGTCCGCCGGCCCGGTGAACCCGCCCGACGCACCGGACGGCATCGATGTCGATCGCAGTCACGCCGGCCGGCACGGTGTAGCCCTGCCCGACCCCGACCGAGAAGGTCGCGGTCGCGGCGCCGACCGGAGCGACGCCGCCGGCGACGAGCGCCGCGGCGGCGAGACCGCCGAGCGCGGCCACTCCGAGGCCGGTGGAACGCCGGCTGATGCGCATCACGGTGTCCGTTCTCTCGTCTCGAGTTCGCAGGACGCTAGCACCACGCGCTCGATCTCCCGAAGTGCTCAACCGGCGGCGCTCGTCGCGCGTGGGCCCGGTCGACGAAGCGCTCGAAGATGTCGACGATCAGTCGTCCCAGAGCTTCACCACGACCCGGCCCACCGTCTCCCGGTTGGCCATCGCGGTGATCGCCTCGGGGACGTCCTCGAACTCCACGACGCGCCCGACGACTGCCTTCACCCGTCCGGCCTGCACCATCTCGACGACGCGGCGCGTGATCTCCGCACCGAGGTCGTGCGACGGCAGGTTCCACCCGAGCAGGTTCTTCATCATCGCCTGCCGCTCGGCGTCGGCGTACGAGAGCATCACACCGCAGAGCTTGAAGTTCCCCAACGCGATCCGACGCGGCACGATCGACTTCGCGTCGGCGACCGTCTTGTCGGAGGCGAAGCCCATCATGAGGTACCGCCCGTTGTACCCGAGGGCCTTGAACGACTCCTCCATCACCGCATCGCCGACGTTGTCGTACACGACGTCGACGCCCTTGCCGCCGGTCACCTCGAGGCAGATCGGAGCGAACTCGGGCGTGTCCCGATAGTTGACGACCGTCTGCCGCGCCGAGGTCCCGGCAGAGCTGCATCTTCTCGTCGGACCCCACCGTGGCGATGACGTGCGCACCCTGCTCGACCGCGAGCTGGATCGCCGCAGACCCGGCGCCGCCGGCGGCGGCGTGGATGAGCACGGTCTCCCCGGCCTGCAGGTCGGCCCGGTCGAAGAGCCCGAGCCACGCGAGGTGGAACGGGAAGAACAGCGCCGCCGCGTCGGGCAGCGGGATCGCTTCGGGCATCTCGAACGTCGAGACCGCCGAACAGATCGCGTACTCGGCGAAACCGCCGTAGGCCTGGAGCGTGATGGCGACGACGCGCTTGCCTTCCCACCCCTCGGCGCCGGGGCCACAGGCATCGACGATGCCCATCGACTCCATGCCCGGCGCGTACGGCAGCTCGGGCGCCACCATCATGTTGCCGCCGTTGATCCGCTCGAGGTCGTTGATGTTGAACGCGAAGCCGAGGACGCGGACCCGCACCTCGCCCGGGCCCGGCTCGGGGATCGGGATCTCCTCGAGCTGCAAGACCTCGGTCGGCTCGCCGTACTCGTGCACCCGCCAGGCCCGCATCGTCGTCGGCGTCATGCGTCGTCCCCCCTGTGGCACATCACCAGCGGCACTACGTCGCGGCGACGCAGCGGTAGACCTGCGGCTCGCTCGCGGTCGCCACGTCGACCTCACCATCGCCCGTCACCACGCCTGCCAGCTGTTCCCCGCGGCGCGGTAGCGCAGGTTGTACCACTCGGACGTCGACGTCTCCGTGCTCGTCGTCTCGAAGAGGGTCTGGAGCTCCGCGAGCGTGGGGAGACGCCGGTGCTTGTCGAGACAGAAGCGATTCGCCTCCCGCCACGAGAGCGGCGCCGGGCGGAGCTTGGCCTCGATGCACGCCCCCTCGTTCCGCTGGGTACCTTTCGGGCAGCTCGACGACTTGGCGCCAGTGGACGCACCGACCGTCGTTCCAGTTCCGACGGTGAGCATCCCCGCCGTGACCACCGCGAGCATCATGCTTCCGAGCCGTCGCACCGAGCCGCCCTTCGCCGAGTGAGGCGTCATGGTCGTCCACGCCTGCGTTGCGGGACAAGTCCCGGCCGGTGCCCACGACTTTCGCTCTGCCGCGGTTCCGGCCAACCTGGGGTGTGCCTCGCGCCCCCGTCCCGCGGCATCGACGCTCCCGGTAACTGCCGCGGACGTCGACGCCGCCGCCGACCGCATCGCGGGCGCGATCGTGACAACACCCTCGCCGTCGCGCACCCTGTCCGCGATCACCGGCGCCGACGTGATGGTGAAGTTCGAGAACCTGCAGTTCACCGCGTCGTTCAAGGAGCGCGGCGCCTGCAACCGGTTGCGCTTGATGGACGACGCGACACGCGCTCGCGGGGTTGTCGCGGCGTCGGCCGGCAACCACGGCCAAGGCGTCGCGCATCACGCGGCGCTGCTCGGCATCGACGCGACGATCGTGATGCCGGAGGGCACACCCTTCGTGAAGGTCACCCGCACCAAAGCCCTGGGCGCCACCATCGTGGAGGCCGGAGCCGACTTCCAGGCCGCTCGGCTGGCGGCGATCGAGCTCGCTGATCGCCGAGGCAGCACCTTCATCTCGCCCTACGACGACCCCGCGGTGATCGCAGGACAGGGCACGCTCGCGCTCGACATGCTGGACGCCGAGCCAGACCTCGACGCGCTGGTCGTGCCGGTCGGCGGCGGCGGCCTGCTCTCCGGCATGGCGGTCGCGGCCCGGGCTCGGGCACCGCACGTCGAGCTGATCGGGGTCCAGGCTGCCGAGTGCCCGTCGATGGTGACCGCGCTCGCCGAAGGGCCGCGGATCGTGGCGTGCAGCACCATCGCCGAGGGCATCGCAGTGAGCGAGGCCGGGATCGTCACGACCGAGATCATCAGCGCGCTGGTCGACGACGTCGTCACGGTCAGCGAGGCGCACCTCGAGGAGGCGATCAGCCTCTACCTGGAGATCGAGAAGGTGATCGCCGAGGGCGCCGGCGCGGCATCACTGGCTGCGTTGCTCGAGCACCCCGAGCGCTTCCGGGGCCGACGAGTCGGGCTGGTGCTGAGCGGCGGCAACATCGACCCGCGCCTGCTGACGTCGGTGATCCTGCGCTCGCTCGCTCGCACCGGGCGCATCACCCGGCTCGTGCTCGACATCAACGACACGCCGGGTGCGCTCGGGAGCATCACCACGATCGTCGGGCGCTCGGGCGCCAACGTCGTCGAGGTGGAACACCGGCGCGACGTGCTCGCGATCGGCCTGAAGGGCGCGCGCCTCGTGCTCGTCATCGAGACGCGCGACCGGGAGCACGTCGACGAGATCGTGGTGGCCCTCGGCGCCGAGGGCTACCGGGTCAGGGTCGAGATCGCCGACCTGACGCGCTACGCCGCGTCCTCGTCGCCCGCTTCCGGTTCGAGCCCGAACCGCTCGATGTACGGGGCGAACTCCTTGCGCACGGTCACGGGGTCGACGCCGTAGTCGGCCGCCTTGTAGCGGTGGATGCCGTCCTTGCCCTTCGGGTGATCGGCGATGTACTCGCGCATCCCGGATGCGCCTACGGCTGACATCGGCAGATCGAGCGCGTCGTAGATCTTCTCGATCTCGAGGAACTGGTCGGCCACGAAGTCGGTGAAGTACATGTCATAGAAGACGGCGTCGGGGTACTCCTTCGCCGCACGCACCGCCATCGTTCGCTCGAGCACCATCTTCAGGCGGGCGGTCCAGTCCGCCGCGATCTCGAACCGGTCGACCTCGTCGCTCCCCTTCGAGCGCACCAGCGCGGTCAGGCTCGCGTACGACGTCATCGACTTCACCGGGTCGCGGTGCGTGAACACGATGCGGGCGTCGGGGTAGGTCTCGAGCAGCTCCGCGATCCCCCACATGTGCGCGCCGGTCTTGAGCATCCAGCGGTCGCCGGGCTTGTGCCACCAGAGGTGCTGGAGCTGCTTGCGGTGGAAGTCGTAGACGGCCGAGTAGTCGGCCTCGTCGTCGACCCAGTCCTGGTACGTCGGGACGCGGAACTGGTTGTGGAAGAGGGCGGTGCACATCGCCTCACCCATCATCACGACGCACTCCTGCGAGAGCGTCGCCCCCATCGGATGCATCGCGGCGAACATCGTCGACTGGAGGTCGCCGCTCGGGATCGTCGCCTGACACGCCTCGACGCGGGGGTCGTCGTTGCCGACCGATGCCTCCGGGGGCGGCGACGGGAACATCAGCTCCCAGGTGAGCGGCGCGCGGTTGGCCGGATCCTGGTTGAGGATGTCGTGCAGGATCGTCGTGCCCGTCCGCGGGAGGCCGACGATGAAGACGGGCTTCACGACGTCGACCCGGGCGATCTCCGGGTACCGCTCGCGGTCGCGGACGTACTGCAGCCGGTTGTTGATGTGCAGGAGGATGCGTTCCTCTGCGATGAACCGGCCGATGTCGTTCAGCCGGGCATCGCGGTTGAGCGAGTCGACGAAGCGGTCGAGGCCCTCGAGGAACTGGCCGGGGCCGAGCTCGGTGAGCCCGCCGGCCCGTTCCTGGCCCCGCGCCAGCAGGTCGTCGCGATCGAAGTCCGTGGTGGAGGTCACGAGGCCGCAGGCTAGGCCGGAACCGGTCGCGTACGCTCCCGCCATGCGCCGCACTGGATTCGTGCTCACCGCCCCGCTCGTTGCCCTGCTGCTGACCGCGCCCGTGCTGGCCGGGACCCTCCCCGCCGGCGCCGCTGTGCTCGGCGCGAAGACCGTCGACGAGTGCAAGCTCCTGACGAGGAAGCAGGCCGCGGTGTTCATGCAGGTGAAGCCGTTCGATGCCGGTGCGCCCGACAACGACGGTTGCTCGTGGCAGACCGATCCGTCGGACCGGAGCAACGGGTTCTCCTACGTGACCGTGACGGTGCTGCCCCTCGCGAAGTACCTGCGCGACTACCCCGACGTTCGCACCTTCCTCGACGAGTCCACGACCGTCGGCATCGACGACCTGCCAGGCGTCGGGAGCGAGGCGTACAGCACCTACTCGGGGTTCACCGGTCCCGGCGCGTCCGACGGGATCACCGTGCGCGTCGGCAAGCAGGTCATGTCGATCGGCTACCAGCCGGCCGAGAAGATCGAGAATCCGTCGCCGGAGTTCGACCGGGTCGTGGCGATCGTCAAGAAGATGGTCGCCAAGCTCAAGGGCTCCTGAGCCGCGCCGGCGGCGGCGTCACGTTCCCGACAGACGCTCGTTCCCAGGTCGACCCCATCGGGCAATCCGCCTGTCCCACGACGGGTCTCTACTGAGCTCGTGCAGACACCGTGGACGGGAGGACGGCACCGGACGGGACGGCGGGACCGAGGCAGGCGGCGCACCCGAGAGCGACGCCGGGAAGCCCGGGCCCCGCCGGCAGGGGCCACCGACCGACACACCTGTACGAGCGGCTGAGCGCATCGTCCCATCCCCCCGGGCGACGTTGCTCAGCCGCTCGTCGCGCCCGGTGCCGGCGGCGCGGCGCGAGCAGAGGCGAATGGTTAGCCTGCGGGCGTGGCCGACACGACCAGCCTCTTCGCGCGGCGCAATCGCGTGCGGATCGTCGCGCTGATCCTGCTCGCGACGCTCAACTACATGCTCGCGATCGCGCTCGCGACCGTCGCGGTCATGCTCGGGATCGCCCTGCTCGCGATCTTCAAGCTCGAGATCATCCCCGGGTCGGTCGACGAGCTGAGGTGGATGGGCATCGGGCTCGGCGGCATCGTCGCGGTGTCGTTCGTGGTCGGGTTGTTCATCTCGCTGGTGAAGATCCCGTTCGCCCGCCGCCGGCTCGAGCACCAGGTGCTACGCGAGACGGGCGCACAGATCGCCGACGGCACGGCGCACCGGGAGGTCCGCAACCTGCTCGACGGCCTGGCGATCGCAGCCGACATCCCGCCGCCACGCTTCGCGGTCATCGACGACCCCGCTCCGAACTCGTTCGGCGTCGGGACGCGACCCGGTACCGCGATCGTCGGCGTGACCACCGGGCTGAGCGACGTGCTGTCGCGCGACGAGCTCGAAGCCGTGCTCGCCTACGAGGTGAGCCGGATCCGCAGCTGGGACGTCGCGCTGTCGAGCTGGACGGTGGCGCTGACCAGCGGCGCGATCAGTGCGGTCGACAGCGACGAGGACCAGATCCTGAAGGCGATCCTCGGCTACCCGGCTCGCCGCTTCGGCGAGTGGTTGCAAGTGTGGGCGCTGCGCGACCAGGGCGAGGAGCGCGACAAGGAAGCCGTGCGCTTCACCCGCAACCCGCTCTCGCTCGTTCGTGCGCTCGAGAAGCTCGACGCGGACCCGTCGAACGTGCTCCGCGTCACCCGCGCCACGGCACCGCTGTGGATCGAGTTCCCGGCCAACGTCGTCGCCGGGTCGAAGTCGCGCACTGTGCAGCGTCTTGCGAAGGAGCTGCTGCTCGACGAGCGCATCGAACGGCTGCGCGTGCTCGCCGGCGAGGCGCCGACCGTCGCGCAACCACCGTCGGGTGACCCGCCGGCCGCGCAACCCATCGCATGAGACGCGTGCGGCTCGTGCTCGCCGCGCTCGGCGTCGCCGCGCTGGCCGCGGGCTGCCTTCCCGGACCGAACGGTCGCTTCCCACCGAGCGCGCTCACCCCGATCAGCCCCGAGTGCGTCGTCGCGAACGACATCGCGATACGCCTCGCGGTCATGCTCGCCGAGGCTCAGGCGGCCGGGATCGGGCTCGCACCGGAGCGCAGCAGCTACCTCCCCGCCGGCGTGGCCCCGCCACCGCGCATCGAGTCCTGCTACCGCAGCTACGACATGCAGGTGTGGTGGCGGAACTACTACTGCTCGATCGGCAAGTGCGGACTCGCCGCCGTCCCCGGCACCAGCAAGCACGGGCTCGGGCGCGCCGTCGACTTCGAGGACGGTGGCGGCGAGCTCACGTGGTCGTCGCCCGGCTACCGGTGGCTCTACGCGAACGCGGCGCGCTTCGGGTTCTTCCAACCACCGTCGGTCCAGTTCTTCGGACCCAACCCCGAGCCGTGGCACTGGGAATCGGGCTGATCCGGACCGCGGCAGGCGCACTCGTCCTGGGCGCGATCGCGGCCGGATGTGCGCACGTCGCACCGTCGCCGCCCGCGCCCGGAGCCAACGGACGCTTCCCCGCCGACTCCACCGTCGCGGTCACCCCGCAGTGCCAGGTCGCAGCGGAGCTCGCGGACCAGCTCGGCGCGCTGCTCGTCGCCGCGAAGGCCGCAGGCGTCGGGCTGGCGCCGGAGACGAGCAGCTACCTCCCACCGGGCGTCGCACCTCCCCCGCGCATCGAGTCCTGCTACCGCACCTACGACATGCAGGTCTGGTGGCGGACCTACTACTGCTCCATCGACAAGTGCGGGAATGCCGCGCAACCGGGGACGAGCAAGCACGGGTGGGGCCATGCGGTCGACTTCGAGGACCGGCTCGGTGAGCTCACCTTCACGTCGCCGGGCTACCAGTGGCTCGTCGCGAACGCGGCGCGGTTCGGGTTCTTCCAACCCGACTCGGTGCGACCGGGCGGGGCGAACGAGGAAGCCTGGCACTGGGAGGCGCTGTGAGCGCTGGTACGTCATGCTGGCGTCATGGGTGACGCACCGGACGAGCGCGACCACGAGCGAGACGACGAGCAGGACGACGACCCCGTGCTCGGCGAGGTCCCCGAGGGTCTCGGCGCCGACCTGTACCCGAAGCACCTCGAGGACCTGAAGCGCGAGCCCGCGTTCGGAGAGGCCGTCCTCTCGTTTCCTGACGAGACCGGCGGCCACCGCGAGATCTCGCTCGACGACGTCGAAGCCACGGAAGGCGCGGACGACGGCAGCGACCGCACCAAGATCCTCCTGCGGAACGGAGCGATCGTCCTCGCGTCGGGCGCGGTGATCGCAGGAGCGATCGCTGCAGTGCGATATCGCCGCAAGCATCGGTCGTAGGCACCGATCGGGATGAGCCGCTCGCGGGAGACCCTGCGCGCCGTGCTGCGCAATCCCGACCTGCGGCGCGCCCAGGGCGGGTTCGCGGCGTTCAACCTCGCCGAGCACGCCGTCTGGATCGCGATGCTCGTGTTCGCGTTCGAGCGCGGCGGCGCGACGGAGGCGGGGATCGTCTCCGTCGTCCAGCTCCTCCCGGCGGCGCTCGTCGCGCCCTTCCTCGGCACGCTCGCCGACCGGGCCGCGCCGACGAAGGTGCAGACGGCGGGCTACACCGCGCAGGCGCTCGCGCTCGCGACGACGGCCGCGGTGCTGCTCCTCGGGGGTCCGGACCTCGTTGCGTACGGCTCGGCCGCGATCGCGACCATGGCGTTCACCGTGAGCCGCCCGACCCAGGCCGTGCTGACTCCCGCGATGTCGCGATCACCACGCGAGCTCATGGCCGCGATGGTGAGCTCGGGGTGGATCGAGAACTCGTCGGTGTTGATCGCGCCGGCGATCGCCGGGCTGCTCCTCGCGGTCGCCGACGTCGGGACGGTGTTCGCCACCATGGCAGTGCTGCTCGCGCTGGGGGCCGCCGCGATCGCACCGTTGCGGGCGAGCGACCCCGACCCGCGCCGGACCGCGGCCGACGACCTGGCCGCGCGCGGCGCACGTGAGGTGACCGAGGGATTCCGAACGCTCCTCGACCACCAGCCGGCGCGCCTCATGGTGGGGTTCCTCGGGTTGGAGCACGTCGCGTGGGGTGCGATCGACCTCCTCGCGGTGGTGCTCGCGCTCGACCTGCTGGACCTCGGTCCGAGTGGCGCGGGCTACCTCGAAGCCGCCTTCGGGGCAGGCGGCCTCATCGGGATCTCCGCCGCCGTCCTGCTCGTCGGCGGTCGCCGCCTCGCTCCCGCGGTCGTGGGTGGCGCGCTCACCTGGGGCGCGGCCCTGATCGTGCTCGGCGCGGCGCCGAGCACCGCGGCAGCGTTTGCCCTCCTCGTGATCGCCGGCGGCGGACGAGCGGTGCTCGACCTCGGTGCGCGCACCCTCTTGCTGCGCTCGTCACCACCACACGTCGTGTCGCGAGTGTTCGGCATCGCCGAGGGTCTCGCGATGTTGGGGCTCGCGCTGGGTGCGGTCGTCGTCCCCGTGCTCGTGGCGCTCGGCGGCCCCGAAGCCGCGCTGATCGGCGTCGGCGTGTTGGTGGCGGCGCTCGCGGCGGTTCGGTTCGGTGCGGTGCTGGCCGTCGACGAGGCCGCCCAGGTGCCGATCGTCGAGCTCGCGCTCCTGCGGCGGTTGCCGATCTTCGAGCCGCTGCCGACCTCGTCGCTCGAGGCGTTGGCGGGGGCGCTCACGTCCCGGGAGGTCGCGGCCGGAACCGTCGTCGTGCGGGCAGGCGACCGGGGCGACCAGTACTTCGCGATCGCCGACGGGGGAGGTCGAGGTGCTGAGGGACGACGAGCGCGTCGCGGTGCTCGGTCGGGGTGAAGGGTTCGGCGAGATCGCGCTGCTGCACGACGTGCCGCGCACGGCGACCGTGAAGGCCCGCACCGACGTCACCCTGTACGCGCTCGAGCGCGAGGACTTCCTGATCGCGCTGACCGGCCACGAACCGACCGCGTCCGTCGCCCGCCGCATCGCGGACGGCCGGCGCGACGCCGCCTGACCCGGATGCGTCTCTCACCCTGCTATGCCGGGGTGAGAGACGCAGGTCCGAACGCAGGCTTCCGAGGAAGCGGAGGGGGTACGGCGTGTTGCTGGACGGCAAGGTGATGGTGGTCTCGGGCGTCGGTCCGGGGCTCGGGCGCGAGATCGCGACCGCGGCGGTGCGCGAGGGCGCGTCGGTGATGCTGGGCGCCCGGCGCGAGGAACAGCTGCGCGCGGTTGCCGACGGGATCGACCCGTCGGGCGAGCGGGTCGCGTTCCAGGTGACCGACATCACGGTGCCCGAGCAGTGCACCCGGCTCGCCGACACGACGGCGAAGCGTTTCGGGCGGCTCGATGCCGTCGTCAACTGCGCGGCCCTGGACACGACGTTCGGCGGGCTCGTCGGCACCGACTTCGACGACTGGCGGGCCACCTTCGAGACCAACGTGTTCGGGTCGCTGCGCGTCTGCGAGGCGGCGATCCCCCACCTCAAGGTGCGCGGCGGGGCGATCGTCTTCATCGGCGCGCAGGCGAGCTACTGGCCCCAGATGATGCAGATGGCGTACGCGTCGTCGAAGGGCGCGCTCACCACCGCGATGCACTACCTCGCCAAGGAGCTCGGACCCGACAAGATCCGGGTGAACACCGTCGTCCCGACGTGGATGTGGGGACCGCCCGTCGAGGGCTACGTCGAGATGATGTCGAAGGCGCAGGGGGTGGCGCCCGAGGAGATCGTCGGTGGGATCACCGCGAACATGCCGCTCGGTGAGATCCCGACCGACGGCGACATCGCCGAGGTCGTCGTGTTCTTCGCGTCGGATCGGGCCCGCATGGTCACGTCGCAGTCACTGCTGGTGAACGCCGGCGAGTTCCCACACTGACGGCACGACGGACCTGCGTCTCTCACCCGGGCAGGTCCGGGTGAGGGACGCATCCCAAGAGCGCGGGGTCAGGGGAGGGCGGACCAGTCCGCGCACACTGCGGCGAGGTCGAGACGTTCGATCGCACCGACTCGAGCGTGGGCGACCTCGCGACGGGTCGCCTCGTTCGGCGGCAACGCCGCGTCCCGCGCCCAGCGGGACGCGATCGCGGCGCCCGCGCGTGACCCGCGGTACGCGAGATCGATCTTCTTGCGGGGGTCCAGGTAGATCGAGACGGTCACGGCCCGCACCAGCTCCTGCTCGAGCTCGAGGCCGTCTGCTCGAGCGCGCGCGACGAGATACGACGCCAACACCCGGAGCTGGTTCCAGCCGTCGGCCGACGCCTTCCGGCCGCGCGTCGCCGAGCTCACCACCGCGTTCGCGGCCGTCGCCGCCCACCGCGACGTGCCCCCGGCCGCGGACGTCGAGCCTGCGGCCTTGGCGGCCTGGATCGTGCGGGTGATCCATGGCGTGAGCCGCGTCATCGCCTGCTGCTCGAGGAAACGCGCCGTGGCGCCGGCCTGCGGCGCGGCGTCCGACAGGATCATGCGCTGCGCCGTCACGGCGTCGGGCACGTCGAACGGCTCGTCGAAGATCCCGTCGAGCACCCGATTGACGGACTCAGCAGCTCGGAACCCGGCGATCGAGGAACCCTCGTACAGCTGTTGCGCCCGCTGCTGGAACCGACGCGTCGCCACGCCCGCGAGTCGGGCGGCTCGCCCCAGCGACGGATCGGTCACGCGACGTCCACGACCGGCAACGCGTCGAGAGCTCGGCGCTCGGTGCTGGAGCGGGCGCGGTGCTGGTCGTAGGCCCAGCCGGGGCCGCGCAGGACGAACGACAGGCGCTCGCGCCAGGTCGTCGACTCCGCGACGTCGCGCAACATGTCGGTGTGCTCGTGCGTCATGATGCGCACCGGGTCGTACGTCTCGATGTTCTTCGTCAACCCGTAGATGACGGGCTCTGCCTCTCGCTCGTAGGTGCCGAACAGCCGGTCCCAGACGATGAGGATGCTCCCGTGGTTGCGGTCGAGGTACTGGTGGTTGCTCCCGTGGTGCACCCGGTGGTGCGACGGCGTGTTCAGCACCTCCTCGAAGGGTCCCAGCGATCGGATCGTGTCGGTGTGGATCCAGTACTGGTACAGGAGGTTGATGCCGCGGGCGGATGCGATCATCGCCGGCTGGAACCCGAACAGCGCGAGCGCGCTGTATGGCAGGAAGGTCCCGAACGCGTCGGCGACGGGCTGCCGCAGCGCGGTCGACAGGTTGTATCGCTCGCTCGAGTGGTGCACGACGTGGATCGCCCACATGTACCGGCTCTCGTGCATGAACCGGTGGTTCCAGTAGTAGATGAAGTCCCACGCGAGCACCGCACCCATGAGCGCGACCGGTCCGGTCCCGAGGTCGCGCACGACACGCCGCTTCCACATCCGATCGGGCGTCGTGCGCGATGCGAACGTCGAAGTGATCGCGACCCCGCCGGCCACGACCGACGCGACGCCCGCGACCTTCGCGATCTTGCGCGCCACCTTCCCCCGGCGCGTCTCGCGATTCGGACGGGTGTCGTGATCACCTGCGTCACGGCGAGCGACCGCGTCGGCGATGGTCGTCACCGCGATCGCACCGACCGCGGTCGCGACCAGCGCCTTCCCGAACCGCCCCTTCCCCGGGGTGACCGGCTTCAACAGCTTCTGGAGCACGAACGGGGCGACCAGGCTGGCCACCCCCATCGACAGGCTCGCAATCGTGTCGCGCCGCTCGTAGTCGGCCGGCGACGGACCCCGCGCCTCGGCCCGTCGACGCAGGTACGCGGCCTCGAGGGCCATCGTCCCGAAGTAGCCAGGCGTGGCCACGACCGTCAGATCCATCTGCCACGACCTGACCGTGCACTCCCTGACCCGGCCCGACCCGGTCCGAACCGACGCATGGGCACCAGTGTCGCGCTCAGCCGCCCTCCTCGGGCTTGGCGGCCCGCAGGGCCCGGCTCGACGGCCCTCGCATGAAGTACACCGCGATCATGACGTACACGACGTAGCACGCCTCGACGCTCAGGAACGCCAGCGGGATCGCGAGCCCGTACACGATCGGTCCGACCAGCGAGCGGTGCACGGACCGCCGCACGCTGCTCGGGTCGACGCCCGACACGAGCAGCCGCGGATGACGCTCGAGGTACACCCAGATGCCGGTGAACGCGAGCCCGATTCCCGCCATCGTCGCGCTGTAGATCGCCGCGGCGATCTGGGCGTTGCTCCCGCCCTGCTGGGTGTAGTCGGCGAGGAGCGAGGTCGGGAACGGCAGGAAGCCGATGCCGAGGAGGAGGAGCAGGTTCGCGAACAGCAGGCCGCGGTCGACGTGGCGGATCCGCTCGAACATCGAGTGGTGGCTGACCCACATGATCCCGATCACGGTGAACGAGAGGACGTACGCGACGTACGACGGCCAGCGGTTGGTCAGTGTGTCCCAGAGCTGCCCTTGTGCGGTCGTCGGAATCTTGATGTTCAGGACGAGCAGCGTGATGGCGATCGCGAGGACCCCGTCGCTGAACATCTCGAGCCGCTCGCTCGTCGGATCCGGTTGTCGGGGCACGGGCGCCGATTGGCTCACGAACAGCAGCGTACGACAGCGCGTCGACGCTCCGAGCCGCGCCGGTAGCCTCGCGTCCGATGCCATCGCGCGCACCGGCGACCCTGACGGAGCGGGCGCGACGCGTCCTCGACGACAACCGTCGCGGCGGGTGGACCTGTCCGGAACCTGACTTCTATCCCCACCAGTGGCTGTGGGACTCCTGCTTCATCGCCATCGGGCTCGCGAGCTACGACCCGCAGCGCGCGGCAGGCGAGCTGCGCGCGGTGTTCCGCGGCCAGTGGGCCAACGGCATGCTTCCGCACATGATCTTCGCCGACGACGTGAGCGATGTCGGGAGCGAGCGGATCTGGCAGTCCCGCAAGTTCGCGGAGGCGCCGCGCGCCGTCGCGACCTCCTGCATCACCCAGCCCCCGCTCGCGAGCATCGCGGCGTGGCACGTCGCCCAGGCGCTCCCGGACGACGAGCGGCGCTCCTTCCTCGCCGAGCTGCTCCCCAAGCTCGTCGCCTACCACGCGTGGATGTACCGGGAGCGGGACCCGGAGGGCCACGGGCTGATCACCCTGATCCATCCCTGGGAGTGTGGGCTCGACACGACGCCGCCCTGGATGCGTGCCCTGCGACGCATGTCCGAGCCCTGGTGGATGCGCGTGGTGTTGCGACTCCGCCTGACCCGGGTAGCGCGCTTCTTCCGTCGCGACACGCGTTACGCGCCGGCAGCCGAGCGCCTCAGTGACGACGACGGCCTTCGCATGCTCGTACTCGCCCATCGCGCCAAGCGATCGCGCTTCGAGCTCCGCCGGATGCCCCCCGCCGACTCCGTGCTCATCGAGGACCTCGCGTTCAACTCGTTCCTCGTCGTCGCCAACCGCGCGCTGCGCGAGATCGCCGACGACCTCGGGGTCGGCATCGACCCGGACCTCGAGCGCCACTTCCCGACGACGATCGCAGCGATCGACGAGCACCTCTGGGACGACGCGACCGGCCAGTACTACTCCCGCGACGCGGTGACCGGCCGGTTGCTCACCCTCCCGACGGTCGCGACGTTCCTCCCTCTGTGGGCCGGCGTCGCGTCCGACCGAGCCATTCGGCTCGTCGGCCACCTCGCGGACGACTCCGGGTACTGGCCGCGCTACCCCGTGCCGAGCGTCCCCACCGACGGGCGCCACTTCGACGCCCAGCGCTACTGGAAGGGTCCGACCTGGGTGAACATGAACTGGGCGATCATCCAGGGTCTGCGCACGAGCGGTGCGGCCGACGTCGCCGACGAGCTCCGCTCCCGCACGCTCGACCTCACCGATCGTTTCGGGTTCGCCGAGTACTTCTCTCCCCTGACCGGCGAGGCATTGGGCGCCCAGCGCTTCTCGTGGACCGCCGCGCTCGTGCTCGACCTGCTGCGCGAGGAGGTACCGACGCGCTAGCCGACCCGGGCGAGCGCCTGCTCGGCGAGGCCGCGCAGGACCGACTCCGAGACCGCGGTGGTGTCACCGTTCGCGGCGACGATCGCGGTGACCTGCACGAAGGTCTTGCCGTCGAGCACCTCGATGCTTCCCTCGCCGAGGAACTCGTCGAGGGAGGAGTACGCCTTGTCGCCGAGACCTCGGACCTTGCTCGGCGGCGCACTCTCGACGTCGTGCAGGGTCTGACGAAGAGCCTTGAGCGTCCGGGTCATCGCCACCTTCGCCTGCTTGCCCGCCGCCACGCGCACCGTGGCGCCCCGCACCGGACCGACGCCGTCGAACCCACAGCTGGTGCCGGTGCCGGCGTCGTAGGCGGAGCCGGGCTGGAACACGCTGTCGAGCGCGGCTCCCAGCTCGTCGGTCGTCAGCGCGCTGCACGCGTCGACCTTCGGGGCGGCCGCGGCGATCCCGGTCGGTCCCGCGACCGCGACCGCCATGCCCAGCACCAGCACCCCCATCACCATCGACCGGACCGTTCGTGCGATCATCACGTTCTGACCCTACCGGGGCGTCCCGGATGCCCTCCCCACCAGGACCCATCCCGAGCCGCCTCGGCTCCGAACACCAGCCGGACACCTGGACGGCGCGGCGGGCGGCAGGAGCCAGGAGGAGCAGCTCATGACCACGGTCGACGTCGGACCCGACAGCGTCACGGACGCCCAGCTCGCCGCCGAGGCTCTCGCCGCGGATCCCGAGACCGAGGTCGACGCCGACGCGGTGGACTTCTGGGAGCTGACCGGGTCGGCGCCGAAGGGAGTCCTCGGCGACTGGTACATGGCGACTCCAGCCGGTGGCACCCGAATGGTGCACGGCTGGCGGCGACACGTGGTGGTGCTCGTGATCCTCGCGTTCCTCGCGATCGACGCCTACGGCCTGTGCAACACCTACGGATGGGTAGCGTTCGGTTAAGACTCCGCCACGCGCTCAAGACCGCGCTCCAACGCGGCCGAAGCACTGATTGCCTGGGCTTGGGCCGGACCATCAGTGGAGTCAGCGTGATGCAGCGCACGTGGTCGAGGAACTCGAAACGCCCCTCGGGCTTCGGCGGCGCGGTGCTCGGGTGCACCGTCGTGGTGGCCCTGAGCGCCGTCGCCGGCACGTCGAGCAACCGGGAGGCGGCCATCGGGGCCGGGACCTTCCTGGCGGCGATCGTCGTGGCCGGGCTCCTCGCCCGGGTCCGCTACGAGGCCCGGGTCGACGAGATCGAGCGCCTCGCCACCCGAGATCCGCTCACCGGACTGGCGAACCGCCGGGTCCTCGACGAGACGCTGCCGCGAGAGATCGCCCGGGCCCGTCGCACCGACGCGCCACTGAGCGCGATCGTCGTCGACGTCGACCACTTCAAGGGCGTGAACGACCGCCACGGCCACCAGGCCGGCGACAGGGTGCTCCGCACGGTCGGCGACGCACTCGAGCAGAACACCAAGGGGTACGACGTGGTGGTCCGCCTGGGTGGCGACGAGTTCGCCGTCCTGCTCCCGGGGTGCAGTGCCGCGGACGCGGCGCAGGTCGCCGAGCGGCTGCTGCTGCGGACGGTCGCAGAGGTGCACGGCCATCCCGTGACGATCAGTGCTGGTCACGCGGCCCTGACGGTCGACATGGCCGACGGGGAGGCACTCCTCGCCGCGGCCGACGCCGGGCTCTACGCGGCGAAGCGCGCCGGTCGGTCACGAGCCGCGACGGTGCAGGATGTCTGCCTCCCGGCCGATCCGCTGCACGGCGCCCAGCTGCAGCAGATCGACGAGCGCCGGAGCGCTTGAGGCATCAGACCGTCGTGGGTCGACCAGGCCTGCGTCGGCGCGAGGGGTCGACGCGGAACTCATGCGGTCGAGGCAGCGGTGCGATCGGCTTCGCGGGGCGGGGCCGGCGGGCGAGGTGCGCGACCGCGGCCTGCTCGTCCGGTCGGGACGCGTGCGCCTGCGTGCCGGTGAGATCGTGCTCCATCGCGATGAGCCACACGACGCTGCTCACCACGCACCAGAGCACGCAGGCGACCACCACGATCGCGACGGTGATGAACACCATGGGCGTGGGCCAGAGGACCGCGGCTGTCAGGCCCGCGGCGAGGAACGCAAACGTGAACCCGCTCATGGCCCGGTGCAGCGACCGGCGCTGCCGACCGCCGACGACGTGTCGGTGCTCCCAGCGCCCGTAGAGGTCGATCGTCAGCACCGAGGTGGCCAGCAGCATGAGCACGACGATCGCCTGGACCGGCCAGAGGAGCACCGCGAGCACGATCGCCGTGGCGACCACGGTCCAGATCAGGCGCATGGGGATCCATCTCGTTCGAGGTCGGCGTGCTCCATTGCATCGGCATACCCCGGACCGTTCCTGAGGAATCATCCCCCGGCAGCCCGCTTACGATCCTGATCGCCCGCCGGGACCGGTGACGCAGCGACACCACGGCGCGCCGCCTTCGTGAACGGGTACGCGAGGTGCCGCAGGTACGAGTCCTGTGGCACCGGGTCGAGGGTGCCGAAGCCGATCGGGCGCTTGCCCTTCGGCAGGTATGCGGTGCCGAACACCTTGTCGAGCAGGGGCAGCCCGAAGTTCTTGTCGCGCGCCTCGTCGTCGATCGCGTGGTGCCAGTGGTGCCACTCGGGGGTGTTGATCACCCAGCGCAGGACGGGGAAGCGCAGGCGCACGTTCGCGTGCTGGAAGAGGGCGAGCAGCGTGACGAACACCGCGACCCCGGCGAACACCCCGTTGCCGTAGCCCAGCAGGAAGAGCGGCAGGATCGCGAACGCCTGCGTGAACGCCTGGTCGAGCGGGTGCAGCCGCCCGGAGGCGACCCAGTCCATCTGCTCGATGCTGTGGTGCACCGCGTGGAAGCGCCACAGGAACGGGACCGAGTGCGTGAGACGGTGGCCCCAGTACTGCCCGACGAACACGATCGCGAAGCCGAGCACGATCGCCGCCTCGGTCGGCACGTACCCGACCAGGTCGAAGCCGCGCACCCAGATGAAGGGCAACGCGAACAGCACCACGAGCGCGATCGCACCGACGGTCGAGAAGAAGTTGTTCACCAGGATGTGGGTGAGGTCGGTGACCAGACCCGTGCGGAAGACCCGCTGCTTGCGGAGCGCGAACAGCTTCTCGAGCGGCACGAAGAGCAGGAAGAGCAGGGCGATCCCGAGCGCCGCGCCCCGCGGGTGAGCAGGGCGAACACGATCGCGGCGACGAACGTGAGCCCGGTGACGAGCCCGAAGCGACTGGGCCGCTCGTCGATCTCGGGGAGCGGCAGGGCGGTCATGGCGTCCATCCGACCACTCGGATGTCAACGATCTCAGGGACCGGTGTGATCGTTCTGTGAAGCGCGGGCGAGGATCTCGCAGTGCAGCACGGCGAAGAAGCCGTCGGGCTGCACGGCCCAGGTGCGCCACGCCGCAGCGATTGCCGCGAGCTCGGCTGCGTCGGAGAGCCCGTAGGCGACGGCCTGTTGCGCGAACGCCGACTGCTCGACGCGGTCGGCCCAGAGACCGCCCCACCACGCGCGGTCCTCCGGGTTCGCGAACGTCCAGGTCGAGCTCGACGGGCGCACGTCGACAAAGCCCGCAGCCTGCACCCAACCCAGGAGGTGGCGACCGGCGTCGGCGTCGGCGTCGTTGCGGGCCGTGATCTGGTGGTACAGCTCGAGCCACCGGTCGAGCAGCCGATCCGCCGGTGCCCACACGAACGCGCCGTAGTCGCTGTCGCGCACGGCGAGCAGCCCACCCGCGCGGAGGACCCGGTGCATCTCGTGCAGGGCCGCAACCGGCGCCGTGAGGTGTTGGAGCACCTGGTGCGCGTGGACGACGTCGAACGACGCGTCGGGGAGGTCGAGGGCGTACGCGTCCCCGGTCGCGAACGTGACGTTCTCGACGTGGGTCTCCCGACGACGGGCCTCGGCCTGCTCGATCACGTCCACCGCAGCGTCGATCCCGACCACCTTCCCCGGAGCGACCCGGGTCGCGAGGTCGAGCGTGATGGTGCCGGGACCGCACCCGAGATCCAGCAGGTCGAGACCCGGCGTGAGGGCCGGCAGGAGGTACCCGGCGGAGTTCTCCGCGGTGCGCCAGGTGTGGCTGCGGAGCACCGACTCGTGGTGCCCGTGCGTGTAGGTGTCGTTCACACGACTCATCCTCTCAGGCATCCTCCCGGGCATCCTGACAGGCATCCGGTCGGGCCTAGCCTCGCGGGTGTGCGGTTGGGTGCGAAGGTCGAGACGCTCCTCCTCAGCGTCTCGGCCCGCCGTCGGCTCCTCATCGTCGCGGTGATCGGTGCCGGTGCCGGCGGGATCAGCGCCTGGTTCGTCCCGTGGGAGTCCGCGGTCCTCGTCGCCTGGATCGTCACCGCGGGTGCGTTCCTCGTGTGGGTGTGGGGCACCATCGGCGCGTTCGAGGCGGACGCCACCCGGGAGTTCGCGACGCGCGAGGACGACAGCACCGTCTCCGCCCACGTGCTCCTGCTCATCGCGTGCATTGCGAGCCTGTTCGGAGTCGCGTTCGAGCTCGCGAAGGCAAGTGGCAGCTCCGACGTCAAGAAGGCGCTGCTCACGTCGGTCGCAGCACTGACGGTGGTGCTCTCATGGGCCGTCGTACACAGCGTCTTCGCACTCCGGTACGCGCACGAGTACTACACGGAGCCGGTCGGGGGGATCGACTTCAAGAACCCCGCGCCCCCCGACTACCAGGACTTCATCTACGTGGCCTTCACCGTCGGGATGACGTTCCAGGTCTCGGACACCGACGTGCAGGCGCGAACCATTCGACGGTCCGTGATCCGCCACGCGCTGCTCGCCTACCTCTTCGGCGCCGTGATCCTGGCGCTGACCGTGAACATCGCCGCAGCGCTGCTCCAATCCTGAGCGTCCGGAGCCGGGCGCTACCCTCTTCGCGTGTCGGATTCGATGTCGCTCGACGACGTGCGCGAGGGCGTGCTCAACGTCAAGGTGCTGACATCGGGTCGGAAGGCGCTCGTCATCAGGCGGGGCGACGACATCACCGTCTTCGGCGAGGTCTGCCCCCACATGGGTGCCGATATGAGTGAGGCGACCTACTGCGCTGATGCGGGCACGCTCCGGTGCCATTGGCACGGGTATGCCTTCGATGCCTCCGACGGACAGTTCGTCGAGAACCCGAACGTGGAGATCATGGCCAAGCTCCGAGAGCCCAGCCGGCACTTCGATCCCGATCGCGTGCCCCCGTACCACCTCAAGCAGCTGGCCTTCCGGGTCGAGGCCGGCACGATCCATTTCGGCGCCGAATGAAGCACGTCTTCACGCACGCCTACGAGCTCGACACCAACGTCGCCTGCGCGGTCGCGGCCTATCTCGACGCGGAGCACTACATCTTCCTGCACAACAAGTACTCACCGGAGTACGAGGTCATCAGCCACGTCGACGACAAGATCGTGATCCGCCAGACCTGGCTGTTCCGCGGTCGTCGCGTCGCACAGATCTGCACCTGCGAGTACGTCGCTCCCGCGCGGTTCCTCAACTACGACATCAAATCCGATCCGTGGTGGAAGCCGAGCGTCCACCACCTCGTGAAGACGCGCACCGATCTCCGCTACTACCCCGACGAGACCGGAGAGCGGACGATCAGCGACCTCACGGTCGAGCTGCGCATGCCCTTCTTCCTCTATCCCTTCCGGCACCTCATCGAGAACAAGATGCGCGCCTTGAAGGAGGAGAAGGACAAGGAAGACGTCGAGATGATCGACCGGCGCGCCGAGCTGTTCGGACGCGGCAACGCGAAGGCATACCTCGCGGACCACCAGTTCATGCTCCACAAGGACGAGTTCGTCGAGCACTTCGCCTCGGACGATCCGACCGTCGGCTCACCGCCCGACGAACCGATCCGCACCGCGCGTTTGCTCACGGTCGATCGAGTCGATACGCCGTCGACGTAACCGTTTTCCGGAGCGAGCCAGCTGGACGATAGGTTCGGTCCGTGGCCCCCGGAGTCGTCGTCGAAGCACTCGAGAAGCGATTCGGCGACTTCCGCGCGCTCCAGGGCGTCGACTTCGTCGCCGAGGAGGGCACCATCGTCGGCTTGCTCGGGCCGAACGGTGCGGGCAAGACGACGACCATCAACGTGCTCACGACGCTGCTGCGCCCGGATGGTGGGCGTGCGACGGTCGCCGGCTACGACGTCGCGTCCCAGCCCCAGCTCGTGCGGGCCGTCATCGGGCTCACCGGCCAGTACTCCGCGGTCGACGAGGACCTCACCGGGCGCGAGAACCTCGAGCTCGTCGGCCGGCTCGGCCGGATGACGAAACCCGTCGCGCGGCAACGGTCGGTCGACATGCTCGAGACGTTCGATCTCACGGATGCTGCCGACCGCCTGCTCCGCACCTACTCGGGTGGCATGCGCCGGCGCCTCGACCTCGCGGCGAGCCTGATGGTCGCTCCTGCCGTGCTGTTCCTCGACGAGCCCACCACCGGGCTCGACCCCCGGAGTCGGCTCGCGCTGTGGGACATCATCGCCGAGCTCCGGGGCTACGGGACCACGGTCGTGCTCACCACGCAGTACATGGAGGAGGCCGACCACCTCGCCGACCGCATCAGCGTGATCGACGGCGGGCGGATCATCGCCGAGGGCACTGCGGACGAGCTGAAGGCGCGCGTGGGCGGCGACGTCGTGCACCTCGCCGTCCGTGACCGCAGCGCGACCGCGAAGGCCGCCGCACTCCTGGCCCGCACGTTCGCCGTGGCGCCGAGCGACGTCGTCGTCGACGAGCACCTCGGTACCGTCCAGGTGCCGGTCGTCCAGGGCGCCGCGGCGCTGGTCGACGTCGTGCGCGCGGTCGATGCCGAGGGGATCGTGGTCGAGGACCTCGGGCTCCGCCGCCCATCGCTCGACGACGTGTTCCTGAGCCTCACCGGGCACCTCGCCGACGACCCGCGGCCCGATGCTCCCGAGCGCAAGACCAGCCGACGGCGAGGCCGCAGCCTGATGGCCACGCTCGCACGACCGCTCGACCTCGAGACGCCCGAGGCACGCGCCGCGCTGCCGCCCCAGCGGGTGCTCGCCGACATCTGGCTGCTGGCCCAACGCAACCTCCGACGGGTCATGCGCAACACGGGGCTCATCGTGTTCTCCACGATCCAGCCACTGATGCAGCTGATCCTGTTCGCGTACGTCTTCACCGCGGTCGCGAACATCGGCGCCGGGATCGGCTACCGGGAGTTCATCGTCCCGGCGATCCTGGTGCAGTCGATCGCGTTCGCGGCGATGGGTTCGGGCGTCGGCATCGCGTACGACCTCGAGTCGGGGATGATCGACCGGTTCCGCGCCATGCCGATCGCCCGGTCCGCGTTCCTCGTGGGGCGGACCCTGAGCGACAGCCTCCGCCTCGGCATCCAGGTGCTGATGCTCGTGGTGGCATCGCTCATCATCGGCTTCGTGTTCCTCAACGGTGTGCTCGGCGCAATCGGGATGATCATCGTCGTGATCCTGTTCGGGATCGCGCTGACTGCGTTCTCGGGGTACGTCGGACTGCGCGTCGGCGATCCGGAGGCGGTGCAGCCCGCGCTCTTCATCCCGGTCTTCCCGCTCGTGTTCACGAGCTCCGCGTTCGCGCCGATCTCCCGTCTGCCGGAGTGGATGCAGCCACTGGCCAAGATCAACCCCGTCACCTCGGCGATCGACTGTGCGCGCGGGTTCGCGCTCGGCGACAAGGCGCTCTACGCCGTGAGCGAGATCCACCTCTCCACCGCGCTGTGGCACTTCGCGCTGTGGTGGGTGATCATCACCGTGACGTTCACGACCCTCGCGGTGCGCCGGTACCGCCGCGGCGCCAACGGCTGACACTCACCCTCGAGCCTCACGCGTCGACAGGTGGAACGACCTCCGAGGTGGCTGCGCCTGCCACCGGCCGAGGACCTTCAGACTGCGAGCTCCTGCATGCCCCACGGGCTGCCGTAGTCGTTGAGCAGGTCGAGGAACGGCACCGCGTCGAACGCCTCGGGCCCGAGGACCCCGACCCCGCTCCACACCCCGGTCGCGAGCAGCTCGAGCGCGACGACGGGGTTGAGCGCGGTCTGGAACACCACGGCCTGGTGGCCGTGCTTCGCCATCGTCTCGTCGTTGTCGACCACGTGGTACAGGTAGGTCGAGCGCGGCTTCCCGTCGGTGCCGGTGCCGCGCACCCAGGTCCCGGCACAGGTCTTGCCGTGCATGCGATCACCGAGCTCGGCCGGGTTCGGGAGCGCCGCCGCGACGACGTCGCGCGGCGCGACGCCATGGCCACGCACCATGACCTCGTCGGTTCGGTCGAGCCCGAGCTTGTGCAGCGTACGGAGGACGTCGATGAACTCCTCGCCGAGTCCGTACTTGAAGGTGACGCGTGAGCAGTCGACCCAGCGGGGGACGAGGAGCACCTCTTCGTGCTCGACGTTGACGCACTCGACCGGGCCGATGCCATCGGGGAAGTCGAAGACCTCGGGCTCGGAGAACGGTTCGGTGGTGAACCAGCCGCGGTCTCGCTCCCAGATCACCGGCGGGTTGAGGCACTCCTCGATCGTCGTCCAGATCGAGAACGTGGGCGCGAAGTCGTAGCCGTCGACGACGAGGTTGGCCCCGTCACGCACCCCGACCTCCTCGACCGACGAGAAGAGGTGGTCCGCCGCGTAGCGGGCGAACACGTCGGACACCCCGGGCTCGACGCCGATCCCCACCAGCGCGAGCTGCCCGCGAGCGGCCCACTCGTCGGCGACTGCGAACTGCGCGTCGCCGAGCTTCTCGCCCGTCTCCGTGTAGGGGTGCTCGGGGTGCGGGTGCGAGAGGTGCATCGCCATGTCGAGGTAGGTGCAACCGACCTCGGCCGCGGCGTCGAAGATCGGTGGGTTGAACCGGGGGTCGCACGCATTGACGATCACGTCAGCCTGCTCGGCTCGGGCCAGGGCGACGAGGTCCACGGTGCTCGACGCGTCGACGGCGGCGGCGCGCAGCCGATCGTCGCCCGCGGCGTGCTGGACCGCCCGGCGGGCGCGGTCGGCGTCGAGATCGGCGACCACGAGGGCGGCGAAGAAGTCGCGACGGGCGGCGATCGAAGCGATGGCCGAGCCGACCCCGCCGGCCCCGATGACGAGGATGCGCATGGCCAGGAGCGTAGATCCCGGCGAGGACCGGCTTCTCGGCACGTTGGTGGTTGTCCGGCAACGCTCAGCCGGCCAAGAACGGCGACGACGCCGATCGAGGGGGTCAGACTCCTGGCATGGATCGGCCGCCCGTCGTCGCGCTCGCCCGGGCGAGCCACTTCCCGCCGACGGTCGCGGTCACCGCGATCGCGACCGCACTGGCGATCGCCGTCGGACGCGGCGTCGGCGGGACGCTCGCAGTCTTGTTCGCCGTGCTCGCGGGCCAGCTCTCGGTCGGGTGGAGCAACGACTACCTCGACCGGGAGCGCGACCGGCGGACCGACCGCGTCGACAAGCCGATCGTCGCGGGGACGGTGACGGCGCGCACGGTCGGGGTCGCGGCCCTCGTCGCCGCCGCGGCCTGCGTCCCGCTCTCGTTCCTCTCGGGCTGGCGGGCGGCGCTCGTGCACCTCGGGGCGGTCGCCCTCGCGTGGGCGTACAACGCCGGGCTCAAGAACACCCCGTGGAGCGTCGTGCCGTACGTCGTCGCGTTCGGTGCTCTCCCCGTGTTCGTGACGCTCGGGCTCCCGGGCCACCCGCTCCCACCGTGGTGGGCGGTGACCGCGGCGGCGCTGCTCGGCGGCGGCGCCCACTTCGTGAACACGCTGCCCGACCTGGCCGACGACGCCCGGGTCGGGATCCGCGGCCTGCCCCACCGCTGCGGCCCGCGAGTGTCGCTGGTGCTCGCGGCGCTGCTGCTCGGCAGTGCCGTCGTCGTGCTCACGTTCGGTCCCCCCGGGCCCCCGGATGCCGGCGACCTGATCCTGCTCGCGGCCGCGCTCATCGCGGTGCTGGGCGTCGTCGTGACCGGGGCCGCCGACCTCGGCCGGGTTTCGTGGTACCTCACTCTCGGCGTCGCGGGCCTGAGCGTGATCCTGTTCCTCGCGCACGGAAGCTCGCTCGCGTAACCGAGCGCGCCCCGGCGGAACGCCGTAGGCTGCCCGACCATGTGCGGTTGCCTCTTCGTCCTTGCCTCGGCCATCTCGCCCCGACTCGGGGTGTTCATCCTGTGGGCATTCACCGATCGGATGTCCATCGCGTTCGACAAGTGGTGGTGGGCCGCGATCGGCTTCGTGTTCCTGCCCTGGACCACGCTCGCGTTCGCGCTGGTCTACGCACCGGTGAAGGGCGTCACCGGGTTCGGCTGGGTGATCGTGGTCTTCGCGTTCCTCGCCGACCTCTCCGTGCACGCGGGGAGCGCCCAGGCGCGCCGACAGCGCAACGCCACCGCCGTCTAGATCCTCGATCGCCCGTCCTCAGGCACCGCGTCGTCGGGAGCCGGTCCTCAGGAGTCGGAGGGCGTACGGCGGTAGGTCGCCGCGAGCGTCGCGACGAAGTCGACGTCGGCGTGCGGATCCACGGGCCGAGGGCACTCGACGCCGCGGGCGGCGAGGTCGGCCACGAAGCGGTCGACGACCTGGTCGAGCGTGATGTCATCGAGGTGCTCGTCGGCGATGCGCTGCTCCTCGACGTCGCGGAACACCTTGGCCTTCCACGACACGCTGATGCGGACCCGCTCGAACGGCAGCCGGTAGAGCTCCGCGCCGTCGTCGGTGATGACCCACTGGTCGGCGTCGTCGGCTGCGGGGTGCAGCAGTGAGTCGAGCGTGAGCCCCCGAGCCAAGGGATCGTCGGGGTTCCCGACCCGTTCGACCTGGTGGAACATGAAGTCGTTGTCACCGACGATCGCGGTGTTGTCGAGTGCGCTGCTGTGCCGGCGGCGGGGTCCGTCGGGGCCGTCTGGCCAGTAGCTGAAGCCACCGTTCTCTCCGCGGTACAGCCAGGCGACCGACGTCGCGATGCGGATCCGTTTGTCCTCGAACAAGCCCGACTGGCCCATCATCTGCAGCAACCACGTCGGGTGCTCGGTGCGGTCGATGCCCCGGAACGCGGGGATGTCGACGTGGCCCGTCGGTTGCGCGGGCATCGGCGTCGTGAGGTTGATGTACACGATCTGGGGCACGACGACCGAGCCGCCGAAGACCTGCTTCGCGGCGTCGATGAGCTGCTCGTCGTAGAGGACGGCTTCGGCGCCGGCGACCTTCGGGGTGTCGTATGCCCAGTCGCCCCGGAACACCGGCATGACCCGCATCGCTTTCGCCTGCTTCGCCGCCTCGCGTCCGGCACCGACGGACTTGCCGCCGTTCTGCGCCGCTTCCTCGGCCGGGTTCGCGAAGTAGCGCATCACCGGCCAGTACGGCGCGTGCTCGGCCACGAGCGCGCGCATCGCGTCGGGGTCGTCGAAGAGGCGGTCGATGCAAACTGGTTGCTCGCAGATCATCGTGGCCATGCCGCCAACGGTACCGAGCGAAGTAGGGTCCGCGCCCGTGCGCTTCGGTCTCCACGTCCCCCAGCTCGGTGCGCTCGCGGAGCCCCGGGTGCTGGTCGACCTGGCGGCACAGGCCGAGGCCGCGGGTTGGGACGGGTGCTTCGTCTGGGACCACGTGATGCACCGAGGCGACCCGGACGCCGCCGACCCGTGGGTCGTGCTCGGTGCGATCGCCGTGCAGACCGAGCGCCTCGTCATCGGTCCGATGATCACCCCGCTGCCCCGCCGCCGGCCCTGGAAGGTCGCGCGCGAGACGACGACGCTCGATCGCCTTGCCGACGGGCGCACCGTCTTCGGTGTCGGAATCGGGACCGATGCCTACGGCGAGTTCACCGCGTTCGACGAGCCGGCGACGGAGAACCGGACCCGTGCGGCCATGCTCGACGAGGGGCTCGACCTCGTGACGGCGCTCTGGCGCGGCGAGCGCGTGACGTACGAGGGCGAGCACTTCACCGCCCGCGACGTGCTCCAGACTCCGACGCCGCGGCAGCAGCCGCGCATCCCGGTCTGGTGCGCGGCGGTGTGGCCGAACCCCGCCCCGCACCCTGCGCCCCTGCGGCGGGCCGCCCGGTGGGACGGCATCGTGCCCGTCGGCTCCGTCGACCCCGACGACGCGGCTGCGATCACGGCTGCGGTGCGCAGCCACCGGACGGCGACGACCGGGTTCGACTTCGCGCTCCCCAGCTCGGCTGCCGTCCCCGACGCGCTCGACGCCTACGCCGCGGCGGGTGTCACGTGGTGGCTGCAGTCGATCGCACCGTTCGACGAGCTCGACGCCACCCGGGCCGTCGTCGACGCGGGGCCGCCGGAAGCCTGACGACGCCGTGCCGGTAGCCTGGGAGCCGATCCCCGGCGACCCCGTCACCAAGGAGATGCTCATGGCATCGGATGCACGAGCCGACTTCCCTGCCGCCCCACGCTGGCAAGGGGTCAACCACCTCGCCATGGTGACGCCCGACATGGACGCAACCGTGCGGTTCTACGACGGCGTGCTCGGGATGCGGCTCGTCGCGACGACGATGGCCGGTCCGATGCGCCACTACTTCTTCGAGACGTCGCCGGGGAACACGATCGCGTTCTTCGAGGTCCAGGGCGCCGAGACGTTCGAGAAGCCGGCCGGAGTGCCGGCCGAGTTCGCGGTGCAGTTCGACCACCTCTCGTTCGACGTCCCCGACGAGCACGCACTCGAGCTGCTCCGCAAGCGCCTCCTCGCCGCCGGGTCCGAGGTCACGCCGGTCGTCGACCACGGCTTCATCCGGTCCGTGTACTTCACCGACCCGAACGGGATCGCGCTCGAGGCGTCGTGGTGGGTCGTCGACGCGACCGGTCGCCCGGCCGACTACGACGATCCGGCGGTGTTCGGCGATCCCGACCCGGTCCCGGCGGTGCAGGAGCTCCGAGCCGGTCGGCTCGACCACGTCCCCACGACCCGGCTGGTCTGAGCCTCGCCGACTTCGTCACGCTGCGCCGGCGAATCGCGCGGCGCACAGGTCCGGCGCTCTGACAGCCCGCCGGCTCGCCGGCCAAGCGGGCTCACTTCTGCGTGAGGTTCGCCCACGTGCCCAGGAGCTCGCGCGGTCGGTCGGTCAGCACCGCCGCCGTCTTCGGCTCGGAGAACAGGTGACCCTGCGCGTTGTCGCACCCGAGGGTTCGCAACGCCGCGAGCTGCTCGGGCGTCTCGACACCCTCCGCGGTCGCGACGAGCCCGAGCGCGTGGGCCAGGCTCACGACCGCGGTGACGATCGCGGTGTCCTCCGGGTCGCGCCCGAGCCCCCGGACGAAGCTCTGGTCGATCTTGAGCGCTTCGATCGGAAACCCCTTCAGGTGCGAGAGCGAGGAGTAGCCCGTCCCGAAGTCGTCGACGGTGAGGTGGATGCCGTGGCCGCGGAGCATGCGGAGCGCGCTCGCGGCCGACTCGGTGTCGTGCATCAGTGCGGTCTCGGTGATCTCGAGCCAGACCAGGTCGGGATCGAGGTGGGTGCGCTCGAGGATCCGCGCCACCTCGTCCGGCAGCGACGGCTCCGAGAGCTGGCGCGGCGAGAGGTTCACGCTGATCCCGAAGGGCGCGTGCTCGGAGCTCTGCTGCGCCCAGTGCGCCGCCTGGGTGCACGCCGTCTCCAGCACCCACGCGCCGATCGGCACGATGAGCCCGGTCTCCTCGGCGAGCCCGATGAACTCGATCGGGCTGAGCAGCCCCCGCTCGGGGTGGTTCCACCGGAGCAGCGCCTCGAAGCGGGCCACCTTCCCCGTCTCGAGCTCGAGGATCGGCTGGTAGCGCACCTCGAACTCGCCGCGCGCGAGGGCACGGTGCAGGGCGTTGCCGGTGTGCAGGTGCTCGAGGGTACGGGCACGTACGCGCTCGTCGAAGAAGTCGGCGCGGGCCCGACCGGCGTCCTTGGCGCGGTACATCGCGGTGTCGGCATCGCGCACCAGGGTCTGGGGCGTCTCGGAGCTGTCTCCGGAGAGGGCGATCCCGATGCTCGTGGTCACGAACACCTCGCCCTCGGTCAGGAGGATCGGTCGGGAGACCTCGGTGAGCACCCTGAGCGCGAGCCCCATCACCGCGTCGGACTCGACGACGTCCTCGCAGAGGATCGTGAACTCGTCGCCACCGAACCGCGCGACGGCGTCGGTCGGTCGGAGGATGCGCCGAAGTCGGTGCGCGATCGTCACGAGCAGCTGGTCACCCGCCTCATGGCCGAGGCTGTCGTTGATGACCTTGAAGTGATCGAGGTCGAGGAAGAGCACGCCGACCCGCCGACGGCGCCGTTCGGCCTCGGAGAGCGCGAGCTCGAGCCGGTTGAGGAACGACGCCCGGTTCGGGAGCCCGGTGAGGGGGTCGTGGACGGCCTGGTGCGCGAGGCGTTCGCGCGCGGCCTTCTTCTCGGTGATGTCCTCGGTCTGGGCGATCATGTAGAGCGGCGTGCCGTCCTCGTCGCGGACTGCCGACACGCTCAGGGACACCCACACCGCACTCCCGTTCGCGTGGAGGTACCGCTTCTCCATCTGGTACCCGCTGATCTCACCCGCGAAGAGGCGCCGGATGCGGTCGTGGGTGCGCCCCCGGTCGTCGGGGTGCGTGAGGTCCACGATCCGAATCCCGACCATCTCCGAGGGGGCGCGGCCGACCATCTCGGCGAACGCGTCGTTCGACCGCAGGATCGTCGAGTCGGCCGAACCGAGCGCCATCCCGATCGGCGCGTGTTCGAATGCGCTCCGGAATCGCTCCTCGCTCTCGCGGAGCGCCGCCTCGGACTGGATCCGGTCGGTCACGTCGATCGCGTTCACCACGAGCGCGCCCGCGTTGACGCCGGTCGCCACGCGTGAGGCGATGAGCTCGAAGTTGCGCCACTCGCCGTCGTGACGCTGGAGCCGAGCCGGGAAGCGCTCGGAGACGCCGGGCTCGTCACGCAGTCGTTCGAGGGGAGCGAAGACCGTGTCGGCGTCGTCGGGATGGATCTCGATGTGTGGGCCACCGACCAGGTCCTCGTACGGAGCGCCCGGTGAACTCGACGACGGACGGTGACACGTAGATGTAGTTGCCGTCCGTCCCGGTCACCGTCACGTATTCCGAGGCGTGCTGGACCAGTGAGCGGAAGTACTCGTGACTCGCTTCGAGATCCACCTCCGCGGCCTTGCGCTCGGTGATGTCGCGGGCGTTCACGACGACTCCACCGATGGCCGGGTCGTCGGTGCGATCCGTTGCGACCACCTCGAGCCACACGTACGAGCCGTCAGCGCGCGCGGCACGCAGCTCGATGCAGTGGTCCATACCGTGCTCGCCGTCCTCGTCGTCCTCCTCGAGCAGCTGGAGCGCGATGTCGAGGTCGTCCGGGTGGATGATGTCGAACCCCGAACGCCCGGTGACCTCGTCGTCCCCGCGTCGGAACTCGTCGGACGGCCAGCCGAGCACGCGCTTCGCCGCCGGGCTCGCGTACGAGACGTAGCCGTCGGTGTCGACCACCATGACGATGTCGGATGACTGCTCGACGAGCGCGGCGAACCGGCGCTCGTGGTCGCGCAGCGCGACCTCCTGATCACGCGCGACGCGCTCACGCGCCGTCCCGAGCAGGTGAGTGCATTCCCCTCGTGCATCACCGATTGGATCGAGCACGACTTCGTAGCCGAGCGACCCGTCCGCCAGCTCGAACCCTGCCTGGTAGACGATCGGCTTCCCGGAGCTGACGACCTGCTCGTACCGTTGCTCGGCGGCCGCCGCGAAGCTCCGGGGCAGGACGTCGCGCGGCGTGCGGCCGACGATCGCGGTCGCGTCGTCGATCCCGTGGCCCGCGAGCCGGGACCGGAACGCGTCGTTCACCGCGAGGTAGCGGAAGCGGTGCCGACCGGGTCGGCCCACCTCGAGGAGGAACGCAGGGTTCGACGGCGGCGTCTCGCCGCTCATCCGGGCCCACACCCGCTCGGCGGTGGCCCGGAGCGGGACGGCGCGACGGTTCGACCCCCACCGGGTCGAGCGCCACCTCCGCATGTCCGGCCTCCCGCATCGAGCCTCGCAGGACCCGCCCAGCCGTCACCATGGGTGGCCCTCGGTCACTATCGGCGCGAGATGCCCCCGGATCAAGCGCTCCCGGGAGAGTACGGTCCGCGAGTGGCCACGGTCGTGCAGGGCATGAACGCCCGGATCCATGCGGTTGCCGGGCAGCCGGCCGCCGACGGCTACGCCATCGTCGAGGGAGTCCTGCCCCGCGACGAGGCGGCATCGCGACCATGATCCTCACCGAGCTCGAGGTGGACCGCTTCGCGTTCGAGCGCGCGACCGGTTGGGCGATCACACCCGACGGTGCATGTCGGGGCGACGTGTGCGTGCCCTTGCCGTCCGAGGCACGCTCGGCGGACGGACGGCTCGACGTGCGCGTGATCGCGCAACATCTCGGGATGCCGATCGTCGAGGACACCCAACACGGGCTGTTCGCCGTCGGACCCGAGACCGCGGTGACCGGCCGCACGCTCGCGTCGGCCGTCGCACCCGACCTCGAGCTCCCCGACTTCGACGGCAACCCCTTCCGGCTCTCGAGCCTGCACGGAAGGAAGGTCCTGCTCGTCGCGTGGGCGTCGTGGTGAGGCTGCCGCTTCGACCTGCCCGTGTGGCAGGCCCTGCGAGCGCGACTCCACCCGCTCGGACTCGAGGTCGTCACGGTCGCGCTCGACGTCGACCCTGAGGCGGCGCGCCCGTTCGTCGAGGCCGCCGCACCGGAGCACCCGTCGCTCATCGATCGCACCCACGTGACCGACCAGCGGTTCGGATTCGTCAACGTGCCGAACGGCGTCTGGATCGACGAGGCGGGGATGATCGTCCGGCCGGCGGAGCCGATGTTCCCCGGGCACAACGAGGCGATGCAGTCGTTCAGAAAGCTGGACGTCGCCACGCTGCCGCCGGAGACGGCCGAGATGCTCGTCGAGGCCCGCAAGATCACGAGCGACCCCGACGCCTCCCGCCGCATGATCGAGGACTGGGCCGAGCACGGCGCCGACAGCCGCTACGCACTCACTCCCGACGAGGTCATGCGACGGGCGGCGCCACGCGGTGCCGACGAAGCGATCGCGGCGGCCGAGTTCGAGCTCGGGGAGCATCTGCACTCGCACGGCGACCACGCTGCGGCGATCCCCCACTGGCAGGAGGCGCACCGGCGCTTCCGCGGCAACTGGACCTACAAGCGCCAGGCCTGGGACATCGAGGATCCGACCCGTCAGGGGCGGACGGACGCGTACGACAGCTCGTGGATCGAGGACCTCAAGGCGATCGGCGGCGAGCACTACTACCCACCGATCGTCCCATGAGCTGAATGCTTCGGCGTCAGCAACGGTGTCTCCGGCACCCATTGGTGACGCCAAAACGCCTCTTGCTCAGCGGAAGTGGGGCATGACCTCGTCGGCGAACAGGCGGAGCGTCGCCTCGGATGCCCGGTCGAAGCAGAAGAACACGAACGACGTGATGCCGAGCTGCCTCCGCTCGCCGATGCGGTCGACGATCGCGCTCGGCGTCCCGATGTAGCCACCCTCGTGGAGCCCGAACCCCGGTGCGCCGAAGCGGCGCTCGGCCTTGGCGAGGGCCTCGGCAACCGACGCGTCGTCGGAGGCGATGACGAGCACCGCTTCTTCGGACGTCCGGATGGTCGCAGGGTCGCGGCCGATGCGCTCGCACTCCGCGTCGAGCACGTCCCGCTTGTGCGCGATCTCGCCGAGCGCGTAGGTGGGGACGTTCCAGACGTCCGCGTAGCGGGCGACGAGCGGGAGCGTGCGCTGCTCGCCGACGCCGCCGACGTGGATCGGTGGGCGCGGCTGCTGCACGGGTTGGGGCAGGTTCGGGAGGTCGCGCACCTGGTAGTGCGCTCCCTCGAACGTCGTCGTCTCCTGCGAGAACATCTGCGTGATGATCTCGAGCGCCTCGCCGAGCATCTCGGACCGCTCGGGGAACGATCCCCACGAGATGCCGATGCGTTCGTGCTCCGGCTCGTAGGACCCACTTCCGATCCCGAAGTCGAGGCGGCCACCGGAGATGACGTCGAGCGAGGTGGCCATCTTGGCGAGCAGCGCCGGGTGCCGGAACGTGTTGCACAGCACGAGGTGACCGACGCGCAGGCTCTCGGTCTGCGTGAGCAGCGCGGTCGCGAGTGTCCACCCCTCGAACGCGGGCGTCCCTGGCAGCTCCGGGCCGTACAGGTGGTCATAGAGCCAGAACGACGTGTAGCCGAGCTCTTCGCAGAGCCGTGCCCGGACGAGCATGTCGGGGTAGTCGAACGCGAGCTGCGGGACGTAGATGCCGAAGTCGATCCGCTCGTCCGTCGCGTGGTCCGTCATGGGCGGCAACGTACAGCACCCGGTCGCGGGCAGGATGAGGACCGTGGGCGGAGGGATCGACGGCGGCCAGTCACACGACGACGCTCGCGTGCTGCTCGCGCGTCCCGCGGTGGTCCCGACCGACATCTCGAGGTTCACGTCGAACACGCTGTTCGGCGAGCCGGGGATCTACCCCGACGGACCGCCGATGACGCCCGCGGCGGGGCCAGCGCCGAGTGCCGCGGCCGCCCGAGCCACGCTGCAGGACCCGCTCTCGATCGAGCGCTTCGACGACGGCGGCTTGGCGGCTCGCGTCGCGCCACCGGGCGTGCGCGCCGCGCTCTGCACGCTGACGGGCACTGCGGCCCAGCCGGCGCTCGACGCGTTCCTCGCGGGCGACGGGCCGGTGCAGCGCCTCGGGCTCGCGGCGCTGCCGGCAACCCCGGGCCGGGTCGTCGGCGACGACCCCGGTGGTGACCGCGAGACGCGCGTCGTGAACGCGCGCTACGCGGCCGAGCATCCGGCACTCGTCGCCCCGTCACTCGCGCACGCGCTGCTGCACCACGACCACGGTGCGTCGAACGCCGAGGAGGCGGTGCTGCACGGCCTCCTCGCAGCAGTGCACGTCGAGCTCGTCGCCCGGCAGCCCGCCCTGGCCGACGCCGGGACCGAGCTCGCTCGCCGCCAGAGCTCACTCGCGATCACCCTGCTCAACGCGCGATCACCCGGATCGTGGCGAGCCTCGATCCGTTGCCCGGACGCGCCGAACACGATCCCCGGCGGCAACCCCGCACTTGCGTGCCCCGACCTGTGGAGCATCCCGTTCACGTCGCTCGACCCGTCCGACGCGGTCCTCGCCGCGCCCGCAACGCTCTCCGAGTGCCTGGCCCGACTGGCGGCGCCGGACGCGCCTCCGCCTCCATCCCCCCTGCGCTACGACGACCGGCTGGGCGTTTGGCTCACGGCCCACCTCGGCGACGGCGTGTGGTTCGGCCCCGAGGTCCGGCTCTCGGCCGGTCGGGCGCTGGGACTGCTCGGACCCGCGTCCCTCACCCCGGCATAGCCGGGTGAGGGACGCATCCAGAGCGGGCTGCGACCCGGTGGGTACGAGAGCGGTTGCGATACCGTCTTCCTGACACGAGCGTCAGGGTGAGGTAGGACGGCATGGAGCTCCCCAAGATCATCAGCGTCGACGACCACGTGGTCGAGCCGGCGCACGTCTGGCAGACGTACCTCCCCGAGAAGTTCCGGGAGCAGGGTCCACGGGTCGAGCGCAAGCGCTGGGGCGCCTTCCGCCTGAAGAAGGGCGCGAAGTACGCGATGAGCGAGGACGAAGAGGGCGACTGGGGCGACGCCTGGGTCTACGAGGACAAGGTCATCTACGTCCAGAAGAAGTTCGTGGCGATCCCGCTCGAGGCGACCCCGGGCGGCGACCTGTCGAAGTTCGACAAGTCGAAGATGCTCATGGTCGCCACCACGTATGACGACATGCGCCCGGGCTGCTTCGACGCCGCCGAGCGCAAGAAGGACTTCGAGCTCAACTGGGTCGACGGTTCCCTCCCGTTCCCGACCTTCCCGCGCTTCTGCGGACAGACGTTCTACGAGGCCGACGACAAGGAGCTCGCGCTCGCGTGCGTCCGGGCCTACAACGACTGGATGGTCGAGGAGTGGTGCGATCCCGCGATCGGGATCAACATCCCGCTCTGCATCATCCCCCTGTGGGACGTCGAGCTCGCGGCCGCGGAGATCAAGCGCAACGCGGCGCGCGGGGTGCGGGCCGTGTGCTTCTCCGAGCTCCCGACTCGCCTGGACCTGCCCAGCATCCACACCGGCTACTGGGATCCGATGTTCGACGCGGCGTCGGAGACCAACACGACCGTGTGCATGCACGTCGGCTCGTCCTCGAGCGACCCGGCGTCCTCGGCCGACGCCCCCGCCGGTGTCGGCAGCATGGTCGCCTTCAACAACTCGATGGCGTCGCTGGGCGACTACCTCTTCAGCGGCAAGATGGCGCAGTTCCCGAAGCTGAAGCTCGCGTACTCCGAGGGCCAGATCGGCTGGATCCCCTACGCACTCGAGCGGGCCGACACGGTCTGGGAGCAGCACGACGCGTGGATCAAGGCCAAGAAGCTCTGCCCCGAGCCCCCGTCCACCTACTACTACGGGCGCGTGTTCGGCTGCTTCACCTGGGACCAGCACGGGGTGAACTCGCTCCAGGAGGTCGGTGAGGACCAGATCTGCTTCGAGACCGACTACCCGCACACCGACACGACCTGGCCCAACTCCAAGGAGTACTGCGAGAAGATCCTCCAGGGCCTGGACCAGGACACCGCGTACAAGATCCTGCGCGGCAACGCGATCAAGATGCTCGACCTGGACCGGGTCTGAGCGTGCCCGAGGTGAGCATGGACGTACCGAAGATCGTCAGCGTCGATGACCACGTCGTCGAGCCCCCCACGTCTGGCAGACGTGGCTCCCCGAGAAGCACCGCGAGAAGGGTCCGCGGGTCGAGCGCAAGCGCTGGGGACCGTTCGAGCACCACCCGGGCGCGAAGTACACCAACGTCGAGGACCCGAACGGCGACTGGGGCGACGCCTGGGTCTACGAGGACCGCCTGATCTACGTGAACAAGAAGTTCGTCGCCATCCCCGAGGAGGCCACGCCGGGCGGCGACATCACCAAGTTCGACCGCACGACGATGACGATGACCGCGGTCACGTACGACGGCATGCGCGACGGCTGCTACGACCGCGACGCGCGCGTCAAGGACTTCGAGCTCAACTGGGTCGACGGGTCGCTCCCCTTCCCGACCTTCCCGCGCTTCTGCGGCCAGACCTTCTCCGAGGCCAACGACAAGGAGCTCGCGCTCGCGTGCGTCAAGGCCTACAACGACTGGATGGTCGAGGAGTGGTGTGCGCCGTCGGGAGGCATGAACCTCCCGCTCTGCCTCATGCCCCTGTGGGACATCGAGCTCGCCGTCGCCGAGATCCAGCGCAACGCGGCGCGCGGCGTCCGGGCGTTCTGCTTCTCCGAGCTCCCGACCCGCCTGAACCTGCCGAGCATCCACACCGGGTACTGGGACCCGGTCCTCGGCGCAGCCAACGACACCGGCGTGACCCTCTGCATGCACATCGGGTCCTCGTCGAGCAACCCCGCGGCGTCGCCCGACGCGCCCGAGGGCGTCGGCGGCACGCTCGCGTTCAACAACTCGATGGCGTCACTGGCCGACTGGCTCTTCTCGGGCAAGCTCATCGAGTTCCCGAAGCTCAAGCTCGCGTACTCCGAGGGTCAGATCGGCTGGATCCCCTACGCGCTCGAGCGGGCCGACACGGTCTGGGACCAGCACGACTCGTGGCAGCACTCCAAGGAGCTGATCCCCGAGCCGCCGTCCACCTACTACTACGGACGGATCTTCGGCTGCTTCACCGCCGACCGCGTCGGGCTCTCCAACCTCGACACCGTCGGTGTCGACAACATCTGCTTCGAGACCGACTACCCGCACACCGACACGACGTGGCCGAACTCCAAGGAGTACGTCGAGAAGATGATCGCGGACTCCGGGATCGACGACGAGACCGCCTACAAGGTCCTGCGCGGCAACGCGATCAGGATGCTGGAGCTCGACCGGGTCTGAGCACCCGCACCACGATCCGCGCGTGGCATCAGCCGGTGAAGCGGGGCGTGACCACGATCGCCTGGACCTCGAACGCACCGATGTCGGCGCGCCCCGCGACGACCCGCGGCGTAGCCGGGGCCGCGCTGGTCGTTCCCGTTCCCCGGGAAGTCGGGCACCGGGATCCGGCCGGCGTCGATCGCGGGGCTGCCGGGCAGGAGCGCCTGCGTCCGGGTCGGGCCACCGTTCTCGGCGAGCGCGCCGAGCACCGGGTCGGCACCTCGTACGTTGCCGCCGCCGTCGGTGAGGCCCACCGTGTCGCCGACGAGCCCTTCCACCAGGCTCTGCGTGAGCGTCGACGTCGAATCGCGCTCGCGGCACCGACCCCGCCGCCCTTGCCGGGCCCGTTCTTCGGGTTGCCGCCGTCCTTCGGCTCGAGCGAGTCGATGAACTCTGGTGTCGAGATCGGTCGCCGCGGCATCGTCGCCACCGTCGTCGTGGTTGTCACCGATGATCGTGCCGGTGATCGTGGTGTCGGCGTCGTTGAGGTGCAGTCCACCCGTGGCCCCAGCGGTGTTGCCCGCGATCGTCGACTGGAGGATCGACACCGGCGCCTCGGCCAGGCCGTACATCGCGCCGCCGGTGTTCGCGGCGGTGTTCCCCGAGATGGTGGAGTTCGCGATCACCGTCGGGCCGTCGAGGCGGTAGATCTCGATGCCGCCGCCCCCCATGGCCGAGACGTTGTTGTCGATGGTGGAGCTGCGTGATCGTCGCGTCGGAGGTGCCGTAGAGGTAGAGCCCACCGCCGTACGCCTCCGCGTGGTTCCCCGAAACGGTCGAGCTCGTGATCGTGAGGCCGAGCTGCTCGAATCCGCGGACCTTGATCCCACCTCCCCCGTCGCCAGTCGACGAGTTGCCGGTGATCGACGTCCCGGTGATCGTGACGTCGCCGTAGAACGCGTAGAGGCCGCCCCCCTGGTACAGGCTGCTGTTCCCGCTGATCACCGAGTCGGTGATCGTGAGCCGGCCGCGTCTCGGCGTCCGAGGCGACACCGCCGCCGAATCCCTTGGCAGTGTGGTTGTCGGTGATCACGACGTGGTCGAGGGTGAGGTTGCCCGCGTCGTGGTACACCCCACCGCCGTTGTAGCCCCCGGCGATGTTGCCCCCGGTGATCGTCAGCCCGCTGATCGTCACGTTGTCGTCCGCGTCCGGGTTGACGTCGATGACCCGCTGGTCCGCGCCACCGGCGGTGATCGTGAGCGCGTCAGGGCCCGGGCCCTGGATGGTGACGGCATCGGCGACCAGGAGATCCCCGGTCGTGAGCGTGATGGTGGTCACGGTCGGGGCAAAGGTGATGACGTCGCCGTCGTTGGCGTTCGCGAGCGCGTCCCGCAGCGTCCCGCCACCGTTGTCGGCTTCGCTCGTGACCAGGATCGGCGCGGCACCCGCGGGGGCCGCGGTGAGGGCGGTGACCGCTGCCGCGCCGGTGGTGACCAGGACGGCGCTCGAGCCGAGGGCGGCGAGCTTCTTCGACCGGCTCCCCTCGCTCGGCGGCTCGACGGGCGGCGCGGTTCGGGGCGTCGGGCATCTCGTCGGGCATCGATCCTCGTGCTCTCGACCAGGCCCGGCTCCGCTCCGGGCATTCCGGGCAAGTTAGTCGATCGGCCAGACTGGACCGGTGCTCGTGAGCTTCGACATCGACGGGACGATGGAGTTCGGACACCCGCCGGGGCCCATCACGGTCGAGGTCGTCCGGTCGGTCGGGGCCGCGGGCCACGTGATCGGCTCGGCCTCGGACCGCACCCGCAGCGACCAGGAGTCGCTCTGGCAGCAGCACGGCGTCGAGGTCGCGTTCGTGGGCGGCAAGCACCACCTTCCGGCGGTGCTCGAGCAGTTCCCGAGCGAGGAGCGCCTCCACGTCGGCGACACCCACGTCGACGAGCACTTCGCCCGTCAGGCCGGCTTCGAGTTCGTGTGGGTCGACGATGCGGCCGAACGGCTCGCCCGGCTCATCGAGGGCTGACTGCTCAGCGAAGGCTGACCGACTCCTCGACCACATCGGGCACCTCGGTCCGGCGGCGCAGCGGTCGGCCGCGAACGCGTGCGCCGAGGGCCACGACCGACAGCAGGCGCAACGCCTTCCACCAGGTTCACCGACGGGATCTGCCAGGCGGCCATGGCTCCGACGACGGCGATCGACCCCCGCCGTCGAGAGCCGCAGCACCAGCAGGTCACGGACCGGCTGGCGGCGCGTGCACAGCCCGAGGAACGCGAAGCCGACGTACATCGACCGCGAGCGTCGCGGTGACCTCGAGGATGTCGGACGCCGGCACGTGCGCCAGCGGATCGACCGCGACCATCTTCGCGACCCCGATCGCGGTGCCGATGATGCCCATCTGCACCACGAGGTGCAGCGCGATCCACGGTGCGAACCGCCTGCCGCGGATCCCCGCGTGCGGGACGTCCTGGAAGTAGGTCGACCAGATCGCGAACGTGAGCACGAACTGGAACGCGAGCGCCAGGAAGTCGATGTGCTCGATCGGTGCGGTGGTGACCTGGATCGCGACCTTCAGGAAGGCCTCGCCGCACACGATGATCGTGAAGGCGCCCATGCGCTCGACGATGTGCGCCTCGTCGATCGGGGCGCTGAGCCGCATCCGCGACGACTGCACGACCGCCGGGATGATCGTGATCCCCAGGCCGAGCACCCACAGCGGTTCGCGGACCTCGACCGGGACTGCGCCGGCGAGCACGAACACCAGGACCGACCCGGTCGCCCACGTCGCTCGCCGGATCGCGTACGGCCCCAACGGACCTCGGGCCCGGGCCTCGCGCCCGTACATCACTGCGACGGTCCCGATGAGGCACGCATAGGTGATCGAGATGAACGGCCCGTCGCGCAGCACGCCCTCGCGCGCCTCGACGGCGAGCACGACCACGAGGAACATCTGCAGCAGCACGAGCACACGCTGGCCGACGTCGTCGACGCGGAAGCGGTTCACGAACATCGTCGTCGACACCCAGATCCACCAGACGGCGACGAAGACTCCCACCACCCAGGCGATGCGGACCTCGTCCTCGAGGTGGGAGACCGCGGCGCTGAAGACGAGGATCGCCGCGACGAAGATCAGGTCGTAGAAGAGCTCGAGCCACGCGGCCATGGGGACCGCGGTGTACGACGTGTACGAACGGCCGGCCGGGGACGAGGGTACGGGGCGGTGATCGGGATCGGGTGCGGTCACGGGGCGACGACGACGTCAGGCGGTGACGATCTCCTCGATGCGCTCGAGCGTCGCCTCCATGTTGTCGTGCGTCTTCTTCCGAGCCGGGCGCACGACCGCCTTGATCTTCTCCTCGGAGATGTCCCAGGTCTCGCGCACCCGGGTGCCACCGTCCACGGGCTCGAGCTGGTAGCGCCAGATGCGCCCGCCGGCGATGGACCCACCGATCGGCGGGCGGGTCTGCCACGCGATGCAGCGGTTGTCCTCGAACTCGATGACGGTGCTCACCATGGAGTACGGGATGCCCAGCTTCATCTTCATCCCGAACTTCGCACCCAACGACAAGCGCTCCGGGTGGTCCTTCGCTTCGCGCACGGTGCCCGAGCCGTCGATGTCGTGGTGACGGCTCGGGTCCGCGAGCAGGGCGAAGATCTTCTCGGGCGGCGCGGCGATCACGCGCTCGACGGTCTCGGCGTTCTCCGAGCTGCGGGCTCCGGCATCGGTCATGCCCGCAGGTTAGGCCCCGACGTCGGCTACGCGGGTGGGCTGGTGCTCGGGAAGGACGAGGCCGACTGGGCGGCGAGCGTCACCTTGGCCGTGGTGGCGGTGCCGTCACGCTCGTAGGTGAGCGTGACCTCGTCGCCATCGGCGTGGTCCCCGATCGCACGTGCGAGGGCGGCCGGGCCGTCCACGGCACTGTCGTCGACCTTGGTGATGACGTCGCCGGACTCGAGTCCCGCATCGGCCGCCGGGCTGCCCGGTGCGACGCTCACGATCCGGGCACCGGTGCCGCCGTCGCCCGCGGGCTCGACCACGACGCCGAGGAGCACGCGCCCGGTCGGGGTGGGCTGCTCGCCGCGGGGCGTGGGTGCGTTGCCCTGATCCGGACGGTCGCCCTGACCGCCGGGCCGACCACCGGGCTGACCACCCTGTCGGTCGTTCGGGTTGCCCTGCCCGCCCTGACGCCGGTCCTCGACCCGGGCGTGCTCGTCGTCGTGGTGGTCGTCGGCCGTCGCCCGACCGAGGGCGAACCCACCGCCGCCGACGAGGGCGACGGCGAGCACGAGGCCCAGGAGGACGGCGAGCCAGCGGGGCACGAACACGCCCCTGCGCTCGCCCGATGCCGCGGGAGCCGGCGTCGGAGTGGCAGCCGGGGTCGGCGCAGTGGCGTCGTCGGCCGGTGCCGCGGCGGGCTCCTCCGACGAGGGGTCCTGGGGGGTCGTCTCGTCCGGCATCGGTGCTCCTCATCTCGGGACACGCGTCTCGGTCGGGGCGCGTGGCGACCCCGAGCCCACTCACAACGCCCGCCACGCTCCCCGGGTTCCCCTTCAGCCACAAGTCCTGGGTGCCGATCAGGAGGCAATGCTGCTCCCCGTTCGCCGCCCGGGCCGACTGGCCCTGCTCGTAGGCGCTCTCGTCGTGCTCGCCGCCGCGTGTGCGCCCCCGGCCCCGCCCCCACCGCCGACCCCGCCGTCGGGTCCTGCGCCCGTGGTCGGTGGCTTCGCCTGCCCGGTGACCGGCGCGACCTACGTCGACAGCTACGGCCCCCGCGGCACCGGGTTCCACTGGGGCATCGACATGTTCAAGCCGCTCGGCACGCCCGCCGTGGCAGTGAAGGCCGGGACCGTGCGCAACGTGCCCGACGAGGGAGCCGGCGGAAACGTCGTCTACCTCACGGCCACCGACGGCAACGTGTACCAGTTCGCCCACCTGAACGACTTCGTCGGTGGCGACCGTGCCGTCCTCCAGGGCGACACGATCGGGCACGTCGGTCAGACCGGCAACGCCACCGCGGTGCACCTCCACTTCGAGATCCGTCTCGGCGGGATCAACGGTGCCCGGGTGGACCCGTATCCCACCCTCCAGGCCGCCGGCTGCTGAGCGGTAGCTGTCACACCCGGGCGCGACGCTCCGGGCATGGAACCGGACCGCCTCCCGATCACCGTCGCCGACCCGATCACGGTCGCGCAGCTCGCCTTCCGCCTCGCCGCGCGCGGGCGGCTCGACCCCGCGTCGGCGCGGCGCCTCCCGGTCCGTCTGAGCACGCTCGTCCGCCGCACGGTCCGCGCCCTGCCCCGTCGGGTGGCGGCCGCACTCGTCGACGCGGCGCCGCCGCCGCGCTCGGGTGAGGCCACCCGCTACGCCCACGCCCTGCTCGGGCTCTTCGACGCGTACGACTCGATCGTGCCCGGGAGCGTGCTGCCCAGCGTCGGCCGGCTCGGCACCGCCCTCGAAGAGCTCGTCGAGGTCGCGACCGGCCGTCCCGCAGTCCCGGGCGAGGCCTTCCACGCGCTGATCAGCGACGCCTACGAGTGGCAGGCCGCGCGCCTCACCGGCGAGCTGGCCGACGTGCGCCACGCGCTCCACGACGGATATCTGGCGCTGATCGGTGAGGGGTTCGTGCAGCCCGGTCGGTGGGCGGCGATCGCGGCGGCCGAGCTCGCAGCGGCCGAGCTGCGCGCCGACCAACCGGTGGCGGTCGACTGGTACGCCCGGCGGGCCCTGGGCTGGGCCCCCTCGACCCTCGACCGTCGCACGGTCGACGCGCTCGTCGGCGCCGTCGAGTCGCTGGTCGCGATCGGTGAGCACGAGGCAGCCATCGAGCACAGCCCCCGGCTGCTCGCCCGCCTGGCCTGGCGGGGCGGCATGCGCGCCTCGAGCGCGGTCACGTTGCGCTGCGCGCTCGCCCGCGCCCACTCCGACCTCGGTGAGCACAACCTCGCGATCGAGCACGCCGGTGACGCGCTCGCCCGAGCCCGCCGCGCGTGGGGCGCCCGGTCGATCACCGCACAGGTGTGCGACCTGCTCTTCGACGAGTGCTTCCAGCGCGCGGTGGCCAACCGATGACGGGCGTGTGCCGGGCCCGGTGGACGGTCCGCTCGGCCCCGCCCGACCCGGGCCGATCAGGCCAGACCGACGAGCACCCCGTCGACGAAGCGATCGGGGGCCTCGACCATCGGGTAGTGGCCGATGTCGTCGAGGAGCCGCAGGGTCGCGTCCGACCGCGCCGCGAGCAGCCGGTCGGTCATCGCCACGACCGCGACGGGATCGAGGGCGCCCCACACGATCGTGAGTGGGGCAGGGTGGCGCTCGATGGCGCCGGTCCACCGGCCCTCGCGCTCACGACGCTCCTCGATGTAGCGGATGGTCCGCGGGAGGAGCAGCTCGCCGTCGTCGCGATGCATCAGCAGCCACTGCGCCTCGAGCTCGTCGGCATCGACGGAGTCCTCGGATGCGAACGTCCCCGCGAGCCCGGCCTGGAAGGCCTCCGGACCCACCAGCGAACCGTCGACGAGCCGCTCGTCGGGGAGCGACAGCAAGAGCTGCTGACCGACCGTGAGCTGGGCCATCCCGATGTACACCGACCCGTTCGCCAGGACCCGACGTCCGATCGTGCCGGGGAGCGTGCCGTCGAGCGATCGGGCGAGCACCTCGCCCCCCACCGAGTTCCCCATGTCGTGGGTGAGCAGGTCGATCCGCTCGATCCCCGACGACTGCACGAGCTCGACGGCGACGTCCGCCTGCAGGTCGAGGCCGTACCGGACGTCGGGCTTGGCCGACAGGCCGAAGCCGATGCAGTCGAACAGCAGCACCCGACGGTGCTCGGCGAGCCGATCCAGGCAGGCGCGGAAGTCGAACGAGCTCGAGGGAAACCCGTGCAGCACCAGCAACGGGTCGGCCGTCTCCGCGCCGGTCGCCGGCTGGTCGACGACGAACACTTCGTGCCCGGCCAGGGTCCGCCGCGAGCCCCGTCGTTCCCACTCGTGTACGAGCTCGTCGGCGCGCCGGTCCACGGGAACCGAGCGTAGTGATCGCCGTGGCGTGGCAGCATGCCCCCGTGGTGGGGGATGCGACACCGACCGAGCGGATCCTGAACCTGGCCGCGTACCTGAAGCTGCGCGGCGAGGAGGGTGCATCGCTCGACGAGATCGCCGGCAACGTCCGCGGCTTCGACCCCGAGCTGGCCCGCGACGAGCACGGCACCCTCCACACCGAGGGCCCGGAGTGGGAGGCGCTGCGGCGGATGGTCCGACGCGACCTCCAGGACCTCCGGGCGGCCTGGGGAATCGACGCCCGCTACGACGACGGGGTCCACCGCTACCGGCTCGAGCCACCGTTCTTCACCACCCGAGAGCGCGCCGCGCTGATCGCCGCGGCCGCCGCGGTCGACGTCGAGGGCATCGGCGGTGGTCCCGACGGAGGCGGGGGGCAGCTCGGCGCCGGGGTCGACGACGCGGCTGCCCAGATCGTGATCCGGGTGCACGACCAGGTCGCCGACCTGCGCGACGCCATCCAGACCGGTCGCGCGGTCCAGTTCGACCACGAGGGACGTACCCGCGTCCTGCAGCCGTATGCGCTCGGCACCTGGCACGGGCGCTGGTACGTCGCCGGCTGGGATCCCGAGCTCGACGCGCTGCGCCGCTACCGCCTCGATCGCATCGGCACCGAGGTCCCCATCACCGCGATCGGTGATGCGGGTGCATCGACCGTCCCCGACTGGTTCGACCCGGTGCTCGCGTTCGACTTCGACCCCAACGCGTGGGGTCGCGACGCCCGCCTCCGCGCCCGGGTGCGCGTCGAGCGCGACCACCTTCCCGCGTTCCTCGCAGATCTCGGCGGGGACGTCGACGGCGAGGTCGACGGAGAGCCCGTCGTGGTGTTCGAGGTGCGCCACCACACCTCGACCCGCAACCGGATCCTGTCGTTCCGCGAACACGCCCGCGTGCTCGGACCGCCCGCGCTGGTCGCGATCGTCCGCGACCACCTCGCCGCGCTGGCAGGGGGTGCCTGATGGCCGCGCTCACCAAGCAGCGTCAGTTCGACGTGCTCCGGGCCGTGCTCGGCCTCGTGGAGGAGCGGGGTTCAGTCCCGCTCGCGGAGTGCTCGGCACTCACCGGTGTTCCCGAGGACACGCTGCGCACGACGCTCGGCGCCGCGCTGTTCGTCGACTACCACGCCGCCGACGGCTCCCTCGTGAGCGAATCGTCCGCCTTCTTGCTCGACGAGCACTCCGTGGTGTCGCTCACCGCCAGCCATTGGCTCCGCGACGTCGCTGCACTCCCCCCACCACCCGACACCGCCCTGCGGTTGCTCGTCGCGGGCACGACGATGCAGGCGATCGCCGACGCGCCGACGCCCGACCTCGACGTCGCCGTCACCAAGCTGGCCGGTGAGGTCGCCGTCCAGCTGCGGATGCCGGTCGAGGTCCCGCCGACGCTCCCGACCCTGCGAGCGGCGCTCGACCAGCACCGCTCGGTCGCGGTCCGATACCTGCGCGACGGCGCGGACACGCCGACCGATCGGGAGCTGCTCCCCCATCGGCTCTGGTCGCGTTGGGGCCACTGGTACCTCACCGCGCGCGACGTGACCCAGGACGACGTCCGACAGTTCCGGGTCGATCGCATGTTGTCGGCGCGCGTCGGTTCGATCCCGTTCGACCCACCCGACGACGTCGAGGTGCCCGAGTGGTTCGACCTGTCCGCGCACGCCCGGACCGTGCGGGTGCGGATGCGCGCCGACTCGCTCGAGAGCCTCCCCGCACCGCACCGACTCGGGCCGATCACCGAGCTCGGCAACGGACGCATCGAGCTCGAGGTGACCGTGAGCGGCGAGCGTCGTCTCGACCACCTCCTCGTCTCCCTGCCGGCTGATGCGGAGATCGTCGAGTCCGACGAGCTCGCAACCCGGCGGCGGACACACGCCGCCCATCTGCTCCGGCAGTACTCGTGATGGCCGAGCACCATGCGGTCACCGCGTCGACCCTCGACCGGGCCTTCGGTTCGCTCCTCGGGTTGGCCGCGGGCGACGCGCTCGGTGCCGGGTACGAGTTCGGGACGCCGCCGCCGGGTGACGCCGCGATGATCGGTGGAGGGCTCGGCGACTGGGCTCCGGGCGAGTGGACCGACGACACCCAGCAGGCGATCTGCATCGCCCGCTCGGGCGCGACCGGCTCGCTCGACGCCGTCGCCGTCGGGGACGCGTTCCTCGACTGGTTCGCCGACGATCCGAAGGACGTGGGAAACCAGACCCGAGCGGTGCTCAGCGCGGCACGAGCCGGCAGCGACCTTCCCACGGCGAGCCAGGCCCACTTCGAGCGACATCCGCGCCGCGCCGCGGGCAACGGGAGCCTGATGCGCACGGCTCCTGTTGCGCTCGCCCACCTCGGCGACGACGACGCGATCATCGCGCACGCGTTCGAGATCTCGGCACTCACCCACGCCGATCCGGTCGCCGGCGAGGCCTGCGCGATCTGGTGCATCGCGATCGATCGGGCGGTGCGCGAGCAGCGCCTCGACGGGATCTTCGACGGCATCGACCTGCTGTCGGGCGACGGGCCGGCCCGCTGGTCGGGCTGGCTGCTCGCGGCGGAGACGGAGTCGCCGGCGACCTTCAGCCCGAACGGGTACGTCGTGACCGCGCTCCAGGCCGCCTGGGCCGCGATCCGCCAGACGCCGATCTCGCCCACCAACCCCTGTCGTCACCTCCAGGATGCGCTCCACACTGCGGTCCGCATCGGGAACGACACCGACACCGTCGCCGCGATCGCCGGGTCACTCCTCGGCGCACGTTGGGGTGCCTCGGCGATCCCACTCTCCTGGAAGTCGATCCTCCACGGGTGGCCCGGGCTGCGCACGCGGGATCTGCTCCGGCTCGCGGTGCTCTCGGTACGCAACGGTGCCGACGACGAGGTCGGGTGGCCGAGCACGCCTGACGTCACGGTCTGGTACGAGCAGCACTACGGCGAACGGGCCTACGAGCTCACCCTGCCCGACGACCCTGGCATCCGCTTCGGGAACGCGCCGGCGGCCGCCTCGGTCGAGGTCGACGTGATCCTCTCGTGCTGCCGAATGGGCTCGAAGATCCCGAGCGGTGCAGGGAGTCAGCACGAGCTGATCTTCGTGGACTCGCCCAATCCAACCGACAACCCCAACCTCGAGTTCGTCCTGCAGGACGCGGCCCGCGCGATCACCGCGTGGCGCGACGAAGGCAAGACCGTCTACGTGCACTGCGTCGCCGGGGTGAGTCGCACACCGACGGTCGTCGCGGCGTATCTCGCGTCCCGACTCGGCATCGACGGGACGAGCGCGCTCGAGCGGGTGACGGTCGCACACCCACGGGCGAACCCCAATGCGCGCTTTCGGGAGGCGCTGGCGAGGATCTGCTAGAGGATCGCCGACGCGAACGCCTGCATCTCGTGGGCGATGTCGGGACCGGCCGGCGTGTAGAGCAGCTCGGTCGCGCCAGCGGCGAACGCTGCGTCGGCCTGCGCCCGCACCGCGCCCGCATCGCCCACCCAGCCGAACCCGCCGAGCAGATCCCCCGCGGCCTCGACCACGGCACGATCGCGCTCCACCACGTGCGTCACGTGTCCCGCGTGGACCGCGAGGTGGCGTTCCCCCTCGGGTCGTTCGGCTTCGATGGCCGCGCGCCACTCGGCGCCCAGGGGGAGATTGTCGACCGCGTCACCGGCGGCTTGCCAGGTGCCGTGGTACGCGAGGACACCCCACGGCCCCAGCGCGTCCTTGACGTGCCGCGTCGAGGTGTCCTCCCCGTCCTCGAGCACCGTGCCGTTCACCATCTGCACGATGCGGCCCATACCGGCGACCGATTCGTCGGCGGCGCCGACCGTGATCACGCCGTCGGCGATCTCACGCGCGATCTCCCGGCCCTTCGGGCCGAGTGCGGAGAGGAGGATCGGCACCTCGATCGGGCGGGAGGGTGCGAGATCGGGATGATGGATCATCTGGGTCATCGCCCCGTCGACCTCGACGACCTCGCCGCGCAGCAGCGCACGTAGCTGCTCGAGGTACCGACGGGTCGTCGCCCACGACAACGCGTCCTTGCCGAGCACCCAGCGAGCCGTCGCTCCCGTGCCGAAGCCGCAGACCAGCCGACCCGGGGCGAGCCCCTCGATGGTCGCGATCGCCGACGCCGTCGTCATGACGTGCCGCAGGTTGGGCACCAGCACCGCGGTCCCGAGCTGGATCTCGGTGTGTTCGGCAACGAGCGCGAGCCAGACCCAGATGTCCTCGTAGAGCGCGGCCGAATCGAACAGCCAGACCCGCTGGTAGCCGAGATCCTCGGCCCGTTTGGCGAGCTCGATCGCGCGGGGGCCCGGCGGGAGCCCGACCGACAGTGATCGGGCTGCGGGATCACTCGGCAAGGCGCGCCTCTGCGTCCTGGATCTCCTGCACGAGCTTGTCGATGTCGGCGTCGGCGGTCGTCGGCGCGGCACCGGTGCGCTGGAGGAAGACGATGCCGCCGATCTCCTGCTTGAGGTCGTCGATCTGCTTCTTCGTCTTGACCTCGTCGACCTTCTCCTGGCCGGCCTTCAGGCCTTCCTGCGCCTTGTCACCGACGACCTTGGCCGCGTCCTTCGCCTTGTCGAGCAGTCCCATGGTGTCCTCCTCGGTGGTTCGTCGCGCCGACCGTGCAGCGCATGCGGCGAGACTATCCAGCGTCGATGCGAGGCCGAACGTCGTGCTCGAGGAAGTCGACGACGGCGTTCGAGAACGCGTCGTTCTGGTCACCCGCGACCATGTGCGAGGCGTCGCCGACGTCGGCGAGCTTGGATCCGGGGATCTTGTCGAGGAAGTCCTGGATGCCCTCGTCGGTGACCACGTCGCTCAGGAGTCCGCGCACGAGCAGCGTCGGGACTCGGATGTTCGCGAGCGCTGCCTCGAACAACCCCTGGAAGTTCTCCTGGGGCACCTCGGTGCGACCCCGGCTGATGAACTTCGGGTCCCAGTGCCAGTACCAACGACCGTCCGGCTTCTGGCGCAACACCTTCATGAGCCCGGCGGGGTTCACGCGCTTCGTGCGGTTCGGCGTGTAGGCGGCGATCGCCTCCGCCGCGTCCTCGAGCGTCGCGAACCCACCGAGGCCGGAGTTCATGAAGTCGTGGATGCGCTGGATGCCCTCGGGGTTCGACCGGTGCGTGATGTCGACGACCACCAGGCCCGAGGAGACGACCCGGTCGCTCCCACCCTCGGCGATCATGGCGGCGACGCCACCGAGCGACGCACCGACGAGGACCGGCGGCTTGCCGAGCTTGTCGCAGACCGCGACGCAGTCGCTCGCGTACGCAGTGAACGAGTAGTCGCCGTTGAGCGCCCACTCGCTGTCGCCATGGCCGCGCAGGTCCATCGAGACTGCCTTCCAGCCGTGCTCGGCCAGCGTTCGCGCGGTACCGCCCCACGCGTGCCGGGTCTGCCCACCACCGTGCATGAGGAGGACCGGCCACGCGTCGTCGTCACCCCACACGTCACCCACGAGGTGCAGGTTCTCGAACCCCTCGAACCGCGCGAGCCGTGGTTCCATGGCTGTCCTCCGCTCTCCCTACAGGCCCTGTTGGAAGATCTCCATGAGCCGACCGGTCGACGCGACGATCGGTGCGAGATCCGGGGCTGCGGCGACCGGCACGTTGTTGACGTAGATCGCGAACACGAGCTCGCGCCCCGAGGCCGCGGTCATGTATCCGGCGGCAGTCTGCCCGGTCACCAGGCCCTGGCCGGCCTGCGTGAAGCCGGCGCGCACTCCGATCGTCGCGGCGACTTTGCCGCGGGCCGGAGAGTTCACGAGTGTCTTGGCGAGCGAACCGTCGACGCCCAGGTTCGCCATCGCGTCGCGGAACACGTCGCCGTAGGACTCGAAGGAGACCGCGCGCAGGAACGTGGTCATCGAAGCCGGTGTGCTGCGGTCTCGCTCGTCGGAGCCGGCCGGGTCGAACGCGAAGGTGGTACCCGGCGCGACCCCGAGTCCCTGGATCGTGTTCACGAGCACGTCGATGCCGGCCGGACACGTGGTCTCGCCCGCCTTCACCGCCGCGAGGCAGATCATGAGGTCTGCACCCCGGTCGTAACCGACCTTCTGGATGACCTTCACATACTCCGAGAGCGGCGGCGACGTGTGCTCCGCGACCTGCGTCTTCTTCGGATAGGCGGTCGACTTCGGCAGCGCGCTCACCGGGTTGTCGCCGGTGACGGCGGCGTCGACCTTCACCCCGGCCCGCCCGAGGGCCTGGATGAACGCGGTACGTGCGAACGCAGCCGGGTCGGTCACCTGGAACACCCGCACCAGCGGAGCGTGGCCGGCGGGGACCTCCCCCGTCGCGGTGAGCACACCCGGCGACGTCTCCGCGACCTTCATGGTCGGATCGCTGCCCTTGTCACCGGTCGTCACCTTGTTCACGACCTTGTACGCCGCGGTCTTCGGGGAGTACCTGAGGTCCGCCGCCTGACCGCTCTCGGTCGGGCTCGCGGTGACGTCGATCACGTTCTCGTTCACCCAGATCGGCGAGATGAGCCCGTCGGACCAACCGTCGTACGACTCGAACAGCCGGTCGTCGACGGCGACCTGGCCGCTCACCTCGTCGATGCCCGAATCCTTGACCTGCTGCGCCAGCTCGTCGAGCGCTGCGAGTGGGTTGCCGTCGACCCTCTTCGCGTCCTCGACTGCGTTCGCGTCGTTGTGGTCGGAGTCGGTGAACCTGAGCTCCGCACCCTGGTCGCGCAACCCGAAGCTGAAGTCGCCGGACGCGACCAACACGAGATCGCCGTCGAGTGTGCCCCCGTCGACCGAGCCCACCCGCTGCACCGGCGTGACGAACCGGGAGTTCGCTCCGAGCGACGAGAGTGCCGTCGCGCTGGTGAAGCTCTTCATGATCGAACCCGGGACGAACATCTGGTTCGCGTTGCTGGAGTAGACGACCTCTCCCGTCGCGGCATCCGTCACCTGCATGCCCCACGTGCTGTTGGCGTAGCGCGGCTGGGTGATCACCTCGTCGACGGACGCCTGGACCGATGGGGGCACGTCGGCGACGGCTACCGACCCGAAGAGCAGCGAGACGGTGGCGCCCACGACGACAACGGTGAGCAACCGACCGACGAGCTTCCGGTGGTGTGAGGGGGTCACGCGACGTGCTCCGATCTCGGCGGCGTTCGAGCCGGGCCAGCCTACCCAGGGGGAACGCTGAGCCCCCGGTGCGCGAGCGCGTCGTGCAACGCTTCGGTGAACCTGCCGAGATCGCCGGCACACGCCTCGAGTGCCGCGCCGTCGAGGACCAGCACCAGCTCGCTCCCGGTGTCCGCGAGCACGCACGGTGGCACTGCCCCGGCCACCGTGCGCGCCGCGTCGGGCTGGTCGTCTCGGTGGTACAGGTCGAACGGCACCGGAAGCGACGCGCGACGTTCCTTCCAGTCGGCACGCTCGCGCACCCGCCCGTGCGTCAGGTCGCACAGCGCGCAGTGCGCTCGCCCCAACCGTGCGCCGACGAAGTACGCAAGCTCGCCGCGGACGGTGCCGTCGGCGTCGTACACGCCGATCAGACGCTCGACGACGCTCATCACTCGTCCGTGTACACCGGCGTGCGCCCTTCCTTCCACGCGGCGATCTTCTCCTCGAAGTTCCCCGTGGTCAGTCGGACGTAGAGCTGCGCGTGGCCTTCGTGGTTCATGTGGGCGTGGAGACCGCCGGCGTCGAAGCTTGCCCACAGGAGCTGCTTGGTGAGCTCGACACCGATGTGACTGAACCCGATGATCCGCTCGGCGAGCTCGTAGCACCGATCGAGCAGCTCCTTGCCGGGGACCACCTGCGACACGAAGCCGATGCGATCGGCCTCCTCGGCGTCGACGTCGCGGCCCGTGAGCAGGATGTCGAACGCGCGGGCGAAGCCGATCTGCCGCGGCAGGAGGTAGCTGATACCGAGCTCGGCGGACGTGAGCCCGTTGTTGATGCCGGCGGCACGAAAGTAGGCGGCGTCGGACGCGATTCTGATGTCGGCCGCCGACGCGAGGCAGAAGCCACCACCGATCGCTGCACCGTTCACCGCAGCGATCACCGGCTGGTGCATGTCGCGCACCGCGAGGATCACCTCGTCGAGGATGCGCATCGCCCGCCTCGCGATGCTCGTCTTCTTCAGCCCGGAGATGTTCGGAACCATGCCCGAGGCCGCCAGGTCGGCGCCCGAGCAGAAGCCATGACCGGCTCCGGTGAGGACCACGACCCGGCAGTCGTTGTCGAGACTGATCTCGTGCAGCGCATCGCGCAGCGGCACCATCACGTCGAACGCCATCGCGTTCATCCGCTCCGGTCGGTTCAGGGTCACCAGCGTGACGTGCGGGCGAGGCTGCTCGATCTGGATGAACGACATCGTCGGCTCCTGCGGCATGGGGTGGTCAGTCTCGCGTGCCGGGGCGGAGGGCCGCGGTGGATCAGGCGGCGGGGACGACCTCGACGATGACCTTGCCCGTGGTACGACGTTCGGCAACCGCTCGCAGCGCTGCCCGGACGTCTGCCAGCGCGTAGGTCGCGGACACGTGGGGGGCGATGCGACCGTCGGCGAGCAGGCCGAGGAGCTCCTCGCGATCGCGCGCGGCGTCGTCGGCCGAGTGCTCGAGAAAGCCGCGGATCTCGAGGCCCTGCACGGTGACCCCCTTCAGCAGCACGAGGTTCAGCGGGATGCGCGGGATCTCCCCCGACGCGAAGCCGACGCACACGAACCGCCCGCCCCAGCACATCGCGCGCAACGCCGCCTCTGCGTACGAACCGCCGACCGGGTCGACGACCACGTCGGCGCCGCCACCCGTCAGCTCCTTCACGCGCAGCTTGAGGTCTTCGTCGCGGTAGTCGACGACGGCGTCGGCACCGTGGGCGGTGCACACCGCGAGCCGGTCCGCGCCTGCTGCGGCGGCGAGCACCTGCGCTCCGAGCACCTTGGCGAGCTCGACGGCCGCGAGCCCGACGCCACCCGCAGCCCCGAGCACGACCACCCATTCCCCGGGTTGCACACGCGCGACGCTCCGCAGTGCGTGGTACGCGGTGCCGTGTGCGACGCCGAACGCGGGCTGCAGCGCGGAAGTCGACGCCGTCGGGGATTCGAGTGAGCGCGGTCGCCGGCACCGCAACTCGCTCGCCGAACGCGCCGACGAACGTGGCACCGAAGACCCGGTCGCCGGGTGCGAGCGTGGTCACATCGTCTGCCACCGAAGCGACGACGCCGGCGAGCTCGCTGCCGGGGATGAAGGGGAGGGGCACCGACACCTGGTACTTGTCCTGGATGATCAGGATGTCCGGGAAGTTGATGGCCGCCGCGTGCACCGTGACCAGCACTGCACCCGGCCCCGGCGTCGGTTCCGGGACGTCCTCCACGACGACCGCGTCGACGCCCCCGTACGTGGTGCAACGGGCCGCGCGCACGCTCAGCTCGCGGCGGCGGACCCGCCGACGCGCAGGACGTAGTCCTCGGCGCTCTCGTCGAGATCCATCTCGATCACGCCACGCGTCTGCGCGGCCTTGCAGAACTGCAGGAAGCTGCGGTATCCGAACTTCTTCTCGCTGAAGTCAGGCTGCTGTTTGCGCAGCTCGGTCTTGAGGCCGGAGAGGTGCGGCCCGTCGCCCTGCTTCTTCGTGAGGCGTTCCACCGTGGCGCGCAGGAGCTCGAACGCCGCGTCCTCGTCGCCCGCCGTGGCAGGGAACCCGACCTCGGGATCGCCCTGGGCTCCACCGTCGCGGAGCTCGACGACGCCGCGTTCCGCGAGGTTGCGGACGAGCTCGCCGAACCCGCGGAATCCGTAGTTCGCCTCGTTGAACGTCGGGTCCTTGCGCAGGATGGTGCGCTTGAGCATCGACGCGAGCACCGGGCCGTTCGAGCTGCGCTCGAGCCCGGCGAGCGTCTGGGTCACGAGGACCCCGAGATCGACGTCACCACGCGTTGCGACGTGCTCGGGCTCCTCGCCGTCCGCGTCTGCCGCGGCATCTGGCTCGATCGGCGCGGTCGTGCGCGTCCTCGTCCGTCCGGCAGAAGCGCGCTTGCGCGGGCGGGGTGCCGACGGCTCGACACCCTCGAGCTGCTCGTAGAACAGGAACTCGTCGCATGCCGGCGGGAGGAGGCCGGAGGTCGACGCCTCGACCCCGATGCCGATCACCCGCTTGTTCAGCTCGCGAAGCTTGTGCACGAGTGGGGTGAAGTCGCTGTCCCCGGTACCGAGGACGAACGTCGTGATGTAGTCGCGCTCGAAGGACAGCTCGATCGCGTCGACGGCCATCTTGATGTCGGCGGCGTTCTTCCGGACAGCACCCATGCGCTGTGGGATCTCGATGAGCTCGACGTGGTGGCGCGTGAGCATGCGCCGGTCCTCGGCGAAGCTGGACCAGTCGGCGTACGCGCGCCGCACGACGACCCGACCCCGTTCCGCGAGAGCGTCCGCGATGGGTCGGAAGTCGAAGAGACCGCCGCCGAGCACGTCGCGGGCACCGATCGCCAAGTTCTCGTAGTCGAGAAACAGGGCGATGCGTTCGTCATCGGTGGTCATCGCGTCCTCACGCTGGCGTACCTGGAGGGTACCCGTGCTGCGCGCGCGAACGAGCCGCCGGGGAGGGGGAACCCGGCGGCTCGTCACGCACGGTGGAGCTGGAGGTGCGGTCTCGCGTCGGATCAGTTCGCCGGCGCCTCCTGATCCTGGCTCGTGTCCGAGTCGGGCGGCGGGCCGTCGGGACCACGCTGACCTCGGGCGGGCGGGCCCTCGTTCACCATCTTGGTGATGCGCTCCTTCAGGTTCGCCTTGATCTCCGTGGCTTTCGCCTCGGTGACGTCACCGTCCGCGACCCGCTGATCGATCTTCGCGGTCGCGTCCGCCACCATCGCGTCGATCACCGTGGTCACGTCGACGTTCTGCGCCTGCGCGACCTCGGCGATGGTCTGGTCACCGTCGTGGAGCTTGGTCTTCAGCTCGTCCTCGCTGAGGTCCAGCGCCTTGGCCGCGGCCTCGAGACCGGGGCGACCGTGTCCGCCCGGTCCGCCGACGGGGCGGGCCTCGCTGACCATCTTGGTGATGCGCTCCTCCAGGTTCGACTTGATCTCCGTGGCCTTCGCCTCGGTGACCTCACCGTCCGCGACCTTCTGGTCGATCTTGGCGGTGGCGTCCGCCACCATCGCGTCGATCACCGTCTGGAGGTCGACACCCTGGGCCTCGGCGACCGCGGCGATGGTCGTCGTGCCGTCGTCGAGCTTCGCCTTCAGCTCGTCTTCGCTGAGGCCGAGCGCCTTGGCCGCAGCCTCGAGGCCGGGGCCCCGATGCTGAGGCCGGTCGGACGTCGTGCCCGACTGGGTGTCGTTCGTCGTGTCGGAGCTCTGGGCGCCGGCAATGCCGGTGGCGCCGGCGAGCGTCCCGATGGCCAGCAACGACGCGAGGCCGATGCGACCGATCCGTTCCTGCTTCATGGTGTGCTTCCTCTCCTGGGTGCTGGGGGGTCGGTGGTGCTGATTCGGTGGTGCGGGGACAGCATCTGCGCGAGCGGCTGAGCCGACCCTGAGAACCCGTTCGGAGGATGTGCGACGAATGTGAAGAACCTGTGGGCCTAGCCTCGGCGTCGGAGCACGAAGACAAGAGAGAGGTGCGCGGAGATGTCGAACACCCGCAGGATCGGCGAGCTCGAGGTGTCGGTGGCCGGCGTCGGGTGCAACAACTTCGGGATGCGCATCGACGAGGACGCGTCGCGAGCGGTCGTCGATGCCGCACTCGACGCGGGGATCACGCACTTCGACACCGCCGACCTGTACGGCGGCACCAAGTCCGAGGAGTTCCTCGGCCGGGCATTGGGATCGCGTCGCGACGACGTCATCGTCGCGACGAAGTTCGGGATGATGGCCCCGCCGGAAGGGTTGACCGGCGGCCATCCCGATTGGGTGCCGCAAGCAGTCGAGAACAGCCTCCGGCGTCTCGGCACGGATCGCATCGATCTCTACTGGCTGCACGCGCCCGACGCCGCGACGCCGATCGGCGACACGCTCGAGGCGCTCGACCGGCTCGTTGCGGCAGGCAAGGTGCGCGAGGTCGGCTGCTCCAACTTCTCGGCGGTGCAGCTCGACGAGGCGAGCGCGGTCGCAGCCGAGCGCGATCTGCACCGCTTCGTGACCGTACAGAACGAGTACAGCCTGCTGCACCGCGAGCCCGAGGCCGAGGTGCTCCCCGCGTGCGACCGGCTCGACATGAGCCTGGTGCCGTACTTTCCCCTCGCGAGCGGACTGCTCTCCGGCAAGTACCGGCGCGGCGAGGAGCCTCCGGCGGGGACGCGGCTCGCGGTCTGGCCCAAGGAGCGCGTCGACTCGTTGCTCGGCGACGAGAAGTTCGCGGTGGTGGAACGGCTCGACGAGTTCGCGCGTGCGCACGGGCACACGCTGCACGAGCTCGCGTTGTCATGGCTCGCGAGCAACCCGCTCGTCTCGAGCGTGATCGCGGGCGCAACGTCACCCGAGCAGGTGCGTCAGAACGCCGCGGCCACATCAGCGTGGGTGCTCACCGACGCCGAGCGCGCCGAGGTCGCGACCCTGACCGATCCCGCCTGAGGATCTCGGGGCCGGTCCATCAGTGGTCGGCGGAGTCGGTGGAGTCGTACCGGAAGCCCGCCTCCGGCCGGCTCGCACAGCGAGGGTGACCCGGGCTGCGCGCAGCGCACCTACTGTGCTGGGCATGGAGTACCGACGGTTGGGAAGATCCGGGCTACAGGTCAGCGTTCTGTCGTTCGGCTCGTGGGTCTCGTTCGGCCAGCAGATCGACACGGGTGCGGCGGTCGACTGCCTCGCCGCGGCCCGCGAGGGCGGCATGAACTTCTTCGACAACGCCGAGGCGTACGCCGGCGGCCAGTCGGAGCAGATCATGGGCGCCGCGATCACCGAGCTCGGTTGGCCACGGTGGAGCTACGTGATCTCGACCAAGGTCTTCTGGGGTCTGCACGACGACGTGAACATGCGCCGCACACTGAACCGCAAGTACCTCCTGCAGTCGATCGACGGTTCGCTCGAGCGCCTCGGCCTCGACTTCGTCGACCTCCTCTTCTGCCACCGCGCCGACGCCGGGACGCCGATCGAGGAGACGGTCTGGGCGATGTCCGACATCGTCAGCAGCGGAAAGGCCCTGTACTGGGGAACCTCGGAGTGGACCGCGGACGAGATCCGCGCCGCGTGGGACATCGCTGATCGTCATCACCTGCACAAGCCGGTGATGGAGCAGCCGCAGTACCACCTGTTCGAGCGTCGTCGGGTCGAGCGCGAGTACGCGCGGCTCTACGAGGACCTCGGGCTCGGTCTCACCACGTGGAGCCCGCTGGCGTCGGGGCTGCTGACGGGCAAGTACGTCGACGGTGTTCCGGAAGGCAGTCGGGCCTCGCTGCCGGGCTACGAGTGGCTGCGCGACTCGCTCACCGACCCGGTCGCGAACGCGAAGGTCCGCAGCCTCGCCGCGATCGCCGACGAGCTCGAGTGTGAGCTCGCCCAGCTCGCGCTCGCGTGGTGCGCGAAGAACCCTCACGTGTCCACAGTGATCACGGGAGCGAGCCACGCGGGCCAGGTACGCGAGAACCTCGGAGCGCTCGACGTGCTGGAACGCCTCGACGACGATGTGATGGCCCGCATCGAGGCCGCGGCACGCGGCGAGGGCTGACGTCGGGCGGCGTCAGCCCTCGGGCATCAGCCGCGCCGGGAAACCGCCGCGGCTGACGGGACCCCAGCTGTCGATGGTCACGCGGACGAGCGACTTCCCCTGACGCTGCATCGCGTCCTGGTACTCACCCCAGTCGGGATGCTCGCCGCTGATCGAGCGGAAGTAGTCGACCAGCGGTTCGAGGGCTTCCGGGAGGTCGAGCACCTCGGCGGTGCCGGACACCTGCACCCATTCGCCGCCGAACTCGTCCGACAGCACGAGCACCGAGACCCGCGGATCGCGCCGAGCGTTCCACACCTTGGCGCGCTCGGGGTACGTCGCGACGACGATCCGGCCGTCGGCGTCGACCCCCATGGTCACCGGCGACAGCTGGGGGGATCCGTCCCGTCGCACGGTGGTGAGGATCGCGTGGTGTCGGGGGCGGATGAACGCGAGCAGCGCGGCGCGATCGACCGGGAGGTCACGGGCCGCAGTCGGCACCACGATCGCTCAGTCGTGGACGCCGGCCGGCGGCTCACCCGCGACCGTCGTACGGTGCATCGAGCGACGGTGCCCGGTGAAGTCGGCAAGCGCCATGTGCTGCAGGCACCGGTTGTCCCAGAACGCGACGTCGCCAACCGCCCATCGCCAACGGCACGCCAGCTCCGGCCGCACGCTGTGCGCGTACAGGTGGTCGAGGACGGGCTTGGCCTCGTGCGGCGCGAACCCGTCGAGGCCGATCGTGTACTGCGCGTTCACGAACAGTGCCTTCTCGCCGGTCTCGCCGTGCACCCGCACGACGGGGTGGCGCTGCACCTCGTTGGCCCGCTCGCTGGTCTGCACCGTCATCCCGGTGAACGTGTCGTGGATCGGCTGCATCTTCGGGGAGTACGCGTTGACCGCGCTGTGCAGACCGGTGAGACCCTCGAGCATCGCCTGCATCCCCGGGGAGAGGGACCGGAACGCGAGGACCTGGTTCACCCAGAGCGTGTCGCCGCCCCACGGCGGCACCTCGAGCGCGTGCAGGATCGAGCCGAAGGGAGGCTCGGGCAGGAACGAGAAATCCGAGTGCCACAGGCTCCCGAACGTGAACTCCTGGTGCTCCGATGCTTCGCGTACCACCGCGATGACCTCGGGATGGTCGGCGACGGGCTCGATGAACGGCACCGGGCTGAACGGCCCGAACCGCCGACTGAACGCGACTTGCTCCTCCGGGGTCAACCGCTGCCCGCGAAAGAACACGACGTGGTGATCGAGCACCGCGCGCCGGATCTCCGCGATCACCTCGTCGTCGAGCTCGGCGCAGAGGTCGACGCCTCCGACGACCGCACCGCAGGCGCCGGTGACGGGGACCACCGTCACGCGGCGGTACTCGTGGCCCGGCGGAGCGGCCGGGACCGGGATGCGCGGATCCACCGCGACGCTCATGCCGTCCAGCATAGAGAGGGTGCGGACGAGGGCGTTAGGGTCACCGGCTCATGACCCTGGAGACGCGCGCCCGACAGCCGCGACAAGGTGGGCTTCACGTCCGAGCTCGGGTGCTCGGTCGCCGCCGACGGCGACACCCTCGTGGGCACCGGCACCATCACCACCGCGCTCTGCATCCCCGGGGCCGGAGTGGCGCGACCATCGGTGCTCCTGGCTTGGGCCGACATCCTGACCGGTTCGCTCGCGAACGAGTACACGCAACCCCGCGTGTGCATGACCGTCGATCTCAGCGTGCGGATCGTGCGCCCGGTCCCCGCCGGCTCCGGGCTGGTCGCGGTCGGACGGGTGCTCAAGACCGGGCAGACGCTCACGTTCGGTGAGACGACGTTCTCGATCGCGGGGGACGACGACGTCGTCGCGGAGTCGCTCGGCACGTTCGTCGCGTCACCTCGCCCGCAGGACCTCGGTCGGTCCGGGACGGCGCTCGAGGCATCGGCACGCCGTCCGATGCACCCGCCGCAGGCGGTCACGCCGGTGAGCGAGATGCTCCGGAGCCGAATCGTCGCCCCGGGGGTGGTCGAAGCCGACCGGCACGACCGCATCCTCAACTGGGCCCAGACCGTGCAGGGTGGTGCCGTCGCCGCGCTCGCCGAAGAGGCCGTCCTCGCGCTCGACGACTCGCCGGTCCCGAGCGAGCTCGAGGTCCGCTACCTCGCTGCGGTGCGCGTCGGTCCGATGCGAGCGACCGCGCGCCGCATCGGCTCGTGGGTGCGGGTCGAGGTCCTCGATTCCGGGAACTCGGATCGCCTGGTGTCGGTCGCAGTCGCACGAGGCGACTGAACGGTTTGCCGCTCACGTCGGCCATCACCGCGGACCCGAGGAGCGATCCGATCTCGTATCGATCGAGCCTCGAGGCTGGTCGCCTCGCCCGGTCGGCGCATGCTCGAATCCGCCCTACGTTGGAGGCATGAACGAGCGCGACGAATCACAGACCCCCGGCGAGACGGAGCCCGTCGACCAAGCCTCGGCCGAGGACGAGACGTTCGTCCGGCCGGTCGACCGGTTCCGGCGCACCGCCACCGGCAGCATCGTGGCCGCCGGGCTGCTCGGCCTGCGCGACGTCATGGAGGGTCGGCCCGAACGGGAAGAGGTCACGATCGTCAACGAGGCGCCGACGCGTCCGCTCGGGGAGCTGGACGTGGTGCTCGATCCCGACCATCCGGAGCGCACGATCGCGATCGTGCGGCGCGCCACGCCACCGGCGACGAACGATGACGGAGACGAATCACCGGCGCCATAGCATCGGCTCCTGTGAGCACCCCTGCCATCCTCGCGGAAGATCTCGTCAAGACGTTCGGCGACGTCGAGGCACTCAAGGGGGTCTCGTTCGCAGTGCCCACCGGCACCGTGCTCGGGCTCCTCGGCCCGAACGGTGCCGGCAAGACCACGGCCGTGCGCATCCTCACGACACTGCTGCGGCCCGACTCCGGCCGCGCCGAGGTGCTCGGTCGCGACGTGACGACCGATCCGATGGCGACGCGCATGTCGATCGGGTTGGCAGGACAGAACGCCGCGGTCGACGAGAACCTGACCGGTCGCGAGAACCTGCGGCTGGTCGGTCGTCTGACCCACCTGCCGGCCGACGAGATCGCCCGGCGCAGCGACGAGCTGCTCGAGCGGTTCGACCTCGCACGGGCGCAGCACCGACTCGTGCGCACGTACTCCGGGGGGATGCGCCGGCGGATCGACCTCGCAGCGTCCCTCGTGCACCAGCCTCCGGTGTTGTTCCTCGACGAGCCGACGACCGGGCTCGACCCTCGAAGCCGCACCGACCTCTGGGGCGTGATCGAGGACCTCGTCGGCGGTGGAACCACCGTGCTGCTCACCACGCAGTACCTCGAGGAGGCGGACCGCCTCGCCGACTCGATCGTCGTGATCGACCACGGCTCGGTGATCGCGGAGGGCACCAGCTCGCAGCTCAAGGGCCGACTCGGCTCGACGGTGATCGAGGTCGCGTTCGCCGACTCCGACGCCGCCGCGCGTGCCGCGGAGACGCTCGCGCTCGTCGGTGGCATCAGCGTCAACGGGCAGGAGGTCCGCCTCAGTGTGTCCGACGGCGCGAAGGCGATGCTCGAGACCGTGCGCGCGCTCGACGCCAAACAGATCGAGCCGGTCTCGATGGCGCTCCGTGAGCCGACGCTCGACGACGTGTTCCTCTCGCTCACCGGCCACGCGGCCGAGATCACGGAGCCGGAGGACGACGACGATGAGGAGGACGGCGACGGATCGCGTCGGCGTCGGCGTCGGCGTGCCAAGACCGGGCACCGCCCCGCACCGGAAGGAGCCGGCCGATGACCGCCGTCACGACGCCGTCGACGCTCCACGTCGGCAAACCCCGGTGGTTCGCGGACGCGTCGACGATCGCATGGCGGAACGTCCTGAACCTTCGCCGGAACCCGGAGCTCCTCGTCTTCGCGACGATCCAGCCGGTCATCTTCGTGCTGATGTTCCGCTACGTCTTCGGCGGCGCGATCGCGGTACCCGGCGGTCCGTACATCGACTACCTCATGCCGGGGATCTTCGTGCAGACCATCGTCTTCGGCGCGCTCACCACCGGCGTCGGGCTCGCCGACGACCTCCAGACCGGTGTCATCGACAGGTTCCGCTCGCTCCCGATGGCACGCTCGGCGGTGCTCGTCGGCCGTACGTTCGCCGACCTGCTGCGCAACACGTTCGTCGTCGCGCTCATGGCCGTCGTCGGCTACCTCGTCGGCTGGCGTCCGGACCAGAGCGCGCTGTCGATCCTGGCCGGGCTCGGGTTGGTGCTCGCGTTCTCGTACTCGCTGTCGTGGCTGTTCGCCATCGTCGGGCTGAGCGCACGCAACAGTGAGACAGCCCAGGCGATCTCCTTCCCGATCCTGGCACCCCTCGTCTTCGCGTCGTCGGCGTTCGTGCCGATCGCGACCATGCCGGACTGGCTGCAGACCTTCGCGGAGTACCAGCCGGTCTCGGTCGTCTGTGACGCCGTGCGGGGCCTCACCTACGGAGGCCCGAACTCCGGCGACGTGCTCGGTGCGATCGCGTGGATCGTCGGCATCGTCGCGGTCTGCGCGCCGCTCGCCGTGCGCAAGTACCGCCGCGTGCGTCTGACTAGGGCAGCGGCGGAGTGCGTCGACGGTCGTGGTCGCTGGGCACCGTTGTCGCCGTGGTCGACTCGGTCGTCGACGGCGGTCGTGCTGCGTGGCTGCGTCGTGACCGTCGTGCGGGGTTGGGTGGGCACCGTCCCCGGCCCGGTGTAGGTCGTGCCGCCTCGCGGCACCCCCCGACCGTTCTCCGAGATCGCGGCGCCCGGCCGATCGCAGGTCGGGCCCGGCGCGGGGAACTCCTCCGTCGGTTGCCCGTACAACGCCGAATCCATGAACTTCTTGAAGATGCGCGCCGGGATCTGACCACCGAAGCCCGCCCCCGGCACCCGTGCGAGCGCGTTGCCGTGCCAGACGAATGTCGCGAGCTGCGGGGTGAAGCCGAGGAAGTTCGCGTCGGTTCGCTCGTCGGTGGTCCCGGTCTTCCCGGCGACCGGGCGGTTGCCGACGAGTCGCGCCGCGGTCCCCGTCCCGCCGGTGACGACTCCGCGCAGCATGTCGGTCTCGCACGCCGCGGTGTCGGCCGAGATCGCCCGATCGCCCTTGACATCCTTCGACGCGTCGAAGATCACGTCGCCGTTCGGTGCGACGATCTTCGAGACGAACACGGGCGGGTGGTGGATGCCGCCGTTGGCGATGGTCGAGGTGACGGTCGCCATCTCGAGCGGTGTCGACTCGACTGCACCCAGCGTCAGCGTGAGGACGGGCTTGAGCGTCTCCTGCGTGATGCCGAGCGAGTGCGCCGTCTCGATCACCTTGGGGAAGCCCACCGCGAGCTCCGTGCGAGCGAACGCGCAGTTCACCGAGTGTGCGGTGGCGGAGCGCAGGGTCATGGTTCCGCCGCCGCCCTCCGCGTTCTGGGTGCGTCCCCACTCCTTGAACGAGCACGGTGAGCTCCCGCTCACCGAGTCCTTCGGCGAGAAGCCGCTCTCGAGCGCCGCGGCGAGCGTGATGACCTTCCACGTCGAGCCGGCCTGGCGTCCCGGGTAGCTCGTCGCGATGTTGTACTGGCTCGACTCGAACCCGGGCCCGGCGACCATGGCCTTCACCTGGTCCGTTCGACGGATCCATCGAGACCAGCGCGCCCGTGAAGCCCGGCTTCTCCGGCAGGATCTCGTTCATCGCGTCCTGCGCGAGCAGCTGCAGGTTCGGGTCGAGCGTCGACGTGATCTTCAGCCCGCCGGTGAGCACCTTCTGCTCGCGCTCCTGCGGCGTCTTGCCCAGCACCTTGTACACGTCATCGTTGAAGAGGCGGTCCTGGACCTCCTCGGCCCACGAGGTACGCGGCCGGAGCTCGGGCTCGGGCTTGATCGTCGGCAGCGGCTCCTGGTCGGCGGCCGCCGCTTGGGCCTGCGTGATGTAGTGCTGCGAGACCATCCGCTGCAACGCGAACGTGCGACGACGACGGGCCCCGTCCGGGTTCACGAACGGGTTGTTGCCCTCCGGATTCGAGATGAGGCCGGCGAGCAGCGCGGCCTCCCCGACCGTGATCTCGTCGAGTCGTTTTGGTCGCGGGAACGGCGCGCCCGGGTCGGCCGTCAGGAAGAACCGCTCGACGGTCGACTTCACGCCGTAGGACCCCTGCCCGAAGTACACGGTGTTGAGGTACTGCTCGAGGATCTCGCGCTTGGAGTACTTGTGGTCGAGCCGCACGGCGTACAGCACCTCCCGGACCTTGCGGTCCAGGTCGCGCGCGTTGGTGAGGATGCGGTTCTTCACGAGCTGTTGGGTGATCGTGGAGCCGCCCTGCTCGATTCGGCCCTTGCTCAAGTTCTCGATCGCCGCGCGCAGCAGTGCGTTGGGGTCGATGCCGTCGTTCGTCCAGAACGTCTGGTCCTCGACCGCGATCACCGCGTCCTGGATGACCTTCGGTACCTCGGAGAGGGGCACGTCCTCGCGATTGATCGTCCCCACCCGGGCGATCTCGGTGCCCGCGGAGTCGTAGATCGTCGAGCGCTGGGCGAGATCGCGGAGCTTCGGAACGTCCGCGTGGTACGCGTGGGCCTCGGCGAGCACCGCCGCGCTCGGGAGCAGGGCCGCGACGAGGAGACCGATCACCAGGCCGCCGGCACCGATCGTGAGCAGCAGGCTGCGCCTCGGGGGGAGGTCCTGGAACCAGGCGACAAGCCGATGCGCTCCGGACACGGGGGGATTCTACTGACGGCCGCGGCGGTTCCGCCGCGGTCGCTACGGTCGCAGCACGATGACGACACCCCACGATGTCCCCGTCCACCGTCGCACCCTGGAGTTCGAGAGCACCGAGCTCCCCGATGCCCTGCGGGTGGTGGGGCATCTCCGGGATTCACGACCCTGGGCCGAGGGCACCTGGGCCGAAGTGGTGCACGACATGGAGCTCGCCGTGACGGTCCGGATTCCGGACCTCACGATCATCGAGGCCGAGGCCACGATGCACGCGTTCCCCACACCGAGTGCGCCGACATCGCGCCCGCGTTCGGCGGCCTCGTGGGCGTCGCCATCGGCGCCGGCTACACCCGGGTCGTACGCGAGCGCTTCGGCGGGGTCTCGGGTTGCAGCCATCTCGTGGAGCTCGTCCGTGCGCTCGGCCCAGCGGCGATCCAGTCCGCGGTGTCGACCCGGCACCGGAGCGCCGGCGACACGCCGGTCGTCGCGGCCTCCCCGACCGGCTCGAGCCCCTGGCTCCGGAACAGCTGCCACATCTGGGCCGAGGCCGGCATCGGCGAGCAGAAGCTCGACGCCGGCTGGCGGCCCGGGCTCACCGCCTATCCCGCGCCAACGCTCGAGCAGTGGCTCGACGACCCGACCGTACGCAGGCGCGCACCGGAGTGATTCGTGCGCGAGAGCGCACCAGGATGACGGATCAGGCGTCCGCCATGGGGTACGGGAACTTGACGCCGACTCCGCCGTCGACGACGAGCGTCTGCCCGGTCACGTAGGACGACAGATCGGAGCAGAAGAAGAGGATCGCGGCAGCGATGTCGGCCGGCTGCGCGACGCGGCGAAGCGGCGCGTTGGCTGTGTTTCGGGCAAGCCCCTCGTCGCCGAGCGCGACCGAGATGCGAGGCGTCCAGACGACGCCGGGCGCCACCGCGTTCACCCGCACTCGCTGCGGCCCGAGCTCGGTCGCCGCGGTGCGCACCAACGACATGAGTCCGGCCTTGGCGACGCCGTACGCCGCGTGCTGCGGGGCCGACGTGATGCCGGACACCGAAGCGACGAACACCATGGAGCCACCGCGCGCCGCGAGCGCGCGCCCTCCGAGCTGCATCGCGAAGAAAGCGTGGCGCAGCACGATGTCCTGGTGCCAGTCCCAGTCGCCGTCGGTGATGTCGGTGAGCGCCGCGTAGCGCGCCATGCCGATGATGTCGACGACACAGTCGAGCGGGCCCGGCCCGGCCGCCTCGGAGAAGATGCGCTCCATGTCGGCCCGTTGCGTCGCATCACCGACGATCGCGAGCCCGTCGACCTCTCGGGCGATGTCCGAGGCAAGGTCGGCGTCGAGGTCGACGCACGCCACCCGCGCGCCGACCGCGGTGAGGGCGTGGGCGGTCTGACGCCCGATCCCCTGTCCGGCCCCGAGCACGAGCACGCGTCGCCCGTCGAGCCGGAGGAGCCCCGGGTAGTCGGGCACTGCGGTGTCGTCGCTGCGCGTCACGGGCGAGCCTCCTCGTCCCGTACCCTACGGCGCATGGAGATCGAGGCCGTCCTGTGGGACTTCGGCGGGGTGTTCACGCCGTCGCCGTTCGACGCCGCACACGCGTACGCCCACGCGCAGGGGGCCGACCCCGACGGCTTCGTGCGGCTGGTGTTCGGGTCCTACGACGCCGACACCGAGCATGCCTGGCACCGGCTCGAACGGGGCGAGATGACGTTCGCCGACGCACTCACGGAGATCGCCGCCGAGGCCGACGCCGCCGGGATGCGCTTCGATATCGGCGAGATGTTCGGGAGCATGGCCGGCGATGACGTGGATCGCACGGTCGTCGTCGACTATGTCCGTACGCTGCGGGTCGACGGCGTGCGCAACGCGATCGTCACGAACAACATCCGCGAGTACGGCGACACGTGGCGAAAGCAGCTCGACGTCGACGCGCTGTTCGACGCCGTCGTCGATTCGTGCCTCGAGGGCGTACGCAAGCCTTACCCCGCGATCTATGCAACCGCACTCGAGCGTGTCGGAGTCTCGGACCCGTCACGGGTGGTGTTCCTCGACGACCTCGAGCACAACGTCGTCGCGGCGCGGGACCTCGGGCTCCACGGGATCGTCGTGGAGACGGACCCACGAGGCGCGCTCGCCGAGCTCGACGAGCTGCGCCGCCGCTGACACCCACACTGCTCGTCGGCACGCTCGCGCACCGACGGGCGTGCGTTGCTCAACCCCGGCATCCCAGGGTGCGCAACGCATCCGCGGTTGTGGCTCGGTCGATCAGGCCTCGGGCGTCGCCTCGGCCTTCGCCTCGTCCTTCGACCTCGTCCTTGACCTCGGCCTCGGCCTCGGCGTCGGCCGCTTCGGCCGGCGCTTCCTTCTCGGCCGCGATCTCGTCGGCGTAGCGCCAGGTCGACGGGTCGTTGATGTCGACCGGCGGTCCGTCGTCCTGGATCACCGGCTCGGGCGCGAGCCCCTGACGCCGGGCGCGCTTGGCGGCTTGCTTCTCCTGGCGGGCGCGCTCCTTCTGGAGCTTCGCGAACGTCGTGCGCTGTCTCCCAGCCATCGGTTGTCCCCTCTCGTCGTCGGTGTCGGTCGGTCGCGTCAGCGGCGCGGCGGTTTCGCCCGCCCGCGCTCGCGTCCGCGGATGGTCGCGTCGAGCACCGTCTTGCGGAGCCTGACGTTCTCGGGTGTCACTTCTGCGCACTCGTCGGATGCGACGAACTCGAGCGCCTGCTCGAGTGACATCGGGCGCGGCGGCACGAGCCGCACCATCTCGTCGGCCGACGAAGCACGGTGGTTCGTGAGCTTCTTCTCCTTCGTGGGGTTCACGTCCATGTCATCGGACCGGGCGTTCTCCCCGACGATCATCCCCTCGTAGACCTCGATCCCGGGGCCGACGAGCATCTGCCCGCGCTCCTGCAGGTTCATGAGCGCGTACGAGTTGGTCTGTCCACGACGGTCGGACACCATGCTGCCGGTCGGTCGGGTGCGGAGATCGCCGTGCCACGGCTCGTACCGCTCGAACACATGATGCAGGATCCCGGTACCACGCGTCTCGGTCATGAACTCGGTGCGGAACCCGACGAGACCGCGCGCGGCGACGAGGTACTCCATCCGCACCCAGCCGGTGCCGTGGTTGACCATCTGCTCGAGGCGACCCTTGCGCATCGAGAGGAGCTGGGTGACGACGCCGAGGTAGTCCTCGGGGACGTCGATGGCGACGCGCTCGACCGGCTCGTGGATCTTGCCGTCCACCTCGCGGGTGACGACCTCGGGCTTGCCGACCGTGAGCTCGAAGCCCTCGCGACGCATCATCTCGACGAGCACGGCGAGCTGGAGCTCGCCACGGCCCTGGACCTCCCACGCGTCGGGACGGTCGGTGTTGAGCACGCGCAGCGACACGTTGCCGACGAGCTCGGCGTCGAGCCGGTTCTTGACCATCCGCGCAGTGAGCTTGGAGCCGTCCTGGCCGGCGAGCGGGGACGTGTTGATCCCGATCGTCATCGACAGGCTCGGGGCGTCGACGTGGATCACCGGGAGTGGTCGAGGATCCTCGGGATCGGCGAGCGTCTCACCGATGGTGACTTCCGGGAGTCCGGCGATCGCGCAGATCTCGCCCGGGCCGGCCTCCTGTGCGTCGACGCGGTCGAGGGCCTCGGTCACGTACAGCTCGGTGATCTTGACGTTCTCGATCGTGCCGTCGGCGCGGCACCACGCGACCTGCTCGCCCTTGCGGAGCACACCGTGGCGCACGCGGCAGAGCGCGAGCCGACCGACGTAGGGCGATGCGTCGAGGTTGGTGACGAGTGCCTGCAGCGGATGGTCGGGGTCGTACTCGGGCGCGGGGATGCGCTCGAGGAGCAGCTCGAGCAGCGGCTTGAGCCCGCCCTCGGGCGACGACTCGGGCAGGAGCAGGTCGGGATCCGCAGCGTCGAGCGACGCTCGGCCGGCACGGGCGTTGCAGTAGACGATCGGGAAGTCGATCTGGTGCTCGTCGGCGTCGAGGTCGAGGAAGAGCTCCTCCACCTCGTGCACGACCTCGGCGACGCGGGCGTCGGAGCGGTCGACCTTGTTGACGACGAGGATGACAGGGAGCCGCGCCTCGAGCGCCTTGCGGAGGACGAAGCGGGTCTGGGGGAGCGGACCCTCGCTCGCATCGACGAGCAAGAGGATGCCGTCGACCATGGTGAGGCCACGCTCCACCTCGCCCCCGAAGTCGGCGTGGCCCGGCGTGTCGACGACGTTGATCTTCACGTCGCCGTAGCGGACCGCCGTGTTCTTGGCGAGGATCGTGATGCCCTTCTCGCGCTCGAGGTCGGTCGAGTCCATGACCCGGTCCACGACTTCCTCATGGGCGCGGAAGGCCCCGGTCTGACGCAGCATGGCGTCGACGAGAGTGGTCTTTCCGTGGTCGACGTGGGCGACGATCGCCACGTTCCGCAGGTCGGCACGCGCGCGCACAGCAGGGCCTTTCCGGTGGAGCCGGGGAACACCCAGTTTACCGCTCTTCGCGCACCACCCTGGGAGCGGGGCACACCGGTGTTCGAAGGGGTTCTGGCGTCGGCATTGGGTGTCCGAGACACCCTTCCTGACGCCAAAACGCCTCTAGAGCAGGGTTCGGAGCAGCTCGCGGGTGCGGGTGCGCTCGGCGGAGGACCCGAAGACGTTGGCGACGAAGTCGGTCGTCCCCACCGCACCGAGGTGCTCGACCTGGGCCCTGACCGAGGCCTCGTCGCCGACGATGGCCACGTCGGAGGGCCCGCCGGCCCCCTCCTTGTCGAGCATCGCCCGGTACGACGGCAGGGTGCCGTAGATCTGGAAGAGCTCGCCGGCCCGCGCTCGGGCCGCGGCCTCGTCGTCGGTGACGCACACCGGGAGCCCCACCCCGATGCGGGGAGCGGGACGGCCCGCGGCGGTCGCCGCAGCGGAGATCGTGGGCACGATGTGCGACTCGATCGTCGCCGGCCCGGTCATCCACGTGACCGTGCCGTCCGCCACCGTGCCCGCGAGCTCGAGCATCTTGGTGCCCAGCGCCGCGACGAGGACCGGGAACGGGGTCGCGCCCTTGACGTCGAGCCCGACGTGGCCGGTGAGCGTCTCGCCCGCGAACGAGACGCCACCGGTCTGCACCAGCGGCACGAGGATCTCGAGGTACTCGCGCATGTGACGCACCGGCTTCTCGAACGACATCCCGAACATCGACTCGATGACGAGCTGGTGCGACAGGCCGATGCCCAGCGCGAGCCGGCCACCGATGATGGACTGCGTCGTCATCGCCTGCGCGGCGAGCATCGCCGGATGCCGCGGGTAGGTGGGGACGACCGCGGTGCCCAGCTCGATCCCCGGCACCTCCCGGCCGACGACGGCGAGCGCCGTGAGCGCGTCCATCCCGAAGATCTGCGGCAGCCAGTACGACGCGAACCCGTCGTCGGCGGCTGCGCGCGCCGCGTCGACGATCGTGTCGATCGGACCGTTTGCCGTGTCCCCGCCGAAGATCCCGATGCGCATGGCGGCAAGGCTAGGTCCCTGACGGTCCCGAAGCGATCGGCGCGGCACGGCGGTAGCGTCCGTGGGTCGAGAGGAGGACGCCGTGACGCTCGCGGTGATCGGTGCCGGGTGGGGACGCACTGGCACGTTGTCGTTCAAGCAGGCACTCGAGCAGCTCGGGTTCGGGCCCTGCTACCACATGCTCGAGGTCTTCGGGAAGGACGATCACGTCGCGACCTGGGCGGCGGCGATCGCGGGTGAGGCGGTCGACTGGGCGACCCTCCTCGACGGGTACCGATCCACCTGCGACTGGCCCGCGTGCACGTTCTGGCGGGAGCTGCGCGCCGCGAACCCCGACGCGAAGATCGTGCTGACCCGTCGCGACCCGGACGCGTGGTACGCCAGCTTCAGCAAGACCATCCTCGAGTCGCTCCAGCGCCCGATCGAGGACGAGGACGACCCGGTGATGGCCGCGCACTCACGGATGACGCGCGCGCTCATCTTCGAGCGCACGCTGGGCGGCGACCTCAGCCGTGAGCACACGCTCGCGATGCTGGCGGCCCACGAGCAGGACGTCATCGACTCGGTCCCGACAGATGCGCTGCTCGTCTACGACGTCGCCGACGGGTGGGAGCCGCTCTGCGCGTTCCTCGACGTCTCCGTGCCCGACGAACCCTTCCCGAACACGAACACCACGTCGGACTTCCGTCAGATGGTCGGGCTCGACCCGCCCGAGTGACGGACGGGCCCGACGCGATCGTCTTCGATCTCGACGGTCTGCTCATCGACTCCGAGCCGCTCTGGGCAGCGTCGGAGCGGGTGGTGTTCGGCGCAGTCGGGATCGCGCTGAGCGACGCGGACCTCGCGACCACGATCGGCATGCGGGTCGACGAGGTCGCGGAGCACTGGTATCGGCGTCGCCCGTGGTCGGGGCCGTCGCCGGCCGACGTCGCCGCGGAGCTCGTCGACGCAGTCGTCGCCGCGATCGCCACGTCCGGCGTCGCGATGCCGGGCGCGGACCACGCCATCGCCGTGAGTGGGGAGCTCGGCGTCCCGCTCGCGATCGCATCGTCGTCACCGAAGCGCATCATCGAGGCCGCGCTCGGCCGACTGGGCGTCGCCGACGCGTTCGGCGTGGTGGTGTCCGCCGAGCACCTCCCGAAGGGGAAGCCGGACCCCGCGGTCTACCTCGCTGCGGCCGAGGACCTCGGCGTGGACGCCCGGCGCTCCACGGCGCTCGAGGACTCCCCTGCCGGGGCCACGTCCGCCAAGAACGCCGGCATGTGGTGCGTGGCCGTGCCCGCTCCGGGTCACGAGGTCGCGGTGAGCGAGACCGCCGACGTCGTGCTCGCCTCCCTCTCGAACCTCGACGCCGCGCACCTCACTCCCCGCGACCAGACGCCCTAGCGTCGGGTCGTGGCCATCGAGATCATCGACCACCGGCTGATCGGCGCGCTGCACGTACGCGCGCTCGACCGCGCCGGACTCGCGCACGATCGCGCGCGCGAGCACGTGGTGTGGCAGGCGGGGACGCTCGACGCCCTCATGGACGGCCGCTACGACGGCGACATCACCGTCGGCGAGCTGCTGGCCCATGGTGATCACGGCATCGGCACCCTCCAGCACCTCGATGGCGAGATGGTCGTGCTCGACGGCGAGTGCTGGGTGATCGACCACGCTGGTCGGGTCAGGCGGGTGCCACCCGAGACGCGCACGCCGTTCGCCGTGCTCTGTCCGTTCGATCCGAGCGCGGCGACACGCCTCGTCGGGCCACTCGGGCTGCTCGAGCTGCACACGGCACTCGATGCGCTCGCCGCCGGCAGCGAGGAGCCGGTCGAGGCAGTGCGCGTCGACGGCGCGTTCGCCGACCTCACCCTGCGCAGCGTCGCGGCGCAACGCCCGCCGTACCCGCCGCTCGCCGAGGTGACCCGCCACCAGACGGAGTGGCACCTGGACGGGGCGAGCGGGAGCCTCGTGGGCTTCCGCTTCCCGGATGCCACCGCAGGTCTGGAGGTGCCCGGCTACCACCTCCACTTCCTGTCCGACGACCGCGAGCATGGCGGCCATGTGCTCGGACTCACGCTCGTGGAGGGCACCGCATCGGTCGAGGGGGTCGACGAGCTGCACGTCGAGCTGCCCGAAGGCCTCGGGCTCGGCGAGCCCGGCGTCAGCGACCGGGCCGCGATCCGCGCCGTCGAGGGAGGCGGCGACGGTGGCCGCGACCGCGGCGGCGGGGGTGCCTGAGCCAAAAGCCGCCGGAACCGGCGCGGGCTCGCTACATTCGCCACGATGAGTGCTCAGGCCGACGGGAACGACGTCCACCTCTCGAAGCGGTTCTTCACGGCGACGGAGTGGGCCACCGCACGCCACGCGGCCGCGCCCGACGCGGACCCGACGACGCGGCCCTCGATCGGGCAGGTGCTGGGGATCGCGTCCCTGGTGCTCGAGGACGGGGGTACCGAGCGGGAGGCGATCGCGGCGATGCTGCTCGACGCGATCGGGGCCGACGAGGCACCGGTCGCGGAGCTGCGCGCGAAGTTCGGGAAGAAGACCGCACGACTCGTGGCCGCGTGCGCCGAGGCACGCGCCGGCGACGACCTGCAGGAGCGGATCCATCGGCTCGAGGACGACGAGAACCCGTCGCTCCGCCGCGTGTTCGCCGCCGACCTGTTGCGCGAGCTGCGCCGCGCTCGTCCACGACCTGCGTCGGGCCGGAAGCATCGCGTTCGCACGATTCAGCACGCCGCCGAGCCAGCAGCTCGACAGCTACCGCGTGCTGCTGCAGGTGCTGACGCGCAGCGATCCGCGAGGCTCACTCACCCAGGAGCTGCGGGCGACGTTCGCGGAGATGCAGCGACTCGTCGAGCTCGATACCGCGACGGCTGCATGGCGCGTCGCGCACGTCGACGCCGCCTGAGGCCGCGTCGGAGGAAGCCTTCGGGAACCTGGCACGCTGACCGGCGCAGAGCGCCGGTCAGCGTGCCAAGAAACCCGGTGAGATCGGTTCAGATGACCTTCACGTCGCGGGCCTCGTCGCCCTTGCGACCGGGGCCGACCTCGAACTCGACGCGCTGGCCTTCCTCGAGGGACTTGTAGCCGGTGCCCTCGATGGCCGAGAAGTGCACGAACACGTCGTCGGCGCCCTCACGGGAGATGAAGCCGAAACCCTTCTCGGCGTTGAACCACTTGACTGTCCCTTGGGTGGGCATGGTGTTGCTCCTCTGGTGCTGATGCTTTGGTTGGTGGTGCTCTTGCTTGCTCTCCCGACGAGGCGCTTCGCGTCTTGACGGTCGATCTGTCTGCGTGACGCTACCCACCAAGGTGAGTGCGTCGCGACTCGGTGCCATGAGGCCGACCGGCAGCCCCAGCGTGCGCTGGAGGCGGGCGACGTCACGGGCCTGCTCGTTGCCGACGAGCGAGACGACGGTCCCGGCCGACCCGGCGCGCGCGGTGCGCCCGGATCGGTGGGTGTAGTCCTTCGCGTCAGCCGGCGGATCGAAGTGCACGACGCACGCGACCTCGTCGACGTGGATGCCACGTGCGGCGACGTCGGTGGCGACGAGCGCCTCGACCCTGCGATTGGTGAAGTCGTGCAGCGCACGGTCGCGCTGGCCCTGCGACCGGTCGCCGTGGATGGCGGCGGCGGTGAGGCCGCCCTGCTCGAGGCGCTTCGCGACCCGGTCGGCGCCACGCTTGGTGCGACAGAACACGATCGTCGGACCGGTGGCGTGCACGACGTCGGCGGTGATCCGCAGGCGGTCGTCGCGCTCGGCCTTCCAGAAGTGGTGCGTCGCGTTGACCGCGTTCTCCGGGTCCTCGGCGAGCTCGTGCTTGACCGGGTCGTGCTGGTAGCGGCGCACGAGCGTGTCGACGACGCCGTCGAGCGTTGCGGAGAACAGCAGCGTCTGGCGGTCCTTGGGGGTGAGGTCGAGCAGCTTGCGGACCGCGGGCAGGAAGCCCATGTCGGCCATGCGGTCGGCCTCGTCGAGCACGACCACCTGGATCGAGTCGAGCGAGACGTCCTTGGTGCCGAGCAGGTCGGCGAGCCGACCGGGACACGCCACGAGGACGTCGACGCCGCGCTGCAGTGCCTTGCGCTGTGCGCCGTAGCCGACCCCGCCGTAGACGGAGGCGACGCGGAGCTTGCGAGGGCCGCCGAGCCACTCGAGCTCGCCGGCGACCTGCGCTGCGAGCTCACGGGTCGGGACGAGCACGAGGCCGAGCGGACGGCGCGGCTTGGCCCGTCCGAGGCGGGCGACGAGCGGGATCCCGAACGCGAGGGTCTTGCCCGAGCCGGTGGGGGCCCGGCCGCAGACATCGCGTCCGGCCAGCCCGTCGGCCAGGGTCATCGCCTGGACGGGGAAGGGGGAATCGATCCCGCGCGCCGAGAGGGCGCGCACGAGATCGTCGGGAGTGCCGAGATCGGCAAAGGTGGGTGACACTGAGTTCACAGCTCCAATGGGATGCCCGCGAATGGTGCGGGCTGGGGGACAGGTCTCACGAGGGGCGGGACGAACCTCGTGACGCTGACCCGGTGTTCGTGGCTGAGTGCCACCGAACCTGGAGACGTGAAGAAGCCGGCTAGCCCGTTGCGTACGTTCGGTTTCCGGCATGACAACAGTGCTCACCGGTGAACTGACGTCCAGCCTACCAGGCGCGGGGCACGCGCCTCGCCTCGCCTGGCTCAGTTCCGGGCGGTGACGGACTGCAGCTCGAAGTACGCGTCCATCACGGGATCCGGCTCTCCGCCGAGCGATGGCGTGAGCGCAGTCGCACTGGGCGATCCCGGCCACGAGAACCAGCCGGTCTCGAGGATCGACTGGGCGAACGCGATGTCGCCGCGCACACCGACCGCTTTGCCTTCGTCGATGTAGAGCTGCGCCATGCTCTGCGGTGAGATCTCGGGCTTCCACGTCGCGCACCGACCGACCGCGCAGACGTGCGCGGCCATCTGCGCGGCGGTGAGCTGGCTCGGCCCCATGATGGTGACGGTGTTGACGTCGACCTGGGGCCCGCCCATCTGGTTGTAGATCCCGATGAACGTCTGCGCGTAGGTCGTGCCCGGCACCGCCCAGCGGCCGTTGAGGTCGATCCAGCGCGGGGCCTGCCCGTGGTACACGAACGTGCCGAAGTTGGCCTCGGTGTAGCCCGGGCGCGGCTCGAAGGGCAGGCCGAGGTTGTACGGCGTGGAGGCCGGGTCGGCGTAGTTGCGGAGGTGCTGGAGGTGGGCACGGATGCCCTGGCTGGGCGTCGGCTTGCACATGAAACGGGTGCTGCCGTTGTACGCGCCGATCCCGGCGTAGTTGTGGTCGCTCGCGACCACGTAGCCCCGCCAGGGGTTGCTGCACGACACCTCGGCCGGCGGCGGAGGCGGAGCCGGGATGCACGCGGCGAGGAGCACCGCGCCCGCGGCGGTGGCGAGGGCGACGCGCAGGGCGCGGGAGGTCCGCAGGTGCTTGATCACAGGAGCAACAACAGTAACAGGGTGGTCCCCTCCGAAACAGGCCCCGAAGCGGGCTGCCGAGGGGAAACGCCGTTGTCCGGCGAGCCTTTCAGGGAGACTGCCCCGATGGCGATCCCGGAAGGCGACACCGGCGCACCCAACGGGGTCAGCTGGCTCGAGCTGTTCTACGACCTCGTCTTCGTCGCCGCGATCGTCACCTTCAGCGACGCGGTGAGCATCGATCCCGAGCCGCGCGTCATCGCGACCGTGTTCGCCGCGTTCGCTGCCGTCTGGTGGATCTGGCTGGCGACCACGTTCTTCGCCAACCGCTTCCGGGCCGACGACGGCGTGCACCGCGCGCTGATCCTCGCCCAGATGGTGCTGCTCACCATGACCGCGCTCGCGATCGGCGACGGGGTCGAGTTCCACGAGGGCTTCGTCTCGGTCGTCTACGGCCTGCTCATCGCCGACGTCGCGATCATGTACGGGCGCACCGCGCGCGGAGCAGGGATCGGGGCCGTCAAGGAGCCCGACGCCGCGCTCCGTCGGTTCGCGGCCCAGCGGCGCAACGAGTACGCCGTCGCCGTCGTCCCCATGGTCGTCGCCACGCTCGTCGGCGGGCCCGGGCGCTACGTGTGCTGGAGCATCGCCGTGCTCGTCATCGTCCTGCCCGCACTCGGCTATCGCTTCGGGCGTCGCGCCGGCGAGGTCGGGATCGACGAGCGCCACCTCGTCGAGCGGCTCGGGCTCCTCACGATCATCGTGTGCGGAGAGTCGTTCGTGAAGGTCTCGCTGCTCGCGGCGGACGGCAGCCTCGATGGGCTCGACCTCGAGGTGCTCGTCGCGCTCTTCCTCCTCGTGTTCGCGATGTGGTGGGCGTACTTCGACGACATCCCACGGTCCGGGCTCCCGGGCAGCACGGGGCGCATGCGCGGCTGGCTGCTCGGGCATCTCTTGCTCCAGACGTTCCTGGTCGGGATCGCGGTCGGCTTCGCGAAGCTCCTGCCGCTCAACCACGGCGTCACCGTCGACGGCGACCGGCTGCTGCTCGGCGACGGGCCGGTGGTGGGCGCGTACCTCGCGCTCGCGTTGCTCGGCGTCTGCACACGTCGGGTACCCCACCGCCCGCTGTTGCTCCTCCGGCTGGGGTCCGCGCTCGTCGTCGCCCTCCTCGGGATCGCGATCTGGCGGATCGGCCTCGGGGTGGAAGTCACCAGCGCAGCGCTCGCCGTCGCTGCGCTGGTGCACGCTGCCCTCGCCGACCGGCTCCGCCGGCGAACCCACATCGAGCCGGCATCGAGCCCACCCGTCGGGCCCTGACGTCCTCCCGCCCGCCTCGCCGGGCGACTTGGGCGCGGCCTGGACACAGGTTGGACGAAACTTGGCAATCGGTCGGCTTGACTCGGGCCCCGCCCTCCAGACGCCCGTCCAACGGCGGCCGTCCCCCCAGAGCATGAGGTCACCGTGGAGATCACGTCCATCTTCGGGCTCCCCGCCCATCCCCTCTTCGTGCACGTGCCCGTCGTGCTGGTCCCGCTGGCGACCATCGGCGCGGTCCTGATGCTCTGGCCCGGGCTCCGCGCCAAGTTCGGCTGGGCGACGGTCGTGATCTCGTTCGTGGGCCTGGTGTTCACCCAGCTCGCGATCGGCAGCGGGCAGGCGCTCGAGGAGCACGTCCCCGAGTCCGCGCTGGTCCGGCGCCACGTCGAGCAGGGCGAGAACCTGCGGCCGTGGGCCCTGCTCCTGTTCGGCTTCGCGCTCGCCGTGATGCTGTGGGACTGGTGGGCGAAGCAGCACACCGCCGAGACGCAGGTCGAGGAGGCAGCCGCGCACGGCGGGCGCACCGTCACTGCGGGCACCGCCCGTCGGGTCGGGCTCGGGCTCTGCGCCCTGGCGATCGTCTCCGGCGCGCTGGCGACCTACTGGGTCTACGAGATCGGGCACTCGGGGGCGAAGGCCACCTGGGAGAAGACGCAGGTCAAGATCGACCAGGGTGGCGGCGAAGGTGGAGAGGGCGGCGAGTCGGGCGAGGGCGGCTGACGCGTCGCCCCTGCTCGGCGCTGCCGGTGCGCCCGCTTCGGGCCCGACCGGCGGCCGGCGATCTACGCTCGTGGCATGGATGCTGACAACCTGGGCTACGACGCCTTCGACGCCGACAACCACTACTACGAGGCGATCGACGCCTTCACCCGCCACCTCGACCCCAAGCAGGGGCCGCGCGTGGTGCAGTGGTGCGAGATCGACGGCCGCAAGTACCACGTGATCGGCGGCCGCGTGAGCCACGCGGTCGTGAACCCGACGTTCGACCCGGTCGCCAAGGCGGGCGCGCTGCACGACTACTTCCGCGGCAACCCCGAGGGCAAGAACCCGGTGGAGATGCTGCGCGAGCGCGAGCCGATCCGTCCCGAGTACCGCGACCGGGACGTTCGGCTCCAGGTGATGGACCAGCAGGGCCTCGAGAAGATCTGGCTCTTCCCGACCCTCGGCATCCTCTACGAGGAGCTGCTGAAGCACGACATCGAAGCAGTCACGATGATGTGCACCGCGTTCAATCGGTGGCTCGACGAGGACTGGGGCTGCAACTACCAGGACCGCATCTACGCGTCGCCCTACATCTCGCTGTGCGACGTCGACTGGGCGGTCAAGGAGCTCGAGTGGGCACTCGAGCACGACGCGCGCACGGTCGTCCTCCGACCGGCGGCGCCGCACACCGCGGTCGGGCAGCGCACGCCCGCCGACCCGATGTTCGATCCGTTCTGGGCCCGCGTGAACGAGGCCGGCATCACCGTCGTGGTACACGCGGGTGACAGCGGTTACTCGAGCCAGGGATACGCCGACGACTCGTTCAGTGCCGCGTTCGGTGCCGGCGCGGGCCGTCCATCGATCCGCATGTTCGCGATCGAGCGGGCCGCGTACGACTTCCTGATCTCGCTCGCGTTCGACAAGCTCTGGGACCGCTTCCCGAACGTGCGCGTTGCGTCGGTCGAGAACGGGTCGGAGTTCCTCGCCGACCTCTTCAAGAAGCTGCGCTCCACGTCCAACAAGCTCATCGGCTACTTCTCCGAGGATCCGGGCGAGACCTTCCGCCGCAACGTGTGGATCAACCCGTTCTGGGAGGACGACGTCTACGAGGTCATTCGGCTCATGGGCGCCGACCGCGTCATCTTCGGCTCCGACTGGCCCCACATCGAGGGGATGCCCCAGCCGCTCGACTACGTCCAGGAGCTCAAGGAGCTCGACGACAGCGACCGCCGCTTGGTGCTGCGCGACAACGCGATGGAGCTCAACACTCGCCGCACCGCGTGAGCCCGAGCCACCGCATGCGGAGGTACCGGCGTCGACTGGTGTCGGTGCCCGCGCTGCTCATCGGCGCGGTGCTGCTCACCCTGCTGCTCCCGATCTGGCTCCCGATCGCGCTGCTGGTGGACCTGGTCACGGCACCGCGGCGTCTCCCCCGCGCCCGGCTCCTCCTGTTCGCCCTGTGTTGGACGTGGATCGAGACGGCGGGCGTCGTCACCGCCTTCGTCCTCTGGTCGACGCGGCGGGACCTGGGCCCTTGGTACGCACTGCAGCGCTGGTGGGCCGCCAGGATCGTGGGTTCCCTCCGACTCGTGTGCGGGTTCCGGATGGAGGTCGAGGGCGCGGAGGTCGCACGACCGGGTCCGGTGGTCGTCCTCGGTCGGCACTGCAGCCTCGCCGACTCGATCGCGTCGCTGTTCATCGTGGCCCCGGACGCCGGAATGCTGCCGCGCTACGTGCTCAAACGGGAGCTCCTCGCCGATCCCTGCCTCGACATCGCCGGCAACGTGATCCCGAACCACTTCCTCGATCGTGGGGCAACAGATTCGGGGCCCGAGCTCGCGGCGCTCACCGCCCTCTCCCGGGGCATGGGAGCGCACGACATCGCCGTGATCTTCCCGGAAGGCACGCGCGCGAACCCGAAGAAGCGCGCTCGAGCGCTCGAGAAGATCGGGGAGCGCGATCCCGAGCGCGCGGCTCGGCTCGCGGGGTTGCAGCACCTGCTCCCCCCGCGGCCCGCGGGCAGTGCGGCGTTGCTCGCCGGCACGCCCGACGCCGACATCGTCGTCCTCGGGCACATCGGCTTCGAGGGCCTCGACACCTTCGGCGGGATCCTGCGCGTCGTGCCCCGCCGGCGGCCGGTGCGCGCGTGGCTGCGGCGCATCCCGCGCGCCGAGGTCCCGTCCGACGACCCGGCGTTCACGATCTGGCTCGACGAGGTGTGGCTGCAGCTCGACGCCGAGATCGACGCGGCGTTGGCGGCCGACCGCGCCGCGGCCGAACCCGGTCCCGCCGCCGAGCCGATCACGACGTGAGCGACGCGGCAACCGCGCTGCTCGTCGCGGTCTCGACGATCGCGGTGCTCATGACCGTGACCTGGGTCGTGAGCGTCATCAAGCGCGACGCCTCCATCGTCGACCCGATCTGGGGCCTGGGCTTCGTGCTCGTCGCGTGGGCCGTGCGCGCGACCGTCGACGGGAACCCGACCCGCCAGTGGATCCTCGTCGCCCTGACCACCATCTGGGGCCTGCGACTCTCGATCTACCTGTACTGGCGCAACCACGGCTCGGGCGAGGACTTCCGGTACCAGGCGATGCGCCGCCACTGGGGCGACCGCTTCTGGTGGGTGAGCCTCTTCACCGTGTTCGCGCTCCAGGGCACGCTCATGTGGATCGTGTCGCTGCCGGTGCAGCTCGGGCAGGTGCCCGACGACCCCGGGATCGGCGTGCTCGGCGTCCTCGGCATCCTCGTCTGGACCGTGGGCATCACGTTCGAGGCCGTGGGCGACGCGCAGCTGGTCCGGTTCAAGGCGGATCCCGCGAACCGGGGCCTCGTGATGGACCGCGGCCTCTGGCGGTACACCCGCCACCCCAACTACTTCGGCGACGCCTGTGTCTGGTGGGGCATCGCCCTGGTCGCGGCCGAGAGCGGCCTCGGCGCGATCGGGCTCCTCGGCGCCCTCACCATGACCGTGTTCCTGCGGCGGGTGTCAGGCGTGACCCTCCTCGAGAAGGGGATGGCCAAGCGTCGCCCCGGCTACGAGGACTACGTGGCCCGCACCAGCCCCTTCGTCCCCCGCCGGCCCAAGGTGGCCCCGCCCGCCTAGATGTATTGACCATGGACGCGCCCGGACCCGCGTTGAGTGGTGGGAACGACGGGCATGATTGAGGCGTTGTTCCCTGGGTACGGCTCCTCCGTACGCACCCCACCAGGAGCACTGCGATGCCCGGCACCACGATCCGCCCACGGCCCGGCTTCACCAGCAAGGTGAAGGGCGCCACGCGCGACCTCGCCGCCTCGGCCCGTTCGGTGGCCCGCGACGTGTCGAAGCCCGCGTTCGACGTCGCCCGCTCCCGGGGGACCGCGGCCGCGTCGAGTGCCGTCGCCACCGCGTCGAAGGTGCGCGAGGCCACCGTGCTCTCGCTCCAATCGCTACCGAAGGAAGCGGTGCCCGAGCTCGCGAAGTCGGTCTACCGACTCCGCAAGGTCCGCACGCCCGCGCAGGCTCACGCCGCCGCGGAGACCGAGACCGAGCGCCTGCTCACCGTCATCACGCCGCTGCTCGTCGCGCACCCGCTGCCGGTGCAGCGCACGACGAGCGCCAAGACGATCCTCGCCGCCGCGGGCGGGCTCGCCGCCGCCGGTGAGGAGATCGAGACGATCGCGGCGATCGTGTCGGCCGGGTCGATCGTCCCGCCGTCACTGCCGGTGATCATCGGCGCGAACCTCGTCGCCGTCGCGATGGAGCTCTACGTCGCCGCGTCGCTCCGCGTCCACGATCTCGAGGCGGCCGGCCTCGTGGTCGATCCTCAGCAGGTCGCCGACGACGTGATCTTCGCCATGACGGGCGAGTCGCCGTCCGGCACCGCGGTGCGCCGTCACGTCACCAAGCACGTCGTGCGCGTCGTCGCCGCCCGCCTCTTCGCACGGTGGGGCGCCGGGTTCGTGCCCTTCGTCGGCATCGCGTACGCCGGCTGGGACACCCAGCGCACCGTCGACGCGATCCGCGCGCTGCCGCTCCCGGCTCGCTCGACCGTGCTCGACGAGCGTCTCGCTGCGCTGGATCGCACTCGCGGCGTCATCGACATCGCTCCCGCGTAGCGCGCGTTCCCAGCAACCCCTCACCGGGGCTTCATGAGCCTCTGATGTCCGGCGCGGATGCTGGCGACCAGCTGGTGAGCACGACCATCAGCCCGTCCTTCCCCCGAGCCTCGGGAGCGCGCCGGTATGGGAGCCACCGTCACCGCCCTGATCCTGGGTGCCCAGTCCCTCGCCCTGGCGATCATCGGGTTCGTCGCGCTCGCCGGCGTCGGCTTCGGCTCGACACCCCTGCGCGTCGGGGTGGGCTTGCTCTTCCTCGTGCTCGCCCTCATGGCCGGCGGCATCGCGCTCGGTGTCGCCGACGGCCACCCCTCGGCGGGCACCGCCGCGGTGGTCTTCGAGGTGTTCGCCGTGGCGCTCGCGGTCCTCTGGATGGCGCCGCTCGTGGCGATCGTGAGCACGACCGCACTGATCATCGCCGGCGGGATCGTCCAGCGGCACCGGCGATCGGCCGACGCGGTGCGCTCACCCGTTGCCGAGGGCTCGGCCGGCACCTGAGGGCTACGCCGGCGCGGAGGCCCGAACGCGTGCTGCCGCCAAGGTCGGCGACTCACCCAACGCCCAACGGAGCGTGCCGAAGAGCGCGCGGGTCGCCGGGCGCACGGCGAGCGGGCCCGCGAGCGGTGGGATCACGAGTCGGAGCTCGAGCTGCGCGCGCACCGGCAGGAGCTCGACTGCTGCAGTCGCGAGGAGTGCGTAGGTCGCGCGCGCTGACAGCGGCAGCGGCGGGAAGAGGAGGAAGCGCGTGGCGTCGCGCGCCTGACGCGTGGCGTGCAGTGCGTAGCCCCCGAGGACCTCGCCGAGCTCGGCGACGCTCGTCGGCACGGGATCGGCGCCGAACGCGATCGCGATCATCGCCATCTCCGCGACGTACTGGTCCGCCTCGGCGTCGGTGAGGCCGCCGCCGTAGCGTCGGTACGCGGCCAGGAAGCTGTCGACCTCGGTCGCATGCACCCACGCGAGCAGCGCGGGATCGTCCGCGGCGTATGGCCGGCCATCGGGCGCGGTCCCGCGCACGTGCTCGTGCACGTGCTGCACCCGTGCCACGGCCGCACCGGCTTCGGCGCTCGTGCCGTACGTGGTCGCCGCGACGAACTCCGCCGTCCGGTGCAACCTTCCCCACGGATCGCTGCGGTAGTCGGAGTGCTCGGCGACGCCGGCCATCGCGAGCGGATGCAGCGTCTGGTACAGGAGGGCACGCAGGCCGCCGATGACGGTCCCGAGGTCAGCGTGCACTCGCCACGCGACCGAGTCGGGACCGAACCATCCCGCGTCGCCGCTGACCGCGACCGGGGGACCGCTCGGCGCACCGGAGAGGCGCAAGCGGAACGCGCGGGCCACGCCGCCGCGGACGATGTCGGACGCGGCGCCGACGACCCCGAGCGGATCCGGCAGTCCCATGCGTCCATCATGGCGGCCAGAGCGAGGCGCGCGGCAACCGGGCGCGTACCCTGAGTCGCCGTGCCGGGTTGGAGCTACGCCGAAGTGTGGACCGGGATCGCGGAGACCGTCCCCGACCGCGACGCGATCGTGTGCGGGGGGCGGCGCCTGTCCTGGGGCGACTTCGCCGACCGGGCCCGGCGCCTCGCGACCCACCTGTTCGGCGCCGGGGTCCGACCGGGCGACAAGGTCGCCATCGACGCGACGAACCGACCCGAGTACCTCGAGACGATGTTCGCCGCTTGGCTCGTCGGTGCGACGCCGGTCAACGTGAACTACCGGTACGTCGCCGAGGAGGTCCGCTACGTCCTCGACAACAGCGACGCGCGCGCCCTCGTCCACGATCCGGCGTTCGCGACCGCGGCCCACGAGGCGATCGCCGGCATGCCCGCAGCCCGACGCCCTGCGGTGGTGCTCGAGACGGGCGTGGCCTACGAGGCGGCGGTGGCGGCCGCGGCGCCCGATGGCGCGTGGGCCGAGCGCCCCCCCGACGGCGACGACCTGCTGTTCCTGTACACGGGCGGCACCACGGGCATGCCGAAAGGCGTCATGTGGCGCAACGACGACCTGTACCGTGCGCTCTGGCAGATGGCACGCCCGGGCGCCGAACCCCCCGACCCGATCGCCGCGGCACGCGCCGGGAAGCGCACCGGCACCGCGCTCCCCGCCTGCCCGCTCATGCACGGCACCGGGCTCTTCATCGCGCTCTCGACGCTTGCCGGGGCGGGCACGGTCGTCCTCGTCGACGAGCCAGGCCTCGACCCGCAGCTGCTCTGGTCCGAGATCGATCGCAACGCGGTCGCGGTGCTCACCATCGTCGGCGACGTCTTCGCCCGCCCGATCCTCGACGCCCTCGACGCCGAACCGACGCGGTGGGACCTCTCGGCACTGCGTGCGATCACCTCGTCCGGGGTCACCTGGAGCCCGGAGGTGAAGGCGGGCCTGCTCCGCCACCTCCCGACGGTGACCCTCATCGACTCGCTCGGTGCGTCCGAAGGGATGATGTCGCGCACTGCGTCGCGGTCGGACAGCGCCATCAGGCCCGCCCGCTTCGCGGTGAACGACAAGGTGAAGGTGCTCGACGAGCACACCGGCGCCGAGGTCGCACCGGGGAGCGGCGACATCGGCATGGTCGGCGTCACCGGCCCGATCCCGCTCGGCTACTACAAGGACGAGGAGAAGACGGCCGCGACCTTTCGCACCTTCGACGGTGTCCGGTACTCGATCCCGGGCGACTACGCGACGGTCGAGGCCGACGGCACGATCCAGCTCCTCGGTCGGGGTTCCGCGTGCATCAACACCGGGGGCGAGAAGGTCTATCCCGAGGAGGTCGAGCTCCTGCTCCGCGAGCACCCCGGCGTGTTCGACTGCTTGGTCGTCGGCGTGCCCGACGAACGGTTCGGTGAGCTCGTCGTCGCGCTCGTCGTGCCCAACGCACACGACGGCGCGGACGCAGCGTCGCTCGACGGGTGGTGTCGCGGCCGGCTCTCGGGGTACAAGCGCCCGAAGCGCTTCCTGCTCGTCGACACGCTCGCCCGTTCGGCCGCGGGGAAGGCCGACTACCGGAAGCTGCGCGCGCTCGCGACCGAACTCACTCGCTCCTGATCAGCTCACTCGCTCCTGATCATGAGGGCGAGCTCGGACGGCGCCGCCACGGGTGCCCGAGGGCGCCGAGCCCGACGAGCACACCCGCCAGCAGTCCGGCGATCCCGATCCCCACGGCGACCCCGAGCGGCACCGTGCCGCCGCCCGGCCCGATCGGCGACGGGAAGGTCGCCGGAATCGGCGTGACGCTCGGCAAGGGTGCTGCCGGGGTCGCGGTGGGAGTGAACACCCCGGATGGCGTGATCGTCGCAGCCGGGGGTAGCGCGGCGCGGTCGGCCGCCACCGCGGCGGACGCGATCCGTGCGTCCGTCGCCGCGCCGGCGGTCGTCGAGACGCCGTCGGCGAGCGTCGCGCCGTCACCCTGCGTGAGGGGCGACGGCGGCGGACCCGGGGCGACGACCGGCGGCGCGGTCGTCGGCGTCGTGGTCGTCGTGGTGGTGGAGGTCGTCGTCGTGCTGGTCGTCGTGGTGCTGGTGGTCGTGGTCGGCGGCGGGCCGTGACCGTGCCAGCCCGGGCACCACGAGGGACGGTAGGGCGGCGGGAAGGAGCACCAGAACTCGACGCCGGGGCCCGCGTCGTGCGCGCTCGCCGGCACAGCATCGATGCCGACGCCCAGCGCGCCGAAGCAGGCGGCGAGGATGCCAGCCGCGATCATCGATCTCGTGCGCATCGCCATCGTCCCTTCCAGGTGTCCGGGACCGGTGCCGCTTCGAGAAGCCCAACCTTGTGTCGTCACGTCAGTGGGCCCGACTTGAGCCGCCGACGGGATTTTCCCAGCGGATTCCGCGGAACACGAGGAACGTGTGGTTCCTGGGGCTGGTGGGACCGTTGCGGGGGCTACGTTCGACCGGTGATCCTCACGCAGTACTACCTGGAGTGCCTCTCACACGCCTCGTACCTGATCGGCGACGAGTCGACCGGCCGGGGCGTCGTGGTGGACCCCCAGCGTGACGTCACCCAGTACCTGGCCGACGCCGCCTCCCAGGGCCTCACGATCGAGCGGGTGCTGGAGACCCACGTCCACGCCGACTTCCTCTCGGGGCACCTCGAGCTCGCCGCGAGCACCGGGGCGACCATCTCCTACGGCGAAGCCGTCACCGGCATCGGGTTCCCGTTCGAGGCCCTCGCCGACGGCCGGCGACTCTCGCTCGGCGAGGTCACCCTGGAGATCCGGGCGACGCCCGGGCACACGCCGGAGTCGATCAGCATCGTGGTCTGGGAGCACCCGGACGACGCGACACCGTCGGCGGTGCTCACCGGCGACACCCTGTTCATCGGGGACGTCGGACGCCCTGACCTCCTGTCGTCGATCGGTGTCAGCGCCGACGAGCTCGCGGGCCGCCTGTACCACTCGTTGCACGAGCAGCTCCTCACCCTGCCCGACGAGACGCGCGTCTTCCCTGCGCACGGCGCCGGCTCGGCGTGCGGGAAGCAGCTCTCCACCGAGACGCAGTCCACGATCGGTGAGCAGCGCCGGGTGAACTACGCGCTGCAGCCGATGAGCGAGGAGGCGTTCGTCGCGATCGTCACGGAGGGCCAGCCCACCGCTCCCGGCTACTTCGCCTTCGACGCGGCACGGAACCGCGAAGCGCGGCCGATCCTCGACGAGGTGCACGCGCCCCCGGCGATGGACATCGACGAGGTCCTCGCGGCAATGCGGACGGGCGCGGCGGTGCTCGACACCCGCGACGCGATGGAGTTCTCGGCCGGGCACCTGCGCGGGAGCGTCAACGTCGACCTGCAGGGCCGCTTCTCCGAGTGGACGGGCGACATCCTCACCCACGACACGCCGATCGTGCTCGTGGGGAACCCGGGGACCGAGCTCGAGGCGAAGGTCCGACTGGGACGCATCGGCTTCGACCACGTCATCGGGTTCCTCGACGGCATGCACGCCGCGTTCGCGACACATCCGGATGCGACGCAACGTTCGTCACGCCTCAGCGCACGCGAGCTCGAGGAGCGACGGCGCGACGTCGCCGAGCTGCAGGTCATCGACGTGCGGGATCCGGGTGAGGTCGCGCTCGGCTCGGTGCCCGGCGCCCAGGCGATCCCCCTGCCGCGCCTCGTCGCACAGCTCGACAGCCTCGACCCTGCGACGCCGACCGTCGTGTACTGCGCCGGCGGTGGGCGCTCCGCAGTCGCCATGAGCGTGCTCGACGCCCACGGCTTCGCCGACGTGTCCGACGTGCTCGGCGGGTTCGCGGCGTGGAACGCCGAGGCCGGCCCCGCGTCCGTCGACGCCTGAGCGTTCGCGTCACGCACGTCGTGTTCGTCGGTCTTGGTGCTTGACACACGAACATACGTTCGATAGAGTACCCAGCACTTCCCCCGAACGGTTTCATCATCCGAAGGGGAAGGCCTGTGTTCGACGAAGTCCGCACCGCCGTGGCGACCCTCGAAGCGGGTTGCACGCGAGCTCGAGCCTGGGCTGCTCGATGGCGCGGGACGCGGTCGCGGCTGGTCGAGCTCGTGGCGCAGGGGGAGCACGTCTGTGCGGCGCTGAAAGCGCTGCCTGGCCCGTCGGGTCGACGAGACCGGCGCCTATCGCGACGGCGGCTACCGCACGGCGGGGCACTGGCTCTCGGCCAAGACCGGGACGACGGTCGGTGCGGCGGTCGGGGCGCTGGAGACCGCGCGGTCCTTGGACGAGCTGCCCGCGACCGCGGAGGCGTTCCGGGCCGGGGAGCTGTCCGAGACCCAGGCCCGTCAGATCACCGGCGCCGCCAGTCGAGGACCCTTCGTCCGAGGCGCGGTTGCTGCGCACGGCGAAGTCCTCGACGGTGAAGGGGCTCAAGGACCGGTGTCGTGAGGTGCGCGCCGCGGCGCAGCCCGACGACGCCGCGTGGGCCCGCCAGCTGCACGAGCAGCGCTACCTCCACAAGTGGACCGACCTCGACGGCTCCTACTGCGGCGACTTCCGCCTCGCCCCCGCAGCGGGCGCGCGACTCTTCGCCGCGCTCGACGCCCACGAGGACCGGATCTTCCGCGAAGCCCGAAAGGCCGGGCGTCGCGAGCCACGCGACGCCTACGCCGCCGACGCCCTCGTCGCGCTGATGGACGACGGCCCCTGCAAGCCCGTCGACGTCCGCCTCACCGCGGATGCCATCGCGATCGAGCGCGGCTACGTGATCGAAGGCGAGACGTGCGAGATCGCCGGCCGCGGTGCGATCCCGGTCACCGACGCCCGAGCCCTGATGAACGACGCGACCATCACCACGATGCTGCGCACCGGCACCGAGATCACCACCATCTCGAGCCCCGAGCGCACGATCCCCGCGGCCCTGCGCCGCTGGGTCGAGACCACCTACCCGGTCTGCGGCGTGGCGGGATGCGACGTCGACCGCGGGCTCGAGATCGACCACATCATCCCCGTCGAACGCCACGGCCCGACCGAAGCCCCCAACCTCTGGCGCCTCTGCCACCAGCACCACCTCCTCAAGACCCACTGCAACTGGACCGTCACCGGACAGCCCGGCACCTGGGACCTGCGACCGCCCGGAAGGGCCCCCTGACCGGCGATGCAGCGAGCGGGCACGCGAGGCTGGGCGGACGTCGTCGGCGGGCGAGAATGCACGTCCACCGACGGAGCACGACGCACCGCGAGGAGCACCATGCCCGACATCCCCGAGATCGACATCGACGAGGCGCAGCGGCGGGTCGCGGCCGGCGCCGCGCTGCTCGACGTGCGCGAGGCCAACGAATGGGCCGCGGGGCACGCCGGCGCTGCCCAGTGGATCCCGATGCGTGAGGTCGCGGGCCGCCAGGCCGAGCTCCCGGACGGCGGCGAGATCGTGGTGATCTGCCGGAGTGGTGCGCGCTCCGGCAGGGTCACGGAGGCCCTCGTCCGGGCCGGGTACGACGCCGTGAACCTCGCCGGCGGCATGGTGGCCTGGGCGGCCGACGGCCACCCGGTCGTGACGGACGACGGGGCCCCCGGCACGGTGGCCTGAGCCCGACTTGGCCTGTTCCTGGCCCGATTCTCAGGAAGTTCTCAAGCCCGGGGAGTTGACTGCGGTCGAGCCCGCACCTCGAGGCAGGCCTCCAGCCCCGGGAGGCCGCACCCCAGGAGTCGCCCGATGACCGACGAGCCGATCGCCACCCCGCCACCACCGCCCCGCCGCCCGCCGTCCCCCTCGGCGTCGGCGCCTGGTCCGGTCCCGCTCCAGCACCAGCAGTCCCACGTGCCCCATCGACTCGCCCCTCCCCCGCCGCAGCTCCGCTCCCCGGGGCCCGGGCCCGGCGCAACCGCGCCCGGGCGCGCTCGGGCCGCTTCCGGAAGAGCCGCACGGTGGCTGCGGTCACGAGCGCGACCGCAGCGGTCGCGCTCGCGGTGGCGATGGCCGTCGGCGGCACGACCGGCGCGGCCGCGACGAGCAGCTCGAAGGCCGGCGCCGACACCACGACGGTCAACCGGACGTCCGGCTCCGGCAGCACGTCCGGCTCCGGCGGCACGTCGTACTCGGACGATGACTACGGCTATGGCTACGGCTACGGCTCGGACAACTCGAGCAGCAGCGCGTCACCGAGCGCATCGTCGGGCTCCAGCTCGTCATCGAGCGCCGACACCTCGTCGCGCGGCAGCTGATCCGTGCTCGGCGCGGTGAACCTGTCCTGGCTGGTCGCCCGGTCGGCGGGCATCGTCGCCTGGGCCCTGATCGTCGCCTCGGCCGCCTGGGGTCTGCTGCTCGCCACCCGCGTGCTCGGCCGCAAGGCATCGCCGGCCTGGCTGCTCTCCTTGCACCGGTTCCTCGGGGTGCTCGCCGTCGTGTTCACCGCGGTGCACGTCGTCGCGATCGTCGCCGACGAGTACGTCGACTTCGGGATCACCCAGGTGCTCGTCCCCTTCACGTCGTCGTGGCAGCCGTTCGCGGTCGCGCTCGGGATCGTCGGCATGTACCTGCTCCTCGCCGTCCAGATCACCTCGCAGCTGCGCAATCGCATGTCGCAGCGCGCGTGGCGGCAAGTCCACCTCCTCAGCTACGCCCTGCTCGCGACGACGACCGTCCACGGGCTGCTGGCCGGCACCGACACGAACGCGCTGCTCCCGACCGCGGCCGCCGTCGTCATCGGCGCCGCGGCGGTGTTCTTCGGCGGCATCATGTGGTGGACCCGGAGCAGCGTGACCCGGACTGCCGGCTCAGCCGCCCGGGTCCGCGTCGGCGCCTGAGCGCTGCCGAGCGGGAGCCGCGGAACCAATCCGGGCGCAGCGTCGTTCTTGACCACTGTGACCGACTCCGCAGTGCCCAATCCCACAGTGCCCTCATCCGCCACGGCGTCCTCCGCGCCCCGAACGCCCGGCTCCCCGCGAGGCTCCCGCTTCCGCACCAGCCGGGTGGTGGTCGCCGGCACCAGCGTCGCCCTGGCCGTTGCCCTCGCGCTCACGATGGCGCTGACCCACGAGGGTGGGAGCGGAAGCGTGGTCACCGCGACCGCGCCGGCCGAGCGCAGCCGCCCCGAAGCGTCCGGCAAGCCGCCCGACGACCTGCTGGTCGCAGTGGTCACGGGGCTGCTCGACGAGGTGCTCGACGGCGAGCACCACTCCGACCGCGGCGACTCACCGACCCCGGGCCGCGACGGCGGGTCGGGCGGGAGCGACACCGGCACACGCGGCAGCTGAACCGGCGCGACGCCGGTCCGGGCAGGCGTGTGCCCCCGGCTACCCGTCGGTAACCTGGACGCATGGCTCGAAGGTCGGAGGCGCGGAACCAGCCGAGGATGCCCTCCGACTCAGCCGTTTCCGACCAGGGCGCTTCCGACCGGGCCGCGTCCCTCGCCCGCTTGGGCACGGAGGAGTTCGACGTCCTCGTGGTCGGTGGCGGCATCACGGGCGTCGGCTGCGCCCTCGATGCCGCGAGCCGCGGCCTGCGTACGGCGCTCGTCGAGCGCGACGACTTCGCGTCGGGCACGTCGTCCAAGTCCTCGAAGCTCATCCACGGCGGGATCCGGTACCTGCAGCAGAAGGAGTTCCTCCTCGTCTACGAGGCCCTCCACGAGCGCCAGATCGCGCTGCGCAACGCACCGCACCTCGTACGCGTGCTCCCCTTCCTCATCCCGATCCTCACCCGCGACGGGCTGATCGATCGGCGGGTCGCCCGGGCGCTCGGCGGCGTCATGTGGATGTACGACCTGACCGGCGGGCTGCGCATCCGCAAGGCCCACAAGCGCATCGACAAGGACGAGGCCCTGCGGCACATGCCGACGCTGCGACGCGACAGCGTCGCGAGTGCATACCTCTACTACGACGCCCGCGCCGACGACGCCCGGCTCACGCTCGCGATCGCGCGCACCGCCGCGGCGCACGGCGCCACGGTCGCCAACTACGCGAAGGTCACCGGCCTGCTGAAGGGGCCCGACGGGAACCTCCGAGGTGCGCGCGTCGAGGCCGACGGCGCCGACCTCGAGGTCCGGGCGCGCGTCGTGATCAACGCCACCGGTGTCTGGTCCGACCAAGTGCGCACGATGGACGAGGGCGCCGACCCCGACTCGATCCGACCGGCCAAGGGCATCCACATCACGGTCCCGTGGTCGAAGGTTCGCAACGACATCGCCGCGATCGTCCCGGTCCCGAAGGACAAGCGTTCGGTGTTCGTGGTGCCGTGGGGCGACACCACGTACGTCGGCACCACCGACACCGACTACGACGGGTCGATCGAGGATCCCCAGTGCACGCCCGAGGACGTCGACTACCTGCTCCGCGCCCTGAACTTCGCGATCGACGAACCGGTCACCCGCGCCGACGTCGTCGGCACCTGGGCCGGGCTGCGACCGTTGCTGCGCACCGCGAACACGCAGCGCACCGCGGACCTGTCGCGCAAGTACGGCGTGCGCGTCTCGGACAGTGGCGTCATCACGATCACCGGCGGCAAGCTCACGACTTACCGACGGATGGCCGCCGAGACCGTCGACCAGGCGTCGCGCGTGCTCCGGAGGCGGACGCACTGCCGCACCAAGAAGGTGGCGATCATCGGCGCCGAGGGTTACGAACACCCCGGTGAGTCGATGGAGCCGAGCCTCCATGACCACCTCGCCGGTCGCTACGGCACCGAGAGCCGACTCGTGCTCGACCTGATCGCGGCCGATCCCGAGCTGGGCGAACCCCTCGTCCCCGGGCTGCCCTACCTGAGGGCCGAGGCGGTCCACGCCGTCCGCCACGAGATGGCGCGCACCCTCGACGACGTCCTCTCGCGCCGCACCCGGGCGCGGCTCCTGGCCCGCGACGCGTCGGCGGCCGCCGCCGATTCCGTCGCGCTGCTCATCGGGCCGGAGCTCGGTTGGGATGCCGATGAGTCAGCACGCCAGGTCGAGACCTACCGCGCCGCGGTGACGCACGAGCGCGTCGCGGCCGAGCTCCCCGAGACCGCGCTCGACGCGTCCCTGGGCGCCTGACCTGGCGATGAGCGGGATCCAGGCCCGGCGCGGTGCACCGACACCGCCCATCGCGCTCGGTCGCGACGCGGCGGAAGTCACCGCCCATCTCGCGGCCCGCCGCGTCGAGGTCGACGCCGTGCTGCTCGAGCGACTGCGCGGTGCGTGCGCGTCGGTCACCCAGGACCCGGCCGCCCTGAGCGAGGCGAGTCGTGACTGGTGGCCGCTGGCCATGATCTGGGCCCTCGACGGCGAGGTGGCCGCTCGTGCGGCCGCGTTGGCCGCTCCGACGAGCGCATCCGAGGTCGCCGACGTCCTGCGCGTCTGTCACGAGGCCGGCATCCCGGTCACGGCCGCTGGTGGCCGCAGCGGGGTCTGCGGCGCGAGCATCCCGCTGGCGGGCGGCGTGCTCCTCGACCTGTGCGGGATCACGGGGATCGTCGAGGTCGACCGGGATTCGATGATCCTCGACGTGCGCGCCGGCACGTTCGGCGACGTGCTCGAGGACGAGCTGCGCAGCGCACACCACGTCACCGTCGGACACTGGCCACAGTCGGTCGATCTGTCGACCGTCGGGGGCTGGCTCGCCTGCCGCGGCGCGGGCAGTACTCGACCCGGTACGGGAAGATCGAGGACATCGTCGTCGGGCTCGACGTCGTTCTCGCCGACGGCCGAGCGATCACGACCGGCGGTGCGCCACGTGCCGCGGTCGGCCCGGATCTGACCCAGCTGTTCGTCGGGAGTGAGGGGACGCTCGGCATCATCACCGGGGCCCGACTCCGCCTCCACGAGGCGCCGCACTCCGAGCGGCGGGCCGCGTACGGCTTCCCGTCGTTCGCGGCCGGGCTCGACGCGTGCCGCAAGATCCTGCAACGGGGCGCCACGCCGGCGGTCCTGCGGCTGTACGACGCGATCGAGGGCGACCGGAACTTCCAGACCGGCGCCGACGTGCATCCGCTCCTCGTGCTCGACGAGGGCGACCCGCACGTCGTCGACGCGGTGATGACGGTCGTGCGTGAGGAATGCGATTGGACCACGAACCTCGACGGCAACGACCTGCTCGCGAGCTGGCTCGAACACCGCAACGACGTCTCCGCGCTCGAGGCGCTGATCTCACGCGGCTACGTGGTCGACACCATGGAGATCGCTGCTCGGTGGCGCGATCTGCCGTCGATCTACGCAGCCGCAACCGACGCGATCGGTGGCGTCGAGCACACGATGGTCGTCTCCGCGCACCAGTCGCATTCGTACGCCGACGGCGCCTGCCTCTACTTCACGTTCGCGGGCCAGCCGCCCGCCGACGGGCGCGACGCCTACTACCGCGACGCGTGGGACGCGGGGACGCGCGCGGTGCTCGGCCACGGCGGCGCGCTCAGCCACCACCACGGGGTCGGCCTCAACCGGGCCCGCTTCGTCGCCGAAGCGCTCGGCGAGTCCTTCGCCGTGCTCGTCGCGGCGAAGCAGGCGCTCGACCCGGCAGGGATCCTCAACCCCGGCAAGCTCGGGCTCCCGAACCCCTTCGTCCCCGACCTCGCCTGGCCCGGGTGAAGCTTTGGCGTCGATAAGGGTGTGTCAGGCACCCAATACTGACGCCAGAACGCCTCGGGGGTGGTGGTCATGAGGGGACGGGTGCTGGTGGTCGACGTGGGGACGTCGTCGGTGCGCGCCACGATCGTCGACGGCGACGCCAACGTGGTCGCCGAGCACCGCGCGCCACTGCTCCCCGACTCCCCCGCGCCCGGGCTCGTCGAGTTCGACGCCACCGAGATGGCGGGCGTCGCGATCGAGCTCGCGACGCGCGCACTCGAGACCGACGGACCCGTCGACGCGCTCGGAATCGCGAACCAGCGGGCATCGACGGTCGTCTGGGACCGGGCGACCGGAACCCCGGTCGGTCCGGGCCTCGGTTGGCAGGACCTGCGGACGGTCGGTCGGTGCCTCGAGCTGTCGGGCGCGGGGATCAGGGTCGCCCCGAACCACTCGGCGACCAAGTTCGAGCACCTCCTCGACGTCGCCGACCCCGACCGCAGCCGCGACCTGTGCATCGGCACCGTCGACAGCTGGCTCGCGTGGTCGCTCTCGGGTGGGGTGCTGCACGTCAGTGACGCCACGAACGCGCAGGTGACCGCGCTCCGCACGAAGGCGAACGACGGGTGGTCCCCCGAGCTCCTCGACACCCTCCGGATCCCGGCGGCCGCGCTCCCCCACGTCGTCGACTCGACCGGGCTGCTCGGCCCCGCGACCGTGCTGCCGGGTGAGCCGCCGATCGCGGGCATCATCGGCGACCAGCAGGGCTCCCTCCTCGGCCAGGGCTGCGTGCGCCACGGTGACGCGAAGGCGACGTTCGGCACGGGCGGCATGCTCGACGTCGTCATCGGCGGCACCCGACCCGACTTCGAGCAGGGCGACGGCGGCACGTTCCCGATCGTCACGCGCCGGACCGCGGGCGTGGATGCCTGGGGCCTCGAAGCGGTGATGCTCGCCGCCGGCACGAACGTGGAGTGGCTGCGCGACGACCTCGGCCTCGTCGCGTCAGCCGAGGAGTCCGATGCCGTGGCCGCGACGTGCGACGAGACCGGCGACGTCTGGTACGTCCCGGCACCGCTGGGGCTCGGGACGCCGCACTGGGACTACGGCGCGCGGGGTGCGCTCCTCGGCCTCACCCGCGGCACCGACCGCGCCCAGATCGTGCGCGCCGTGCTCGAGGGCGTCGCGCACCGCGGGGCGGACCTGCTCGAGGCCGCGATGGCGGACGCAGGTGCGACGATCGAACGGCTGAGGGTCGACGGCGGCATGGCGGCGAACGGCGTCTTCCTCCGCGCGCTCGCCGATGCGTGCCAGCGCACGGTCGAGGTCGCGCCCGTGCGCGAGGCGACGACCTTGGGAGCCGCGTTCTGCGCCGGACTTGCTGCCGGCATCTGGTCGGGCGACGACGACATCGCCGAGACCTGGCGCCCCGCCCGGGTCGTCGAGCCCGGCGCCCCGACCGATCGCGCCCGGTGGCGCGACGCGGTGGATCGCGCCGGGGGCTGGATCCCCGCGCTCTCGGCCCTCGAGTTCTGAGGCCGTCCCCGCAGGGGCGAGCACCCGAGATCGGCGCGGCGGTGAGGGCGCGAGGGGGATCGGGAGTCACCGCCACGCCGACGCTCGGGCGTGGAGCGCACGACCCCCCGCCGCACGCCCGGTGACCGCACTGGACTCCGGGAAGGATCGACTGCGACGCTGCCCGGCATGACTGAACGGCCGGCACCGGTCCGCATCGACGACCTCGCGACACCCGCCTTCCCGCCCCACATCACGGAGATGATGGATGCGGTCGCGCCGATGGCGGCCGACATCAGCTTCGACCTCGACGACCTGCTCGCCCAGGCGAGCGCGGAGACGGGTCTCGACGACTTCGGCGACGACTGGTTCCGCGAGCCCATGGGCGTGATCCTGCGCGCGCTCGACACGGAGGCCGGGCTGTCGGCCTGGGGACGGATCAGCTCGCAGAGCCAGATGCTCACGCACATGAAGAACCGGCTCCAGGTCGAGGCGATCGTGCACGAGCACCCCGAGATCCTCGACGTCGAAGTCCCGCGACCGATCGTGATCGTCGGTCAGCCGCGCACCGGGACGACGCACCTGCACAACCTCATGGCCGAAGACCCGGCGCTGCGGTCCCTGCGCTACTGGGAGAGCCTCGAGCCCGTCCCGCCGGCCGCGGAACGGGCCGCGGTAGCGGCTGGTGCCCCTGACCCGCGTCTCGAGCGCTGCGCCATGGGCCTCACGATCCTCAACGATGCGCTCCCGTACTTCAAGCGGATGCACGAGATGACGGTCGAGCACGTGCACGAAGAGATCCAGCTGCTCGGCATCGCCGGGTCATCGATGCTCTTCGAGACGATGGGGATCATGCCGAGCTGGCGCGAGTGGTACGTCGAGTCGGACCAGACTCCGGCCTACGCCTACCTCAAGCGCGTCCTGCAGTGCGCGCAGTGGCTGCGCGGCGGGGACCGCTGGGTGCTGAAGTCACCGCAGCACCTCGAGCAGATCCAACCCCTGCTCAACGTGTACCCCGATGCGACGTTCGTGTTCACCCACCGCGATCCCGTCGCGGTGATCGCGTCGAACGCGGAGATGATCGCGTACACCGCACGCTTCAGCGCCGCGCATGTCGACCCGCCGAAGATCGGACAGTACTGGGCCGACCGCATCGAGGAGATGCTCCGAGCCGGCATGCGCGACCACGACCTCCTCCCGGTCGACCGCACCATCGACGTCCGGTTCGACGAGTTCATGGCCGACGATCTCGCCATGGTGCAGCGGATCTACGAGGTCGCGGGCCAACCGTTCACCGACGAAGGACGTGTCGCGATGGAGGCGTTCATCGCCACGCACCCACGCGGCGTCCACGGCAGCGTGATCTACGACCCCGAGGGGGACTTCGATCTCCATCCCGCCGAGCTCCGCGAGCGGCTCCGCGACTACACGGACCGGTTCGACGTCACCCTCGAGCACTGAGCCGCCCCTCAACCCCGCAGCGCGGCGACCTTCACGACCTCGGTGGTCGGACGGTCGGGGGTGGCCGACGGGTAGAACCACCGGAACCAGATCCGGCCGCGCGGGTGCCCCGCGGTGGAGAGCCAGTTCGGTCGGCCGGGGTCCTGCGCCGCCACGATGATCGTCCAGGATCCGTCGTCCTCGTAGGTGGTCTGCGCGCCGTTGATCGTGACCTGCTCGTAGTCGTAGTTGTACGTGTGCATGAACTGGTTCCAGAGGCAGCAGTTCCAGAACGCGCACTCGGGCGAGCGCCCCTTGATCACGAGGGCTTCGTCGTCGGCGAGGTCGAAGCTCCCCATGGCGTACGCGGCGTCGCCCGCGGCCCACCCGAAGGTCACCTTCTGCACGCCGTAGGGCTCGTCGATCTGGTTCGTCTCACCGAGCCCGAGCGGCACCATCTGGGACTGTTCCTGCAGCCAGGTCACCGCGGCACGGAACCGGCGGGCGAGGTCGGCGTCGCTCTCCCGGAAGGTTGCCGGCGGGTCGAGCGACTCGATGTGCCAGGTACAGCGCGTCCCCTTGAAGGGGTCCTCGAGGTAGTCGCGTGTGATCGCGACGACGGCGTCGTCCTCGAGCTGCAGGAACGGACCGTCCCATCCGGCCGGTCGCTGCTTCGCCATCATGAACTCGAAGGACCCATCGGGCCCGAGGTCGAGGTCGTCACGGTCGTTGAACGACTTGACGATCCGCTCCGAGTACCGCCCGTCACGCGGACCGCCGTACACGGTGAGTGACAGGTACACCGCGTCACCGATCTTCCCGCTGACTCGGTACGTGCGGGCCGGATCGACCGGCGCGTGCTGGTAGTAGGCGTCGGAGTTGTCGCCGCCCCACTTCTTGTAGGGCCCGACGATCTCCACGAACCGTGGGTTCGCAGGGTCGGCCCACACCTGCACGTCGAGCGCGACCTGGAGGATGGAGAACATCCACTTGTAGCCCTCGAGCACCTGTTGCTCGTCGGTGAGGGCGTTGGGCCCGGTGAGGAACTGCTGGTCGAGCGAGCCCAGCGTCTCGATGAGCTCGCGCACGACCGCGCCGGTCTCGTACTGCTTGTCAGCCATGGGTCCGCACGCTAGAGGGTGATCAACGCCCCGCGCTCGGCGTGGACGCCCGACCGAGGACCCGGTCGACCGCGATCTCGATCGCGACCCGCCGGGGGTTCTCTCCGGGGACGCGGTAGCGCGCACCGTGCCGTCGCACCGCTTCGGCGACCGCGTCGGGATCTCGCGTCACGCGGGCTCGCCCCTCGAGGGCGAGCCAGCGCGGGCCGTCGACCTGCGCCGCGACGACGCGCGCGCCAGGCGCGCCCCCGGCGTCGGCCCACTCGACGTTGCGCACCTTGATGCTGCCCTCGGACGTGATGGCGCGCGCGAGCTTCGCGTCGTCGTCCCAGGTGAACGCGATCGCGCAGACGTGCGGCGAGCCGTCGGGCCGCAACGTCGTGAGCGTGCCGACGTGGCGTTCGGCGAGGAAGGCGAGGGCGGCCGCATCCAGCGCCTGCGGGTCGAGGCTCATGGCGTCGCCCCTCCCGCGAGGGTCAGGTCGCGTCGGGACGCACGGCGTCACCGATGCGGATGGGACCGCCCTCGAGGATCTCGGCCCGGAGCCCGCCGCGGTGCAGGAAGGCCTTGCGGGCCGGCTTGCCGGTGAGCTCCTCGAGGTAGACGCAGGGCTCGGACAGGTCGAAGCCGCGCAGCCGGACACCGCCGACGAGGAACTCGCGCCCGACCAGGTGGTTGAGCGGCACGCCCTCGACGACCACGTTGCGGCGCGTCTCCTGCTCGGTCATCCCGAGGTCGTACGTGTCGTTCGCCATCGCGACGGCCTCGCGCTCGATGAGTGTGACGGCGCGCTTGCCGACCTTGGTACCTGAGTACTTGCCGGCTTCGATCGCGTAACGGTCACCGTCGAGCCCCATGCCGGCCAGGGCCAGGGCCTCGTCGCGTGCCTCCATCGGCGTGCCCTCGCCGGGCGCGGTGTAGATGGCGACGACCCGGCCCTCGAACATGCCGGTCATGGTGTCGCCTTCGGGGGCTGCGGATCCACCGGGTTTCCCCAGGCGGGGACGGGCTCGGGCCGCGCGGCGGCGGGCGCGCCCGGTGCTCCGGGGTCGGATCCCGGGTCCGGGGCACCCTCGGGCGGCACGAGTGTGGGCGTGGCCTCGGTTGCGGCGTCGGCGACCGGGCGTGCGGCCGACGCCGGACGCCTCGGGATCCGGCCGCGGCCGGCGGCAAGGCCGCCGAACACGGCCAGCAGCGTCGCCCCCGACGCGGCCAGGAACGTCCACGTCCCTTCCGCGCCACCGACGCCCGTGAAGTCGGTGCTCGACGTGCCGAACGTCTCCCCCAGCCGCAGGGCGGTGATGCCGCCCATCGCGCCGAGGAGCCCGAACGCGAGACCGACACCGATCGACCGCCCGACCGCCACCGAGGTCGGCGGCACGACCGCGAGCAGCACGACCACGAGCACCGCGACCCAGAGCGAGCGCGGGCCCCCGATCGTCTCGAACGGACTGCCGTAGGAGAAGAAGAACGGTGAGCGGCGCGACACGGAGGCCTGGAACGGCTCCATCGTGTACCCCACGGCCGCGGCGAAGCCGAACAACGCGGCGAACGTCGTCCACGCCCGCGCACCGCCGCGCAGGGTCCACGCCCGCGGCCGGAGCTCCACGGCTGCCGCCAACGCCGCCGCCACGAGCGCGAGGACGAAGCCACCGACCGTGAGCGAGAAGCCTGCACCGCCACGCGGGCCGCGCTCGTCGGTGAGCGTGACCACGTCGACGACGCGTGGCTGGAGACCGATCAGGACCACGACTGCTGCGCCAGCAGCACCCGCGGCGGAGGTGCGGCGACTCAGGAGCGCGACGCCGACCGCGAACAAGCTCGCCGCGAACACCAGCTGCTGCGCGAGCGGACCGGTGAGTTCGACGAGCGCGAACGTGCCGCTGTCCCAGAAGTCGGGGAACAGACCCCCGATGGTGGCCGCCGCGGCCACGAACGCGAGCGTCCCGGCGACGATGAGCGCGGCCGGGTGGTGCGCGGCCGCCGGTGGCGCGACGGGCTCGGGCGCGACGGACTCCGGCGCGACGGGCTCCGGCGGGGACGCCTCGGGTGCGGCGGGCGGACGCTCGGCCGGTTGCTGCGGCGCGGGCGGTTCGGTTGGCGTCTCGCTCATGATCGCTGCTCCACCAGGTCGACCCAGCCCACCTTGGTCGCCCCATCGTCGTCCGTCCACCGACCCAGGACGCGGACCAAGGCTGCGGGCGCCTCCGTTCCGGGCCCGGTGAGCGGCAGGACCGCCAGCCCGAGGACCTCGACCGGCATCGGCTGGTCCCCGCCCACCCGGGTCACCGACCGCGGCAGACCATCCGCATCCCGTTCGGCTGCGAAGCCGGCCGTCGTGACCCAGTCGGACGGGCCGTCCTCCTCGCGGAACGTGCCCGGGGCGTCGATTGCGATCCGGTCCCGGCCGACGAGCACCTCGCCGAAGACCGTTCCATCGACCGGCCCTCCTCGCGGCGCGGCGTCCGGTGCCACCTCCCACTCCAGGTCGAGCCCAACCGCGAGTCGCTCCCCGATCTCACCGCGAAGGCCGTCCGCGGGATCGTCGAGCCGCACCCCGAACGCTTCCAGCCCGATGCTCCAGTGCTCGGCGGGTGTCTCGCAGACGAGCTCCGCCCAGAGTCCTTCGGCCCGCACGACGAGCTGGTCGCCTCGCGGGAGCGGCACCTCGTGGTCACGCACGACGACCAGTCCGACGTCGCCGCCGAGGACGTAGGCCCAGTACCACGCGACACCGTCATCCGGTCGGAGCTCGAGTCGCACGAAGCCCGCGACCCAGGGTCCGGCATCCATCTGCGCGAACTCGAGTGACCACGCGCGGCTGGGCTTCGGCACGGCGTCAGCCTCGCGCGCCACCACGTAGCCTGGTGCCGTGGCCCCCGGAACCGTGCAGTACCTCGACGTCGATGGCGTGCGCGTGCACAGCATGGCGTGGGTCCCTGGAGCTCGGACGTCCCCGCGTCGCTCCGACCGGCCCGAGCGCCGCATGCTCCTCGTCCACGGCCTCGGCGCGAACACGCTCTCGTGGCAACCCGTCGGACAGCTCCTCGCCGACCGCTTCGACGCCACGGTGACCGCCATCGACCTGATCGGGTTCGGTCGCACACGCGCACCCGAGCGCGCCGCGACCGTGCAGTCGAACCGGGACCTCGTCCTCACGCTGCTCGAGCAGACCGGGCCGGCCACGGTGCTCGGCAACTCGATGGGCGGCGTGATCGCGACCGGTGTCACCGCCCGACGGCCCGACCTCGTCGAGGCGCTCGTCCTCGTGAACCCCGCACTGCCCTGGGGCCGGATCCCCCCGTCATCGTGGTTGCGGGCCGCGCGCTACATGCCGGTGATGATGCCGTCGCTCGGGCGTCGCACGGTGTCGGCGCGGGCGCGCATGCTCGGCCCGGAGCGGCTCGTGGACCTGAGCCTCGGCATGACCCTTCACGACCCGGAGCGCCTCGACCCCGACCTGCGCCGACGCATCGTCCTCCTCGCCGCCGAGCGCTATGCCTACCCGGAGGCCGCGGCCGCCTACGCCGACGCGGCGCGGACGCTCCTCCAGGAGGTCGCCGGCGACTTCGACGCCGACCTCGCGCTCGCTGCGTCCGCCCGGCCCACCCTCCTGCTGCACGGCGCCGAGGACCAGCTCGTCAGCGTCGGCTTCGCCCACGCTGCCGCGGCGCGCCACGCCACGCTCGACCTCTGCGTGCTCGAAGGGCGTCGGCCACGCACCCCAGCTCGAGGAGCCCGAGTGGTTCGTCGACACGGTGGCGGCGTTCCTCGACGGCACCCACGACGGCGCTCCCGACCGGGGCGCCGGCGACGCCACGCCCTCGGGCGAGCGCCCCGCGAATGGAAGGATGGGGCCTCGCGACGGATCGGACTCGAGGGAAGCATGGCCGACACGGACAGTGGGGCGGGGTCCGGCGGAGGCCTCCTCGGCGAGCCCGTCCGCGCCTTCGTCACCGAGCTGACCCAGGTCCTCGGCGAGCTCCAGCAGCACGCGGCCACGCCTCCCGACCCGGCCGCGATCGAGCGCGACGCGGCGCTCGAAGCCCAGGCAGTCGCCGCGAGCGTGATCTCGGCCGACGGCCACCCCAGCGACGCCGAGCTCGCCGCGTTCGCGGAGGCGCTCGCGCCCTGGTTCGAGTCGCTACGCGGTGCCACCCCCGCCTCACTCCGCGACAGCGCGGCGATCGGTCAGCACCGGGGCTTCACGGTCACACCGTCGCCGCTGTTCGAGACCATCGTCGCCACCGACGAGCGCGAGCACACGGCGCACTCGTGGCGCTACTACGACGCCGCGCTGCGGGTCGCCCACGCGTCGTGCGCGATCGACCCGACCCCCACCCGCGAGGAGCTGCTCGCGGTCGACACGCTCCGGGCGATGATGCTGCGCCGGATCACCGCAGCGGCGATCGAGCGGCCGGCCGACTCCGGTCCCCGTCCGCCGGGCGAGCCCGGTGCCCCCGAGAAGCCTGCGGACACGGTCGAGTCCCTCCTCGCGGAGCTCGACGGCCTCATCGGTCTCGAGGCGGTGAAGACCGAGGTCCGCCTGCTCACCAACCTCGTGCGCGTCGAGAACCTGCGTCGCGAGCGATTGCTGCCGGTCGTCGACCGAAGCCTGCACCTCGTGTTCGTCGGCAACCCGGGCACCGGCAAGACGACCGTGGCGCGACTGCTCGCTCGCTTCTACAAGGTGCTGAAGGTGGTCTCGAAGGGTCATCTCGTCGAGACCGATCGCTCGGGGCTGGTCGCCGGGTACGTCGGCCAGACCGCGACCAAGGTCAACAAGGTCTGCGACGAGGCCAAGGGCGGCATCCTCTTCATCGACGAGGCGTACGCGCTCACGACGGACAGCGAGCAGGACTTCGGCGCGGAAGCCGTCGCGACGCTCCTGAAGCGCATGGAGGACGACCGCGACGACCTGATCGTGATCGTGGCCGGGTACCCCACGCCGATGAACAAGTTCCTCGAGTCGAACCCCGGGCTGCGCTCGCGGTTCCCGAAGACCATCGAGTTCCCCGACTACAGCGACGACGAGCTCGTCGCGATCTTCGAGGGGATCGGCAAGGAGCACCACTACCAGCTCGACGAGTCCGGGCGCGCCGCGGTCAAGGCATACCTCGCGGCGCAGCCGCGGGGCGAGACGTTCGGCAACGGTCGGCTCGCCCGCAACCTGTTCGAGGAGTGCGTCACGCGGCAGGCCTCGCGGATCGTCGACGACGCCAACCCGACGAACGAGCAGCTCGTCACACTCGTCGCCGCCGACGTGCCGCCCGTGAAGGTCTGACCGGATGTCGATCGCTGCGAAGCGCGTGCTCGCCGTCGTCGTGGCGCTCGCGCTCATCGGCGGCGCGTTCGGGATCCGTGCGCTCCTCGACGGCAACGGCGGCGGGGGTGGCGGCAGCGACGGTCCTCCGGACCGCGCGCTGCGTCTCCTGTGCGCGAGTGAGCTCGGTGCGTGCGACACGCTTGCGAGCTCGGACCTCGGCATCGACGTGACGATCGCCCCGGCCGGGGTCAGCGCCGACGAGCTGAGCCGCTCCAACCCCGGCGATCTCCCGTACGACGGCTGGCTCACCCTCGGCCGCGAGGCCGAGATCGTGCGCGACGCTCGGGAGCGCACGGGCCTGCCCCGCATCGTCGGCTCGCCGTCTCCGCCGATCGGGCGGTCGCCCCTCGTGCTCGCGATCTGGAAGGACCGCGCGGATGTCCTCGCGGCCCGGTGCGGGGGCAAGCAGCTGGACTGGAAGTGCATCGGTGACGTGGCGGGGGCACCGTGGTCGTCGATCGGCGGCTCGGCCGCGTGGGGCACGGTGAAGCCGGGTCACGCCGACCCGGCGACCGACGGGATCGGGCTCCTCGTGATCGGCCAGGCGGCCACGCAGTACTTCGGCCGCACCGACCTCTCCCGAGACGACTACGCCGACGACGGGTTCCTCGACTGGTTCGGCCGCCTCGAGCGCTCGATCCGCTTCGACCCCGGCTCGGCGTTCGAGCGGATGCTCGTCGGCGGACCCGCGATCTACGACGTGGTGGGCACCACCGAGGCCGAGGCGGGCCCGCTGCTCGCGGCGGCGTCGGCCGACCGTCGGGCCCAGCTGCGGCTGCTCTACCCGGCGCCGGTGGCCAGTGCGGATGTCGTGTACGCCCCGATCACCGGCGGGTCAGGGGGTGACGACCTGCGCGACCTCCTCACCGGCGATGATGGACGGGCAGCCCTCGCCCGAGCCGGATGGCGGGTCGACGGCGAGCCCCGGGCCAAGGGTGTGCGCAGCACCCCGGTCCTGCCGGCCCGCCCGAACCTCCCGACGGCCGGCTCGCTCGAGGCGCTGCTCGAGACCTGGAGAGAGGTCACTGGATGAGGCCTGAGCCGAGGAGCAGCGCCGCACGTATCGTGCGGCGCCCGAGGCGTGGCCCGAGCGGCCCGGCGCCGTCGGCGCCGAGAGCGGGAATGATGGAATGAGGCGGGACGGAATGAGTCGGGGCAGCAGGTTCGCCAGGACGATCACGACGATGCTGGCGGTGAGCCTGCTCGCGGGCGCGTTCGTGACCGCGGGCTCCGGCCCGGCGGGTGCGGCGGGCGGTTGCGTGACCGTGAACGTCGCGTCGTCCCCCGAGAAGCTCGAGCTGCTCACCGCGCCTCGCCAAGCGCTTCGAGCGCTCCGACGAGGCGACGGTCAACGGCAGGTGCATCAACGTCGACATCCAGAAGCAGTCGTCGGGTGCGGCGGCCACCCTGCTCGCGGCCAACTGGCCGAAGCCCGCGAAGAACGGCGTGCGACCGGTGATCTGGTCGCCGTCGGCGAGCACGTGGGGCGCGGTGCTCGACCAGCGCCGCGCCGACGCCGGCAAGACGCCGTACGTCACGACCCCCGGCACGTCGTTCATGCTCACACCGCTCGTGATCGCGATGCCGAAGCCCATGGCCGACGCCCTCGGCTACCCCGCGACCCCGATCGGGTTCTCCGACATCCTGGCGCTCGCCCAGGACCCGTCGGGCTGGGCCGGCAAGGGACACCCCGAGTGGGGCCCGTTCCTCCTCGGCAAGACCAACCCCAACTTCTCCACGAGCGGTCTCGCCCAGACCGTCGCGCAGTACTACGCGGCGACGGGCAAGACCAGCGACCTCACGCTCGAGGATCTCGCGCGGCCCGAGGTCGAGGCCTTCGCCCGCGGGGTCGAGTCCGCGGTCGTGCACTACGGCGACACCACGCTCACGTTCCTGAACAACCTCTACCGGGCCGACCGGCGTGGCAACCCCTACGGCTACGCCTCGGCAGTGGCCGTCGAGGAGAAGTCGTTGCTCGACTACAACCGGGGGAACCCCGACGGGATCCTCGACCCGGGTGAGCAGCCCCGCAAGCCGCGCGTCCCCCTCGTGGCGATCTACCCGAAGGAGGGCACGCTCTTCTCCGACAACCCGCTGATCACGCTCGACGCACCCTGGGTGTCGAAGGACGAAGCCGCGGCGGCCCGCAAGTTCACCAAGTTCGTCACCGAGCCCAAGGCGCAACGGCAGGTCCTCGAGTACGGGTTCCGCCCCGGCAACGCCGCGGTCGCCATCGGCAAGCCGATCGTCGCCGCGAACGGCGTCGACCCGAACGAGCCGCAGACGACGCTCGAGGTGCCGAAGCCGCCGGTGCTCGCCGGCGTGATCGACGAGTGGAACCAGGTCCGCAAGAAGGCCAGGGCCCTGCTCGTCATCGACGTCTCGGGCTCCATGGGCGACGAGGCCGACTCCGGGTCGGGAGCGACCAAGCTCGACCTGGCGAAGAAGGCGGCGATCGCTGCGCTCGGGCAGTTCCAGCCCGAGGACGAAGTCGGGCTGCGGATCTTCTCGACCGACATCAGCAAGTCCGAGCCGACCGACTACCGCGACGTCGTGCCGGTCGGCCCGATGTCGGCGAACCGGGCGGACCTCGAGAGCCAGATCGAGCGGCTGGTGCCGACCCAGGGCACCCCGCTCTACACGGCCGCGGAGGACTCGTACACGAAGCTCGTCGACGAGTACGACCCGACGCGCATCAATGCCGTCGTGCTCCTCACCGACGGCCGCAACGAGGACCCCCGCAACGAGAGCCTCGCGGACCTGCTCGACTTCCTCCGCGGCCAGAACGAAGGGGAGTCCACCACGGCGGTGCGCATCTTCACGATCGCGTACGGCAACGACGCCGATCAGGCGACCCTCAAGCGCATCGCCGAGGCCACCAACGGCGCCGCGTACAGCGCGGTCGATCCGTCCACGATCGTCAACGTCTTCAACGCCGTGATCAGCAACTTCTGAGCAGGCGAGACCGAGCGCCGAACGGCGCCCCGAACGGGCGCCCGGAGTTGCGGCCTGACCGAGCAGCCCGAGATCGGGCAGGATGTCCTGATCATGGGTGTCGTCGACAAGCTCCCCGAGCAGTGGAAGACCCAGAAGACCGCCGACGCCCTCATGGCGCCGTCGGCGATCGTGCTCTGCGGCGTCGGCGCAGCGGCCGCGGTCGTCCTCGGGCTCCCCGCCCTCGCGGTGATCGGTGTCGGGTCGCTCGCCTGGCTCGCCCGGGTGGCGACGCTGATGCCACGCCGGAAGCGCGAGGGCGGCGTCGACCCGATGAGCATCGGCGACCCGTGGCGCAGGTTCGTGCGGGAGGCGCTCGACGCGCAGCGGCGGTACCGCAAGGCGGTGAGCACCGCGAACCCGGGACCGCTCCAGGACCGGCTCGTCGAGATCGGCGACCGCATCGACGAAGGCGTGCAGGAGTGCTGGCGCGTCGCCCGCCGAGGTGACGCGCTCGTCGACGCGATCGGCAACCTCGACCCGGCCGGCGCGACGGCGCGAGCTCGACGCGGCGAAGCAGGCGGCGAAGCTCAACCCCAGCGAAAACGCCAAGGCCACCGTCGCGGCCCTCCAGTCGCAGGCCGACTCGGCCGACCGGCTCATCAACGTCGCGTCGGAGGCTCAGGACAAGCTGCGCCTGCTCGACGCCCGCCTCGACGAGGCGGTGGCCCGGGCCGTCGAGCTCTCCATCCGGGCCGAGGACGTCGGGGAGCTGGGCGGGCTCGGCGGGGACATCGAGTCCCTCGTGAGCGACCTCGAGACCCTCCGGGTCTCCCTCGACGAAGCCGGGAAGACGACGGACGCGGCCGGGGCGACCGGGCCCGGCGTCGAGGGCACGGCCTCGGCCGCCGGCGCTGCCGGCTGAGGCAAACAGGACCCCAGCGTTTCCCCAAGCGGGACCAAAGTCCTGAAATCGGCCCTGGGCCCCGTCGGTTCTCAAGACGACACCGGGATCTGCCGATGATTCCAGTGATTCACAAGAGCCGTGGGTACGGTGAGTTCGTCCCACGCTCGACCCCGACGAGCAGCAGAGGTACCACAGCGATGCAGAAGACCCAGAGGCGCACGAACGCTTCTTCGACTGGGCGTGCTCCTCGGGAGCGTGACCGTGGTCGGCGCGGTGTTCGCCGCGGCGTGTGCCCCGCCGCCGCCGCCGCCTCCGCCCGCGCCGCAGGTGCAGAGCTGCAGCGACGTCGGCAGCGGTGGCGACACGCTTGCCCAGTGCCACACGAAGATCCACCCGTACAACCCATACACGATCGACGCGGCGACCTCGCTCGCGCAGAGCTCGGTCGACCGCTTCGCGAACGCGACCTGCCGCGACGCCGCTCACCCACATCACGCCTCCGGCCGGATGGTCCGAGAACCTGTTCTGCCAGGACTTCCCCGGAGCCACGAACTGCGCCTCCGACGGGTTCGGGGCGGTCAAGGCCTTGAACGCCTGGCTCGAACAGCCCGCCCCACCACGCCACCATCGACAGCTACCGCGGGCGGCTAGCCTCGGGCGCGGCGACCGTCTGCTCCCAGGGCCACTACCTCTTCGCTGCTGCCGAATATCACCGCTCGCCCCCTGAGGCGAGACCCGATGGGCGCTGGCGTAGGCTCTCGCCCATGTGGAAAGCGATCAAGCGTTGGTGGAAGTACCTCGGGGCGAAGCTCGGGCTGAAGCTCGAGGAGTCGGCCGACCCGAAGGTCCAGCTGGAGCAGGCGATCACCGAGGCCCGGGAGCAGCACCGCAAGCTCACCGAGCAGGCCGCGAACGTCATCGCCAACCAGAAGCAGACCCAGCTCAAGCTCGACCGGGCCATGGACGAGTACGAGAAGGCGAACGCCTCGGCCCGTCAGGCCCTCCTGCTCACCGACCAGGAGACCCGCGCCGGCAACGCCGACAAGGCCGCGTCGTTCAGCTCCGCGGCGGAGGCCTTCGCGAACAAGCTGATCAACCTCGAGAAGCAGATCGACGACCTGAAGAAGACCCTGCTCGACGCGACGCAGCAGTCCGAGAAGGCGAAGCAGATGGTCGCCCAGAACTCCTCGGCCCTGCAGAAGAAGCTCGCCGAGCGCGAGAAGCTCCTGAGCCAGCTCGATCAGGCGAAGATGCAGGAGCAGATGAGCAAGGCGATGACCCAGCTCAGCGAGACGGTCGGCGACGACATCCCCACCTTCGAGCAGGTGCGCGACAAGATCGAGAAGCGCCTCTCCAAGGCGCAGGCCACGAGCGACCTCACCGGCGCGACGGTCGACACCAAGATGCTCGAGGTCGAGCAGGCCCAGGCCAGCGCCGAGGCCCAAGCCCGGCTCAGCGAGCTCCGCAGCGAGCTCGGCCTCTCCACGCCACCGCCGAGCGAGAAGCCGGCCGACGAGGGTGAAGCCAAGGAAGCAAAGGCCGACGGCTGACCGACGAGCCGCGCATCGTCGGGCGTGAGGTGCTCGCGCCCAAGCACTCGGCGGTCGACGCGAGCGGTGCACTCCGCCACCTGCCGATCGACGGCGTGCGCTTCCGCCCGAATCGACCCGTCCCCCACGAGGACGGCACCCTCGCCGAGATCGCCCGCGCCAGCTGGCCCGAGATCGAGACCGAGGTCGTCCAGGTCCACCTCACGACGACATACCCGGGCCGGGTGCGCGCCTGGGGGCTGCACCAGGCGTCGACCGACCGGCTCTTCGTCGTCAGCGGTCTCGTGTCGATCGTCGTCTTCGACGGCCGGATCGACTCCCCGACCGCCGGCGCCCTGAACGAGTTCCGGGTGAGCGAGCGGAACCCGGGGCTGCTGGTGATCCCGCCGAACCTGTACCACGGGTGGAAGAACATCGGGGTCGACGAGGCGTTCATCATCAACATGCCGTCGAACGAGTACCGCCATGAGCAGCCCGATGCGCTCGACCTCCCCTACGACTCACCCCGTGCTGAGGAGATCGTGCCGTTCCGCTGGTGAGCGCTCCCGGCGTCACCGTCGTGCTCGCGACCTACAACTGGGCGCCGGTCCTCCCCCACGCCATCGGCAGCGTGCTCGACCAGACCCGCGAGGACTTCGAGCTCCTCGTCGTCGGTGACGCCTGCACCGACGAGTCCGAGGCAGTCGTCGGCGCCGTCCCCGACCCGCGAGTGCGTTGGATCAACCTGCCCGAGCGCGCCCGCCACCAGTCCGGGCCGAACCAGGCCGCGCTCGAGGTCGGCGCGCGGCGAGGTCGTCGCCTACCTCGGCCACGACGACCTGTGGCTGCCGCAACACCTCGAGCTCGTCGCCGGTGCCGTCGACGCGGGCGCAGCGTGGGCCCACGGCGACGTGCTCTTCGTGCCGCCGGGTGGCGAGCCCTACGTGATCCCCGGCCCGACCTGGCAGTACGAGCCGGGCCTGGGGATCCCGCCGACGTCGCTGGCCCATCGACGCGACGTCGCCCTGGCCGCGGGTGGGTGGCGCCGGCCGGAAGCGACGGGAGAGGTGATGCCCGACACCGCGCTCTGGGCCGCGATCCACGACCGCACGGGCCCTCCGGCGTGGGTGCACCACCTCACGAGCGTCAAGATCCCGAGCGCCTCGCGGGAGGGCGTCTACCGGACCCGGCCCCATCACGAGCAGGAGGCGTGGCTCGGGCAGATCCGCGCCTCCCCCGACCCGGAGGCCGCGCTGCTGGCCTGCGCCGGTCCGATCCCGCGGTCCACCGCCCTCATCCGCCTGAAGCGCCGGGTCCACCTGCTGCTGCACGGACCGCCACCGACCCTCGCGGCCGACCGTCTCGAACGGCGTCGACGCTTCAAGGGCGTCGCAGGACTGACCACGCGTGGCGACGCGTCAGTCGACGAGGCCCACCAGACGGCCGAGCAGGACGTCGAGCTCGTCGGCCGTGCGCTCGTAGTCGGCCGCGGTGCCGCCCATGGGGTCCGCAACGTCGTCGGCCGGGTCGTCGCGCAGGAGGTCGGCGTGCTGCCGGTCGGCGTGGAGTCGGGCGATCCACTCCTCGACCGACTCGTCGGGACGGCGGCGCCCGAGCCGCGTCCCACGTGCCACGACGTCCTTGACCGTGAAGGTCCGCTCGAGTGCCCCGGGTGCGAGCACCGCGATCTCGCGCACCTGACGCGTCTCCATCACGAGGACGAGGCCGGCCTCGAGGACGAGATCGGGCGTGACCTGGCGGCTCCGGTGGTCGCGGAGGTCGAGGCCGCGTCGCTTCGCGGCGCGGCACGGAGCCGGACGCAGCCGGCCGGCCCCCTTCGAGGAAGCCGGCCGACGACACGATGGCATGCACGCCTGAGCGCTCGAGGTGCGCCCGAAGCAGTGCTTCACCCAGGGGCGAGCGGCACTGGTTCGCGTGGCAGACGACGAGGACGTCAGCCACTGCGGCGCGACCGCGAAGCGGTCAAGCTCGGAACTTCAGTGGTGCTACGCGTTGCTGCGGTGCGCCTGGGCGCTGCTCCGACGACGAGCACCGACGACGAGGATCGCACCGACACCGATGGCGAAGAGCGCACCGATGACCATCGGCGAGGTGTCGGAACCCGTGAACGCCAGCGCAGCAGCAGGGTCGGCGGCACCGGTCGCACTCGCGACCTCGGTCGAACCGGGGCTGCAGGGCACCGTGATGGTGACGGGCTTCGACGCGTCAGCGGGGATGTCGACCTGGGCGGTGAACGTGCCGGCGGCGTCGGTCGTGACTTCCTGCACGACCGTGCCGTTCACGGCGATCGGCAGCACCTCGGTGAGGTCGAAGCCGGTGCCGTCCACCGTCACGGTGATGCCGGGCAGCGGCGAGGGATTCACCGTGATGGCGCAACCGGAGATGACACTCCCCGGGCCGGGGCCACCCTCCTGCGCACCGGCAGGAGCCGCGAACACCGCGGCGCAGGTCCCAAGGATGAGAGCGAACAGGACCGTGGTCGTCAGCTTGCGCACTGGATACCCCTCAGCGTCTGGTGGTGCAGGAAATGCTCTTCAGGAGACTGTAATCGGAAGGCGGTCCGAAGCCCATGTTTTCTTGCCTTCCGGGGACGCATATTCACACATCGGCAACAGACCCGTCCAGCACGGTCCCCGGGCCTTCAGGCCCACCCGATATCGGCACGAATCCGGGAGTTCTGGAGCCTCAGGGCCCGTCGACGAGCCGGTCCCAGAGGCTCCGGCTCCCCGTGCGGGCCAGCTGCACCCGGACGGTGCGGGTGCGGTCCAGGGTGACCGTGCCCTCGGCGCCTCCGTCGACCAGCTTGAGGCCCCCTGTCGCCGCCACGGCCTCGAAGCCCTCGGGTACCGAGACCTTCACGTGCACGGGCTCGGACTCGAGCGTCGGCTGCTTCACCAGCTCGAGCTCGTACCAACCGTCGGGCACGAGCGAGACGCGACCGGCGACGTCGACGCTGAACGACGCGCGCCTGCTGGGCGAACACGTCGACCGCAGCCGAGTACACCCGGCGACCGAGCTCGACGTCGCGCTCCACGCCGACCGGCTGCCCGTCGACCTGCGCCGTGCTCCCCTCGAGCGGCGTGTACACCGAGACGAGCGCTCGGTTCTGACCGGCGACGAACCGGTCGCCGGTGCCCTCGGCCGGACCACCGACGGTGTTCGGCAAGCCGCTCGGCGGCGCGGTGTTGGTGAGGTTCACCTGCACGGTGCCCTTCACCGTGGCGGCCTGGAGGTCCGCGTCGGGCGCGACCTCGACGGAGTAGTCGATGCTGCGGTCGAGGTAGTAGTCGAGCTTGTTCCCCGCGCCGTTCACCTCGAGGGCGAGGAGCGAGTCGTGGGCGGCCGGGGGCACGCCGCCCGACACGTTGAGCTCCCGCACCACGCCTTCTTCGCCGGGTCGCGCGAAGAACAGCGAGAAGTGGCCTTCGTGCGCAGCCTGGCCGAGCACCTTCCCGACCGTCGCGGGACGGCCGAGGTCGCCCGACGTCGCCTTGTCGACGACGGCGTGCGCGACATCCCCGAGGAAGTCCTTGCGCTCGCGGCTGTCCTCCTGGAACACGGTGTACGCGTCGCGCAGGGTGACGTCGACGACGTTCTTCGACGTGATCTTGTCGGGCCACGACGCGAGCTCGATCGGGTCCGGTGAGGTCCAGCAGGGCCGAGAGCCCGACCGGGTCGACCGCGATGACCCCGTCGACCGGCATGCCGCCGGATTGCGGGAAGAGGTCGCCGACCACCTTGCCGACCGTGGGGAAGTCGGGCGAGATGTTCACCGTGTGCCACTCGGTCTCGGGGTGGTAGCGCGCGTAGCGCCGCTTGTAGTCGGCGGGTGCGTGCAGGACCCGCGTCGGGATCGCCCTCCTTGTAGTTGAGGGCACCCAGCTTCGTGACGTCCCCGACGGTGACCTTGCCGTTCTCCGCGGTGAGGATCGCCCAGTTCCCGATCAGGCCACCGGTGCCCCGGAGCTCGGCCGGGTTCTGCACGGCGAGGAAGTAGTGCCGCGGGCCGTCGCCGCCCAGGATCTTCGGCGCGAGGCGCGCCGCGGCCGCACCGTGCACCGCGTCCTCGGTGGTCTTGGCGAGCTCGGGCTCGAGCTTCCCGATCGCCTCGTCGATCTGGTCGACCAGGAAGGTCCGGTTCAGCTCGTCCAGGCGGGCCTTGCTGTCCACGAGGAGGTCCGCCGCCTCCGTGAGCTTGGGCTCGACGGCCGCGACCGCCTCGAGCGGCACGCGCCCGTCGACGATCCGGAGCGAGTCCGGGTCGACCGACGCGGTCAGCGCCTGGCCGGCGCGGGCGAGCTCGGCCCCGATGTCGGAGAGCTCCCGCGCCGCGTTGAGGTTCGCCCCGACCACCGGGACGAGGAGGCCCGGCGTCGCGAGCGGGCTGTCGACCTTGTCCTGCGCGCTCCGGAACGCGTCCTCGGCCTTCGCGAAGAGCGCGGCCGCCCGCTTCGGCTCACCCTTGCGGGCCGCGCGCAACGCCGAGCGGGCGAAGTCGCGTCCGGCGGTGACGTCGTCGCGCGACTGGTAGGCGAGGTACCCGGCGCCGGCACTCGCGGCCCCGAGCAGCAGGAGGACGGCGAACGCCGTGAGCCAGACCTTGGCGCTGAAGCCCGGCGCGTCCTCCGACGAGACCGTCGCCCGCATCGAGATGATCCAGAGCACACCGAGCACCACGACGCCCGCTCCTGCGCCGATCGGGAGCGAGAGCACACCGCGGCCGACGAACACGGCGAGCGCCGTCATGACCACCTGGATCGCGATCAGCACCGAGATCGCCTGGGACGGGCGGAGCCCGACGGCGACGAGCCGATGCGCGAGGTGGTCGCGGTAGCGGGTCGCGAGGCTTCGCCGGTGCCGGAGGCGACTCGCGACCACGACCATGCCGTCGAGCAGCGCGACACCGACGATGAAGAGGGGGACGACGAGCGCGTCGGGTTGCGCGATCGCGGGCTCCAACCAGAGCGCGCCGGCGGCCAGCGAGAACCCTGCGAAGAGCCCGCCGGCACGACCGATGTAGAGCGACGCCGGCCGCAGGTTGTAGGCGAGGAACGCGAGCGCGGCACCGACCAGCGCCGCGGCCGCGGTCGCGGCGCCACCCTGGTCCGCGAAGCCGGCCAGGGCCATGACCCCGACGCCGGCAGCGCTCACGACCCCCGCGGTGAGGCCGTCGGCGTTGCCCAACCCGGCGACCGCGAGCGTCACCCCGGCGAGCCACGCGACCGTCCAGGCCGCGTCGACGGCCGGGACGCCGATGAGGTGGAACCGCAGCCCCGTCGCGGTGCCCGCGACCGACGCGGCGATGATCGCGGCCGGTACCACCCATCGCGGGAGCACGTGCTGGGTCTGCACGACCCCGACGACCGCGAGGCCGATCGCGACCAACCCGAGGACGGCGGAGCGCGTGGTGAGGGTCGGGGCGACGCACGATGCCGACCGGCGCCGCGATGACGAGGCAGACGCCACCCGCCTGCCGCAGCCAGCCCCGGCGCCGCGACTGGGCCCGCAGCCAGGCACCCGCGCCCAGCGTGAGCACTGCCGCGGCCAGGAAGGCGACCGCAATCCGCTCGACCATCGGCTCAGAGGCCGCGGATCACGCGGCGGGCTCGCATGGCGGACGATGGTAGACGGCCGCGCTCCCGATCCGACCTCGCCCCCGAGGTGTCGGCATCGGTGAACGCATCGGGTCGAGATGGTGTCCGGCGTCGGCGGCCGCCATCATGCTCACTGGTGACCGCCCGCCGAAAGGTTCCCCCGCTGCTCGTGCGGCAGCCCGTCCTCGGGCTGGTGCTCACGATGGTGGCGCTCCTCGCGCTCGCGATCGCGCCGTCGGCCCGTACGCCCCCGCCGGCGGCGCTCCTCGGCCTCCTGGTGTTGGGCGTCGGCGCGGCCCTCACCCGTGACCGAATCTTCGTGGGCATGGTGTTGACCGTCCCGGGTGCGGCGCTGGTCGGGTTCGCCGGCGACCTCGGTGGTCGGTCGGGATCGGGCACCACCGCGCTCGCGCTCGCCGCGACACTCGCCATCGCAGTCGCGGCGCCCCTCGTCGCCGATGCCGACGCCCACTGGTCCTCGGTCGGTGGCGGCCCGGTCGCCCTCGCGATCGCGGGCATCGGCGTGTACGTGTGCGTCCCCGACACCGAGGAGGCGATCGTCCTCGCCGTCGTGCTCCTGGGTGGCGCGCTGGCGTCGCGCCTGCCTCGGCTGCACGCGCTCGGACCCCTGGGCTCCCCACCCCTCGTGGGTCTGTACGTCTGGGTCGGTGCCACCGACGCACGCGGGCGCCACGCGGCGTTCGTCGGCGTGGTCGGGGCGCTCGCACTCCTGGTGCTCGAGCCGGTCGGCGCTCGACTGCGCGGTGCGCGCCCCGCGGCGGTGCGCGGGCGGGCCGCACTCGTCGTGCTGGCCGGCGGACAGGTCGCGCTCGCGGCCTACGCCGGGCGCGTCCCGGGATTGCAGTCCTCGGTCGGCCGGGCGATCGTGCTCCTTGCGCCGGCCCTGGTGGTCGGGCTCGGACTCGGGGTGCTGGCCGGCGCGCCGCGCCGGGCTACACCTCGCCCGACGCCGACGTGACCGCCGCCACCCGCGCCACGACCTCCGGTGCGCGCCGGTGGACCCGGGCGACGAGCTCCACCACGAGATCGATCTGCTCGATCGAGAGGCGCGGGTAGACGGGCAGGGTGAGCACCGAGGCGGCGAGCGCGTCGGTGATCGGGAGATCGGTCGAGGCGTGGTCGGCGTACGCCTCCTGACGGTGGACGGGCGGAGAGAAGTACCGCCGCGTGTCCACCCCCTCGGCGCGCAGTGCCGCCGCGAGCACGTCGCGGTCGGTGCCGAAGGCGGCCGGGTCGACCACCAGCCCCAGGTCCTTCCACGTCGGCCGGTCGCCGTCGTCGACGTGCTGGGTGCGGATCCCCGGGACGTCGTCGAGCGCCTTGCGGGCACGCTGAGCGAGCTCGTCGCGTGCGCCATGGTGCTCGTCGAGATCGGCGAGGGACTCGAGGGCCACCGCCGCGTGCAGCTCGGACAGGCGCGCGTTGAGACCGATGAACCGGGTGTCGTAGTCGCCGGGGTTGCCGTAGTCACGCCCCATGCGCACGTGCGCCGCGAGGTCGTCGTCGTCGGTCGTGACGAGGCCGCCCTCGCCGGCGACCACCGGCTTGGTGGGGCTGAGGCTGAAGACCTCCACGTCGCCGAAGCCACCGACCGGTCGACCGGCGCGCACGGCGCCGAAGGCGGACGCAGCATCGAACACCACCCGCGCGCCCACGGTGGCTGCGAGCCGTTCGACCGCCTCGGCCGGGCACGGGGTCCCGAAGACGTGGTTGGCGATCAGCGCGCCGACGCCGTCGAGGCGGTCGGCCGCGTCCTCGACGGCGAGATGGAAGGTCGCGGGGTCGCACTCGGCGAAGACGAGATCGAGGCCGTTCCACGCGACGGCGTGCGCAGTCGCAGAGAACGTGAAGCTCGGCACCAGCACCGCGCCGGCCGGCGCGACCGCCTGCACGGCGAGCATCAGCCCCGACGTGCACGACGCCACCGCCACCGCGTGGCGCACGCCCAGGCGCGCTTCGACTCGCTCCTCGAGCTCCCGCACCAGCGGACCGTTCGTCAGCCGACCTTCGTCGTACGACGGCGCCACGCGCGCCATGACCCGGTCGAGGGCCGGCGACGACGGCCGGGCGTAGGGGATGCCGTCGGGAAAGGCAGGAGGTGCACCCAGCACCGCGAGGTCGGCGCCGCTCATGCCGCGCGACCCCGTGCTCGCAGCAGCTCCCCGTAGACCGCGAGCGTGCGATCGATGACGTCCTGCTCGTCGAAGTCACGCGCCGCCTTCGCCTGCGCCGCCGCACCCATCGCGGCCCGCCGGTCGGGATCGACGACCAACGCCTCGATCGCGGCGGCCAACGCCGGCGGCGCATGCGGGGGGACGAGCAGGCCGGTGACGTCGTGGTCGACGACCTGGCGGCAACCACGCACGTCCGTCGCGAGCACCGGCACACCCATCGCAGCTGCCTCCATCGCCGAGCGGGGGAAGCCCTCGCGGTAGGACGCGAGGACGTAGAGATCCATCGCAGCGTAGAGGTCGACCATGTCGTCACGGGCACCCATCCACCGGACACCGGCGATCCGCTCGGCATCGCCGATCTCGTCGGTGGTGAGCGCGTCCTGCTTGTCCGGGTCGGCAGGACCGATCACGACCACGCGGACCTCCGGATGCCGACCTCGGAGCAGACGAGCGGCCTCGAAGACGTCGCGGTAGCCCTTCTCGACGACGAGCCGTCCGACGGCACCGACGATCACGTCGTCCGGACCGGCACCCAGCTCCCTCCGCATCGCAGCAACGCGCTGGGGGGCCACGGCATCACGCGTGAACCGGTGCAGGTCGACACCGTTGCCGAGGAGGTGGAGCTTCGCCCGGGGCACGCCGACGCGGGCGAGCGTCTCGACGTCCTCGGGGTTCTGCACGAGCTCGGCCTGCGAGCACCGGGCCGCGAGGCGCTCGAGCCCGTAGACGACGCGGCGACGGATCCAGGAGTCCTCGGGCACGGCGTAGAGCCCGTGCACGGTGTTCACCACCACGGGGGTATGGGTCAGTCGGCCGGCGATCCGGCCGTAGATGCCCGGCTTGGGGTTGTGCGTGTGCAGGATGTCGGGACGGAGGTGGCGCAACAGGCCCCGCAGCTCCCACAGCGCGGCCGCGTCCCGGTGCGGCGCCATGGCACGCGTCGCATGTTCGAGTGCGACATGCTCGATCCCCCACGACTCCAGCCGCTCCACGAAGGGTCCGGGCGCGGAGACGCCGACGACCTCGTAGCCCGCGGCCGCGAACGCGCGCAGCTGCGCGCCGAGCAACAGGGCGAGACTCATGTCGGTCGTCGTGACGTGGACGAGTCGGGGCACCGTCAGGTTCCCACCACCGCCGAGCTCGACGCCCAGGACAGTCCGGCCCGCGCCCGACGCGACAGCAACGACGGCGCTTCCTCGAGCGGGTCGGTGAAGCGGAGGCGCCGCGCGAGTCGGTGCGACGGGAGTGCGGCGAGCACCGCCCGGGTCCGCATGCCCTTCCCGGAGTCGGGGAGGTCGGTGCGGATGGCGATCGACACGAACGGCCGGTCCATCGCCGCGACCTCGGCCTCGACGAGGTCCCAGTAGTGGTTCGGGTCCGGCCACTCGACCGACGGGAACATCATCCGCACCGGTGGACGCTTGCCGCGGTGCTTGCACGAGCGACGCCGCCCGCCACCACCGGGGTTTGTCGCCCCGCCGCCGGCTCGCCGTGAGCGGCAGGAGCACGAGGTCGAGCCCACCGCGCGCGTTCGGCCGGAGCGGATCGGCGGGCACCGGGCGGTACGCGCCGGCCGGGATGTGCGCGGTCTCCGGGGGCTCTCCCACCGCGGGGGCGGCGTCGATGCCGGACTCGACGTTGGCGAGCGAGGCGCGCGCCTTCGCCTTGATGGTGCGCGGCTCGGCCGAGCACACGACCCTCACCCCGAGGTGGTCGAGCGTCACGACCTGCGGCGCCGTCGAGGAACGCGCCGACGCCGCGGTGGCGGAGCGGCCGCTCGCCGAACGCGTCGCCGAAGGCGTCGGCGGATCGGACGATGCACTCCGAGACCCACGCCGGGTCGACGAAGTCGTGGACCCAGCAGCCGCGCCCAGGGTTCCACCGCAACGGGTGCACGTGGATGCCGAAGACGTCGCCACGGTCCTCGAGCCGCCGGATCCGGTCCCGAAATGCGGTCACGGCGTGCGCGGCCGACGGGCTGGTGGCCTCGACCTGCGGGTCCATCCGCAGGAACCAGGCCCAGCGGGGGGGCGACGGTGCAACCTCGCCGATCGCGGCGCGGAGGTCCTCCAGGAACGGCTCCAGGGCGTCGTAACCGGCCCACGTCGAGGGCCCGTGCTGTGGCAGCTGGAGCCCGTCGGGCTCGACGTCGATGTTGAGGAACGCGGGGAGGTCACGGCTCATGGCGGATTCCGGTTCGGTCGGGTCGTTCCAGCAGTCGTGCTACATCCTCGTACGGAACGACCGCGTCGAGCACCCGCTCGGTGCAGAACCACTCCCGGGCGGCCCTCGCCCGGCCGTCCCGCTCGTCGGGGTGGTCGAGGAAGTACCGGCAGGCCTCGGGGATGTCGTCGTACGAGCAGGTCGGCACGTGGGCCGAGAAGTCGGGATCTGCGGCAACGGCGGCCGGCGCCTCGTGGAGCACGAACCGCCCGTTGGCGAGCGGCACATCGACCCGCCCGAGATCCGCGACCTGGGCGGTGGGCTCGTCGTACTGGTGGATCACGAGCACGATCCGGGCGCCGGCCACCAGGCGGTCGAGGTCGGCACCGAAGACCCACGAGTCGACGTCGACCACGTGCACGGCGATCCCGCCGCTGGCGAGGCGATCGAGCATCTCGCGACGCCGCTCGGACAGGTTGCCGAAGAAGAGCACATCGATGTCCTCCTCGGGTGCGGGCTCACCGACGTTCCTGCGGTACTCCTGCTCGAGGGACGGCGCGTACCCGAACGGGACGTATCGGAAGGGCACACCCAGGCGATCTGCGATGACCTCGTCGGATGCGCTGGTACCCCCAGATCGCACGTGCGCCGCGCATCGCGTCGAACCACTCGGCGTCGCCGCGCGCCTCGCGCACGGCGAGGGGCTCGGTGTTGACGAAGACGTAGGAGGCCGGGAACAGCTCGGGCGGCACCAGGTACCAGTACCCGACCCACAGGTCGTCGCTCACCGACAGGTATGCCCACGTCGCGAGCGACATCCCGCTGCGCACCCGGACGCGGAAGCCGTGCGACCGGAGCCGGTCCTGGAGGACGGCCGCCTTCCGCTCGAAGGCGGGGTGCCGCCAGTACACCACGACCCGGCGGCGGCGGAACCGGGCACCCGCCCGGAACCACGCGCGCAGCATCCCGAACTCGAGCCGCTTCGAGCGCGACGGCAAGCGGGTACGCACGTCGGTCACGACGACACCGCGACCGACGACGGCGGCTGCAGGCGCCGGACCAGCTCGACGAACGCGTCGACCTCGTCGGCTTCTTCGAACGTGGAGCGGTACCGCGCCGCTGCGGTCGTCGACAGCCGCTGGACGAGGTCGCGGTCGGCCGCGAGTCGGTTGATCGCATCCACGAGCGCGGCCACCGAGCCGGGTTCGACGAGCAGCCCGACCACCTCGTCCTCGATGAGCTCGGTCGTGCCGCCGCTGCGCGCGCCGATGACCGTCCGTCCGCTCTTGAGCGCCTCCGCCGTGACCCGGCCGAACCCCTCGTCGATGGAGCACATCACGACGACGTCACTCCACTCGAGGTGACGAGCCGGGATCGCCTCGTACTCGTAGATCGAGACGCAGGTCGCGATGCCCAGCGTCGCCGCGAGCTGCTCGAGACGGTGACGGTACGGAGCGCTCACGGACCCGACGAGGCGAAGCTCCACCGACCCGGGCTCGGTGCAGGCGACGGCGCGGATCGCGAGCTCGCACCCCTTGGCCGGCTCGAGTCGCCCGAACAGCAGGAGGCGCAGCGCGTCACCACTCGGATCACTCGGGGCGATCGGGAACGCCGCGACTCCGTTGTGCACCAGGTGCATCTTCCCGGCCCGGACGGGGGGCGAGAACCGGGCCGCGACGGCCCGGGAGTTGGCGACGACCGCGTCGGATCCCCATCCGATGCATCGGCGACTGAACCCGTCACCGAGCGCGAACGCGAGGCCCTGCGTGCGCGTGCAGAGCTCCAGCACCCACCAGACGTGAGGGATCCGTCGGCGCTTCGCGGCGAGCGCCGGTGTGGCGATGGTCGCGGTCGTGGAGATGATGATGTCGGGTCGTACCGCATCGATCACCGCGAGCCACGGGCGGACGCTCCGTGCCGTCGCCCCGACTTGTCGCGCCCGACGCTTCACGTACTTCCATCGCTGACCGGGCGTGTGCTCGTCCGACACGAAGACGGTCCATGCGGGAGTCCCGACCGCGACCGTCGCGACGCCGTTGCCTTCGAGCCACACCGAGAGCGGGCCGGCTTCGGGTGTGGACACCACGACCTCGACCCGGCCGTCACGCTGGAGCGCCGTGGCGAGCTGGGCAAGCGAGATCTGCGCGCCACCGACCAGATCGGAGCGATGACCGACGAGCAGGACCCGCGGCAGCGCGGATCCTCACGTGGCCTCGTGCCGGTAGCGTCGCCGATCGAGCAGCCGCCGGAGGTCGCCCTCGAGGCGCATCCCACCCCGAGCCTTGTGCTGGAACCAGCGCATGCCGTCGGCCTGCTGCACAGGCGATCGGGCGAGCCGATACGGGTCGGTGCGGCCGTACCGGTTGCTGTGCATGCCCGAGAGCGCAGCGGACACGAACCGTGCCCGCACGGCGCGCTCGGCATCGGGCGAACCCGGCCGGGCCTTCGGGTAGGCGAAGTGGCGCACCTCGACCCCGAGCTGCTCGCCGATGAGATCGGAAGACCGGTCGAGCTCCTCCTCGGCGACGGATGCGGGTGCGTCGTGCAACAGGCGATGCGTGTGGGTGTGCGACCCGACCGTGACGATCCCCGTCGACACGGCGTCGCGCAGCGCAGCCCACGAGAGCATCGGTGCACCGCCGGGGAAGGGTCGCCCCGAGTCGACGAAGTCGGTGGCGACGTAGAGGGTCGCCGGCACGCCGTGCGCGACCAGCACCGGCAGGGCGTGCTCCGCGAAGTCAGCGGTGCCGTCGTCGAAGGTGACGACGAGCGGGTCACGCGCCGGGCGCGTGGGCGCGGCGAGTGCCAGAAGCGCGTCGTCGAGCGTCGCGGGGGACCCGTCGAGCGAGAGCCGCTCGATCTGTCCCTCGAACAGCCCGCGATCGAGATCGACCGACGCACCGGTGTTCGCCCCCACCCGGTGGTACGCGAGCAGGACCACGCCGTGCTGCGGTCGAACGACGATGTCCGAGAACGCGGCAAGTCGCTTCACCGTGCCCGACGCGAACGCTCCCACGGTGCTATTCGTAGCAGAGCGTCGGACGAGCACCTCGGGAGATCATCGCCGCCAAGGGTGTGTCCTGCGCCCGGAATCTCCCGCGAACGTGAACAACCGCACGCCGGGGCGCAACGGTCGTGGTGCTGCGACGAGCTGCTCGACGCCGACGGTCAACCATGCGTCCTCGGGGGCGTCGAAGGAGATCTCCGTGAACCCCGCCCGCCGATACCACCGCCGGATTCTTGTCGTGAAGTCAGGAGGCGTCCTGTCGCGAGTCCACACGACTCGGGCGTCCGCGGCGCAGAGCGAGGGGCTGGCCCGGATGGTACGCGGCGACGTCCCGCTTCCGAAGGTGGAGGAACATTCCGGACATGAGCAGGACGTCGGCCGGGCCGAGCTCCACGTACGCGTCGGTGCTACCGGCATCCCGAACGTTCACCGTGACCTGCGAGAGTCCGCGATCGTCGGCGTCGAGGCGCGCCCGTTCCGCGTTGGTCGGATCGATCTCGAGGAGGTTCACCCGGATATCGCTCCGCCGCGGGTGTGTCGCGACCACGGGAAGGACGTCCCGACCCTGTCCCGCGCACACGCTGGTCACCGTGATCGGTCCGGGTCGCGCCACGTCCAGCGCTTCGCGGAGACGCCGCTGGACGATCTCGAGGCGAACGCCCAGCTTCGAGCTCCGGGTCGTCGTACCCGGCATGCCAACCAACCCAGTCGGTCGCATCCCGCGGCGGGCGACGACGTCGCAGCACGCGTGCGCGACCGGCGCCGAGCGCCTTCCGGGCGCGCCCGAAGATCGAAGGCGGTGCTCGTCGCACGGCGGCGGCGTGGAGATCCAGGATCTCACGAGCAGGGAGCGGCGCGACCGGCGTTCGCGGATCGACGATCGAACGCGAGTACTCCGGGAGCAGCAGATCGACGTGCGCGACGACGTCGTGCTCACGCCGTACGTACGACGCGTTGAAAGCGCCCATACCGGCGTCGTACTCGTCGAGGTCGGAACGCAGGGTGTCGAGTGAAGGTTGCCGAGCCGAGGCGCGGCCGCTGAAGTTCGACCGGCCCGACGCCTCGACCGATCCAGCGGTCATCCAGCCGTCCGCGCCGAACCGGCCGATGACGTACACGGCGCGACCGCAGCTCATGGCCTCCAGCGCACCCCGCCCGACGGAGAACACGACGTCCACTCGATCGATCGCGTCCGCCAGACGGCGGTGCTCGCGGTGGGACCGTTTGGTGCCGAACCGCTGGACCTCGATGCGGTGCGCGGCACACGCCGCGGCGATCAACCGGCAACGCTCGTCCTCGATCGTGCGCCCGATGATCAGCGCCCGCCGGGGTGTGACCCGGATCGCGCGCTGCGGACGGTACCGAGTGCAGTCGATCGGATTCCGCAGGACGCGGGCCGGGCCCGGGGCCTCCGACTGCTGCGCGCGCCAACGAGCGACCTCCTCGCTCACCGCGAAGACCTTCGAGACACCCAGATCGACGCTGGGTGGTGCATCCCGATGGTCCACGACTCCATGGCCGGTCAGGAACAACGGGATGTCCGGGTAGGCCGACCGACAGATCAGCGCCACGGTGTTCTGGTGCGCGTGCACGACGTCGAAACCGTCCCCCGTCGTGGGCACGCGTGGTTCGAACGCGAACCCGCGCCGCCCGAGCTCCCCGTCCGTCTCTTCCCCCGACCTGATCGCGAAGATGCTCACCTCGTGGCCCCGTCCGGCGAGCTCGCCCGCGACCGTCAGGACATGACTGGCCGTTCCGTTCATCGGCACGAGGTAGTGCAAGGCCAGGAGAATCCTCACGACGAACCCGCGTCCCGGGGAACCCGCTCCCCACCGATGGCCCGGCCCATCGACCGCATGCCCCGATTCACGAACCGGCACCCGGCGCGTACCCGAGCTCGGGCCTTCGTCCTCGCACCGGGCAGCGGCGAGTGATCGGGCAGCGGTTCGTATCCGAGGATGGTCATCAGGGGCGCGCACCGCCACTCGATGTATCGCCGCTGGAACGGCGAGCAGCCGGGGTCGGGCCCGGCGCGCGTATGGAACGAGAATCCCGGCGGAGGTATTCCCGCGATGTTCGTCGGCGCCTCCGAAGCGAGTCGAAGCGCTTCGTCGAGCCCGTCCGGAAGGCCGAGGAACGACCAGATGCCGGCGGCGGTGGTGCCGGTGTCGTCCCGGAGATCCTCGTACCGCACTCGAATGGTGTCGTCGTCCTGCTCACCGGCCAACGCGGCGGACGTGTACTCGCGCCAGCGTGTCGTTGCGTCCTCCACGGTCGTAGGCCACCGGCCGTGCTGCACACCGATCTGGTTCCATGTGTGACCCGCGTCCAGCATCGACGCAACCGAGTCCCGGGGATCCCGCACGATGTGCACGAAGCGGGCGCCCGGCACGACGCGTCGGATCAACGCCATGTGCAGCGAGTGCGCAGGCGTCTTCTCCACGACGATCGTGTCGGGGGAACGCACACCCACGACGTACGAGCGGAGCATCGCGTAGGTCTCGCGCAGGAGCGCCGTGAACTCGTCCTCGGTCATCAACCCGGGGAGACCGACACCAGAGCTCGAGGTCGCGGTGTGGATCTCCCAGACGCGCTCCCACGGAGCGAGGTTCGCGCTGAAGATGCCGGTCTCGCGGGGGGCGACCACGACACTGCAGTGAGCGAGCATGCCCTGGAGCCAGGTCGTCCCCGACCTCGGCGCGCCAACCACGAAAACGTCCGGGGCCGCTTCGACCATCGGTGCCATTCGTAGCAGAGCCTCGGCCTGACTCATCCCCCCGACCCGCTCGTCAGGGCCGCTCGAGCACCGAGTCGCGGAACGCCTCGAGGTACCCGCGACCCGACTCGCGGTCGGGCTCGAGATAGTTCCCCTCGGCCCACTCGTTCCAGCTCCGGATGAACACGACACGCTGGTCGAAGGATCGATCTGCGACCAGCGCGACCGCCCGCTCCACCTGCTCGGCGAACGCAGCCGGGGTGGACCCGTGGTACACGGACCCCCCGCGCCCGGCACGCGGTGTGTTGTCCCAGCCCGGGAGGATCGATGGGAACGACAGCTCGTCGGGCCGCACGGTCGGGATGTACCTGCTCCAGCGCGGGTACGAGTACACCTTCGGGCCGAGCCTGCTGCGCCGGGCCAGGCTCGACACGAGCCAGTCGAGGTGGCGGTGATGTTCGTGGGCACGCCGGTTCGAGAACGGGAACCGGGCCCACGGGGCCACCGCGTCGAACCCGTGCTCGTCGGCCCGCCAGCCCTCCGCGTGGCCCTCGGCCTGACCGACCAGGAACAGGCCGGGCAGACCGGCAGCCGACGCGAGCCCACGCCACAGGTCCGCGAACCCACCGGGATCCGGGAGCTGCTCGGGACGGTACACGTAGAACAGCGGCCGACCGTCGACGCGGAAGTACCGTTCATCGTGGAAGAGGGCAGTCAACGCGTCGAAGTGTCGCCGATGGTCGTCGTCCCCCGGGTAGGTCTGCTCGATGAGCACACGGTGCTTCGCGCCCACCCAGCGGCCGCCCCACGTCTCGTTGGCCCAGCCGAGGCAGAACGGGTGGTCGGGAACGCCGGTCTCGGCCACCAGCCGGACCACGTGGTCGAGCATGCGCCGCCCCGCGAACCAGTAGTGCCAGTAGCAGAACGCGCTCACGCCGTGCTCCCGAGCGAGCACGGACTGCTGCAGCCGGGTCTCGTCGAGGCGCAGATCGTAGAAGCCCAGCTCGCCGGGGAGGTGCGGCTGCGCGTGTCCGGGGTACAAGGCGCGGGCCGCGGCGACGTTGGTCCACTCGGTGAAGCCGGGACCCCACCAGTCGTCGTTCTCGGTGACGGGATGGAACTGCGGGAGGTAGAACGCGACCGAGCGGATGCTGGTCGCCGGTCCGGCTGTGGCGTCGGTCATCGTGCGACGTCCCGTGCCCGCGCGGGGATGTCTTGAGCATGCCGGAACCCCACGATCCGACCCTACGCGTGTTGTTCGTGATCGACACGCTCGGTCCGGGCGGCGCCGAACAGTCGATCGCCGAGCTGTTGCCCTACTTGCGCGATGCCGGCGTCGCCGGGCGCGTCGTCTGCCTCGAGTCGAGCCCGGGCGACGGCTCGATCACCACCGACCTGACGGCGCAGGGCTTCGACGTGGCAACGCTGCGAGCACGCCACCTGCCAGGGCGAGCACGCGAGGTGCACGCGCTCGTCGCCGCGGCGCGGATCGACATCGTCCACACGACCCTGTACCGGTCGAACCTGGTCGGTCGCATGGCGGCGCGATCGACGCCCGCTGCGGTCATCACCAGCTTCGTGAACACCACCTACGACCGGGTGCGCCTCACCGACCCCGGCGTCAGCCCGGTCGGGCTCCGCCTTGCACGCGCGGTCGAAGGCACCACGACGCGGCGCTATACCGACCGCGTGCACGCGATCACGAACGCGGTCGCCGACAGCGTCACCCGAGAGCTGCGCGTCCCTCGCGACGAGATCGCCGTGATCGAACGCGGTCGATCCCCCGAACGCCTCGGCCCGCCGGGTGCCGAGCGCCGCGCGGCTGCGCGCGAGGGCCCTGGGGTGGGATGCCGGCGCACCGGTGCTGCTCCATGTGGGACGGCAGGACTACCAGAAGGGTCACCTCGACCTGCTCGACGCGTTCGCACGCGTCCGCGCGACACATCCCACCGCGGTCCTCGCGCTGGCCGGTCGACGCGGTCGAGCGTCGGCCGCGATCGACGCGCGACTCGCGGGATCGGACATCGAGGGTGCGGTCCGCCTCCTCGGGCAACGCGACGACGTGCCCGAGCTGCTCGCGGCGTCCGACTGCTTCGTCTTCCCGTCGTACTTCGAAGGTCTCGGCGGCTCGGTGATCGAGGCGATGGCGCTGGAGCTCCCGGTCGTCGCGTCCGACGTCCCCGCGCTGCGCGAGACCGTCGAGCACGAGCGCACGGGGCTGCTCGTCCCACCCGGCGACCCTGTAGCCCTCGCCGCGGCCGTCACCCGGGTGCTCGACGAACCCGAGGCCGCGCGGATCTGGGGCCGGAACGGCCGCGCGCGGTTCCTCGAGCGCTACACGCTCGAACGCAGCGGGTCGCGCATGGTGGACCTGTACCGAAGCACGGCCGCGGCCGCAGCCCGTCAGTCAGGCACGCGCGGCGCACCATCGCTGCCGACTACGAGCCCACGCCGGCACCGGGGTCGACGTCGGTCAGTGTGACTGCGTCGCGATGTGCCTCGAGGAAGCCACGATGGGAACGCCGGTCGGGTTCGAGGTAGTTGCCCTCTGCCCACTCGTTCCAGCTCTTCACGAACATGAGCCGGAGATCGGCGTCACGGTCCGCAACCAGCTCCACGGCGCTGCGCACCTGTTCGGCATACAGCTCGGCGTGCTCCCCTGGTACACGGTTCCCCGCCTGCCGAGCCTCGGGGTGTTGTCGGAGTTCGGGACCACGGTCGGGAACGCGAGATCAGCTCCGTCGCCGAGGGTCGGGATGTGCGGCGACCAGTGCCGATAGGAGTAGATGGACGGCGTGAGGTGCTGGCGACGGGACGCCGCGGACAACAGCCAGTCGGGGGACGACCTCGCACGGCAGAACGCGTCGCGCCGCTGACACGCGGCGGGCCACGAACGGATAGCGCTGGAACGGCGCGACCGCGTCGAACCCGTTCTCGCGATCGCCGACCACTGGTCGGGGCCGGGGACGGTCTGCGCCACCAGGAACAGCCCTGGGAGCCCGGCCTCCTGTGCAAGCGCACGCCAGCGGTCGGCGAAGCGCGCCGGGTCCGGCAATTTGCGCGGGCGGTAGATGTAGAAGAGCGGCTTCCCGTCGACTCGCGAGGTAGCGCGGGTCGTGGAACGCTCCGACGACCGCGTCGAAGTGCCGCCGGTCGTCCTCCTCCCCGGGGAACGTCTGCTCGATGAACAACCGGTCGGGTGCGCCGACCCACGTCGCCCGCCAGCTCTCGTTCGCCCAACCGAGGCAGTACGGGAAGTCCGGGACGCCCGACGTCCCGCACCTCGTCGACCACTCGTTCGAGCATCCGACGGCCGGCGAACCAGTAGTGCCAGTAGCAGAACGCGGTGACGCCATGGCTGCGCGCCAGCTCGGCCTGGTGCACGCGGGTCTCCTCGACCCGCAGGTCGTAGAAGCCGAGCTCGCCCGGGAGCATCGGCGCGTTGTGGCCCGGGTAAAGCGGCCGGGCACGAGCGACGTTGACCCACTCGGTGAATCCGGGACCCCACCACTGGTCGTTCTCGGGGACCGGGTGGAACTGTGGGAGGTAGAAGGCGACCGCTGCGACCGTCGCGGGGGTCGGCTCACAGGAGCTCCAGGTCGCCGTAGCCGAGGTCCCAGGCGCCGGGGTCGGTCAGGGGTTCGGTCGCGATCGCCCCGCGTGACGAGCTGAGCGGCCCTTGCGACCAGTCGGCGACGAAGCCGTCCCGCGCCGGTAGCCGACGACCCAGCGCCGCGACGCCGGATCGCGTCGAGCCCCTTGACGACTTGCCGCACCAGCGCCCGCGCCGAGGCTCGTCCCCCTCGGGGACCAGGACATCACCGAGCACGGCGACGCGCGTTCCACCGCGGCGGCGGACCCGGACGAACGCCAGCCCGCGCGTCATCCCATCGGGGTGCACGACCGCCCGCCGGGCACGGCCCCGGCATACCGCCAGCGCAAGCGCCGCGACCGACCACGCCGTTCGGAGCCGTGCCGTCGGCCCGACGGACCCGAGCAGCGTCGCCAGCGCCTCGCCGTCGGCCAGCACCTCCGCGGCATCCCGCCCAGCCGTCGAAGGCTCCGACCACCGGCTCGACGACCCGACCGACGGGCCGTCGACGACGACGACCACCACCCGGACAGCGACGTCGGCCGGACCCGGGCAGCGGACACGACCGACCGACTCCCAACCCATGCGAGATACCCAGGTCCGCTGCGGTCGTTCGGAGTGTTGAAGACCAGGTCGACGCCTTCCGCCTCCATCGCCGCGAGCCCGTGCAGCGTCAACCCATCGAAAGACGCCCTGCCCCCGGGCGCTCGGGGTCCGTGGCGGTGTCGACCGCGCGTACCGCGCGAAGGACGTCGGTCCCCCGCACGAGCTCCCAGCGCAGGAAGGCGCGGAACCCGACGACCCGGGCACCGTCGCACGCAACCCAACGCGCCGAGCGCCCGAACGGGTTCCGGTCGTGCTTCCACCGGTAGAACTCGCGGAACTCGGCGTCGTCCTCCCAGCCCAGCGACGCAGCGAGCAGTCGCAGGATCGCGTCCTCGTCCTCGGGCGTCGCGACCCGGATCTCGACGTCAGGCACCGACGCCCACCAACGACCGGTAGCGCGCCTCGATCGTCGTGACCGCGGCACGGCGATCGAGCTTCCGGGCCACGCGCGAGTGCGGCCGCGGCCATCGCGGCCCGGCGGGGCGCATCGTCGAGCACGGTCACGAGTGCGTCGGCGAGCCGATCCGGTGCACCGGGTGGGACCAGCAGCCCCTCGACGCCGTCGGTCACCAGCTCCGGGATGCCACCGACCCGGGTCGCGACCACCGGGAGGCCCCAGGCCCAGCGCCTCCATGAGCGCGACCGGGAGGCCCTCGAAGCGAGACGACAGCACGAAGACATCGCAGCCGGCCAGCACCCGAGTCGCATCGTCGCGCCGCCCGAGCAGCGTCACCCTCGGACCGAGGCCGAGCTGCTGCTGGAGCGCGCGGATCTCGGCCTCGAGCGGACCCTGGCCGATCAGCACGAACCGCGCACGCGGCGACCGCTCCAGAGACGCGCGCCGCGGCGTGGAGCAGCGTCGGATAGTCCTTCTGCGAACGCAGGTTGGCGATCGTCCCGACGACGACGTCGTCCGACGCGATGCCGAGCTCAACCCGCACCGACCGGCGCGCGCCGCGCGGTCCCGCGCCAACGCTTCGAGGTCGACGCCATGGCTGCACGACCTCGAAGCGTGACCGGAGGCGCGCCGGCAGCGAGTCGCGCACACTCGCCGATACCGCGAGATCGAGATCGTCGAGCCGGACCGTCGCGAGATCGAACGCGCGGGTCGACCGTCGGAAGCTGTCGATGCGGTTGTGGAGCGTGTACACCAGCCGCGGACCGCGGCCGCTCGGTTCGGAGCGCGAGGCGCGCGATGCCTGCGACATACGGCGAGTGCACGTGCACGATGTCGATGCTCCGCGCCCGGACGAGCCCGTCGCAAGCGCAGGGACCACCGCGGATCCCACTCCACGCGGCGCATCGAGACACTCGACGGTCGCGCCGGCGTCCCGGACTTCGGGGACGAGCGCGTCCTTCCACGGCAGCAGGTACGCCACGTCGTAGCGGAACTGCCGACGGTCGCCGTCGGCGACATGACCCACGACGAGTCGTTCGGCGCCCACCGGGACCGAGCCCCTTCAACAGGTGCAGGACTCGCAGCGGCGGCGTCACCCGTACACTGTGGCGCATCGTGTGGACCTCTCCGCGTCTTCGACCGATGAGCGCTCCGTCGACGCGCACGCTCCTCCAGGTCGTGACGTCGACGAACCGGCGCGGCGCCGAGGTCTTCGCCGTGTCCCTGGGCGAGGCGCTGGGGCGACGGGGTTGGGAGGTCCGCACGATCGCTCTCGCCCCGGGCGACATCGGCGAGCGCCTCGACCTCCCGACGCTCGGGGCACCGACCGCTGGCCCCCAGCACCGTGCGTGCCCTGCGCGCCGAGGTCCGGGACGTCGCGATCGTCGCCGCACACGGCTCGCGCACCCTCCCCGCGTGCGCGCTCGCCACGCTCGGCACCGATGTCCCGTTCGTGTACCGCAACATCGGCGATCCGCGGTTCTGGGCATCCACCCGCCTCCGCCGCCTCCGGGCGGGGTGGGCGATGCGGCGAGCGCGCCGCGTCGTCGCGCTCTCGCCGTCGGCGACCGACGCGCTCGCAGAGCACTACCACATCGCAGCGAGAGCTGATCACTGCGATCCCCCGCGCGGTCGACGTCGAGCTCCACCGCCCGCGGCAGGCCCGTCGATCGCGCCGAAGCCCGCCGGGCACTCGGACTCCCCGCCGACCGACCGGTCGTCGCGTTCCTCGGTTCCCTCTCGGAGGAGAAGGACCCCCAGCTCGCGCTCGCCGCGATCGCGTGCCTCGACGACGCGCACCTCGTCGTCGCCGGTGACGGCACCCTGCGCGGCGAGCTGGAGCGATCGGCCGCCGCGATCCCCGGGCGCGTCCACTTCCTCGGCGCGGTCGCGGACCCAGGACCCTGCTACGACGCCGCCGACGTCGTCCTCCTCACCAGCCACAGCGAAGGGCTTCCCGGCGTGCTCATCGAGGCCGGGCTCCGCGCGCTCCCGACGGTCACGACCGACGTCGGCTTCGTACGAGACATCGTCGCCGACGGCGAGACAGGGTTCGTGGTGGCGTCGCGCGATCCTGCCGTGCTCGCCCGTGCGCTCCAGCTCGCGCTCGACGATCACGACCGACTCGGGGGCGCGGCCCGTCGCCGGTGCCGTGAGCGGTTCGACCTCGAGTCGGCCGCGAGGCAGTGGGACGAGCTGCTCACCTCGCTGATCGTCGACTGATCCCGATGGCCGGAACCGCGTCGCCGACGTTCAGCGTGGTGGTGCCGACACGCGATCGAGCCCACCTCCTCGAGCGGGCGCTGCGGAGCGTGCTCGCGCAGTCCGAGAGCGACTTCGAGGTCGTCGTCGTCGACGACGGCTCGACCGACGACACCGCGGCACGCGTCGAAGCGCTCGGCGACGATCGCATCCGCTTCGTGTCGCAGCCACCCGCAGGCGCCGGGGTCGCGCGCAACCACGGCGCCGAGCTGGCGCGCGGGGAGCACCTCACCTTCCTCGACTCCGACGACGAGGTGCTCCCGACCTGGCTCGAACGGTTCGCAGCCGCCCAGCGCGAGCAAGACTTCGACATCCTCTCGTGTGGGTACGTCGACCGTTGGCCGCCCGAAGCCGGCCTCGCCGACGAAACCGCGCTGCCGACCGACCTGTCGCCGCTGTTCCCCGGGGTCCAGGGGAGCTTCGTGCACAGTGGCGCGTTCGTGCTGCGGCGGAGCCTCTTCCTCGAGGTGGGCGGGTACTCCACGACCCGCGCACTCCAGCACACGGAGCTCTCGTACCGGCTGCTCCCCTACGCGCTCGAGCGCGACGCCCGGATCGGGGCGATCCCGGACGCGCTGCTGATCTACTACCTCGCGTCGCCCGACAGCATCACCAGCGATCGCGACGCCGTCCTCGACGGCTACCTCTTCCTCCTCGAACACCACGGCGAGCTCCTCCGCCGCGACCCGGTCCGACTCGCGAACTACCAGGCCATCGCCGCGGTGCGCGCGGCCCGACTGGGTCGATCGGCGCTGGCGCGCCGCTTGTTCGCCGCGGCCGTGCGCACCCGCCCGATCCGGCCGATCGGGTGGGCCCGCTTCGGCGCCTCGCTCGCGCCCGCCGCGGCCCAGCGCCGAATCTGGAAGGCACCCCCGCCGATCACCTGAGCACGGCTCAGGGCGCGTACGGCACGTCCCGCGCATCGACCTGCTCCGACCATGGCCGACGACCCGGCGGCAGCGACTCGTCCGGGTCGGCGGCATCCCGGTACACCCGGTCGAGCGCGAGGTATCGCAACGACGCACTCGTACCGCCCCGCCACGACGACACCTCGACCCCGTCGTCCTGGAACGCGATCCGCCGCGATCCATCCTCCGACGGATCACACAGCCTCGCGAGCCGCGCGCGCGTCACCTCTTCGTCGCGGTAGGGGAAGTGGTGCACGAAGACGTGCTGGGCCGGCTCGTAGAGCGGCACCGGTGCCGTCGCACGGTGGAATCCCGTCGCGACCTCGAGGGCGGGACCCCGCGCATCGACGCGCACGAGCGGATGCTTGAAGTGCCGTTCGTGCGCTTCGCACGTCCCCGGCCGGTCGCGCTCTTCGCAGAGGGGCATGGTGTCGAGGGGATGCGTGCCCGGGACGTACGCAGGCGACGTCGACGGATAGTGATCGAAGTACCGCGCCCCCACCACCCGGAACCGACGATCCAACCCACCCAGGAACTCCCGCACCGTCATCCCACCCGGACCATGCGGAAACTCGTCCGCATCCAGCCACAACCACCACACATGCTCCGCCCCCGACGCGAACGACGCCTCGCGCATCACCCCGTTCATGATGTCGATCCGCATCTGCTCGTTGTAGAACCGCGTCGAGAACGACACCGCCAACGACGCACCCGCCCGCTCCGCCACCGCCACCGTCGCATCCGGACTGTCGTTGTCGACGAGGAACACCTCCTCGACCCCCTGCGCGAACGCGTTCCGCACACACGCCTCGACGACATCCGCCTCCATCCACGTCCCCAACACCGCGAACAACCGGAACCCCTCCACCGGCCGCACCCGGCCCCGCGACCGGCGGCTCGCGGTCGTGCCGGCGCGTGGCAGCACGTTCCGGACGACCCGCCGCACGCTGCGAGCTCTCCGTCGAGCTCGTGCCGCGACCTCCGAGCTCACCTCTGCTGCCCTACCACCGCGCCACGGTCGCGTCGGAGCCGCGGACGAGATCGGTCCAGGGACGGGGCGAAACGCCACGCGGCTTCGCGCCGGTGGCGGTGCGCGGCGGCTCGACGTCGTCCCAGCGCCCGCCGTAGACCGCGTCGAGACTGCGCATCCTCCGAGAGAGGTTCGAGTCGTCGGGCGTACCGAGCAGGGACTCCTCGTACACCGCGGTGCGCGGCTTGCCGTCGGCGCCGGGGGCAGCGCAGAGCGCGACGAGGCGCTCCCGCGTCACCGTCTCCTCGCGGTAGGGGAAATGGTGCACGAAGATCGCCTGCTCGGGTTCGTCGAGGACCACGGAGGCACTCGCGAGGTGGAAGCCGAGTCCGGCGCTGGGCTGCGGCCCTCGTGCGTCGAACCGGATGAGCGGGTGCTTGTAGTGCCCGGCCGCGCACCAACGGTAGGAGTGCTCTTCGCAGAGGGGCATGGTGTCGAGGGGATGCGTGCCCGGGACGTACGCAGGCGACGTCGACGGATAGTGATCGAAGTACCGCGCCCCCACCACCCGGAACCGACGATCCAACCCACCCAGGAACTCCCGCACCGTCATCCCACCCGGACCATGCGGAAACTCGTCCGCATCCAGCCACAACCACCACACATGCTCCGCCCCCGACGCGAACGACGCCTCGCGCATCACCCCGTTCATGATGTCGATCCGCATCTGCTCGTTGTAGAACCGCGTCGAGAACGACACCGCCAACGACGCACCCGCCCGCTCCGCCACCGCCACCGTCGCATCCGGACTGTCGTTGTCGACGAGGAACACCTCCTCGACCCCCTGCGCGAACGCGTTCCGCACACACGCCTCGACGACATCCGCCTCCATCCACGTCCCCAACACCGCGAACAACCGGAACCCCTCCACCGGCCGCACGGGCGCGGGGGTCCGGGCGGTGCGGACGGGAAGCCGGTGGCCGGTCAGCGCCCGGATCGGGCCACCGAGCGGGCTGCGGTCGAGCCGGCGCCGCCACCGACGATCATCGTGCGAAGACATGGCGGGCGAGCTCCCAGCGGATCGGAGGAGTGAGCGGGTCGATGCGGCGACGCCCGCCTCGTTGCCTACACTGACCGCTCGACCCGAAGCTCGGCAAGCGTCGACGCGGGCCGCGGAGATCCCCCCGCATGAACCTCGACATCACGAGCCTGCCCGTCGAACCACCGCCCGAGCTTCGGTACCGACGGGTCCTGTCGCTCCGCACGGCGCTCCGAGAGCTGTGGCGGTCCCGCGAGCTGGTGCGCACCCTCGCGGAGCGCGACCTGCGGTCCCGGTACAAGCAGGCGTCCCTGGGCTTCGCCTGGGCCGTGATCCTGCCCCTCGTGTTCATGGTGGTCTTCACCGTGTTCTTCAAGAACGTGGCGAAGATCAACACCGGCGACATCCCCTACCCCCTGTTCGCCTACCTCGGGCTGCTCCCGTGGACGTTCTTCTCGAGCACCGTCGGCAGCGGCTCGACGAGTCTCAGCTCGAACCTCAGCATCATCAACAAGGTGTACTGCCCTCGCGAGGTGTTCCCGCTCGCGAGCGCGGCGGTCGCCGCGGTCGACACGGCGATCGCGACCATTGCGCTGTTCGCGCTCTTCGCGATCACCGGCTACCCGCCTTCGGCAACGGCGATCTGGGTGCCCGTCCTGCTGATCGTCCTGCTGATGTACACGATGGGCGTGACGTTCGCGCTCGCCTCCTCGACGGTCTACGTGCGTGACCTCAAGCACGCGCTCGCGATCGCGCTGCAGCTCGGCCTCTTCGCCACCCCCGTTGCGTACTCACTCGACGAGATCCCGAGCAACCTGCAGCCGATCTACTGCTTCCTGAACCCGTTGGCACCGGTGATCGACGGGCTCCGGCGCACCGTCCTCCTCGACCAGCAGCCCGACTGGCCCCTCCTGGGGCTCGGCGCACTCGGCGCAACGATCGCCCTGGTGTTCGGTTACTGGCTGTTCAAGCGGCTCGAGACCGGCATCGCCGATGTCGCGTGAGGGCGAGCTGGCGGCCCGCCAGCTCTGGAAGCGCTTCCGACCCGATCAGAAGCACAAACGACTCGCGCACTACGTGCGCGCGTTCCCGACCGCATGCGCGGCGTGCGCCCCGGCTGGCTGTGGGCGCTCCGCGACATCAGCTTCGAGGTCGAGCCCGGCGAGGCGGTCGGGCTCGTCGGCGCGAACGGATCCGGGAAGTCGACGCTCCTCAAGATCCTGAACCGCGTGATGTACCCGTACGCCGGCTCGATCGAGACCACCGGGCGCATCGGCGCGCTCATCGAGGTGTCGTCAGGACTGCACCCCGAGCTCTCGGGTGAGGAGAACGTCTTCCTCTACGGCAGCCTGCTCGGGCTCAAGCGCCGCGAGGTCGCCGAACGCTTCGACCGGATCATCGAGTTCGCCGGCCTCGAGGACGCCGTCGAACGGCAGGTGAAGTTCTACTCGAGTGGCATGCGCACGCGACTCGGCTTCTCGGTCGCCGCGTTCCTCGAACCCGCGATCCTGCTCGTCGACGAGGTGCTGTCGGTCGGTGACGCGAGCTTCCAGCAGCGCTGCCTCGACCGCATGGGTGAAGTGCACGCGCAGGGCACGACGATCATCTACGTCTCGCACGATCTGCCGACCGTCGAAGCGACGTGCTCACGAGCGATCTGGCTGCACCACGGCGCGATGATGAGCGACGGACCGGTCCGCGACGTGCTCGCGTCCTACCGGCGCGCGGTCGAGGAGCAGACCGAGCTCGCCCCCGTCAGCGGCGTGCTCCAGGTCGACGGGGTCACGGTGACCTCCCCCGGCGACGCGCCCCCGCGCACCGCGGCCCCACTCGACGTCCGCCTGCAGGTCACCGCTCCGGCCGATGCCGACGTCGACGTGCACTTCGGCGTCACCGAGGGACCCGGCACACCGATCGTGCTCGTCTCGCACCGTTGCACGCTGCGGCAGGGCGGGAACGAGGTGCACTGCAACCTGGCCGCGCTCCCGGTCCCGCGGGGTCGCTACTACGTCTGGTGTTCGGTGGGCTCGGCCCGGGCGAACCGTCCGCTCCTGCCCTGGGGTCCGATCGCGCACTTCGACGTCGGTGGTCCGACGCTCACGGAGAGCCCGCGGGGTGTGGTGCGGCTCGGCCCCGTGTACGTCGACGCGACCTGGTCGACGTCCTAGCGACGGTCGCGTCAGCGGATCGGTACGGCCGTCTCACCGGCCGCGACCGACCGGTACAGCTCAGCCATGCGCGCCGCGCACCGCTCGATCGTGAAGCGGGCGAGGAACGCTGCGTGCGCCCGTTCCGTCAGGGAGCGAGCGAGCTCGGGATCGTCGAGCACCCGGCCGAGCGCGGCGGCGAACGCGATGTGGTCGCGGCAGTCGACGATCAGGCCGTTCTCACCGTCGACGAACAGCTCGTGCATCGGAGGGATGTCCGCTACCACCGCGGGAACCTCGGCCGCCATCGCCTCGATCGCCGCGCCGCCGAACCCTTCATAGTCCGACGGGAAGGCGAAGAGGTCGGCGGCGGCGAGGAGCGCGGGAACGTCCCGCCGGTGCCCGAGGAGGTGGATCCGGTCGGCCGCGCCGCTCGCGGCCCGATGGGCAAGGAGGTCGTCGTGGGCCGCCCGCTCTGCGCCGGCAACGAGCAGCACTGCCTTGGGGTGGCCCGCCGCGAGGAGCGCGAACGCGTCGACGAGATCGGTTTGGCGCTTGCTGTGCGCCTGTCGACCCACGGTGAGCACGATCTGCGCGTCGGGCGCGAGGCCGAGGCCGGTGCGCACCTCCCGCCGTCGGGCGTCGTCACCCCGGCGGAAGTGCGCCGGGTCGCGGCCACGCTCGACGACCGTCACCCGCGCCGGGTCGATCCCTACCTCCTGGACCCACGAGTCCGCGGCGAACTGCGACACCGCGTGGAATCGATCGGTCAGGTGTCGGGCCGTCCATCGGTCGACGGCGAGGATCATCTTGCGGCGGGTCGGCAGCCCGCGCCGCTCGACCACGGGATCGGCACGGCTGACGAGGCTGGTGATCTCGGGGACGCGAGCGAAGCGGGCGGCCAGCCGCGCGGACAGGTGGGCGTCGAACGTGGAGCTGTGGACGACGTCGATCGACTGGTCGATGACCACCCGTCGCAACGCCCGGACCCGCGCGGGCAGCGAGTCGTCGGCGATCGTGTCGACCGGGATGCCGGCCGCCCGATACTCGTCGTCGGCGCTGATTTCGGTCTGCCCGAACACCACGACACGACTCTCGATCCCGTGCCCGTGGATCCGGGGCAACATCTCGAGCAGCGAGCGAACGATTCCGCCGCCGCGTCCGAGCGATTGCATCACGACGAGCACCTTCATCGACGTCGCTCGATCGCCTCTCGGAGCACGGCTTCCCATTGCGCACCGACCACTCCGATCTCGAAGTGCTCGAGGCAGCGGGTGCGGGCCGCGTCGCCGTAGGCGTCGACGTCGACCTGGCCGTCGAACACCGCTCGCGTCGCGTGGGTGAGCGCCGGCACGTCGCCCGGATCCACGACCGTGCCGGTCACGCCGTCGACGACGACCTCGGCCGACGCGCCCACCGAAGTGGTGACCGCGGGAAGGCCGCTCAGACCTGCCTCGATGAGGGCGGCCGGCATGCTGTCCCCGCCGCGACTGGGGAACAGGGCCACGTCGGCGGCCGCGTACACGTCGTCGAGGGATGCGAGCGAGCCGAAGAACCGCACGCGCCCGGCCGCCCGCTCGTCGGCGAGCCGCTCGAGGGCTGGTCGCTGGGGCCCGTCGCCCACGACCAGCAGCTGGGCACCGGGGCATTCGGCGATGGCCTCGATCGCGTCGCCCACACCCTTCTCCGAGTACAGCGCGCTCACGACGACCGCGGTCGGCGTGGTACCGAGCTCGAGCGAGGTGCGCGCCTCCCGGCGCCGCGCCGCGTCGGGGATCGGGTAGCGAGCCGCAGGCACACCGTTGGGGACGATGCGGACGTGCTCGGCGTCGAGCGCGAGGTTCGCGATCAGGTCGTCGCGCGCCGAGCCCGACAGCGCCACGACGAGGGCGGCGCGCTCCAGGTACCTGCGAACTCGCCACCGCCGCGCACGTGTCGACGCCCAGAAGTGCGTGTCGCTGACCTGGCGGTACACGAACGGTGTCCCGGACCCGATCGACGATGCCGCACACGCGGCCGCGGTCGCGGAGCCGTGCGCGATGGTCACGTCGACCGTACGCATCAGCCCGTGGAGTCGTCGGAGGGTCTTCGGGCCCCGGCGGCGCGCGCCGAGCCACTCGAGCTCGAGCGGGGGACGGGTAGATCCCGGGGCCAGGGCTACCGTGGAGACGGTATGCCCACGATCGCCGAGCGCAGTGTGCAGATCGACGGCGAAGATCTGGGCACCACGACGATCGGTGTCGGTGACGACTTGCAGCACTCGCATGGTCAGCCGATCGGGTCCCGGTCGCATGGTCGTCTCGTGTCGCGCGCCCGTTCGATCGCGACGTGGGCACCGTAGCGTTTCCGGCATCCGAGCCGCCGCGCCTCCGCGTGCTGCTCGTGATGTCGCGCGTGCTCGCGACCGGAGGCGCCGGGCGATCCGTCGCCGAGCTCGCGCTGGCGCTCCGGCCCACGGACATCGAGCCGATCGTGGTCTGCTTCCGACGCGATCATGACGGACTCGAGGACGAGCTCCAGGCCGCGGGCATCGAGGTCGTGGTGCTCGGCGGTCGACCACCTCCCGTCGGCGGTCCGGCGCCTCAGGAGGGTGCTGCGCGAGCGACGACCCGACGTGCTCCACACGACGCTCTACGCCGCCGACCAGGCCGGGCGGCTGGCCGCGTGGGGCACGGGGGTCCCGGTGCTCTCGAGCCTCGTGAACCCCGCGCACGAGCAGGCGCTCCTCGGGGACTCGGACCCACCATCCTGGCGGCGCCGCGTGCTCTGGTGGGTCGACGGCCTGACCGCCCGGCACCTCACGACGCACTTCCACGCGATCACCGAGGCGGTACGACGCGCCGCGATCGAGGGGCTGCGGATCCGTCCCCAGCGGATCACGGTGGTCCCCCGGACCCGGGATCCGGCGCGGCTGGGCGAACCCGGACCCGAGCGGCGGCTCGCCGCGCGGCGTGCGCTCGGCGTGGGCGACGCACCCGTGATCCTGACGGTCGGGCGGCAGGACCGGCAGAAGGGTCAGGTGCACCTCGTCGAGGCGATGGCGCGCGTCCGGGACGCATTCCCCGACGCGCAGCTGTTCGTCGCCGGCGCCGAAGGCGAGTCGACGGCGGAGCTCCGCGCCCGCTCGGCCGCGCTCGGACTGACCGACGAGGTCCACCTGCTCGGTCACCGCGACGACGTGGGCGACCTCCTCGCCGCCGCCGATGTGTTCGTGCTCCCCTCGCGCTACGAGGGCCTCGGGGCCGCCGTCCTCGAAGCGATGGCGCTCGGCCTGCCGGTGGTCGCGTCCGACCTGGAGGCGCTCCGGGAGGTCGTCGACCCGGACCGTTCGGCGCTCCTGGTCCCGGCGGGCGACGCGGTCGCGCTCGCGGACGCCATCGGTCGGGTGCTCCGGGACCCGGTCCTCGCCGCCGCGCTCGGCGCGCGGGCGCGAGCGCTACCTCGACGAGTTCACCCCGGACCGGACTCTCGCCCGGTTCGTCCGCCTGTATCGTGACGTCGCGCGCACCGGTCGCCGGTAGCGACCGACCACTCCACTCGGGGATCGCTCACGTGCTACCAACCTTCCTCCTGATCGGTGCGATGAAGAGCGGGACGACCAGCCTCTCGTCCTATTTCGCCGAGCCACCCCGAGGTCTTCTTCGTGATGGACCCGAAGGAGCCGAGCTACTTCGCGCCCGACGTCGGCTCGGAGGAGGACGCGACGCACGACCACGACTGGTACGAGGCCCTCTTCGACGACGCCGGCGATGCGATCGCCCGTGGCGAGTCGTCGACCTCGTACACGAAGGCGCCGAAGCGCACCGGCGCGGCGCCGAAGATCGCCGCGCTGATCCCCGACGTGCGCCTCGTGTACGTCGTTCGCAACCCGATCGATCGCATCGCGTCGATGTACCGCCACCGCGGTTGGCGCGGTGTGGAGGACCTCCACCCGATCAGCCGCGCGGTGCGCGAGAACCCCGACTACCTCGACACGAGCCGCTACGCGTACCAGCTCGCTCCGTACCTCGAGACCTTCCCCAGGGACCAGCTCCTGGTCGTCTCCTCGGAGCGTCTCCGGAACGACCGAAAGGCGACGCTGCGCGAGATCTTCTCGTTCATCGGCGTGGACGCCGGCCGCATGCCCCAGAACATCGACGAAGAGGTCTACCGCAGCGCGGATCGCCTGCCGCTCCGCCCGAGCGCCGCCCGAGCCCGCGACCGGCTCCAGCGGATCCCGGGGTATCGGCGCATCCCGAAGTCGCTCCGACGGCGCGTCCGGCATCTCACCGACGTGCACCCGCCGAAGGACGACGACCACATCGACGACTCCCTCGAGGCGTACATCTGGTCGGAGCTCACCGACGACCTCCGCCGGCTCCGCGAGATCGTCGGCCCGGACTTCGACCTCTGGGGCCACGCGTAGCGGCGAACCTCAGAACTCGTAACCGAAGGCCTCGATCTCCGGGGCGCACTTCCGCGCGATCGTCTGCGGCCGCCTCGGCGGAGCAGCACCTCGCGGTAGTGCCGACGATCCGTACGCGACCCCGCTCTTGGCGGTGGGCAGCCACCCGTCGAACTCGATCCCGACGCGTTCGCACAGGCTCGTGACGTCGGGGACGAGGGACTCGTAGCGACCGACCTGGTCGAGCACCACCTCGTCGTCGATGCTGCAGACCGCCCAGTTCCGTCCCATCCGCCGGCTCTCGACCCAGGTGTCGAGGTCGGCCGACGTCTGTCCCCGGTGGCGCTCCCAGGACTACGCGCTGATCGCGCGGTCCCATGGGTTCCGCACGAACGCGACCTTGTGGTACTCGTTCCACACCTCGGCGGGGACGCGCTCGCGCACCTCGGACGCCGTGATGTGGTTCCAGAAGTCGCGCCGCTGCGGCCAGCCCCGGCGTGCTGCGGCCCGGCGGACGTCGGTGATCCGCAGGTCACGCACGCGCACGGGATGCTCATGGTGCTGTGGGCCGACCCCGCCGTGGGACCGACGGATCGCCTCGTCGGCCGGCTCCACCGCCGTCACGACGTCGTCGGGGCCGCACCACCGACAGAGCGACAGCTCGATGCTCGTCCCCGCCGTCTTCGCCGTCTTGAGGAAGATCATGCGGTGGCGGTGCGACAGGATCATGACGACGTCCCGCCCTTGTCGGCCTCGTGCGGCCGATCCGACTCGTCGACCGGGACCGTTCGGCCCAGGCGCCCGCGCGCACCGTCGCACGCCCCGCGACCGACCATCGCGAGCTTGTGCCAGCGCTGGTCGTGCTCGCGGAACGCTGCCTTGAGCGCCAGCTTGGACACCGCACGCGCCCCTTCCCGAGCTCGCTTGCGTCGAGCGCGCCGCCGAGCCTTCGGATCGGTGGCGCGGGGGTTGGGGAGCTGCACGCGCCATCGGAAGTACAGCTGGTTCCGGGCCTCGTAGTAGTACTTCCACGCGGGTTTGCCGGCGCCGGCAGGCCGCGAGTGCTGCACCTCGACGATCGATTCGGCGCATCGCTCCACCGCGAATCCGGCACGCGGGATCCGCCACTGCAAGTACTCGGTGTCCTCGACCCAGTAGAAGAGGTCCGCGATCGGGACGCCGACCGCCTCGACCACGGCACGCGGGATCAGCACACCCCACCAGCCGTAGGAGACCACCACCTCCCGCGACTCGTGGTCGATCGTGGTTGCCAGCAGCACCCGGGGCGTGTCGACCGCGCGCGCCGCGTGCCGTAGCTCTGCGAGTGCGGTCGGCGTCGGGATGCAGTCGTCGTCCAGCAGCCACGCCCAATCGGCGTCGGATGCCAGGAACGCCTCGAGCCCGGCCGCGTAGCCGCCGGCCGGCCCCAGGTTCTCGGGGAGGCGCAGCACCCGGCCGTCCTCCGAACGCGCCGCGAGGTCGGCGACGTCCTCGATGCTGGCGTTGTCCACCACCAGCAGCGCGTCGAGCGACTCGGTCTGTGCGTCGAGTGCACCCAGGCAACGGTGCAGCAGCTCGCGTGAGTTGTGCGTGAGCACCACGCCGAGCACTGTGTCCGACGCGTGCTCGGGGTCGCCTGCAGCGCTCATGACGCCGGGACGCGCGACGGACGGCCGTACCGCAGCCGCATCGGGAGCGTGAGCGCTCCGACCAGGGCCCGATCCCGCCGCGGCGCCTCGGTCCGCCACTCGTCGTCGAGGGCAACCGGCACCGCACCACGATTCGACCGCATCGGGTTGCCACCGATCGCGTGTCCCGGCGCGTCGCGCAGGACCGCGCCGTCGTCGAACAGAGCATCCGGATCCTCGACGAGGTCGAGCGTCCGCACGACCCGCCGCAGCTCGTCCCGGGGGTCGGCGACGAGGTCCTCGTACCGGACGACGACGTGGGAAGGCACCCGGTGCTTCAACACCGCCGCCTCGGAGTTGGCCAGCATCCAGTCGAGCGCCGAGCGCGCGGACGAGCGCGTCGGGAGCGATCGGCCCGGGAAGTACGGGAGCTGGTGCGCGCGGGTCCACGAGTAGGCGACGGCACGAGGATCCCGGACCATGTGCACGACGCGGAGGTCCACTGCACCGAACCGTTCGGCTGCTACCGCGAACAGCGCCAGCTTCGAGCTGTCGACGACGGTGCGCTTTCCACTCACCTGTGCGATGGAACGGTAGACCGTGCCGACCGCAGCACCCACCTCCTCGAGCGCGACCCGGCGCGCGCCCGACAGGTCGGAGACGGCGAGCGATGGTGCGTTCCGGAACCGGAGCACGGACGCCACGCCACGGCGGACGCGGGCTCGGGTCGCGGCGTCGTCGTCACCGAAGGCGTCGGTCGAGCACGGCGCGCCAGAAGGGACACGCGCCGTGCTGCACGCCGCACTCACACAACATCGTGGGCCAGGCCGGGCGCCACAACCAGAACAGCTCACCGATCGTGACGGTGTCCTCGAGCGGACGCAGCATGCGTTCGAGCAGCGTCGTGCCGGACCGACCGGCCCCGGCGATGAAGACGACCCGTGCCGGGTCCGGGAGCGGTGCCGCGTCAGGAATGCTCGGACCGTACCAAAAGGAGGTCAAGATTGAGCCGTGACGAGCGACGCGCCGACCCCTCCGCCACCGGTCGTCTCGGTCCCGGTGGCCGCGACGTATCGCGGGAAGCGCGCGTTCGATCTCGTCGTGCTCCTCGTCGCCGCGATCCCTGCCCTCGTGCTGGGCACGATCTGCGCGGTCGCGGTGAAGGCCACGTCGCGCGGGCCGGTGCTCTTCCGCCAGGAGCGCATCGGCCGCGGCGGTGCCCCGTTCACGGTCTACAAGTTCCGCAGCATGGTGCACGGCGCCGCGAACCCGATGATCCCCGACCCCGAACGCATCACCGCCGTCGGGCGCGTCCTGCGCCGGTGCTCCCTCGACGAGCTCCCGCAGCTGCTCAACGTGATCCGGGCCGACATGAGCATCGTCGGGCCACGACCGACGCTGGCCTACCAGGTCGCCCGCTATACCCCCGAGCAACGCCGTCGGCTCGGGGTGCGCCCGGGGCTGACGGGGCTCGCGCAGGTGTGTGGGCGCAACGCCCTCGACTGGGACGCCCGCATCGAGCTCGACCTCGAGTACGTGGCGCGTCCGTCGCTGCGCGCCGACGCCTCGATCGTGCTGCGCACCGTGAAGGTGCTGGTGACCGGCGAGGGCAGCAGCGGGCACTCGAGCGACGACCCGCTCGCCGCGCCCTGAGACTCGGGTCCTCAGGCGTGCGGCTCGAGGAACGAGCTCAGACGTCGAGGCGCGGAGGGCGAGGACGGGCGCGGAGCAGCCGCGCCGGAGCCCCGGCGTGGACGGTCCACGGCTCCAGGTCGCGCGTGACCACCGAGCCCGCGCCGACGACCGCTCCCTCCCCGATCGTGACACCCGGCAGCACCACGGCGTTCGCCCCCACGAAGCCGTGCGCACCGATCGAGACGGGGCCGTCGACCAGATGGCGGAGCTCGTCGGGAGCGTGCGTGCTCATGAACGCGCCGTCGCCGACCGAGTCGGTCGCGGTGAGCACCCGTGCGCCGGTCGCGACGACCGCGAAGTCACCGATGTCGAGCTCGCCGCCACCGATGACGCTCGCGTGGCATGCGATGTGCACGTACCGGCCGATCTCGGTACGTCGCCCGGCATTGAGGAAGACGAAGTCGTCGATCGTCGAGTGGTCACCGAGGGAGAGGTGCTCCGGAGACACGATCTTGGCCAGCGCGTAGACGATCGCGCCGACACCGAGGTGCGCGAACGGCGATCTGGTCTCGTCGGCCATGTCCCCCGGCCGTCGCTCGGCCCTGCCCTCGGCATCCTCGCTCCCTAGGATAGAGATCCGCATCAGGGAGCGAGAGGATCGCGTGGCCGCCCCGACGACGCGAACGACCGAAGGACCAGCACCTGGGGCTTCACCGCGGTGTTCGTCTGGTTCTTCGGCTACGCCGCCATCGTCCTGTTCTCGATCTACCGCACCGACGGCGACACCGGCGCGGCGGTCATCATCATCCCGCTGCTGACCCTCGCGATCCTGCCGATCGCGCGGCACTTCGCGCGCGTCGATCGGGACCCCGCGGTCTTCGCGATCATCATGGCGGGGTTCGTGCTGAAGTTCGTGGGCGCGACCGCGCGCTACCTGTTCGCGTTCGCGATCTCGGGCGGCTTCGCCGACGCGCAGGACTACCACGTGGCGGGACGCAAGATCGCGCCGTTCCTGCGATCACTCGACTTCAGCTTCCACTACGAGGGCACGATCCCCGGCACGGGCTTCCTGCGGGTGTTCACCGGCGGGGTCTACGCGATCTTCGGCGCGTCGCGGTTCGCGGGGTTCTTCGTCTTCGCGTTCCTGAGCTACCTCGGGATCCTGCTGTTCTGGCGCGCGTTCAAGATCGGCCTGCCCGAGGGCAACAGCAAGCGCTACCTGATCCTGCTGATCTTCCTCCCCTCCATGGTGTTCTGGCCCTCGGGCATCAACAAGGAAGCGTTCATGATGCTCGTGCTGGGGGCGTGCGCGTACGGAACGGCGTGCCTCCTCCGTGGGAACCGCGGCGCGTTGCTGCTGATCCCGGGGCTCATCGGCGCGACCCTCCTCCGGCCCCACGTGTCGCTCCTGGTGTACTGCGGGGTGCTGTTCGCGTTCTTCGTGCGCAAGGCACCGGCGCGCAACGCGGCGACGCCGGCGCTGCGGATCTTCGCGGTCGGCGTGCTCCTCATCGGCGGGCTCGTCCTGGTGTCGCAGGCGTCCACGTTCCTCGGCGTCAAGTCGCTCACCCAGGAGAGCATCGAGGCCAAGCTGTCCGACACCGCGGCCTCCACGGGCGCCGACAGCGGTGCGTCTTCGGGCTCCGCGTTCACCGCCGTGCAGATCACGAGCCCGGTGGACATCCCGTTCGCGACGGTCACGGTGCTCTTCCGGCCCTTCCCGTACGAGGCCGGCAGCCTGCAGTCGCTCATCGCGGCCGTCGAGGGGTTCGTGCTCCTCGTGCTCTTCGTGTTCTCGTGGTCGCGAATACGCACCACGCGGCGGTTGATCCGCCGACGCCCGTACATCGCGTACGCGATCGGCTTCGTGGCCGCCTTCATCTTCGCGTTCTCGTCGTTCTCCAACTTCGGCCTCCTCGCCCGGGAACGCACCCAGATGCTCCCGCTCCTGCTGGTCCTCTTCGCCCTGCCGACGGCCCGCGAGCTCGCCGCGGCGAGAACGGTCGAGGTGTCGGCGTAGCATCGTCGCCGTGGGTTGGTGCACCGAGTTCGGACGAACGATCGAACCGGGGTGCGACCATGCCATGGTCGCCGAGGACGACTGCTGCACCTGTGCGGTCTGCGGCGTCCGCTGCACCGGACTCTTCCTGGGCTGCGCCGAGGTGTGGGCCCGGGGGACGAACGGTTCCACCAATGGGCACGCCGCGAACGGCAACGGGAACGGCGCGCGAGTCCCGATCGCCGAACCCGTCGCCTGGGGATCCGGCGCCGCGGAGGTCGACCGCTTCGACCCACTCCAGCCCGGGCCGGCCGCGCCGCCCATCGCTCCGCTGGCAACCGCGGCCGACCTCGGGATCGACTGGGACGCGCCCTCCGCGGTCACGCCGACGACCGCGCTCCAGCCCGAGGCCTACCGGCGCGAGCCCCGGCCCCGGCCGAGCTGGTACCGCTCCCGCAACGGGATGGTCGCGATCGGTGTCGCGGTGGCGCTCGTCATCGGTGGCTTGTACCTCGGGACGCGCTCCTCGGGTTCGGGTTCCGGGGGGATCTCGACGCCGATCACCACGACCAGCGACCTGACCTTCGACACCTTCGACGTCGCGCCCGGCGTCAGCGGCACCCGCCGCTGGCAGCTGCGCGGCACCGACGGTGAACAGTTCATCGGAAAGGTCACGTTCGAGAACCGGACGAGCGCCACGACGACGTTCAGCTACGACGAGACGATCCCGAAGACGCTCGCCCGCAACGTGAGCGTGATCCTCTTCGAACCGCCGCCTGTGGTCGTGCAGCCCGACCCGGTCGTGCGCTACACGTTCGATCTCGAGCCCGAGGCGTCGGTCACGATCACGTACCGCATCTCGGTCCCACCGAAGGGTCGGGACCGCTCCCGCCTCGAGCGCTGGGCGCGCGACGTCGACACCGAGATCGCGCAGCGCGTCGAGGCCGCGCGCGAGGCCGCTGCGAACGCGCAGAACCCCGAAGAGCTCGCCGCGGCACAAGCCGCGCTCGAGGCCGCGCTCGCGTCGCAGGCCAGCTTCACACCGCGACGCTCGAACGGTGGCGGGAGCGGCAGTGGCGGCGGGATCTACGACCCGGGCCCGACCAACCCGACGGCTGACACCACCCCGACGACACCGGACACCACCCCGACCACGCCCGACACGACCCCAACGACACCGGACACCACACCGACCACGCCCGACACGACCCCAACGACACCGGAGACCGTTCCCGAGCCCTCAACCTGAGCCGCGCGGCATTCGCCGCGCACCCACGACTCAGTCGGCGAGGTCGTCCTCGAGCACGATCGGCTCGTCGTCGCCGACGTCGCCGGCGTCCTTGCCGTTGCGACGGAAGCCCTTCTTGGGCTGGTCCTCGTTGCCGTACCCATAGCCATAGGCGAGCGCGTATCCGTCGCTCGACGAGTGGCGCACACCGTTGAGCACGGTGCCGACGACCGGAGCGTCGACCTGCTGGAGCACCTCGATCGCGCGGTGCAGCGAGCGGCGGGAGGTCCTGCCGGCCCGGGCGACGACGACGGTCGCGTCGGCGAGGCGGGAGAGCACGGTGGCGTCGGCCACGGGGAGGATCGGCGGGCTGTCGATGAGCACGATGTCGCTGTTCGACTGGAGCGCGTCGAGCACCTCGGCCGCGCGCGCGGTGGAGAGGAGCTCCGCGGGATTGGGCGGCGGCGGACCCGACGGCAGCACCACGAGCCCCGGCTGCCCCGGAACCGGCTGCAGCGCGGCCGACAGCGGCGACTCACCGAGCAGCACCGACGTGAAGCCCATGTGGTTGTCGAGGCCGAAGAACTCGTGCACCCGCGGCCGGCGCAGGTCGCAGCAGACGATGACGACGCGCTGCCCGGCTCGGGCGAGCACGACGCCGAGGTTCGCCAGCGTCGTCGTCTTGCCCTCGCCCGCGCTCGGGCTCGTGACCTGCAGCGCACGGATCGGTCGGTCGAGCGACAGGAACTGCAGCGATGTGCGCAGCGTGATGTACGCCTCGGTGTAGACGGCCTGGGGATGAGTCATCGACACGAGCTTCGGGCCGGTCGACTCCCGCCAGCCCTGGACCGCCGGGATCATCCCGATGACGAGCACGCCACCCGAGGCGCGTTCGAGGTCGCCCTTGTTCTTGATCGAGTCGTCGAGGTACTCGCGGAGGAACGCCAGAACGATCCCGAGCACGAGGCCGCCGATGAACCCGAGCATCGCGTCCCGCGCCGGCACGGGTCGGACCTTGTTGGCGTTGAGCGCGGCGCTCACGACCTGCGCGCCGCCGATCTGGTTGGCGCTGGCTGCGAAGCGGAGCTGATCGAGCTGGTTCGCGTAGAAGTCGCGCTGGCGGGCGAGCCGCACCGACTCGTCGATCGTGGGGGCGACGGCGATCTGCCCGTTGATGTCGTCGATCTTGGCCTGCACCTGCTCGGCGGCCTGGAGGAAGTCGTCGACCGACTTCTGACGGCGCTCGTCGATGAAGACCTTCGCGTACTCGTTGGCGTCCTTGACCGCCTGGTCGGCGTTCGTCGACTGCACGCTGAGCGCGATGATGCTCGCGGAATCGCCCGAGTCGGCCGACACGTTCACGGGGTGACCGATCTTCGCCTCGGCGGCGTCACGGACCGAGCGGCTCGTGGCGACCTCCATCTCGGTCGCGATGTCGAGCGAGCCGGCCCCTGGGTTGGCGATGCTCTGGCTCGCGGTGCGGCGGAGCAGGACGGTCGTGCTGGCCTCGTACTCGGCCTGGCGGGTGATCGAGTACGCGAGGGCGAGACCGGTGCAGATCACGGTGACGACGACGATCGTCAGCCAGCGACGACGGAGGATCGCGAGGTAATCCCGGAGCTCGAACTGCTCGGTCGCCTCACCACCACTCTCCACGACGAGAGAGTGTACGGGGCGGAGACTCCCCAGTCCGAGCGGAGTACCCTGCTTTAGGCTTTCTCTGCAATGGATCCCCGACCGATTGCGCAGCCATGAACGACCCGCGGCACCGGTGCGCCCGCCGCACGCCATGAGCGACCTAGGACCCGGCATCGAGGACGAGGCCGACGCCGACACGGGCGACGAGCGGGACGACACGGCACCCGTCATCGGTCGACGGCCGCGCCACGCCGCGCAGGTGCTGGGCGACTCGCTCGCCTGGGCGCTCGGCATGGTGCTCGCAGAGCTGGCCCGCTACGACTTCTCGATCGCCGAGCGCCACCAGGGCGACCTCGCGATCCTCGACGGTCATCGCGGTCGTCCTCGCGATCCCGGTGGGGTACGCGTTCGGCCTGTACACCGGCCGGTACCGGTTCGGGAGCTTCGACGAGGTCGCCGCCCTGGTCCGGTCGATCGGCGTGGTGACCTTCGCGGTCTTCGCGCTGAACCTCGCCGTCGGACGTCCCCTCCCGGCGAGCGTGCCGATCGCCGGCGGGCTGGTCGCCCTGCTCCTCTGCGCCGCAGTGCGCTACACCGTCCGGCTCACCCGGGAGCGCCGGCTGCGCCCCAACGCGGAGGACCGGGCCCGCCTGATCGTCCTCGGCGCCGGTGACGGGGGCACCCAGGTCGTCGGGGCGCTGCTGCGCCGGCCGACCTCCGAGTACGTCCCCGTCGCCCTGCTGGACGACGACCCCGACAAGCGGCGCTTGCGGATCATGGGCATCCCGGTGGTAGGGACCAGCCGCGACATCGAGCGCGCCGCGGCCGACCACGACGCCGACACCCTCCTCATCGCGATCCCGAGCGCGCCCGCGAGCCTGATCCGTGAGGTCTCCGACGCGGCGCACCTCGCCGGGCTCGACGTCAGGGTGCTGCCGCCCGTCAACGAGCTCCTCGGCATCGTGACGATCGCCGACATCCGCCCGCCGACGCCGGCCGACCTGATCGGTCGCAAGGAGATCGAGACCGACGTCGAGAGCATCGCCCAGTACATCCGCGGGCGCCGCGTCCTGGTCACGGGTGCGGGCGGATCGATCGGCTCCGAGCTGTGCCGCCAGATCGCCCGCTACGAGCCGGCGCAGCTCGTGCTCCTCGATCACGACGAGTCGAACCTCCTCGCGTGCCAGCTGTCGCTCGACGGCGTCGGCCGCCTCGACTCCCCCAACCTCGTCGTCGCGAGCATTCGCGACCGAGCGCGCATCGACGAGGTCTTCGACACCCATCTCCCCGAGGTCGTGTTTCACGTCGCGGCGCTCAAGCACGTTCCGCTCCTCGAGCTGAACCCTGGGGAAGCCGTCACCACGAACGTCGTCGGCACGCGCAACGTGCTCGAGGCCGCGCTGCGGACGAACGTCGAACGCTTCGTGAACGTGTCGACCGACAAGGCCGCCGACCCCATCAACGTGCTCGGGCGGACCAAGCGCGTCGCGGAGCGGATGACGGCAAGCGCCGCCGAGCGAGCGAGCGGCACCTACCTGAGCATCCGGTTCGGCAACGTGCTCGGCAGCCGCGGCTCGGTGCTCGACACGTTCCGCGCGCAGATCGAAGCCGGGGGGCCGGTCACCGTGACCAGCCCCGAGGTCACGCGTTTCTTCATGACGTGCGAGGAGGCCGTGCAGCTCACCATCCAGGCCGGAGCGGTCGGGCGGTCGGGCGAGGTGCTCGTGCTCGACGTCGGCGAACCCGTACGGATCGCCGAACTCGCGCAGCGGCTGGTCGCCGACTCCGACCGGGAGATCGAGATCGTCTACACCGGGCTCCGCCCCGGCGAGCGCGTCCACGAGACCCTGTTCGGCGCGGCCGAGCGGCCGTCGCGCCCCAGCCACCCACTCATCTCGCACTGCGACGTACCGCCGATCAGCCCCGAGGAGGTCGACGCGCTCGCCGCGCTGCACGACGCGGACGCGATCCGCGAGGGCCTCGCCGCGGTCCGCGAGCCCGGGAGCTCCCGTATCAAGGCCGGCTGATCACGCGTCGAACGGATCGCTGATCTTGCCGTAGCGGCGGGTCCCGACCACCGTCAGCGTGACGCCGAACACCGCCCAGGAGATCATCGCCGACGTCGGGTCGACGAACGCGATCGGGATGGAGAGCCCGAACATGAGTGGGAGTGTGGCTGCCCGCAGGCGTGAGTGACGGCGGTACGCGGCAGTCGCCCGCTCGTCCATCAGACCCGCGACGTCGATGTGGTGCGTGACGAGCAGGTTCGCGATGCCCGTGACGGTCAGGGTCGCGGAGTAGATGACCACCGCGGCGGTCGTGTCGCCGTAGCGCCCGAGGATCTCCGTCGGGTACGGGATGACGGCGATGCACCCGAGGAGGAACAGGTTCAGGACGAGGAGCCGGGAGTCGGCCCGGCGCACCAGCCCGAACAAGCGGTGGTGCACCAGCCAGTAGCGCCCGACGACCGCGAAGCTGAGGGCGTAGCTGAACAGCTCGGGAGCCTGCTCGCGAACGGTCTCCCACAGCTTCTGGTTGACCGCCGCTTCGCTGCCGTGGAGGTCGGGGATCGTCAGGCTGAGCACGAGCAGCGTCATGGCGATCGCGAACACGCCGTCGCTGAACGCGACCAGCCGATCGACGGTCTGGCCGCGCTCGACCGGGACCTCCGGATCCGCCACGCGGCCATCGTGCCGCGACCGGGATCAGGGAACGTGGACCCCTTCGAGAGCCAGGAGCGCTCGCTTGAGGTCGGGGCGCCCATCGGCACCCCCGTAGCCACCCAGGCCGTTCGACGCGAGGACCCGGTGGCACGGGATCACCAACGGCACCGGGTTGGACGCCATCGCGGTGCCCACGGCGCGGGCCGCGCGGGGACGACCGGCCATCCCCGCGAGCTCGCCGTACGTGACCGTCTCGCCCCACGGCACCTCGCGCCGCAGCGTCTCGAGGACCATGCGCCGGAACGGACCGGTCACCGTCGAGAGATCGACCGCGGCCTCGATGCGGTGGCGTGCGCCGGTGAAGTACTCGTCGAGCTGGCGGGAGATCGCCGGATCCGTCTGCTCGATCGCGTCCGGCGGCGGCTCGAGGTCCGACCCGGGCAGCGTGATGTGGACGATGACCGGCGGCGTGCCCGCGCCGCCCGACACCGTGATGCCGAGGTCACCGATCGGCGTCGGCTCCACCCACCACTTCAGGGCAGGCACCGCCGGTCGAGGCACCGCCGGTCGAGGCCGCCGCAGGTCGGCCACCTGGCGCTCAGATCAGCCCGAGCGACTCGACCTCGGCGCGCTCGCTGACGAGCTCCTCGGTGGTGACGCGCACCTTCTCGTCGGCGAAGTCGTCGTGCTCGAGGCCTTCGACGACCTCCCAGGTCTTCCCGTTGCTGCGCACCGGGAACCCGAACTGCAACCCCTCGGGGGTGCCGTACTCCCCGCGGCTGACGACCGCGAGGGAGTGCCAGTCGCCCTTGGGCGTCGCGTCGACGACGCTGTTCACGGAACCGATCGCGGCGTGGGCGGCGGATGCTGCCGACGAAGCACCGCGCTTGTCGATGACCGCGGCGCCGCGCTTCTGCACGGTCTCGAGGAACGTGGACTGCAACCAGGACTCGTCGCCGATCACGCTCGGAGCCGGCTTGCCCCCGATCTTGGCGTTCTCGAAGTCGGGGAACTGCGTCGCGGAGTGGTTGCCCCAGATCGCGAGGTTGGTGACCTCTCGCACCGGGACACCGGCCTTGCGCGCGAGCTGCGTCTTCGCGCGGTTCTCGTCGAGGCGGGTCATCGCGAACCAGCGGTCGGCGGGAACATCGGGTGCGTTGGACCGGGCGATGAGGCAGTTCGTGTTGCACGGGTTCCCGACCACGAGCACGCGCACGTCGTCGGCCGCGTGCGCGTTGATCGCCTGACCCTGGGGCTTGAAGATCCCGCCGTTGACGGTGAGGAGGTCGCCGCGCTCCATGCCGGCCTTGCGCGGGATCGATCCGACGAGCAGCGCCCACGACGTACCGTCGAACGCGGTCTCGAGGCTGCTCGTCGCCTCGATGCCCTCGAGGAGCGGGTGCGCGCCGTCCTCCAGCTCCATCACGACGCCCTCGAGCGACGTCATCGCAGGCTCGATCTCGAGGAGCCGGAGCACGACGGGCTGGTCGAGCCCGAGGAGCTGACCGCTCGCGATGCGGTGGACGAGCGCGTACCCGATCTGCCCGGCAGCGCCCGTGACGGTGACATGAACCGGTGACTTCGCCATGTCCGAGAATCTACCGGCGCGACCCCCCGCCCGAAGAAGCCGCCGTGAGAGCCGTTCTTGGCACGCTGGGACGCGGCATGCGCGTGTCAACGTGCCGAGAAGCCTCAGCCCGTGCGCTCGGCGGCCGCTGCGGGGTCGGTCGCGGCGAGGGTGACGGCGAGGAGCAGCTCCCGGGCCTCGCGCAGCTGGGCCAGCCGTTCGGCGGCTCCGTCGCGGGCGGCGCCGTGGTCCGGGTGGGCCATCCGCACGAGGCGACGGAACCGCGACTGGACGTCCGCCCGGTCGACGTCCATGTCGGCCCGCAGCCCGAGCACCTCCATCGCCCACCGCCGGTCGGCCGGGATCCCGCGCCACGCGTCGTCGACGGGTCTGGCGCTCGCGGCGCCGCCGGGTGCGATGAACTCTCGCAGGTCGGGCGCTCCCTGGAGCAGCCGCCGCACGACCATCCCGTCCGGGAGACGCGGCCGACGCAACGCGTCGTCGAGGGCGCGCGAGCGCGACGGAGCGGGCCGACGGCGGCAGCGCGCTCGCTGCGAGCACCGTACCGATGACCTGGGGGTCGGGCCTCCCGTGGTGGTCGAGCTCGAGCACGACTCGGTGCTCGGACCCGTTCGACCCGTCGAGCGCCTCCCCCACGATCCGGTGACGCGAACGGTCGAGACCGTGCGTGTCGTTCTGCAAGCGGTAGCGCAGTGCGATGCGCGGCACGGCCAGACCGTCGCGGGCGTCGTCGAGGAGTCGGGGCAGCAGCTCGCGTTGCTCCTCGTCGAGGACGCCCACGTACTCCGACATGACCGCGCCGAGCAGCACCGCCCCGTAGGCGGGCCCGCTGGTCGGGAGGTAGACGTCGCCGAGCGCCACACGCCGCGTCGGCATGTGCAGCCGCGTGTGGCGGACGTTCAGCTCGGCGAGCAGCACGGTGCCTCCCCGTCGGCGTCCGGACGCCGAGGCTCCTCCAATGTTCGCGCACACCCCCGGTGCCGGATGGGTCGGAACGGAGGTCCGTCAGCCCGATCGGGAAGGGCTGTCCACGGGCACGGTCACATGTGGTCGACGATCGCCTTCGCGAACTCACTCGTCTTGACCTCGGTGGCGCCGTCCATCAGGCGCGCGAAGTCGTAGGTGACGATCTTGTCGGCGATGGTCGCCTCGAGCGCGGTCACGATGTCGTCGGCGGCGTCCTGCCATCCGAGGTGCTCGAACATCATGACGCCCGACAGGATCACCGAACCGGGGTTCACCTTGTCCTGGCCCGCGTACTTCGGTGCCGTACCGTGCGTCGCCTCGAACACACCGTGACCGGTGACGTAGTTGATGTTGCCGCCCGGTGCGATGCCGATGCCACCGACCTGCGCCGCGAGCGCGTCGGACAGGTAGTCGCCGTTGAGGTTCAACGTCGCGATGACGTCGAACTCGTCGGGGCGGGTGAGCACCTGCTGGAGGGTGATGTCGGCGATCGCGTCCTTCACCAGGATCTTGTCGCCGGGGTCGCCGTTGCAGTCGTCCCAGCCGACCGCGATGTCGGAGAACTCCTCGCGGACGAGCTCGTAGCCCCAGTTCATGAACGCACCCTCGGTGAACTTCATGATGTTGCCCTTGTGCACGAGCGTGACGCTCTTGCGGCCACGTCGTTGCCGCGTAGTTGATCGCGGCACGGATGAGACGCTTCGAACCGCTCTCCGACACCGGTTTGACGCCGATGCCCGAGTCCGGCTTGATCTCCCAGCCGAAGGCGTCGTGGAGCATCTCGATCATCTTCCTGGCCTCGGCCGTGCCCTCCTCGACCTCGAGGCCTGCGTAGATGTCCTCGGTGTTCTCCCGGAAGATCACCATGTCGACCTTCTCCGGGTGCTTCACCGGCGAGGGCACACCGGTGAACCAGCGCACGGGCCGCAGGCAGACGTAGAGGTCCATGATCTGGCGCAGCGCGACGTTGAGGCTGCGGATGCCGCCACCGATCGGCGTCGTGAGCGGCCCCTTGATCCCGATGAGGTGGTCGCGGAACGACTGCACCGTTGCCTCGGGGAGCCACTCACCGGTGTTGTCGAACGCCTTCTGGCCGGCGAGGACCTCGGTCCACTCGATGTTCTTCCCGTGCTTCTTCGCTGCCGCGTCGAGCACCAGCTGCGATGCGGGCCAGATGTCGACACCAGTGCCGTCGCCCTCGATGAAGGGGATGATCGGGTCGTCGGGGACCTGCAGCTCGCCGTCGACGAGCGTGATCTTCTCGGCCATGGGGGTGCTCCTTGTGGAATGGGTCTCGCCGCTCTAGCGGGTGGCGAGGACGATCGCGAGGGTAATGAGGTAGACGGCGGCGAAGCCGATCGAGGTCCAGAGGAGGGTGGCCCGCGAGAAGGCAGCGGGCCGCCCGTCGACTCCGGCGAGCGCAAAGCCGCACGACACGCAACGCGCCTGGTCCGGCGGCGTCACCGCGCCACAGAGTGGACAGGTGCCCGGGACGTGCTCGGACTCGGGCACGGGCTGCGGCACGCTGGCACGCTCACGCTCGCGCTCCGCCTGCTGGTCACGCTCGCTCCGCTCGCCGCTCCGCCGCGTCCACGGCGTTGGAGAGGAGCATCGCGATCGTGGTGGGTCCGACGCCACCCAGGCGGGGGGTGATCCAGCCGGCGACCTCGCCGACCGCCTCGTCGACGTCGGGCACCACCTTGCGGCCGTCCATCGTGATCCCTGCGCTCACGACCGCGGCACCGGGCTTCACCATGTCGGGCGTGATGATCGAGGCTCGCCCCGCCGCGGCGACGAGGATGTCGGCCTGACGGGTGTAGGCCCCCAGGTCGTCCACACCGGTGTGGACGACGGTCACCGCAGCGTTCGCGTTCGCCTCCTTGAGTGCCAACAGGAGCGCGAGCGGACGGCCGATCGTGAGGCCGCGGCCGACCACCACGACGTGCTTGCCGGCGATCGCGACCCCGTGGGTCGAGAGCAACGCCTGGATGCCGAGCGGGGTGCACGGGCGCGGTGCCGGGACCCCCATCACGAGACGTCCGAGGTTCACCGGATGCAACCCGTCGGCGTCCTTCTCGGGGTCGACCGCGAGCAGCGCGGCCTCTTCGTCGAGGTGCCCCGGCAGCGGCAGCTGCACGATGAACCCGTCGACGTCGGGGCTCTCGTTGAACGACGCGATCTCGGCGTGCAGGTGCCGGGCGGAGACGTCGTCGGCGAGCTCGCGGTGGTGCGAGCTCATGCCGATCTCCTCGCACGCGGCTCGCTTGCCGCGCACGTATGCGTGGCTGTTCGGGTCGCCGCCGACGAGGATCGTGCCGAGGCCCGGGGTGACGCCGCGCTCCCGCAGCGCGGCGACGCGCTCCGCGAGGCGCGCCTTCGTCGTCTCCAGGAACGCCTTCCCGTCGAGCAGCTCGGCAGTCATCGGGTGGTCACGCGCTCCATCTGGATCGTCGGTGGCAGGTCATCAGTGCAGGAAGTGCCGCTCGCCGGTGAACACCATCGCGAGCCCCAGCTCGTCGGCGCGCTCGATGTTGGCATCGTCCCGCATCGCCCCGCCAGGCTGGATCACGACGGCGGCGCCCGCCGCGGCCGCGGCCTCGATCCCGTCGGGGAACGGGAAGAACGCGTCGCTCGCGCAGGCGCCACCCCGGGCCCGACCGTCGGCCTTCTTCGCGGCGATCTCACCCGACTCGACCCGGTTCTGCTGCCCGGCGCCGATGCCGACGGCCTGACCGTCCTTCACGAGGACGATCGCGTTCGACTTCACGTGGCCGCAGATCCGCCACGCCAGCTCGACGTCGCGCCACTGGTCGTCCGTCGGCGCGACCTTGGTGACCACCCGCCAGTCGTCGCGCCCGCTCGCGAAGTGGTGCGGGTCCTGCACGAGGAAGCCCCCCGAGATCTGGCGCACGTCGACGGCGGCGGGCTCGGGCGCCGGTGCGCTGAGGATGCGGGTGTTCTTGCGCTTGCCGATCAGCGCCTCGATCGCCCCACCCTCGTAGGCCGGCGCGATCACGACGTCGGCCTGCGGGCCGCTCAGCATGCGCTCGACCGTCGACGCGTCGACCGGGCGGTTGCACGCCACGATCCCCCCGAAGGCCGACCGCTCGTCGCATTCCAATGCGCGCTGGTAGGCGGTCGCGAGGTCGGCGTGGATGGCGACCCCGCACGGGTTCGCGTGCTTGATGATCGCGACCGCTGGGAGGTCACCCAGCCCGCCGCCGTGGAGATCGTGCACGATCTGCCACGCCGCGTCGGTGTCGTAGAAGTTGAGGTACGACAGCGCGAGCCCGGAGTGCTGCTCGACGCCGTCCCACCAGCTCGTCGTGCCTGCGAGCCGGTACCGGGCCGCGCGCTGGTGCGGGTTCTCCCCGTAGCGGAGGACCTCGTCGGTCCGGTCGAGCGCCAGCCGGAGGTGCGCAGGTGGCGCGCCGTCGGCGCCCGGATCCGTCTCGTCGAACCAACGCACGATCGCGGCGTCGTACGCCGCGGTGTGGGCGAACGCCTCGGCCGCCAGGTCCCGGCGCGTGGCGTCGGTCAGCGCGCCGTCGTGGGTGCGCAGCTCTTCGAGCACGCCTGCGTACTGGTCGGGCGACGTGACGACGCCGACCCACGCGTGGTTCTTCGCCGCCGCACGCGTCATCGCCGGGCCGCCGATGTCGATCGTCTCGATCTCGGGGCGTTCGTAGAACGGGTACAGGTTCGTCACCACGAGGTCGAACGGCTCGATCCCGTGCGCGTCGAGATCGTCGAGGTGGGACTGCTTCCCCCGGTCGGCGAGGATGCCGCCGTGCACCTTCGGGTGCAGGGTGACGACGCGGTGCTCGAGCATCTCCGGCACGCCGGTCAGCTCGCCCACCTGCTGCACCGGGACGCCGGCGTCGGCGATCGCGGCGGCGGTGCCACCGGACGACACGAGCTCGAACCCGAGGTCGTGCAGCCCACGCGCGAGGTCCACCAACCCGCTCTTGTCGTAGACGGACAGCAGCGCTCGACGACTCACGCATCCTCCTGGTGCTCGGTGTCGACCAGCTCGCGGAGCACCCGAGGGTAGAGGCGGCGCTCCACCTCCTTGATGCGCTCGTGCAGGGAGCCCGCGGTGTCGTCCGGGAGCACCGGAACGGACTCCTGGGCCAGGATCGGGCCCTCGTCGACCGCGAGGGTCGCGAAGTGCACCGTGCACCCCGTCACCTTGACCCCGGCGGCCAGGGCATCCTCCACGGCGTGGGCACCCTGGAACGCGGGCAGCAGCGAGGGGTGGGTGTTGGTGATCCGGCCGCCGTAGGCGTCGTGCACAGGCTGGTCGAGGATGGTCATGAAGCCCGCCATCGCCACCAGGTCCACCTCGTGGCGCTTCAGCACGTCGACGACCCGCTCGGTGTAGGCGCTGCGGTCGAAGTCCGCACCGAACGACTCCCGTTGCACGAGCTCGACCGGCACGCCCGCCGCCTCGGCCCGCCGGGTCGCCCCGCACTCCCGGTCGACGACCAGCACCGCGACGGGGAGTCCCTCGTCGAGCAGGGCCTGGAGGATCGTCCCGCTCCCCGAAGCAAGGATCCCGAGCCGCCGCACGGAGCCGAACCTACTCGTCGCGCCCGAATCTGCGCCCTGTGAGGGTTCTTGCGTCGCACGACGATCCGTGATGGGCTGAGCGATGGCGCCCCGGACGGCGGTCGCGCCCCCAGTCGTTGTCTGCCCCGTTCGGAGGATCACTGCATGGATCTCAAGAAGCTCACCCCTGGCGAGATGATCATCGGCGTGTCCGGGATCCTCTTGCTCATCTTCAGCTTCTTCAAGTGGTACGGCATCACCGTGCTCAGCGGCACTCCGTTCGAGGACACGGTCGGCTACAACGGCTGGCAGCGCCCGAGCGCCTTCCTGTCCATCGTGGCGATCCTCATCGGCGTCGTCATGGCCGGCCACGTGATCGCCGACAAGCTCGCCGGCGTGGACATGCCGGAGCGGCTCGGCAAGGTCGGGTGGGGCGTCTTCTACCTCGCCGGCGGCGTCATCGCCTTCGTCTTCGTCCTCATCAAGTGGGTGAGCAACACCGACTACACGAAGTTCGGCATCTACGTCGGGTTGCTCACGACGCTGGGGCTCGCCGTCGGCGGCTTCCTGGTCGCCAAGGAGCGCGGGCACCTCGCCGAGCTCACGAGCGGTGGTGGCTCCACGCCTCCCCCGCCCCCTGCTGCCTGACCCGGCGCACCAGTACTGACGCGGCCCCCGCGCGAGCGGGGGCCGCGTCGCGTTCCCAGCGGTCGCTCACACCAGGAGGTTCCCGCATGACCGATGCGCAGCAGCCCGCCAGCTGGCACCCCGACCCCACCGGCCGGCACCAGTACCGCTACTGGAACGGCGCCGAGTGGACCGACCAGGTGGCCGACGACCAGGTGACGGCCACCGATGCGCCGATCATGCCGGGGTCGGGCACCGCGCCTGCCACGGGCCCCGCGGCCGCCGCGCCCACCGTGCCGGCCGCCCAGCCGGGCGCGCCCGCCGCAGCACCGGCCGCGGCGCCCGCACCGAAGCGGCGGGGCAACCCCGCCGGGGCGTGGATCGCCGTCGTCGGGGCGCTCGCACTCGCCGTCGGCGCGTTCCTCGACGCCGTGACCGCCAACCTCGGCACCTCGGGGCTGTCCGTCGAGGTGAGCAAGAACTACATCGACGGCGACGGGCCCTTGGAGCTCGGCATCGGGATCGTCATCGGGATCGTGGCGCTGCTCGTCGTCTTCGGCGTACTGCCCCGATGGGGTGGCTGGCTGATCTTCGGCCTCGGCGCGCTCGGTGCCGTGGTCGCGGTGGCGGACATCTTCGACGTGAAGGACACCATCGATCAGGTCGAGCGTTTCGGCGGCACGGCGAGCATCGGACCCGCGCTCTGGGCGTGCCTCGGGGGCGGGCTGCTCGCGGTCGTGGGCGGGCTGGTGATCTTCCTCGCCGCACCCCAGACCGACGCCGCCGCGTCCCCCGCGTCTTAGAGGTTGCTGACCCCGTAGCCGAACCAGGCGATCGCCGGGATCGCGAGCAGCGCGATCCCGATCCAACCCAGCACGATCCCGGCGATCGCGAGCCCGCGACCTTTCTCCGTGCCGTTCGACGCGTCGATCTTGTTCCGCGCGACGTTGCCGAACACCACGGCGAGGATGCCGGTGAAGCCGACGCAGAAGCAGAGCCCGAGTACCAGCGACGCGACCGCGAAGCCGTTGGTGCGCTGGGACGTGACTGGTGCCGCGCCTGCCCATTGGGCCGCCGGGGGCGGCGGCGCGGCGGGTGGGGGTGCGCTCGTCACGCCCGCAGCCTACGCAGCCGAGCCGACGGCACGCGCGACGTCGCGAAGCGCAGGTGACCGGCTCATCACAGCTTGGCGACGACGCCGACCATGAGCTCGCCTGCCTCGGTCGGGTTCAGCCCGATCTTGGCGCCGGCGTCCTCGAGCGCATCCATCTTCGCGGCCGCGGTCCCCTTGCCCCCCGACACGATCGCCCCGGCGTGGCCCATCTTCTTGCCCGGGGGGGCCGTGACGCCCGCGATGTAGGAGACGACCGGTTTGGTCATCTCGGCCTTGATGTACTCGGCCGCCTCTTCCTCCGCCGTCCCGCCGATCTCGCCGATCATCATCACGGCCTTGGTCTCGGGGTCGGCCTCGAAGGCCTGGAGGCAGTCGATGAAGCTCGTGCCCGGCACGGGGTCGCCACCGATGCCGACGCAGGTGGTGACGCCGATGTCGTTCTGCTTCAGCTCGTAGAGCGCCTGGTAGGTGAGCGTCCCGGAACGGCTCACGATCCCGACCGGCCCACCTTCCTGGGCGATGTGCCCGGCGGTGATGCCGATGTTGGCCTTGCCGGGGCTGATGAGCCCGGGGCAGTTCGGGCCGAGCAGGCGGACGTTCGGGTGGTCGCGCCGGAGCTTGTTGAAGAACCACGCCTCGTCGTGCGCGGGCACACCTTCGGTGATGACCACGATGAACTCGATGCCGCCCTCGGCCGCCTCCATGACGGCGTCCCTCACCCCGGGAGCCGGGATGAACACGCACGACGCCGTGGCACCGGTCGCCGCGACCGCGTCCTTCACCGACGCGAAGACGGGGATGCCGTCGACGTCGGTGCCGGCCTTCTTCGGGTTGGTGCCACCCACGACCTGGGTGCCGTACGCACGGTTGAGCAGACCGTAGAAGCGGCCCTGGGACCCGGTGAGCCCCTGGTAGATGACCTTGGTGCTCTCGTCGACGAAGATCGCCATGATCCCTACCTTCCTCCGCGCGACTGCGCGATCTCGACGACCCGGCGGGCGGCGTCGACCATGGTGGGCTGCAGCTGCAGCGTGTCGGACAGGTGGGGCTCGAGGATGACGCGCCCCTCGTCTGCGTTCGTGCCGTCGAGGCGGATCACGATCGGCGACTCGATCGTCACCCGCTCGAGCGCGGCGACGATCCCGTTGGCGACCTCTTCGCCCTTGGTGATGCCCCCGAAGATGTTGATGAAGATCGCCTTGACGTCGGGGTCGTTGTTGATGACCTCGAGCGCACCCGTCATCACGTCGGCGTTGGCGCCGCCGCCGATGTCGAGGAAGTTCGCGGGCTTGCCGCCCACCTGGCTCACGATGTCGACCGTGCTCATCGCGAGGCCGGCACCGTTGGCGATGATCCCGACGTAGCCGTCGAGGCCGACGTACTGGAGCCCCTTCTCGTGGGCCGCCATCTCCCGGGTGTCGCGCACCTGGGTCTCGTCGTACTCGGCGTACTCCGGGTGCCGGAAGACCGAGTTGTCGTCGAGCGTGACCTTCGCGTCGAGCGCGTGGACGCGGCCGTCCGGGGTGAGGATCAGCGGATTGATCTCCACGAGGTCCGCGTCGGCGTCGACGTAGCAGCGGTACAGCTTCGTGAGGATGTCGATCGCACCGTCACGCGCTTCGGGGTCGAGGCCGGCGGCGTCGACCCACTCCTCGACCTGCGTCGCGGTGAGCCCGTCGACCGGGTCGACATGGATCTTGGCGATCGCGTCGGGGTTCTCGTCGGCGACCTGCTCGATCTCGACGCCACCCTCGGCGGAGAGCATCCCGAGGTGGAGCTTCTTCGAGCGGTCGAGCGTGAAGGACGCGTAGTACTCCTGCGAGATGTCGCTCGCGCGCTCGACCCACACCAGGCCGACGTGGTGGCCCTTGATGTCCATGCCGAGGATGTTCGACGCGTGCTCGCGGCACTCCTCCGCGTTGGCGGCGAGCTTGATCCCACCGGCCTTGCCGCGACCACCCACCTGCACCTGCGCCTTGATCACGACGGGGTACCCGATCTTGTCGGCCGCGGCGACCGCGGAGTCGACGGTCACGACCGCCTCGCCCGCCGACACCGGGATGTCGTAGCGCGCGAACAGCTGCTTCCCTTGATATTCGTACAGATCCAAATTCCCGCTCCTGGCGCTTCGCGCCGGGCCGCTGGGCCCCGGCTCGCAGGGCGCAGGGTACCTGCGCCCTCTTCGCTCGCCTCAGTCCGGTGGTCGGGCCTGAGCGCGAGCCTGGTCGTGTCATCCCGCCACTCGCGACTCCCGTTCGTCGAGGGCGGTCTCCAGCCAGCCGGTGACGTCCGCGAGCGGCGCGCCCGGCGTGAAGATCTCGGCGACCCCGGCCGCCTTGAGCGTTGCGAGGTCGTCGGGCGGCACGATCCCGCCCCCGAAGACCAGGACGTCGGACCGGCCCCGCTCGGCGAGGAGCTCCACGACCTTGGGGAAGAGAGTGAGGTGCGCGCCCGAGAGGACCGACAGGCCGACCGCGTCGGCGTCCTCCTGCAGCGTCGTCTCGGCGATCTGCTCGGGCGTCTGGAAGAGCCCGGTGTAGATCACCTCGAAGCCGGCGTCGCGCAGCGCCCGGGCGATCACCTTGGCCCCGCGGTCGTGGCCGTCGAGCCCGGGCTTCGCGATGACGACGCGGTAGCGCCGATGCAACGTGGAGCCCTCCCGAGGGTGGCGCCGGACGGTCCGGCGAGCGCCCCACGGTACCGAACCCCCGCTCCCCCGGGCGAGACGACTCGGAGCGAGACGACCGGGGTTCTCGAGGCGCTTTGGCGTCGGAGAGGTCGCCTCAGACACCCATTGCTGACGCCAAAGCAGCACGGGAAGGCGACTCGGGTTGCGGCGGCCCGGTGGGCGAGACTGTCCCCCGTGCCTGCCGCCCCGGACGATCGCCGGGTCCTCCTGCTCGCCGGGGTCATCGTGCTGGTCGCGGGCCTGGCCGTCGCCGGACTCCTCTTCCTCGCGACGGGCGGGACCCGGGACACGCCCTCGGGCGACAAGCCCCTGTTCCTCGGGCTCCGGCCCGAGCTGGTCGGCAAGATCAAGGAGGGCGGGCCCCTGTACTTCGCGAGCCCGTTCGGCGACAACGGCTTCTGGCTCGACCTCGAGCAGGGCGAGCTCGTCGCGTTGAACCTCGTGCGGCCAGGGACGAAGGACTGCCAGGTGAAGTGGCGCGACCCGCGCCAGGCGTACGTCGACTGCGACGACCACGACCTCCAGGCCGCCGACCTCGACCGCTACAAGATCACCGTCGGCAAGGTCCAGCAGGACTCCCCGGCGGATGCGGTGTACGTGAACCTGAAGGTCCACGAACCCGCGCCCGTGGCACTCCCCGGCGAGTAGCGCCCGACGCGAGCCGCGGTCAGGTGATCGGCTCGAGCGGCGCCCACGCGAGCAGCAACCGCTTCTCGCCGGCGTCACGGAAGCGCACGACGACCTCGGCCTTGTCGCCGCTGCCCTCGAGATCGAGGATGACGCCCTCCCCGAACTTCTCGTGGCGCACGTCATCACCGATCTTGAGACGCAGCTCCTCGGCGCCACGAGCGCCAGGCGCCTCACCGCCGCGCCGGATCGCCGCGTTCACCACCGCGTCGCGGTGCGCGCCGAGGCCACTTCCCCGGCGTCGATCCTCGCCGATCGCGTGCACGAGCTCCTCAGGGATCTCCGAGAGGAACCGGCTCGGCGGGTAGTAGTCGGTCGAGCCGAACAGCGTGCGACTCCACGCGTGGCACAGGTACAGCCGCTCACGCGCTCGGGTGATGCCGACGTAGCAGAGGCGCCGCTCCTCCTCGAGCTCCTCGGGATCACCGAGCGAGCGCACGTGCGGGAAGATCCCGTCCTCCAGACCGGTCAGGAACACCACCGGGTACTCGAGCCCCTTCGCGGTGTGGAGCGTCATCAGCGTGACCTGGCTCAGCTCCTCGCCGTCGGGCTCGGCGTCCATGTCGGTGACGAGCGAGATCGCCTCGAGGAACGCCTGGATGCGGGCGAGCCCGGTGGGCACCGCGACGGTCGCCTCCGCCGCGTCGGCCGGTGCCCCGAGGCCCGGAACCGCGCCACCAGCGGTCGGGCCGGCGTCGCCGAGGTCGCCGACGTCGCCGGAGTCGGACGGCGTGCCGACGCCGGCGATCGCGGGGAGGCCGGTGAGGTTCCCCCGATCGAGCGCCTGGTCGAACTCGCGGCACACCCCGACGAGCTCGGCCAGGTTCTCGATGCGGCCCTGCGCCTCGATCGACCGCTCGGCCTCGAGGCCCGCGACGTACCCCGTGAGCTCCAGGATCTTCGCGACCGTGCCCCCGACGCCGTCGGCCGTGAACCCCTCGAACGCGACCATCAGCTCGAGCAGGTCGCGGATGCCACCGAGGGCCTTGCCGCTGACGCCCGCGACCGCGGCCTCGCGGAGCGCGTCGCGGAAGGTGAGGTGCGCACCCTGCGCGTACGCCTCGACCTTCGCGATCGATGTGTCGCCCACGCCCCGCTTCGGTGTGTTGACGACCCGCTTCCAGCTCACCTCGTCGTCGGGGTTCACCAGCGCTCGGAGGTACGCGAGCGCGTCCTTCACCTCCCGGCGGTCGTAGAACTTGGTGCCGCCGACGACCCGGTACGGGATGCCGGCGCGCACCAGCATCTCCTCGATGATCCGGCTCTGGGCGTTGGTCCGGTAGAAGACCGCGATGTCGGCGAACCGCTGCCCTTCGGAGTCGGTGAGGCGGGTCACCTCGTGGGCGACGAACGCCGCCTCGTCGTGCTCGTCCTCGGCCTGGTAGCGGGTGAGGAGCTCGCCGGCGACCTGCTCGGTCCAGAGGTGCTTCGGCTTGCGGGCCGCGTTGTTGGCGATGACGGCGTTGGCGGCGTCGAGGATCCGCTGCGTGGAGCGGTAGTTCTGCTCGAGGATGATCACCGTCGCTTCCGGGAACACCTCCTCGAAGCGCAGCAGGTTGCGGTAGTCGGCGCCGCGGAACTTGTAGACCGCCTGGTCGGTGTCGCCCACGACGGTCACGTTGCGGTGCTCGCTCGAGAGCATCCGCACGATCTCCCACTGCGCCATGTTCGTGTCCTGGAACTCGTCGACCAGGACGTAGCGAAACCGGTGCTGCCAGCGGGCCAGGGCGTCGGGGTGCTCGCGGAACAGCTTGACCACGAGCGTGAGCAGGTCGTCGAAGTCGACGGCCGACGCGTCGAGCAGGCGCTTCTGGTACTCGGTGTAGACCTCGGCGAGCTTGTGCTCCGGCGGCGTGAACGCGTTGGCGGTCGCCTCCTCCGGGCTGACGAGCTCGTTCTTCATGGCGGAGATGCGCGCGTGGAGCTGGCGCGGCGGGAAGCGCTTCGGGTCGAGGTTGAGGTCGCGCCGCACGTAGTCGGTGAGCCGCACGGCATCGGACTGGTCGTAGATCGAGAACTGCGGTCGGAGCCCGAGGCGCGTCGCCTCACGGCGCAGGATGCGTGCGCACGCGGAGTGGAACGTGCTCACCCACATGCGGTGCGCGACCGGGCCGACGAGATCGGCGACGCGCTCCTTCATCTCGCCCGCGGCCTTGTTGGTGAACGTGATCGCGAGCAGCCCGAACGGCGACACCTTGCGCGCCGCGATCAGGTAGGCGATCCGGTGGGTGAGCACCCGGGTCTTGCCCGAGCCGGCGCCGGCGACGACGAGGACGGGGCCGTCGGGCGCGGCCGCGGCCTCGCGCTGGACCGGGTTCAGGCCCGCCAGCAGGGCCTCGAGCTTCGCCGCGTCGACCCCGGGGGCCGGGCCGTCCTCGGGGCCGAACTGGTCGGGCGGCAGCTGGTCGGACGGGCCGGGTGCGGTGAGCGGATCGACCAGGGGTTCAGCCATACGTGTTGGCCATCGTAGGCCGCACGTGTGCACGCGTCGTACAGGTGTTCGATGGTGCGATCCGTGGCCGGCGCGGCTCAGGCGGGCGGCGGCTTGCGGCGGAGCCCGCGCCGCATGACGCGCAGGCGGCGGGTGCCGGCCGCGTCGAGCTGCACCGTCAGCGCGCCTTCGGCATCGGCCTCGAGCCCGAAGTACGGCTCCCACGCAGCGGCCACACTGGGGTCGTGCGGACTGGCACCTCGGGGCAGACGCCGGAACCGTCGACGGATCCGGTCGAACAGGAACGTGTGCTGCGGCGTCGGGATGAGGATCTCCCCCGTGTCGGCGTCGGGCGCCGGTGCCGTCCCGACCTCGTGACCCCCGGGCAGCAGGTCGCCCGCCTGCTCGCCGTCCGCCAGATCGTCGATCGGATCGCCCGCCTGGGCGCTCGTGGGGTCCATTCCGTCAGTGTGCCCCTCCATGTCTGAGACAACACCTCCGGGAGGGTCAAGTTTCGGTGAAGGCGGAACGGTCCGTTTCGACCCCTACGACCCGAGCCTCCAGGCCGACCCGTATCCCACCTACCGGCGCCTGCGCGCCGAGGCACCCGTGTACCACGACGACGCCCGCGGCTTCTGGGCCCTCTCCCGGTTCGACGACGTGCTGTGGGCCGCGCACGATCCCGCGACCTTCTGCTCCGGCGAGGGCATCGCGCTCGAGGGCCAGGCGCGCTCGCCGTTCCCGAACCTGATCGTCATGGATGACCCGCGCCACGCGCAGCTGCGCAAGCTCGTGTCGCGGGGGTTCACGTCGCGGCCCGTCGCCGCGTTCGAGCCACGCGTCCGTGACCTCGCGAACGGCGCGATCGACGTGATGATCGAGCGGGGCGCGGCCGGCCAACCCGTCGACATCGTGGCCCTGCTCAGCGGTCCGCTGCCGATGACGGTCGTCGGCGATCTCATCGGCGTCGCGCCCGAGGACCGCGAGCAGTTCCGCACGTGGTCCGACACCGTCGTGCACCAGGACGTCGACCGGCCCGAGACGGTCGAGGCCGGACGCGCGGCGGCGGGCTCGGTGGTCGGGTACTTCGGCGAGATCATCGCGGCGCGGCGATCCGCGCCCACCGACGACCTGGTGTCTGCGCTGATCGCCGCCGAGGTCGACGGCGAGCACCTCGCGGATGACGAGATCCTCGGGTTCTGCTTCCTGCTCATCGTCGCGGGCACCGAGACGACGACGAACCTCATCGGGAACGGCGTGCACGCGCTGGCCGCGTTCCCCGACGAGCGGGCCCGACTGCTCGCTGACCCGACACTCGTGCCGGGCGCGGTCGAAGAGATGCTGCGATGGAGCTCGCCGGTGCAAGGCCTCGCGCGCACGACGACGCAATCCGTCGAGCGGCACGGCGTGACCGTCCCCGCGGGCGCGAAGGTGCAGCTGCTCTACGGTGCGGCGAACCGAGACGAGCGCGAGTTCTCCGACCCTGACCGCTTCGACGTGACGCGTCCGATCGAGCGCCATCTCGCGTTCGGCCACGGCGTGCACTTCTGCCTCGGCGCCGCCCTCGCGCGCCTCGAGGCGAAGGTCGTGTTCGAGGAGCTGCTGCGCCGCATCCCCGACTGGCAGATCGACGCCGAGGCCGTCACCTGGATCCGCTCGTCGTCGGTGCGCGGCCCGGCCACGCTCCCAATGACCTGGTGACCAATCTCGTGCGCGATCTCGTGAGCGATCTGGTCGCCCCGGCAGCCAATTCGCTCACGAGAACGTCTGCAGGGGCAGTCAGTCGCCGGGCATGCGCCACGGCTCGAGGTCGCCGGCGTCGAGGCGGTCGACCCGCTCGAGCCATCCCGGCATCCCCACCTGCTCCATCAGCGCCCGGGCCTCGGCCGACGCGGACGCCGCGCGGTCCTCGTCGCCCGGCCCACCTCGCAACCGCAGCGCGTTCGCGAGCTCCAGTCGCGCGATCGCGCCGAACGACGGCGAGGAGATGTGCTCGCACCGCTCGACCGCGTGGTCGAGGTGCCCGACCGCGGCATCGAGGTCGCCGGCCGTGGCCGAGAGAACCCCGAGCGCGGTGGCGAACGGCCCGTAGAACCAGACGTAGCCGTTCGTGAAGTAGTAGTCGGCATGGTCGGCGTACTCCTCGGCGAGCGCAGCCGAGGCGTCCGGCTCGCGGAGCCGCCGGAGGGCCTCGGCGATGACGCCGACGTTCGGCGGCCTGGTCCACGCCGGCACGAGCGCCTGCAGCTCGAGGAACTGCTCCCAGTGGTTCCGGAGGGTGTCGAGGTCGCCGCTCGTCCCCATGTAGCCGAAGTACGGCGCCGAGATGACCGGGTGGTCGCGGCGGAGCTCCGCCCACCGCTCTGTCGCGCCGGCCCAGTCCCCGCGCAAGTACGCGAGCTGGACAGCGCCGACACCGCCGTTGACGCTGAAGCCGACGTCCTCGCCCCCCTGCGCGCGCAAGCCCGACGATCCGCGGCTCGGCGCTGTCGAACCGGCCCGCGATCAGATCACGCGCGACCCGGACGCCTTCGACGAAGGCGAGCTCCCAGCTCCGATAGCGCGTGATCCGGCGTAACCCGCTCTCCTCGAACGAGGTCGCGAACCGCCGCATCGCCAGGTCCAAGGCATCGAGATCGCCGAGCGCGAGCGAGGCTTCGGCGACGGCTCCGTACGCCAGGAGCGTCGCGTTGGTCATCTTCGCGCCCGTCGAGCGCGATGGCCTCCTCGCCGTAGGCGAGCTCGGCCGGTGGATCGAGCGCTCGCATCGTGTCGGAGAGCGCGCTTGGCCGCGATCTGACGCGCCGACACAGCCCCGACGCGGACGGCGAAGTCGTACGCCTCCCGTGCTGCTCGTGCACCCTCGTCACCAGGCGCGGTGATGAGCCACTCGGCGAGCGACGCGAGCACCGCCGCCGCGCCGTTCGGTGTCACCGTCCGGGAGGAGCTCGAGGACCCGCCGGAGCTGCGCCGGGCCGCGCTCGTCACCGTAGGCCTGCCACTTCCCACTCGGACCACCGTACTCGAGCGCCGCCGAACACGCGAGCTCGATGTCGCCTGCGGCCTCGGCGCGATCGAACGCCTCGGCGACGAGCCCCAGGGCCTCGGCAGTCGACCCCGCCGCGTGCAGCGCCCGACCGAGCAGCAGCAAGAGCGCGGTCCGCTCGACGCCACCGACTCGTCCGAGGTCGGCCGTCTCCAGCGCCCGTCGCGCCAGGCGAACTGCGTCCTCGGATGCGGCGAACTCGAGCGCCTGCTCCGCCGCCGCGGTCGCGTACCGCACGCGCGCGCTCCGTCTCACCCATCACCGCCGACTCGCCGAAGTGGTACGCGAGCTCGTCGAGGGGTGGATCGGTCTTGGCCTCGAGCGCGATGCCCGCGGCGCGGTGCAGCCGAACCCTCCGGTTGGTCCCCAGCTCCTCGACGAGCACGGTGCGCACGAGCGCGTGGGCGAACGCGTACCGACCGGGCCGCCCGGGCGCCTCGCCGACCAGGCGCGCGCCGCTCGGCCGGCTCGAGCGCGTCGAAGACCGCGTCGATCGGCTGGTCGGACACCTCGGCCACGAGGCCGACGTCGAACTCGCGCCCGATGACGGAGGCCACCCCGAGGATGGTGTTCGTCGCGTCGGGGAGCTCGCCGAGTCGGCGGCCGATCACCTCGCGCACGCCCTCGGGGAGTCCGGTCTGGTCGAGGGTCGCGCCCGCGACCCACCGACCTCGCTCCTGCACCAACCCGCCGGTCTCGATGAGGTGGCGGAGCACCTCGCCGACGAAGAAGGGGTTGCCCTCGGTCTCGCGCCAGAGGTTTCCCGCGAACTCGCGCGCGGCGTCGTCGAGCTCGTGGCCCCCCGCACTGGCGAGCAGTGCCTCGATGCCCGCGCCGTCGATCCCGCGTGAGCGCGAGACGGGACGCGCCGCGCAACCGGCGCAGGTCGGCGAGCGTGTCCGCGAGTGGATGGGACCGGTCGACGTCGGTGTCGCGGTAGGTCGCGACGACGAGCACGGCCGCGGGCGCGTCGGCCTTCAGGACGTGGAGCAAGAGCTGGAGGCTGGAGCGGTCGGCCCAGTGGAGGTCGTCGAGCACGAGGAGCACGGGCGCCTCGGTCGACGCGGCGCCGATGATCCCGGTCACGGCCTCGAAGAGGAGGAGCCGTTCGGTCTCGGCATCCGTCACCGCGGGCGCCGGGAGTGACTCGACCCGCCGCTCGAGGTCGGGGACGATGCGCGCGAGCTCGCCGCCGTGGTCGGCAACGTGTCGTTGGAGCACCTCGTCGGGCGCGCTCCGCACCAGTGCGCGGAGCGCCTCGCGCCACGGGCCGTACGGTGCGTCGACGTGCTCGTCGGTGCGCCCGAGGAGCACGAGCGCACCGTCGGCGTGCACGGCCCGCGCCAGCTCCGACACGAGCCGGGTCTTCCCGACCCCCGGTTCGCCGGCGATCATCGCGACCCTGCGCTCGCCGGCCGCGGCGGCCTTCCACTCCTTGCGCAGCTCGTCGAGGGCGTCGCCCCGGCCCGAGAACGGCAGCTCGCCCTCGTCGGGCGCGAGCGGGCCCGGGAGCGGCACCGCGAGCGTCGCCACCGCCGGGGTCCACGCCACCTCGGCCGCGCCCACGGGCTCGGGCAGGCCCTTGAGCTCGAGCGTGCCGACCGATCGGAACTCGTGCCCGCCCCGGGTGCCCGAGAGCAGCCGCACCACCTCGCTCACCAGGATCTGCCCGGCTGCCGCCGCGCCGCAGAGGCGAGCACCTTCGACGACCGGCGCACCGAACCAGTCGTCGCCCTCCTGGGTCGCGTCGCCCGCCGAGATGCCGACCCGCACCGTGAGTGCATCGGCGGCCCCACCGCGCGCTTCGGCGTCGACAGCCCGCTGCATCGCCACCCCGGCGGAGACCGCGTCCGACGCGCTGCCGAACGAGATCATGATCCCGTCGCCGAGGTTCTTCACGACCTCGCCGCCATGGGCGTCGACCTGGCGCTCGAGGACCTCGAAATGGCGGCGCCGGACGTCGTCGAAGGCTTCGTCACCGAGACGCGTCAGCAGCTCGGTGGACCCGACGATGTCGGTGAAGCAGATGACGACCGTGCCGGCCATGGAACCCCCGCCCTGGTGGCCTCCCGGTGCTGCCGGGGCGACGGCAGCCTAGAACGCCGCCCCTGCGTCGAGACGGGCCGTCAGACCTCCACGAGCAGCGTGACCGGGCCGTCGTTCACGAGCTCGACCTGCATGTCGGCGCGGAAGCGGCCCGTCTCGACGGGGGCGCCGAGACCCCGGAGCGCGGCCACGACTGCCTCGACGAGTGGCTCGGCCTGCTCGGGTGCCGCGGCCGCGGTCCACGACGGGCGGCGCCCCTTGCGGGCGTCGCCGTAGAGCGTGAACTGGCTCACCACGAGAAGTGCACCACCGGCGTCGGCGACCGACCGGTTCATCACGCCGTCGGCGTCGTCGAGGATCCGCAGGTTCCAGAGCTTGTCGGCGACCTTCCGCGCGACCGCGTCGTCGTCGGTGTGGGTGACCCCGAGCAGCACGCACAGGCCGGGGCCGATCTCGCCGACGACCTCGTCGCCGACGCGCACCCTCGCCTCGGTGACCCGCTGCACCAGTGCTCGCATGTCGTCGAGGCTGTCACATCTCCTCGCGTGCCGCGTCTTCACCATCGACGAACCACGACCGAGCTCGTGACCTCCGGGTCGCGGTCGGACGTAGCTGTCACACCCCCCTGAAAGAGTTGGAGCCATGACCCGGATCGAGCGCATCGCCGAGGAGCTGCGAGCAGTCGTGAGCGATCTCGACGCGTCATGCTTCGAGGGCCGCGACGCGCTGCGGGTCACCCGGGTCGCCGCCGAGGTCGAGCGCCTCGCGGCAACGGCGAAGACGCTGCTGCGCGAAGCGGTGCGTGGAGACGGGGGTCTGGAAGACCGACCGTGGCGCACGACGTGCCGGCGACGACTCCTGCCGAGTGGCTCGCCGATGTCTCACGGATACCGGGATCGGAGCGGCCCAGGACGCATTGAAGGTTGCCGAGGCGCTCCCCGAGCCTGTGCCTCGACCGACGCCGCCCTGCGATCCGGTCACGATCTCGATCGCCGCCGCTCGAGAGGTCACGGCAGCGGCGGCGGTAGACGAGGGTCGGCCGAGCAGCGGGTCCTGCGCACCGCCGAGCGGGAAGGCGTGAAGGCCGCCCGCGACGAGACGCGCCGGGTACTCGCCCACGCGCCGGACGCCGCCGAGCGTGAGGCGCGGATCCACCGGAACCGGGCCCGTCGGTCGTGGGTGTCCCGTGACGGAATCTGGAATCTTCAGCTCCAGGGCACGGTCGCGCTCGGCGCCGAGCTGCAGGCCTGCCTCGCCCGCTACGACGACGCCGCGTGGGACGCGGCCGCCGCGCAAGCCGATGGCGAGCGCGACACACCCGAGGCGATCGCGTTCGACGGGATGCTCCTGATGGCTCGGGCGGCACGCGATGGCATCGCTCCCGCCGGAGGCAAGACCCGCGGTCGGGCGAAGACCCGGGACCACGTGGTCGCCCACGTCGACCTGCCGTCGCTCCTCGACGGCGACGCCCGCCCGGGCGAGCGCTGCGAGATCCCCGGCGTCGGCCCGGTACCGGTCGAGCACGTGCGGTCGCTGCTCGGCGACGCGGTGCTCACGATCCTGGTGGAGGACGGGCGCGACGTGCGCACCTTCGCCCGCCCGGGTCGCAAGATGGTCGCCGCCCTGGCCCAGCTGCTGGATGCGCGCGACCCGGTCTGCAGCATCACCGGGTGCGGACGGACCCAACGGCTCGAGCACGACCACGCGCTCGCCGTGAGCGACGGCGGCGACTCCGACGAGCAGAACTGCCACGGGCTCTGTCGGGCGCATCACCGGCGCAAGACCGACGGGTGGCGGCTCATCGAGCGCCCCGACGGGTCGCGCACCCTCGAGCCACCCGGCACCTCTGCACCGGGCGCCCGTCGACGACGAGCCGCGGCGGCGTGAGGCCGCGCCTCGTGTCCGTCCGAGATCCGCTGCTCGCTCCCCCGATCCTCTGCCGGTCGTAGGCTGCCCTGCGTCGACCCGATCCCGTCAGCAGGAGATCCGCCATGGCCAAGGACCTGGAACACGCGAAGAAGCGGCTCGACGACGAGTACGGACAGGTCCGGCGGCGCTTCGACGAGATCCACGAGAAGTTCGACCGGGTCACCACCGCGCAACCGGGGGACGACCTCGAGGGGCTCCTCAAGGACCTCGAGAACAAGGTGAAGGAAGTGCGCACCGGCGGGAAGCTCCGACCCGGCGCCAACGGGTACACGCGGGCCCGCAAGGACTACGAGGAAGCGGTGGCCGCGGCGGGCGGCGACGGCAAGGTCACGAAGTTCTGATCCTGTCCTGCCCGACCCGGCGGACCTGACCGAGCGGCCATGATCGACCCGAAGCTCAAGCGTGCCCTCGGTCAGATGGTCAAGGGCGTGCAGGTGGTCGGGGCCGCGCACGACGGGGTGGTGCGGGCGTACACCTCGCACTGGGTGAGCCAGGTCGCGTTCGAGGAGCCGGTGGTGATGGCCTCGGTGTCGCCGAAGCACGACACCTTCCCCCTCATCGTGGCGAGCGGCGAGTTCACCGTGTCGATCCTCGCGGCCGACCAGGTCGACGTCGGGCAGTACTTCTCGTACCCCGGCCGTCGCTTCCGGTACATCGCCACGGAGTACCTGCAGCCGATGCCCACCGAGGAGGAAGCAGACGGAGCGCCTGGCATGCCGATCGTGCGCGACTGCGTCGCGTGGCTGCGGTGCCGGACGTTCCAGCAGACGACGATGCGCGACCACGAGCTCTTCTTCGCCGAGGTGACGGGCTGGGGCTACGGCCGCCTCAAGGAGCCGACGCTCCTCTACTCGTCACGACATGGCTGGCGGAAGCTCGGCGACCGCGCGCGCGAACCCGGCGATTCGATCCGAGATCGTCTCCTGGCCCGGCTGGCCGAGGCCGGCGTCGACGCCGACCCGGACGAGCGGGACGACGACGAGGACTAGCGCCGGGTACCGGCCTCGCCCTACTTCGACTCCATCGACGCCGAGTAGCTGCCGGAGCGGGCTGCGCTGTTCATCTTGCCGCGGTGCGCGAACGCCGCCTGGGCCGCCGGCACGTTCGCCGGGTCGCCCCGCCATGCCTTCAGCGCCGGCGACTGCAATGCACGCCCGTACGAGTACGAGAGCTCCCACGGGTGGGGGCCGCGCTTGTTCATCTCGTTGAGGCGGTTGGTGGCCTGCTCGTCGGACTGGCCGCCGGAGAGGAACACGATGCCGGGGATCGCCGCGGGCACCGTCCAGCCGAAGCAGCGGATCGTCTTCTCGGCGACCTCGTCGTCGGACGCCTGGCTCTTGGCCTCGTAACCCGCGAGCACCATGTTCGGCTTGAGCAGGATCCCCTCGAAGAGCACCCGCTGGCGGTGCAGCTCGTGGAACAGCTCGGCCTGGGCCTCGGCCGTCACATCGCTCGCACGGTCGATCGTGTGCGTGCCCTCCATGAGGACCTCGGGCTCGACGATCGGGACGATGCCGGCGGCCTGGCAGAGCGCCGCGTAACGCGACAGCGCGTGGGCGTTGACCTCGTAGCAGTAGCGCGACGGCAGCTCGTCGGTGATCGTGTAGGTCGCCCGCCACTTCGCGAAGCGGGCGCCGAGCGCGTGGTACTCGGTGAGCCGATCGGCGAGCCCGTCGAGACCTTCGGTGACGGTCTCGCCGTCGGACAGAGCGAGGGGCTTCGCGCCGGTGTCGACCTTGATGCCCGGGATGATGCCCTTCTCCTCGAGCAGCTTCGGGAACGGCGTGCCGCTCAGGCTGTCCTGGTGGATCGTCTCGTCGAAGAGGATCACGCCGCTGATGAACTCCTCGACACCCGGCGTCGTGAAGAGGAGGTCGCGATACGCACGTCGGTTCTCCTCGGTGGACTCGACGTCGATCGAGTCGAAGCGCTTCTTGATCGTGCCGCTCGACTCGTCGGCCGCGAGGATGCCCTTCCCCGGAGCGACGAGGGCCGCCGCGTTGGCGCTGAGGGCGTCGGTGTCGATGTTGTGCGGTCCGGTCAAGGGTTCACTCCCATTCGATGGTGCCTGGTGGCTTGCTGGTGATGTCGTAGGCGACCCGGTTGACCCCGGGTACCTCGTTGATGATCCGCGAGGCCATCCGCTCGAGCAAGTCGTGCGGGAGGCGGGCCCAGTCGGCGGTCATCGCGTCCTCGGACGTGACCGCGCGGATGATGACCGGGTACTCGTACGTGCGGCCGTCGCCCATGACGCCGACCGTCCGGACCGCCGGCAGGACGGCGAAGCTCTGCCAGATCTCCCGTTCGAGGCCGGCGCGCTTGAGCTCCTCGAGCACCACGGCGTCGGCCAGGCGGAGCGTGTCGAGGCGCTCGGGGGTGACCTCACCGATGATCCGCACCCCGAGGCCGGGGCCGGGGAACGGCTGGCGCCAGACGATCTCCTCGGGCAGGCCGAGCTCTTCACCGATCGCCCGGACCTCGTCCTTGAAGAGCGCCCGCAGCGGCTCGACGAGGTCGAACTTCATGTCCTCCGGCAGCCCACCGACGTTGTGGTGCGACTTGATCGTGGCGTTGTCGCCCCCGCCGGACTCGACGATGTCGGGGTAGAGGGTGCCCTGGACGAGGAAGCGGGCGTCCTGCAGGTCTGACTGCACGGGCTCGCTCCCTGCCGGCCGGGATACCCGGCCGTCGGCCGTTCGCTCGCCTGCGACTTCCTCGAACACGCGGATGAAGGTCTCCCCGATGAGCTTGCGCTTCGCCTCGGGCTCGGTGATCCCGCCGAGCGCGGCGAGGAAGCGGTCGGCTGCCTTCACGTGGATCAGGTCGACGTGGAACTGCGCGCGGAACGTCTCCTCGACCTGCTCGGCCTCGTTGAGGCGGAGCAGCCCGGTGTCGACGAACACACAGGTGAGCTGGTCGCCGATCGCGCGGTGCACGAGTGCGGCGGCGACCGCGGAGTCGACGCCGCCGGAGAGGCCGCAGATGACGCGCTCGTCGCCGACCTGGGCTCGGACCTCGGCGACGGCCTCCTCGATGATGTTGGTGTTCGTCCAGGTGGGGCGGCACGCGCACACGTCGAAGAGGAACGCGCGCAGGACGTCCTGCCCGCGCTCGGTGTGCGCGACCTCGGGGTGGAACTGGACCCCGAACACGCCGCGCTCGCGGTCCTCGAGTGCCGCGACCGCGGCACCGGGCGAGGACGCGGTGACGGAGAAGCCGTCGGGCGCCGCGGTGATCGCGTCGCCATGGCTCATCCAGACGCTCTGCGTCTCGGGGAGCTCGGTGAGCAGGACGGACGATCCCTTGCGCGTCATCGCGGTGCGTCCGTACTCCCCGCCACCGGTGCGCTCGACGACACCACCGAGCTGCTGCGCGACGAGCTGCGCGCCGTAACAGATGCCGAGCACCGGGACGTCGGCGTCGTAGATCGCCGGATCGATCGAGGGTGCGTCGTCGACGTGCACCGATGCTGGGCCGCCCGAGAAGATGATGCCCTTCGGTCGCTTCGCGAGCATCTCCGCGATCGGCATCGTGCGCGGCACGATCTCGGAGTACACGCGCGCCTCGCGCACGCGGCGGGCGATCAGCTGGGCGTACTGCGCACCGAAGTCGACGACGAGCACGGTGTCATGTGCACCGGTCATCTCGACTCCCTCCTCGCGCGCTGCGATGCAACCAGCAAGCTGGCTGCGCTCAGCGGCCCATCCCGACGCCCTGGGCCCGTTGCAGCGACTTGCCCTCGGTCTGCAGCGAGGGCGCCACCATGACCTCGGCCTTCTGGAACTCCTTGAGCGTCTCGTAGCCGGTCGTGGCCATCGAGGTGCGGAGGGCTCCGAACAGGTTGAGGCGACCGTCGTTCTCGTGGGCGGGCCCGACGAGGATCTCGGCGAGGCTCGCCCGGGTGCCGGCCTGCACCCGCGCGCCACGTGGCAGCGAGGGGTGGAAGGTCGCCATGCCCCAGTGGTAGCCGCCGCCCGGTGCCTCGTGCGCGCTCGCGAGGGGCGAGCCGATCATGACGGCGTCGGCACCGCAGGCGATCGCCTTCGCGATGTCGCCACCGGTGCGCATGCCGCCGTCGGCGATGACGTGCACGTAGACGCCGGTCTCGTCGAGGTGACGGATGCGCGCGCCCGCGGCGTCGGCGATGGCGGTGGCCTGCGGCACGCCGATGCCGAGTACGCCGCGGCTCGTGCACGCCTGGCCCGGACCGACCCCCACGAGGATGCCGACCGCCCCGGTGCGCATGAGGTGCAGCGCGGTGGAGTACGACGCACAGCCTCCGACGAGCACGGGGAGGTCGAACTCGCGGATGAACTTCTTGAGGTTGAGCGGCTGACGTGACGCGTCCTTCGACACGTGCTCCGCGGAGACCACCGTCCCCTGGATCACGAGCATGTCGAGCTCGGCGTCGACCACGGTCTTCGCGAAGTGCTCGACGCGCTGGGGGGTGAGGGATGCGCACGCGGTGACGCCCGCTTCCTTGATCTCACGGATGCGCTGGCCGACGAGCTCTTCCTTCATCGGCTCGGCGTAGATCTCCTGCATGCGCCGCGTCGCCTTCTCGGGCGTGAGCGCGGCGATCTCCTCGAGCAGCGGCTCGGGGTCGTCGTAGCGCGTCCACAGGCCTTCGAGGTTCAGGCAGCCGACGCCGCCGAGCTCGGCGAGGTCGACCGCCGTCTTCGGCGAGACGACGCCATCCATCGCGGAGGCGATGAGCGGGAGCTCGAACTTGTACGCGTCGATCTCCCAGGTGATGTCGACGTCCTCGGGATCTCGCGTGCGGCGGCTCGGGACGATCGCGATGTCGTCGAACCCGTAGGCCCGTCGTCCGGACTTGCCGATCCCGATCTCGACTTCCACCCGAGATGCTCCCTCGTCCGCGGACTTCGAGGATACCGCCCGATCCGAGGGGTGGCGGGAACAGGGCCCGGCTCAGGCGCGAGCGCCGACCAGGTGCTCGAGGAAGTCGACCAGGATCCGCGCGGTGGCACCCCAGACGGTCTCGCCGGGCAGCTCGAAGAAGTGGATCGCCCGGTCGGCGCCCGCGTCGGGGCCGAACTCGGACGGGATGTCCCAGCGCTCCTCCCGATAGGCGTCGGGATCGAGGAGCTCGGAGACGGCCACGTCGAACACCGAGACCACCTCGGTGAAGTCGGGGGCGAGGGGCGGACGGCGCTCGAGCAGGCCCACGAACGGGGTGAGCACGAAGCGACCGGCGACCGTCGTCATGCTCCGGAGCTCGGCCACGACGTCCACGAGCCCCGGATCGAGCCCGATCTCCTCGTGGGCCTCGCGGAGCGCCGCGTCCCGCAGTGAGGTGTCGACCTCGGGCTCGAGCTTCCCTCCCGGGAACGCGATCTCCCCCTGGTGCGACGGCATCGTCTCGGGACGCTTGGTGAGGATCACCCGAGCCTCGGCCGGCCGGCCGGCGCCCACCGCCTCCTCGAACCACGGGAGGAGCACGGCCGCGGCGCGGGCCGTCGCCGGCACGTCGATGCGGGTCGGGGCCGGCACGCTCAGCGCGGCGGCGCGCACCTCGGCGAGCGAGAACCGACGCTCGGCGGGCGTGAGGTGGGCCCACGGCGGCGGTCCACCCGAGCGGGAGCCCTCCGGACGCGGGATCCGCTGGACACCACCCCGGTCCGGTTCCCTGCTGCCCTGCTCATCGGCCACCGGATGAACCTAACGACTCGGGCCCGGACCGACGGGCCCGGCGATGCCATCTACTGTCCGGGCCATGGACGGGAACCTCGCTGACATCTGGGAGGCGGTCGCCGACGTCGTCCCCGACCGCACGGCACTGGTGCAGGGGGGACGGCGGACGAGCTGGCGGGACTTCGACGACCGCGCCGCACGGCTCGCCGCCGCGCTCGGCGGCCTCGGGATCGGGCCGGACTCCAAGGTCGCGTTCTACCTCTTCAACTCGAGCGAGTACCTCGAAGTCGAGTTCGCCACGTTCAAGGCGCGAGCGGTGCACGTGAACGTCAACTACCGCTATCTCGACGACGAGCTCGCCTACCTCCTCGACAACGCGGACGCCGAGATCCTCTTCTTCCACGGCGAGCTCGCCGACCGGGTCGATGCGGTACGAGACCGGTGCCCGTCGTTGCGAGCGGTCGTGCAGGTCGACGACGGTTCCCCACTCCTCGACGGAGCACTGCGCTACGAGGATCTCATCGCGCACCACGACCCGGCGCCGCGCGTCGAACGCTCCGGTGACGACCTCTGGTTCGTCTACACCGGCGGCACCACAGGCATGCCCAAGGGCGTCATGTGGCGCAGCGAGGACCTGTTCGGCACGCTGGCCGAGGCCGTGTACCCCGTGCTCGGCCAGGAGATCCCCACCTCACGAACCGAGGCGGCCGCCGCCGCCCTGCGGATCGTCGACGCCGGCCGGGCCCCGATCCACCTGCCCGCGTCGCCGCTCATGCACGGGACCGGCGGGATGACCTCCATGCAGACCCTGTTCTGCGGGGGGACGATCGTGACGCTCGAGGGACGCCACTTCGATCCCCACGAGCTGTGGCAGCGCGTCGCGAGCGAGCGCGTCACGCAGATGGCGATCGTCGGCGACGCGTTCGCCAAGCCGATGGTGCAGGCCCTCGACGACGCCGTGGCGCGCGGCGAGCCGTACGACCTGTCGTCCCTCGTGCTGGTCGTGAGCTCGGGGGTGATGTGGAGCGCCCCGGTGAAGCAGGCGCTCATGGCCCACCAGCCGGTGTTCTGCCTCGACACGCTCGGGTCGAGCGAGGGCGTCGGCTTCGCGTCGAGCGTCGCCGCGCCGGGCCAGGAGGTGACGACCGCCGAGTTCACCATCGGCACGCACACGAAGGTGCTCACCGAGGACGGACGACCGGTCGAGCCGGGTTCGGGCGAGCGGGGGATGCTCGCGCTCGGTGGCCACCTCCCGTCCGGGTACTACAAGGACGCGGCAAAGTCCGCCGGGACGTTCCGCGTGTTCGACGGCGTCCGCTACTCCGTGCCCGGTGACTGGGCGACCGTCGAGGTCGACGGGCGCATCACGCTGCTCGGGCGCGGCTCGGTCTGCATCAACTCCGGCGGCGAGAAGGTCTATCCCGAAGAGGTGGAAGAGGCGCTGAAGGCACTCGACGGCGTGCACGACTGCGTGGTCGTCGGTGTCCCCGACGACCGGTTCGGCGAAGCGGTTGCGGCGGTGGTCGCGCCGGACCCCGGTGCGAGGCTCGCGCTCGCGGAGGTCGAGGCCGCGGGGAGCCACCTCGCGAAGTACAAGCGCCCCCGCCACGTCGTCGTCGTCGACGACATCCCGCGAGGGCCCAACGGCAAAGCCGACTACCGCTGGGCCGCCGCCGCAGCACTCGAGGGTGTCGCCGGCGACGACTGACGTCGGGTCGCGACGAGTTCGACGACACGGGGTTGCGAGGCGGGCGCCGATCACCGTCCTCGCCCGCCTTCGGCGCTGCTCCGGGCGGCGATCGCTCCCACCTCGCACCCGACTCCCACTCGGTGGCCGCGTCAGTCGTCGCCGGCGGTGCCGGGCGAGGGCGTCGACATCCCGCTCACGTCGTGAGCAAAGTGCGCGCGACCGACGAGTGCGAGCCCGAGCCGTGCTCGCCGCCGCGGCAAGTCGCGGCCGAGACGCGCAGCAACCCCGGGCCTGCCGCCGCCCGGAGCAGCGCCGCAAGGCGTGCGAGGACGGTGGTGGGTCCGGGGTTGCGGTGAACGCTGGTGCTACTTGCCGACCTTTGCGAGCACGTCGCGGCTGGTCAGGATGAGGAGGTCCTCACCGTCGACCAAGATCTCGGTGCCGCCGTACTTCGAGTAGACGACGGTGTCGCCGACCTTGACGTCCATGGGGACGATCTCACCGGTGTTCTCGGCGCGACGCCCCGGACCCACCGCGAGGACTTCGCCCTGCTGGGGCTTCTCCTTCGCGGTGTCGGGGATGACGAGACCACTGACGGTGGTCTCTTCGGGCTCGTTGGACCGGACGACGATGCGGTCATCCAGCGGCTGCAGCTTCATTCGTTTCGCCTCCTGCGGCGTTCACGGCGGATCGGTCGCTGGCACTCGATAGGGGCGAGTGCTAACGCTCCAAGATACCCGGGTGCCCCGGCCCGGGCAAGCGGGGGCGCCGGGCGCGTCAGCCCAGGGAGGGCAGCGCCAGGCCGGGATCGACGCCCGTGTCGAGCGGCGTGGGGCCGTCGGAGCGGAGCCGCCACCAGGCCGCGGCGGCGATCATCGCGGCGTTGTCGGTGCACAGGTCGCTCGGGGGGAGGAACGCCCGCCGGCCCGACGCCACCGCGACCTCCTGGACCCGGGCCCGGAGGGCCGAGTTCGCGGCGACGCCGCCACCGATCACCAGGGTGGGTGCGTCCGCCACGTCCGCCGCGGCCACGAGCTTGTCGACGAGCTGGTCGACCACCGCGGCCTGGAACGAGGCGGCAACGTCGGCGGTCGTGCACGCGCCCTCGTCGAGCGGCTGCGGAAGCCTGCGAACGTGCTGCACCACCGCGGTCTTCAACCCCGAGAACGAGAAGTCGGTGTCCCCTGCCATGGCGCGCGGGAACGCGATGGCGTCCGGCACGCCCTCCCGGGCCAGTCGGTCGATCGCCGGACCGCCCGGGTAGCCCAGCCCCAGGAACCGGGCGACCTTGTCGAACGCTTCTCCCGCCGCGTCGTCGACGGTCTGGCCGACCACGCGGTAGCGGCCGTGGTCCTCGACGATCACCACCAGGGTGTGCCCACCGGACGCGATCAGCACCGCGAGCGGAGGGGTGAGCTCGGGCTCCTCGAGCCACGCGGCGTAGAGGTGCGCCTCGAGGTGGTTCACCCCGACGTACGGCACGTCGGCGACCAGCGCGAGCGCCTTTGCCGCGCTCACGCCCACGAGCAACGCGCCGGCCAGGCCCGGACCGTGGCACGCGGCGACCGCGTCCACGCCGGACAGCTCGATACCTGCCTCCCCGAGCGCATCGGCGACGACGGGCCCGACGAGCTCGACGTGGGCCCGGCTCGCGATCTCCGGCACGACACCGCCGAACCGGGCGTGCAGATCGACCTGGCTCGACACCACCGACGAGGCGACGAACCGCCCGTCGTCGACCACCGCGGCTGCGGTCTCGTCGCAGCTCGTCTCGATGCCCAAGATTCTCACTCGCTCACTGCGGCCCGGGATGCCCGGCCCGCGGGCGTTCGCTCGCTGGCGAGCTCCCTCCGCTCCGCTCCGGGAGCCGCTGGTGCTCTCATCACTCATCGCGCACCGTCTCACCGTCGATCGAGGCCTCGATCCGCTCGAGCAGCTGCCCGTAGTCCGGCGTGTCGATCCCGTGCACCCACATCACGAGCGCGTCCTCGTTCGTCTCCGGGTAGTAGTTCTTGCGGACCCCGACCGGCGCGAACCCGAACCGCCGGTACAGGAACTGCGCGCCCTTGTTCGACAGCCGTACCTCGAGCGTGAGGTTCCGCGCCTCGCGCTCGAGCGCCTCGCGGGCGAGAGCGAGCAACAACCGGGTGCCGACCTGGTGTCGGTGCCATCTCGGGTCCACCGCGATCGTCGTCACGTGGCCGTCCTCCATCGAGAGCATCAGCCCGGCGTAGCCGACGATGTCGCGGCCGACCTTCGCGACGACGTACGAGCGCGTCGACCGCAGGGCGAGCTCGGACAGGAACAGCGTGTGGCTCCAGGGCCGCGGGTAGACCTGCTCCTCGATGCGGAGCACGCCGCGCAGGTGCCGGCGCCGCATCGGGGTCAGGTGCACGGTGACGGACGGAGTCATGGTCATGCGGGTCGCCCGCTGGTCGACCAGTTGAGCTCGGCATCGCTCTCGCGCAGGTACAGCGGCTGCACCTCCCACGGCGTCTCGAACTCCTCGCGCTCGACCCGAGCGGTGGCCAGCGCGACCAGCGCGGCGACGCTCGGGTGGGCGAACTCGGGTCCGGCCAGCTCGACGCGGTCCAGGCCCGCGAACGCAGCCGCGTGGGCTCCGACACCATCGCCGACCAGGAGCGCCTCCTCGCCGCTCGCCTCGAGCAGGGCGACGAGCTCCGCGGGTGGTGCGACCGCGTAGTCGCTCACTCGCTGGACGCCACCCGGTACGGGTCGGTACGACGAGTGGAAGATCTCGCGCCGGCGTGCGTCGAGCACCGCGACGACGAGGCGGGTGGAGTTCCGCACCGGGTACGCGACGAGGTCGAGGCTCGGAACCGCGACGACGGGGATGCGCAACGCCTGCGCCATCACCTTCGCGGTCGTGACGCCCACGCGCAGACCGGTGAACAAGCCCGGGCCGACGCCCACCGCGATGGCTGCGAGCTGATCGAGGCGCACGCCGGTCCACGCCACGAGCGACTGGATCGCCGGCGCGAGCTGCTCCGCGTGCCGGCGGCCGCCGACGAGCCGGATCTCACCGCGCACCTCACCGGCATCACCGATGGCCACGCCGACCTGAGCGGTCGCGGTGTCGATCGCGAGGATCTGCACCTACGACCTCGGACCCGAACCGCGGGCCGAGCGCCCGAGCGCCCGAGCGAGCGCGGCTTCGCGCGCCCGCCACCCGGGTCCGCACGGCGTCATCGTGATGACCCGGTCGTCGTCCATCGCCCCATCGGTATCGACCGTCTCGAGCCGGATCTCGAGGCGCTCGGTGGGGAGATACGCGCCGGCGACATCTCCCCACTCGACGACCGTGACGACGTCGTCACCGGTGTCGTCGAGGCCGAGGTCGAGGACCTCCTGGGCCCGGTCGAGGCGGTACACGTCGACGTGCACCAGCGGGATCCGACCCTCGTACTCGCGAGCGATCGTGAACGTGGGGCTCACGACCGGCTCCTCCACCTCGAGCGACACCGCGATGCCCTTCGCCAGCTGGGTCTTCCCCGCGCCGAGCTCACCGGCGAGGAGCACGACGTCGCCCGGTTCGAGCAGGTCGCCGACCGACTGGCCGACCGTGCGCGTCTCGTCGGTCGAGTGCGTGACCACGCTCAGCCCGCTCACGATCGTGCGCTCACGGAGCGTGCCGGGCCAGTGCGCGCTTGACCGCGACGAAGTCGGCTCGGGCCTGCGCCAGCGCCGGTCCGCCACCGCGGAGCACGGCAGCCGGGTGCAACGTCGGGAGCAGGACGGCGGTCCCGTTCCGAGCGGGGAACTCGCGCCCTCGGAGCTTCGTGATCCCCTCCTTGGTGTCGAGGAGGAGCTTCGTCGCGAAGTTCCCGAGCGTCACGATGACCGACGGCTCGAGCAGGTCGAGCTGCGACTGGAGGTACGGACGGCACTCGGTGATCTCGGCCGGGAGCGGGTCGCGGTTGCCCGGCGGACGGCACTTCACGACGTTGCAGATGAAGACGTCGTCACGGGTCAGGTCGATCCCCTCGATCAACCGGGTGAGCAGGCTCCCCGACCGGCCGACGAACGGGATGCCCTGCTTGTCCTCCTCGGCGCCCGGTCCTTCACCCACGAACACGAGATCGGCGTTGCGGTCGCCGGCGCCGAAGACGACCTGGGTCCGGCCCGCGGCGAGGGCGCACTTCGTACAGGACGTCGCCTCCGCCTCGAGCGCTTCCCACGAGGACCACGTCGGCGCCGGGTCATCGAGCAGGCTCACGAAGCGTCATTGTGCCGTACGGCGCCGCGGATCGCCTCCGCGACCACGTCGGCGGCGGCGACGCGCAGTCGATCGAGGTTCGCGACGACCCGGCCGGTCGCGAGTGCCACCACCAGATCACCGTCGTGCCGGGTGTGCGACGGTCGGATCGCGTGCCCGAGCCCGACGTGCCCGCTCTGCGAGAGCAGGAAGCACTCGGTCTTGGTGCACCGCGCGTCCGTCGCGAGCGCGACGAGCGTCGTCGCCTCACCGCCGAACCCCTGCGCGTCGGGAAACTCCGCTGCGCCCTCGGCCGCCGTCGAGGCCGCGAGGGGGTTGCCGTCGGCGTCGATCACGTCGCCGACCGGATTCACCACCGCGACTGCACCGATCGTCGCGTCGCCGACCCGGGCCCGGGCGATGCCGAGCCCCCCGGGTACCGCGTGCTCGGCGCCGCGCCACTTCCCGACGGTCGCGCCAGTTGCGGCCCCCACCCGACCGGTCGCGAGCTCGGCCTCCGAGGCCGCGGCCTCGACCGCGGCGCGACCCTCCGCAGGGCCGGGCCGCTCACCGGCGGCGGTGACGAGATCGAAGATGGCCGCGGTCGGCACGATCGGCACCCGCCCCCCGCTCGTGGGAAAGCCTCGGTCGTGCTCGACGAGCCAAGCCATCACTCCGTCGGCAGTCCCGAGGCCGAACGCCGAGCCACCACTGAAGACGACGGCGTCCACGTGCTCGACGCTGCGCTCCGGTGCGAGCAGCGCGGTCTCACGCGTCGCGGGTGCGCCGCCGCGTACCTCACCCGAACCGATGGTCTCGGGAGGACACAGGACCACGGTGACACCGCTCCCGGTGCCGGTCCAGTGACCGACCGTGATCTCGGGAACGAGCTCGTTCCGACCGGACGTCACGCGGTCGCCGCCGCGGCCGTGGGGGCCACGCCGACGTCACGGGCGAAGTCGAGCAACAGCTCGTGGAACAGCTCGGCCCGCTCGAGCATGATCGTGTGTCCGGCGCGCTCGATGAGCTCGAGTCGGGCACCGCGGATGCTGCGGGCGAGACGCCGTGACTCGACCGGCGGTGTCAGCACGTCGGACGTCCCGGCGATGACGAGCGTCGGTCGGTCGATGAGGGCGAGATCGTCGACGAGATCGAGACCCAGCAGTGGGACCACCGCGTCACGACCCGTCTCCGCGGAGCAAGCCGCGAGCATCTCGCGCACGAGCTCCACCTGGCTCGCGACGGGATGGCGACCGAACCCGAGCCGCGCGATGAGCGTGCCGAGCTCGGGCCGCCGGGTGAGCGCGGCGAGGTCGAGCCATCCTGCGACCCGCGCCGTGGTTCCCGGGAACGGTCGCACGGCGGCGCCGAGGGGTGTGCGGGCGAACGTCGAGAGGAGGACGAGGCCACGCACCCGGACCCGGGCGATCTCCGCGTGCTGGATCGCGAAGGCCTGCGCGGCGATGCCCCCCATGGAGTGGCCGACGAGTACGACGTCGGTGAGGTCCAAACCCTCGAGCACCGTCCGCACGTCGGCGGCGAGGTTGTCGATCGAGTGCCCACTGTGACCGGAGACCGACTCGCCATGGCCGCGGTGGTCGAAAGCCACCACGCGCGCGCCCAGTTCCGGCAAGGACTCGAACTGCTTGACCCAGATGCGGGAGTCGATGGTGACCCCGTGGGAGAACACGAAGGTCGGGCCGCCGGGGGTGCTCCCACGACTCACGGTGTACAGCGACCCGCCGTCGTGGCTCGGCAGGCGACGGGACTCGTCGAACACCAACGGCCCGAGACGACCGAAGTCCGGATCGGCCCGCTTGCGGAGCCCACGGACCACCGCTCGCTCCGCGCCGATCACCGCGCCCGCGGCACCGAGGGTCAGCCCGGTCGCGACGCCGGCGATCTTCAGCGCCCGCGTGCCGGCGCTCACCCGACGTACCGCCGGGGCACGCGCGGTCCGATGCCGGTGACGACCTCGTACGCGATCGTGTCCAGTCGGCCCGCCCACTCGCTCGCGGTGATCTCCTCGTCCCCCTGACGACCGAGGAGCACGACGTCGTCGCCGACCTCGACCTCCGCATCGCCGAGGTCGACCATGAGCTGGTCCATCGTCACCGTCCCCGCGATCGGGAAGCGGCGCCCGCGGACGAGCACCTCGCCACCACGAAGCCCGAGGTTGCGCGGCACACCGTCGGCGTACCCGACGGGAACGGTGGCAATGGTCCCGGGCCGGGCGAGCTCGTACCGCAGACCGTACGAGACCCGCGCGCCGGCCGGGAGCTCCTTCACGTGCGCGACACGGGCGCGCAACGACAGCACGGGCTCGAGCGCGAGGCGGTCCTGGAGCGCATCCGCGGGCGGCACGCCGTAGAGCGCGATCCCGACGCGCACGAGGTCGTACCGGTGGCTCGGTTCGGCGAGCAGACCGGCGGAGTTCGCGGCGTGCACGATCGTGGGCCGCACCCCTCGCGCGTCGAGGTCGTCGAGGAGCGCGTCGAAGCGTGCGACCTGGTCGGTGGTGTACTCGTGACCCGGTTCGTCGGCGACCGCGAAGTGGGTGCACACGCCCTGGAGCGTGAGCTCCGGACGCGCTGCGATCGCTTCGACGAGGGCGGGCGCGTCCTCGACGGTGCAGCCGGCGCGATGCATGCCGGTGTCGACCTTGAGGTGCACGGCAAGCGGCGCGTTGCTCTCCGCGTCGACGACCGCCTTGGCGAGCGCCTCGATCCCCGCCGGCGTGTACACGACGGGCGTGAGCCGGTGGGCGACGACCGTGTCGGCCGCCGCGGGTGCGGGCTCCGACAGCACGAGGATCGGCGCGTCGATCCCTGCGGTCCGTAGTGCCGCGCCCTCCTCCACCAGGGCGACGCCGAGCCAGGTCGCACCGGCCTCCAACGCCGCCCGAGCGACGGGCACCGCTCCGTGGCCGTAGCCGTCGGCCTTCACCACCGCGAGCAGGGCGGCAGGTCGCGCCAGCTCGGCCAGCATGCGGGCGTTGGCCCGGACCGCACCGAGGTCGACCTCGCCCCAGACCGGGCGCAGACCGGGAAGTTCGCTCACGGTGCTCAGGGCTCCAGGCTCTCGAGGGTGCGCGGGAGCGCGGCGACGAGGTCGCCGGCGACCAATCCAGTATGCCCGGCCTGGTCCGCGGCACTGGCGTGCAGGAACGCCCCCACCGTCGCGGCTGCGAACGGCTCCAGTCCCCGGGCGAGGAGCCCGCCGATGATCCCGGAGAGCACGTCGCCACTGCCCGCGGTGGCGAGCCACGGCCCGTCGTGGGGGTTGATCGTGGCGTGACCGTCGGGAGCCGCGATCACGGTCCCGGGGCCCTTGAGCAGCACGACGGCCCGCGTCGTCGACGCGAGGTCCCTGGCCGCGGCAACCCGGTCCGCGCCGACCGGGGCGCCGGTCAGGCGTGCGAACTCACCTTCGTGTGGCGTGAGGACCGTCGCGCCCGCGCGGGCCGCGAGCGCCGACGCGTCACCCTCGAACGCGTTCAGCCCGTCGGCATCGAGCACCATCGGCGCGGTGACGTCGGCGATGATCGACCGCACTGCAGTGCGAGTCTCGGGCGCGCCCCCGAGGCCCGGTCCGACGACGACGGCGCGGAATCGGTGGAGATCCGCGGCGACCTCACCCAGGCCGGTGAGCCCTCCGGCGGCGGTCGCGGGCAGCGCCCTGGTGACGACCTCCGCACCCGACGCGGCAGCAGCCGCGTCCGGGCCGGGAACTCCGCACCAGACCATGCCGGCTCCGACCTTCATCGCGGCCCGGCTGACGAGCATCGGTGCGCCCGTCATTCCCCCCGAACCCCCGACGACCAGCAGCCCGCTCCGCCACTTGTGCGTGTCCGCCGCGGGTGGGGTGAGCCACGCGGCGACATCGACGACCTCCGGATACCCGAGCGTCGGGTCGCCGACGTCGATGCCGATGTCGGCGACCGTCACCTCGCCGGCGAGGCCACGACCCGGCTCGAAGCACAGCCCGGGCTTGCGCGCGGCGAACGTGACCGTCGCGTCCGCGTGGACCGCGGCGCCATCGGCAAGGCCCGTCGCGCCGTCGACCCCCGACGGGATGTCGACCGCAACCGTGAGGAGCTCCCGGCTCCGTGTCGCCACGTGAGCCGCGATGCCGTCGAGCGCGCCGCCGAACCCGGTGCCGTACATCGCGTCGACCAGGAGGTCGGCGTGCTCGAGCGAGCGATCGACGGTGGGGCGCTCGAGGTCGCCCGCGAGCTCGAGCACCTCGACCCTGATCCCCCAGCCCCGGAGCACCCGCGCGGCGACGAGCCCGTCACCACCGTTGTTGCCCTTGCCACACACGATGCAGACGCGGTGCCCGTAGCGAGAGCCGAGGCGCTGTCGCACCTCCCACGCGACCGCGCGGCCGGCTCGATCCATCAGCACGGCTTCGGGCGTCCCCGCGGCGATCGTGCGGCGGTCGGCGTCGCCCATCTCCGAAGGCGTCAGGACCGGTTCCACGTCAGCTCAGCCCGTGGCGTCGAGTGCGATCGCGACTGCCATGGCGGTGGTCTCGGTGTGGGTGAGCGACAGATGCCACGCGGTGATGCCGCGCTCGACGGCCATCTCGGCGGCGCGCCCGGCGAGCGCGATCGACGGTGCCCCGCTCTTGGCCCGCACGACGTCGACATCTCGGAATCGGAACTTCCAGAGCCCGACGCCCATCGCCTTCATCACAGCTTCCTTCGCTCCGAACCGCGCCGCGAGGCTCTTGGCGGGGTCCTTCTGTCGGAAGGCGTACTCGCGCTCGGCATCGCTGAAGAGGCGTTCGGGCAACGTGGCGCGGCGCTCCATCGCGAGGCGGAACCGCGCCACCTCGACGAGGTCGGTCCCGAGTCCCAGAATCATGAGGCCTCCGCCGCTAGGAGGAGGTGCTCCAGCGCTCCGCGAGCACATACACCGGTGCGGTGAGGAGCTCGGTGACGGCGATCGTTCCGAGTCGCGCATCGTCGAACGTCGGCTCGGTCTCCGTGACCGCGTCCTTCAATGCACCGTACCGACCCTGGTAGCCCTGCAGCACCGCACGCATCACCTCGGGTGCGAGGCGCTCCGCGAACCGCACGTGCAGCAGCGTCAACCCCACCGCCTGGTTCTGCTTGATCTCGGGGACGATCACCAGGGTGCGTCCGTCACTGCGACCGCGGAGGGCGGTGACCTCACGCTGCGTCGCGACCCGGTGCTTCGTGCCGCGCAGGCGGGGATCCGACTCCGCGCGCGACACGAGGCCGGTGGCGACGCCACCCTTGTCGACGACGTGCAGCGTCGCCGTCTCGGCGGCCACGTCGCCTTCGATCCGGTAGCGCGTGTACCCGATGACCTCCACGACCGCCGGGTCGAGATCGACCAACGTGCGCAGCGCCCGGTAGCTGAGCCCGTCGCGCGGTGCTCCCGCCGCGAGCACCTGCCGCACGAGGGGTGCCTGCAGCAGCGTCTCGTCGGAGCGGGAGATGCCGACAGTGACCGTCTTGGCCTGGTGCTTGATCGCGTCGACCGGCCGGGTCAGCTCCTCGATCCCCTTGGTGAGGGCCGCGGTCAGGTCCTGCACCACCGTGCTCGGGACACCGACCTTCCCGTGCTCGATCTCGTACGAGTCGAGCGCCACGCCACCGGTCGCGTAGCGGAGCAACGAAGCAAGCCGCGCAGCCGTGCTGGCCTCGAGCGTCCCGTCGTAGCTGCCGGCGCGGAGGCCGTCGAAGAAGGTGCGGGCCGGTCGGTCGACGGCCGGGCCGAGACGGTCGAGCAGCCCTTCGGGCGTACCTGGTGCAGTCGCCTCGACCGCGGCGCGGGACTCGCGCAGGGGCCGGGCCGAAGCGTCGATCGCGAGTGCGGCCTCGTAGCCGAGCAGGTGGCCGACCACGGTTGCGAGCACGAAGTCGAGCTCGGGGTGCACCGCGCGCACGGTGATGGTCTCGAGCGCCGCGGGATACCGGGTGGCGTCGTTGGCGATCACGATCGGAGCCGCGTGGTGGGCGCGGAAGATCGCGACCTCCTTCCCGACGTCATCTGCGTTGGAGCCGACCAACCCGGCCGCGCACACGATGATGAGCGGTTCCGACGACAGGTCGATGTGCTTCTTGTCCTCGGTGATGTCACACGCGATCGCCTTGTAGCAGAGCTCCGAGAGCTTGATCCGGATCTCGTTCGCCGCGATCGCGTTCGCGCCGTTGCCGACGACAGCCCAGTAGCGGCGGGGCAGGACGTGCCGCTGCGCGACGATCGAGATCTCCTCACGACGCTCGACGACCTCTCGCATGGCGTCCGGGAGCTCCCGCAAGCCCTGCAGCAGGCGGGTCGACCAGTCGGCGTCGATCGACCCCAGCCCGTCCGCGACCGCGACCGCGAGCAGCGCGCCTGCGGCGATCTGCGCGTAGAACGCCTTCGTCGATGCGACGCTCATCTCCACGTCCCGGCCGTCGGAGGTGAACAGCACCCCGTCGGACTTGTCGACGAGGTCGCTGTTCCGTCGGTTCACGATCGCGACGACGAACGCGCCCCGGTCGCGGGCCACGTCGACAGTGCGGTTGGTGTCGGTCGTCGTACCGCTCTGACTGATCGCGATCACGAGCGTGTCGCGCATGTCGTCGCGGAGGCCGAAGCCCGACAGCTCGGTGGCGAGCATCGGTTCGACGAGCACCGCGCCGTCGACCGCGACCCGCAGGATCGCCGCGAGGCTCCGCCCCGCTACCGCTGCCGTGCCCTGTCCGATCACGGCGACCCGTGTGATCTCACCCGATGCGAGGCGCGCGCGGAGCACGTCGGAGATCGTGTCGGCACCGAGGGCCACGTGGAGCCGGTCACCGTCCTCGACGATCTTGCCGCGCAGCGTCTTGCGGAACGACGCCGGCGCCTCCGAGATCTCCTTGAGCAGGAAGTGGGGATACGAACCCCGGTCGATGTCGCGCGTCGTGATCTGCGCGTGCGCCAGATCGCGCTCGGCGACGGGCAGCGGCGTACCGTCGTATGCGAGTCGCTCGAGACCGGCGACCGTCCCCGCGTCCTGTGTGTCGACGACGACGATCTGGCCCCGGGTGGCCCCGGCCCTGGTCGCGTCCGCCGGGGTCTCCCCGTCGAGACGCAGGTAGGTGGACGTCTCCTCGACGAGCCCGTACGGCTCGCTCGCCACGACGAACGCGTCCTCCGCGAGCCCGATGTAGAGCGCCTGCCCACTGCCCCGCAACGCGAGGAAGAGCCGATCCGGTGCCGCCACCGCGCTCGCACCGATCGCCACCGACCCCTCGAGGGTCGCCACCGTCGCCCGGAAGGCCTCGACCGGCGTGGTGCCGGAGCCCAGGTGGTGCGACACCAGCGTGGGGATGACCTTGGCGTCGGTGGTGATCTCGGCGGGGACCGCCAGCGACTCGAGCACGGTGAGGTCGGCGTAGTTGTCGACGTCGCCGTTGAGCGCCCCGACGACGTAGGGCCCGTCGGAGCGGCCGAGCTCCTCGGAGTTCAGTGGGTGCGCGTTGGGCTCCGAGATGATCCCGACGCTCGCCCACCGCGTGTGCCCCAGCACGACGACCTCGGCGGTGTCACTCGAGAGCGCGAGGTGGAGCAGCTCGTCGTCGCGGATCGCGTCGCGCAGGTGGCGCGTGTTGTCGCCGAGCTCACCGATCTCGGCTGCAGCCTTGTAGACGAGCGAGAGCAATCCGTCCGGCGTCCGCGCGGCACCGTCCTCGAACAGCGGGTCCGCGCCACGCCGGGCGAGGAGCCCTGCGACCGCCGGGTCGTCGAAGTCGAGCCGGTGGTCGCGCACGAGGAGGTGCAGACCGGCAGAGTCACGGCCACGCACCTCGAGCCGATCGAGCGCCGAAAGTGCCACCTGCACGGAGGTGAACGCCTCGATCGCGGCGATCCCGGCATCCGACCCCGCGAGGTCGCCGACCGCGCGCGCGTTGCGGAGCCGGTCGTTGCGCACAGCCCACGTCGCATCCTTCGTGCGCAGCAGTGCGGCGTTCACGGCCTCGAGGTCGCCGGCGCGGACGTCCGCGTCCCCCGCATCGAGCAGCGCCTCGGCCTCGCCGATCCGCTCGGTGATCGCGTCGACCCGGTGCTCGACCGCGAGCGCACCTGCTCGATCGGTCAGGAGCGCCCGAACGCCGGGGACGCCACGGAGCGCCGCGTCGACGCGTTCGACGGCCCCGGCGGCGTCCTCGAGCTCGGCGACCGACCCGCGCCAGGCGTCGATGCGCGCGAGTGCGAGCTCGAGGTCGGCGACCAGCGGTGCCAGCTCGGGTGGAACGCGCGTACTGCGGCGGCGGACGACGCCGATGATCCCGCACATGTCGTCTCTAGAGTACTGAGTCGTCGTTCAGGGTCGGTGGGCCGTTCCCCGTGCCTCCACAAGCCCGTTCGACGGCTTCGACGAGCCGGTCGGCGACGAGCTCTGCTCGCTCCACGCTCGGTGCCTCGACCATCACCCGCACCAAGGGCTCCGTGCCCGAAGGCCGAACGAGGATCCGCCCGTCGGGTGCGAGCTCCTGGTCGATGGCGCTCGCCTCGGCCCAGAACCCCGACGCGGTGTCGAGCGCCTTGCGGTCCCGTACGGAGACGTTCCGCAGGATCTGGGGGAACCGCTGCATGACGCCGCTCAGCAACGACAGGGTGTGGCCGGTCCCGTGCACGACGTCGAGGAGGAACGCACCGGTCAGCGCGCCGTCCCCGGTCATGGCGGCGTCCGTGAAGATGATGTGGCCCGACTGCTCTCCACCGAGCGCGAGGTCGCGTCGCTCGAGCTCGTCGAGCACCTGCCGGTCGCCCACGGGCACCTCGATGAACTCGATGGCGTGCGCAGCGAGGCAGCGCCGCAGCCCGAGGTTCGACATGACGGTCGCGACGATGGCATCACCGCGGAGCTTCTCTCGCTCCTTCAGGTCCAGCGCGCACACGGCCATGATCTGGTCGCCGTCGACGAGGTTGCCGCGCTCGTCGACCGCGATGACGCGATCGCCGTCGCCGTCGAACGCGAGTCCCGCGTTGGCGCCCGACGCCAACACCGCCTCCTGAAGCCCGGAGGGGTCGGTCGAGCCGCACGCGTGGTTGATGTTGGTGCCGTCGGGCTGCGCGTGCATGACGACGACCTCGGCTCCGAGCTCCCGGAAGATGCGCGGTGCCGTGCGGAAGGTCGCGCCGTTGCCACAGTCGAGGACGACCTTGAGGCCGTCGAGCTGACGACCCTCGAGTGCGCCCACGACATGGCTGACGTACTCGTCGAGCGGATCCGAGAGCGGTCGGTCGACGCCGACCCCGGCGCCCGTGGGGCCCCCCTCGGGCACGCTCGTGGCCAGCGTGCGCAGCTCGTGCTCGATCTGACGCTCGAGCTCTTCGGTGACCTTGCGGCCACCCGGCGCGAAGAGCTTCACGCCGTTGTCCTCGAACGGGTTGTGGCTCGCCGAGATGACCGCGGCCGGCGCGTGCCGCGCCTTGGCCAAGATCGCGACCCCGGGCGTCGGCAGCACCCCGGCGAGGTCGACGCTCGCACCTTCGGCGCAGATGCCGGCGACGAGCGCAGCCTGGAGCAGAGGACCCGAGCGACGGGTGTCGCGGCCGACGACGAACGGCGTGTCCGTGCCGAGCACGCGTGCCGCAGCACGTCCGAGCGCGGTGACGAGCTCGGGGGTCAGCTCGCGATTCGCGATCCCGCGGATCCCATCGGTGCCGAAGCGCAAGGTCACAGCTTGGAGCGCGCCACGAGGCGCGGCTACCGCTTCGAGTACTGGGGCGCCTTACGGGCCTTCTTGAGGCCGTACTTGCGACGCTCCTTCTCGCGCGCGTCGCGCACGAGGAGCCCAGCCTTCTTGAGGGTCGGACGCAGCTCGTCGTCGAGTGCGACGAGCGCACGCGCGATGCCGAGACGCAACGCGCCGGCCTGGCCGCTCACGCCGCCCCCGTGGATCGTGGCGTCGACGTCGTAGACGTCGGCCACCTGCGAGACGCGCAGCGCCTCGGTCGAGTGCTGCCGGTGCGTGGGCACCGGGAAGTACGCCTCGACGGCTCGCCCGTTGACCATCACCACGCCGGTACCCGGGCGGAGCCGGACACGGGCGACGGCCGACTTGCGGCGTCCGGTGGTCTGGATCAGTGGCTTGGGCACGAGTGCTCCTGGATCAGCCTGCGCGCCGCGCCGAGGTCAGAGCCCTCGGGGTCGGCTGCTGGGCGGCGTGGGGGTGGGTCGGCCCGGGATAGACCTTCAGCTTCGAGATCATGGCGCGGCCGAGGCGACCCTTCGGCAGCATCCCGCGGATCGCGAGGCGGATGACGCGCTCGGGGTCGCGACCGAGCAGGTGCTCGAGGGACTCCTCACGCAAGCCGCCCGGGTAGCCGGAGTGGCGGTAGTACTTCTTGTCCGCCAGCTTGCGGGGACTCACCGAGAGCTTCGCGGCGTTCACCACGATGACGTGGTCACCCGTGTCGACGTGAGGCGCCCACGTCGGCTTGTGCTTGCCCCGCAGCAGATGCGCGACCTCGGACGCGAGGCGACCGAGGACGGCGCCATCGGCGTCGACGATGTGCCAGGCGCGATGGATGTCGGCAGGCTTGGGCTGGAAGGTCCGCACGCGGGTCCTCGAAGAGAGTGGAGATGTGGGCGGCGCCGTCGGCTTGGGGGCCGTGGGCACGAAGAGCAATCCTACCGATTCGGGCGCTCCCCGAGCAATCGGGCCCGATCGGGCACGGGAGCCGGCGCCGGGCCACGCGTACAGTCGGGCCATGACGACGACCGTCCCCACCTGGCTCGCCGACGAGCGGGCCGAGGACGCCGAGACCGCGCTGGGGGTCCTCACCGACGCGGCCCTCGATCCCATCGTGGACATGGTGCTGCTCGCCCGGGACGGAGCCTACGAGGCCCGCTCGCACGAGGGCTCGGTGCGGTTCCGCCGGGATCCGGACGGCACCTTCACGGTGCTCGAGGTGGAGGGACGGGATCCGCTCGCGGACCAGTCGACGGACCGGTTCCCCGATCTCGCCGAGGAGCAGGCCCACCAGAACCCGCACCGCAGCGAGAACGCGTACCCGCACGGGTTCGACCAGGTCGCGCAGCTCTTCGACCATCCGGCGGCTCCCGACCTGTGCGTGATCCACTCGGCCGACCACAACTGGGAGGACCAGGGCGGCCATCGCGGTGAGCACGGTTCGCTCGGGGTCGTCCAGGCACGCGCGCCGTTCGTGCTCGCGGGCAAGGGCGTGCGTGCCGACGGCCTCGTCCCGCGTGCCGCACGCCTCGTCGACGTGGCGCCGACGATCCTCGAGCTCCTCGGCGTGCCCGCCGACGCCGATGGCAGCCACCTCGCGGGTCAGGACGGCGAAGCACGGCGCGACGCGCTCGACCCGTCGGCCGGACGACCGGCCCACGTCGTCGTCTTCCTCTTCGACGGCACGAACCCGAACGTGCTCTACGACATGGCGGCGCGCGGCGAGGCGCCGAACGTGGCGCGGCTCATGGCGAGCGGCACCGCGTACGGCCACGGCGCGATGGCCGGGCTCCCGACGATCACGCTCGCGAACCACACCTCGATCCTCACCGGGCGACTCCCCGGGCACCACGGGATCCTGCACAACGCCTGGTTCGACCGCCGCACGGGTGAGCAGGTGATCACGAACTCGAACGCCACCTGGCCCTGGGCGATGAACCACGCCTTCCCCGGCGTCGAGTCGATCCACACCGTGCTGCACCGTCACGAGCCCGGTGTGTTCACGGCGTCGGTCAACGAGCCGTGCGACATCGACGCGGACTTCTCGACCTTCGGATTCTTCCGCCGCGGCGAGGTCCCCCCGATCCCGAAGAGCCCCGACGGGTTGCCCCACACGACCGAGCGGTTCGTGCGGCCGTCGAAGGACTACTCGTGGTCGTCCATCGTGGACCACATGGGCGTCGACCAGGCGGTCGGCATCTGGAGCGGCAGCTACCGCGACGAGTCGTACCCCATGCCGCGGTTCATGTTCGCGAACTTCACGTTGACGGACGCGGCGATGCACGAGGGCGGGCCGTACTCCGAGATCGCCGCCGCGGCGATCCGCGACAGCGACGCCCGGATGGGCGAGATCATGGCGGCCGTCGAACGGGCCGGCGTCATCGACGACACCGCGTTCGTCCTGGTCGCCGATCACGGCATGGAGGAGACCGATCCCGGGGTGCGCGGCGACTGGGGCGTCGCCCTCGCCGCGGCCGGCCTCACCTTCCGCGACGAGGGCTACGGGTTCCTCTACCTCGGCGACGCCCCGGGCTGAAGGTCAG
>CAVRGH010000002.1:0-127444 GCA_963720675.1 uncultured Acidimicrobiia bacterium | reverse complement strand
TCCCGGCCGATCATCGCAGCGGGACGTTCTGGTACCACCCGCACATGCACGGCGCCGTGGCCCGTCAGGTCTTCGGTGGTCTCTTCGGCGCGATCGTTGTCGAGGACGCGATCGATCTGATCCCGGAGCTCGCCGGGGCCACCGAGCGGCTCCTCGTGTTGAGTGATCCCGTCATCGGGAGCTCGTCGGATGTACTCGACGCATCGATGATGGATCGGATGCAGGGGCGCGAAGGCGATCGCGTCCTCGTGAACGGCGTCGACCGGCCGACGATCCCGGTGCAGGCGGGAACGCTCGAGCACTGGCGGGTACTCAACGCGAGCCCCTCCCGCTACTACCGGATCGCCCTCGCCGGCCACAACCTCCAGATCATCGGAACCGACGGTGGTCGGCTCGCGAGCCCGATCGAGGTGAGCGACGTGCTGCTCGCGCCGGGCGAACGCGTCGAGGTGCTCGCGACGCCGACGCGCGTGGGCTCGTACGCACTCCGTTCGCTGCCCTACGACCGAGGAAGCCCGGGAATGGGGGGCGCTTCGGGTTCCTCGGGACGAATCACCCTCGCTACCGTCGTCGCGGACGGCGCAGGGCCACCCGCGGCGGTGCCGAGCGCACTCGCGACGCAGGCCTCTTTCGACCTACCGCCTACCACCGCTCACCGCGACCTTCGCCTCGAGATGGGCGGCGGGGGGATGGGTGGCGGGAGGATGGGTGGCGGGGGCGGTGGGGGCATGGCCTCGAGGTTCACGATCAACGGCAAGGCGTTCGACCCCACGCGCACCGACATCACCACGAGGCTCGGCCGAGTCGAGGACTGGACGGTGACCAACACGTCCCCGATGGATCACCCGTTCCACCTCCACGTCTGGCCCTTCCAGGTCGTCGATCAGAGCGGCGGCGGCACGAGCCTGCCCGGGTGGAAGGACACCGTGAACGTGCCGGCCGGCGGTTCGGTGACGTTGCGAATCCCACTGACCGAGATCCCCGGTCGGACCGTGTACCACTGCCACATCCTCGACCACGAGGACCTGGGGATGATGGGGGTGATCGACGTCGCCTCGACCGCCTGAGCAGCTCGTGAGACGAGCAGCGCGCGCCCGGGCGCTGCAACGACTACGTCCGTCGGAACACTGCCCAGGTGAACGGCTGGTCCACTCCCCCAGGTGTCCGGTGCACCTCGCGTTGTTGCGCGACCAAGGAGAACGCCGGAGCAAACACCGCGGTGAGGTCGTCGGCCGAGTACCGCAGCACCGGCAGGCCCGAACACCGATCCGGTCCGTCCGGTGCGAACGTCGCCAGCACGAGTGCGCCGCCCGAGTGGACCGCGCGCTGGGCGGCCTCGACATAGCGATCACGATCTGACTGCACGGTCAGGAAGTGGAAGACCGCGCGATCGTGCCAGACAGCGAACTGCCGAGCGGGTTCCCATCGCACAACGTCGGCGTGGAGAAAGTTGACACGCTTCGCCGACGGACCGAGCCTCGCTCGTGCCGACGCCAGCGCGCGCTCGGAGACGTCGAGGACGGTGAGGTCGGCGAAACCCTCCTCGAGGAGGCGGTCGACGAGCATCGAGCACCCGCCACCCACGTCGATCATCGCGGCCGACGGCCCCGCAGCGAGCGACTCGACCAGCCGCAGCGAGACCGACGGTTCCCGTTCGAACCAGCTGACCTGGTCCGGAGGGTCCGCTTCGTAGACCGCATCCCAGTAGGCGCCGCGGTCCGTCATACCCAGAGTCTGCGCGTGCACGACCACCGAGGTCGAGGATTCCTCCAAGTCCTAACGTGGGAGTGATGGCGAAGCGCCCCGCGACCGTCGGTACCTTGCTCGGTCTCGGCGCGGCAATCTCGTTCGGGGTGAGCACCCCGATCTCGAAGGGGCTCCTGGACTCCGTCGGTCCGCAGCTCCTCGCCGGTCTGCTCTACCTGGGCGCGTTCCTGGCGTTGGCGGTGCTCATCCCGGTTCGGCGTCGCTCGCGCGAAGCGCGGCTCCGTCGATCCGATCTCCCGCGCCTCGGCGTCGTCACTCTGGCCGGCGGGATCGCGGCCCCGGTGCTCTTGCTGGTCGGCCTGGAACAGGTGCAAGCGTCGACCGGGTCCCTGCTCCTGAACCTCGAAGGCCCCGCGACGTTGTTGCTCGGCGTACTGGTCTTCCGCGAGCACCTGGGGAAGATGGCAGCGCTCGGAGCCGCGTGCATCTTCGCGGGGGCAGTCGTGCTCACCCTCCCCCACGGCTCGATCGGCGGACAGCTGGCCGGGATCGTCTGCATCGCGGCTGCCTGCGCGTGCTGGGGCCTCGACAACAACGTCACGCAGACGCTGACCGTGCGGGACCCGTTCTCGATCGTCACCGTGAAGACGGGCGTCGCCGCCACCGTGAACGTCGGGATCGCGCTCCTGCTCGGGGCCGCCGTCCCGGACCTCCGAGTGCTCCTCGCCGCGCTCGTGCTGGGTGCGTTCGCGTTCGGGATGTCGGTCGTGCTCGACGCCTACGCGCTCCGGCTCCTCGGTGCGGCACGAGAATCGGCGATCTTCGCGGTCGCACCGTTCGTTGGCGCGGTGGCTGCGTGGCCACTCCTCGGTGAGCAGCTCGGAGTGCAGGAGCTCGTCGCCGGTTCAATCATGGCCGTCGGAGTGCTCGCAGTCCTGCGTGAGCGCCACGAGCACACCCACGAGCACGAGCCACTGACACATGACCACGTGCACGTACACGACTCGCATCATCGCCACGACCACGCGCCGGGAGCGGACCCCGATGAGCCGCACTCACACCAGCACCAGCACGATCGTCTCGTGCACGCCCATCCGCACGTCAGCGACGTGCACCACCGCCACGATCACTGACCCAGGATTCGAACCCTGATCGATCCGCTCCTCCACGCCCATGTCGCGCTCGTCATCGAGGGACGCTCCTGAGCCTCGCGGGTGCGTGCCCTGGTCAATGGCTGAACCTCACCTTCGGGAGCACTCGGCCCAGCCACTTGGGGAGGTACCAGTTGCGCTCGCCGAGCAGTGCCATCGTCGCGGGGACGAGCATGACGCGGACGATGGTCGCGTCGAGCAACACCGCCATCGCCAGCGTGATCCCGAGCTCGGTCGGTGGGATCGGCCCGGTGACGCCGAACGCGATGAAGACCACGATCATCACGAGCGCGGCGTTCGTGATGGGACGGCCCGTCCGAGCGATTCCCTCGCGGATCGCGAGCTTCGTGTCGCCCGTCGCCTCGTAGCGTTCGCGGATCGCGGCCAGCAGGAACAGCTGGTAGTCCATCGACAACCCGAACAGCAGCGCGAAGAAGAACAGTGGCGCCCAGGCGTCGACGAACCCCTGCGACTCGATCCCCAGCAAACCGGCACCGAAGCCGTGCTGGAACACCAACGTCGCGAAGCCGAAGGCGGCACCGACGGTCAGCAAGTTCATCAGGATCGAGGTGACCGCGATCGCGATGCTCCGGAAGACCACCAGGAGCAGCAGGAAGGCGACGACGAGGATGATCCCGATCGCGACCGGCGCGGTGCTGGTCAACACGTCGGTGAGGTCGCGGTTCTGGGCCGCGGGACCACCGACTCGGGCTGCCGGGACCTGGCCGTCGAGCTGCGCGCGAAGTCGATCGACGAGGTCTGCGGTGCGCGAGCTGTCGACCGCGGTCGAGCCGGTGACGCGAACGACTGTCCGTCCGGACGCTGCGGGTGCGCTCACGACGCGGGCGTCCACGACGCCGGCGTCCGACTGCGCCACGCGCACCACCGTGCCCGCGTCTGCGGCCGGCACCGTGATGAACACTGGTGCGGCAGCGCCGTCGCCGAAGGAGGCGACGAGCATCTCGTAGCCGTCACGACTGGTGTTCCCACGATCCACGACCCGTGCGCCCGGCATGCCCAGCTTCATGCCCAGCGCGGGCACGGCGAACGCTCCGAGGATGACGAGCCCGACCGCGAGGATGGTCGCCGGACGTCGGAGTGCGACGCCGGTCCAACGAGCCCAGCGACTCTCGGCGACGATGTCGGGGTCCTGCTTCCCCCTGGTCACGAGGACTCGATCACCGAGCGCGACGAGGATCGCCGGCAGCAAGGTGAGCGAGGCGAGCGCCACGGCGACGACGGAGAGGATCATCCCGAGCGCCATCGAACGGAACACCATCACCGGCACGAGGAACACGGCAGCGAGCGACAGCACGACCGTCAACGCCGAGAGGAACACGGCCTTCCCCGCAGTCGACAAGGTGTTCTCGATCGCCGCAACGGCGTCCTTCCCTTCGACCCGTTCTTCGCGGTAGCGGCTGACGATGAAGAGGCTGTAGTCGATGCCGACCGCGAGGCCGATCATCATCGAGAAGTTCATCGACCAGACCGACAGCGGCATCACCCCGGTGAGGAGGTGCAGGATCGCCCAGCCGACCGCGATGCCCGCGATCGCGAGCAGGAGCGGGATCCCCGCGGCGACCATGGCACCGAACGCGAGGAACAGCAGCACGAGGCTCGGGAGCCCACTCAGGAGCTCCGCCTTGTGGAGCGCGCTCTCGTTCACCTTGTTGAAGTCGCTCCAGACCGGCCATTCTCCAGTGACCTCCGCGCGTGCACCGGGCACGAGGCGGAGTCCCGCGACGTAGTCGCCGAGCGCGGCCGCAGCGACCGGACGATCGGCGTCGCTGTGCACGACGGTCTCCACCGGCACGATCGCGGTGCGCCCGTCGCGGGCGATCAGGCCGGCGTCGGCCGGCAGCGTCAGCGGGTTCGCCACGGAACCGGCGTCGGGCGCTTTGCGCAACGCGCGCACCAACGCCTGCAATCCTGCGGGATCCGTCGCGATCGGTGTGGACTGGCGGTACACGACAACGGGGTTCTCGGCCCCGAGCGCCGGGAAGTCGCGCCGCAGCTCGTCGCGCACCTCCTGCGCGGTCGAGCCCTGCGCCTCCCATCCCGCGCCCGACAGCGCACTGTTGAGCGTCAGCGCGAGCGGCGCGGCAGCGAGCGCCGCGAGGATCCAGGTGGCGATCACGGCGCGGCGATGCCGGGCCGACCAGGCCGCGAGTCGCGAGAACCACGCGCGCTCGTCGGGTTGCTCCGACGGTTCGTGGTCGGACGGCAGCGCTGCTGCGGGGGGCGAGGTCACGGACATCGTTGGGCTCCCGGGCCGGTGGCTTGGTACCCCTGGGGGTATTGGGGTACCATAGCACGATACCCAGGGGGGTATCATCACGGAGACCGGGCGCAGCCCAGAAGGAGGGATCGTGGAGTTCAGCACCGACGTGATCACCGATCTGCAGCGCCGGCTCCGCCGTGTGGAGGGCCAGGTGCGGGGCATCCAGACGATGCTCGACGAAGGCCGAGAATGCCGTGACGTCGTGACGCAGGTCGCGGCCGCGACGAAGGCGCTCGAGCAGGTCGGCTTCAAGCTGCTCGCCGACGGCCTCACGCAGTGCCTCGCGGACCCGGAACGCACCGAGGCCGAGGGCTACCCCATCGCCGAGGTCGAGCGCCTCTTCCTCAAGCTCGCCTGACGACCAGAGCGCCGAACATGAGACGACCCGCATCACCGACCGGTCTGCCGCTCGGCGTCGCTCTCAGTACCAACATCGTCCGACGACATGGCGCCGATGGGCGGCATGGAGCACGGTCACTTCGAGGTCGGGATGCACACGACGTTCGTCGTGGACGCCGGGTGAACGAGCCCGTCGGCCCCGGGCGCGGACGACCGACCCGCCGACGGAGCGCTCGAGACTCCAGAGACCGCCGGCGGCGTCCGCTCGATGGCGAAACGTCCTTCGCTTTGCCCTCGGAATCCTGCTCGGCAGCGCCGCGATCTGGGTCGTCATCAGCGCGGCGGGCGGGCTCGGGGATGCGCTCGACGCGCTCGGTCAGGTCGACTGGTGGTGGCTCGTCCCCGCCGCACTCTTCGAAGGACTGGCGTACTTCCTCTCGGGGCTCCGGCTCCGGCGCCTCGCGGGCCCGGAGGTCGTCTCGCCCGTCGCGGCAACGGGCATCGAGCTCGTCGTCAACGGCCTCGGGCTGCTGACGCCCGCGTCCCCGGCCGAGGGGCTTGCCTTCGGCGTCTCCGAGCTCTCGCACCGGGGCCTCGACCGACGCCATGTCGGCCTGACGTTGGGCTTCGCCCAATGGTTCAGCCTGCGGGTCTTCCTCCTCGTCAACGCACTCAACCTGGTCTGGATCGTCGCAACGCGCGACTTCCCCGTCGACTCGACCTGGCCGCTCATCGCCGCCCCCCTCATCCTCGGGGTCCTCGCGGTCACTGCATTCCTCGCGAGCCGCCCCAGCACGATGGAGCGTCTCGCCGTCGTCATCGGAGCGGCACGCTTCTGGAAGCCGAAGCCTGATCCCATCGAGCTGCGGGCGAGCGGCACCCGGCTCCATGCCGATGCCCTCGAGGTCGTCGGGCCCCCACGCCGACGTGTGGTCCTGATGGGGCTGTCCGTCGGCTCCATGCTCGCCGACATCGCCTGCCTCTACTTCGCGCTCATCGCGGCGCACGCCCACGTGGGATTCGACATCGCGCTCCTCGCGGCCGGCGCCGCCGCGGCGTCAGCGCTGATCCCACTGCTCCCGGGAGGTCTCGGCGTCGTGGAGGCGATCATCCCCGCCGTGGTGCACTGGTACGGACCGCCCGTGGGCGCTGCGTTCGCGGGTGCGCTCGTCTACCGAGCGCTCGGCACCTTCCTCCCTGCCCTCGCCGGCGCAGCTGCACTCGTTGCGCTCCGCACCGGCCGCCGGACCGAGCGGTAGACCGCTCAGCTCGAGGCAGGAGCGCGCCGTGCGCGTCGGGGTGCCCACACCCGCACGAGCGTCATGAACAGCACCACGCCGGTCGTCAGCAGGCACGCCCACTGGAACACGGCCTCGTGCCGGTCGGTGCCGGCCGTCAGACCGTGCAACGTCGCGAGGACGAAGATCGCGTAGCTCGAGAGGTGCACCGCGTGCCAGGTGCTCCTCGGCAACCGCCGCATCGCGAGCGAGGTCAGCTCGACCGCGAGGAGCAGGTACATGGCGATGACTCCGAGACCGACGCCGAGCGGCTCGTAGCTCGACACGAACGGGACGACGAAGTCGACCGGCGCGAAACCGATGAACTCGTCCGCGGCGAGCCCGAGCAGGTGGACCCCGAGGAACGCGACCGCGAGCCCACCGAGGAAGCGGTGGATGTCGAGCACCCACGCCGGCGACGGCTTCCGCACCAAGCGGGTCGAGAGCTGGAGCCCCCCGATCACCGCAAGTGATGCGAGCGCCCACGAGACCATCCCTCCGGCCCGGGCGACGTACCACCAGTCCTGTGACTGCACGCGCGCAGCCTAGGTCCGGGATCAGCTCCCCCGAGTGGTGGTGTGTGGCACCGGGGCAGCTCGTGTCGGCTGCTGGGCCGCCGGGGCCGGCGCCGCAGTCGCCGGGGTGGCCGCCTGCGTGGCCGGGAGCGCCGGTGTGGCGACGACGGCGGTCGGGGTGCTCGCAGGCGGGGTGGCGACGCTGTTCACGTTCGCGACGGCGACGGTGCCGGCGATCGTGAAGAACGAGGCGAGGCTCAGCCCCGCCAGGAGCCAACGGCTCGCGGCGGCCGGGTGCCGACGGCGCTTCCGGCCTGCGGCCGGGGAGCGGGTGCTGGGCGGGCGGGCGGCGGGCGCGTCCGCCATCGGCGCCGTTGCCGATGACACGGTTCGCGGCGTCGCTGGGCGACGCGAACCGCTGGACGCGGCCCGCCGTTCCTGGAGCCGGCGGATTCGCTCGGCCTGGTCGATGTCGTTCGTACGGTCAGTCATTCGGACTCTCCTCCTCGTGCCGGAGCGCTCTCGCGAGCGGTGGTGGTCGGGGTGCTGCGGTGCTCGCCCTCGCGCTCACCCGAGGTGCGTTCCGAGCTGGTGCGGACCGGCGTCGGCGTGGGGGCGGCCGTCGAGGCCGCGGGAGCGGCAACCGCCGCCGGGGTCGGGTTCGCCGCCGGCGTGGGCGAGGCCGCGAAGCCCAGGGCGCCCATGCTGGCGCCCAGTGCCACGACTGCAGTGACCAGACTCATCGAGATGGCGGATGCTGCTGCGACTGCGGTCTTTCGCTCCATGGGGTGCTCCTCCTGATGGGGCCTTCCCTGTCGGGGTGGGCCCTTCCTTCGTCCTGTGCACCACCCAACACGACGGCCGTGAAGGCCCCAGCGCGCCGTCCGTGAAGGTCCCGTGAAGGTGCCGGCGCGACCAGGGCAGTCGCGCGGGTGCGGTCCTACGATGCCGACATGGGCAAGCGCGTCCTCGTCGTCGACGACGAGGACCGAATCCGCGGCATCGTGCGCGGCTACCTCGAGAACGACGGCTTCGAGGTCGCCGAGGCCCGTGACGGCGACGAGGCCGTCACGATCGCCCAGGACTGGGGCCCCGACGTGGTCGTACTCGACGTGATGATGCCCCGCACCGACGGCCTCGAGGTGCTCCGGCAGCTGCGCACGACGTCGGACGTCTACGTCATCCTGCTGACGGCGCGCTCCGACGAGGTCGACAAGCTGATCGGCCTCTCGGTCGGCGCCGACGACTACGTCACCAAGCCGTTCAGCCCGCGAGAGCTCGTGGCTCGCATCAAAGCCGGACTCCGTCGCGCCGGAGCGACACCGGGAGCCGAGGCTCCGGATCGCATCGTGTCCGACGACTTGGTCATCGACGTCGACGGACGCGAGGTCGAGCGAGGCGGGAAGCCGGTCGAGCTGAGCAGTCTCGAGTTCGACCTCCTCCTCGCGCTCGCCCGCGCCCCGGGTCGGGCCCAGACCCGGCGCCAGCTGCTCGAGAAGGTGTGGGGTTGGGACTTCTACGGGGACGAACGCGTCGTCGACGTCCACATCCGCAGCATCCGCAAGGCGCTGGGAGATCCGGCCGAGACCCCCGCTCTCATCGGAACGGTTCGCGGGGTCGGCTACAAGTTCCTCGGAGCGAAGTGATGAGGTTCTGGCGGCGCCTCGACGTCCGCCTCTTCGCCTCGTACGCGCTGGTCGCCATCGTCGTCGTCGCGGCGCTCGCCGTCACGGTGGGCCTCGTTGCGCCCTCCCGGTACGACGACGAGATCCGCAGCGTGACGAGCGAGGAGAGCAACGAGAGCGAGTCGCACTCGGCGTTCCTGACCGCACTCGAGTCGTCGCTCCCGATCGCGCTCGTCAGCGAGCGTCGTCGCCGCGGCGATCGTGTCGGTGCTCGTGGCGAGGAAGATCGTGCGGCCTGTGCGCCAGGTCCGGGACGCCACCCGCCGCCTCGCCGCCGGGCACTACGACGAACGGGTCGCCGAACCGGGTGAGCTCGAGCTCGCCGAGCTGGCGCGCGACGTGAACCGATTGGCGATCGAGCTGGAGACCACCGAGCGGCGGCGCACGCGCCTCATCTCCGAGGTCGCGCACGAGATGCGAACCCCGCTCACCTCGATCGAGGGCTACGTCGAGGGGATGCTCGACGGGGTGTTCGAACCGACCGAAGAGGTGCTGACCGCGGTCGGCGAGGAGGCGACCCGGCTCCAGCGCCTCGCGTCGGACCTTGCCGAGCTCTCCCGGGCCGAGGAAGGCGCCATCGGACTCGACCTGCACGAGGTCGACCTCGGGGATCTCGCCGCGGCCTGTGGGGTCCGGTTACGGCCGCAGTTCGAGGAGAAGGAGGTCGCGCTCTCGATCCAGTCCGGTGCGGCACTCCCCGTCGAGGTCGACCCGGACCGCATCACGCAGGTGCTGACGAACCTCGTCGGGAACGCACTCACGTACACGCCGGTCGGTGGGAGCGTGGTCGTGACCTCGACGCGTCGGGGTGACGTCGCCGAGGTGGCCGTGCTCGACACGGGGATCGGACTCGAGCCCGAAGAGCTCGAGTCGGTGTTCGACCGCTTCTACCGCGTCTCGGGCCCCGTCCGACCAGCCGGTGGCAGCGGCATCGGGCTGACGATCGCTCGAGGGATCGCGCATGCCCACCACGGCGAGATCGTGGCGGCATCCCAGGGCGCCGGCACCGGTTGTACCTTCACGCTCACGCTGCCCATCCGAGCGGGCTAGGACGCCGAGCCCTCCTGGAACCCCGCGAGGTAGCCGTTGATGGTGGGCATCGCGGTGAGCTTCTCGTAGAAGAAGTTGTTCACGATGTTGATGAGCTCGGCCCGTGCTGCCTCGACGTCGGCGTGCATGGTCTGACCACCCTCTTGGGTGTCGAGGGCATCACGCAGGCGCACCAGGTGCTTGACGACCGCCGCCTCCTCGCCGCCTTCGAGCGCCTCGACGGCTTCCAGGAGCAGCCGGTCCGCCTGCTCTCGCACGCTCTCGATCGGGATGGTCGAACCCGCGGAGCAGCACTCCTCCATCGTCCGGAACAGCGACCAGCACTGGTACAGGAGGGACGCGGGCTCATCGAAGAGCTCACGGATGTACACGGCGTCGTCGTAGCGGCCGGTGAGTCGGAACACGTTGTACATCCGCTTCGCGGCCTTGCCGTAGTTCACGTCGGTCGTCACGTACTTCTCGACCTCGTGCTCGAGCTGGTCGACGTAGCTGTCGAGCGCGTCGGCGGAGACGTGCTGCGACAGCTTGGCGAAGATCGGGACGGACTCCGCCTCGAGGTAGATCTCCTGGAAGTACGGGTCGAGGTAGCCGTCGAGCGGCGTGATGGTGCCGTCGGGCGCCTCCCACGTGACGTCGAGCATGTTGCTCGCGTTCACGAGATCCCCGCGCACCGGATCGACGCTGACCCAGTCGACCTTGCACCAGCCGGGCTCGAGCTTGACGTCGTCCCAGCTCAAGGTGAGTGCCTTGCCGTCGGGCAAGGTGGCGTCGAACGTTCCGGCACTCACCTCGTCGGGCGTCCACTCGATCGAGGAGCCCTTCGACATCGACTCGCCGTCACGTACGAGGTCCGTCGGGTACGAGCCGAACCGCACGGCGACCAGTCGGTAGGTCGGTCCGCCGCGCGTGTCGGCAACCTTCTGTCGGATGAGGTCGGCGATGATGTCGCACGCCGCGGCGCGGCTCTCGGCGATGATGTTGACGCGCTCGAAGTAGTCGGCGTCACCGGGGTACCGCTGGAACTTCGACTGTGCGGCGGACCCGGAGAGCGACAGTGCCGTCTCGACCACGCCCGGCACGTCGTGGAACTCGACGAGACGACCCAATCTGCGGAAGTGCTCGAGGTCGTCGGTGCTGAAGTCGAGCATGCTCACCTTGTGGCCGAACACACCGGTCCGCTCGTCGGTGACGATGCCGGAGTCGGGCGGGTCGTCCGCGATCGCGGTGAGCCACTGCAACGCCTCCGCCTCGTCCATCTCCACGCCGAGGCGTCGAGCCGACGCCACGATCCGGTCGAGATCTTCTTGGGGGGTGGGCGGCGGTGTGCTCATCGTCAGTCCTTCACTGCTCGTCCAGGACGCGGCGGAACAGCGCCGCCTGGACCAGAGCGTCCTCGAGGGCGTTGTGCGTCAGCGCACCTTGCTCCATCCGGTAGTGCTTCGCCATGTCCCGGAACCGCGTCTCGGCGAACGCGGTCCGATTCCTCCCCATGTACAAGGCCTTGATGTCCAAGGCCTTGTGCCCGAAGGGGTTCTCGCCGAGGAAGCGGTGGAAGTAGTCGGCGACGAACATCCAGTCGAAGCCCGCGTTGAACCCGACGAACACGGGCTGCCGTCCCGAAGGGGCGAGCTCCCCGAGCCAGTCGGCGAAGCGCCGCATCGCCACCTCCGGTGGGACGCCGCGCTCGCGCAGCTCGTCGAGGTCGAAGCCGCCCACCCGCATCGCTTCAGGGGTCGCGGCATCGTGCACCGGCTGCAGCTCCACGTAGAAGGTGGTCGCCGGCTCACGGGCCACGCACGCACCGATCGCCAGCATCGAGTACTGGCTCGGGTTCGGACCCGCCGTCTCGACGTCGACGGAGATGTACTCCTCGGCGATCGGCGATGCCATGACGCTCCTACCCGGCGGGGTCATCGGGGACCGCCGACCGTAGCGCCACCCCAGGGCCGGCCGGACCCGCCGAGCCGGTCAGCGCATCGACGGAAGATCCGTGCGCCGGTCGGAGCTCGTGTCGTGAGCGAAGAGCACCCGATCGAGCAGGACGAACTGGACGACCCAGAGGGCTCCGAACCCGCTGAGGTGCGCGAGCAGCACCACGGGTGTGCGCAGGGAGCCATCGAGGTGCGCCCCCGCGGCCCACGCGTCCGCGACGCCAACCGCGAGCGTCGACAGCACCAGCCCGGCGAACGCGAGGAGCCAGAACGGCACGACCTCGCGCCACAGGTTGCTCGCGTCGCGCTTCCCCCAGGTCCACCGACGGTTGAGGTGGTACGAGGGAACCGTCGCGACCGAGGTGGCCATGATGTTGGCCAGCCACGCGACGATCCCGAGTCCGACCGTCGCGAAGAGGAGGGTCGAGAGACAGACCACCGTGCTGACGACAGAGACGCCCAGGCATCGGACGACACGCTGCACGAGCCCCGGTCGGACCGCGGCGCACGATGCGCTGACGTCGAGTGTCGCAGTCACGCGAGGGCACGCTCTGCGGCCGGGATCGGCACGCGCTGCGGTCGCCGAGCCACGCGGTCGCGGACCCCCCACCAGCTGACGAGCGCGAGCGCCTCGAGCGTGATGCGAGTGGACATCTTCGACTCGCCGAGTGTCCGGTCGTGGAACGCGATCGGCACCTCGGTCACGCGTCCACCGGCACGGAAGACGCGGTACGCGAGCTCGATCTGGAACGCGTAGCCCGTTGCCGCCGTGTCGTCGTAACGCGCATCGCACAACGCCGCGGCTCGGAATGCCCTGTATCCGGAAGTCAGATCACCGGCCGGCACACCGAGGGCCCACGACGCGTACGCGTTCCCGGAGCGCGACAGCGCACGACGCGACGCCGACCAGGTCGGGATGGACCCGCCGGCGACGTAGCGGGAACCGATCGCGAGGTCGGCGCCCCGCTCGATCGCGTCGAGGAGCTGCGGCAGTGCGGCGGGGTCGTGCGAGGAGTCGGCGTCCATCTCCACGAGGACGTCGTAGCCCCGGGCCAACCCGAGGGCGAAGCCGTCGCGGTACGCCGAGCCGAGCCCGGACTTGGCCGGTCGGCGGAGCACCTCGAGGCGGCCGACCGACGCCCCGAGCGCCTCCACGACCTCCGCGGTGCCATCGGGGCTGTTGTCGTCGACGACGAGCACGTCAGCCGCCGGGGCAGCCCGGCGGATGCCGCGCAGCACCGACTCGATGTTCTCGGCCTCGTCGAACGTCGGGATGATGATCAGCACGTCCGTCATGGCGCCGCACCTCCTGCAGGCTTCATCGGCTCGAACGTACGAATCGTTGAGTCATCCGTTCCACGGAGGCCGGTCAACCACGGGCAAAACTCGGAGGCGGTCGCCCGCCCGTCGAAGCGATCCGCGGCGCGGCGAGTTTGCGATCCGCTGACCCGGCGGGGACCGGCGGTTGAACGGTTCATCGGTACCTTCCGAGGAGTGGAGCGCACGACGGTCGGTCCGGTCCGAGCGGCACCTGCTCCGGCGAGGCGTGGCCCCAGCCGTGCGACGACGGACCGGATCCTGGTCGTCATCGTCGCGATCGCCGCGGGCTTCCGGCTCTGGGCGCTCGGCAGCTCCCGGCTCGGGTTCGACGAGGCGTTCACCGCGATGGCCGGGCGGATGTCGTTCTCGAACCTCTTCGAGCACCTGCGGGTTCGCGACTCGCACCCGCCGCTCGACTACCTCCTGCATCTCCCACTGGCCCGCCTCGGCGTCGACCCGCTGGTGTTCCGACTCCCGTCCGCTCTGTGCTCGATCGCTGCGGTCGCGCTCTTCGCGTGGTGGATGCGCAACCGGGGCCTCACGGGCATCCTCGCCACGGCACTCCTCGCGATCAGCGCCTTCCAGCTCGTGCACGGTCGCCAAGCACGCATGTACGCGGAGCTGGAGCTGCTCGGGGTCGCAGCCGCCGTGCTCGGCGACGCCTGGCTGCGACGGCCGCGCCCGTGGCACGCCCCCCTGGTCGGCGCGCTCGTGCTCCTCGGCCTGTTGACCCACGTCTCGATGTTCCTGCTCGGCGCCGGGCTCCTCGCGCTCGCCGGGTGCCGCACCGACCGCGAGGCGTGGCGCTGGCGAGTCGCACTCGCCGCGGGACTCGCCGGGTGGGCCCTTCTCTGGGGTCCGTCGTTCCTGGCGCAGACCCGCGGCGGCAACTCGGACTGGATCCCTCCCACCACGATCCCCCGCCTGGTCCACACGCTCGGCCGCCTCGTCACCTACCAACCCGAGCTCCACGTCGTTGCCCTGGTCACGGTCGCCGTCGGCGGGTGGGTGCTCTTCCGCAGCGACCGGACGCTCGGCCGGGTGTGGTGCTGCTGCTTCCTCGTCCCCGCGACGCTCGCTGCGCTCGCGGGCACCGTCGCCCCCGTGCTCCTGGATCGAACCCTCACCGCGATCGCCTGGGCACCGCTGCTCGCGATCGCGTTCCTCGTCGGGGCGATCGCGCGCCGCTCGACGCTCGGCGCGGTCGCGGTCGTCGTCGTGCTCGCGCTCGTGGCAGTGCCTGCGTCCGTCGACGCCGTCACGCGCACGCCAGGCCCGGACCGGGTGCTCGGACACCTCGAGCACGCCGCGCGGCCCGGCGACGTCCTGGCGCTCCATCCGGCCGGCCGACTCCACGAGCTCGAATGGTCGCTCGCAGTACGCAGTGGCGAGCAGTACCGAATCGTCGGCGTCCAGGCCTTCCGCAAGACGCTCGGCATCGTGCGGGGACCCGCCCCGCTCTCGGGTCGCGTCTGGCTGCTGGACTGGACGAAGCATCCCCTGACGATCCCGCCGGGGAATCGCTGCGCACCCGACTGGCACTTCAAAGATGCGCGCATCTCCTGTCTCGCCGACGTCACGACGACGCTGCGAGATCTGAAGGGCGGGTGACCGAGGCCGCCCGGGGGGCGGAGACCCGGGGGGCAGGTCACCCCGGACGGCCTCGGAGACCGTGGGAGGAACGTACGGCAGCACCAGTCATCCACCACCCGTCACTCGGTCAACCGACAGCAAATTCGCGTACGCGGTGGCGCCCGCCGCCGCGCCGCGCTCGTACCCTTGAGGTGTGAGCACCCACACGATCCTCGTCGTCGAAGATGACGACGTGATCGGGCGGGCGTTGACAGGAGCACTCGAGTCCCAGGGCTACGCCGTCGACTGGACGACCACCGGCGCCGCAGCGCTCGCGAGCGTCGAGGCGAGCGTGCCCGACCTGATCCTCCTCGACCTCGGCCTCCCCGATCTCGACGGCAACGAGGTGTGCCGCCGCGTGCGCGCCCGGGACGCCACGCTCCCGATCGTCATGCTCACGGCACGTCACAGTGAGGTCGACGTCGTGATCGGCCTGGACGCGGGCGCCGACGACTACGTCACCAAGCCGTTTCGCCTGCCGGAGCTCCTCGCCCGGGTACGTGCACACCTTCGCCGGCCGCGTGGCGCCGACGCCGTCGCAGAGCTCGCGGTGGGTGACGTACGCATCGACATCGACGCGCGCCGGGCGTGGCGGGGCGACGAGGAGCTCGAGCTGCGTGCGAAGGAGTTCGACCTCCTCGCGTTCCTCCTTGCCGAAGCCGGGAACGCGCTCACTCGGGACCGCATCATGAGCGAGGTCTGGGACGAGCACTGGTTCGGCTCGACCAAGACGCTCGACATGCACATCTCGGCGCTCCGACGGAAGCTCGGCGAGGTCGCCGACGAAGGCGGGCCGGCCAGTCGCATCACGACCTTGCGCGGCGTCGGGTATCGCTTCGAGGTGCCGTGAGGCGGCGGATCCTGCTCGCGATCGTCTCGGTGACTGCGGTCGCCGTGATCCTGTTCGCGGTGCCGCTCGCGTTCACGCTGTCCAACCTCTACCGGGAGCAAGAGGTCAACCGGCTCGCCCGCGCGGCCGCCGAGGTCTCCGAGCACATCCCGGCGACGGTGCAGGTCGGCGACTCCGTCGACTTGGCGCAGCATCCGGCGCGGAAGGTGGCGCTCTACGCGCCCGACGGCCGGCGGGTTGCGGGGGTCGGACCGCCGCGTGGTGGTGAGAGCATCCGCGCCGCGTTGCGGGGCGACGTGCGCGACGCGGCAGGTCGGCAATGAGCTCGTGGTTGCATATCCCATCTCGCGTGCCGGGGGCATCGCCGGGGCGTTGCGCGTCGAGGTCCCGATGCACCTCGTCTCCAACCGGACGCGCGACGCGATCCTCGTGATGGTCGGGCTCGGCGCGCTCGTCGTCGGGATCAGCGCCGTCATCGCGTTCTGGCAGGCTCGCCGCCTCTCACGACCGGTCGACCGGCTCGCCGACGCGGCCGTCCGCCTGGGTGACGGTGACTTCACCGTGCAGTCCGATCCGAGCGGGATGCCCGAGGTCGACGCAGTCTCCGACGCGCTCGGGACGACGGCGGCCCGGCTCGATCGGATGCTCACCCGCGAGCGGGCGTTCAGCGAGGACGCGTCCCATCAGCTCCGCACGCCGTTGACCGGGCTGCGTGTCGGGCTGGAAGCCGCGCGGCTCGATCCGAGAGCGAACCGGGACGAGGCGCTCGACTCCGCGCTCACACAAGTGGACCGACTCGAGCGCACGATCGACGATCTGCTCGCGCTCGCTCGTGAGCTGCCCACCGATCGACCCGCCCTCGACCTGGGTCCCGTCCTCTCGACCATCTCCGACGACTGGCGCGGACGTCTCGGCACAGAGGGTCGCCGGCTCCGGGTCGGAGTCGACCGCGGTGTCCCCGAGGTGAAGATCTCCGACCGGTCGATCCGGCAGGTGCTCGACGTGCTGATCGACAACGCCTGGCACCACGGTGCCGGAACGATCGACGTCCATGCCCGCCGCACCGCCAGTGGCGTCGTGATCGAGGTCGCCGACGAAGGGCCCGGCGTCCGTGGCGACACCGAGCAGATCTTCGAGCGTCGCGCCCCGGGGTCGACGCACCACGGCATCGGGCTCGCGCTCGCGCGGTCCCTAGCCGAGGCCGACGGGCTGCGGCTCAGCCTCGTCGAGCCGGGTCCCCACCCCGTCTTCGCGGTGTTCGTGCCCACGCACACGGACTGACGGCGCGAGGACCGCGGGCTGAGCCGCGGGCGCGGCGGCGCGTCGCGTCGCGGCGGCAACCATGCGCACCAGGATGACCGTCCTCGCCAGCACCAGGAACGGCAGCAGCGTCTCTGCCAGCCCCTTCGTCGTGACCCCGTGGAAGGAGCCGTAGACCAGCAGGAAGACACCGACGTCGACCGCGCAGAACGCGAGCCAGAGACGCCGGCGCAGCGGGAGGAGCACGAAGAACGGAACGAGCCAGACGTCGTACGTCGGCGAGTAGACCTTGTTGGCCAGCAGGAAGATCGCGACCCCGGCGGCCGCGATCGCGACCGGGGTGAGCTCCCGACGCACGCAGACCACGGTGAGCCAGGTGAGCCCGACGACCAGTGCGACCATCGAGACGAGGTTCGCGAGCTGCGCCGCACCGGGCCCCACGGTCTGGATGCCCAGGGCTGTGGTCGATCCAGAAGAGGGCACTTCCCCACGTCGGACCCCGCCGGCTCTGGAACGCGATCGGCCACCACCATCCGCTCCGGTTCCCGAGCACGAACGGTGCGTTGATCACCGCGAAGGTCACCGCAGCCGCGAGCGCGAGCCGGCGGGCGCCGTGCCGGTCGCCCTGCGCCCATCGCCGACACGATCAATGGCGGCAGGAGGAAGATCGGGAAGAGCTTGATCGCGGCGCCGACGGCGAAGGCGGCGCCGGCGAGTCGGTCCCGGTGCTCCTCGAAGGCGAGCAGGCCGACGAGCATCGCCGCGATCGCGAAGATGTCCCAGTTCTGGAACGCGAACAGCAGCACCGGAGCACCGATCGCCCACCGCCACGCGCGCGCACCGCAGCGTCGCTCGAGGACGACGGTGATCGCCACGCACAGTCCGATCGACGCGAGCGCGGTGACCGCCAGCACCCCGAACGGACTCGGCGTGACCAGAGCGGCGAGATAGAGGAGGACTCCGGAGCCGACCGGGTACTCGATGACCCGCTGCAGGTACGGCAACGCCCCGGGGCCCACGCCCCGGTGCAGGAAGACACGTGGGAGGTCGCTCAAGCTCGAGTGACCGCCGTTGCCGTAGTAGGCGACCTGGAGGAGGAACCCCGCCATGAGCGCGCCCAGGTTCGCGCCGACCATGCGCCTGGGAAACGGCCGTCCTCGCGTCACTGCTCCGGCCTCTCGGTCGCGTGAGCAGCAACGTACGGATCGGCCGCCCGGGAACCGATCTACGGACGGTCAACCGCGGGCAAAACGTGCCTTCGCCAGGGATCGCACCCGACGGTGCGACGGGCTAGAGGCCCGCGGCGACGAGGACGAGCTCGGTGCCGGCACCGAGCGCGAGGCCGCCGAAGAGCCCCCACATGAGCATCTCCTTGTGACCCATCTTGAAGGCGACGCCGAGGAGCTGCACGACCACGTAGAGGATCGATCCCGCCGCGAGGCCGAGGAACGCGAGGTCGACGTACTGGTCGACGAACGACTGACCGATCACGGTGCCGAAGAAGGTCGGCAGTCCGGCGATGAGCCCCATCGCGCCGAGGAAGGCCCAGGTCGGACGCTCCTCGCCCCCGGCGAGCGGCGCCACGATGCCGAAGCCTTCGGTCGCGTTGTGCACGCCGAACCCGACGATCAGCAGCACGGCCAGGCTGACCTTGTCGTTGGCGGCCGACTGGCCGATCGCGAGGCCTTCGGCGAAGTTGTGCACACCGATCCCGATCGCGATGAACAACGCGAGGCGCTGGGGCTCCGAAAGGCGCTCGACCCAGCCGCGCGAGCTGCAGCTCCGTTGCTTGCGCGGCGCCCGGCCCGAACTGGATCCCCGTCGACGAGCGGGCCCGCGTGGCCATCCACTTGTCGTAGTACACGAGGGTCATCATCCCGACGAGGATCGCGGCCGTGAACAGCGCGGCGCGGGCGACGAACTCACCCCACGACCCGCCGCTCTCGACCGTGACCTCTTCGAGCGCGTGCTCGACCGGTTCGAAGCCGTGGATGAAGGTCTCGACGAACAAGAAGATGAGGACGCCGGCCGAACCGGCGTTCAGGAACGCCCGGACCCGCGATCGGCACCGAGCGCGCCCGGCCGAGCGGGAGGCCCAGAAAGATCGTGAGCCCCGCGATCGCGCCCAGTAGGAGGACTTCACCCTCGGACATCACTGCACCCCGGTCGGATCTGAGTCAGGGCAACCTAACCTCATACGACGGGTCGCCGCAATCCGGTCCGCAGACGCGGCAGGACCGCCGGAGTGCGCGCCGGCGGTCCTGCCGAGTGGTCGGGGTGGGGCTCCGGAGCTGGTCCGGAGCGTTGGTCGCGGCGCTACTGGCCGCCACCATCCTCCACGTCGGACTCGACCACGATCACGTGGTAGTCCCCGCCGAGGCGGACGTCGACGATGGAGCCGTCGGTCTTCGTGACCTCGACCTCCCACACCGCGCCGTTCTCGGTGTCCCGCTCGACCGCGTTGGCCTCCCCACCACCGGTCTCGGCGAGTGCGGCCGCGACGGCCTGATCCGCCTCGGGGCCCTTCGCGGGTCCGCCCGCACCGTCGTTGCCGTTGGCCACGGCGACCGCGCCGCCGGCCAGGCCGGTGACCAGCAGGGCGCCGGCCAGGGTCGCGCCGATCGTTCGCTTCCTCATCTGTTGTGCTCCTCTTCGGACGGGTCTGGGGGTTGGTACGGGTGCAGGATGCGCCGCGCGGCCTGCGACGACCGTGAGACGGAAGTGTGAGGGCTCACATGGTCGCCCGAGCCGGCGGGACCGAGCCGAAGATCGAGAACGTGACGACCGCACCGCCTGCCGCGGCATTGCGCGCCGAGGCGGTCCCACCGTGGAGCTCGGCGATCGAGCGGACGATGGCCAGACCCAGACCGGTGCCGCCGTCGGCACGGGACCGGGCGTCGCCCGCCCGCCGGAACCGCTCGAACGCGAAAGGGAGGAACTCCGGGGGGAACCCGGGGCCGTGGTCGACGACCTCGATGATGACCTCGGACCCCCTCCGGCTCCCGCGCACGGTGACGGTCGAGTCGACGGGCGCGTACCGCAACGCGTTCTCGAGCACGTTCTCCGCGGCTCGGCGCAACAGGCTCGGGACCGCTCGAACCTCGAGATCGATCGGGACGTCGACCGCGACCGTCGCCACCGGGTGCCCCGCGCCTTCGGTCGCGGTCTGCACCACCACGGCGAGGACGTCCGCGAGCCGCGCCGTCTCGAAGCGGGGCTCGATGAGCTCGTCCGCGCGGGCGAGGAGCAGCAGGTCCTCGGTCAGCCGAGCGAGCCGATCGACCCCGTTCGCCACATGCTGGACGGCCTCCCGGAGCTCGGCTTCGTCGCGCTGCGGACGGTTCGCGAGCTCGAGCTCGGTGCGCAGGACCGCAAGGGGTGTACGAAGCTCGTGCCCGGCATCGGCGACGAACGCCCGCTGGCGCGCCGAGGCATCGTGGAGCCGGGTGAGGAGGTCGTTCATCGTGGCGGCGAGCGCCGCGAGCTCGTCGCGGGTCCGGGGAACCTGCAGGCGTGAGGCGGCGTCATGGGCGGAGATCTCCGCCGCTTGGCGTCGCATGCGTTCCACCGGGCGCAGGGCCGCAGCCGACAGGAACCAACCCCCGATGGCGGCGAGCACGACCGCGCTCGCTCCCCCGATCAACAAGGCGTCCCTGACCCGCGCCACCGCTTCGTCCGTCGCCTCCAACGACGTCGCGACGATCACCACCTGCGCCCGGACGCGGTCTCGACCGGCGCGGCGAGGACCCGGTACGGCTCTCGTTCGCCGCCGACGGAGACGCTCACGAAGGTCCGGGCGCCCGTCGCGGCTCGCACCGTGGCCGTTCCGACGACCGGACGGTCACCCGCTTCGCGCGTCGATGCGAGGACGTGACCTGATCGGTCGAGGATCTGTTCGACGACGTCGCGGCCCTGAGTGGGACCGGCTTGGGCGTCGTCGAGCGCAGCGCCGGCTCCCCGCTCCCGCACCTGTTGTGCCAGTGCCGCCGCCTGGGTCCGCAACCCGGGTTCGAGCGAGTCCTCGAGACCGGAACGGAACGACCGGGCGAACAGCAACCCCCCGAGCGCGACCAGCACCAGCGTCACGATCGCGAACGACAGCGCGAGGCGCGCGCGGACCGGCACCTCAGCCGTCCGCGGGATCGCGGAGCCGGTAGCCGACACCGCGGACCGTCTCGATGTCGGCGTGTCCGAACGGGCGGTCGATCTTCTTGCGGAGGTACCCGATGTACTGGTCGACGACGTTCGACATCCCGCTGTACGCGAAGTCCCAGACGTGGTCGAGGATCTGCGTGCGAGTGACGACTTCGCCGGTGTGGCGCATGAGCAGCTCCAACAGCGCCATCTCCTTGGGCGAGAGGTCGACCTCCACGTCGCCGCGCCACGCTCGGTGCAGCGCCGGATCGAGCCGCAGACTCCCCGACTCGAGGGTGGTCGGGCGCGCGCCCCCCGACGGCGTACGAGCGCGCGGACCCGTGCCGCGAGCTCGGCGAAGCTGAAGGGCTTCGTGAGGTAGTCGTCCGCCCCGGCATCGAGCCCCCGGACGCGGTCCTCGACCCCGTCGCGTGCGGTGAGCAGCAGGACCGGCGCCCAACGATCCGCGTCGCGGAGCCGGCGGCAGACCTCTACCCCGTCGAGGCCGGGGAGCATGACGTCGAGCACGACGGCGTCGTAGACGTTCTCCGTCGCGAGCCAGAGGCCGCTGGGACCGTCGGTCGCCACGTCGACTGCGTAGCCCTCCTCACGGAAGCCGCGCTCGAGCAGCGTCGACATCCGCGGCTCGTCCTCGACGACCAAGACCCGCACCCTCGGGAGCGTACGGGGCACAACGTGTGAGTTCGATGTGACCCGGCGCCGGCGGCCCGCATTCGCCGACTCATCCGGTCCGGAGGTCGGCTCCGAACCACACGGGACAACGGCCGCTCGGCGCGCGATCGCTCGCGCCGCCGAACCCGGGCCCGGAGCCCCTACATTCCTTCGAGACGACCGGAGACGGAGGTGACGATGCGAGACGCCTCGGACGACCAGCACCGATCGCCACGACGAGCGAGCAGCATCCGCTTGTGGTTGGCCTCATGGCGCAACGGGGACTGGGTCTCCTCGCGCTTCGGCCTCGGATAGCCCCGATGACCGCCACCGCGATCACCACGGGCGCCGCCTCGCTCGGCGCCGACGACTACGAGCACGTGCGCGCGTTGACCGAGACGCTCGCCGCGCCGCTCTCGCCGGAAGACCAGACCGTCCAGTCGATGCCCGACGTGAGCCCGACGAAGTGGCACCGCGCCCACACCACCTGGTTCTTCGAGACGTTCGTCCTCGGGGCGGACGCCGGGTACGCACCCTTCCACCCCAGGTTCGGCTACCTGTTCAACTCGTACTACGAAGCAGTGGGCAGCCGACACGCACGCGACCGACGGGGGCTGCTCTCACGGCCCGGGGCCCTCGAGATCACCGCGTACCGTGAGCACGTCGATCGCGCGATGGTCGACGCACTCCGCGACGGCATGGCCCCCGAGGCGGCGGCGCTCGTCGAGCTCGGCCTCCACCACGAGCAGCAGCACCAGGAGCTGCTGCTGATGGACATCAAGCACGTGCTGGCGAGCAACCCGCTCGAGCCCGCGTACCGGCCGGCCCGTCCGGAACCGCCGGCCCGTCCGGAACCGGAGGGCGGGCCACGGCGGCTCGCGTGGCTCGAGCACGATGGCGGGCTCGTCGAGCTCGGCCACGAGGGCAACGACTTCGCGTTCGACAACGAGCTGCCTCGCCACCGTGTCTTCCTCGAACCGTTCGCGCTGGCCGACCGGCCGGTATCGAACGAGGAATGGCTCGCGTTCATCGACGACGGCGGCTACGAGCGCGCCGAGCTGTGGCTCTCGGACGGCTGGGCGCTCGTGCAGGCGGAGGCATGGTCGGCGCCGTTGTACTGGCGGCGCGACCGCGACGCTTGGTACGAGTTCACGTTGGCCGGACCGCAACCCCTCGACTCCGCCGCGCCCGTCTGCCACATCAGCTACTACGAGGCGGACGCGTACGCGCGCTGGACTGACGCCCGGCTCCCCACCGAGGCAGAGTGGGAGACGGTCGCCGACCGGCAGCCCCGACCCGGCCCTTCACCCGACCTCGAAGTCCTGCACCCGCGGCCGACCGCGCCGGGTGACCTCGGGCTCTTCGGCGACGTCTGGGAGTGGACTGCCTCCGCGTACCTCCCATACCCCGGGTTCCGCCCGGCGGCCGGTGCGGTCGGTGAGTACAACGGCAAGTTCATGGTGAACCAGCACGTCCTTCGCGGCGGTTCGTGCGCGACGCCGTCCGGCCACGTGCGCCCGACGTATCGCAACTTCTTCCCCCCGAGCGCGCGTTGGGCCTTCTCCGGAGTCCGGCTCGCGCGCGACCCGCACGGAGGAGCCTCGACATGAGCTCACTGCTGACCGTCGACATCCACCTGACCGACGCGGAGCGGGCCGCCGCCATGGCCGATGACGTACGCGCCGGTCTCACCGCGGTCCCGAAGTCGCTGCCGCCCGTCTGGTTCTACGACGAGCGAGGGAGCGTGCTGTTCGACGAGATCACCCGCCTCCCCGAGTACTACCTGACGCGAGCGGAAACCTCGATCCTCGCCGCGCATGCCGACGAGATCGCGGCGCTTGCCGGCGCCGACGTGCTCGTCGAGATCGGTTCCGGCACGTCCGAGAAGACCCGCCTGTTACTCGACGCGATGGCGAGCGCGGACTGCCTCCGGCGCGTGGTGCCCTTCGACGTCAGCGAGGAGATGCTCCGCGGTGCGGCCGCGTCCATCGCGGACGAGTACGGCGTCGACGTCCACGCAGTCGTCGGCGACTTCCACCGCCATGTCTCGCAGCTCCCCCGCGACGGCCGCCGCCTCGTCGCGTTCCTCGGGAGCACGATCGGCAACCTCACGCCGGCCCAGCGTCACAGGTTCTTCGTCGATCTCGATGCATCGATGACCTCTGACGAGGCGCTGCTGATCGGCACCGATCTCGCGAAGGACCCGCAGCGCCTGGTCGCGGCGTACGACGACGCGCAGGGCGTCACCGCGGCGTTCAACCGGAACGTGCTGGTCGTCCTGAACCGCGAGCTCGACGCGACCTTCGACCCCGAGGCCTTCGCCCACGCCGCGGTCTGGAACGCCGAGGAGCGCTGGATGGAGATGCGCCTCCGGTCGGGTTGCGACCAGCACGTGACCGTCGGCGCCCTCGACCTCGAGGTGGCCTTCGCCGGCGGCGAGGAGATGCTCACGGAGATCTCGGCGAAGTTCACGGTCGAACAGATCCACGAAGAGCTCTCGAGCGGCGGATTCGTCGTCGAACGCACGTGGACCGACCCGGCAGGCGACTTCCTCGCTGTCGCTCGCCCGGCCATCCGCCTAGCGCGGCGCGACCTCGAAGGCCGCGGAACCGGGCACGGCCGCTCGATCACTCCTCGTAGTACTCCATCAGCTCGAGGCTGTACCCGTCCGGATCCAGGATGAACGCGACGATCACCGGCCAGCGATCGAGGCGTTCGGGAGCCATCGTCGACTCGTAGCCCGCGTCGAGCGCGCGCTGGTGCACCGCCGCGCAGTCGTCGACGATCATGTAGATCTTCCAGACCGAGTCGCCGTGGTCGATCGGACCCGAACGATCGAGATGCTGTGCGAGCTGGAGACGCCCGCCGCCGTCGTCGGCTGCCAGCACGATCTCGTTGACGTTCGGGATCTGCGTGCGCGTCTGCACCTTCAGCCCCACGACATCCTCGTAGAAGCGCTCCGATCGCTCGAGATCGGTCACGTTGATGCAGAACTGTCCTACCTTCGTAGCCAATTGCCCGCTCCCCTCGCCTATGACGGACTCGTGGTCGTCGCCGGCAACGTGACCACGACGGTCCCCGTTGCGTGATCTCCGAGGTCGTTCGCGGCGCGGACCGCGATCTCGACCACCCGCTCCCGGTCCTCCTCGTGCTCCCCGACGACCTGTCCGGTGAAGTGCAGCACGTACCCCGGCACGGCCGGGCCACCGAGTCGGATGGAGATCCGCCGCACCATCGCCTCGGGCCCCGCCCAGTCGGTGACGTAGCGAGCGACATAGCCGTTCGTCGTCAGGATGTTCATGAAGATGTCGGGCGCGCCCTGCGCCTGTGCGTAGTCACGGTCGTGGTGCACCGGCATGAAGTCGCGCGACGCGATCGCGCCTGCCACGACCACCGTCGCAGTGACGTCGAGGTCGAACGGCGGCAGCGCTTCCCCCTGCGGTTCTGTCCACCTGGGGGCGCGACCGGGGCTCGCGAGCTTCGGCCGGCGGGCCACCGCTCCCGGGCGCGAACTTGAAGATGCGGAAGCGCTGTCGACCGACGATCTCACCGCGACCGTCGGTGTAGGTCGTCACCCAGGTGACGAAGTAGCCGAGGCCCAGCCCCGTCGTCTTGCGTTCCGAGATCGACTCCAGCGCAGTCGCGGAATGGAGATGGTCGCCCAGCCGGAGGTAGCGCTCGAACTCGAGCTCGGAGTTGGTGGCGAGCGTGCCCGGGAAGCCGCCGGCGGCCAGGAGCGCGATCGGGCTGTCGGCGGCGATCTCGCCGGCCGCGCCGCCGCGTTCGGCGATCCCCTCGATGCGCGGGCGGCCCATCGTCCAGGTCTGCAGCATCGCGGGCGGCGCGACGACTCCCCCGAACCGTGTCGTCGCGGCGATCGCGCCGTCGAGGTACACCGGGTTGCGGTCATCGAGCGCGTCGACCCAATGGCGGATCATCGGGAGGTTGACCTCGTCGGGTGCGATCGACGGCCCCGAGTCGCTCATGGGCTTGCCGATGCACGGTTCCAGCTGCTCGCGCAACAGATCGGGCTCGTCGCGTGTCATCGCTCCCCACGGTGCTCGCCGGACCCCGAAACGTACACTCGGCCGACTCCTCTATGGCCACGAGCTCTCCGACCCGCCGACTCCCCCGAGCGGAGCGGCGCGCGTCGATCATCTCCGGCGCAGCCCGAGCGTTCGCCGGAGCCGGGTTCACCGCGACGTCGATGGCGGACGTCGCAGCTGCCTCGGGCGTCACGCCACTGATCGTCTACCGGCACTTCGGGACCAAGGAAACGCTCTACCGGGCCGTCCTCGCAGACGTGTCGGGCGCGTTGCGCGAACGCCTCGGCGAAGGTCCGGACCCCGCCGGCTACGGACTCGGCGCCGGATCTCTGCTCGAGGTCGCTCGCCGGCATCCCGACGGCTTCCGGCTCCTCTGGCGCCACGCCACCCGCGAACCGCAGTTCGCGTCCGAAGCCGACGACCTGCGCACCGAAGCGCTCGTTGCCACCCGCGGCGCGCTCGACGGCCTCGTCGAACCCGAGTTTCTCGAATGGGCCGCTCACGCGGTGCTCGGCTACCTCGTCGAGGCAGTGCTCGCGTGGCTCGATCACGGTGACCCCACGCGTGACGAACAGCTCGTCCACGCGATCAACCGTTCGTTGCGAGCCGGCGTCGGCGGCTGGGCCGAACCCGAGACGACCTAGGCACACGGACGCACCGGCGGGCGCTACTTGGCGATGCGTTGCGCCGGGCTCTCACCCACCGCGAGCTTCGCGGCGTACTCGTCGAGCCATCCGTGGAACTTCCCTGACGCCTGCTGGTCGGCGCTCAGGCGCGGGTAGGCGGGGATCTCGTACTCGAGGTCCAGCGGCGGGTGGTCGGACGCCGGCTTGCGGGCCATGACCTGGTCGAGGATCGGGGCGAGGCGGGCTTCCTTCGCGCGCTGGCGCATCGGCTCCCGTTCGACGAACTCGGGCATCACCTCCGCGGGCGAACAGCTCGAGCGACTCCATGATGTGGTCGTGGCGGTTGCGCCCGGCCGCGCACGACAGGATCACCTGGTCGACGCCGTACTCCTCGTAGCGGCGGAGGTACGCGCGCACCTGCTCCGGGCGTGCCGGTCGCGCCACGCAGACCCGTCACCCCGCCCTCGACCACCTTGGCCCCGAGCCGCTCGTCGCTGCCCGCCGCGAGCGCCACGGCCTCGGGGTCATAGCCCTCCTCGGCCCGCCGCTGCTCGTAGTCCTCCCAGAGATTCCCGCGGCCGGGTTGGTGGCGACCGAACACGTAGTAGTGCCCGAGCGAGTAGCCGATGAAGTTGCCGCCGTACGCGCCGCGCCGGATCGCCTCGGCCTCGTCCTCGTGGCAGAAGAACGATGTGACGCACGCGAGGTTCGCGTTGACCGCATCCCCGATCGGGACGCCCTCGGCCGCAAGGGTCGCGTAGTAGTCGGCGACCCAGTGCTGCGCTTCCTCCGGATCGAAGAACGCGAACGCCAGTGCACCGATGCCGTGCTGCGCGGCGAGGTGGATCGTCTCGCGTCGGCTGCACGCCACCCAGACCGGCGGATGTGGGTGCTGCTGCGGCTTGGGCATGACGTTGCGAGGCGGGAAGCGCACGTACTCACCCACGTGTCCCGTGAACGGATCCTCCGTCATGCACCGGAGCGCGACCCGCACGCCCTCCTCCCACATCACGCGCTTCTCGGCGGGATCGACTCCGAACGCGTCGAGCTCGGCCGCGGCCGAGCCCTCGCCGGTCCCGAACTCGACTCGGCCGCCGGAGAGGAGGTCCAGGGTCGCGATGCGCTCCGCGATGCGCGCCGGGTGGTTGATCGCCGGGAGCGCATGCACGATGCCGTGTCCGAGGCGGATCCGCTCGGTCCGCTGCGACGCCGCGGCGAGGAACAGCTCCGGCGCGCTCGAGTGGCTGTACTCCTCGAGGAAGTGGTGCTCGACGAGCCAGGCGGTGTCGAATCCGAGCCGATCCGCGAGGACGATCTCCTCCATCGCCTCGTCGAGGACGCGCCGATCGTCGCCCGGCTCCCACGGCCGGGGCACCTGGTGCTCGAAGAACAGCCCGAACTTCACGGTGCCTCCTCGGGTGGTGGCGCAAGTGGGATGCGGCAGTTATCGAAGCTGAGGATCCGCTCGTCGGGCTCGATCTCGATCACCAGGTGCTCGATCTCGTAGTGGGCTCGAGACTCGGCCGGCATCGCGGCGCGATCGCCGGAGAATCCCGCGTACTTCTCCTGGAGCGCAGCCCCGACCCGAGCGATCAGCGCGGGATCGTCCACGATGCGCGCCCGGCCCGTCATGTGCACGCCACGTAGTTCACGCCAACGTTCGCCCGACTCCACGAGGAACGAGACGCGCGGATCGCGGCGGATGCGTCCGACCTTCTTGGTGCGTGCGACGGCGTCGACGTAGATGCGCTCGTCGAGCGCGACGAACCATACCGGCAGCGTGATCGGCACCCCGTCGGCCTTGAGCGTCGTGAAGATCCCGGTGTGACTGCCACCGAGCACCTCCCATGCCTCTGCTCGGCTGAGCCGGATGCTCATCGCACACCCAGACGGGCACGAACGTCAGCGGGCGAGGCAACGAGACGGCCGGCGGCATCCGCGTGCACCCCGACCTCGATGACCAGCACGTCCCGCTCCACCGTGACCTCGCTCCCCCACTTGTAAAGTCCGGACTGTACATACCGGGTGCCCGATCGCGCGGGAGGTGTCGATCCGGGCCCTCCCCGTTCGTCTCGTGAGCGATCATCACCAGACCAGGAGGAACCCGATGAAGTACATGCTGCTGATCCACCAGGGCACCACCCCCACCCCCCTCGACCCCGAGGCGTGGGCGACCCTGTCGGAGGCCGAGCAAGCCCAGATCGCCGCCGACTACCAGGCCATCAACGCCACGCCGGGCGTGACCCCCGGGCAGGGGCTCCAGCCCCCGGAGACCGCGACGACCGTCCGGGTGCAGGACGGCAAGGTGCTGACCACCGATGGACCGTTCGTCGAGACCAAAGAGGCGCTCAACGGCTATGTGATCTTCGAGGCCGATGACCTCGACGCGGCGATCGCGCTGGCAGCCCGGATCCCCGCGGCCCGGCTCGGTGGCGCCATCGAGGTGCGGCCCGTCATGGAGTGGTAGCGATCCTCGAGCAGACCTTCCGCGAGCAGTGGGGCCAGGTCCTCGCGGCCCTGATCGGCTTCCTCGGCGACTTCGAGCTCGCCGAGGAAGCCGCGCAGGACGCGTTCGCGATCGCCGCGGAGCGATGGCCCCGCGACGGCGAGCCCGACCATCCCCGGGCCTGGCTCATCACGACGGCACGGAACCGCGCGATCGACCGCATCCGACGCGACCAGACGCTGGCGGCGAAGACGCGACTGCTCGAAGCCGAGGAGGCCTCCGAGGAGACGATGGACGCGACGCCATTCCGCGACGAGCGCCTCGAGCTCATCTTCACGTGCTGTCACCCCGCGCTCGCCGTCGACGCGCAGGTCGCACTCACTCTGCGAACGCTCGGCGGGCTCACGACGGCGGAGATCGCGCGCGCGTTCCTCGTCCCCGAGCCGACCATGGCCCAACGCCTGGTGCGCGCCAAGCGCAAGATCAAGGCGGCGGGCATCCCCTTCCGCGTCCCACCCGACGACCTGCTCCCGGACCGGCTCGCCGCCGTGCTCGTCGTCGTCTACCTCGTCTTCAACGAGGGGTACGGCGGACGCGGCGACCTCGCGGCCGAGGCGCTCTGGCTCGGGCACGCGCTCACGGAGCTGCTTCCCGAGGAGCCCGAAGCCCACGGGCTGCTCGCGATGATGCTGCTGCACGACTCGCGGCGCGACGCGCGGTGTCCCGGAAGGCGAGCTCGTGCTGCTCGCCGACCAGGACCGTTCGCGGTGGGACCGCGCCCAGATCACGGAGGGTCAACGAGCGCTCGACCGCGCGCTCGCGCTCGGTGGGCACGGTCCGTACGTCGTGCAGGCCGCGATCGCCGCCCTGCACGCCGAGGAGCCCCGCGACTGGACCCAGATCGCCGCGCTGTACGGGGAGCTCGCGCGCCTCACCGGGTCACCGGTGGTCGAGCTCAACCGCGCGGTGGCCATCGCCGAAGCCGACGGGCCGGCGGCGGGTCTCGCGCTGATCGACGGCCTCGAGCTCGAGGACTACCGGTACCTCCACGCGGCACGGGCTGATCTGCTCCGCCGGCTCGATCGGCACGACGAGGCCGCCGCGGCGTACCGGCGGGCCCTCGAGCTCGTCGAGGACGGGACGGAACGCCGGTTCCTGGAGCGACGGCTCGCCGAGGTGCAGCCCGGCGAGGACCCAGAAGTGTGAAGCCGCGACGTCAGCCCGTCAACTGCGAATCGAGGCACCACGAGCGACGAGCCATACGGTGTGACGTTCGGCCCTACCCGGCGATTGGATCGCTTCGACAGAGTGTTTCCCCGTGGGCATTGAGGAGGGGCCACCCGAGAAGCTGACTGGCCTTGCCCGCGAAGCAGCGGCGGCGGAGCGCGCTCTGGACCACGGTCGCGGTCGCGGAAGTCGCGCTGGCATCGGTTGCGGTCGCGCTCGACCTCGTCCTCCCGACCCTGGTGATCCTCGCGCTGGCCACGATCTCTCTCGCGATCCGCCGTGAGGGCATCCGCACACTGGGGCGTCAGCGGGTGCGCTCCGCCATCCTCAGAGCGCTTTGAAGTACCGCGTGATCGGCCACTCGGTGAACCCCGCCTGCTCGTAGGTGTGCCGGGCCGGCGCGTGACCGGGGTCGCCACCCGTGTCGACCATCCCGACCGCCATGCCGGCATCGCGCATCCAGTCGAGCGCGAGCTCGGTCAGGGCACGCCCTACGCCCCGACCCTGGTGTGCGGGGTCGACCGCGAGCATGTGGATCTCGCCGATGTCCTGCTCGGCGTGAAGCGCGACCGCGACAAACCCGACCGGCTCCCCGTCGACCTCTGCCACCCACACGTCCAGGTCCGGCGAGACCAGGCTCGCTTCGACGTCGTGTCGCTGGCTCGCGCGCCAGTCCGGGTGCAATCGACGTTCGATCTGTGGATCCATGGTCGCGGCCATCGATGCGAACACCGGCTCCCATGCCCGCAGCGAGAGCGCGACCACCACCTCGGTGTCGCGTGCCTCGAAGGGGCGGAGGCGCGGCAGCATCGCGCCAGCCTGTCGGCCTCTCGACGTCCCGTCCACACCACGCGCGACCCGTACGCTCTGCCCATGGGTCGGGCGGAATGGGAACGACGGTGGGAGCAGACGCCCGCGGAGCAGTTCGTCTGGTACCGCGCCCCGCTGGATCGTGAGCTCGAGGAGGCGATCCGCGACCGCGAGCAGCTCCCGGCCGGCGCCGCGATCGACATCGGTTGCGGGATCGGACAGATCGCGGCGGCGCTCGCGCCGGCGTTCAGTCCCGCCGTCGGCTTCGACCTCGCCTTCGCGGCGGTCGCGAACGGGCGACGCCGGTCGCCGACCAGCCCCTGGGGGTCGCCGATGCCTGCCGCATCCCGGTCGCCGATGGCGCCGCGGCGCTGGTCGTCAGCCGGGGGGTCCTGCACCAGCTGCTGCGGTCCGAGCCGGGCCCGCACCTCGACGAGGTCGCCCGGGTGCTCGCCCCGGGCGGGCGGCTGTTCCTGACCGCCACGCGGCGCTGGCACACGCCGACCGACGCGCGCGGGCGGATCCGGACCCTGCTCCGGGTGCCGCGTCGGGTCATCGTCCAGGCGCGAAACCCGATGCGGCGCACGCTCAACTCCCGGCGCCGCTTTGCCCGAGCCGTGCCCTCGACCCTGCGGATCGACTCACTCGACCACCGTCGCCCGACGAGTGACACCGGGACCCGGCTGCCACAGGTGTGCCTGGTCGCGACCCGCGTCGAGGCCGGGAGCAGCCTCCCCGATTGAGTTTCAGGGTTCTCGCAGCGGCGATACTCCGTCGATGGATCTGATGCTCGAGGCGCAGGGCCTCACCAAGCGCTACGGGGAAGTCGAAGCCCTCGCCGGCCTCGACCTCTCGGTTCCGAAGGGGCAGGTGCTCGCGATCCTCGGACCGAACGGCGCCGGCAAGACCACGTTCATCCGTACGATCGCGACGCTCACCAAGTTCGACGCCGGAACGCTCCGCGTTGCCGGGATCGACGTCGCCAAACACCCCAAGCAGGTGCGCCGGGCGATCGGGCTCGCCGGGCAGTACGCGGCCGTCGAACCCGCCATGACCGGCCGCGAGAACCTCCGGATGGTGGCGCGACTGTTCGGGCACGACCGGCGGGTGGGTCAGGCGGCCGCCGACGCGGTGCTCGAGCAGCTCGGGCTGACCGAAGCCGGTGATCGACTCGTGCGCACGTACTCCGGCGGCATGCAACGGCGGCTCGACCTCGGCGCCAGCCTCGTCGGCGCGCCCCGCCTGCTGCTGCTCGACGAACCGACGACCGGACTCGACCCCCGGAGCCGCAACGACCTGTGGGTCGCGATCGAAGAGCTCGCGGACGGCGGCACCGACGTCGTGCTCACCACCCAGTACCTCGACGAGGCCGACCGCCTCGCAGACACCATCGCGATCATCGACCACGGCAAGCTCGTCGCGTCCGGGACGGCCGACGAGCTGAAGACGCAGATGGGTCGCGACGTCGTCGACATCAGGATCCGTGACGAGGCGGATCTCGCCCGAGCCGCGGACGCGCTCGGCCCCGAGGCCAAGATCGACGCCGCGCGAGCGCACGTCGCCCTCCCGGTCACCAACGGCGCCGACGAGCTCGTCGCCGCGGTGCAGGCACTGGGGAGTGCGGGCATCGCCCTCGACGACATCGCCCTGCGCCGGCCGACCCTCGACGACGTGTTCCTCACGCTCACCGGCCACACCACCGAAGACGGCGAGTCCGACGCGGACTCCGATGGAGCACAGGCATCATGACGACGATCCCCGCACCCTCCGGTACTGCCGGGCCGGTCGCCACCGCGCTCACCGTTGCCGCCCGCACGACGCTGAAGGTCCTGCGCACCCCGCAGATCCTCGGCATCGCGATCGTCCAGAGCGTCGTGTTCCTGCTCATGTTCCGCTATGTCGTCGGCGGCGCGATCGCCGTGAAGGGCGTCTCGTACGTCGAGTTCCTCGTCCCCGGCTTCGTCGTCTCCGGCCTGCTGTTCACCGCGGGCGGCGCCTCCGTCGCCGTCGCCGAGGACGTCGCGTCGGGTCTCTATGACCGATTCCGGTCGCTCCCCATCTCGGGCACCGCCGTCCTCGCAGGGCGCGCGATCGCGGACGCACTTCTGATGATCATCGTTGCGATGGTGACGCTCGGGGCCGGGTTCATCATCGGGTTCAGTCTCAACAGCAACGTGGGCGACGTCCTCCTGGCGCTGGGGCTCCTCGTGGTCTACGCCCTCGCGATCGCCGGTGTGTTCGTGTGGCTCGGGCTCGTGAGCGGAGCGCGCAGGCAGCCCAGGGGCTGAGCATCCTGGCGGTGCCGTTCTCGTTCCTCTCGAGCGCGTTCGTGCCGATCAACTCGATGCCCGACGTGCTGCAGACGTTCGCCAACGCCCAGCCGCTGACCTTCATGGTGAACTCGTGGCGCGGGCTGCTCCTCGGCGACGCCGCGACCGCGACGTTCTCGCACAGTCTCGAGTACTACGTCATCGGATCCCTGATCTGGTCGGTGGCGCTCGTGGCGCTGATCACGCCCCTGGCGCTCCGCGCGTACCGCAAGGGCTGATCCCGCAGAACGGCGCGCGACGCGTGGCTGCACGCGGAGCCGCCCGGCACCCTGACGCGCGCTGCGCACCAGAGCACCGGGACGGCCCGGTCTACGTTCCGGGCACCTTGTCGGGCCCCGCATCGCCACCCGACGATGCAGTCGCGAGCCGGTCGAGGTAGTGGTCCCAGCCGACGGTGTGGTCGGAGACCGCGTCCGCCGGGAGCCCGGAGTGGACGAGGCGAACCCGCGTCTTGGTGCCCTCCGGGATCAGTGAGATCTCGACCTTGGTCGAGCCCGCCGGGATCGGGTGGCCCGGCTCGTCCCAGCCGAAGGTGAAGGCGACGCGCTCCATCGGCACGACCTCCACGTACTCGCCGGCCGACTGGTGCTCACCGCCGACGAGCACGCGGTAGATGCCACCGGGGCGCGGATCGATCTCGGCGACCGTGCCCTCCCACTGGGTGTGCTTGTCGGGTTCCGTGAGGAACGGCCAGATCGTCTCCGGTGTCGCGTCGATCAGGATCTCTCGCACGAGCTCGGCCATCAGTCGCTTCCTTCCTGCTTCATTGTCGGGTTCTCGTTCATCGGGTGCTGGTCGCGTTCGGCGGCCTCGGCGACGTCGCGCAGGCGTCCGAGACCACTCGTCCAGTAGTCGTCCAGGAACTCACGCAGCTTCTGCATCTCGTCCCTCCGTGCCCGGTAGAGACGACGGGTGCCGTCCCTCCGCTCGCTCACGAGGTCGGCCGCCTTCAGCACACCGAGGTGCTGGGAGACCGCGGAGCGCGTGACCTCGCGGAAGTGCGCCGCGATGTCCGACGCCGGGAGCTCCTCGGTCCAGACCAGACGGAGGATCTCCCGGCGACGGGGTTCGGCGAGTGCCTTGAGCGCTGCGTCCACGCCCAGAGTGTAAGAGACTACTTACGTAAGTGTCAACTGAAATTCTCAGCCGTACATGAGCGAGCCCGGCGTGGTGAGCTCCTCCCCCGTCTCGAGCCAGGTCTTCAGCCCGGACAGGATCATCGGCCAGCCGCCGTAGATCTCGTCGTGCGCGCCTTCGCGCATCTGGTCGTGGGTCACCGTGAGCCGGCAGGAGTCGTCACCGATCGGCTCGATCTCCCACGTGACCCGCGAAGTTCCCTCGGCCTTCACGTCGTCGCTCCAGAGGAAGCGGGCGCTCTGCACCAGCCGGCGGGGCGGGTCGACCTCGACGTTCTCGCCCTCGCCCAGCACGACTGCGCCGTCCATCGCGCCCATCGTGAACGACGAGCCCGGAGTGAAGTCCGAGACCACGGAGGCGCCGAAGTTGTACTTGGCCCGGATCTCCGGATCGGTGATCGCCTCCCACAACCGCTCGGGCGACGTCTTGATGTAGATCTCGAACACCTTCTCCATGGAGCTCTCCAGTTCGGTCTTGAGGTCGCTGAGCGATGCGGCCCAGGGTTCGGCGTACTTGCTCACCCACCGGTCGTGGACGAGCCGGATCGGGATCGGGTTGAGGAAGTGGAGCTTCTCCCGGCCGCGTCGCCGGGTGATGACCAGCCCCGCTTCCTCGAGCTGCTTCAGGTGCTTCATCACGCCGAAGCGCGACATCTCGAAACGCCCTTCGAGGGTGCTCAGGGACTGGCCGTCGTCGCGGAAGAGCTCGTCGAGCAGGCTCCTTCGGGTCGGATCAGCGAGGGCCTTGAACACCGTGTCGATGCCGAGACCATACGTGACTATTTAGTCACATGTCAACCTCGACGGCAGGGTCAGCGGGGCCGGAACCCGTCGGCGGCGATCGCTGCGCCGAGCGCCTCCAACGCCTGCTTCCGCACGCGCAGCTTGCTCGCCGCGTGTGCGTCGAGGTCCAAGGCCGCGAATCCCTCCGCCGTGGCGCGCGCCATGCCCGCGAGATCCTCGCCCGCCACCACGCGGTCGACGAAGCCGGCCGCCACCGCGGTCTCGTCCGGTGCGTAGAGCTCGGAAAGGTTGACGGCTCGGTTGAAGTGCGCGGGTGTGAGGCGCTGGCGGCACACCTCGACCGCGGCCCACGGCATGGTGAGCCCGATCGCGACCTCGTTCGCGACGATCTTGAACGGCCCCGCCGCCGCGACGCGGTAGTCGGCCGACAGAAGGACGAAGGCCCCCGCCGCCATCGCGTGTCCGTTGCAGGCGATGAGGACCGGGGTCGGGAACGACAGGAGCCGTTCGCACAGCTCGAAACCGCCGCGGAGCATGCCCTCCGCCTCGGGGCCACCGGCCCGGAGCACCTTCAGGTCGAAGCCCGCGCTGAACACGCCATCACGGCCGGTCAGCACCACGACTGCCCGGTCGGCCACCGCACGGTCGAGCGCCTCGCCGAGCTCGGCGAGCATCGCGGGCGACAGGGCGTTCACCTTGCCGTCGTCCATGGTGATCGTGGCGACCGAGCCCTCGAGCCGGTACGTGAGCAGCGGGGCCATGGCTCCAGTGTTAGCGCACGCGAGCGCCGCGCGCCTGACGATCAGGGCGGCGACACGATGCCGACGTCGATCCCTCGGGCAATGTTGTCCACCTCGCGCAACGCAGTGATGACGCGCGACGCGATCAGGCTGCCGAGGGCAGCGTCGGGTTCCGGGAGCTCGACCGTCACCTTGAGCGCACCCTGCCGGCGGCGCACCACGGCCGTCGCGTCTTGGGCGTCGACGCCCGCGTGCTCGAGCACCGCACGCGCGACCTCGGTCGCGATCTGACTGTGGCGAGGCAGGGGCGCACTCGCGGCGTCCTCGCACGCAGCCACGACATCGTCGCCGCTCTCGACCGTGCGCGTCGTCCAGGCCGCGAACGGGTTCACAGCGGCGTCGACGGCAACGAGCGGGACGTATTGGCGCAGCGCGCACACCGCGCCATCTTCGAACGGCGACGGTTGGGCCCAGGGTCGGTCGCGCACCGTGACGGCGACGTCGACCGGCAGGCCGTCGAGCGGACAGGAGCGCCCCTCGGCAAGGCCGGCGCAAGGGAAGGCCGCGTCGGAATCCTCGTGGCATCGGACCACGTCGTGGCCGGCGGCCTGCAGCTGCGCCTCGACCGCCCCAACCGCCCCGGGCAACGTTCCCACGACCAAGGCTCGCATCGGCTCCTCCTCGTCCCTCCCCCGCATCGTGGGCCTCCGAAGCCCCGCGGGGCAGGGCCGAAGGTCACCAGCCGGGCACCGGCAGCCCCGTCGGTGGCACGAGCCCACCGGTTGCAAAACATTGAGTGATCAATCATGCTGGCCCGAGCGCCCCGTTCCGCGGGGCGGCGCACGAGGGGGCTCGGATGCAGCGGCTGCGGACCATCGCGATCGGCACGGCGGTGGTGCTCGCTCTGGGCATCGGGGCGGTCCCGGGCGCTGCGGGCGCCGCGGGCGAGCGACTCCGGGCCACGGAGGTCGGCATCACCGCCGACCAGATCCGCATCGCGGTCGTGGCCGACGTCGACAACACCCTCGCGCCGGGCCTCTTCAAGGGCTCGCCGGCTGCGGTCGAGGCGTTCGCGAAGTCCGTCAACGCGCATGGTGGGCTCGCCGGGCGCAAGCTGGTCGTCGACTTCATCGACTCGCACCTGAACGCCGACGAGGCCCGCAACGCGGTCATCAAGGCGTGCAGCGAGGACTTCGCCCTCGTCGGCACCGCCGCGCTGTTCCTCAACAACGTCGACGACATGACCGCGTGCGTGGACCAGGCGGGCGCCGTGACCGGGATCCCCGATCTGCCCATCGTGACGACCGAGGTCGCGCAGCAATGCTCCCCAGTGTCGTATCCGGTCAACCCATCGCAGCTGGTCTGCTCGACCAAGGACGACACGCCCCAGGCGTTCAGTGCCAACCGCGGCCCCGTGAAGTTCTACCGGCGGACAATCGAGCCCGACCTGCACGGCGTCTACCTGTACACGAACGATCTCAAGAGCGCGGCGGCGGCCGGCTTGGTCCTCGCCCGCGGCTCGCAGGCCGCCGGCGTGGAGCCCGACGCCGAGATCGGCGTGTCCGGGCGCGCGACGCAAGCCGAGTTCACGCCGATCGTGCAACAGATGAAGGACGCCGACTCCAACTACGCGCTGAGCTCGGGACCCTTCTCCACCATGGTCTCGCTCCGAAAGGAGGCCAAGCTCCAGGGCATCGACACCGACATCGGTCGTCTGGGACTGCTTCTCGAACTGCTACGACCAGGCCTTGATCGAGCAGGGTGGTGCCGACGTCGAGGGACAGTACGTCACCCTCTCGCAGCTGCCCTTCAGCGAGACGAAGCAGAACGCTGCGCTCGCGAAGTACGTCAAGGCGACCGGCAAGGACGACGTCGACGGGTTCGGATCCTACGCCTGGGTGGCGTCGATGCTCTTCCGGGACGCGGTGGACCGGATCGTGCAGCGCGACGGAGAGAACGGGCTGACGCGTGCCGCGCTGCTCGAGGCGCTGGCCGGCATCCACGACTTCGACGCCGACGGCATGTGGGGCTCGACCGACATCGGGAACCGTCTGCCGACCGCGTGCTTCATGGTCAACCAGGTGCGCAACGGAGAGTTTGTCCGGGTCTACCCGAAGCAGTCGGGCACGCTCGACTGTGCGAAGAGCAACCGGATCACCATCAAGGAGAACTTGCTGCACCAGTAGTGGTGCGCGACCTCATGCGACCGACAACCTCCCCCGCCGAGCCATCCCCAGCCGATCCGTCCCCCGCCGAGCAGGTGCCCAAGCCGAGCCGACGCGCCGCGACGCTCGGAACCACCGTGTCCCCGACCCGGGCGCGCACCGAACGGCAACCGATGCTCAAGGGCGACGAGACCCGCCGACGCGTCATCAGCGAGGCCGCGGCCTGCGTCATCGAGGAGGGATTCGCGGCCGCGAGTGCGAGCCGCATCGCGGCCCGCGCCGGCGTGACCTGGGGCGTGATCCAGTACCACTTCGGCGACCGGGCCGGCCTGTTGTCCGCGGTCGTCGAAGCAGGGTACGAGCAGTTCCGCACGATCCTGGACGACGTCCGGGAGGCAGACGCACCCCTCCGCGACCGGGTCGCCGACGTGGTCGACGCCGGCTGGAGCGCCTACGGCAGCCCGCTCGGCCGGGCAAGCCTCGAGATCCTGATCAACACCCGGAGCACGCGCGCGCTCGATCCGAGCCACGCAGCAGCACTGCTCGAACAGGCGCGGGGCCGCAACCGCGTCGGCGAGGCACTGCTCGGTACCGGCGACGACGCCCGCGCAGTCGAACAGCTGCTCTGGGCATCGCTGCGGGGGTTCGCGATGGCACTCATGTTCACACCGACCGACCACGACTTCGCCACGGAACGTGCCGAGCTCGTGGACGTACTCACGGCTGCCCTCGAACGGCCGCCCACTGCTCGACGATCACCGAAGGAAGGCTGAGAGATGGAACCGATCAAGATCGGGTGGTTGGGCTCGGCGCTCGACGGGCCGAACGGCGGCTACGACAAGATCCACCGCCTCGCGTTCGACCGAGCCGTCGAGCAGGGAGTGCTCACCCGACCGTACGAGTTCGTGCTCCATGCGGAGAACGGTCTCCCGAACGGTTCCGCTCGGAGCGCCATCGACGGCTTCCGGCAGCTCGTCGACGAGGGCTGCATCGCCGTCGCCGGCGCGTACAGCTCCGACAACGCCATGGTCGTCGGCCCGGTGGCCAACGAGCTCGAGGTGCCGCTCGTGTCGTGGTGCGGGACGGAGCGGTTCTCGGGCCCGTACTGCTTCCGGCTCGGCAACGGCGACTGCGGCGGTGATCCCGCGCTCATCGTCGGGTGGCTCAAGCGCAACGGCCACGAGCGGGTCGCCGTGCTGAGTGAGGTCTCCCCGAATGGCGAGGAGTACTTCCGGTACTTCCGTCAGGAGTGCCGGCGCCGCGGCGTGACCGTCGCGGCGGTCGAGACGGTCAGCCAGCAACCCGCCGACCTCGCCCTGCACCTCGACAACCTGCGGTCGGTAGGTGCCGACGCGCTCGTGTACCTCGGCTACGGCGTGCTCGCGGCGTCGGGATTGATGCGCGAGGCGCTGGACAAGCTCGCGTGGGACCCGCCCCGGATCATGACGACGGCATTCATGTTCTATCTGATGGGCTTCGACAAGTTCGAGGGCTGGGTCGGCATCGACCAGCTGTGCCCCGACAACAAGCTCGCGGCACGGTTCCACGAGAGCTACGTCGAGCGGTACGGGTCCGACCCACCGATGTGGCCGAACGCGATCCCCGTGCTCGCCTACGACACCGCACGCGTGCTCGTCGAGGCGCTCTTCCGCGCGCCGGTGCTCAGCGGCTTCGGCGTGAAGGAAGGGCTCGAGCAGATCCGCTTCATGCCGAGCGCGACCGGCGGGCCCCAGACCCACATCGCGGCAGGTCCCTACGACCACCAGATGTTCAAGGGCGACTGGCTGCTCTATGGCCGGGTGCGCAACGGCGAGCTCGAGTTCGAAGGCCTCTTCGAACCCTGGGAGTGAGCGGAGTCGTCGTTCTGATCGGATGAGACTTCGGGCGGCGGATCTGCGTAACGTCCTCTCCCGATGGGTGAAGCAGCGCTCGGTCCGGCCGAGACCAGCAGAGAGATCGCCGAGCACGCGCACCACTCCCGGCACGGCTCCGAACGCGATCGCCTCATCAGCATCCTCGAGGCGGGACTGCTCGCGGTCGTGGCGTTGCTCGCGGCGTGGTCGGGGTACTCAGCCGCGAAGTGGTCGACCGAATCCCGGCTGACGATCGCGGAGGCTGCGACGGCCCGCAACGACTCGAATACCGAGGACCTCGTCGCGCTCGACGAGCGACTGGGTGACGGACTCGTGTTCAACGCGTGGCTGGGCGCCCACGCCACGGGCAACCCGGAGGCGACCGAGATCGCGCTGAAGCGGTTCCGACCCGTCCTGCGCGTCGCGTTCGACGCCTGGATCGCCACCGATCCCGACAACAACCCGGACGCTCCGCCCGGACCGCAGGCGATGCCCGAGTACAAGCAGCCGGAGAAGGCCAAGGCCACGGCGCTCAAGGCGAAGGCCGAACGCCTCACGGCGAAGGGAACGGACGAAGGCACCACGGGCGACGACTACGTGCGGATCACCGTGTACCTGGCCAGCGTGCTCTTCATCGTCGGGATCAGCACTCAGTTCCCGGTGCGCGCCGCGCGGTACGGCCTGCTCGTGATCGGGGCGTTGATCCTCATCTTCTCCGTCGTGCAGCTCGCCGGACTCCCCGCGCCGCCGTCCTGACCGACGCGGCGCCCAGGACCTACTTCACGAGCTGCACATAGGTGTTCTGGCCGACGGCGGCCGGGTTGCCACTCAGGCCCGGAGGCAACATCGACGACGGGAATACCCACGCCGTCATCGCCGCGGCGTTCTGGTTGCTGGCGCCGAGCGAGCCGGTGTTCCACGGTCCGGGCGAGAAGTTCACGCTGCAGCCAGTGCTGCAGCCGGCGTAGACGTCCTCCATGAAGATCGCCCGGAACGAGGCGATGTTGAGGTTGGCGCTGGACCCGTTCGGTGGCACGTCCTGCACGAACTGCGGCACGTACGCGAAACGGGGCGTGAGCTGGAGGTCGAAGAGATCCGCGGGTACCTCCTTGCCGAAGGGGTTCGTGTTCGCCCCGAAGACGACGCCGGTGTAGCCGCCACTCTCGTAGTCCGCGAAGCACTGCTCGAGCGCAGCCTGCAGCACCGTCTGCTGCTGCCCGGCCGGCGTCGAGGCGAGGAGCTGGTTGAACGTCGCCCGCTGACAGCTGCTCGGGATGTTCGAGAGCGTCGTGTCCTCGATGTACTCCCAGAGCGGCTTGTTGTCGAGCTGCTGGCCGAGCACCGTCGCCTTTGGGTACCCCCCGCGCCGGAGCCGCGCCGGACCCACCGTCCGAGGTGTCGCCGGCATTGCCCTGGACCAGGCCGGTGTCGAAGGCCGCGATGTCGTTCCCGGTCCGGGGTGGGACGGTGTTCGGTCCGGCCACGCCGCAACCGTCGACCGCGGGCGTCCCGTTGTACACGGAGAACATGTGGTCGGCGCCGATCGCGATGTTGTCGATGACGCGCTGCCGTTGGAAGCTGTTGCCACACCGAGCCGGAGTGTTCAGGGTCGCGTTCCCGTACTGGGTGATGTCGAGGAGATTGAAGTTCCCCGTCTCGGGGTCGTCGCACGTCGCGATGCGATGGCCGCTCGGCCCTTCCTTCAGGCACGCGAGGCCGGCCGTGAAGCCGGAGAAGAGCGCGAACGGGACGATCGACCCGAACCCGGCCCCCACCACCGCTCGCCGTCGCCGACGCAGACGTCGAGGTCGTCTCGACGCCGATGACCTTCCCGAACGTCGTCGGGAACGTCTGCTGAGGGATGTGCACCCGCACCCGGGTGAACGACGTGTCGAAGGAGATGCACGGCGTCTCGGTGGCGACGACCGCCAGGCGATTCACATCGGTGCAGCTCGGCCACGGGAACGCGCCGTCGGGGTAGTTCGTGACCGCGAGGGACTTTGCGCTGGACGTTGCCCCGGGCAACGACGGAAGGTCCTGCGCCGCTCCGAGCGCGGCGGCGTCGGCGGTGCTCTGGATCTCTCGTCGCTTCTGCCAGGCGAACCCGAGGTCGACCACGAGCGCGCTGATCCCGAGCATCACCACGAGGACGATCACGGTCATCACCATGACGGCGCCCCGTTCGTCGCTCGGGTCCACGCGCCGCCTCAACATTCGCTGCCGGTCTCGGTGAAGGCCTGGAACTTCGGCACTTGTTCGAGCCGCATCGTGACCGCGCTGGTCAGGACTCGGTCCGCGAGGAAGGCCGCGGTCACGCCGGTCATGCTGCCGACGGGAAATGATGCGCAGATCTTCAGTCGGTCGCCGACGGCCTCGCCGGTGATCGTGATGCGGATCTTGGCGTCGCCGCTGTCGAGCCCGATCCGGTCCTTGGCCTTGCAGATCAGCGCGTTCGTCGCGTCGGCCTTCGTCGTGGGGTTCGGCGGAGGCGATACGGAGGCGCCGTCGATCTTGCAGCTGGGCGAGTTCGGTGATGTCGTTCACCACGCCGAGGCGAGCCGCCTCACGGGTCCCGCTCCGCACGTTCTGGTAGTCGGCGAAGGCGATCCCGAAGTCGATCATGCCGAAGATGATCGAGGAAGAGGATCGGGGCGATGATCGTGAACTCGACCAGGGCCGCGCCGCGCTCACCCTTGCCATGTCGGGGCCGCGCGCACCTGCGGGCTGCCGACGCTGCTCGAGCCGAGGACCACCGCCGCATCCCCAGGACATCGACGATGGCGATTTTCGTCTTGAGGAAACCGGTGAAAAGAAAGGGCGAAATCGGAGTAACGCCCGCGCCGGAGACATCGGTGCGCGAGTCGGCCCCGGGACGGATCCCGGGGCCGACTGCAGCACGCGTGGTGTGCGGCTATGCGATGAGCTTGCGACGACGGCGCGTCCACGACACGAGCAGGAACACTCCACCGATGCCCGACCAGCCAGGCACCCGACTTCAACAGCACGTCGGTCGACGAACCCGTGAACGGCAGGGTGTCGGTCACCACGAGACCCTGCACCTCGACCGGCGGCTCGCCGTAGTGATTCGTCACCACCACGTCGGCGACCGGTGCCTCCACCGTGACCACGACTACGCCGTTGTTCGGACCGATCGACGCCGACACCGCGCCGCCGAGCGGGTCCTTCTCGGTGACCGTGCACGTGACCGTCTCGTCCGACGGCGCGTTGAACGCCACGCTGCCCGTGAGCTGCGACGAGTACGTGAGCGTCACGTCCTCATCCACCGAGACCGTCGGGCCGGTGCAGCTCACGTTCACCACAAACTGCGTTCCCTCGGCCGGTGGCACACCCGTGATCTTCTTCTCGATGTTCACCCGGCCGCTGAACTCACCACCGACCTCGATGAACGTGTTCGTCACCGCGACCGTCTGCGTCTCGCCAGCGACGATCGTCGGTGTCGGAACGGTCCCGCTGCTGCCGAACCGCCGTTCACCTGCGTACGTGACCGACGTTGCGCCACCGTTCCCGGTCTCCTCGACCTCGCACACCGTGCCCGTCGGGGATGTCCAGTGATCGGGAGCACACCCGACATGAGTGCACCTGCATGCTGTCGAACGTGAACGTCTTCGGGAACCCAGCGAGCTGCGACCCGTCGGCCGGGCAGCTCACCGTCACGGTGAACGTCGTCGTCACCCGGCACCGGGCCACTCGACCGTCTTCGTGACCGTCAGTGAACCGGTCTGCGGCTCGTTGAACGTGTTCGTGACCGCGACCGTCTGGGTCGAGTCGGCCGCGATGATGGGCGTCGGCGGAGTTGCTCGTGCTCGGAGCCGCCATTCAGCTGTGTAGCTGACCGAATCGGCACCGCCGGTGCTGGTCTCCTCGACCTTGCACACCGTTCCCGTCGGGATGCCGGTGATCGGGAGGGTGCCCGACGTCAGCGACCCCGGTGCTCGTCGAAGACGAGCGTCTTCGGGAACCCGTCGAGCGGTGTACCGATGGCCGGGCAACTCACCGTCACCGTGAACGTCGTCGTCGTCGGGCACCGGCCCGACCGACCGTCTTCGTGACGGTCAGCGATCCTGTCGAGGGTGTCGCGCTCGTGTAGCAGACGAACGCGTGGCTCATCTGCCGGGACCTTCCCGCCACCGTTCAGTGACGAGATCATGTTCACGCCGAGGTAGCCGGCGTTGGTGCCGAAGACGTACTTGTTGTAACCGTTGCCGCCCTTGACGACGACGCCGCTGATCGTGACGCCAGCGCCGAGATACCCGGAGAGCTGCAGCATCTGCGCATCGCCGGCGGGCGTCCCCGCCGTTGAGGATCTGAGACGGGTGCCTGGACATCGCCAGGCGCGTCGTAGTCCGCGATCGTGATCGGTGAACAGCCCACCGACGTTGGTGGATCCGTTGCTCGGCGAGTTCCCGGTCGAGTACGTCGTGCCGCTCAGGTCCGGCGTTCGACGCACTCGATTCCCGACGTTGCCCGGGTCGTCCACGAACGTCGCACGGCTGTCCGATGCCGAGGAGTTGACTGGGCCTGGAGCGACGTCAGGCGTCGTCCGAGCGGAGCCGACTGCGACCGGCGAGGCGGGCACAACCTGCTTGCTGTTGCTCGTCGGCAGGCGGAGCCGTCGTCGACAGGTGGTCGTCGGTCGTGTCGGCGTCGCTCGTCGTGCGACTCGTCGTGCGGGGGCTGCGCGCCGTCCGTCGGCGCCTGCTCGCTCGCCGACGACCTCCTGGGTCACCCGATCGCGGACCTGTCCTCTCGTCAGCAGCGGCAATTGCCGGGACGACGAGCGCGCCGATCATCATCACCAGCAGTGCGATGGCGAGCCCGACGCCGTATCGACGTCGCCGAGCCTGGATGCGCTTCGCAGGGGGGGTGCGCGTCACCGGGACCACTCCTTTGTCCGACGTCGCGTCGAACAGCATGGAACGGGCCGGTCTCACCACTGCTCACCCCGACCCTCCGGTGACCGACGATGCGGTCGGGGTTCAACGCTCCCATTCGCCCAAGTCCTTCACCACTCAGAGTGGTGAAGTGACTTGTACTCTAAGTGGTAATCGGGCGCGGGTCAAGCCAGGCAAGGGATTGCTTGGCTACTCTCCGCGCGCAGCGCACCGTTCCTGGCAGCAGATTCGTTACACCTGCCGCGCATCGCCGGGCGGGTGCTCGTCCGCGCGCTGTCGGGTAACGGGCGCCGCAGACGCAGCGGTCTCCCTATGTCGAGCGCCGGGTCCCAGCCCCGTTCGACACCTGTGATGTGTGGGAGCCCGGCCGCGTTCTCGTGGCCGGGCTCTCCCATCTCGGAGCATCGAGACGGCCGAGGTCGGACCCTAGAGTCGCGTCCCATGCGAACGCGCCGGCTCTGTGGGCCCGTGACCGGCACGGTCAAGCGATGATCGGCCCAGATTTCGCCACCGTCCTGCGCGACGCCCGGGCGGGCGACGAGGACGCGTTCGCCCTGCTCTGGCGTGACCTCCACCCACAGGTCTTGCGCTATCTCAGGGTCTCGGTCGGCGAAGCCGCGGAAGACGTTGCATCCGAGGCCTGGGTGCGCATCTCGCGCGACCTGGACCGGTTCGAGGGCGACGAGATCGGTTTCCGGAGCTGGGTGTTCACCATCGCCCGTCATCGAGCCGTCGACTGGCGACGCCACGAGGCACGACGACCGTCCGACCCGCGACCCGTCGACACGATGCCGGAGGAGGTCGCGCACGACGATCCGGCCGACGCAGTCGTCGCGGAGTACTCGACGCAGGAGGCGCTCGAGCTCATCGCGACGCTGCCCCCGCTCCAGGCCGAAGTCGTCGCGCTGCGTGTGATCGCCGGCCTCGACGTCCCCCACGTGGCCGAGATCCTCGGGAAACGGCCCGGTGCGATCCGGGTACTCGCGCATCGGGGGTTGCACCGCCTGGCCCAGCTGCTGACCACGGTCGACGCCGATCCGAAGCAGGTAACACCGTGAGTCGCGACGACGGTCTCTTCGATGAGATGCCACGCTTTTCGCGACGACGTCGCGCGCCCGCTCCCCTCGACGACGACACCGCCGCTCGCCTGATCGACGGCGCCCTCGACGCGGGCGACGCTCCCCCGGGCTACGGCGACCGTGGTCGGAGTCCTGGCGGCGGCAGCTGCTCCACCAACCGCGGAGGAGCTCTCGGGTGAGACGGCGGCTCGCGAGGCGTTCGCCACGGCTCGTCAGGTCGGACCGCCCGTCCAGACGGTCCGGCGACGAGGTCGCGCGCCGGCGCTGGTCGCTGCGGGGCTGCTCATCGCGCTCCTGGGCGGGACGGCCGCTGCGGCGACGGGTTCGCTCCCGGGGAACCTGCAGGGCATGGCCCACGACCTTCTCGGTGACATCGGCGTCGAGGTGCCCGACCGCGGCCACGCTGCTGTAGATCGACCCGCTTCAGGGAACAGCCGGTCGCGCCGTTCGACGCCGGATGCCAACGGATCCGGGGACCAGACCCTCACGGAGACCGCGGCCGCGGGCCTGTGCAACGCATACTCGTCGGGGAGCGGTCGTGCACAGGGCACGGCCTTCGAACGGCTCGCCACCGCCGCCGCGGGAACACCGGGCGCAACCGACCGTGAGCGCATCTCGGCCTACTGCGCCGGCGTGACCGCCGACCCACCGGTACCCAGTGACCCGCCAACGGTCGAACCCGTCCCCGATCCCGGGTCAGGCAGCGGCAACGGCGGGAACAGCGGGGGGGGTACCGGGAACCCCGCCAACGGGAACGGGAACGGCGGGAACAGCGCGGGGGGTACCGGAACCCCGCCAACGGAAGGGAACGGCGGCAGCAACGGCAACGCGAACGGTGGGAACGCCGGCGGCAACGGCAACGCGAACGGTGGGAACGCCGGCGGCAACGGCGACGGCAACGGCAACGGGAGACCCTGAGCGGGGCACCGCGATTCGTGCGGGGTCGACCTGGGCCGGCACGGGGTCGCACGACGATCACCTGTCGCCCGGCGACACGGGGATCTAGCCTCTCCGTGAAGGCGGGGCGAGATGGCAACTCGGAGCGACACACGCGACGCTGAGCTCGGCAGCACCGAGCTCGAGGTCTGCGTTCTCGGGACGTTCCGGTTCTGGGCCCGGGGAACAGCTCTCCCTGCGGTCCTGGGTGGTTCGCAACGCCTCCTGGCCCTGCTCGGTCTCCGGGATCGCGCCCTCATGCGTGCGAGCGTGGCCGGGACGCTCTGGCCCGAGTCTTCGGAGGACCACGCCTTCTCGAGCCTGCGCACCGCGCTCGGTCGGCTCAGCCGGCTGACGCGCGACGCGGTCGTCGTCACCCCACTCGATCTCGCCCTCGCCGACGGTGTCAAGGTCGACATTCGCGAGGCCCGGGCTCTGGCGCATCGGCTCCTCGCCGCCGGGCCGGTGCAGGCGACCGATCGCGGCGCCGCCGCCATCGACACCCTGTCGATCGACGTGCTGCCGGACTGGTTCGACGACTGGGTGCTGGCTGAGGCCGAGGAATGGCGCCAGCTCCGGCTGCACGCGCTCGAAGCGCTCGCGGAACGCCTCCTCGCAGACGGGAGGTTCGGCGAAGCCACGGGCGCCGCCCTCGCGGCGGTGCGCGCCGAACCCCTCAGGGAAAGTGGACACGCGATCGTGATGCGCATCCACCTCGCCGAAGGCAACCGATCCGAGGCCCTGCGCGAGTTCGAGCGCTATCGGGTGCTGCTCCGCAGCGAGCTCGGGCTCGAACCGACCCCGCGCCTGCACGCCCTGATCGCGGGCCTGCGCTGAGTCACGGCCCGGTGATGGCCGCAGACGTACCGTGCGAAGCGTGTCCAGCCATCGAACCGGTCTCCTGATCATCCGAGCCTGGGTCGAGGTCGGATCGAGCGACCCGCTCAGAGCCAACGTCCGGATCACCGACGATGTGGCGCAAGGCATCGAGCGCACCCTGGAGGTCGTCCATCCCGAGGCCGTCGACCGCATCGTCGGAGCGTGGATCCGCGGGATGCTCGAGCTCCAGCCCGCCGTGCACGAGTGATGCACCTGCGCGAGTGACGCACCGGTCACGACGCGGTCACGCCAACCGGTTCACGATCTTCACGACCCCTCCCCCATGGGTCGTGAAGAAGGTCACGCGATGACGAAACCTGCCAGCCCAGCAGTGAGCGTGACCGGCGCCCGGCGCCCCGTCTGACTCGGTGGAGCTCCTACCTCGAAGCCCATCGAGCAGCGGGGAGCCGGCGTCGACACGCAGCTGGTTCCGCGCCGTGACCGAGAGCTCGCGCGACATCGTGATGGTCCGAGATGCACAGGGAGTGCTCACGTACTGCAGTCCGGCGATCTGGGATTTGCTGGGCTATCGAGCCGACGAGCTCGAGGGCACCAACGAGAGCGAGCTGATCCATCCGGTCGACCTCGGCGTGCGCAACCGCCTCATCGCGCGGCTGCTCGAGACCGACACTCCCCAGCCGTCGGCCGAGCTGCGGCTGCGTACCAAGAGCGGCGACTGGCGGTGGTTCGAGACGATCGACACGAATTGCCTCGCGAACCCCCTGATCGAGGGGATCGTCACGAACGCGCGGGACGTGACCGACCGCAAGGCCGAGGAGATCGATCTCATCGAGATGAATCTGCACGACACGCTGACCGGTCTCCCCAACCGTCTCCTGGCCCTCGACCGCCTCGGCATCGCGCTCGCGCGAGCGACGAGATCCGACGAACTGGTTGCCGTCCTCTTCTGTGATCTCGACTCGTTCAAGGTCGTCAACGACAGTGTGGGGCACGAGGGGGGCGATCGTGTGCTCATCGAGATCGCGCGCCGGCTGCGCTGGGCACTCCGCGCTGCGGACACCGTCGCGCGTACCGGCGGTGACGAGTTCGTGATCGTCTGCGAGGGCATCCATGGCATCGACGACGTGACGAGGCTCGCGGCCGAGCTCCGAGACGTCGTCGAGCAGCCGATCACCTTCGACGACTTCGAAGCCGCGGTGTCCGTGAGCATCGGGATCGTCACCGTCGCCGCGCGCGAGGCGAGCACCGCCGATCCGATGATCCTGCTCCGCAACGCCGATGCCGCGATGTACCGGGCGAAGCGGGACGGCAAGGCGCGCTGGGCGCTGTTCGACGAGAGCCTGGTGAACGCCGCGACACACCGCCGCGAGCTCGAGCCCGAGCTCCGTCGAGCGCTCGAAGCCGAGGAGTTCGTGCTCCACTACCAGCCGGTCTACGACCTCGACGACGACACCATCGTCGGCGTGGAAGCCCTGTTGCGTTGGGACAACCCGACGAGGGGCCTGCTCGCTCCCGAGGAGTTCATCGGCCTCGCCGAGGAGACCGGCTTGATCGTGAGCATCGGCATCTGGGTGCTCAAGCGCGCGTGCTCCCAGATGCGGGAGTGGGCGCGCGAGTGCGACTGGCCCGGTTGGATCTCCGTCAACTTCTCGGCCCGTCAGGTCGCCGAGCCGGGTCTGGCGTTCGCCGTGGCCCAGGTCCTGGCCGAGTCGGGGCTCGACGCGAGCCTGCTCCGCCTCGAGCTCACGGAGACCGCGTGGCTGCACGCCGGTCACTCGGCCGCCGTCGAGCTCGGCGTGGTTCGGGACCTTGGGGTCCACGTCGGCATGGACGACTTCGGGACCGGGTACGCGTCCCTCACGAACCTCCAGCAGCTCCCGATCGACTTCCTCAAGATCGACCGGAGCTTCGTCCTCACCCTGAAGCGATCGTGGACCCACGGGGACAACGGCAACGCGATCGTGGCCGCGATCGCCCAGATCGGACAGACCCTCGACCTCGAGACCATCGCCGAAGGGGTCGAGACCGAGGAGCAGGCCGAGCTCCTGCGCGAGTACGGCTGCCCGTACGCGCAGGGATACCAGTTCGCCCGACCCGCGCCCGCCGAGCAGATTGGGGTGCTGCTCGCGGGTCCGGTCGTCGCGTCCCCCCGGCCGGAGACGCACGACGCGCTTCAGGCCCTGCACGTCGCCGCGCGCTGAGCACCCCGCGCGGTCTCATCGGCTTCCGGGGCTCAGCGGTAGCGTCCCTCGGTGGCCAACGTCTCTCGTCCTCGGGATGTCGTGCGCTTCCACGGCGGACCGATCCTCACCATGGACCCCTCGAACCGGCACGCGGACACAGTGGTGCTCGAAGGCGATCACATCGTCGCGGTCGGCACACCCGCAGATGCGGCAGCCTGGCCGGACGCGACCGAGGTCGACCTTGCCGGCGCGACGCTCGTCCCCGGACTGATCGATGCCCACCATCACCTTTCGGTCTCGGCACTGCATCCGCGGTGGCGCGACACGTCCGGCGTGCGCGATCCATCGGAGCTCGCGGCCGCGGTGCGTGCCCAGGCCGACGACGATCCCGAAGCGCCGTGGGTCCGCCTCCGCGGCTGGAACGACGCACAGTGGCCCTTCACCCCGACGCGTACGGATCTGGACGCGGCCGGCGTCGACCGACCCATCGTCCTCGTGCACGACACCCTGCACCAGTGTCTCGCGAGCTCCAACGCGCTCGACGAGCTCGGGATCGGACGCGGTACGGCCGACCCTGCGGGTGGGGAGATCGGGCGCGCACCGGATGGTGCGCCCACCGGACTCCTCGTCGAGCGTGCGTGGAGCGAAGCCCATGCACGCTCGCTCGCGGCCTACGCGGATCCCGATCGGTGGGGCGAGCACATCGTCGCCCACGCCCGAACGCTCTGGTCGTCGGGGATCACCGCCGTGCACGACGCGGCCTGCTCGCCCGAGGCCGAGCAGGTGTACCGGACGCTGGCCGAGCACGACGAGCTCCCGATCGGGGTCGTCGCGATGCCCCACCCTGCCGCTCTGCTCATGAACGAGCAGCGAGAACGGCTCGAGGGACCGCCGACCGGTGAGACGTCGGGTCAGCTCCGGGTCGGGGCCTGCAAGCTCTTCGCCGACGGCGGCGTCGCCATCGCGCTCGACACGTCGGTCGGCGGCCACCCCCTGCGCTTCGGGATCCTCATGGACGACCTCGAGGCCTGCGCGCTCGACGCGGCCGACCACGGCTTCCGGATCGCGGTCCACGCCATGGGCAACGCCGGGGTCGACCACACCCTCTCGGTCCTCGAGACGGTTCGCCACCGGCTCGGCGACGGCGATCACCGATTCCGGATCGAGCATGCGGGCGTCACCGGCCCCGAGCAGTGGCACCGTCTCGCCGCGCTCGACGCGATCGCCGTCGTGCAACCGGGTTTCGTCGAGCACGTCGGCACCCAGAGCGGTGGCGTTCGCTTCGACGACCACCACTGGCTCGCTTTCGCCGGCCTCGTCGACGCGGGCGTGCTGCTCGCCGGTTCGAGCGACGAACCGTGCGCCCCGACGCCGCCCCTCTGGTGTGCGGGACGCGGGGTCACGCGCACCACGTCGAACGGCATCCGGTTCGAACCCGAGCAGGCGGTGGACCTGGCGACGTGGCTCGAGGCCTACACGCGAGGCGCGGCGATCGCCGGCGGCAGCGAGCTCGAGCGTGGCGTGCTCGCGCGCGGTCTGCGTGCGGACCTCGCGGTGCTCGATCTCAACGGCGACGAACCCGCGGTGCGCTCGACCTGGGTCGGGGGCCGGGAGGTCTTCTCGGCCGTACCGGGCTGATCAACGCCCGGGGCCGTCCGTCGGACCGAGCGGTGTCGCGAGCTCGAAGTGTGGGTTCTCGATGATCCCGAGGATCGCGCCGCCAGGTTCGAGCACCGTCGCGACGCGGATGCCCTCCCCGACGTCCTGGACGTCCTCGTGGAGCGCCGCGCCCGCGGCGATGAGCGCGGCCAGGCCGGCGTCGATGTCCGCGACGCCCCAGTAGGTGACCACCCCGACACCAGGATCCGCGTTCGGGTTGAGCGCGAGCTCGTAGCCCGCAACGTTGAAGCCGACGAAGAAGGGCTCGTCGAAGTACGGCGCGACGCCCAGCACCTGGGTGTACCAGGCCTTGGATGCGGCCAGGTCCGGCGCCGGGTAGATCGCGGTGCGCAGTCCGAGGAACACGGCTCGCCCTCTCGAGATCGTCGCGCACGGGCGGTCCGGCGCGTGACGAGCGTCGCACGCGCCTCAGGTACGAGTCCAGATCTCGCCGACCATCGTCAGGACGCGGTCGTGCCGAAGCAGCGGTCCACGAGCGCGGTGAAGCCTGCGACGTCGACGCGGATCTCGAGACGCTCGTCGACCCGCTCGATGTCGAGGCTCGGGCAGAAGAACCCCTCGCCGCCGACGAAGAAGTGGGGGGAACCGATCACTCCGAGGGACCGACCGAGCTCCAGGTCGGCGAGGACGGCCGCGTGGTCCTGACCCCGAGCCCCGTCGATCCCGAGGTCGGCAGCGATACGGGCGAGCTCCGCGGAATCGCCGATGTCGCGTCCCTCCTCGAACAGCGCGTGACGCAGTGCGAGGCTGCAGCGCTCGGCAACGTGCGAGCCCGCTCGCTGTGCCCGTGCCGCCAACCCGAGCGCCGGGAGCGCACTCGACGGGAACTGCGCACGGTCGAAGCCCCGGAACAGCTCGGGTGCGACGCTCGCGCGGAGCGCTTCCACCTCTGCGCCGACGAAGTCCGCGTCGAGCGGCGCGCCGTTGACCAGCTCGAGGGGCCAGGCTCGCACGACCAGCAGCGGCACGTCGCGACCCAGCGCCTCGCGATGCTCGACGAGCCGCCGCAGCCCGACGTGCGTGAACGGACACAGGACGTCCGCGAACACCTCGACGCGGTCAGGGAGCTCGTCGCCTCGCCGGGGGCCATCCGGTCCGGTCTTCACGCGGATCGGCTCCATCCTGCCGCGAGCAGCGACGCGACTTCCTCATCCGACGTCTGGGAGAAGTCAGCATAGAACTGACCCACGGCGACGAACGGCTCCGGCGTCGCGACGCAGACGAGCTCGTCGACCACGGACGCGAGCTCGCGAGCCGTCTGCGTGGCCGCGACCGGGGTCGCGAGGACGATCCGTGCCGCATCCCGGTGGCGTGCGATCTGGATCGCCGCGAGCGCGGTGCTGCCGGTCGCGATCCCGTCGTCGACGATGACGACGACACGCCCTGCGATGGGTACCGCCGCCCGTCCGTCCCGGTATCGCTCGGCACGGCGCTGGATCTCGAGGCGCTCGTTCGCCTCGACCGTGGCGAGCTGCTCGTCGGTCACACCGGCCTGTCGGATGACCGACTGCTCGAGGACCCGGGCCCCGTCCTCACCGATCGCTCCCATGGCGAGCTCCGGTTGCGACGGCAGGCCGAGCTTGCGAACCACGAGCAGGTCGAGCGGCGCGTGAAGGCGCGCGGCGACCCGGGCGGCGACCGGGATACCGCCGCGGGGCAGGCCGAGCACGACCGGTTGCTCGCCCTCGAGGTGCATCAAGTGGTCGGCGAGCCGGTCCCCGGCATCGCGACGGTCGCGGAACTCGGCGCCCATCACCGGAATTGCGAGACGAGGGCGAGGCTCGCGATCTCCATCGCGACGAACAGGAGGACCAGGAATGCCCAGAAGACGACCGACTTCAGGGTGTCCGGTGCGACGACAGCCATTTGGATGCAGTGTCCTGCCCCGCGCCGCGTGTCGCCAGGGCCGAACGTCCCGGCTGGATCGCACCTCCGGCCCGTGCACCCGGCCGGTCCTGGCGGCGCATCGTCGGGCCACCGGTTGACCACCAGGAGAGAGGACTCGTCCGATGCCCGAGCCTGCCAACCCCTACCCCCACCACCACCGACCGGGCGACCGTCCGGTTCCAGGCGGAGCCCCGCCCGGCCCTGCTCTGCTCGAACTGCGGCGGTGACGTCAGCGATGACGACGCGGAGTGTGCGACCTGCGAGTCACCGATCGACTGGGGCGCGTCGAGCGCGGCACTTCGAGCATGGTCCGAGCGCGCCGTCGACTGACGCGCCCATCAGACGGCCGCAGCCGGCGGAGCACCCGAGCGACGATGTGCGAAGTGCGTGATCCCCAGGATGATCCCGATGACGGCCATCACGATCGCGGCACCCCAGGTCACCATCCAGAGGGACCAGCCGATGCTGCTCAGCTCGTCGCCGTCGACTGCGAGCACCGACGAAGCCCGCGACCACGAGCCCGGCCGCGGCCAAGAGCCACCAGTACCAGCCGCGGGCGCGTTCCGGCGGCGCCGTGATCGTTCGGCCCGGGTTGTTTCGCACTGCCGCGAGGTAGACGAGCAGCGCGATCACCAGGAGCCCCAGTACCAGGATCGGCGACCCGATCGCGAACGTGATGACCGCGAGCGCGATCGCGCAGCTCACCAGGATGACTCGGCTCATGTTCGACTCCCATCGCATCCGCGGCGCGGTGCGCACCACGTCCGAGACCAGCCGTGCGCTCGTGCGCAACGACCCTCCGGCTCCGTGCCGCAGCTCGTCGTCGAGCAGCCGCCGCATCTCGCCGCCGTATTCGCGGCGGAACTCGCCGGGGTACGCGCGCAGCAGTGCGCGGTACACGCCGCTCACCAGTCGACTCACGTCGCGCCGCCGACGTCGAGCCCGAGCCGGCGGACGCGCGCCGCGGACAGGAGCTGCTCGAGGCGCTGCTGCTCCGCCGCACCCACCCGCACACCGAGGTCGGTCAGCCGGTAGTACCGGCGCCGCTGGTCGTCGAGCGCCGGGTCCGGACGCTCATCGGTCTCCTCGACCAGGCCCTGGTCGATCATCCGCTTGATGGAGCCGTAGAGGGTGCCGGGGCCCATGTGGACGACGCCGCCGCTGAGCGATTCGACGTCGCGCATGATCGCGTAGCCGTGCTTCTCGCCCCCGGTGAGCGCCACGATGACGTGCATCGCCGATGCCGGGAGCGGGAGGAAGGCGTCGACCTCGTCGGGGACGGCCGACGGGCGGCGGGACGGGCGGCGGGGACTCACCGCTCCTTTATATCGACTCTCGATAGAGTATGTCAAGAGTCGATAGAAGCTGCCCGCGCGCGCCCCGGCTGGCTGCATGGCTGCGTCAGATCGCGTCTTCGTCGAGCTCGCCGGTGCGCACCCGGATCACCCGTCCGACGTCACTCACCCAGATCTTGCCGTCGCCGATCTTGTCGGTCCGTCCCGCCTCGGCGATCACGACTGCGATCGAGTCGGCAGCCTCGTCGTCGCAGAGCACCTCGAGCTTCACCTTCGGGATGAAGTCGACGGTGTACTCCGCACCCCGGTAGACCTCGGTGTGCCCGGACTGGCGACCGAAGCCCCGGACCTCCGAAACGGTCATCCCCTGGATGCCGGCGGCCTTCAGCGCGGCCTGGACGTCGTCGAGCTTGAACGGCTTGATGACTGCAGTGATGAGCTTCATGTCCTGCCTCCTCAGCTCGTGTACGCGGTCTCGGCGTGCTGGCTCAGGTCGAGCCCCTCGTCCTCGTCGGACTCACTGACGCGCAAGCCCATCGTCATGTCGATGCCCTTGCCGATGATCAACGAGGCCACGAACGAGAACACGAGCACGACGACCGACGCCACGATCTGGTCGACGAGCAGCTCCGTTCCTCCGCCGAGGAAGACGCCCTCGTTGGTGACGGCGCCGTTGATCGCCGAGTCGGCGAAGAGCCCGAGCAAGATCGACCCGACCAGCCCTCCCACGAGGTGCACCGCGACCACGTCGAGGCTGTCGTCGAACTTGCCGAGCTTCTTCAGCGACAGCGCCAGGCAGCACACGGCACCGGCGATCGCACCGATGTAGATCGGCGCCATCCCGCCCACGAACCCCGCGCACGGCGTGATCGCGACCAGCCCGGCAACCGCGCCCGACGCCGCACCGAGTGTCGTCGGCTTGCCCTCACGCACCTTCTCGACGACGAGCCACGTGAGCATCGCCGCGGACGCCGCGAGGAACGTGTTCATCAACGCCACCGCAGCGACGCCGTTCGCCGCGAGGGCGGAGCCCGCGTTGAAGCCTGCCCACCCGAACCAGAGGATGCCCGTCCCGATCATCGTGAGCGGGAGGTTGTGCGGCGGCATCGCGCGCCCGGGGTAGCCCTTGCGCTTCCCGAGCAGGAGCACGAGCGCGAGCGCGGCGGCCCCCGCGTTGATGTGCACCACCGCGCCTCCGGCGAAGTCCAGGGCGCCCATCTCGGCGAGCACTCCCCCGGCGAACACCCAGTGGGCGACCGGCCCGTACACGACGACGAGCCAGATCGCGATGAACACGGCATATGCGCTGAACTTGAACCGGTCCGCGGTCGCGCCGGTGATCAACGCCGGCGTGATGATGGCGAAGGTCATCTGGAATGCGCAGAACAGGATGAAGGGGATGGTGAGGAACTCGAAGAACGATCCACCGCCTGCACCCAGTCCGACGTCCTTGAGCCCCACGTAGTCGAGGTTGCCGATCCACCCCCCATTCCCTGCATCACCGAAGGCGAGGCTGAAGACCAGCACCGCCCACAGGACCGCGAGGATCCCCATGGCGAAGAAGTTCTGCATCAACATCCCGAGCACGTTCTTGCCGCGCACCATGCCGCCGTAGAACAGCGCCAGCCCCGGCGTCATGAACAGCACCAGGGCCGCCGAGGCCAGTACCCATGCGGTATCCCCGCCTTTCATGCGTTGCTCCTTCGGTTGTCTGACCAGAACATCCGCAGTTTCTAGGCGATGGATGACATGAATGCTTCGCTTCGCGCGCCGCGAACCCGACGAGGGGTCGCGATCCTCAGGAATCCGCGGCGGGGGCGGCGCCGGGCGGGGCGCCGGCGACGGCTGCGAGGATCGCAACCTCGACCCGTGCGAGCTCTTCCTCCTCGACGAGCTTCTGCCCGCTCGCGGTCGAGACGTAGAACGTGTCGATCACCTCGGGCCCGAGCGTCGAGACCTTTGCGTGGCGGATGTCGAGCCCCATCTCGGCGAGCACTCGTGCGATCCGATGGAGGACTCCCCGCTCGTCGGGCGCATGGACCTCGAGGACGGTCGCGGCGGTCGACGCCTCGTTGTCGACGATCAGCTTCGGTGGGGCGAGGCGCGCGGCCTGCGGGCGCTCGAAGCGCCCGTACCGTTGTGCTCGGTCCCTGAGCGCAGACTCCAGGGCGGCGTCGTCCTCGAGCGCGGCCCGCAGGCTCGCTTCGAATGCCGGCCAGTCAGGAACCTCACCACGGCTCGGCTCGAGGTCGTACTCCGACATCGCGACGCCGCCGTTCGAGCGGGCACGAGCGGCGCGGACGTCGTGGCCGTCGAGCGCGAGCAGCCCGACGACCCGGCTGAACAGTCCAGGTGTGTCGGGTGCGATCACCACGAGGTGGGTTGCACCACCTTCCACGAGGAGCCCGCCGGCGGCTCGGGCCTCGAGCGCGGCGTCGGCGTCCGGCTTCGACGGGCCATGGACGTGCCGGGCGCCGCTGAGGCGCGCCCGCACGCGTTCGACGAGGGTCGCGACCAGACCCGCCTTCCAGGAGTTCCATGCACTCGGCCCGGTGGCGATCGAGTCGGCCTCCGTCAGTGCATGCAGCAGCTGGAGCAGCTCCACGCTCGTGATCGTCGTGGCAACACCCGCGATGGTTGCTTCGTCGTCCAGGTCACGGCTCGTGGCGACCGACGGGAGCAGCAGGTGGTACCGCACGAGCGCCACCAGGGTCTCGACGTCGTCGGGGTCGTAGCCCATCCGGTTCGCGACGGTTCGCATGAGGCCGATGCCGACATCGGTGTGGTCACCGGGATATCCCTTGCCGAGGTCGTGCAACCACGCGCCGATCAGGAGGAGGTCGGGCCGGTCGACGCGGTCGGTGAGCGCCGCGGCCTGCGCCGCAGCTTCGACGAGGTGGCGATCGACGGTGAACCGGTGGAACGCGTTGCGCTGGGGACGGCTCCGGTTCGGCTCCCACTCCGGCAGGATCCGCGACATCAAGTCGTGCTGGTCGAGGGTCTCGAAGACCGGCACCGCGTCGTGCCCCGTGGCGAGGAGCCCGACGAGCGAGGCGCGTGTCGCGTCCGACCAGGTCGTGCGTTGCGGGCGGACCTCGGCGGCAAGTCGCCGGAGCGTCGATCGGGCGATCGGGCGTCGGCGGTCGGCCGACGCCGCAGCGACCGCAAGCGTGAGGGCGACGTCGACCTCGGGGCAGGCGTCGAGCACGGTGATCTCACCATCACGCTCGACCACCCATTCCGAGACCTGGACGTCACGCCCTCCCCACGAGCGACGCCGAGGACCGGCAGCAGCGGCCTCGGCCACCCGCCACGCGTCGTCCAGGTTCCACGAGATCGTGCGCCCACACTCGGCGATCCGGTGCATCAAGGCGTCGGCGTCAGCGAACCCGAGACGCACCGCCACATCGTCTTGCTGTTCGAGGAGGAGGCGCTCATCACGGTGGTTGGTGCCGCGCTGCAGCTCGACCCGCGTGGCGAAGAGCGATTCCGCGGCGGCGTCCAACTCGGAGGACAGCTCGATCGGGAACGCGGTCGCGAGCGCCCTGAGCACGGTCGTGTCGCGCAGCCCGCCCCGCCCCTCCTTCAGGTCGGGCTCCAACACGAACGCGACCTGGCCGAACCGGTCGTTGCGAACCACCGTGAGGTCCCGTAGCGAATCGATCGACCTCCGCGCGAGCGTCGGCCACTGCTTGGCCACCGACGTGGCCAGGAGCGCGCCCAACGCAGGATCGCCGGCGACCGCGCGCGCGTCGACGAGACCGAGTGCGACTTTGACGTCGTCCTTCGCCAACGCCATCGCCTCACCCACCGTTCGCACACTGTGATCGAGCGAGAACCCCGCGTCCCAGATCGGGTACCAGACTCGATCGGCGAGCTCCCCGATCCCTTGCTTGCGGTCGTGGACGAGGAGGACATCGAGATCGCTCTCGGGCGCGAGCGCGCGCCGGCCGTACCCGCCGACCGCGACGAGCGCGATCCCGGGCTCGTCGGGCAGCAGCGTCGCCAGCCACCGGTCCACCAGCTCGGCGTAGGCGCGACCGAAGGCCGAGCCCCCCACACTCGTGTCGGCGACCAGTGCGTCGCGCTGCTCCCGGATGGTCTGGTTCGTCAGATCAGAGCGCCTCGTCGTCGATTTCGAAGGTCGAACCGCAGCGCCAACCTACGAGCATCCGGGCCGGCCCGCTGCTCCGAGCCTTCGAGATCCGGATTTCGCGTTCGTGACCACCGCCGCTCAGTCCACGAGGGACTCCGACAGCGCCCAGCAGCGCTCCGCGCCGGCCGGATCGAGTGCCCACGGCGCGTGCTCGTCGCTCACCGCGCAGTCCGCGAGGTAGGTCCCGCCCCGGGTCTCGAGCTCCGGTGCGATCGCGGCGAACACGGTCGTGGCCGCACCCTGCGGGATCGTCTTCATCGGCGGGAGGTCGCCGCCCGCGCGGGCGACGAGTGCCGTCATGTCGTCGGTCGACAGGTGGCGGCCGAGGTCGGTCGGCACCATCCCCGGGTGGACGGCGTAGGCGTGGACGCCGGCGTCGGCGTACCGGCGCTCCAGGTCGACGGTGAAGAGGATGTTCGCGGTCTTCGACTGCCCGTAGGCCTCCCACTTGTCGTAGGCCCGATGCTCGTAGTTCGGATCGTCCCAGACGATGTCGGACGCGAAGTGGCCCGCGGATGTCAGGTTCACGACGCGGGACGGCGCCGCGGCGAGCAGCGCCGGGAGGAGCAGCCGCGTCGAGCGCGAAGTGCCCGAGGTGGTTCGTCCCGAGCTGGAGCTCGAAGCCGTCGGCCGTCCGCTCGAACGGTGTCGCCATCACTCCCGCGTTGTTCACCAAGAGGTCGCACCGGTCGAACCGCTCCGCGAACCACGACGCGAATGCGGCGACGCTCGCCAGCGTGGTGAGGTCGAGGACTGCCGGCTCCACCCGGGCGTCGTCAACCGCATCGCCGAGGGCCGCGACTGCCGCTTCGGCGCGTCCAGCGTCACGCGCGGGGACCACGACCCGGGCGCCGGCCGCGGCCAGCACCCGCGCGGTCTCGAGCCCGAGTCCGGACGTGGCCCCGGTGACGATGGCGACCTTGCCGTGCAGGTCGACGCCCACGAGCAGCTCGTCAGTCGTCGTCGCGAAGCCCCAGGTCATGCGTCCGCCCTTCGGTTGCGCTCAGCCCTCGGCGCCGAAGGACTCCACCTGTTGCCAGAACTCCGGTGCCTCGCCGTCGCCCACGAGGTCGGCGACCCCGCGCACGACCGGTGGCAGGTTGCCGTCGACGTCGGTGAAACCGTAGTCACGAGCAAGCTGCGCAGGGACGAGCGCGGTGCCGGTGTGCTCGAGGATCGCGGGGTCGGTCGCGAGCGCAACGACCGCCCGACCCGAGAACCGGGGCCACTCGGCACCCGAGAGGTCGAGCCCGAACACGTCGACGCTGCCGTCGGCGTGTGTCGTCGCCTGGGCCATCAGGTGCTCCGTCTTCACGAGCCCGGGCCAGATCGACACGACGGCGACCCCATGGGCACGCAGCTCGAGCGCGCTGTCGTGCGTCAGCTTGTCGACACCGGCCTTCGCGACGCCGTAGGGGACCGACAAGAGGTACTCCACCGCGCCGTGCGAAGACACGTTCACGATCAGGCCACGGCCCGCAGCGATCATCATCGGAGCCGCGAGCTGGCTGCACACGAAGTTGGAACGCAGCCCGACGTCCATCGAGCCGTCCCACGATGCGCGGGGGAGGTCCCAGAAGCTCGTGCCGATCCCATCTGCGAACTCGGGGGTACCGCACGCGTTGTTCACGAGAACATCGAGCCGGCCCGAGTCGGTGCGGATCCGGTCGAAGACCGCTTCGGTCGCGTCGTCGTCGCTGTGGTCGCACTGCAACGCGACCGCAACGCCGCCGAGGGCCTCCACGTCCGCGATCGTCTCCGGCAACGTCCCGAACTGCTCGGGTGCCGGCTCGACGCTTCGGGCGGTGCAGTACACAGTCGCACCGGCGGCTCCGAGCTCCAGTGCGATCCCCTTCCCGATCCCGCGGCTCGCACCCGTGACCAGGGCCACGGCCCCTTCCAGCGGTCGGGCGCTGCTCATGCCGGCACCGAACACGTGGTGAGGATGAGGTCGATGCGCTCACGCACCGCGTCGGCCGACTCCTTGTGGGTGAAGAGGAAGCCCGACGGTGCCCGGGCCGCACCGATCACGATGTCGGCCACGAACTCCGGGGAGACCGGCACGTTGAGAGGCGTGTCGATCTCCTCGATCATCTTCTCCTCCTCGGTGCCGGCACCGAGCGGTGTCGCCACCCGCCCGGGGCAGAGGACGGCGACCCGGATCGGTGATCCCGCGAGCTGCAGCTCGCCGGCGAGGCACTCACTCATCGCGACGACGGCATGCTTGCTCGAGGTGTAGGCGGAGATGAAGGGCGCGCACTGCAGGCCCAGCATCGAGGCCGTGTTGATGATGATCGCGTCGGAGCTCCGCTCCAGCAGTCGCGGCACGAAGGCCTTCATCATGTGGATGATCCCGAACACGTTCACGTCGAAGATCTTCCGCCAGTCCTCGATCGGGGTGTCCCACGTCGTGCCGACCAGGGCAACGCCGGCATTGTTCGACATGAGGTGCACGTCACCGAACTTCGCGAAGATCTGCTCTGCAGCCGCCTCGACGGCCGCGAGATCGGTGACGTCGACGGCGAGCTGCAGCACCTCGGTCACGCCCTTGAGCTCATCGCCGAGCCCTGCGAGACCGTCGGCATCGACGTCGATCGCCGCGACCTGCATCCCCGCTCTGGCCGCAGCGACTGCGACGGCACGTCCGATACCGCTGGCAGCCCCGGTGACGACCGCGACCTGATCTCCGTTGCTCATCCGTTCACCTCGTTGTTCGGTCCCAGTTGTGGGAGCACCTTCGTTGCGTACAGCTCGAGACTCGACCAGCCTGCGTCGGCGTCCATCCCACCGAAGCGGGGCTGCAGGACGACCGTGGCCGTCGGCCCCAGATCTCGGAGGAGCGCGACCGCGGCTTCGGGATCGACGATGCGCGCGAGACCGAACGCTTCGAGCTCCGCGATGCCCGAGACGGCGAACGCGGGCCCACCCGACGAGATCGCCGCGAGCTCGAGGTACTGGTTCGCACCGCGCACGATCGCAGGCCCGACCTCGACCGCCGCGCGCTCGGGATCGGCGGCGACATGCAGGACGAACGGGCCGCTCACCGGGGCGTCGCCAGGATCGGGATGTCCGAGCGCGAGCCGCTCGGCTCGGTAGGTGGCCCACAGGTCGGGGCTCGTCGGCCGGAAGCCGTCGGCGATCCGCGCCGCGCGGCGCGCGGCGCCGGGCGAGCTACCACCGAGCAGGATCGGCGGGTGGGGCGACTGCAGCGGCTGTGGCGCGACCCGCACCTGCACACCACGATGTTCGAACTGCTCCCCGCTCCAGGCCTTGCGCAGGAGGGCAACACCCGCCTCCATGGCGTCGGCGCGGTCGTCGATCGACGCGCCGAACATCGCGAACTCGGCCGGCACGTAGCCCGCCCCGAGCACGAGGTCGACGCGACCGCCGCTCGCCAGGTCGAGGACCGCGACGTCCTCGGCGATGTGGAGCACGTCGTGCAGCGGCAGGATGACGGCGGCGAGCGAGAGCCGGATCCGCTCCGTGCACCCCGCGACCACCCCGGCGAGTACGACCGGCGACGGGAGGTAGCCGAAGGCGGCGCCGTGGTGCTCGGGGAACGTGCACGCAGCGAACCCGTGGCGGTCCGCGAAGCCCGCCTGGTCGCGCACCAGCGCGTAGACGGCCGCCGTGTCGAGCGCATCGTCAGGGAAGCGCTGGAGGTCGTGCAGGAGCGTGGAGCTCGGCGCGTTGGGTGCGCCGGTCACGCGCCACCGCCGGCGTGCTCTCCGAGTGCGACCGGCAGTGTCGCGAGTCCTGGCGTGAAGTTCGACGGGACCCAGGTCGCCGACCCGTCCAGAGTGAGGTCCGGGTAGCGCGCGGCGATCATCTCGAACAGCACGGTCAGCTCGAGCCGGGCGAGGTGGACGCCGAGGCAGTAGTGCGGCCCGCCCGCGCCGTACCCGACATGCGGGTTCGGGTCGCGGCCGATGTCGAAGGTGTGCGGGTCGGCGAACACCTCGGGATCACGGTTCGCGGCGCTGAACCACATCACGACCGGGTCGCCCGCCCGGATCGTCCGACCACCGAGTTCCGTGTCGCGCGTAGCGGTGCGCCGGAAGTATGCGACCGGAGTGGACCAACGAACGATCTCCTCGACGGCCGGCGCCAGCGGCGCGCCCGCCACCAGTGCAGCCCAGGTCTGCGGACGCTCCAGCAGCGCGAGCGCTCCCACGCCGGCAGCCACGCGTGTCGTCTCCGTGCCCGCCGCGTACAGGACGAGGAAGAAGATCGCGAACTCCTCCGGGGTCAGCTTCCGCCCCTCGACCTCTGCATCGAGAAGTCGGGCAACGAGGTCGTCGCCCGGACGGGCGCGCCCGTGCGCGGCGAGCTCGAGCGCGTACCCGATGAGGGCGCCTCCTGCAGCTCCGACGTCGGGCTGCCCCTCGGCCGCGTCGCCGGATGCCGACATCTGCGAAGTCCAGGACCCGAGCTGGTCCCGATCCTCGGGTGGGATGCCGAGCACCGAGCCGATCACGCGTGGCGGCAGCTTTGCGGCGACGTCGGCGACGAAGTCGATGCGTCCGCGCTCGGCGCGCGCCTCGGCATCGTCGAGGAGCTCCTTGACGATCTCGCGCACCTCGCCCTCGAGCCGTGCGATCGCACGGGGGGTGAAGCCGCGGTTCACGATCAAGCGCATCTGCGTGTGCCGCGGCGGGTCGGCCGCGAGCGTGAGCACGTCTTCCCCGAGCCCGAGGAACCCGCCCTGCTCCCCGATCAAGGTGCCCTGTGCCGTGGTGAACGTCTCGTCGTCGCGGTTCACCGCGCTGACGTCCGCGTGGCGCACCACGGCCCAGAAGTCGGTGTCGCTCGCGGTGTCGTGATGCCAGGACACCGGGTCGGCCGCGCGCAGCGCATCGAACATCACGTGCTCGGCGCCGGCCACGAAGCGCCCGGGGTCGACCAGATCGATGTCGGGCACCGAGCACCGTTCCGGACGCATTTGTGTCATGTCTGACATTATGGGGGCAGTTCTGCTACATTCGCAACAGTCATGACGTACCTTGCGATGCCCATCTCCAACAAGCACGAGCTCCGGCGGCGAGCGACCCGCGACGCATTGCGCGCCGCAGGGATCGCGCGCTTCGGTCGTGACGGGTACGACGCGACGACCATCCGCGACATCGCGGCCGACGCAGGCGTCACCGAGCGCACCTTCTACCGGCACTTCGGCTCGAAGGAGGCGCTCCTCTTCCACGACTACGAGCACCGGCTCGAGTTCTTCCGCGCCGCACTGGCACTGCGGCCCGAGCGCGAGTCGGTGTTCCAGGCCGCGCTCATCGCGGTGCAGGCGTACCCCGACGATCTCGAGGCCGTGCGCCAGGCGGCGCTGCTCCGTCAGTCCTCCCTCAGCGCCACCGAGCTGGCCCGGCACCTGCAGCTCGTCCGCGGCACGTTCGCATCCGAGATCGAGGCCTTCGCGCGGCGGCACTTCGCCGACCGGCCCGACGGCGAGCTCATGGCTGCGGTCGCCGGCAACTCCATCGCCGGCGCGCTCGTCGCGACGTTCGAGATCTGGGGCGCGGGAGGTGCCGTCGAGGACATGCGCGCGATGTGCCACCGCGCGCTCTCGTACGTCGCCCGTGGCTTCGACGAGCCGCTCCCCGACCCGGTAGCCGCCGACGTCGTACCCACGGAGCCGTCGGCATGACCCGAGCAGTGCTCACGATCGCGTCCAACCCCCGGGACGCGGCAACGGAAGACGCCTACAACGAGTGGTACTCCGGTCCGCACCTCGCGGACATCCGTGCAACACCCGGCGTGGTGACGGCATATCGCTGTCGCCTCGCCGACACGCAGCTCGTGCCGGGAAGCGGGACCCCCCAACGCTTCCTGATGGTGTGCGAGCTCGAGGTCGACGACGTCGACGCGGCCATCGCGTCACTCGCCGGCCGGGCCGCGGCACCCGAAGCCGCCGAGCTCATGGAGCTCGATCCGATGCCGACCATCACGGTCTGGGAGGTGCTCGAACCCTGACGGTTCGACACCACGTACGAGGGGGGATCCATCGATGCATGCCAAGCGTTGGGCCGTGCTGGCCGTCACCGTCGCCACCACGATCTCGATGACTGCGGTGGCGCACGCCGGTTCGGGAAGCGCCGCACCGACAGCGACCGATGTCGGGGTGACTGCCGACGAGATCCACATCGGCGTCATCGCCGATGTGGACAACGCTCTCTATCCGGGCTTCTTCGCCGGCTCCGTGGCCGGCGTCGAGGGTGCCGCCAAGTACCTCAACAAGCAGGGTGGCCTCGCGGGGCGCAAGATCGTCATCGACTTCCACGACTCGAAGCTGAATGCCGACGAGGCGCGCAACGCGGTGATCGCCGCGTGTGAGCAGGACTTCGCGATCGTCGGGACGTCAGCGCTGTTCCTCGCCAACGTCGACGACCTGGTCGGCTGCAAGGACGCTGCCGGCAAGCCCACCGGGCTCCCCGACGTCCCGGTCGTCGTCACCGAGGTACCTCAGCAGTGCTCGCCGGTCTCGTTCCCGATCAACCCGCCGGCGCTCGACTGCCGCGACGGCGACCCAGCATCCGCAGACGTACCAGTACAACGCCCACGAGATCCCGTACTTCAAGAAGAAGTACGGGAAGCTGCGCGGCTACTTCCTCGTCCCGAACGACCTGAAGGCCATCTCGGACTCCACCGCAGTGGCAGTCGCTGCGATCGAGCAGGCGGGCGTGGAGAAGGTCGGTGAGACCCAGCTCAGCCTGACGTCGACCCGTGCAGCGATGACGCCAGCAGTACAGAGCATCAAGGACACGGACGCGAACTACGTCTTCGCCCGCGTGCCGTTCCCGCCGCTGCGCCAGGAGGCGAAGGTGCAGGGCGCGACGAACGTCGACGTCTGGGACTGTGAGCTCGCGTGCTACGACAACAAGGTCATCCAGGACGGCGGGCAGGACATCGAAGGGCAGTACGTCTCCCTGCTCTTCCTGCCGTTCAACGAGACGAAGTCCAACAAGATGCTCGCCAACTTCATCAAGTACACGGACCCGGCACACCAAGACGGCTATGCGATCCAGGCGTTCGCCGGGATGATCGCGCTCCGCGACGCGGTGCAGGCGGTGACGAAGGACGGCGGTGACGACGCGCTCACCCGCGAGGCCTTGCTCGGCGCGCTGGCAGACCTGCACAAGTTCGATGCGGACGGGATGATCGCCCCGACCGACATCGGCGCCCGGAAGGTCCTCGGCTGCGGGATCGTGCTCCAGATCAAGAACCAGGAGTTCGTGCGGGTCGAGCCGAAGAAGCCCGGGACCTTCACCTGCAACCCGAAGACGGTCCAGAAGGTGAAGCTCGACCTGCTGAAATGACGGGTCCGGAGCCCACCTGAGAGGAACCGTCATGAGGACACCCGTCTGCGACCAGCTCGGGATCGAGTACCCGATCTTCGCGTTCACCCACTGCCGTGACGTCGTCGCTGCGGTGAGCAAGGCGGGCGGCCTCGGCGTCCTCGGCGCGGTCGGGTTCACCCCCGAGGAGCTCGAGATCGAGCTCGCCTGGATCGACGAGCACGTCGGCGACCACCCCTACGGCGTCGACGTCGTCATCCCGGGCAAGTACGAGGGCATGGGCGAGGACGACCCGGAGAAGCTCGCGGAGCAGCTCCGCGCGATGGTGCCCGAGGAACACCTCGCCTTCGCGCGCGGCGTGCTCGCCGAGCACGGCGTTCCGCCGCTTCCCGACGGTGACGAACGCACCGGCCAGCTCCTCGGGTGGACCGACGCGACCGCGGCGCCGCAGGTCGAGGCCGCGCTCCGGCACGACGGCGTCCGGCTGGTCGCGAACGCGCTGGGCACCCCGCCGGCCGAGATCGTCCGCGACATCCAGGCAAGCGGTCGCCTGGTCGCCGCGCTCTGCGGTCGTCCCGACCAGGCGCGCAAACACGCTGACGCCGGGCTCGACCTCGTCATCGCCCAGGGAACCGAGGGGGGAGGCCACACCGGCGAGATCGGCTCGCTGGTGCTCTGGCCACAGGTCGTCGAGGCGGTCGCTCCGATCCCCGTGCTCGCAGCCGGTGGGGTCGGAACCGGCGCCCAGATCGCGGCCGCGCTCGCCGTCGGGTGCCAAGGCGCGTGGACCGGCTCGCTCTGGCTGACCGTGGAGGAGGCATCGCTGTCTCCCCAGCAGCAGCAGCAGCTGATCGAGAAGGAGAGCCGCGACACGGTGCGTTCTCGATCGTTCACCGGCAAGCCCTGTCGCATGATCCGCAACGACTGGACCGAGGCGTGGGAGCGTGTCGACACCCCGGATCCCCTGCCGATGCCGATGCAGTACATGGTCTCCGGAGACTGCGTCGCACGCTCGAGCCGGTATCCGGAGCAGTCGCGCGATGTGTTCTTCAACCCGGTCGGGCAGACGGTCGGGCTGATGCACCAGGTCCGCAAGACGCGCGACGTGATCGCCGCGCTGGTCGAGGAGTATCTCGAGGCGTGCGAGCGGATCGAGGCGATCAACACGAGGGCCGGCGCGTGACCGCCCTCGACGTCGATGTCGACGTCGACGTCGTCAGCCACGAGCAGTGGGCGCAAGGTGTCCCCCACGACAAGTTCGCGTGGCTGCGGGAGCATGCTCCGGTCGCGCGGGATGCGCGGCACCGAGGACGACATGCCCGAACACTTCTGGGCCCTCACGCTCCACGAGGATGTGGTCGAGGCCGGCCGCGACTGGGAGACGTTCTCCAGCCAGCGCGGCAGCGTCCACCTCATGCGGCACGAGAGCGAAGACGAGCTCAGCGCATTCCGCACGATCATCGACACCGACCCGCCGGCTCACACCCGCCTCCGTCGGATCGTGAACCGCGGGTTCACGCCGCGCGCCGTGGCCACGATCGAGGAGCACTACCGAATCGTCGCCCGCGAGATCATCGACGCGGCGATCGAGCGAGGTACCGTCGACTTCGTGTCGAGTGTCGCGGCCGAGCTCCCGCTGGTTGCGATCGCGGAGCTCCTCGGGGTCCCCGTCAAGGAGCGCCACAAGATCTTCGCGTGGACGAACCGGATGGTCGGCCGCACGGACCCCGAATACGACTTCGGCCCCGATGCGCCCACCGAGGCTGCCGCCGAGCTGTACACGTACGCGAACTCACTCGCCGCGCAACGCCGGTCCGAGCCCCGAGGCGACATCATCTCGAAGCTGATCACCCAGGTGGACGGCGACACGCTCGGCGAGCACGAGTTCGAGCTGTTCGTGCTCGCGCTGTCCGTCGCCGGGAACGAGACCACGCGCAACGCCATCTCGCACGGGCTCCACGGCCTTCTGGAACATCCTGGCCAGATGGCCCGGCTCCGCGCCGACCAACCGCGGCTGATCAACACGGCCGTCGACGAGATGATCCGCTGGGCGACCCCGGTCGTCCGCTTCCGCCGGACCACCCAGCACCCCATCACGGTGCGCGGCGTCACGATCCCGGAAGGCGAAGCGGTCGTGCTCTTCTACACGTCGGCGAACCGCGACGAGCACGCGTTCGACGATCCCATGAGGTTCGATGTGGGGCGCGACCCGAACCCTCAGGTCGCGTTCGGTGGTGGTGGGCCGCACTTCTGTCTGGGCGCAAACCTCGCGCGGCTCGAGATCAAGGTGATGTTCGAGGAGCTGCTCTCACGGACGGCCTCGGTCGACGCGGCGGGCCCGGCCGATCGGTTGCGCTCGAGCTTCATCAATGGCATCAAGCACCTGCCAGTGACGCTCACAGCCGTCTGACGGGTCGGCCGGCGGAGAGCCGGCCGTAGACTCCGAGATGATGGTCGAGCCCGTACGCGTCTTCCTGCTCGACGATCACGAGGTCGTCCGGCGCGGGCTGCAGGAGCTGCTCGAGGCCGAGGGCGACCTCCAGGTCGTCGGCGAGGCCGGCACCGCAGCCGAGGCCCTGTCGAGGATTCCCCCGGTCCATCCCGACGTCGCGGTGCTCGATGTCCGGCTCCCCGACGGCAACGGCGTCGAGGTCTGCCGGGAGGTCCGGGCCCGCAACCCCGAGGTCCGGTGCCTGATCCTCACGTCGTTCTCCGAGGACGAGGCCTTGTTCCAGGCGATCATGGCCGGGGCATCGGGATTCCTGCTGAAGCAGATCAAGGGGACCGACCTCGTCGATGCAGTGCGGCGCGTCGCGGCCGGCCAGTCGCTGCTCGACCCGACCGTCACGGCCGCGGTCCTCGAGCGGCTGCGCAACGGCCCCGAGACCGACCAACGGGTCGCGCGGCTGACCGACCAGGAGCGCCGCATCCTCGATCTGATCGCGGACGGCCTCACCAACCGGCAGATCGCCGAGCGCGTCCACCTCGCCGAGAAGACCGTGAAGAACTACGTCTCGAACATCCTTGCGAAGCTCGGGATGGAGCGCCGCACCCAGGCCGCGGTGTTCGCTGCGGGCCTGCGTGACCCCGGTACCTCCAGACCCACCTCGCCGTAGCATGCCGCCATGACGGACGGCGCCTCCTCACCGGTGGGCCGTCCCGAGCGCCAGCTCCTCGACGCGATCCTCGGGGTCACGACGGGGCTCCGACTCCCCGACACCCTGGAGCGCGTGGTCGACGCGGCGCGTCTGCTCGTCGGCGCGGAGTACGGGGCACTGGGCGTGATCAGTGCCGGCAACGCGCTCGCGGAGTTCATCACCCTCGGGGGACCGCCGGACATGGCGGACCGGATCGGCCACGCTCCCGAAGGCCACGGGATCCTCGGGCTGCTGATCGCCGATCCGCAGCCGTTGCGGCTGCACGACCTGACGCAGCACCCGCTGGCGCACGGGTTCCCACCCAACCACCCGACGATGCGCTCGTTCCTCGGCGTACCGATCCGGATCGGCACATCGGTGTTCGGAAACCTCTATCTCTGCGAGAAGCAGGGGGCAGACGAGTTCACCGAAGACGACGAGCGCCTGACCGTCTCCCTCGCCGCCGTCGCTGCCGTCGCGATCGAGAACGCCCGCCTGCACGAACGGCTCCAAGATCTCGCCGTGATCGAGGACCGGGAGCGCATCGCGCGGGACCTCCACGACAAGGTGATCCAACGCCTGTTCGCCACCGGCATGGCGCTGCAGGGCTTGAGCCGCATGCTCGATGCGGACGCCGCGGCCAAGGTCGACCAGGTGGTCGACGAGCTCGACGCGGTGATCTCGGAGATCCGAACTTCGATCTTCGAGCTCGAGGCGCGCCCGGCGTCGCGCCCGAACCTCAGCGCCGCGATCCTGAACCTCGTCGACGACGTGCTGCGCGACTCCGGCGTCGAACCGATCGTCGCCATCGAGGGTGCGCTCACCGAACAGGTGGGCCCGGACCTGGGTGAGGAGCTCCTCGCGACGACGCGCGAGCTGCTGACGAACGTCGTGCGCCACGCGCAGGCGTCCCGTGCGACCGTGCGCATCGAGGTCGGGACCTCCCTCGTCCTCCAGGTCCGCGACGATGGACGCGGCATCGACCTGGTCGGGCCGACCCGCAGCGGCCACGGTCTCACGAACGCCAGGGCCCGAGCCGCCGCCTGGGGTGGCGACACCGAAGTCGCCCCCGCCGAGGGCGGCGGCACCGTCGCCACCTGGCGGGTACCGCTCGAGTAGGCCCGACCGCCGCCGGGCCCTTCCTTCGGGACGTTCGGCCCTGTCCCCCGCCGGCCTCAGGGGGCACCGTGACAAGCATGTTCGCCCGGGACTTCGTGCGCGTGGATCGCTCGTTCGAGACGGTCGCGCCCCACTTCGCCGCGAATCCCGTGTGGCTCGAACCGATCGTCGACGCCGCGCTGCACGACGCCGGCGAGCTGCGGAGCGAGGAGCGCCTCGCGAGCCCGGCCGACGAGGCCGACCGGTCCCACTGCGCCCAGGGGCCGATGCGCGTGCGAGAGGGTGCGCTCGTCGTTCCGTGGACCTGGACCTTCGAGCGGGATCTGTTCGCCCTCGGGCCCGTCGAGTCCGATCTCACCGTCGCACCGGTCCACGCGACCCAGTGCGCGCTGACCCTCGAGGCACGCGTCAAGCCGCCGGCAACAACGCTTCCCGCCGCCGCGCAACAGCTCGTGGACGAGGTCCTGCGCGCCTTCCTGCGCGGTCTCGCAGCCACGATCGTCGCGGCAGACGCGCAGACTGCGAGGGAGAAACGAGCCGATGGGTGACGGGCGCTCGACGCGTCTCGCTCGAGGAACCCGGAGGGGCAGCGACGCGATGACCGGCCCCCGGCTCGCCGACGAGCTCCTCCCGGTGTACGACGTGTCCGACAGCGTCGCGGTGGTGGTCGCGGCCGATGTGGACCGGACCTGGGACGCGCTCATGGCGGCCGACCTGATCCAGCTCGGCAAGCGGCGACCCCTGATCGCGACGTTGGGTGGAGCGCGGATGTTGCCCGAGCTGCTGATGAACCTCCTGCACGGCAAGCGACCACCCGCGAGCCCGAAGCGCCTCACGCTCCGCGACTCGGCGGCCATCCCGGCCGGTGACGGAGGCTGGATCGTGCTCGGGGAGCGACCCGGCCGGGAGCTCGCGCTCGGGCTGGTCGGCAAGTTCTGGCGGCCGGTGATCCAGTACGTGGCGGTCGCCCCTGACGAGTTCCGGGAGTTCGCGACACCCGGCTTCGCGAAGACCGTCTACGCGCTCGCCGTCGACGAGCTCGGACCGGGCCGCACCATGCTGTCCGCCGTGATGCGCACCGTCGGGACCGACGACGACGCCAGCCGGTGGTTCCGGCGCTACTGGACCCTCGGCGTCGGCTCCGGCGCGCACGTTCTGGTGCATGGGCTCCTCGACGCTGTGCGCCTCGCCGTCGAACCGGATGACGAGGTGGCGGTCGCGCCCTGAGGTGGGCGAGCACCCAGAGCCTCAGGCGGCGCGAGCACGCTTCCGACGCTTCACGTACCGCCAGCTCGCGAACGCTCGCGTGCGGAGCCAGTACCGACCGCCGCTGTACGGCAGCTGGGTCACGACCTTTCCGTCGGACGTCGCGAAGTAGTTGTTGCAGCCGGCCACCCACACGGTCCCCGGCATCGCGGCCTGGATCTTGGCGTTGTACCGCTGCATCACCTCCGGCTTCACCTCGACCGACCGCACGCGACGGCGGCGCATCGCCCGCAGCGCCCTCACGACGTAGTGCGTCTGCGCCTCGTGGATGAAGATGATCGAGTTCACGCCGTTGGTGTTCGGGCCGTACAGGACGAAGAGGTTGGGGTACCCGGCGACGGTCGTCCCGAGGTACGCCTCGGCGCCGGAGCGCCAGTCGTCGTGCAGGCGTCGACCGCCGCGACCGGTGATCTCGATCGTCGAGAGGTACTCGTTCGCCTTGAAGCCCGTCCCGAAGATGATCGTGTCGACGGCGTGCTCCTCCCCGTCGGCGGTGCGCACCCCGCAGTGGGTGATCTCGGTGATCGGTTCGGTCACCACGCGCACGTCGTCGCGCACGAGCGTCGGGTACCACTCGCGGGAGATCAAGGGGCGTTTGCACCCGACCGGGAAGTCGGGCGTCAGCTTCGCCCGCAGGTCGGGGTCGTCGACCTTTCGCGCGATATAGCTCGCGCCCATCGCGGTCTGCTGCTTCGTCTGCTCCGCCTCCGCGTCGAAGCTCGCTCGCTCGTAGGCCCACCAGATCTTCCATCGCGCGAGCCGCGTCCGGATGCGCTGCTCGGCGAGGCGCTCCTGGTCTGCCTCTGCCAGCTCCGCATCGATCTTCGGGAGCACCCAGCAGGGTGAGCGCTGGAACAGCGTGAGGTGCTCCGTGCTCGGCGCGATCGCGGGAACGAACTGGACGGCGCTGGCGCCCGTCCCGATCACCGCCACCCGCTTGCCTTCGAGGGCATGCGTGTGGTCCCAGCGTGCCGAGTGGAAGCTGCGGCCGCCGAACCGATCCCGACCCGGGAGGTCGGGATAGGCGGGAACGTTCAACATGCCGAGACCGCTCACGAGCACATCTGCGACGATCTCCTCACCCTTCGCGCTGTGCAGGCGCCAGACCAGCTCGTCGTCGTCCCACTGAGCGTCGCGGATCTCGGTCTCGCAGCGCAGATGGGACCGGAGCTCGTACTTGTCGGCGCAGTGCTCGAGGTAGGCCAGGATCTCCGGCTGCGTGCCGTAGGTGCGGCTCCACGCGTGGCCGGGTTCGAACGAGAAGGAGTAGAGCAGCGACGGCACATCGCACGCGGCGCCCGGGTAGGAGTTGTCGCGCCAGGTGCCGCCGACGCCGTCGGACTTCTCGTAGATCGTGAAGTCGTCGAAGCCGGCTCTGCGGAGCGCGATGCCCATCGCGAGGCCGCCGGCACCGGCGCCGAGGATCGCGATCCGCAGCTTCATGGCCGGAACCGTAGTGTCGCCGATACTGTCCCTGACGCCCGCGTCAGGGACACGACGTCGGCGTCGGCGCGGAGGAGGAGCACTGCGATGGCGGTCACGGGTCTGGCGAACCTCGCCGTGAAGGTGGCGGACCTCGACGCGGCGTGCGCGTTCTACGAGGCGACCGGGGGCGACGTCCGCGATCGGATGGTGTGGAACAACGGCGAGCGCGCCGACGTGTACCTCGGGCCGGTGATGATCACGCTCTTCACCCAGGCGATCTACGAGGACGCGGTCGACCTCCCCCCTGAGGGCTTCCTCCACCCGGCGCTGTTCACCGACGATCTCGATGCCGAGCTGGTCGGTCACACCGTCGTGTGGGGTCCGGCCGTGGTCGAAGGTGCGTTCGGGAAGCGGCGGATCGCGTTCGTCGAGGCGCCAGGAGGGATCCGCCTCGAGTTCATGGAGCAGTTGTCAGGGTGATGGAGCAGTTGTCATGAAGGTCACGCGCTTCCACCACGTGTCGGTCAACAGCAACGACACCCCGATCGAGGCGATGGTCGCCTTTTACGGCGATGTCCTCGGGCTCGGCGACGCGCCGCGACCCGACATCCCCGGTGTCCCCGGCCATTGGCACGTCGTGGGCGACCAGGAGCTGCACCTCGTGGGCGCACCGTCGGTCGGACCGGGGATCGACCCGACCGGTCACCACTACTGCGTCGCGGTCGAGGACCTCGACGCCGCGATCGCCGAGCTCGAGGAGCGCGGCATCGAGTACGCCCGCGCCGTGCAGGGCGAGCACACCGTTCAGATCTGGATCACCGATCCAGCCGGCAACACCGTCGAGCTGCAACAGGAGACCCGAAGCACGTGACCTTCACTCCGTACGACCGTCCCGTGCGCGCCGCGTTCGTCGGGCTCGGGCGCATCTACGACCTGAACGTCCGCGCGTACGTCGACAACCCCGACGTCGAGGTCGTCGCACTCGTCGATCCGAGTGACGAGCGTCGCGCCGAGCGTCAGGCCGACTGGCCGGAGGCGCGCGACCTTCGCGTCGGTCGCCGAGCTCGCGGCGAGCGGCCTCGACCTCGACGCGGTCGAGGCGCTCCTTCCCGATCCCGCTCCACGCCGATGGCGTGATCGAGCTGCTCGGCCATGGCTGGCACGTGAACCTCCAGAAGCCGATGTGCAACACGCTCGAAGACGCGCAGCGGATGCTCGACGCGGCGGCCGCCAACGACCGGGTGCTCCGTGTGATGGAGAACTACCTCTTCTACGAGCCGCTGCGGGAGCTCAAGGCAGTTGCCGAGTCCGGCGAGCTCGGTGACGATCAGCGGCTACCACATGAAGATGGTCGGCAGCGGTCGCGGCGGTTGGGACGTCCCGATGAGCAGCTACGAGTGGCAGTTCCGGCAGATGCAGCGCGGCCGCGGCATCCTCGTGTTCGACGACGGGTGGCACAAGCTGGCGACGGCACTCTGGCTGTTCGGCCCGTTGGCAGAGGTGCGGGCGTGGATCGGAGGCACCGAGGTCGTACCCCGGCGTCGAGGTCGACGCACCCACCACGATCGCTTGGGAGCACCAGAGCGGCATCCGCGGCGTGTGGGACATCACGCTCGCGCCCGACCTCTACCTCCGGTCCGACTACTACACCAACGACGAGCGGTGGGAGGTCACCGGGCGCAAGGGCTTCGCCCGCGTGAACCGGTGTACGGGCCGTGGGATCCAGCAGCCGAGCCTCGAGGTGTACACCGACGGCGAGCTGCGCGGGCACCACGCGCTCGACGACGACTGGGCGAGCAGCTTCCGCGACTCCGGGCCGCCACTGGCTCCGCTGGCTCCGCACCGGCGAAGGCCCGCTCTGGTGGAGCGGCGAGGAGGCGCTCGACGTCCTGCGGTTCGCGCTCGCCGTCTATGCGAGCAGCGACGCCGGCGGGATCGGCGTCGACCCGGCGACCGTGTCGGACCGCTGAGCAGGTTCGCGGGCCCACTTCTGGGGTAGAAGTGACACATGGCCGACTACGAGATCCCCGAACCCGAACCCAAGGAGATCGACGAGAAGCTCGCGATCGAGCTGCGTCACCTCGCCGACAACGCGGTCCTGAAGGGCCAGCCCCAGGGCGAAGAGCAGTGCGACAACTGTCGCTACTACCTCGAGAACACCGCGGAGATCTCGTACTGCTGGCACCCGAAGCTCCGCGTCCTCGTGGGCGCCAACTGGTGGTGTCAGTGGTGGGAAGCCATCCCCGAGTCCTGAACGGCGGGCGGAGTCAGGACTTCGCCCGCGCCGGGTGACGCAGCTGGGCCGAGCCCGAGATGAAGGGCAGGTCGAGCGGGCCGACCGGGCCGGCCGGTGCAGCGCACACTGCGGGGATCGCGTTCACGACGCGGTTGGCCGCGGTCGCGTTGCCGCCACCCGCCGCACCCGGCTCGCCGGGTTCGGTGCCATGGACCGAGACGGTCAGGTTCGGGTGTCCGGTGATGCAGACGCGGTGCTCGCCGGTCGGCGAGCGCGGCCACTCGGGCGCGCACTCGTCGTCGATGCGCGTGACGTGCTCCACCACGAGCAGCGGATGGCCGTCGACGACGCCCTGCACCTCGAACCGGAACGCGCCCTGGGTACCCGCCTCGAACGTGCCCATGCCCGGCACCTCGATCGTGCGCTCCAAAGGTCGCCGCTCGACCTGCGTCGTGATCGCCTCGAGCTCGACCTCGAGCAGGTCGGCGAGCACGCGCACCATCGGGGCCCACACCATGTCGAGGGAGAAGTCGAGGAGCATGAGCGGCAGGTCGTCCATCGACCCCCCGAACCCGATGACCTCGCGCACGACCTCGGGCTGGTCGTACAAGGCGTAGTTGAAGAGCTCCTGGATCCGGATCTCCTCGATCCCCGCGCTCACCCCGCTCACCAGCCCGGGGAGGATGTCGAGCGCCCATCCGGGGTCGATGCCCGAGACGAAGACCGACGAGTCGCCGTCGGCGCACGCACCCTCGACGAGGTCCATCAGATGACGTGGCGCGCTCGGTGGGTGGAGCAGCGGGTAGAACGCCGTCGACACGACGTTGGCGCCCGCGCCGAGGCACGCGACGAGGTCGACCAGCGCCTCGTCGGGACGCGTGTCTGCGGTCGCGGCATAGACCACCGCGTCGACGTCGTCGGCGAACGCGATCGTCCGGTCATCTGTGGCCGCGACCCCGAGGGGCTCGATCCCCGCCAGCTCACCGGCGTCGCGACCCACCTTCGCGGGGTTCGCAACGACGACACCCACGAGCTCCAGGTCCCGGTGCGCCGCGACCGCGCGCAACGCCGGCCGCCCGACGTTGCCCGTCCCCCACACCACCACGCGATTCGTCATGACCCGACGCTACTGATTCTCGGGCCCTACTGATTTTCGGGCCGGCACCGGTCGTGGACGTGCGTCATCGATCCCGTCGCGGCGGAGAACTGCAGTCGACCGGGATCTGCCGTCGTGACCGGCTCGTCACACACGGCGCACTTGCCCAGCGGCGGGTCACCACTCTTCTGGGACTGCTCCTGCGGCATCGGCAACTCCTCCCGGCCGACCGTAGCAAGCACTCCGCCAGGTAGCCGCGAGCGTCAGACTCGGTACTCGGGGTTCGGGAAGTCGAAACGGCACCCTGCGTCCCAGAGCTTCGGCTGGTTGCCGTGCGCCGGGATCCCGCCGTTGTCCTTGAGCATCCGCGCGACGTGCATCAGGTTCCAGGCCATGAACGTGGTGTTCCGGTTGGTGAAGTCGTTGGCGGGACCACCCGAACCCGGGTCGAGGTACGAGGGTCCGGGGCCGGCCTCCCCCAGCCACGCGCAGTCCGCCTGGGGCGGGATCACGTAGCCGAGGTGCTGCAGTGAGTAGAGGACGTTCATCGAGCAGTGCTTGGCGCCGTCCTCGTTGCCCGTGACGATGCAACCGCCGACGCGGCCGTAGTACGACCACTGCCCGTCCTCGGTGAGCAGGTGCGAGTTGCCGTACAACCGTTCGATGACCTTCGTGCAGACCGAGGACTTCTCCCCGAGCCAGATCGGCATCGCGAGGATGAGGATGTCGGCGGCCATCACCCGCTCGTAGATCGCCGGCCACTCGTCGCTCGCCCAGCCGTGCTCGGTCATGTCGGGATAGATCCCGGTCGCGATGTCGTGGTCGATCGCCCGGATGACCTCGGTCTCGACGCCGTTCGCCTCGAAGATGGCGAGCGCGAGGTCGGCGAGACCCTGCGTGTTCGACACCTCCGGTGAGCGCTTCAAGGTGCAGTTGATGACGAGTGCCCTGAGGTCGGAGAAGTCCCACGTGCTCTGCTCCGACCACTCCTGCTGGATCTTGTTGAGGTTCATGGGTTGCATCGTCTCCCGGGACGTCGTTCCGTTACACGTCGGTTGGGTGGTCACTCTGGCTCGCCGGCCGGGACGGTCGGGCTCACCCGTGGCCGGCGTCGCCCGCGACCGCAGTCGAGGTCAGAATGGCGCCGTGCCCGAGCCGGAGGCCGACTACTCGGACGATGACGTGCTCGTCCCGGCGCTCCGCCGCGGCGACGAAGCCGCGTTCGCCTGGGTCCTCGACCGGTATTCGGCGCCCCTCCTCCGACTTGCGCGCACCTACGTGTCGAACACCGACGCCGCCCACGAGGCGGTCCAGGAGACATGGGTCGCCGTGATCACCGGCGTCGACCGGTTCGAACAGCGGTCGTCGCTCAAGACGTGGGTGTACCGGATCCTCGTCAACGTCGCTCGATCGAAAGGCGTGAAGGAGCACCGCACAACTCCGTTCGCGTCCTTCACCTCCGAGCTCGACGCCGAGGAGCACGCGGTAGACCCCGAACGATTTCGCGGTCCACGCGACCGGTGGCCCGGTCACTGGGCGAATCCACCCGTTCCCGTGGGACGAGCAGCCCGAGGTGCAGCTCCTCAGCGATGAGACGTTGTCCATCGTTACGGAGGCCATCGGCACGCTGCCGCCGACGCAGCAGACCGTGATCACCATGCGGGACATCGACGGTTGGGAGGCCGACGAAGTCTGTAACGCCCTGGAGATCTCCGAGACGAACCAACGAGTGCTGTTGCACCGGGCACGGTCGAAAGTGCGCCGCGCACTCGAGCTCCACTTCGAGGAAGCCGTCCGATGATCTTCCGCAGGTTGTACCTCCGCCTCACCGGCGACTACCCGTGCGCGCTCCTTGTCGAGACGGTCACCGAGTACCTCGAGGGGACCATGCCGGCCCGGGAACGAGCTCGGTTCGAACGGCACCTGCAGGTCTGCTCCAGCTGCGTCGACTATGTCGAGCAGCTGCGTCGCACCATCGAGCTGAGCGGGCCACGTGACGGTCGACGACGTCGAGGCGCTGCCGGTGCCCGCACGCGAAGAGCTCCTCCGGGCATTCCGCGACTACCACGCCGAGGGGTGACCGTCGGGCCGTGTAACGCGACGATGCCTCGCGGCACTGTCTCCGCATGACCGACCCAGCACTCACTGACCAGATGACCGACAGTGCGGTGGCACAAGGTCGCCGAGGTCGACGATCTCCCCGACGGACGGGTCCGCACGGTCACCGCGGGCACTCGTTCCCTCGCGTTGACGCGCGTCGGTGACCGCTACGGCGCGCTCGACAACCACTGCCCGCACCAGGGCGGGCCGCTCGGCGAGGGCTCGATCGAGAAGGGTCTGCTGCGCTGCCCGTGGCACGGCTACGACTACGACCCGCTCACGGGCACACCGCCGCGGGGTTCAGCGACGCGCCGTCGTGCTTCCCGGTCGAGGTCCGCGCCGACGGGGTCTACGTCGGACTCGAGGACGAACCCGCGGCACCCCGCACGGTCTCCGACGTGATGGTCGAGACGATGGTCGCGTGGGGCGTCACCCACGTGTTCGGGATGGTCGGGCACTCGAACCTCGGCTTCGCCGACGCGATGCGTCGGCAGGAGGAGGCCGGCAACCTGACGTTCATCGGGATCCGCCACGAGGGCGCGGGTGCGTTCGCCGCGTCGGCGTACGGGAAGCTCACCGGTCGTCCGGCGGCGTGCTTCGGCATCGCGGGGCCGGGATCGACGAACCTCCTCACCGGGCTGTACGACGCCAAGGCGGACCGATCGCCCGTGCTCGCCATCTCCGGCCAGGTGCCGTCCAACGTGCTCGGGCGTGGTGCGTTCCAGGACATCGACCTCACCGCCGCGTTCTCGGACGTCGCGTCGTACTCCAAGACCGTGCTCCCAGAGTCGGACCACGCGGAGCTGATGACGCTCGCATGCAAGCACGCACAGGTCGGACGCAACGTCGCCCACCTGGTGCTCCCGGACGAGGTGCAGGTGCAGGCCGTCGACGACGGTGCGGCCGCGTCCGGCCCCTCCGGGCGGGTCGGCAACGACGAGATCGCGCCGCCCGCCGACGCGCTCGCGGATGCCGTCGCGCTCATCGCCGCGACGCGAGACGGCCGGTCATCGTCGTCGGTCACGGCGCGCGCTTCGACATGCCCGACGTGCTCGCTCTGGCCGAGCGCCTCCACGCCCCGTGCTCACGACCTTCAAGGCCAAGGGCCAGATCTCGGAACGACACCCGCTCGGTGCCGGCGTGCTCGGCCGTAGCGGGACACCGGTCGCGAGCTGGTGCATGAACGAATCCGACCTCATCGTCGTGTTCGGAGCGTCGTTCTCGAACCACACCGGGATCGCTTCGTACAAGCCGATCGTCCAGGTCGACTTCGACCCGATGGCGCTCGGGCCGGTTCCACCCGGTGACCGTCCCCCTGCTCGGGCACGTCGGCGTCACGGCGCGATTGCTCGCCGAGCAGTGCCTTGATGATCCCGTACCGCGTCGACCAGGCGCCTGACGTTGCGGAGCGTTGGTCGATCTGGCGTGCCGAGAAGGCGCAGCGCCTCTCGGACGATCGCGGGCTCGGCGTGAGCTCGATCGCCGTCTTCGACGCGATGACGCGGATGGTCCCCGAGGACGCAGTGCTCGCCGTCGATGTTGGCAACCACGCGTACTCGTTCGGCCGCTACTTCGAGTGCACGCGACAGTCCGTCCTCATGTCCGGCTACCTCGGCTCGATCGGGTTCGGTTCCCCGCGGCGATGGGTGCGTGGGCGGCCGCGCCCGAGCGGCCCATCATCGCGGTGACCGGGGACGGTGGATTCGGCCAGTACCTCGCCGAGCTCACGACGGCGGTCAAGTACGGGATGAACATCACCCACGTGCTCCTCGACAACTCGTCACTCGGCAAGATCACGAAGGAACAGCGAGCCGCCCACTTCGAGGTGTGGCAGACGTCGCTGCACAACCCGGACTTCGCGGAGTACGCGCGCCTCTGCGGCGCGCTCGGCATCCGGGTCGAGTCGCCCGACCAGCTCGACGACGCGCTCGAACGAGCGCTCGCGCACGAAGGTCCCGCGCTCGTCCACATCGTGACCGACCCCGAGCTCGTCTGAAACCGAGCGTTGGCACCCGAGGGTTGGGCTGCATCGTAAGCGTGGGTTGCGGTGTGCCACGCTGGGTGCTGTCCCTTCGAACGGAGCCGTGATGGACCAGCCCGCAGCACCGTCGACTCCGACGCGGCGCCCTCCGATCCCGTTCTCCCGGTACGTCGTCGGCGGTCTCGTACTCGTGTTCCTCGCCGGTCTCGTCGGGTGGTGGATCGGACAACCCGGCGAAGAGTCGTTCAGCAACGTCGACTCGGGCTTCCTCGCCGACATGACCGACCACCACCAGGGAGCGATCAACCTCGCGTTCGAGTACCTCCACAACGAGAGCTCGCCGGTGATCGGCAACATCGCCCGCGAGATCATCACCGACCAGTCCTCGCAGATCGGGCTGATGAACAGCCTGCTCGGCGAGGCGGGCAACCCCTCGACGGTCGGCGACGGCATCGCGATGGACTGGATGGGCGAGACCGTGCCGTCGAGCGAGATGCCCGGCCTGGCGACCCAGGCGCAGTTCGACGAGCTGCGCGCGGCCACAGGGCTCGAGGCCGACGACCTGTTCACCCGACTCATGATCCAGCACCACGCAGCCGGAGTCGCGATGTCCGACGAGGCGGCCGCGCAGGGCGAGAACGACCGCGTTCGCCGGTTCGCCCGGGGCGTGGCCGCGCTCCAGCGGGGCGAGATCAAGGACATGAACCTCCAGCGCGAGCGGCTCGGCCTCGAACCGGTCACTCCCGACTTCAACATCCATCGGACCCGCTGACCCGGGCACGCGTTCCGTCGGATGGGTGATGATGGACGCGTGAGCGCCGGCCGCGACGTCGAAGCACTCCTCGCCGAGCTCACGCTCGACGAGAAGGCCTGCGCTGACCGCCGGCCACGACCTCTGGTCGACGAACGCCGTCGAGCGCCTGGGGATCCCACCCGTCCGGGTCACCGACGGCCCCAACGGCGCTCGCGGCTCGTCGTTCCTCGGCTCCGGCACCGCGACCGCGGTGTGCATCCCGTGCGGGTCCGCCCTCGGAGCGACCTGGGATCCGGCACTGATCGAGCGCGTGGGCGAGATGCTCGGCGACGAGACCCTGACCAAAGCGTGCCGCGTGCTGCTCGCGCCCACGGTCAACATCCACCGATCGCCGCTCGCCGGACGCAACTTCGAGTGCTACTCAGAGGATCCGCTGCTCTCAGGCACTATCGCGGCGGCGTTCGTGCGTGGTGTGCAGTCGCGTGGTGTGGCGACGACGGTCAAGCATTTCGCGGGCAACGACGCGGAGTTCGAGCGGAACACGATCAACTCGGTCATCGACGAGCGCACGCTGCGCGAGATCACGCTGCTGCCCTTCGAGCTCGCAGTCCGCGATGGTGGCGCGCTCGGTGTGATGACGGCGTACAACCGCCTGAACGGCCACTACTGCACGGAGCACGAAGAGCTCATCACCACGATCCTGCGCGACGAGTGGGGGTTCGGGGGTTTCGTCCTCACCGACTGGTTCGCCAACGGCTCGACCGTCGGCGCCGCGCGCGCCGGCCAGGATCTCGAGATGCCGGGTCCCGCCCGGTTCTTCGGTCCGGCCCTCGCCGACGCGGTGCGAGTCGGTGACGTGGAGGAAGCGATCGTCGACGCAAAGGTCCGCCGACTCCTCACGATCTTCGAGCGGCTCGGCGCGCTCGATGACGACCCGACCGCGTTCGAACGGTCGGTCGATCTCCCTGAGCACCGCGCCCTGGCCCGCGAAGCCGCGGCCTCCGCGATGGTGCTGCTCAAGAACGAGGGTGGCCTGCTCCCGCTCGACGGCTCGACGCGCAGCATCGCGCTGATCGGACCGAACGCGTCGCGGGTGCAGATGATGGGCGGTGGATCAGCAGGCCTGCGACCACACCACCGCACCAGCCCCCTCGACGCGCTCCGAGCGCGCCTCGACGGCAGTGGTGATGGCGCCGTCGACGTTCGCTACGAGCGTGGGTGCGACATCGATCGGACCACTCCCCCAGTCGGCGGTTCGCAGCTCGTCGCACCCGATGGCGAGCCGGGGTTCCTGCTCGAGGTCTTCGCGGGCCACGACCTCGCGGGTCCGGCACTCCTGACCACCCGACGCGAGGACGGGCGCCTGATCTTCTTCGGCGCGCCGGGCCCCGACGTCCCCGACGAGGCGTTCTCGGTGCGGGCCCTCGGCCGGTTCACGCCGGACGACGCGGGCGAGCACACGTTCACGCTCGTCCAGGCCGGCCGGGCGCGGGTCCTGCTCGACGGTGAGGTTCTGCTGGACGGCACCGGCGATCCGGCCCCTCCCCACGGCGATGAGCTCTTCGGACTCGGCAGCATCGAGCTGACCGCGGGGCGCGAGCTCACCCCCGGCCGGGCGGTCGAGCTCGTCGTCGAGTACTCGAGCCGGGACGCGTTCGGGATCTTCGGCGCCAAGGTCGGTTGGCGGCCGCCGCTCGTGCCCGACGAGCTCGAACGTGCGGTAACGGTCGCGGCCGAGGCCGACGTCGCGGTCGTCGTCGTCGGCACCAACGACGACTGGGAGCGCGAAGGCGTCGACCGGTCGACGATGGACCTTCCGGGCCGTCAGGACGAGCTCGTGACCCGCGTCCGAGCGGCGAACCCCAGGACCGTGGTCGTCGTCAACACCGGAGCACCCGTGACCATGAACTGGGCCGACGACGTACCGGCGGTGCTCCAGGCGTGGTTCGGCGGCCAGGAGATGTCCGACGCGCTCGTCGACGTCCTGTTCGGCGACGCGGAACCTGGCGGGCGGCTGCCGACCACGCTCCCCGTCCGCGTCGAGCACAACCCGTCCTTCGGGAACTTCCCCGGTGAGCACGGCGAGGTCCGGTACGGCGAAGGCCTCCTCGTCGGCTACCGCTGGTACGACGCACGCCACCTCCCCACGCGGTTCCCGTTCGGACACGGGTGCTCGTACACGACCTGCACGCTCGGCGAACCCACACCCTCCTCGGCGACGTTCACACCGGGCGAGATCCTGACCGTGGCGCTCCCGGTCGCCAACACCGGGACTCGCCGCGGCGCCGAGGTCGTGCAGTGCTACGTCACCCCGAGCTCGCCACGCGTCACGCGGCCTCCCCAGGAGCTCAAGGCGTTCCAGAAGGTGTGGCTCGAGCCGGGGGCAACCGCGACGATCACGTTCGCCCTCGACGATCGGGCGTTCGCGTACTGGGACCCGGACCAGCCGGGGTGGCGCGTGGACGCCGGCCGGTACACACTGCGAATCGGTCGTTCGTCGGCCGATCTCCCGCACACCGTTCCGGTGGAGGTGCCGCGTGGAAGCTCCTGAGGTCGAGCCAGCCCTCCGAGTGCTCACCGAGGACCAGCGCGCGCAGTACTGGCGCGATGGCTGGATCAGCATCCCGAGCCTCGTCGACGTCGCGACGCTCGAGCGCTTGCGCGCGATCACCGACGAGTTCGTGGAGTCGAGCCGGAGCCTCACCGAGTCGAACATCCTGTTCGACCTCGACGCGGGGCACTCCGCCGAGGAGCCCAGGCTCCGCCGGCTCAGCTCACCCACCGATCTGCACGAGGGGTACTGGGCGTTCGCGTCGGACTCGGTGATCACCGACGTCGTCACCGACCTCCTCGGCCCGAACGTGAAGTTCCACCACTCGAAGCTGAACTTCAAGGCACCGCGCGGTGGCGAAGAGGTCAAGTGGCACCAGGACATCCAGTTCTGGCCCCACACCAACTACGACCTCCTCACGGTCGGCGTCTTCCTCGAAGACGTCGAGCCGGGTATGGGCGAGGTCGGGTTCGTCCCGCGGAGCCACGATGGGCCCCTGTACGACCTGTACGGCGCTGACGACATCTGGACCGGCGCGCTGCGGGACGGCGACCTCGACGATGCCCGGGTCGGCGACGCGGTCTACCCCGTCGGACCGGCCGGCACGATCACCGTGCACAGCTGCCGGACCGTCCACGGCTCCGCGCCGAACACCTCCGACCGCCCCCGACCACTCCTCCTGCAGACCTACGCGGCCGCTGACGCGTACTCCTACACCGACCTGGTGCGACAGTCGCCCCACGGCGAGGAGCTCATCCGCGGGACCGCGGCACGCTGGGCGCGTCACGACCCGCGCCCGTGTCTCATGCCGCCGAGCGGCCCCTACCGACCGATCTTCGCGGTGCAGCAGCGGGAGGGTTGATCGCGAGTTTCGGTCCCCGGCGGTCAGGGAACCCTGCTGCATCCCACCAGCGGCAGACCCTCGGGAGCAGACCGATGGACGGCGCCATCTCGATCTTGTCGTTCGCGAAGGGCCAGTCGACCGCAGCACTCGTCGGCCGCTTCAGCGGTGAGGACACGGAGTTCCTCGCACAGCACCTCGACGAGCTCAGCGGCGACGTCATCCTGGAGTGCGAGCACCTCGAGGAGCTCGGCGCCGCCGGTGCGTCGACCCTGCTGGAGTTCCGACGGTCACGCGGATCGCAGGGCCGACACGTGATCTTCCGCGGCATCCCTGACCACTGCCGCGCGGTGATGCTCGAACAGGCGGTCCGCGAGCAGCACTGCGTGCGCTCGGCGGCATCGACGAGGGGTTTCTCCACTGCTCCCGGTGGGGAACCTCTGAGCGACCAGCCAACCAGAGGAGGAGATGTCATGGGTGAGCAGCTCGACGAAGCCAAGGGACGAGTGAAGGAAGCGGCCGGCGACCTGACGGACGACGAGGACCTGAAGCGCGAAGGCAAGTTGGACCGCGCGGGCGCGTCGGTCAAGGAGAAGGTCGGCGACGTCGCCGACAAGATCGGCAACGTGGTCGACGACGCGAAGGACAAGCTCCGATCCAAGGGCGACAAGTCCTAGCGCCCGATCCCCGTGCCGCCGGGAGCTCCGGCTTGCTCGCCCCGAGGAGCTCGCTCAGTCGACCTCGATCGTGAACACCGCGTCGAGGCCGGTGATGGCGAACACCTTGCTGGGCGACGGCTGGAGCCCCCGGAGCACGAGCTCGACCTCGTGCTCCTTCGCCTGCTTGAGCGCGCCGATCAGCACACCGAGCCCGGCAGAGTCGATGAAGTCCATGCGGTGCATGTCGACGACGACCGCAGAGGCACCGGAGCCGATCGCCTGGTGCAGGGCCTCGCGAAGGCGTGGTGACGTCGCAACGTCGACGTCACCACGGACCCGGACGGCGACATTGCCGCCGTCCGCTTCTTTGGTGATCTCGAACTCGAGATCGCCGGGGTCATCGGACACCTTGATCTCCTCTTCGTCGGTAGGTTCCTGGCGGCGACGCGGGTTCACGACTGCGCCCGCAGCTCGAACCAGACTCGATGCCGACCTCCGGGCCGTCGTTCGTCACCCCAGCGATCGGCCAGAGCGTCGACGATGTACAGGCCTCGGCCACGCACCTCGTCATGGTCAGCGTAGGTGAGCACGGCTGCGCCCATCCCCTCGTCGTCGACCTCGACCCGAATGACCGCTTCGGTCACTCTGATTCGGAGTCGGAAGCCGGTACGGGCGTGGACGACCGCATTCGTCGCCACCTCGCTGGTCAAGAGCGCCGCGGTGTCGATCGTCTCCGGTGCGCAACCGCGCTGCCGCAAGGATTCGCCCACGAGCTCCCGGGCCGCCGCAGCCGATTCGGGAGCGGCAGCGAAGTTCGCGGAGGTCTCGAGCAGTTCGGTCATGGCGCGTCAGCTTGACTCCGCAATGATTGCAGGCTGCGCGTCAGCAACCGCGACACATGCATCTGGCTGATCCCCACGCGTGCCGCGATCTCGGACTGCGTGAGACCTTCGAAGAAGCGCAGCTCGATGATGAGGCGATCGCGTGCCGGCAGCGTTGCCAGCATCTCCTCGATCGCCATCCGCTGCTCCAACGGCACGAACTGGTCCGGAGCGGCAGGATCACGCGGTCGACCCTGCTCGCCCGGCTCGTCGAGGGAGGAGAGGTGGTAGAGGTCTCCGGCCTCGAGCGCCTCGATCACCGTCTCGACCGGCACACCGACCGCACTCGCGACCTCGGCCGGAGTCGGTGAGTGGCCGAGGTCCTGGCTGAGCCGGGCGACGGTGGCGCCGACCTCCAGGTACAGCTCCTGGACGCGTCGCGGGACGCGCACCGCCCAGCCCCGGTCGCGGAAGTGACGCTTCAGCTCACCGACGATGGTGGGAACCGCGAACGTGGAGAACTGTGCACCTCGGTCGGGATCGAACCGCTCGACCGACTTCAGGAGCCCGACGAGCGCCACCTGCTCGAGCTCGTCCTGGGGTTCGCCACGATGGGCGAAGCGGCGCGCGAGATGGCGCGCGAGCCCGATGTTCGCCTCGACGAGCTCGTCGCGGAGCCGAACCTCACCACTCTCCCGGTACTCGGCGAACCGGGGATCGAGGACCCGCGGCGCATCGGTCGCCGGACCGGTCGCGTCGGTCACGACGCCACCGCCTCGAGCGCGACCTTGTGCTTGACCAGCGCGAAGCGCACGACCCCGTCCACGTCGACGAGCTCGTACTGGTCGACGACGATGGCCAGGATGGCCATCCCCACACGACTCAGACCGACCTCGACCCGGTCGCTGCCGAGCCGCGCCACGCCGTGGACGATCACGGCACCCGCCGACACCCGGAACCGGAGCCCCAGTCGGCCGGCATCGCTGTGGGAGCGGCCGCGACCGCGGCGAGGCACAGCTCTTCCACCCCGAGCCTCAGGTCGTCCGAAGCGTCGCAGTCGAGGCCGGCGCGCTCGGCCGCGTCGAGGGCCACCAGCCGCACCATGCGCAGGCTGGCCGCGTCCGCCGCTACCTCGATCTCGAGCAGGTCGTCCATTGCACCGGACCGTACCCAGGCCCGCCCGAATCCATGCGCGAGAGGATTCGGACGGATCCCCCCGGGGTACTCCTGCAGTGCACCCGACCTCGTCTCTGGAGGAGTGACCCATGCCAGACCCCGGAACCACACCGATCCGACCCGATTCGGCGACCCGAGCCGAAGAGCAACAGGACGCCCAGGTCCGCGCCGGTGCCGACCGGCCGCCGACCGACGAGGAAGCGCACAAGGCCGAGCAACAGTCGCTCGACCCCGACGTGGCCGAGCACGAGCGCGAGATGGCCGAGCGTGGTGCCCACCAAGAGGGTGAAGGCCGCATCACGTGATCGGTCGCTCGTGACCGGCGCCCGGCGCGCGTTTGAGCAGCGGTGCGCGTTCGGGCCAACATCCTCACGACCCGAGGAGCCTGCATGCCCGCAGTGAGCCGCGTCGTGCTCACCTTCCCCGCCGACCCGTCGTTCCTGCGCCTCGCGCGCCTTGCCGCGGCCGACGCAGGGAGCCGGGCGGGGTTCACGTTCGAGGAGATCGACGACCTGCGCATCGGACTCGACGAGCTGTGCCAACGGCTCCTGGAAGGATCTGGCACCGCCACCATCACGTTCGAGACCTCGGACGGCACCGTGGTCGCGCTCGGCGAAGGATCCGCGCCGGGCAATGCGCACCCGTCCGAGATCTCCTCGGCGATCGTGACGGCAGTCACCGACGAGCACGAGTACGGCGATCACGAAGGTCACGCCTGGTTCCGTCTCGCCAAGCGGGGGGCGGTGCAGGGAAGCTCCTGAGCAGGTCGTCGGTACGATGCCCTCGTGTCCGTGCATCGCCGACTCCTGGGAGTCTTCCTCGTCTACGCAGCGATCCTCCTGGTCGGCGGCACCACCCTCGTGCTCGCGACGCAGGACCGCGACTCGTTACGCGACCGCGAGCGCTCGACGGGCATCGCGCGCGAGCGCGTCATCCAGCTGCGCACGGCGTTCAGCGATCAGGAGACGGGCGAGCGTGGCTTCCTGCTCACGGGGGAACCGTCGTTCCTCACGCCGTTCGAGCAGGGCCACGAGACGGCCGCACGACTCCTGCGGAGCCCTGAGTTCCGAACCGATCGGCTCATCCCGCTCGTCGCCGACGTCCGCCGCGCGTGGGTGCGCTGGGAGAACGACGCCGCCCGCCCGGAGATCGCGCTCCGGAAGTCCCAGGGGGAAGACGCAGCGGCAGCAGCGGTCGCGACCGGTACGGGCAAGGCACGCTTCGACACCCTGCGCAGCCGCGTCGGCCGTCTCGACCGCACCACGGTCGCGCTCAACGCGCGAGCGAACGTCCAGGTCGACGACCTGCGCGACCGGCTGAACATCGTCTTCGCCATCGTCCTGGGCGTCGTCCTCTTGTGGACGGTCGTCGCCGCCTGGCTCGCCCGCCGGTGGATCACGGTCCCCCTCGACAACCTCGGCCTCACGGTGCGCGCGGCCCGCACCGGAGCGCTCGACGCGACCGTCTCGACCCGTGGCCCCGCCGACATCGCCCGCCTCGGGACTGCCGTCGAGGACATGCGCCTGCAGCTCGTGACCGCTCGCCTCGAGGCGATCCACGCGCGCGAAGCGATCGAGCAGAGCGCGTCTGTCGTGCTCACCCTCCGGTCACAGCTCGAGACGGAGGTCGGCGAGCTCCCTGACGGCTGGACCGTGGCGGCCGAGCTGCGGCCGGCCGAGGGCCTCGTCGCCGGCGACTGCTACGACGTGATGCGCATCGACGAGAACCGCTTCCATGTGGTGCTGGTCGACATCTCGGGCCACGGCGCCGTCTCGGGGGTCCTGGCGCTTCGGTGCAAGGAGCTCCTCCGGGCCGCGCTCCGCAACGGCCTCGAGCCCGGGCCTGCGATCGAGTTCGCGAGCGCGCAGCTCGACGACCTCGGCAACGAGGTGTTCCTGTCGGCGTTCGTCGCCACGATCGCGCTCGACTCCGGCACGATCGACTTCGCGAACGCCGGCCACCCACCGGGCCTGCTCTGCGACGACACCGTCGCACGCGAACTCACGCCGACCGGCCCGATCGTCGGGCCCATTGCGGGAGCGACCTGGTCGACACAGCGGGCCACGATCGATCCCGGGGACACCCTGGCGCTCTACACCGACGGACTCATCGAGGCGCGCGACGTCGATCGACGCGAGTTCGGCGTCGAGCGGCTCACCGATCTGGTGTGTGGCTCGTCGTGCGACGAGGCCGACGCGATCGCCAAGCGGTGCCTCGACGACGTGCGCGCGTACCAGCACGGTCGCATCCCCGACGACGTGACGATCGTGCTCGTGTGCCGCGGACCACGCGCGCCGCGCCGCAACTGAGCGTCGCCCTCGACGCGGCTTCGTGTTTGCTCGCGACTCGGGCTGGGTAGACCCCGATATCGCAACATCCGAGCAACACCAAACGAAGGGAAGTTTCGGTGGACTTCATCCTGTGGCTCATCGCGGTGGTCCTGGTCGTCAGTGGGATCGTCGCACTCGTGCGCGGGGCGGTCGGATACGGCATCGCGCTCGTGATCATCGGCCTGCTCGTCGGGCCCGGCGGCGTCAGCGTCTTCACCTGACGCGACGCCTGCACGACCGAGGGAGAGAGGGACGACATGCTTCGACTCGTCAAGCGAGCACCGTGGATCGCGCTCGGCGCGGCAGCTGCGTACTACGCGGACCCGGCGTCGGGGATCACTCGCCGTCGGCGCCTGCGGCGCCGGATCGAGGAGCTCTTCGGTGACACCGTGGACGGTGATCCGCCGTTCACCACGGACGCCTCGGCGCCCGACTCGGCACGAGCGTCGGACGGAGTCGAACGACGCCGGTCGGAGGACACCGTGCACCCGATCCCGACTCCGGTCCCGCCCGATCGACGCACCTGATCACCTCCCCGGGCACGGCTGCGCTACCGTTCGCGGACGGATCCGAGTCGCTCGTCGACCGGACACCGCCGCGCACGGAGCGCACGCCCGACGTTCGGGTCCGGATCGGGGGACGACGGCATGATCGAGACCTACCGTGACGCGACGTTCATCTCCACGGACTCGCACGTCACTGAGCCGATCGAGCTCTATGCCGAGCGCGTCGACGCCGGGTTCCGTGACCGCGCACCACGCATCGAGAACCGCGACGGCTGGCGCACGTTGTTCACGGAGGGCCTCGACCCGCGGAAGCTCATGACCGCGTCGGAGCTCGAGGACGCGGTGATCGGCGACTACGACACCGAGGACCGCATCCGCGACCAGGCCCGTGATGGCGTCGCGGCCGAGGTGATCTTCCCGACGTTCGCGCTGCAGGCGTGCTTCGCCCCCGAGGACCCTGCCCTCCAGCTCCAGCTGTGTCGCGCCTACAACGACTGGGCGACTGACATGTTCGCCGACGAGCACCGAATGCTCGCGGTCGGGCTGGTCCCGATGCTCGACCTCGACGACGCGCTCGCGGAGGCCACCCGCCTCGCGGACGGCGGTTGCCGGGCACTGTTCCTCCCCGCGCGCGTCCCGACTCGGCCGTACAACGACGGTGCGTACGACCGCTTCTGGGCCTTCGCCGAGGAGCTCGGGCTTCCCCTCACCTTCCACTCCGGTACCGGCTACGAGCCACGCGTCGTGCGCGGACCTGGTGGTGCCGTCATCAACTACATCCTCGGGGCCCAGCTCGACGGGCCGATGGTGCTGCTCGCGATGTCGGCGGGCGGAGCACTCGATCGCTTCCCGGGGCTCCGCCTCGTCACGGTCGAGACCGGGGCCTCGTGGCTCGGTTGGATCATGACGCAGGCCGACGAGGTCTACGAGAAGCATCACATGTACGCGCGTCCGCAGCTCTCCATCAAGCCGAGCGAGCTGATCCGTCGCCAGTGCCACGCGACGTTCATGTACGACCCGGTCGCGATCAACAACCGGCACATCACCGGCGTGGAGACCTTGATGTGGGGCAACGACTACCCGCACCCCGAAGGTACGTGGCCGATCTCGCAGGAGGTCGCAGCGAAGCAGTTCGACGACGTCGCCGACGACGAGTTCCGGGCGATCGTCGGCGGCACCGCCGCGTCAGTGTTCGGGTTCCAGCTCGACTGACCGAGCGGCGTCGGCGACGACGGTCCCGTCGAAGAACGCCGGGTTCGTGCCGGCGAACAACGACACGACGTTGTCGAACGTGAAGGCCTTGAAGCCCGCCGCGTCGACGTGGCCGTCCTCCACCAGCTCCCACGCCTCCGGAAGGACGCCGAGGACATCGGGCACGTCCCAGTGTCCGATGTCGGACGCGAACATCGCCCGGAGCCGCGCACCGAGCGGATTGATCCGATCGTCGAACGCGAACGCGTTCATCGGATCGTCGGCTTCGCACCCGAAGTGGAACTGCCGGGTGAAGACGTCCCGGACGTCTTCGGGCGCGGTGATCCCGCTCGCGACGAACTCGTCGAGTCCGCCTTCGTCTTCCGCAGGGTCGGCGAGGAAGCCGAGCGCCTCGGAGAGGCGATCGACCCGCTCGACGAACGTTGCCGGACCGTCGCGCCGGACCAGCTCCTCGATCAGCCCTCGGTCCAGCATCCGTGGGTCGTAGTGCTCGAGCGCGGTCCGGTTGCGCTTCGCGAAGTGCCCGAGGATGTCGGCGTAGAGGGTGCACGCCCACGCCACACCACCCTCGAGGAACGCGAACCGGAGGTCCGGGAAGCGGCGGGGCACGCCGCCGAACACGAGCGAACGACAGACGGCTTCCGCGCCGGACGCGAAGTTCCCGATGTGGTTCGCCACATAGTTCGTCGGCGAGGTGCGGCTCCCGAAGCCGATGCCGGTCGAGTGGAACGTCGGGGAAACGCCGAGCTCGACGCACCGTTGCCAGAGCGGGTCGTAATCGTGGGCGCTGTCGAGCCCGAGCGCGTCGACCCAGCGCGCGGCACGGATGTCCTCGTGCCCGGGAGCCGGTCGAAGGACCAACCCGCCGAACAGGAACCCGCGCAGCCCCAGGTCGTTGGTCGCGTACTCGAGCTCGGCGATCGCCTCCTCGGGTGAGTACGTGGGGATGACCCCCACCGGGAGCAAGCGGTCGCCGTACTCCGAATAGCAGGACGCGTAGTAGCGATTGCACGCCCGCGCGAGCGCCCGACGCAGCTCCTCGTCGTCGAGTGCCATCGGGATCAGCCCGACGGTCGGGTACAGGATCGCGACGTCGATGCCGATCTCGTCGAGCCGGTCGTACAGGAGCCTTCGGGAGCATCACCGTCGCACGGTCGAGCGAGTTGCGGGCCGGGACACCCCACCAACCCGTGCGCGAGAGTCCCTGCGCGCGCCGCGTCGCCGCGTCGAGCCGGCGCACCGTCTCCGCGGATCCCACGACCCCGTCGAACCGCCGGGCGACGGACTCCCCCGCCTCCTCGGCGAGGAGATCGCGGACGAGCGGGATGAACTCGATGATGTGTCCGTCGGCGTCGACGACCGGGTGGTCGAGGCGGGAGCGGATCTGCTCCGCGGTCGGGGGCACCTCGGGACCCTACCCAGGGGGCGATGCCGAGCAGGACGGCGCGTGATGCGGCAGACTGCCGCGACGGAACGACCGGGGGGTCTCACGATGGCCGGCACACCAACGACCGACGAGCTGCTGGCGCAGGTGCCGCTGTTCTCCGGACTCACCAAGAAGGAGCTCAGCCACATCGCGAACCTGGCGACCCGGCTCGACCTCCCGGCCGGCAAGGAGATGACCAAGCAGGGCGAGCCCGGCAACGAGTTCGTGGTGGTCCTCGACGGTGAGGTCGACATCATCATCGACGGTGAAGTGGTGATCACGCGGGGTTCGGGCAGCTACTTCGGCGAGATCGCGCTGCTCAGCGACCGTCCTCGCACCGCGACGGTCGTCGCCAAGACACCGGTCGCGGTCGAGGTGATCGGTCGGCGGGAGTTCAAGTCGATGATCGCGACGCAGCCGACGATCGCGACGCAGCTGCTCGCGAACATGGCCCTCACGATCGACGAGGTCGCGACGAACCTCAGCGAGTAGACCGGATCGGGTCGAGCACGGGCTCAGGTCGCGCGCGTGAGGAGCCCGACGACCTCGTCGACCGCAGCGTCGGCCCACGCGAGGATCGTGTCGTCGTCGGTGCCGCCGAGTGGGTGCGGGAACACCGCGACTCGGGCCTCGGACACACCGAATCCCGCGGCCACGCGCCGGGTCAGGTCCACGAACCGCGTGGTGGTCGCCACCACCGTCGGGACCCCGGACCGCTCGAGCTGGATCGTGTCGTGCACGCTCCACGAGGTGCAGCTCCCGCAGTCGGCCGAACCGGTGAGCACGACGTCGCACTGGTCGCGCAGCCGGTCGAACACCGGATCGGTGCACGGGGTCGCGGCGTTCGCGCCCGGGCCCTTCTCGGTGACGAGCGTCAGCTCGGCACCCGTGCGTGCCGCGAGCTGCGCGCCCACACGGGCGAGCAGCAGACCGGCGTTCGGCTTGCCGTTGTCGAGCACGCCGATGCGCAGCCCGGTCAGCACCGCGGGACCCGGCGCGAGCGTGGCGGGCTCGGGACCGACCTCGCCGTCGGGCGTGTAGACCTCGACCGTCATCGCAGGATCCTCACGTCATGGCTCCACGGGGAGTGTGACCGACGTCGTCATGCCCCAGCTCGGGACGATCATGCTGTGCTTGCCGGCACCGCCCACCACGAGCACCCGGATGTTGTCGGGGTGGCCGGTCATCGGGAGCAGCTGCTCGTCGTGCACGCCCTCCATCCACGGGAACCAGGCGCGACTCGTGAAGCTCGAGCGGAACAGCCCGGCCGGGAACCGCGCGCGCTCGTAGAGGTAGGACGACACGTCGCGCCGGCCCCAGCCGGCCGCGGCGATGGTGGCGGCGTGCTCGGGCCCGAGGAGCACGAAGTACTCACCCTGCGCGATCGGCGCGTTGTTCTGCCCGAACGATGCCATCGCGGTCGCGACCTTGTCGAGGATCGGCGCGGGCAGCCCGCTCTCCATGTCGTGCACGTTGTGCGGGTTCTCGCCGCAGTGCAGCGTGATCGCCGACGCCGCATCGACGCCTCGCGCGGCGGGTACGCCTCCCACGGGCTGGCCGCCAGGTTCTCGGCCACGCAGTACGAGTACTTCGACGGCTGTCCGTCCTGTGACGCGTCGCCGTCACCCGGCCGCGCTCCCGCGATGTGCAGCAGGATCAGCCGGATCGCACGGCCGACGGTGGCGTTGGCGCGGTTCCCCGGACCGAACGCGCCGATGCCACTGTTGAACCCGCACCGCTCGGCGATCTCGCCGTGGACGATCAGCAGGGGCGCCACCGGATGGGTGGTCGCGTTCACACCGCGGAGGTTCAGCTCGGGACGGGCCAGGCCGCGCGTCGCGCTCACGAGCACGGGCATCACCTCGGGCGGGCACCCGGCGAGCACCGCATTGATGGCGACGAGGCGCCGCGTCGCCTTGCCGAACCGCGGGGGCAGGACGCCGAGGACCTCGTCGGGATCGCCCCCGGTGTGCGCGAGCATCGCCTCGACGCGCTCCCGCGTCGGCGGGACGAGCGGGAGCCCGTCGCCCCACCCGCGCTCGGAGTACGCCTCGAGCAGCGCCTCGGGCGAGGCGTCCGCCACCTCCAGCAGCTCGGGCTCGGCCGCGCGTGCTTCGGCGATCCGCAGCTCAGGAGTCGACATCTCGCACCTCCTCCGTGCGCCGGGGATCGTCGAGCACGAGCTCGAACGCGCCGGGGACCTTGCGCTGCAGCTCGGCCGTCACCATCTGCTCGAGCAGGTCGGGCGGCACCACGCAGTCGAGGCACTCGACACCACTGAGGTCGAGCCGGAGCTCGATCCGTGCGCCGGCGGGATCCGCGTGCACCAGGACGAGGTCCGCCCCGTCCCCCCGCAGCATCTCGGCCGTCTCGTCGACCGCGGTGGCCACGGTCCGCTCGTCCACGCCCCGAGTGTAGGGACATCCTCGGCGTGCGGCCTACGCTCTCGGACGTGAACGAAGTCGTCGCCGGAGCCTGTGTCGCCGTGGCCGTCGTCGCCGCGATCCGCTCGACGTGGTCGCCGTGCGGCCAGTCCATGCTCTCGAGCATCACCCCGATGTCCGAGCGGGCCCGGAACCAGCGCTGGGGCATCACCGCGGCGTGGTTCGTCACCGGCGGCATCGCCGGTGGGCTCACCCTCGGTGCGCTGGCGGCACTGCTCGCCGCCGGCGTCGCCGCACTCGGGATCTCCACGACCGTGGCCGCGGCCCTCGGCGCGGCCTGCGCCGTCGTCGCCGCGAGCCTCGATCTCGGTGCCTTCGGACTCGCCCCGCCGTGGCTCCGGCGCCAGGTCAACGAGATCTGGCTCGGCACCTACCGGGGCTGGCTCTACGGCGTCGGCTTCGGCTGGCAGATCGGTGTCGGCGTCACGACGTACATCATGACGGCCGCCGTCTTCCTCACGGTCGTGCTCGCCGCCCTCACCGCGGACCCGATCGTCGCGTGCGCGATCGCGACGCTGTTCGGGACGCTGCGCGGGCTCGGGGTGCTCCTCGCCCGCCGCATCGACACCCCGGCACAGCTCTCCGCGTTCCATCGGCGCTTCCACGAGCTCGGGCCCGCGACGCGTGCGGCAGCCGTCGCGGTGCAGCTCGTCGTCGCGGTCGCGCTGGCGTGGAGCGCCGGAGGTGTTGTCGTGGGCCTCGCGGTCGCGGCCGTCGCGGGTGTCGCAGTGATCGTGCTCACCATGCGCCGCCGGTCCGGGTCTGCGGCCGGCGACCTCGCGGAGCGCGCCCCGGTCGGGTGACGCGTCAGGCCGCGCCGGGGATAACGTGCCGCGATGGCGACCCCGCTCGACCTCACACCCGACGAGCTGCTGACCACGACGCGCACGGTGCGCAAGCGCCTCGACCTCACCCGCCCCGTCGCGCGCGCCACCGTCGAGGAGTGCCTGCACCTCGCGTTCCAGGCCCCGAACGGGTCGAACCAGCAGTCGTGGAGGTGGGTGGTCGTCGACGACGCCGACACCCGGGCCGAGATGGCGCGGATCTACGGCGACGCGATGGACGGTTACGTGAGCCGCGCCCGACCGGCCGACGAGCCGAAGGTCGACTACTCCAGCCCGGCCGCGCAGCGGATCTCCGAGTCCGTCGCCTACCTGCGCCAACACCTCCACGAGGTCCCGGTGCTCGTCGTGCCGACGACCAGGGGCCGCTTCGAGGGAGCCGGCGTCTTCGATCAGGCGTCCCGCTGGGGCTCGATCCTCCCGGCGGTCTGGAGCTTCATGCTGGCGCTCCGCAGCCGCGGGCTCGGCAGTGCCTGGACCACCCTGCACCTGCACCGGGAGCAGGAGATGGCCGAGCTGCTCGGGATCCCGTACGACCGCGTGACCCAGGCCGGCCTGTTCCCGGTCGCCCACACGATCGGCACCGACTTCCGGCCCGGCGACCGGTCGTCGTCGGACGGCTCGATCCGATGGAACCACTGGACCGCGACCGAAGGCGACCCGGCATGAGCACCCACACCGAGACCGAGGAGCGCAACCTCGGGGTCGTCCGCCAGATGTTCGGCGAGGCGGACGGGCCCGCGGACAAGTCCGACCTGTTCGCCGACGACGCGACGTGGTGGAACGGACTCCCCCGCATCCCCGGTGCCGAGGGCGAGACCGCGCACGTCGGCAAAGAGGCGATCCGGAACCTGCTCCCGAGCACACGGAAGGCCGTACCCGTTCCCGGCTCCGACAGCTACGACATGTCGACCGCGCGCGTGGAGGACGTCGTGATGCTCGCCGACGGCGACTGGGTCGTGCGTCAGCAGACCTTCCGCGCGAAGACCTTCCGCGGGCAGGACTACTGCAACGTGTACTGCTTCGTGTTCCGCTTCGGCGACGACGGCAAGATCGCGTACCTCACCGAGCACTGGAACACCTGGCACGCGAACAACGTGCTCTTCGGCAACTACGCGATGGAGCCCGCGCACCCGCAACGCATGAGGTCGGCGAGCGACCCGCGGCGTGTGCACCCTGTGACACGCCGCGCCGTCGAAAAGAATTCGAAGAATTCTTCGCGGAGGGTCCGGATTCGGGGGGTAGCTGTCACACCCCCCTGTCATCGTGAGGGCATGTTCAAGATCGAACACGTCCGAGATCTGGCACGCGAAGCCGTCGCCGAGCTCGACCCGGCGCGCCTCGACGGCCGCGACGCGGCCCGCCTCGCCGAAGCCGCTGCTGAGGGCGCCAAGCTCCTCGACACTGCGACCGCGCTGCTCGCCAGCGCGTGCGGCCGAGACGAACGCCTGGCGCAGCCGCTCCCACGCCGCGAGTCCGGAGCAGTGGCTCGCGAAGGCGACCGGATCTACCGAGCACGCGGCCCGCGAGAAGTTCGCGACCACGCAGCGGCTGCGTGAACTGCCGGCGACGGAAGAACAGCTCCGCTCGGGTGAGCTGTCGCTCCAGCAGGCCGCGCACGTCACCGCCGGCGCCGCGGCCGACCCCGTCGCCGAGCGCCGACTCCTCAACACCGCCAAGCGGTCCGGGATGCGGGAGCTGCGCAACGAGCGCGAGGAGCGCGTGATCGCCGGGGCGTGCGACGAGACCGAGGCCCGCCGACACGGCACCGCGACCGGCACCACCTGCGCACCTTCAGCGAAGGCTTCGCCACCCGCGGCACCTTCTCGGGCCCCACCGAAGAAGTCGCCAAGCTCCTCCACGCCCTCGAGCCCCTCGAGCAGGCCCGCTTCGACGCGGCCCGCCGCGCCGGCGAGCACGAGGCCCGCGAGGCCTACCGCTTCGACGCCATGGTCGATCTCGCCGACCAGTGCTCTCCGGCCACTGCGAAGGCGCCGCCGACGCGGCACCGTCATCGTCGGCCTCGGATCACTCCTCGACGGCAAGGTCCGCCCCGGCGAGACGTGCGAGATCCCCGGCGTCGGCCCCGTCCCTGTCGCCCACGCCAGCGACGTCCTCTCGCATGGCCTGCTCCAGCTCGTCATCACCAACGGCGTCGACGTCCAGACCGTCGTCAGCCCCACCCGCCACGTCCCCACAGGCACTCAAGATCGCCATCGCGATCCGCGACCGCACCTGCAAGATCCGCGGCTGTGACCGAACCACGTGCTCACCGCCACCACACCAAACCGTTCGGCGACACCCACCACACCACCTACACCGAGCTCGGCAACGTCTGCGACCAACACCACCACCTCATCCACGACCGCGATCACACCATCGAGGATCACCACGACGGCACCTGGAGCCTCCGCGCCCCACCCGACGAGGCGGCGGCCTGACGCACAGGGGTCGAGACCAGGCCGGTGACGCGTCAGACACCGAGCCGATCGCGGAACAGCAGGGTGAGCGCGCTGCAGAGCGCGTGCGGCTGCTCCCACTGCAGGAAATGACCCGACTCGGGCACGAGGAACGGGCCGTGATGGTTGGGGAACGCGACCGCGCACCGGTCGACGAACGACGACACCACCACGTGGTCCGAGGGTCCGAACAGGATCAGCGTCTCGACGTCGCTCGGGGCGAGCATCGCCGGCATCTCGGAGAGCGGGCGCTTGCCGTACATGAGCTCGTACACCCCGAACGCGGCTCGGAGGCGGTCGGCGTCGGCGAACGGCTCGGTGTGCCAGTCGACCTCGTCGGGTGTGAACCGGCCGGGGTGCGCCCAGAGCCGGTGGGTGTACATCGCGGCCACGTAGGCGCGGCGCGCAGCCGGCGTCGCGAGCTCGGCGATGAGGCCGTCCGCGTCGGAGCCCTGGCGCTCGGCGTAGTCCGAGATCGGCCAACCCGGACGCTCGGGCGGGATCGTGTGCGCGGCGTACAGCTCGTCGAGGAACGGGGCCGCGGTGTTGAAGATCGCCTGGCGCTCGACGAACCCGTCGAAGCGCTCCGCCAGGTCGTACATCACCGCACCGCCGACGTCTCCGGCGGCGAAGCCGACCCGCTCGTGGCCGAGCACGTCGTGCACCAACGTGTGCACGTCGCGCCCGTACGCCGGCGGGTCGTAGAACCCGTCAGGAGCGAAGTCGGAGTCGCCGTAGCCCCGGAGGTCGGGGACGATCACCTCGAACCCCGCCGCGACCAGCGGTGCGATGCAGTGCCCCCAGATCCGCTTCGTCTCGGGATACCCGTGGAGCAGCACCAGCGGGTACCCACCCGCCCCCTCCTGCCAGTACGCGAGGGCGAGGCCGCGACCCGGCAGCTCGGCCCGGTGGACGGTGAAGTCGAACACGGCGCCGGTCTAGCAGTCCGGCGCCCCGACCAGGGCCGCGTGGCGATGGGGCCGCGCGGGGTTCGGGGTAGGTTGCCCGACCGATGGCTCCTCGCACGCTGGTGGTCGGCGGCACCGGACCGACCGGACTCCCGATCGTGCGCGGCCTCGTCGCCCGCGGACACGCGGTCACGATCCTGCATCGCGGGCTGCACGAGCACGAGGAGACCCCGGCCGAGGTCGAGCACCTGCACGCCGACCCGTACGACGAGACCTCGATCAGCGCCGCACTCGCGGGACAGACCTTCGACGTCGCGCTCGTCATGTACGGGCGACTGCGCCGGATCGCGGAGCTGCTCACGGGCCGGACCGGCCAGTTCGTGTCGGTCGGTGGCGTCCCCGCGTACCGCGGCTGGATGAACCCGTGGTGCTACGAACCGGCGGGGCTCCCGGTGCCCATGCCCGAGGACGGGCCGCTCGTCGCGACACCCGAGGAGGACGAGAAGGGGTACCGGATCGTGCGCACCGAGGCCGCGGTGTTCGAGCACCAGCCCGGGGCCGCGCACTTCCGGTACCCGTACGTGTACGGGCCGCACCAGCTCGTGCCGCGGGAATGGTCGATCGTGCGCCGCGTCCTCGACGGGCGCGACCGCATCGTGCTCGCCGACGACGGGCTGACGCTGCACCACCACGGGTACACCGAGAACCTCGCGCACGCGGTGCTGCTCGCCGTCGACCATCCCGACGCTGCGGCCGGGAAGGTGTTCAACGCCGGGGACGACGAGGTGCTCTCCGTGCGCCAGGTCGTCGAGCTCATCGCCACGGCGCTCGACCACGAGCTCGAGATCGTGTCGATGCCCTACGACCTCGCGCTCCCCGCCCGGCCCTTGCTCGCACAGCCGCTGCCGACACACCGGGTGCTCGACCTCACCCGCGTCCGCTACGACCTCGGATACCGCGACCTCGTGCCGGCCCGGGCCGCGATCGGCCGAACCGCCCGATGGCTCGCCGAGAACCCGCCCGAACCCGGGGGGATGGAGGAGACCGTGCTCACCGACCCGTTCGACTACGCCGCGGAGGACCGGCTCATGGATGCCTGGTCCGCGGCGCGGGCGACGCTCGCCCCCGACCCGCAGGACCTGGAAGCGTGGTTCGGGACGCCACCGGGCTTCGGGCTCGCGTACAGCGGCCCCGGCGGCCGACCTCGCTCGAGCGCGGAGTTCGACGAGTGAGCGCGGCGTGCCGGGAACGATGGCGGTCAGCAACGGGACCGGGTCGCGGCCCTGCGCGCCGACGGTATCGTCGGCTGATGCGACTGGCCTTCACCCCCGAGCAAGCGGCGCTGGCTACCGAGCTGCGCGCCGACTTCGAAGTCGTGCGTGCCGACGTCGAAGGCGAGGACACCGACGTGGCGACGTACCCGCGATACGTCAAGCGCCTGGGCGACGACGGCTGGCTCGGCCTCGGGTGGCCCGAGGAGTACGGCGGGCAGGCACGCGGGCCGATCGACCAGATGATCTTCGTCGAGGAGTCGCACTGGGCCGGTGTCCCGCTCCCCCTCCTCACGCTCAACAGCGTCGGCCCGACCCTCATGGCGCTGGGAACCGAGGAGCAGAAGCGCGACTTCCTCCCGAAGATCCTCGCCGGCGAGATGCACTTCGCCATCGGGTACACCGAGCCCAACGCCGGGACCGACCTCGCCTCACTCGAGACGCGCGCGGTGCGCGATGGCGACCAGTACGTCGTGAACGGGCAGAAGGTGTTCACGAGCGCCATCGAGCACGCCGACTACGTATGGCTCGCGGTGCGCACCGATCCCGACCTCCCGAAGCACAAGGGGTTGTCGGTGCTGCTCGTCCCGACCGACACGCCCGGGTTCAGCTGGACGCCGCTCAACACGATGGCCGGCGAGTTCACCAGCTCCACCTTCTACTCCGACGTGCGGGTCCCGGCCACCAACCTGGTCGGCGCGGAGAACGAGGGCTGGAAGCTGATCACGAACCAGCTGAACCACGAGCGGGTCGCCATCTGCCCGGCATCCGGGATCCTGCGCAGCATCAGCGAAGTGCGCGAGTGGGCCCAGCAGACGCGACTGGCCGATGGTCGACGCGTCATCGACCAGGAGTGGGTGCGCACGATGCTCGGACGCGTCCATGCCCGCACCGAGCTGCTCAAGCTCATGAACTGGCGGATCGCGTCGGACCGTGCACTCGGCCCGGCCGCGGCATCCGCCACCAAGGTCTTCGGCACCGAGCTCGCGCTCGAGGTGTACCAGGCGCTCATGGAGGTCGTCGGCGAGACCGCCTCGCTGCCCGAGGGAACGCTCGGCGCGGAGCTCGCGGGGCGGCTCGAGCGCAACTACCGCGCGCAGACCATCTTCACGTTCGGTGGCGGCGCGAACGAGGTGCAGCGCGACATCATCGCGATGGTCGGGCTCGGGATGCCCCGCGCACCGCGCTGAACCCTCGCCGCGGCACCCTCCGCGTGCGATGACCGCTCACGCGTGACAGTGCTTGGCCTTGCGCCCGCTGCCGCACGGACACGGTTCGTTGCGGGGTGCGTCGGCGAGGATCGCCATGACCTCGTCGGCGAAACGCCCACGGCGCAACAGGTCGGCCATGAGCTTCATGGGGCCGTCGACATGTCGGAAGAACTCGAGGTAGCCCGCGCACAGGTAGTTGAGGCCGGGCTCGCCGTCGGGGGTCAGGGTGAACCGGTTCTTCGGGCATTCCCCGTGGCACGCGAAGCGGACATCGCACTCCCGGCAGTACCTCGGCAGGGTGTCGCGCTTCGCGTTGCCGAAGGAACGCTGCTGCGGTGACGCCACGAGCTCGACCATGTGGGTTGTCGTGATGTTGCCCAGGAGGTAGTCGGGTTCGACGAAGTGGTCGCACGAGTAGAGGTCACCGTTGTGCTCGAGGGCCACGGCGTCGCCACACGTCTCGGAGAAGATGCAGACGTTGCCCGGCGCGCCGACCCAGGAAGCGAGCGCGGCATCGAACATCTGGACGAAGACCGTGCCGACGTCGTGGCGTAACCACTCGTCGAAGATCGTCATGAGGAACGAGCCCCAGGCCTCCGGGTCGACCGAGCGGTCGGTGACCGTGTCGCCTTCCTGGAAGCCGCTCTCGTTGTCACGCTCGACGATCGCGATGAGCTGCACGTGCCGGGCATCGAGCTCGTCGCGGAAGAAGCGGTACACCTCGAGCGGGTGATCCTGGTTCGCAGCGTGGACCGTGCAGAGCACGTTGAAGTCGACGCCGTGGCGCTTGAGGAGGTCGAGCCCGGCGATCACCTTGTCGAACGTGGGATTGCCTCGCTTGTCGACCCGGTACGCGTCGTGCAGCTCCCGGGGACCGTCGATGCTGATCCCGACGAGGAACCGGTGCTCGGCGAACAGCTCGCACCACTCGTCGGTCAGCAACGTGCCGTTGGTCTGGATCGTGTGCTGGACGGTCTGACCGGAGCGTCGGTGCTGCTCGACGAGCGCGACGGCGCGGCGGAAGAAGTCGACGCCCATGAGGGTGGGCTCGCCGCCCTGCCACGCGATCGTGACCTCGGGCGCGGTCTGGGACTCGAGCAGCTGGCGGACGTACGTCTCCAGGAGCTCGTCGCTCATGCGGAACCGGTCGCCCGGGTACAACGCCTCCTTCGAGAGGAAGAAGCAGTACTCGCAGTCGAGGTTGCAGATCGGGCCGGTGGGCTTGGCGAGGACGTGGAAGTACCCCGGTGCGGTCGGTGGCCGCGTCGCCGGGAGCTGCGGACCGGGGCCCGACGCCGGCGTGCGGCCGATCGTCACTGCCGTCTCGCTCACACCGCCTCCGATTGCGTTGCCGGTCAACCTATAGCGTGACACGCCGATGAGCGACGCCGACCCGGACTCCCCAGACGCGACCGATGCGTCGGCCCCGATGGAGCCGACGACGCCACTGCAGCCGCAACCCGCCAAGAGGAAGACGGCGACGAAGAAGACGACCGCGAAGAAGACGGCGACCGCGAAGAAGACCACGGCGAAGAAGACCACGGCCGAAGAAGACCCCGACGGCGAAGAAGACCCCGACGGCGAAGCGGCAGCAGCCCGCCAAGAAGAAGACGACCGCGGCGAAGGCGACCGCCCCCGACGCGACGGAGCAGGCCGAGGACTCGACGGTCACCACCGAGCTCGCCCCCACGGTGGTGGAGGCCGATGCCCCGACCGACACGCTGGCCGCCGACGAGACGGCCCTCGGCGAACCGGGTAGCGGACGATCCGGGCGGCGAGGAACACCCTTCCCGGATCGAGCAGGTCAAGGCGCTCGCCGCGGAGGCGCAGGCTTCGCGGACGGCAGACCTACGAGCACCTCGAGGCCCAACGAGCGGAGTCGCGCACCATCGACTCGGTGTTCGCCGCGGCCGAGCACGACGAGAAGATCGGGGGTGGGATCCTGGCCGGGGCCGTCGCGTTCCGGCTCTTCTTGTTCATGGTCCCGCTGGTGTTCGTGCTCGTCGTCGTCTTCGGCATCGGCACCGGACTCGCCGGCGAAGACACCCAGTCCGCCGCGAAGTCGGCGGGTGCGCTCGGGCTGCTCGCCAGGAGCTTCAGCAGCGTGGCCGGCCGGTCGACGTGGGACCGCATCGTCGGCCTCGTCGTCGGCGGGTTCGCGCTCTGGCTCACGGCGCGCTCGGCGCTGAAGGTGCTCCGCGTGACGAGCGCGCTCACCTGGCGCGTCCCCGTCACCAAGCTGGCGCGCCCCGGCCGTGCCGTCGCGGTGTTCATCGGTGTGATCCTCGGAGCGGGCGTGTTGACCCAGGTGCTCGGCTGGCTGAGGGAGGCGTCCTCGCTGGGCGGGTTCGTCGCGACGATGGTGTTCGTCCTCGTCCCGTTCGGGCTGTGGCTGTTCTTCAGCGTTCGTGCCTTCCCCCACCCCGAAGACGTGGGTTGGAGATCGATGGTGCCAGGAGCACTGCTCGTCGGCATCGGGGTCGAGGTGATGCACCTGATCACGATCTACTTCATCGCCCATGAGGTCGAAGCGAAGTCGGAGACCTACGGTGCGATCGGCATCGCGCTGGCGATGCTGCTGTGGGCGTACCTGATGGGCCGTGTCCTGATCGCAGGGAACGTGCTCAACGCTGCACTCTGGTACCGCGACCATCCCCCGTCCACGAGCGGCTCGGAGCGAGATGACGATGGGTGAGCTCAGCGGCAAGGTCGCCATCGTCACCGGGGCGTCGCGCGGCATCGGCAAGGGCCTTGCGCTCGGTCTGGCGGCCGAGGGGGCGAAGGTCGCGTGTGCGGCACGCACGATGGTCGAAGGTGAGCACGAGCTGCCCGGCGCGATCACCGCGACGGTCGAGGAGATCAGAGCCGCCGGTGGGGAGGCGTTGGCCGTCCGGTGCGACATCGGAAGCGAAGACGACCTTGCCGCGATGTTCGCGGCGACGACCGACGCGTACGGCCGCATCGACGTGCTGGTGAACAACGCGATGACGCCGACGCGCGGGCTCTTCTCGGAGAGCACCGTCGACGACTGGGACCAGTCGATGCGCATCAACGTGAGGAGTCTGTTCCTGACCGCGCAGATGGTCGTCCCCGTCATGGCGGCGACCGGTGGGGGCAGCATCATCAACCTGTCCTCGGGTGCGGCCGACGCACACGTCGCGGGGATGCCGCCCGGATACCTCATCTACTCGGTCGCGAAGGCGGCGCTCGAGCGCTTCAGCGCCGCGCTCGCCGTCGAGGTCGCGGATCGGGGTGTCGCCGTGAACGCGCTTCGTCCCGGCGCGGTGAAGACCGAGCACTCGACCCACGAGCTCGGCGAGGACTACGACTGGTCGGGGTGGACGACACCGGCCGCGGTCGTCCCGGCCGTGAACTTCCTCGCCGCGCAGCGCGGTGACGGCTTCACCGGCAAGATCGTGGACTCCACCCAGTACGGCACGATGTGGCCCTAACGCCGGAGGCCCGACCCGATGCCCTCCGCCGGGCGATGCGGCTCGAGTACCTCACGGTCGCATGGAACGTCCTCGAGGTGTTCTTCACGATCGGGCTCGGCATCGCGGCCGGCTCGCTCGCGCTCGTCGCCTTCGGGCTCGACTCCTTGCTCGAGATCTTCGCGTCGAGCGTGGTGCTCTGGCACCTGCGCGGGGACGGCAGCGGAGAGGCGACTCGGCGCGCGATGGGGCTCGTCGCGGTTGCGTTCTTCGGGCTCGCAGCCTTCCTGCTGGCCGCCGCGGCTCAGGGCCTCGTGTCCGGGCGCGAAGCGGAGCACTCCACGCTGGGCATCGTCTACCTGGCGATGACCGCGGTCGTGATGTTCACCTTGTCGTGGCGGAAGCGGCTGCTCGGGGAGTCGCTCGCGAACCATCCGCTCGAGCACGAAGCGCGGATCACCTTCCTCGACGGGATCCTGGCGACCGGCGTGCTCCTGGCGCTGATCGCCAACCTCGCGTTCGGGTGGTGGTGGGCCGACCCGATCGCCGCCGCACTCGTGGGCCTCGCCGCGATCCCCGAGGGGCTCGACGCGCTCGGTGACAGCCGCCGACGTGACGATCCCGATCGTCCTGCGCTCGGGGGCTAGCGCTTCTTGAAGTCGGGAGTGCGCTTCTCGGCGAACGCCTTCGGGCCCTCCTTGGCGTCTTCGGAGTTGAAGACCGCCTGGCCGTAGTCGTGCTCGTGGGCGAACGCCTCGTCCTCGGTCATGCCGATCGTCTCGTGCAGCGTCCGGGTGATCGCCTCGACCGCGAGCGGGCCGTTCGCCGCGATCACGCCTGCGATCTCTCGCGCCTTGTCGAGCGCGCCTCCCTCGGGAACGACGTGGCCGATCAGCCCGATCTCCTTCGCCTCGGGTGCGCCCATGTGCTTGCCCGTGAGCAGGATGTCGGCCGCGACCGTGTAGGGGATCTGGCGGGCGAGGCGCACGGCGGAACCACCCATCGGGTACAGCGACCAGCGCGCCTCACTGACCCCGAACTTCGCGGTCTCTCCCGCGACACGGATGTCGGTCCCCTGGAGGATCTCGGTCCCGCCGGCGATGGCGTTGCCCTCCACCGCCGCGATCACGGGCTTCGACGGACGAAACGTCTTGAGGAGCCCGCGGTAGATGAAGTCGGGGTCCTTCGTCCTTCATCCGCGCCTCGACGTCGAGGTCGTCGGTCTTGGCCACGTCGCCGGCGAGCGCGCGGAGATCCATGCCGGAGCTGAAGTTCCCGCCCGCCCCGGTGAGGATGATGACGCGGATGTCGTCGTCGTCCGTCGCCTGCTGCCACGCGTCCGCCATGCGGGCGAACATGTGGAGCGTCATCGCGTTGTAGCGCTCGGGACGGTTCATCGTGACCGTCATGATGGATCCGTCGACCTCGACCAGTGCATCAGGCATCCGTGCGTTCTACCGAACACCTCCCGGCCAGGGCAATTGCACCGGACCGGCAGTCGCGCACCACGACGTGCCAACCTCTCCCCGTGGCCATCGATCTCGACGCGCGGCGGGGCGACCTGGAGCAGTGGCTCGCAGCGCGTCTCCCGGACGCTCCCCAGGTCCGACTCGGTGACTTCGATCGACCGACGAGCGGCTTCTCGGCCGAGACGTTGATCCTCCCGGTGCATGTCGAGCGCGGTGGCACGTCCACGACGGAGCGCCTCGTGTTGCGGATCGAGACCCCCGACCCCGCGGTCTACCCGCAGCAAGCACCCGGGCTCGACGTCGAGATCGAGATCCAGGTGCGCGTGATGGAAGTGCTGGCCGCCGCGTCCGCCGTGCCGGTCGCGCCGCTCGTCGGCTATGAGCCCGATCCGGGCGTGCTCGGCGCGCCCTTCTTCGTGATGCGCTTCATCGAGGGCGAGGTGCCCATCGAGAACCCCATCTACACCCAGTCCGGGTTCTTCGTGGACGCGTCGCCGGACCTTCGAGCGCAGATGATCGACGACGGCCTGCGCACGCTCGCGAACGTGCACGCCGTCGACTGGCAGGCGACGCACCTCGAGTGGCTCGTGGCACCCGGCACGACACCGGGCCTCGACACCCAGCTCGACCTCTGGGAGGCCTACGCCGATCGCGAGCTCGACGGCCGGGTCCACCCCCGGCTCGCGGAGGCGTTCACCGGACTTCGCGCCGAGCGACCCACGGCATCACCCGTCACGCTGAGCTGGGGCGATCCCCGCCCCGGCAACATCATCTGGCGTGACGGTCGCTGCGTCTGCGCGACCGACTTCGAAGCTGCCGCGATCGCACCCCCGGAAGTCGATCTCGGTTGGTGGCTCATGTTCGACCGGTGGTCGCACGAGAGCATGGGCGCCGAGCGGCTCCCGGGAGAGCAGACGCGCGACGAGCAGCGCGAGATCTACGCACGACACGCAGGCCGCACGATCGACGACACCCGGTACTGGGAGATCTTCGCCGCCGCCCGCTACGCGGCGATCGTCGTGCGCGTCATGAACCGGATGGTGGCACGGGGCGACATGCCGGCGGACCACACGATCTGGCTCGACAACCCGGCCACGACCTGCCTCGTGCAGCTGCTCGACGAGTGACCGTGCATCCGGCACCCTGATGGAGCACTGGGAGCTCGTCGCGCGCGAGTGCATCCGGGACCTCGTCGCGCGGTACAACGCGAACGGTGACAGCGGGCGTTTCGACGACGTCGTCGCGCTGTTCGCGCCCGACGCGGTGATGGACGTCGGCGGCGTCGCGTACGAGGGCCGGGACGCGATCCGCACGATCTTCACGGGCGCGCGGTCGCAGATCTCCGGGTCGGGACCGCCCCGGTACCTCCGCCACCTGACCGCGACCCTGCAGATCGACGTGGTGGGGCCGAGCGCGGCCCGCTCGCGCTGCTACTTCGAGGTCCTCATGGAGCACGGCCTCGACCATTGGGGGCGGTACCTCGACGAGTTCGGCGTCGTCGGCGGCGACTGGCGCTTCACCCGGCGGCGGGTGCTGACCGACGGCGCGACCCCCGGAGGCTGGGCTGCGTCACTGGCGGGTGGCTGACCGAGGCAGGCCCAGGTGGCGCTCCGCGATGTTGTTGCGGTTGATCTCCGAGGTGCCGCCCTGGATGGTGGTCACCGGCGCATGGCGGGCGTCGGCTTCGATCCAGCCGTCGGCCGCGCTCCGCGGTTCGTGGACCTGCAGGAGACCCTGGGGGCCCGCGAGCTCTTGGAACCAGTGCGCGGCCTTCACGTAGGCCTCGCTCGCGAACACCTTGACCATCGAACCCTCGAGGCCCGGCAACCCTCCCTTCGCTGCGATCGACGCGGTGCGCTGCGTGAGGAGGCTGGCGACCTCGTTGTCGATCGCGACCCGCGCCATCCGCTCGCGCGCGATCGGGTCATCGATGACCCCGGACTCGCGTGCCCACGCCGCGAAGCGTCGCAGCAACGGGACGGCGGGGTTGGTCCCCCCCATCACGCCGCGCTCGAACGCGAGCGCGACACCGAGCACGTTCCAGCCGCCGTTCACCTCTCCGAGGACCCACTCGTCACCGACGCGCACGTCGTCGTAGAAGGTCGCGTTCGTCCGCTCGTTCCCCATCGTGTGCACCGCTTCGACGGTGATCCCCGGCGTGTCCATCGGGAGCAGGAACATCGTGAGGCCGCGGTGCTTCGACGCGTCGAGGTCGGTGCGCGTGAGGAGGATGAGCCATCGCGCCTCGTGCGCCATCGTCGTCCACATCTTGGCGCCGTTGATGAGCCAACCATCCCCGTCACGGACCGCCCGCGTCTTCGCCGCCGCGAGGTCGCTGCCGTTGTCGGGCTCGCTCAGCCCCATGCACACCAGCGCCTCACCGGCGAGGATCGACGGGAGCACCTGCTCCTTCTGCCACGCTGTGCCGACGTGGTTGATCACCCCGGCGATCATCACCGCAACGCCGAGGCCGTCCATCGGCGCCGCGGCCTTCTCGAGCTCGTTGAACAGCATCCAGAGCTCGATCGGATCGCCGATCCCGAGCCCCGGGACGACCCGCTCGATGAGCCCGTGCTCGGCCAACGCGCGGTTGAGCGGCGCGCAGTTGAACGTCCCGCTGTCGTGCTGGAGCGCGATCTCCTCGGGAGTCACCGTCTCCGCGATCAGCTCCTTGATGAGTCGTCGATACTCCTGGGTGGGCGGTGGCAGCTCGAAGTCCATCGTCAGCTGCCCCAGAGCCGATCGGCCAGGCGCAGGCACTCGCGTGCCGGGTCGTCGAGCACGAGCGGCCAGCCGCGCGCCCGGCGGAAGTACAGCTGGATGTCGTACTCCTCGGAGAAGCCGTAGCCGCCGTGGAAGTGGAGGCTGCGGTCGGTTGCACGTGCCGCCGCGTCGGTGGCGAACAGGTACGCCATCGAGGCGAGAGTCGCGAAGTCGGTGATGTCGTTGTCGTCGACGTCGCAGCGTCCCGGATGGTCACGATCGCCGGCCCAGGCGGCCTTGTGGGCGAGCAGTCGCGTGCCGTCGACCAGGGCCGGGAGGTCCGCGAGCCCGTGCTGCACGGCCTGGAACGATCCGATCGGGACGCCGAACTGCTGGCGCACCTTCGCGTACTCGACGCCGAGCTCCATCGCGGCGCCGGCGACGCCGGCGAGCGTCGCGGCCATCAGCACCTTCCACTCGTCGCGCGCCCGCTCGAGCTCGGCGAGGGTGCCGACCACCTCGCGCGTGCCGTCTCGCGCGTCCCGGTCGGCCAAGGGTGCCGAGGCGTGGTTGCGCGGCGCCACTCCTGGCGGCGCACTCCGGACCGCGACGAGCTCGTCGCCGTCGAGCCCCACCACGACGTCGGCCACCGCCCCGCCCGGCACGAGCCGCCACACGCCGTCGGGATCAGTAGGCCGGAGCGCGATCGTCGCGAGCACCTCGCCGGCGACGACGTCGGGGGTCAGCAACAGCCGCGCCGCGACCAGGTGCTCGACCAGCGGGACGGGTGCGATCGACCGGCCGAGCGCCTCGGTCACGACCACCAGATCCGAGAGCGCGGCACCGCCACCACCGAAGGCGGTCGGTGCGCCCATCCCCGGCCCGCCGAGCTCACGCAGCTGTTCCCAGAGTCGGCGGTCGAACCCCAGCGGCTCCGCGGCCCGGGCGACGCTCGTCGGTGCCTCGCGCTCGAAGAACCCGGTGAAGACGTCGCGAATGGCTGCCTGGTCTCCAGAGAGCTCGAGATCGACGCTCATGCGCGCGTGGACGCGCCTCAGCCGGTGAGGACGTTGGGGCGCGGGAGGCCCGCCGCCTCGCAGAGCAGGTAGTACGCGGCGAGGGTCCCGGCACCGTCGACGACGCTCTCGACGTTCCCGTCGGCGTCGAGGTTGAGGTTCGCGCCGTACATGTGGAACCACACGCGCGTGTCGTCCTCGATGCACTGGAGCGTGTGCACCGATCCCGCCGGCTCGTACAGGAACGACCCGGCGCGGTTCACGTAGTCGTACTCCTTGTACTTCCACCCGCCGGAGACCGTGTAGCCCCAGACCGGACCGGTGTGCCGGTGCGTCTGCACCTCGAAGCCGGCCTGGAAGATGTTCTCGATGATCCAGAGCCCCTCGGTCTCCTTGACCTGGAGCACCTTCATCTTGGCTCCGTCGCCGATGTCGACCCACGGCAGCTCATCGCTACCGATGTGGACGGCGGTCGGGGCTTCCTGGATGGCAGTCATCGGGAACGTCCTTCTGGATTCGCGGCCGGAGCGTCGATCCGAGCCTTTGCGTCGGACAGCCTGACAGGTTCGCGCCGACGACACGAACAGGAGCAACGGTGCGCCCCCCTTGGTGGCTGGAGCACGTCGCCGAGGGCTACCGCCAGCGCGCTAGCGCGACGCGGGGGTCGCGGGTGCGACGAGCGGCTTCGTGAACGCCACGTGCACGTTCTGGAACCCGAGCTTGCCGAGCAGACCCTGGAGCATCGACGTGGTGTTGGCCTCGGCCTTGGTGACCAGGTCGCTCTCACGTGCCGCGGCGTCGATCTTCTTCCCGGCGAGCACATAGAGCTCCTGCTCGCTGGTCGGGTCGCTCTCGAACACCCCGGCCAACCGGTCGACGAGCCCACGGTCACGGTTCATCACGTGGCTGCGCGCCGGGTCGACGACGGCCTTCGTGTAGGTCGGCGTCGGGCAGCGTGATCGTGGCGGAACCGTCAGCAGCCGAGCACGACGGCGTCGGTGCTCGAGCGTCGAGAAGTCGACGTTGGCGTCGACCGTCCCGATCCCGTTGAAGCTCGGTGCGGTCGCCGGCGATGAACGACTGGCACGAGGTCGACGTCGTTCTCGACGTCGACGTTCACCTCGAACGTGCCCCGCGCGGCGCGGAACTGGTGCAGGTCGTGCATCTGCCGGAGCAACGCCGGCGGCGTGCGGTCCACGCGAGTGGTGGAGAACGGGTCGAAGCTCAGGAGCCCGCTCACGATCCCGACCAGCAGGAACACGCCGATCGCGACCGCACCCAGGAACACCGCGGTCACGGCACCCCGGATGCCGAAGCGGCGGGGTCGCCGGGCGGTGCCTCTCGTGCCGTCGCCGGGTCCGGTGCGGTCCTCGGTGACGACGCGGACGACGACTTCGTTGGCGGGCGCGCCGGCGTCCCCTCGGGACGCGGCCGCGCGCGGGCTGTCTTCGAGCATGGTGGGCATGAGACCCCTCCGATTCGGTCGTTCCTACAACGAGGGCTACCCGGATCGGGTTCCGACGACACCCGTGGCACCCGTCGGATGGGGCCTGGCCTACCCCCCGTGCCACCATGAGGGCATGGAGCTCAACGCCCGCAACGTCGCCCTGATGCTCGCCCGAGGCCGGATCGTGGTGGGAGTCGTCGCCGTGGCCCTCCCTCGCCTCGCGGTCGCCGTCGCCCCCGCGGCGAGCCGGGGCCCCGGATCCCGGGCCCTCGGGCGGATGCTCGGTGCGCGCGACCTGGCGCTCGGTGCCGGGGCGATCACCTGCCTCAAGGAGCAGACCCAGGACGCGGAGTGGGTGGGCATGGGCGCCGCGGTCGACCTCGTCGATGGCACGGCACTCCTGACCACTCGGGGACTCCCGCTGCACGCGCGACTCGTCGGGCTCGGTGCCCTCAGCGCCGGGGTGATCGGGCTCGGTGCGGCGAGGTTGCTCGCCGACGAGCGCGTCGCCGTCGAGGCCGCGGTCGCCGACGAGGAGCTCGGCCGCTAGGTCGACCCGGCGCCCGACGGTTCCGGCGACAGCTCGAGCCGGAGCCGCTTCCCGCCCCCGACGAGACGGACCACGGCCTGGCCGCTCACCAGGGCGTGCAGGTCGTTGCCCACCATCGCGGCGCGCCACCCGTCGTCGAGGCGCCCGGGGCGACCGTTCACCAACGCCTTGACGTCCTCACGCGTGGCGAGGAGGCGGGCGTCGACCTGCTCCCCCGAGGCGATCTGCGCGGCCCAGCCATTGAGGATCCCCACGGCCGCGTCGAGACCGGAGTCGTCTCCGTGCTTCGGTGGGCTGCGCAGCTCGGAGCGGTCCATCGCGCGCCCCGCCTCCACCGCCTCGAGCAGCCCGGCGATGACATGCTTCGGCAGGTTGCCGGCACCGCGCAGCTTCGCGATGTCGTCAGCCGATCGGGGCGGACGCTGCACGAGTGCCGTGAGCGCGAGCTCGGACAACACGAAGCGCGCCGGAAGGTCCTGTTCACGGGCTCGTCGCTCGCGCCACGCGACGACGGACTGCGCGATGCACGCCTGCTCGCCCTTCAGCGACCGCGAGCCCTTGATGCGCCACCACGCGAGATCGGGATCGGGGTCACGCGGCTGCGTCGCGAGCAGCACCCCGCACTCGGCGACGGCCCAGTCCTCCCGGCCACGACTCCGCAGGCGATCTCGAAGGGCCGCGGTCAGCGCCAGCAGATGGGCGACGTCGCCGGCTGCGTAGCGACGTGCGGAGTCCGACAACGGGCGGCGCGCCCAGTCGGTGAGCTGGTCGCCCTTGTCGAGGCGGACGTCCAACAGCGCCGACACCAGCGACACCAGAGAGGGTTGCCCGAGCCCGACGAACCCGGCTGCGAGCTGGGTGTCGAACAGTGCCTTGGGGCGGGCCCCGCACGCTCGCTCGATGATCGGCAGGTCGGCGCTCCCGGCGTGCGTGATCATCGTCGCCGTCGTCTCGAGCACCTCGGAGAGCGCGGCGACATCGCACGCGAGCGGGTCGACGAGGACGATCCCGCCGGGCCAGGCGAGCTGCACGAGACAGAGACGGGGGTAGTAGGTGCGCTCGGCGACGAACTCGGTGTCGAGGCCGTAGGCCTCCTCGGAGCGCAGCGTCTGCACCACCTGCGCGAGCGCGGCATCGGAGTCGATCCAGCGGACCTCGAGCTCGCTGGACGGGGATGTCGGCATCGGGGCACCCTACCGGTCGAGTTGCGATCAGCGACCCGGTGTCGGCGAAGGACGCAGCGAGCGGAGCGGCTCCCCGTCGGTCCACGCCGCCGGATCGCCGGGTGCCCAGCGTCGGCCGGCGCCCTCGGCCTCCACCCGGATCCGCGCCATGCGGGTCGCAGCGCGGCCCGGCGGCAACCCCTCCGCTCGGCCCACGTCCAGCACCTGTCGGACGGTGTCCCCGATCCGTTCGGTGCGCTCGAGCGCGCGGGCTCGGGAGTAGCCGGTGAACTCCTCGGCGATGTTGATGATCCCTCCCGCGTTCGCGACGAAGTCCGGCACGTAGACGATCCCCTGCCCGGCGAGCAGGTCGTCGACGGCGTCGTCGGCGAGCTGGTTGTTCGCCGCTCCGCAGACGGCCCGGCAGCGGAGCTCCGGCACGGTCGCCGAGTCGAGCACCGCGCCGAGCGCACACGGTGCGAGGACGTCGCACTCCTGCACCAGGATCTCGCCTGCGTCGACGACGGTTGCGCCGTGTGCGGCGGCCACCGCTGCGGCGCGCCCCGCGTCCACGTCGGCCACCACCACCGACGCACCGGCGGCGGCGAGCTGCTCGACGAGGTGCGTGCCGACGTGCCCGGTGCCCTGGACGGCGACACGACGGCCGGCGAGCGTCGGGTCCCCGTCGAGGTGCGCGAGCACCGCACGGATCGCGGCGACCACCCCGACCGCCGTCACCGGCGACGGATCTCCCGACCCGCCGTGCGCAGGGTCGACCCCGGTCACCCAGGGGGTCACGTCGGCGAGGAGGTCCATGTCGCGCTGGGTCGCGCCGACGTCCTCGGCCGCGAGGTACCGACCGCCGAGCTCGTGGATGGCGCGGCCGAGGGCGTGCAGCAGGGCCGGCGTCCGAGGCACGTCGGGATCGTCGACGAGGACGACGGCCTTGCCGCCGCCCTGGTGGAGCCCCGCCGCGGCTGCCTTCAGGGTCATGGCTTCGGAGAGCCGCAGGACGTCGACGATCGCGTCGTCCTCGTGGGCGTACCGCCAGAACCGGACGCCGCCGAGCGACGGCCCGAGGGCGGTCGAGTGGACCGCGATGACGGCGCGGAGCCCGACCGAGGGGTCGGCCACGAAGACCACCTGTTCGTGGCCGCGAGCCGCCATCTGCTCGGTCAAGGCGTCCGTCGGCCCGATCACGTACCACGACGTTAGGCGCGGCCAGAATGCTCGGGATGCGACGCCGAGCTGCCTTCCTCATGTGCGCGTTGGCGGTCATCGCGGCTGGTGCCTGCGGTGGTGGGAGCGACGATGCCCAGCCCGCGACGACCACGACGACGGTCGCGCCGCCGCCTTCCTCCACGACGACGACGACTGCCCCGCCCAGCGGCGTGTACTCCGGCACGCTGGCGGGGATGCTGGCGCCGTCGGTGAGCGACATCCCACCGCGCGTCTACGTCCCGAACGGCCACGCGAACACCGTCACCGTGATCGATCCCGCGACGTTCCAGGTGATCAACGAGTTCCCGGTCGGTGCGCTGCCCCAACACGTCGTGCCGTCGTACGACCTGAGCACGCTCTACGTGAACAACAACCAGGGGAACTCCCTGACGCCGATCGACCCGCGCACCGGTACCCCGGGGCCGGCGATCCCGGTCGACGACCCGTACAACCTCTACTTCTCCCCCGACGGCAAGTACGCGCTCGTGATGGCGGAGCGCGAGCAGCGGATCGACGTGCGCGACCCGCACACCTGGGCGCTCATCTCGAGCATCTCGGTGCCGCACCCGGGAGTGAACCATGCCGACTTCACGGCCGACGGCCTCACCATGCTCGCGAGCTGCGAGTTCTCCGGCTGGGTGGTGCGCATCGATCTGCCGACGCTCACGGTCACGGGGGAGGCGAACGTCGGCGGTGAGCCGATCGACGTGCGCATCGCGCCCGACGGCGCGGTCTTCTACGTCGCGAACCACGTGAAGAACGGTGGCGGAGTCTCCGTCATCGATCCCGCCACGATGACCGAGACCGCGTTCATCAACACCGGTGCCGGCGCCCACGGCCTCTACCCGAGCCGCGACGCCACGCAGCTCTATGTCACGAACCGCAGGGCCGGAACCGTCACCGTCATCGACTTCGCGACCCGCGCACCCGTCGGCGAGTGGGTGATCCCGGGCGGCGGGAGTCCCGACATGGGCGGCGTCTCGGCCGACGGCACCCAGTTCTGGGTCAGCGGCCGGTACAACGACGTCGTCTACGTGTTCGACACGACCACCGGGACGCTCGCCCACACGATCCCGGTCGGGCACGGACCCCACGGCCTCGCGATCTTCCCGCAGCCCGGCAGCATCAGCCTCGGCCACACCGGCAACTACCGCTGAACGACCATCCTGCACCCCGAGCAGGTGACGGTTCGGGATCGTGACGATCCCGGAACGTCACATGCTCGGTCGGTTGCTCAGCAGTTCCAGCTGCGGATGACCTTCCGCTCGTGCTCGTACCCCAGCACGCAAAGGGTCGCGGTGTCGAGCGCGAGGTTCGCGGCCTCCAACGGCGCGTCGCCGATCCATCGCGCGCCGAGGATTCGAAGGATGTGGCCGTGCGCCACGAGCGCGACCGGGCCTTCGACGGCGTCGGCCCGGGCGATCACACGATCCGCGCGCACCGCCACCTCGCCGATGTCCTCGCCGCCGGGCATCACGCCGTCACCGAACACCGTCCAACCTGGACGCACCTCGCGGATCTGCGCGGTCGTCAGCCCCTCGTAGTCGCCGTAGTCCCACTCCTCGAGATCGTCGTCGACCTCGGCCTCGGCGTCGAGACCGACGAGCCGACACGTCTCCCGCGCGCGCTCGAGCGGGCTCACGAGCACGAGGGAGAACGTGATGCTCGCGACGCGATCGCGCACCGCCATCGCCTGCGCCCGACCCTCGTCGGTGAGCGGCAGATCAGTCCGCCCGGTGTGGCGGCCGTCCGCGCTCCACTCCGTCGCGCCGTGCCGGATCAGGACCACCTCGCTCGCCATGGGGGTACCATGGCACAGAGAACATCACGGGGAGCTCGGGACAGCCGGGCTGAGAGGGTGACCGCGCGGAAGCGGCGTCACCGACCCCTCGAACCTGCTCCGGGTAATGCCGGCGAAGGGAGACCACGTGAGCGGATCGGCGCACGATGCGTCGAGTCCTACCGCCCCGACGTGTGTCGCGGTGGTGTTCGCCGGCGGCGATCCGGTTCCTCCCGAGGTCGCGATGCGCTTGGCGGCCGATGCACTCGTCATCGGTGCCGACTCCGGCGTCGAGCACGCAGCCGCCCTCGGCCGCCACGTCGACATCGCGGTCGGAGACTTCGACTCCATCTCGCCCGCTGCTCTCGCCGCCGCGGAGGCGGCCGGCGCCGAGATTCTCCGTCATCCACCCGACAAGGACGCGACCGACCTCGAGCTCGCCCTCGACCTCGCCACCGCGCGAGGTGCTCTCCACCTCACGGTCGTCGGCGGCCATGGCGGACGCTTCGACCACTACCTCGCGAACGCGCTCCTGCTCGGCTCGGCGCGCTTCGCCCACGCGGTCGTCGACGGATGGTTCGGCGACACCCACGTCCAGGTGGTGCGTCGGCACGTGGAGCTGACCGGCCGCACCGGCTCGCTCGTCACCCTGCTCGCGACCGAAGGCCCCGCTCGCGGGGTCACGACCACCGGACTCCGCTACCCGCTGCACGAAGCGGTGCTGCTCCCCGGATCGACGCTCGGCGTGAGCAACGAGCTGCTGGCGCCCGTGGCGACGGTGACCGTCGCCGACGGCACCGTGCTCGCCATCCAACCCGATGCCCTCCGAGAGGCCTGAGATGCTGCGCCGACCCGTCTGCACCCGTCTGCTCCTCACGACGATGGTCGCCGCAGGAGTGGTCGCGGGCACCCTCACCGCGCCCGCGGCCGTCGCGGCACCGAAGGACGACGTCACGATCACCCTCGTGACCCACGACTCCTTCTCGGTATCGAAGTCCGTCCTCGCCGCGTTCACGCGCGCGACGGGGATCAAGGTCGAGGTCCTCCCCGCGGGTGACGCCGGGGTCGCGTTGAACCAGGCGATCCTGACCGAGGACCATCCGATCGGCGACGTGCTCTTCGGCGTCGACAACACCTTCCTCTCACGGGCGATCGACGCGCGGATCTTCGAGCAGTACACGTCGCCCGAGCTCGCGCGCGTCCCGCGACCTACCAGCTGGACACCACGGGACACGCGACACCGATCGACCATGGCAGCGTGTGCGTCAACTACGACAAGCAGTGGTTCGACCGGCACGATCTCGATCCACCGAAGACACTCCAGGACCTCACGAAGCCTGCGTACAAGAGCACGCTCGTCGTCGAGAACCCGGCAACCTCCTCGCCCGGGCTCGCCTTCCTGCTCGCGACGATCGCCCGCTCCGGCGAGGGCGGCTGGCAGCAGTACTGGCGGGACCTGCGCGCCAACGACGTGCAGGTGGTCAGCGGCTGGGAGCAGGCGTACAACGGCGAGTTCAGCGCCGGCGAGGGCAACGGGGACCGCCCCCTCGTCGTCTCGTACGCGTCGAGCCCGCCCGCGGCCGTCTACTTCGCCGACCCGCGGCCCGCGACCTCGCCGATCGGGACGGTGCTCGACACCTGCTTCGACCAGACCGAGTTCGCCGGCGTACTGCGCGGCGCCCAGCATCCCCGCGCCGCTCGCCGACTCGTCGACTTCCTGCTCTCCCGACGGTTCCAGGAGGACGTGCCGCTCCAGATGTTCGTCTTCCCCGTGCGCGACGACGCGAAGCTGCCGCCGGTCTTCGAGAAGTTCGCCGAGGTCCCGAGCGATCCCGCGACGCTCCCCCCGAAGACCATCGGGGCGCATCGCGACGTGTGGATCGACCAGTGGACCGACACCGTGCTGCGGTGACGCGCCCGGTCCGCTTGCTGCTCGCGGCCATCCCGCTCGCGTTCCTGCTCGCGTTCTTCGCGTACCCGGTCGGCACCATCCTCGGACGCGGCCTGTGGCCCGACGGGGCGCTCGACCTGTCACCGCTCGGTGACGTGCTCGGCGACAGCTCGCTGCGCTCGGTCGCCTGGTTCACCGTCTGGCAGGCCGCGCTCTCGACCGCGCTGGCCCTCGTCGTGGGGATCCCGGGGGCGTTCGTGATCGCGCGGTACCGGTTCCGGGGACGCTCGCTGGTGCGCGCACTGATCGTCGTGCCCTTCGTGCTGCCGACGATCGTCGTCGCGTCCGCCTTCCTCGCACTCGGCGTCGATCCGTCGCTCGGCGCGATCCTCCTGGCGCACGTCTTCTTCAACTACGCGGTCGTCGTGCGGACGGTCGGCGGTCTGTGGGAGCACCTGGACCCCCGACAGGAGGAGGCAGCTCGCGTGCTGGGCGCTTCACGCCTGCGCGCCTTCACGCGCGTCACGCTTCCTGCCCTCCAGCCTGCGATCCTCGCGGCCGCGGCGATCACCTTCCTGTTCACCTTCACGTCCTTCGGGGTGATCCTCGTGCTCGGCGGCCCGACGCGGGCGACGCTCGAGACGGAGATCTACCGCCACACCGCGCAGCTCCTCGACCTCCGGACCGCCGCGGCCCTCTCGATCCTCCAGCTCGTGGCGGTCGTCGTCCTGTTGGTGGTGAGCGGCCGGTTCCAGGGGCGCCGGGCCGTGGCGCTCGGCCTCCGCCCCACGGCGGTCACCGCGCGGCCCGCCCGGACCTGGGCCGAGCGGGGCCTGCTGCTCGGGAACCTCGGGGTGATGCTCGTGCTCCTCGGCGTGCCGCTCGCGGTGCTCGTCGTTCGCTCCTTCGACACCGCCGGCGGACCGGGCTTCGCCTTCTACCGAGCGCTGGGAGAGCTGCGCGCCGACAGCGTGCTCTTCATCGCGCCGGTCGACGCCGTGGTGAACTCCCTGCTGTTCGCGACGGCGGCAACCGCGATCGCCCTCGTCGTCGGAGGGCTCGCGTCCTTCGCCGTGGCTCGTCACCGTCGAGGCGGCGCCCTCGAGTCAGCGCTCGCGCTCCCCCTCGGGATCTCGGCGGTGACCGTCGGCTTCGGGTTCCTCATCGCACTCGACGAGCCGCCGCTCGACCTCCGGACCTCGTGGATCCTCGTGCCGATCGCCCATGCGCTCATCGCGATCCCGTTCGTCGTCTGGCTCGTCACGCCCCTGCTGCGCTCCATCGACCCGAGGCTGCGCGAGGTCGCCGCCGTGCTCGGCGCACCCCCGCGACGGGTGTGGCGCGAGGTCGACCTGCCGATCGTCGGTCGGGCCTTCGCCATTGCGGCCGGCTTCGCGTTCGCGATCTCACTCGGCGAGTTCGGGGCGACGCTGTTCCTCGCCCGGCCGGATCGAGCGACCCTCCCTGTCGTGATCTACCGCCTCCTCGGACAGCCCGGGGCGCTCAACTTCGGGGCGGCCATGGCCGCGAGCACGATCCTGATGGCGTTGACGGTCGTCGCGATCCTGGCCGCCGACCGCGCGCGCGTCGGTGAGCTCGGGACGTTCTGAGCCGTGCTGACGATCGACGACGTCACCGTGCGATACGGGGAACACGTGGCCCTCGACGGCATCGACCTCACCATCGGCGAGGACGAGGTCGTCTGCGTGCTCGGTCCGAGCGGGAGTGGCAAGTCCACCCTGCTCCGGGCGATCGCCGGGCTCGAGGTCCTGACCGGCGGACGAGTCGCCCGCGACGGCCAGGACCTGGCCGGGGTCCCGACCCACCGGCGGCGGCTCGGTCTCATGTTCCAGGACCACGCGCTCTTCCCACATCGCGACGTCGTCGGCAACGTGATGTTCGGTCTGCGCATGCACGGGGTGGACCGAACGGCGGCGCGGGCGCGGGCGACCGAGGCACTCGATCGCGTCGGGCTCGCCGGCTACGAGGGGCGGGCCGTGCACGAGCTCTCCGGCGGCGAGCAGCAGCGCGTCGCCCTCGCCCGAGCGATCGCGCCCGCGCCGTCACTGCTCATGCTCGACGAGCCGCTCGGGGCGCTGGACCGTGCCCTTCGCGAGCAGCTCGTCGACGAGCTCGGCACCCTGTTCCGCGACCTCGGGCTGGCCGTGCTCCTCGTCACCCATGATCACGACGAGGCGTTCGCGCTGGCCGACCGGGTCGCGATCCTGCACGCGGGGCGCTTCGAGCAGGTCGGGAGCCCCGAGGACCTCTGGACGCGTCCCGCGACCGCGTTCGTCGCCGGCTTCCTCGGCTGGAACGTCACCCGGGCCTTCGGCCCTGGACCGGCCGCGGTCCGACCCGATGCGCTGCGACTCGGTCACGGGCCGGGACTCGCTCCAGCCGCAACCGGCACCGTCACCGGGCGGTCGTTCCGGCGCGACCACTGGCGGGTGCAGGTCACCCTGACCGACGGATCCCGACTCGACGTCGAGCTGCGCGATGCCCGGCCACCGGAGCTCGGCGCCGGTGTCCACGTCGCCGTCGATGCCGCCGCGGCCGTCGTTGCCCTGCCCGACGAGCAGCGGTGAATGGCGTGGCGGGCGTCGTCACGCTCCGATGCGAGGCGGGGCTTGGCCTGCACCGAATCCGCACATCTTGGGCAGGACTCCCCGACACCCGGTCCGTACCATGGGCCTCGTGCCGGTGGAAGTCTTCGTCCCGTCCCCTGCCCAGCCGGGGGCCTCGTCCGTCGTGACACGCACGGTCCTGGTGGTCGAGGACGAAGCCACCATCGCCCAGGCCGTCGCGGCCCGCCTCCGCAGCGAGGGATTCCTGGTCGAGGTCGCCGAGGACGGTCCGAGCGGTGTCGCGGCGTGCGCCCGGCTCCAGCCCGACCTCGTCGTGCTCGACCTCATGCTCCCCGGTCTCGACGGGCTCGAGGTGTGCCGACGCATCCAGCGCGACCGTCCGGTCCCTGTCCTGATGCTGACCGCCCGCGACTCCGAGACCGACCTCGTCGTCGGCCTGGCGGTCGGCGCCGACGACTACCTCACGAAGCCGTTCAGCGCTCGCGAGCTCGTGGCCCGGGTGCACGCCCTGCTCCGCAGGGTGGAGCGCACCCCCGACCGCGCCGCCGGCGAGCCGTTGCAGCTCGGGAACGTGGAGCTCGATCTCGCATCGCGGATCGTCCACCGCGACGCCGAGGTCGTCCACCTCACGCCGACCGAGTTCGACCTGCTCGCCTACCTCGCGAAGCGTCCCGGTCGTGTGTTCTCGCGCGACCAGCTGCTCGGCGAGGTGTGGGGCTACCGCGACGGCGCCGGTGGTCGCACCGTCGACTCCCACGTACGGGCGCTCCGCCGCAAGCTCGGTGCGGATGTCGTGCGCACCGTCCACGGTGTCGGATACGCCGCGGGAGTCGATGCCTGATGGCCGACCACGCCAGGAGCCGGCGTCTCCCCGACCTCGACCACCTGCGCGACCTCGACGTGCGCCGACCGCTCGACCCCCTCCCCTCGATCAAGCTCAAGCTCGGGGCGCTGCTCGCGGTCGCGGTCGCGGTGACGATCTTCGTCTTCTGGGTCGGCATCAAGATCGGCATCTGGCCCTCGGTGAGCGGGGTGCTCGCGGGCTTCACCGCGATGGGCTTCGTGTGGTGGCTCTCCCGGGGCCTCACCAGCCCGCTGCGGGAGATGGCGGCGGCGGCCGACGCGATGGCGCGCGGCGACTACAGCCGCCGGGTCACCGCGACGTCGCACGACGAGGTCGGAGCCCTCGCCCGGGCCTTCAACGAGATGTCCGCCGAGCTCGCTGAGACCGACCGCATGCGACGCGACCTCGTCGCGAACGTGTCGCACGAGCTGCGCACCCCGATCGCCGCGCTGCAGGTCGCGCTGGAGAACCTCGCCGACGGCGTCGCCGAGCCCGACCCGGAGACGTTCCGCACGATGCTCAGCCAGGTCGAGCGCCTGGGTCGGCTCGTGAAGCAGCTGCTCGACCTCTCCCGGCTCGAGGCCGGCACGGTGCCGCTCGACCTCGCCGAGTTCCGCGTCGAGCCCCTGCTCGAGCACGCCGTGCGCGAGCAGCAGCTCCACGAACCCCGGGTCGACGTCGCGGTCCACGTCGAACCCGGAGACCTGACCGCCGACGGCGATCCCGAGCGCGTCCATCAGGTCGTCGCGAACCTGCTCGAGAACGCCGTGCGCTACTCCCCGACCGGCGGGACCGTCGAGGTCCGCGCCCGCCGTCACGACGCGGGCGTCGTGATCGAGGTGCTCGACGAGGGTCCGGGCATCCCCGAGGCCGAGCGCGCCCGGGTCTTCGACCGCTTCGCGCGGCTCGACGCCGCGCGATCCTCGAGCGACGGCGGGGCCGGCCTCGGCCTGGCCATCGCCCGGTGGATCGTCGACCTCCACGGCGGCGACATCCACCCCGAGTCGCGGGACCCGCACGGGTGCCGCATGGTGCTCACCCTGCCGACCCACGTCGGCGCGATCCACGATCCGAACCGAGGTGCCGGGCGACCCGGCGCCGCATGAGCTCGACCAGACAGAAGGAAACCAACTGATGGCGCTTGCCACGATCGACGAAGCCCTGAAGCGGATCCGCCGCGGCGAGATGGTCCTCGTCGTCGACGACGAAGACCGCGAGAACGAGGGCGACCTCACGATGGCGGCATCGTGGGTCACCCCCGAAGCCGTGAACTTCATGATCCGCTGGGCGCGTGGCCTCCTCTGCATGCCGAGTGCGCCGTCGGTGCTCGAAGCCCTCGAGCTCGCGCCGATGGTCCCGCCCGACCAGGCGGGCTGCGACACGGCCTTCACGGTGTCGATCGACCACCTCGACGCAGGCAGCGGCATCGGCGCCGCCGATCGCGCGCTCACCATCCGCCGGGTGGTCGACGCCGACATGCAGGCGAGTGAGTTCAAGCGGCCGGGCCACGTGTTCCCGCTGCGCGCGCGCCCGGGCGGCACCCTCGAGCGCCGAGGTCACACGGAGGCGGCGGTCGACCTGTGCGTGCTCTCTGGACTCCCGCCCGTCGCCGTGATCTGCGAGGTCCTCGACCACGACGGGTCGCCGGCTCGCTTCGACTTCCTCTCGGAGTTCGCCGCCGACCATCGGATCGCGATCATCTCCGTCGAGCAGGTCGCCGAGCACCGGAAGGCCACCAGCGCCGACGCCCGCACGCCGGCGACGCTCGTGCTCTAGGCCCCGTCCGCCTGCACCCGGACCCCCGGGTGCAGGTGCTCGAGCCACGCACGCGCCAGCACCTCGTCCGCGAACTCCACGCGCACGCGGTCGAGATCGTCGGCATCGAGGTGCTCCGGCACCGAACCCATGGCGGCCACGAGCGCCGCCTCGTCTTCGGGCGCGAACACCGGACCGAGCCGGTACGTGCGGACGATGTCCGCGGCCGGTGACCCGTCGGAGCAGACGACCGGTACGGCCCAGGACAGGGCATCCATGAGAACCCCCGAGTCTCGGTCGTGGTGGCGCTTGAAGCTGACGATCGACGCATCGGCTGCCGAGTACGCAAGGTCGCGCGTGCGCTCGTCGACGAATCCGCCGATGAGCACCGGCGGCCGGGCCAGCTCGGGCGATCCGTCCGCCGCATACCTGTCGGCGATGGCACCGACCACGAGCAGCCGCCAGTCCGGGAGCCGCGCGAATGCGCGCCAGATCACTCGGATGGCCTTGGCCTGGTGACGGCTGCCGAACGCGAGCGCCACCCGCTCGTCGGCCCCCAACCCGAGCTCGTCCCGGGCCCCCGGGATCGGCGTACAGGTCCGAGTGCCGGCGATCGGCAGCGCGACCGGGTCGAGGAACGGAGCCCGCGACCGCCACTCCGCGGCCGCTCGCTCGGTCGACGTCGCGAGCGCGAACCGGCCACCGGCCCGTCGGCGGCGGGCCTCGGCAAGTCGTGCCCAGGTGACCATCACGCGCCGCGGCGGCGTGTCGCCGGCCGGCGGCTTGAAGTCGTACAGGAACCATCGGCCGCGACCTGCGACGCTCGCCGCCATCAGCGGGTCGACGCCATAGCTGATGACGACCGTCTCGGTTCCACGTCCGATGCGTCGGTGCACCGACCGTGCCGCACCGAGCATCAGCACCACGCGCAACGACGCACCCACCCATCGCCGGGTGCGCGCCCACCACCCCGAGCCGGGCTGGGTTCGCAGGCGATGCGCCACGCGACCGACGAATCGAGTCGTCGGGCCGTAGCGATGCATCGTGAACCCGACCGCGCCGCCCTCGGGTTCCAGCGCCCAGCCCTGAGCGGTCAGGACGTCGACGTCGCAGCCGAGTGCGGCGAAGCACCGGGCGATCTCCGCGAACCGGAACGCGAAGTGACCGGCCGCGCGGTGCGCCGAGTCCTCGACGACCAGCACGCGCCGGGTCGGCGGCTCGCGGAGATCCGACGGGGTCGTCATGTGGCCAACAGGGAGAGGACGAGTCCGGCCTGGGCGAGGTAGTACGTGACCATGATGGCCACGGCGGCACCGGGACGGGGTCCGACGAAGCGGGTCTCGGCGATCAACGAGTCGGATACGACGAACAGCAAGGCTCCGACGATCGCGAACGCGTTGCCGCTCGCGATGGCGCTCGCGGCCATCAGCCCGATCGCGCCCATGTACGCAGCGACCGGCGGCACCATCGCGGCATGTCCCGCGCGCCGGAGCGCGCCCATGAAGCGCAGGCTCAGTGGCACGACGAGCGCCGCAACGAGCAGGGCGCCGACGAGGTACTCGAGCGCCGTCCCACCGTGCAGCGCGAACCCGACCGTGTAGAGCAGCTGTGCGACCGCGAAGGAGCCCAGACCCGGGACGAACCGGTCGCCCGGGAGCATCAGGAACACGTCGCCGACCGTCGACGCGAGCAGGGCCAGCACGAACAGGACCCGCGTGTCGCCGTAGGCCGGATCCAGCGTCGCGGCGACCCCGGCGAGCGCCAGCGTCGCACCCGGCTTGCACCCGAGCTCGAGCCGACGCAGACCGCGGGCGACGGCGATCCAGTCGGCGAGCGCGAGGGCGGCCGCAGCGGCGAGCAGGATCCACGCTGCGGTCGTCACGGTCGGATCCTGACCGCTCCGAGGATCCCCTGCGAGTCGCGCGTCCGGGGCCCCGACGTGGGAGCCTGCAGCCGATGCCATCGGTACCTGCCAAGGTCGTACGTCGCGGCTTCGATGGGTTGCGGGAGCTGCAGCGTCGGTACAACGCGATCAGCGGGCCCACGTTGGCCGGCGGTGTGACGCTCTACGGGTTTCTGGCGCTGTTCGCCCTGCTGGTGCTCGCGGTTGCGGCGCTCGGCTTCCTCTCGGCCGACAACAGCGATCTCGCCGCCGACATCGTCGGCGACCTCGGACTCACGGGACAGGCAGCCAAGATCATCACCGACTCGGTCAATGCCGCCCAGAAGAGTCGGAGCCTCGCGACGGTCGTCGGCGTCGTCGGCATCCTCTGGCTCGGCACCAGCTTCGCGCTCGTCGTGGCGAACGCGTTCGACGCGGCGTGGCGAGTGCCGGGTCGCGGGTTCCGAGACCGGCTGTGGGGCATCGCCTGGCTGGCCGGCGCGGCAGTGCTCCTCGCTGCCGCCGGGTTCGCGACCGCGTGCTGGGACCTCCTCCCCACGGCGTTCGCTCCGCTCGTGGTCGTCATCAGCCTGTCGATGAACGCGCTCCTGTGGATGTGGACGTCGTGGCTGCTCCCGAACCGCGACGTCGCGTGGCGCCTGCTGGTCGTGCCTGCGCTCCTCGCCGCCGTCGCGCTCGAGGTGCTGAAGGTGGTGGGCGCGTACGTCGTGCCCCACTACGTCGCAACGTCGTCGGAGCTCTACGGGGCGATCGGCATCGTGTTCGCGATCCTGCTGTGGCTGCTCGTCCTCGGCCGCGTCGTGGTGTACCTGGCGGTGATCGAGGCCTGGCGCGCCGAAGCCGCGACGCCGGCACCGCTCATCGAGTGAGCGTCAGGGTTGGAGCCGGATGAGCGCCCACGAGTCGTCCGCAGCGCGGCGGTACACGAGGCGGTCGTGCAAGCGATCGTCGCGGTGCTGCCACAGCTCGACCTCGTTCGGGGTGACCCGGTAGCCACCCCAGAACGGCGGGAGCGGCACCTCCCCTGCGTCACCGAAGCGCGCCTGTACCTCGGCGACCGCGGACTCCAGGGTGTCCCGGTCCGCGACCGGCTCGCTCTGGTGCGAGGCCCACGCCGAGAGTCGGCTCGCGCGCGGCCGGCGGTTCCAATAGTCGACCGACTCAGCCGGGGTCAGGCGCGTCGCTGTGCCCGTGACCCGAACCTGGCGGTTCTGCTCACGCCAATGGAGCACGAGTGCCACGCGGGAGTTCGCCGCGACCTCGTGGCCCTTGCGGCTCTCGAAGTTCGTGTAGAAGCACAAACCCCGCTCGTCGACGCCGCGCAACAGCACCACACGGGCCGACGGCGCACCGGACCCGTCGGCCGTGGCCACCACCATCGCGTCCCAGTCGCGCACCTCCGCGGCCCGGGCCTCGTCGACCCACCGCTGCACCTGGGCGAGCGGGTCGGACAGCACGTCCGTTTCCCGTAGCGGTCGGGGATCGGTCACCCACGCAGGCTAGGTCCCGACGCGCGAAGTACCGGGCGGACGCTCGAGAGGAGCTGCCCCATGGCCTTCGATCACGTCGCGTCGATCAGCCACATGCTCGACCGGAGGGTGGATCGACCGGCCGGATGAGGTGGGTCGGTCAAGCGGTGGGGTGCTCCAAGGCGTACGACGGCTCGTCCTCGAACCGGTACCAGGTCTTGGCCTGGTAGTCGTACAGCTTGCAGGTCT
>CAVRGH010000001.1:0-12258 GCA_963720675.1 uncultured Acidimicrobiia bacterium | reverse complement strand
ACGCCTGGCGCCGGTCATCCTCGCTGATCTCCTTGAAGTAGCGCGACATCCACTCCCGGACGTCGCCGATGGCGCCACGCACGACTTGGGTCGGCCGGCGGAGAGCCGGCCGTAGACTCCGAGATGATGGTCGAGCCCGTACGCGTCTTCCTGCTCGACGATCACGAGGTCGTCCGGCGCGGGCTGCAGGAGCTGCTCGAGGCCGAGGGCGACCTCCAGGTCGTCGGCGAGGCCGGCACCGCAGCCGAGGCCCTGTCGAGGATCCCCCCGGTCCATCCCGACGTCGCGGTGCTCGATGTCCGGCTCCCCGACGGCAACGGCGTCGAGGTCTGCCGGGAGGTCCGGGCCCGCAACCCCGAGGTCCGGTGCCTGATCCTCACGTCGTTCTCCGAGGACGAGGCCTTGTTCCAGGCGATCATGGCCGGGGCATCGGGATTCCTGCTGAAGCAGATCAAGGGGACCGACCTCGTCGATGCAGTGCGGCGCGTCGCGGCCGGCCAGTCGCTGCTCGACCCGACCGTCACGGCCGCGGTCCTCGAGCGGCTGCGCAACGGCCCCGAGACCGACCAACGGGTCGCGCGGCTGACCGACCAGGAGCGCCGCATCCTCGATCTGATCGCGGACGGCCTCACCAACCGGCAGATCGCCGAGCGCGTCCACCTCGCCGAGAAGACCGTGAAGAACTACGTCTCGAACATCCTTGCGAAGCTCGGGATGGAGCGCCGCACCCAGGCCGCGGTGTTCGCTGCGGGCCTGCGTGACCCCGGTACCTCCAGACCCACCTCGCCGTAGCATGCCGCCATGACGGACGGCGCCTCCTCACCGGTGGGCCGTCCCGAGCGCCAGCTCCTCGACGCGATCCTCGGGGTCACGACGGGGCTCCGACTCCCCGACACCCTGGAGCGCGTGGTCGACGCGGCGCGTCTGCTCGTCGGCGCGGAGTACGGGGCACTGGGCGTGATCAGTGCCGGCAACGCGCTCGCGGAGTTCATCACCCTCGGGGGACCGCCGGACATGGCGGACCGGATCGGCCACGCTCCCGAAGGCCACGGGATCCTCGGGCTGCTGATCGCCGATCCGCAGCCGTTGCGGCTGCACGACCTGACGCAGCACCCGCTGGCGCACGGGTTCCCACCCAACCACCCGACGATGCGCTCGTTCCTCGGCGTACCGATCCGGATCGGCACATCGGTGTTCGGAAACCTCTATCTCTGCGAGAAGCAGGGGGCAGACGAGTTCACCGAAGACGACGAGCGCCTGACCGTCTCCCTCGCCGCCGTCGCTGCCGTCGCGATCGAGAACGCCCGCCTGCACGAACGGCTCCAAGATCTCGCCGTGATCGAGGACCGGGAGCGCATCGCGCGGGACCTCCACGACAAGGTGATCCAACGCCTGTTCGCCACCGGCATGGCGCTGCAGGGCTTGAGCCGCATGCTCGATGCGGACGCCGCGGCCAAGGTCGACCAGGTGGTCGACGAGCTCGACGCGGTGATCTCGGAGATCCGAACCTCGATCTTCGAGCTCGAGGCGCGCCCGGCGTCGCGCCCGAACCTCAGCGCCGCGATCCTGAACCTCGTCGACGACGTGCTGCGCGACTCCGGCGTCGAACCGATCGTCGCCATCGAGGGTGCGCTCACCGAACAGGTGGGCCCGGACCTGGGTGAGGAGCTCCTCGCGACGACGCGCGAGCTGCTCACGAACGTCGTGCGCCACGCGCAGGCGTCCCGTGCGACCGTGCGCATCGAGGTCGGGACCTCCCTCGTCCTCCAGGTCCGCGACGATGGACGCGGCATCGACCTGGTCGGGCCGACCCGCAGCGGCCACGGTCTCACGAACGCCAGGGCCCGAGCCGCCGCCTGGGGTGGCGACACCGAAGTCGCCTCCGCCGAGGGCGGCGGCACCGTCGCCACCTGGCGGGTACCGCTCGAGTAGGCCCGACCGCCGCCGGGCCCTTCCTTCGGGACGTTCGGCCCTGTCCCCCGCCGGCCTCAGGGGGCACCGTGACAAGCATGTTCGCCCGGGACTTCGTGCGCGTGGATCGCTCGTTCGAGACGGTCGCGCCCCACTTCGCCGCGAATCCCGTGTGGCTCGAACCGATCGTCGACGCCGCGCTGCACGACGCCGGCGAGCTGCGGAGCGAGGAGCGCCTCGCGAGCCCGGCCGACGAGGCCGACCGGTCCCACTGCGCCCAGGGGCCGATGCGCGTGCGAGAGGGTGCGCTCGTCGTTCCGTGGACCTGGACCTTCGAGCGCGATCTGTTCGCCCTCGGGCCCGTCGAGTCCGATCTCACCGTCGCACCGGTCCACGCGACCCAGTGCGCGCTGACCCTCGAGGCACGCGTCAAGCCGCCGGCAACAACGCTTCCCGCCGCCGCGCAACAGCTCGTGGACGAGGTCCTGCGCGCCTTCCTGCGCGGTCTCGCAGCCACGATCGTCGCGGCAGACGCGCAGACTGCGAGGGAGAAACGAGCCGATGGGTGACGGGCGCTCGACGCGTCTCGGCTCGAGAAACCCGGAGGGGCGCGACGCGATGACCGGCCCCCGGCTCGCCGACGAGCTCCTCCCGGTGTACGACGTGTCCGACAGCGTCGCGGTGGTGGTCGCGGCCGATGTGGACCGGACCTGGGACGCGCTCATGGCGGCCGACCTGATCCAGCTCGGCAAGCGGCGACCCCTGATCGCGACGTTGGGTGGAGCGCGGATGTTGCCCGAGCTGCTGATGAACCTCCTGCACGGCAAGCGACCACCCGCGAGCCCGAAGCGCCTCACGCTCCGCGACTCGGCGGCCATCCCGGCCGGTGACGGAGGCTGGATCGTGCTCGGGGAGCGACCCGGCCGGGAGCTCGCGCTCGGGCTGGTCGGCAAGTTCTGGCGGCCCGTGATCCAGTACATGGCGGTCGCCCCTGACGAGTTCCGGGAGTTCGCGACACCCGGCTTCGCGAAGACCGTCTACGCGCTCGCCGTCGACGAGCTCGGACCGGGCCGCACCATGCTGTCCGCCGTGATGCGCACCGTCGGGACCGACGACGACGCCACCCGGTGGTTCCGGCGCTACTGGACCCTCGGCGTCGGCTCCGGCGCGCACGTTCTGGTGCATGGGCTCCTCGACGCTGTGCGCCTCGCCGTCGAACCGGATGACGAGGTGGCGGTCGCGCCCTGAGGTGGGCGAGCACCCAGAGCCGCAGGCAGCGCGAGCACGCTTCCGACTCATCACGTGCGCGATGCCCATCGCGAGGCCGCCGGCACCGGCGCCGAGGATCGCGATCCGCAGCTTCATGGCCGGAACCGTAGTGTCGCCGATACTGTCCCTGACGCCCGCGTCAGGGACTCGACGTCGGCGTCGGCACGGAGGAGGAGCACTGCGATGGCGGTCACGGGTCTGGCGAACCTCGCCGTGAAGGTGGCGGACCTCGACGCGGCGTGCGCGTTCTACGAGGCGACCGGGGGCGACGTCCGCGATCGGATGGTGTGGAACAACGGCGAGCGCGCCGACGTGTACCTCGGGCCGGTGATGATCACGCTCTTCACCCAGGCGATCTACGAGGACGCGGTCGACCTCCCCCTGAGGGCTTCCTCCACCCGGCGCTGTTCACCGACGATCTCGATGCCGAGCTGGTCGGTCACACCGTCGTGTGGGGTCCGGCCGTGGTCGAAGGTGCGTTCGGGAAGCGGCGGATCGCGTTCGTCGAGGCGCCGGGAGGGATCCGCCTCGAGTTCATGGAGCAGTTGTCAGGGTGATGGAGCAGTTGTCAAGGTGATGGAGCAGTTGTCATGAAGGTCACGCGCTTCCACCACGTGTCGGTCAACAGCAACGACACCCCGATCGAGGCGATGGTCGCCTTCTACGGCGATGTCCTCGGGCTCGGCGACGCACCGCGACCCGACATCCCCGGTGTCCCCGGCCATTGGCACGTCGTGGGCGACCAGGAGCTGCACCTCGTGGGCGCACCGTCGGTCGGACCGGGGATCGACCCGACCGGTCACCACTACTGCGTCGCGGTCGAGGACCTCGACGCCGCGATCGCCGAGCTCGAGGAGCGCGGCATCGAGTACGCCCGCGCCGTGCAGGGCGAGCACACCGTACAGATCTGGATCACCGATCCAGCCGGCAACACCGTCGAGCTGCAACAGGAGACCCGAAGCACGTGACCTTCACTCCGTACGACCGTCCCGTGCGCGCGGCGTTCGTCGGGCTCGGGCGCATCTACGACCTGAACGTGCGCGCGTACGTCGACAACCCCGACGTCGAGGTCGTCGCACTCGTCGATCCGAGTGACGACCGTCGCGCCGAGCGTCAGGCCGACTGGCCGGAGGCGCGGACCTTCGCGTCGGTCGCCGAGCTCGCGGCGAGCAGCCTCGACGTCGACGCGGTCGAGGCGCTCCTTCCCATCCCGCTCCACGCCGATGGCGTGATCGAGCTCCTCGGTCATGGCTGGCACGTGAACCTCCAGAAGCCGATGTGCAACACGCTCGAAGACGCGCAGCGGATGCTCGACGCGGCGGCCGCCAACGACCGGGTGCTCCGTGTGATGGAGAACTACCTCTTCTACGAGCCGCTGCGGGAGCTCAAGGCAGTTGCCGAGTCCGGCGAGCTCGGTGACATCAGCAGCTACCACATGAAGATGGTCGGCAGCGGTCTCGGCGGTTGGGACGTACCGATGAGCAGCTACGAGTGGCAGTTCCAACAGATGCAGCGCGGCCGCGGCATCCTCGTCTTCGACGACGGGTGGCACAAGCTGGCGACGGCACTCTGGCTGTTCGGCCCGCTGGCCGAGGTGCGGGCGTGGATCGGAGGCACCGAGGTGTACCCCGGCGTCGAGGTCGACGCCCCCACCACGATCTCTTGGGAGCACCAGAACGGCATCCGCGGCGTGTGGGACATCACGCTCGCGCCCGACCTCTACCTCCGATCCGACTACTACACCAACGACGAGCGGTGGGAGGTCACCGGGCGCAAGGGCTTCGCCCGCGTGAACCGGTGTACGGGCCGTGGGATCCAGCAGCCGAGCCTCGAGGTGTACACCGACGGCGAGCTGCGCGGGCACCACGCGCTCGACGACGACTGGGCGAGCAGCTTCCGAGATTCCGGCCGCCACTGGCTCCGTTGGCTCCGCACCGGAGAAGGCCCCCTTTGGTGGAGCGGCGAAGAGGCGATCGACATCCTGCGGTTCGCGCTCGCCGTCTACGCGAGTAGCGATGCAGGTGGTATCGGGGTGGATCCTGCTTTGGTCCACGACGTCACCCTCTGAGCCGCGCCCTGCTGGCTCACCGGTGCGACGCAGTGGAAACGCGCGACCGGAGCGGCTGCCTGCCAATGCGAGGTTCCCTTGCCGAGTACGGGGGATGCTGTGCACGTCGTACGCTCACCCTCGTCGACGAAGGGTTCGCGCGTGGGTCACGTCGAGCACGAGACGAGGGAGGCGGGCGAACGGGTCCGCTACGAGCTCGCGCTCGATGCCGCGCGCATCGGGACGTGGACCTGGGACCCTTCGACCGACCGCGTCGAGTGGGACGCGCAGATGGCGGCGTGCTTCGGAATGGCAGCCGACAGCTTCGACGGCTCATTCGCTGCGTATCTGGAGGCCATCCACCCCGACGATCGTGACCGGGTCGCCGCGTTGGTCGGGACGGCGCGCGACACCGGGTCACCCCTCACGTTCGAACACCGCGCGATCTGGCCCGACGGTTCCGTGCACTGGCTCGAGGCTCGTGGTCGCGACGTGCGCGCGCCAGATGGGGCGCTGTTGCTGATGGTCGGAGTCGGCATCGACATCGATGAGCGGAAGCACCTCGAGATGGCGCTCGAGGAAACCATGTCCTTGCGGGCAGCCGCATTGCTGACCGAACAGCTCGAAGCGGCCGAGCGCCTCGCTCAGCTCGGGAGCTGGTACTGGGACGCCCGGGAGAACCTGGTGACCCTCTCGAAGGAGATGCAACGGCTCTGCGGCGGGGACATCCCCTCGTCGATGACGGGCCAGGAGTTCCGGGAGGTCCTGCGCGAGCGTGCCCATCCCGACGACGTCGAGATCCTCGCGACCGCGCCGGCCGAGGCGCTCCGAGATCGCGACTCGTTCTGGGTCGAGCAGCGACTCGTCGACGTCGGTGGCGGCGAGCGCCACGTGCTGCATCGCGGCGAGGTGCTGGTCGGCGAGCACGACGACGTGCTCGGTCTCCGCGGGACCACCCAGGACGTCACCAGACAACGGCGGGCGGAGCTCGAGCTCCTGGAGACGCGCGAGCGACTGGTCCGGGAGCGACGGGCCGTCGAGGTGCTCCACGAGACCTTGATCCGTCCCGACTTCCCGGAGATCCCCGGATACGAGGTCAGCGCGACGTACAGCGCACCGCCGAACGAACCCGAGGTCGGGGGTGACTGGTACGACGCATTCGAGCTGGGCGACGGGCGCGTCGTGCTCGCGATCGGCGACGTGAGCGGTCATGGCGTGCGCGCGGCCCGACTGATGGCGAAGTTGCGCCATGCAACGCGCGCGTATGCCGTCATCGAACCGGACCTCGCGTCGATCCTCGCGCGACTCGACCTGTTCGTGCGCAGGTTCGCGCTCGACGAGGAGTTCGCGACGGTTGCGCTCGGCCTGCTCGATCCGCGGAGCGGCGTGCTCGAGCTCGCCTCTGCAGGCCACCTGCCTCCGCTCGTCCTCGACGGATCCATGACGCCGTGGTTCGCGGAGGAGCCGGTCGGGGTCGTGCTCGGGCCGGCAGTCGGTGATGTCAAACCTCGCACCGTCGTCACGATCACGGTCGAGGTCGGGGGATCGGTGGTCTTCTACACCGACGGCCTGGTCGAGCGACGCGGTGAATCGCTCGACGCTGGTCTGCGCCGACTCGCCGACGCCGCGACCGGACAACCCCCCGGTTCGGCGCACACGCTGCGCGCCGCGATCGTCGCCACGTGCCTGGAAGGATCTCCGACGACTGACGACGCCTGTCTCTTGATCCTCACTCGCGCCGAGCCGACGCCTCGCTAGCTCCCCGGCCAAGGGCTCGGCTCGGCGGTGGACGAGTCCTCCACGCGCCAAGGGGCGCCACGGCTGGTTTCGTTGCACCGGGGCGGGGTAGAAGAAGCCATGGCCGATTACGAGATCCCAGAGCCCGAACCGAAAGAGATCGACGAGAAGCTCGCGATCGAGCTCCGGCATCTTTCGGACAACGCCGTGTTGAAGGGCAAGCCCCAGGGCGAAGAGCAATGCGAGAACTGCCGCTACTACCTGGAGAACACTGCTGAGATCTCGTACTGCTGGCACCCGAAGCTGCGCATCCTCGTCGGTGCGGAATGGTGGTGCCAGTGGTGGGAAGCGATCCCGGAGGCCTGACCCCGCCGGGGGACCCGCGAAATCCCATCCCGCGCGCCCTAGCGGCCGCGGACCTCGGTGGGGGCCTCGTCGTGGCTGGCCTGCTCGACCCTTCGGAGGATGCGCTCGGCGAGGTCGCCGACCGGTGACTGATCGAAGCGGTCGACGACGGTGCCGGACCGGTCGATCACGACCACCGCCACCGACTCGGGGCCGATCGCACCCACGAACGCCGACGCAATGGGGCCGAGACCCTCGCCGCCGTGCTCGTCTGCGAGCAGTGTCAACGCGAGCCGTCGCTCCTCGCTGACCGTGCGGGCTTCTCTCGCGGTGCACGGTGCGATCGCGAGCAGCTGCACCCGCTCGTGCCCGAAATCCACCAAGTGCTCGTCGAGATCCGCGAGCGCGGCCTGACTCAGCGGTCCGGTCATGTCGGCGAAGAACACGAGCACGACCCGGACCTTTCCGACGAACGCATCGAGGTCAAGGGTCTGTCCGTTGCTCGACGGGGCGCGGAACGGCGGTGCCGATCTCCCGACCGCTGCCGTGGCCATGCTCATCGCCCGACCGCGCGCTCGAGTTCCGCCTTGGTCATCGACGAACGTCCACGGATGTTCTTGTGCTTGGCCTCTTCGTAGAGCTGGTCGAAGGTGCGACCGCCCTCGCCCTTGTGGGAGCGCAGCCCGCCGCGCCGCCCCGACGAGATGTCATCGACCGATGCGCGGCTCGGCTCCTTTGCCTCGCCGGCCCGAGCACGCTCCTTGTTCACCGTGCGCGCCGCGATCTCTTCCGCCTCGTCCTCGACGTGACCACGATCCTCGAGGCCTTCCTTGATGTGCTCGTACTGTCGTTCCCGCTTCTTGCTCCAGGCCTGCGGCGGCATCGCACGCTCCTCGGTCGAGGGATGAGGTCCATCCAGACCCGTACCCGCCGATCGGGAGCACCAAACGTCGAGCGCGCCGCTGACCGCCGTCGTAGCTGCGCTGATCCGGAGATCGGCGGTAAGTCGAGGGGACCGACCGGGCCGGCCGGAGCGGCGCACACCGCGGGGATCGCGTTCACGACGCGGTTGGCCGCGGTCGCGTTGCCGCCACCCGCCGCACCTGGCTCACCCGGTTCGGTGCCGTGGACCGACACGGTCAGGTTCGGGTGTCCCGTGATGCACACGCGGTGCTCGCCGGTCGGCGAGCGTGGCCACTCGGGAGCGCAGTCGTCGTCGATGCGCGTGACGTGCTCCACCACGAGGAGCGGGTGGCCATCGACGATTCCCTGCACCTCGAACCGGAACGCACCCTGCGTGCCGGCATCGAAGGTACCCATGCCCGGTACCTCGATGGTGCGCTCGAGAGGTCGCCGTTCGACCTGGGTCGTGATCGCGTCGAGCTCGACCTCGAGCAGATCGGCGAGCACGCGCAGCATCGGTGCCCACACCATGTCGAGAGAGAAGTCGAGGAGCATGAGCGGGAGGTCGTCCATCGACCCTCCGAACCCGATGACCTCGCGCACGACCTCGGGCTGGTCGTAGAGCGCGTAGTTGAAGAGTTCCTGGATCCGGATCTCCTCGATCCCCGCGCTCACCCCGCTCACCAACCCGGGGAGGATGTCGAGCGCCCATCCGGGGTCGATGCCCGAGACGAAGACCGACGAGTCGCCGTCGGCACACGCACCCTCGACGAGGTCCATCAGATGACGTGGCGCGCTCGGTGGGTGGAGCAGCGGGTAGAAGGCCGTCGACACGACGTTGGCACCCGCGCCGAGGCACGCGACGAGATCGACCAGCGCCTCGTCGGGACGCGTGTCCGCGGTCGCGGCGTAGACCACCGCGTCGACGTCGTCGGCGAACGCGATCGACCGATCGTCGGTGGCCGCGACTCCCAGGGGAGCGATCCCGGCAAGCTCACCGGCGTCTCGGCCCACCTTCGCGGGATTCGCGACGACCACACCCGTGAGCTCCAGGTCGCGGTGCGCGGCGACCGCGCGCAACGCCGGCCGGCCGACGTTGCCTGTCCCCCACACCACCACACGATTCGTCATGGCCTGACGCTACTGATTCTCGGCGCGGCACCGATCATGGACGTGCGTCATCGAACCCGTCGCGGCGGAGAACTGCAGTCGACCGGGATCCGCCGTCGTGACCGGCTCGTCACACACGGCGCACTTGCCCAGCGGCGGGTCGCCACTCTTCTGGGACTGCTCCTGCGGCATCGGCAACTCCTCCCGGCCGACCGTAGCAAGCGCTCCGGTCGGCTGATCCGTGGTGATCGCCCCGCCGGACGCCACCATCGTCGCCGCGCGTCAGACGCGGTACTCGGGGTTCGGGAAGTCGAAACGGCACCCTGCGTCCCAGAGCTTCGGCTGGTTGCCGTGCGCCGGGATCCCGCCGTTGTCCTTGAGCATCCGCGCGACGTGCATCAGGTTCCACGCCATGAACGTGGTGTTCCGGTTGGTGAAGTCGTTGTCCGGACCGCCCGAACCGGGGTCGAGGTACGAGGGCCCGGGTCCGGCCTCTCCCAGCCATGCGCAGTCCGCCTGGGGCGGGATCACGTACCCGAGGTGCTGCAGTGAGTAGAGGACGTTCATCGAGCAGTGCTTGGCGCCGTCCTCGTTGCCCGTGACGATGCAACCGCCGACGCGGCCGTAGTACGACCACTGCCCGTCCTCGGTGAGCAGGTGCGAGTTGCCGTACAACCGCTCGATGACCTTCGTGCAGACCGAGGACTTCTCCCCCAGCCAGATCGGCATCGCGAGGATGAGGATGTCGGCGGCCATCACCCGCTCGTAGATCGCCGGCCACTCGTCGCTCGCCCAGCCGTGCTCGGTCATGTCCGGGTAGATCCCGGTCGCGATGTCGTGGTCGATCGCGCGGATGACCTCGGTCTCCACTCCGTTCGCCTCGAAGATGGCGAGCGCGAGGTCGGCAAGACCCTGCGTGTTCGACACCTCCGGTGAGCGCTTCAAGGTGCAGTTGATGACGAGGGCTCGGAGATCGGAGAAGTCCCAGGTGCTCTGCTCCGACCACTCCTGTTGGATCTTGTTGAGGTTCATGCGTGCATCGTCTCCCAAGACGTCGTTCCGGTTCCAGATCGGTCCTGTCGCCTGGGCGACCTCGATGCCCCATCCCTACCGCCGGTGGTCGGAACCGGCAGCTCGAACAACAACTCGACCCATGCCATGGCGGGTTGACATTCGCGGTACTTTCCTAGATAGTTAATTATCTGATACGGAAAGTAGACACGGCCTGATGGTGACGACGGCGATCGACGAGCACCGGCTGGACGAGACCTTCGCCGCCCTGGCCAACTCGACGCGCCGAGCGATCCTCGCTCGCCTCGCAGAAGGCGCCGCGACCGTGAACGAGCTCGCCGAGCCGTTCGAGATGCAGCTCCCCGCAGTCTCGAAGCACCTCAAGGTGCTCGAACGCGCCGGCCTGGTCGTCCGCGGTCGACGAGCCCAGTACCGCCCCTGCGCGCTCGACGCCACGCCCCTCGAGGAGGTCTCGACCTGGGCCGAGCAGTACCGGGCCGTCTGGGAAGCCCGATTCGATCGGATGGACGAATACCTCAACCACCTCGCGACCAAGGACGGACCAGCGCGATGACCGACGAAAGCATTCCCCAGGACGCGGTCGTGATCGAACGCGTCTTCCGATCTCCCGTGGACCTCGTCTGGAGGATGTGGACCGACCCCGAGCACTTCAAGCGCTGGTACGGCCCGGACGGCGCGACCATCCCGGTCGCGAAGATGGACGTGCGGGTCGGGGGAACCCGGCTCGTGTGCATGGAGATGCAGACTCCGAACGGCGCCATGCAGATGTGGTTCACCGGTGAGTACCGCGAAGTGGTCGAGCGCGAGCGACTCGTCTACACCGAGTCGATGTCCGACGAACACGGCAACGTCTCCTCGGCCTCCGACATGGGCATGCCGGAGGGACATCCCGTGACGACCGAGGTTCGCGTCACGCTCGAGGACCTCGGAGGCCTCACGAAGATGGTGATGACTCACGAGGGCGTCCCGGCCGGTTCCCCTGGTGCCACTGGGTGGACTATGGCGTTCGAGAAGCTCACCGCGTACCTGGAGGCGCACAGGGAGTGAGCGAGCGCACCTCGGCGCTCAGCCGGCCGCGATCAGGACGAGCCCGGCGATGCCGGCCGCGATCCCGAGCAGTTGGAGACGGCCCACCGGTTCTCGGAGCACGATCCAGGCCCACACGACGGTGAAGGCGGGGCCGAGCGCGGCGATCGGCGCGACGACCGCTACGAGACCCTCTCGGATCGCGATCAGCAGCAGCGCGGTCGCGGTCACGTCGAGGATGCCGGCTCCGATCGCCATCGACCGCTCCGGCGAGCCGATGCGAACGGAGCGTCGCAGCACGAGCACCACGATGACGACCAGCACGGTCGCCGCGGCGCGCCCCGCGAGCACCGGCCACGCGCCCGAGTCGTGGCCCGTCTCCGAGTACAGGACGAACGACCACCCGAACAGCGTCCCCGCGACAGCAGCCAGGCCGAGTGCCGACAGCCGGCCTCCCCCGCCGGCCTCGTCGCGCTCACGCGCGATGAGCCCGCCGGCCCCGATGGCGATCGCGACACCGACGAGTGCGACGGTGCTGAGGTTCTCACCGTTGGCGAGTCCCCAGAACACGGGGATGCACGCGGCGATGACGGCGGTGAGCGGTGCGACAACGCCCATCCGGCCGGTCGCGAGCCCGGCGTAGAGGCAACCCAGAGCGATGCCGTTCAGTCCCCCCGCCGCGGCGCCGAGGCCGAGATCGGTGCCGCTCGCCGAGCCGCCCAACGCGAGCGCGTACACCACCGCACCCGCCAGGGCGCAGACCTGAACGACGGCGAGCACGACCAAGGTGGGGGTGCGTCGGGACGCGCTGCCGCCGAGGAAGTCGCCCGACCCGAACGACGCCGCGACGAGCAGGCCGAAGAAGATCGCCATCAGCG